>CAMKES010000026.1 GCA_946411635.1 uncultured Clostridia bacterium | reverse complement strand
ATGCTGGCGGGCAGGCTTGAGCTGTTCCCGGTGCTGATGCTGTTCAGTCCGCTGACCTACCTGCACAGATCCCGATAAAAAAAAGAACGGACCGTCCGATGCGGCGGTCCGTTTTTTTCGTTCCGTTCAGTGATGGATCACGTCCAGGTCCTCCTTGGACGCGACGGCGAACAGCTCGCAGGACGCGTTCAGCGGCTCGTCCGGATCCATCGTCGCGCTCGTGCGGCCGCCCTCGCGGATCGCCACGACGTTGATCTTGTACCGGTCGCGCAGCTTCAGCTCGCGCAGCGTTTTGCCGATCCATTCCTTTTTCGGGCGCATGCCGAACACGCACAGCTCGGAGCCGAGGTTGAAGAACTCGAGGAAGTCCGCGGACATCAGCCGGCGCGCGGTCAGCTCCGCGCTCTCCTTTTCGGGATAGATGATCTCGTCCGCGCCGACGCGGCGCAGGATGTCGCCCATCCGCAGCGACGCCGCCTTCGCGATGACGTACGGAACGCCGAGCTCCTTCGCCATCATGACGCACATGATGGACGCCTCCAGGCTGCTGCCCATGGAGACCACCGCGACGTCGACCTCGCCGAGCCCGATCGCGCGGATCGATTCCGGATCGCACAGGTCCGCCTTGATCGCGCTGCTGACGGAATCCGAAAACCGGCGGATCGTTTCCTCGTCGGCGTCGGCGATCAGCACGTCCGCGCCTTTTTTGCACAGCTCGGCGGTCAGAAACTGACCGAACCGGCCCATACCCAGAACTGCAATCGATTTATTCATAGCTGCCTCCTTTGTTCATCCGACGAAGAACCGTCCGTATACGTACCGGACGTCGCGCCCGCCGTTTTGCATATGGAAGAACAGCGCCAGCGAAACGGGGCTGATCCTCCCGAGATACATACAGATAATGATCAGGATCCGGCCGAACGTATGCAGGTTCGGCGTGATCCCGCGCGAAAGACCGACCGTCGCCGTCGCGCTGAACACCTCGAACACGGCGTCGGTCAGCGGCAGTCCCTCCGCCGCCGACAGCACGACGGTGGAGACCAGCGACAGCAGCAGGCTGGCGGCGAGGATCGCGACCGCTTTGCGCACGAGCTCCCCGGAGATGCCGCGGCGGAATACGACCGCGTCGCTGCTGCTGCGGATATACGTGAACGCGTACAGGAACAGCACCGCGACCGTCACGGTCTTGATGCCGCCCGCCGTGCCCATCGGGGAACCGCCGATGAACATCAAAACGCTTCCGACCAGCACGGACCCGTCGCGCAGGGACGCCTGCGGGATCATGGCGAAGCCGGCCGTGCGGTACGTGACCGACTGGAAGAACGCGTTCAGGATCTTTCCGCCCCACGGCATGCCGCCGAGCGTGTCCGGATTGCCCGCCTCCAGCAGCAGCGTCACGCCCGCGCCGAGCACGATCAGCGCCGCGGTCGTGCACAGAACGAGCTTGCTGTGCTCGCTCAGATGCCGGAAGAACCAGCGCGCGCCGAATTTCTTTTTCACGGCGGTCTTCATCGTCGAGTACGAGTCGAACCAGACGACGTAGCCGAGACCGCCGAGCACGATCAGCAGCATCGTGACGACGCCGATGAACGCGTCGTTCCGGAACGGGATGAAGCTGTCCGGTCCGATCAGGTCGAGACCGGCGTTGCAGAACGCCGAGATCGAGTGGAACACGGCGTACCAGAGCCCGCGCACGAAGCCGTACCGCGGCACGAACGCGAACGCGTACAGCAGCGCGCCCGCGCCCTCGATCAGAAACACGCCGGCAATGACCTTGCGGAGGAACCGCAGCACGCCGGACGTGGAATCCAGGTCGAACGAATCGCGCAGCAGCGCGCGGTTGCGGATCGAGAACGATTTGCGCAGCAGCAGAAACACCGCGGACGAGACCGCGACGACGCCGAGACCGCCCGCCTGGATCAGCACCAGGATCACGGCCTTGCCGAACAGCGACCAGTACGAGAACGTGTCGACGACGACGAGCCCCGTGACGCACACCGAGGTCGTCGACGTGAACAGCGCCGTCAGAAAGGGCGCGCCGGCGCCGTCCGCCGTTGCGATCGGCAGCATGAGCAGCCCCGCGCCGAGCAGGATCATCAGCAGAAAGCCGATCGGTATGATCTGTGACGAAGACAGCCACCGTTTTTTCATCGTCAGCGTCCTTCCCGTGAAAGTTCCGTAAAATATATTATAACGGATCCTCCGGCATTTTGCAAGCATTACGGGCGCAGAAGGCGCTCGAGGTCCCGCGCTTCCGCAACGGTCAGCGGGCGGTCGGAGATCATGCGGTACAGATATCCGCCGATCGCGTCGAACGGCGGGTCGGAAAGAAGGTCCGCGTGCCGGTCCATCCAGTGCGCGATCGCCATCGAATCGGACGGCGCAAGGAAGGTCAGCGGCGATACGCCGTCCAAAAGCTCCGACTCTGTAGGCTATGGGACGCGAATCAGCAACAAGTTTATATAGATGTGCCTGTAGCTCAGCTGGATATTTGTGTGGAATTCGACAAAAGCAGTGGACTACATTATTCAGAAACAACATAAACTTAGCGTCATATCGTTGTTCGAAAAGT
>CAMKES010000025.1 GCA_946411635.1 uncultured Clostridia bacterium | reverse complement strand
GGCTCGATGCGTCCGGACCGGGATTTGAAATATGCGGCCGCGACGAGCACGACCAGCGCGAGGCACACCGCCGACGCGCCGAGATAGACCAGGGCCCGCGCAAACGTACGGCGCGGCGCGCTCCGGTGCGCGGCTGTTTCGCGTTCGGGGACGCGCCGGTTTGCGAGCGCTTTTTCGAACCGCGCCTTTGCGGCTTCGGGGACCGGTTCCGTTTCGGGGGTGCGCATCGCGTCGGCGCCCCGTTCCTCCGCGTCCAGAAGCACCGCTTCGCGCAGCAGGGTTTCAAACTTGTTTTTCCGCATGACCGTCCTCCTTGCAAAGCGCGAGCACCGCGTTTCGCGCGCGCATCAGGTACACGCGCACGGTGCTTTTCGCGACGCCGAGCGTTCTTGCGATCTCGCCGTCGGAGAGTTCCAGAAGATACTTGAAGCGCAGCACGTCCCGAAGGCTTTCGGGAAGCCTTTGAACGGCGGTCTTGACCTCGGCGGCGGTGAGCCGCACGATCGCCGCATCCTCGGCCGACGCGGACGCGTCCGCGGGCTCGAGGTCTTCGGGCGGCACGGGAAAGACCGCGCCGTTCTTTCTTGCCGCGTTCAGCGCGCTGCGCTTCGCCGCCGTAACGAGGTACGTGATCTGCGCGGGCGGCGGCAGCGAACGGAGCGTTCCGACGTGCCGGATGCAGTTCACGAACGCGTCCTGCACGGCGTCCTCCGCCGCGGCGGAGTCCCGGAGGATCGCCGCCGCCGCGCGCCGGAGCCGGTGATAATTCTCCAGATACAATTCGCTGATCACGGCGTCGTCGTCCGGCGCCAAAAGCAGAAAGAGCATTCGGAAAGGGCCTCCCTTGTTGTCTTCTCGTTTGGAAAGACGCCGCAGAGCGGCGAAACGCTACATGATTTTCGGAAAAAAAGCAAAAAAAGCCCGGACCGGAGTCCGGGAACGGTCTTGTCAGCCGATCAGGTCGGGATTGTCGGCCAGATACTTCGGTTCCTCGCCGCCGAGCCACGTCTTGAACGCGGAGACCGCGTCGCCGTTGCGGTCCGGTTCGTTGCCGTCGGGCGCCGAAAGCACGACCAGTCCGAGCGGGTTTTCCGTGCCGGAAACGTCCGCCCAGCCCGCGGCGCGCAGCGCTTCCGCGATCGCTTCGTCCTTTACGACGGCGATGCACGCCTTGCCCGCAAGCGCGTTGCAGTCGGCCTGCTCGCCCTCCGCGGGTCTGAGCTCGCTGAACGTGATCACGTAGCCCTGGTTCGCCTGGAAATAGCCGAGGACCTTTTTCACGTACGGATCGTCGTACGCGATCGAGACGCCGCCCTTCGCTTCGGGGACTTTCTGACCGCTGCCGCAGCAGCTCAGACCGCAGGAACAGCCGGCGGTCGCAAACAGCAGAATGCCGATGATGACAATCGAAATCAGTTTTTTCATGCAATACTCCTTACCGGATAGTCGGTTTATCATAGCATACTTTTCCGGGATTCACAAGCCCCCAATTGCGGAAAAATCGCGAAAAAGCCGCCGCGTCCGAAAACTTGCTTTTTCCGTCGGTATCTGTTATGATACTCTATTATATCGGAAGAAACGCATCGGAGGGCAGTATGCAGATCATGATCGTCGGCTGCGGCAAAATGGGAACGTCGCTTGCCGTGCAGCTTGTTTCGGACGGACACCGGGTGACCGTGATCGACCGGAGCGAATCGGTGATCGAGCAGATCAGCAACACGCAGGACGTGATCGGCTACGTCGGAAACGGCGCGGTCTTTTCCGTGCTGGAGGAGGCGGGCGCGAAGGACGCCGACCTGCTGCTGGCGCTGACGCAGAGCGACGAGCTGAACCTGCTTGCCTGCCTGATCGCGCATAAGATCGGCGCAAGGCACACGATCGCGCGCGTGAGAAACCCCGAATACGCGAACAATATGTACCGCATCTCGGAGGACCTCGGTCTTTCGATGACGGTCAATCCGGACCGGCAGGCCGCGGAGGAGATCGCGCGGGTGCTGCGCTTCCCCGCCGCGATGCACGTGGAGCTGTTCGCGAGAGGACACGTGGAGCTCGTCACCTCGAAGCTGCCGGAAAACAGCGTGCTCTCGGGCATTCCGCTGTACGAACTGCCGCAGAAGCTCGGCGTCAAGGTGCTGATCTGCGCGGTCGAGCGCGACGGCGTCTATACGATCCCGTCCGGCGGATTCGAGCTGAAGGGCGGCGACGTGCTGTACGTCACCGGCGCGCCGAGAGAGGTCGCGAAGGCGCTGCGCAAGGCGGGCGTGCTTGCGGCGCCGATCCGTTCGGTCATTCTCGGCGGCGGCGGACGCGTCAGCTATTACCTCGCGCAGGAGCTGCTCCGGAGCAATCTTTCGGTCAAGATCATCGAGCGCAGCAAAGACGCCGCGCGGCAGATCGCGGAGCTGCTGCCCGACGCCGCCGTCATCAACGGCGACGTCACCGACCACGACCTTCTGCAGGAGGAAGGCATCGAGCGCGCCGACGCGTTCATCGCGCTGACGGGGCTCGACGAGGGCAACGTGCTTTCCGCGCTGTACGCGAAGCGGCGCGGCGTTTCGAAGGTCATCGCCAAGGTCAACAACGACGGGCTGGAACGGCTCGTGCGCGAGACCGCGCTCGATTCGGTCATCTCGCCGAAGCACGTCGCTTCGAACGTGATCCTGCGCTACGTGCGCGCGCGCGAAGCGAGCGCCGATCACGACGAGGTCCGCGGGCTCTATAAGATCGCGGACGGCTCGATCGAGGTGCTGGAGTTTCTGGCCGGCACGGAGATCCCGAGCCTTCTGAACGTGCCGCTGAAGGACCTGAAAACGAAAAAGAACGTCCTGATCGCCTGCATCGTGCGCAACGGCAAGGCGATCATTCCGGGCGGCGCCGACAGCATCCAGGCGGGCGACGTCGTGCTGGTGGTCTCCGCGCAGCGGCGCGTGAACGGACTCGGCGACATTCTGGAGGAAACGAAATGAACCGCCGGATGGTCGTCTTCCTGCTGAGCCGCATCCTGCTGATCGAAGCGGTGCTGATGCTCCCGTCGTTTGCGGTCGGATTGATCTACGGAGAAACGGGAACCGCCGCGCTGTGCTTTCTGCCGGTGATGGGCGTTTTGCTGCTCCTGGGATTGATCGGACTGAAAAAACCGAAGAACACGGCGATCTACGCGCGCGAGGGGTTCCTGACCGTCGCGGGGGCGTGGGTGCTGATGAGTCTGTTCGGCGCGGTTCCGTTCTGGCTTTCGGGCGAGTTCCGGACGTTCTGGGACTGCCTGTTTGAGATCGTATCCGGTTTCACCACGACCGGCGCTTCGATCCTGGAAACGGTCGAGCAGCTTCCGCACTGCATCCTGTTCTGGAGAAGCTTTTCCCACTGGGTCGGCGGCATGGGCGTGCTGGTGTTCGTGCTCGCCGTCATGCCGATGAGCGAGGAACGCTCGATGCACCTGATGCGCGCCGAGGTCCCCGGTCCCACGGTCGGCAAGCTCGTGCCGCGCATGCGCGACACCGCGAAGATCCTGTACGGCGTGTACACGGCGCTGACGCTGGCGCTGATCATCCTGCTTTGCGCCGGCGGCATGCCGCTGTTCGAGTCGGTCTGCCACGCGTTCGGCGCGGCGGGCACCGGCGG
>CAMKES010000024.1 GCA_946411635.1 uncultured Clostridia bacterium | reverse complement strand
CAGCGGAAAGAGAAACAAATAAGCAATCTGATAGACAGAAATGTCTGAAAAGTACATAAAAACACCTCGGATTTCTCCGAGGTGTTTGAGGTTCTATGCGATTAGTACAGCTTTGCGCCGGCGGGGATGTGCGGATCGAGCATCAGGAGATTCAGCCGTTCTTCGCCGTTTTCCTTGTGGAGGGCGGAGAGGAGCATGCCGCAGGATTCGAGACCCATCATGGGGCGGGGCGGCAGGTTGGTGATCGCCACGCAGGTCTTGCCGACGAGGCTTTCCGGCTCATAGAACGCGTGAATGCCCGAAAGGATCGTGCGCGGCGTTCCCGTGCCGTCGTCCAGCGTGAACTTCAGGAGCTTCTTGCTCTTCGACACCGCTTCGCAGGCGAGCACCTTGACCGCGCGGAAATCGGACTTGGAGAAGGTCTCGAAATCGACGAAATCCTTGAACAGCGGTTCGATCTCGACGTTCGAGAAGTCGATCTTTTCTTCGGCGGGCGCCGCTTTTTCGGTTTCCTGCGCTGCCTTGCACGCCTCCTGAGAGGGGCAGGTAAAGCACGCGCATTCGAAATCGGCGGGCGTCTCCTGCGCCTTTTCCTTTTTCTGCTGTCCGATCGGCTTCATGGTGGGGAACAGCAGGATGTCGCGGATCGTCGGCGCGTCGGTCAGCAGCATGCACAGACGGTCGATGCCGATGCCGATGCCGCCCGTCGGGGGCATGCCGTATTCTATCGCGAGCATGAAGTCCTCGTCGATCTGCATGGCCTCGTCGTCGCCCTTCTGCCGTTCCTTCGCCTGCTGCACGAAACGTGCGCGCTGGTCGATCGGATCGTTGAGCTCGGTGTACGCGTTGCCGTACTCGTGTCCGCAGATAAAGACCTCAAACCGGTCCACGATGTCGCGGCTGCCGGCCTTGAGCTTGGTCAGCGGGGAGTTTTCGATCGGGTAGTCGGTGATGAACGTCGGCTGGATCAGCTTGTCCTCGACGAAGGCGTCGAACGCCTCGGCAAGCACCTTGCCCCTGGTCGATTCGGGATCCTTGAGCTCAAGACCGAGCTCCTTCGCGATCGCGCGCGCTTCCTCGTCGGTCGCGCAGGCGCAGATATCCCTGCCCGTGTATTCCTTCACCGCGTCGTTCATCGTCATGCGGCGGAACGGGGGCGTGAGGTCGATCTCCTGTCCCTGATACGAGATCTTCATCGTGCCGTTCACAAGCTGACAGCAGCGGGACATGATCTGTTCGCAAAGCGTCATCATGCCGCGCAGATCGGTGTACGCCTGATAGATCTCGATCGTGGTGAATTCGGGGTTGTGCGTCGCGTCCATGCCTTCGTTGCGGAACAGACGGCCGATCTCGTACACGCGCTCCAGCCCGCCGACGATGCACATCTTGAGGTGCAGTTCGGTCGCGATGCGCATGTACATATCGATGTCGAGCGTGTTGTGATGCGTCACGAACGGGCGCGCGGACGCGCCGGAGGCGACCGTGTTCAGAACGGGCGTTTCGACTTCCATGAAGCCCTCGCCGTCCAGATACCGGCGGATCTCCGCGATGATCGCGCTGCGCTTCTTGAACGTCTCGCGAACGCCCGCGTTCATGAACAGATCGACGAACCGCTGGCGGTAGCGAAGCTCCGGATCCCGAAGCCCGTGGAATTTCTCGGGAAGCGGGCGCAGCGACTTCGACAGCAGCGTGATCTGCTGCGCGTGGACGGAGACTTCGCCCGTCTTGGTTTTGAACACGAAGCCCTCGACGCCGACGATATCGCCGATGTCGTATGCCTTGAAGTCGGCGTACGCTTCTTCGCCGACGTCGTCGCGCCGGACGTAGAACTGAATGTCGCCCGCCGCGTCCAGAAGGTGCGCGAAGCTCGCCTTGCCCATGATGCGCTTCGACATCATGCGTCCGGCAATGCGGACTTCCTTGCCCTCGAGTGCGTCATAGTGCGCGACGATATCCGTGCTGTGATGCGTCTGGTCAAACGTGATGACCGCAAACGGGTCCCTGCCCGCGGCGCGCAGCGCAGCGAGCTTGTCTCTGCGGATCTGAAGCAGCTCGGAAAGCTGCTCCTCGCTCATTTCGAAAGGTTCCTGCGGAACGTTCGTTTCTTCCATTTTTTCAACTCCGATGCTTATCGAATCTTGCAGATCTCCAGATGGATCAGACCGCCGGGGGTCGTGACCGGAACGACGTCGCCCTTTACGTGACCGAGCAGCGCGCCGCCGATCGGGGAATCGTTGCTGACCTTGCCGGCAACGGGGTCCGCCGCCATCGAGCCGACGATCTCCAGTTTCATTTCCGCGCCGGTCGCGACGTTCTTGACCGTCACCTTGGAGCCGACGTTGATCTTGTCGCCGGAAAGCGTGCTCTGATCGATGATCTTCGCCGAACGAAGCTCCGCCTCGAGGGTGGCGATGTCATACTCGTTCTTGGACTGTTCCGCTTTCGCCGCATCGTATTCCGCGTTCTCGGAAAGGTCGCCGAAACCGCGCGCGATCTTCAGCATTTCCGCGATCTCGAGCGTGCGGGTCGATTTCAGATAATCCAGATGTTCCTTGCGCTTTTCAAACTCTTCCTGAGTCAGCCAAATCTCTGCCATTTGTTATCTCCTTTGCCCTGTTGGGAATTGTATTATTATATAGTGATGTTCTTAAGACTGTCAAGCAAAAACTCGCGGATCTCGGCCGCGTTTTTCGCGCCGTTCAGCCGCGTGCGCAGCGCCGCCGCGCCGCGGATGCCGTGCAGATACCGGGGCAGATGCTTGCGGAGCTCGACAAGCCCGTGCGGACCCTTGACGGCTTCGATGCGTTCGGCGTGCCTGAGCGCGATCGCGAGCCGTTCGGAAACGTCCGGCTCCGTATACGGCGTTCCGGAAAACGCCGCCTTGACTTCGGCGAAGATCCACGGTCTGCCCAGCGCGCCGCGGCCGATCATGACGCCGTCGCAGCCGGTCTCGCGGATCATGGATACGGCGCTTTCGCCGCCGGTGATATCGCCGTTGCCGATCACGGGGATGCGCACCGCCGCTTTGACCGCGCCGATCGCCGCCCGGTCGGCTTTTCCTTCATATTGTTGTACGCGCGTGCGCGGGTGAAGACAGATCGCGTTCGCGCCGCTTTCCTCCAGGACCTTTGCAAACGGCACGCAGGTGTCGCCGTCCCAGCCCTTGCGGAATTTGACCGTCACGGGGACGGGGGACGCCTTTTTGACCGCCTCGACGATCGCGCCGGCAAGCGCGGGCGTTTTCATCAGCGCGCTGCCGTCGCCGTTCGATACGATCTTCTGCGCGGGACAGCCCATGTTGAGATCGATGCAGCGAAGACGCGGACCGAGCCGGTCGGAAACGGTTTTCGCCGCGTCCGCCATGCGGTCCGGCTCGTGCCCGAACAGCTGCACGCCGACGAAGAGTTCCTCCTCGCCGAGCGAGAGGTAGTCGACGGTCTTTTCGTTGCCGAAGGTCAGGCCCTTCGCGCTGACCATTTCCGTATACGTCAGATCGCAGCCGAAGGACGTGCAGAGCGCGCGAAACACGACGTCCGTGTAACCGGCCATCGGCGCAAGCAGAACGGGTTGTTCGGAGGCGTAGGGTTCGATCATTGGGGAGTCGGAGCGGGCGTCGCGCTCGGCACGGGCGACGGCGTCACGATGGGAAGCGGATCCTGATACGGGTCCGGCGTTGCGGGCGGATCGAGCTTCGGATTCAGCTCAAGCAGCTCAACCGTGCCGATGAACCAGCGGCCGTCGATCCGTTCGAGGTACAGACGGTACTTGCGCGGCGCCCAGTCCGGGATCGCGCCCGCGCCGGATTCGGCGGAAACGCTGCCTTTGACCGCGCGGATCTGCTCCACGACGTCCACGTACGTGCTGGCCTGCCAGGGCATGATATGCATTTCCTTGATCGAAAGGCTGTATTCATAGGAAGAGACGGTGATCCCTTCGTACGGGACCGCGCTGGTGCTGCGCTGCTTTGCGTCGTTCTCGATGCAATCCGCCGTGAAATAGACCGCAAGGTCGGACACGGAGCCGTCCTTCAGAATGCACTCCGCGCGAAGCGGCATGCCCTCGTTGACGAGGATGTACGCGTTGCTGAGACGTGAAGCGGAAAGGAACGAAAGAATGCACAGCGCGCCGATCACGAGCACCGTCAGGATCGCGCGCATAAAATAGAATACGGAACGGCGCACGGAAGAGATCGCGCGAAGCTGTTTGCGCGCGGCGCGGATCTCGGATGCTTTGCGAATGCCTGCCATGACGGCCGCTCCTTCCTTTTTCCATAAACTGTGCAGGTATTATAGCATACTGCGCGGATTTTTTCAACCGACATTCCGGAACGGATGCATGCGTCGAAAAATATACGAAAAAAAGGTATTGACAACGGCGAAGAAGAGGAGTAATATAGGCGGCGTTCGAGCCTCGGAAGCGAAGGACGGCGCCTGAA
>CAMKES010000023.1 GCA_946411635.1 uncultured Clostridia bacterium | reverse complement strand
CAAGAGGTTCTGGACGCGACGGGAGGAAGGTTCTCTTGACACCCTGCTAAGTATGAGTGTCAAGGGGACGGTTCTGTTGACACACAGGGGGACGGTTCCTCTGTGTTGACAAATTCGAATATAAAACAAGGGGATTGTGTCAAGAGAACCGTCCCCGTGGCACCTGTAGAATTGTTGCTCGAAAAGTGAGTTTATGAGGAGATAAAACGATGAAAAAATTAGTGTTTTTATTAGCAATTCTTTTTGTTTTCGCGGGATGCAACGGCAAAAGCGGCACTCCGTTGGCTTACCAACCGATACTGTATAAAGAAGCTGTTGTCGAGTTTATCGAGAAAGACGACCTGCTCTGTGAAGAAGTCTTTCAGGACCTGTCAAACTGCGTCAGAGTTCTCCACAACTGCGGCATTGTGCCTTATTCGAGGATTGAATGTGTTGAAGAAGTAAAAGTGATAGAGCATGGCTCCTTCTATAGAATAAAGTGTTCATGCGATACCCAATTGTTTAGTATAGATGCTGCACGAGCGACAAATGTTCGCCCACACGTCTATATATGGATGTTAACTGAAAATGATGAAGATGGATTTCTTTATTACTTTTTAGGGCATCATTGCAGATTAACAAACTCTAAGGAAACCCGGCAGAACAGCTTGGCTGTTCTGCAAGAGCATTGCAGCTTCACCGAAGATGAAGCATTCGGGTTAATGCGAGAGATTGATATGATATTCGATGTTGAAAGGATTGACTTTTATGATATTGCGTCCATTGAGCAGGTTAAACGTGAAAGAGACATCATTTCCCTTTCACTGACTTCGAATTTCGGTACGCATTATGATATCGTCATCAGCACGATCAACAGACCGATCATCTTTTCGATTACCGATTCGGATGGACAGGTCCTTTATGAGTCAGAGGAACGATAAGAATGTCAAGGGGACGGTTCTGTTGACACACCGTTTGTTCGGGACGCGAGACGCGTCCCTTTTTCGTCCGGTTTAAGGGACAGGTGCTTTGCTACGATGATCCCGCAAACCGGAAAGGAGGGGATGCGGATGGCAAGGAAACCGAACGGCAAGCTGAAGATCCTGTACGTGAAGGATATTTTCGAGCGGGAACTCAAAGAAGGGCAGTCGGTGACGATGCGCGAGCTTCTGGAACGGCTGATCGCGCGCGGCTACACGGCGGAGCGCAAGAGCGTGGCGGACGACATCCGGCTCCTGCGGCTTTACGGGCTGCCCATTGTCTGCGTACGGCGCGGCAGAGCGACGGCGTACGCGCTGAAAAAAACGGTCTGAACCGTTGAAATGTCGCAGAAAACGCGGTATACTGGAGCAAAGAACAGCAAAGGAGAACGAACATGCAGGCAAGAAAAGACATGGACCCGAAATTCCAGTGGGACTTTACGCACATGTACGCGGACGACGCGGCGTGGGAGCGTGAGCTGAACGCGGTCGTAAGCGATCTCGACAAGATCGCCGCGATCGAAGGCACGCTCGGCAACTCGCGGGAAGCGTTCAAGGCGGGCATCGACACGGTCAACGGCATTGCGGAGCGGCTCGAGCGCGTGTACATCTACGCGAATCTGCACCGCTGCGCCGACGGTTCCGAGCCGAAGCATCAGGAAATGGACGGCAAGGCGATGAGCGCGTACGTGCGGTTTTCGACCGCGCTGGCGTTCATGGATCCGGAGATCCTCAGTATCCCCGAGGAGAAGCTCAACGAGTTCCTCGCGCCCGAGGAGATGAAGCCGTACCGCTTTATGGTCGAGAACCTCACCCGTGCCCGCGCGCACACGCTCGACGCGGCGCGTGAACGCATGCTGGCGCAGCTCGGCGACGCGGAGCAGACGCCGTCCGACGCGTACGAGATGCTGACGAACGTCGACATGGAGCTGCCGAAGATCCACGACGCCGAGGGCAACGAAGTGCAGCTCACAAGCGGCAACTTCGGCGTATACCGCGAGAGCCCGGTCCGCGCCGTGCGCGAGGAAGCGTTCAACGCCATGTTCGGCACCTACAAGAAATACATCAACACGTTCGCGGCGCTCTACGGCGGCAGCGTGAAGCAGGACCAGTTCAACGCGGACGTGCGCGGCTATGCGAGCGCATGCGAAGCGGCGCTGTTCCGCAACAACGTTCCGGTCTCGGTCTACGACAGCCTGATCGAGGCGGTGCACGAGAGCCTGCCGACCATGCGCGAATACCTCGCGCTCCGCAAGGAAGCGCTGGGGCTTGAGAAGATCGACATGTACGATCTCTACTGCCCGATGGTCAAGGACGTCGACTTCAAGGTCCCGTTCGAGGAGGCGAAGAAGCTCGTCAAGGCCGCGACGCTGCCGCTCGGCGAGGACTATCAGAAGCTGCTCGACAAGGCGTACGCCGAGAACTGGATGGACGTGTACGAGAACAAAGGCAAGCGCGGCGGCGCGTTCTCCTGCGGCGTGTACGGCGTGCATCCGTACGTGCTTTTGAACTACACCGACGCGCTCGACGACGCGTACACCACCGCGCACGAGCTCGGCCACGCCATGCATTCCTACAAGTCCGACAGCACGCAGGACTACATGAACCACGACTACTGCATCTTCGTTGCGGAGGTCGCGTCGACGGTCAACGAAGTGCTGCTCACGAAGTACCTGCTCAAAACCGAGACCGACAAGGCGCGCCGCGCGTACGTGCTGAATCACTTCCTCGAGGGCTTCCGCACGACGCTGTTCCGTCAGACGCTGTTCGCGGAGTTCGAGCGCAAGGCGCACGAGGCGTACCAGAACGGCGAACCGCTGACCGCGGAGAAGCTGACGGCGATCTACCGCTCGCTCGTCGAGCTGTACTACGACGGCGCGGAGGTGCCGGAGAACATCGCCTACGAGTGGTCGTTCATCCCGCACTTCTACACCGCGTTCTACGTGTTCCAGTACGCGACCGGCTTCTCGAGCGCCGTGGCGATCGCGACGCACATCGTCGAGACCGGCGACGCGGAAGGGTACCTCAGGTTCCTCACCACCGGCGGCAGCGACTACCCGCTCAACGAGCTGAAGCTCGCGGGCGTGGACCTCACGAGCCCGCAGCCGGTCAAGGACGCGCTGAAGGTGTTCGGCGACTGCGTGCGCGAACTCAGGGCGATCCTCAAAGAACTGTAAAAACGATCCGGAACGGGGCGGGATTTCCGCTCCGTTCCCGCATAAGGAGAAGGGTATGGAATTTGATTTTACCACGATCCTCGACCGGCGCGGAAAGGACGCGCTGGCGGTCGACGTGATCCCGTATCCGGACGTGACGGTCGAGGACGGACTACGCCCGATCCCGATGTGGGTCGCGGACATGAGCTTTCCGGCGGCGCCGTCCGTCGTCGAGGCGATCGAAGCGCGGCTTTCGCATCCGAACTTCGGGTACTTCCTGCTGCCGGACGCGTACTACGACGCGATCATTCGTTGGCAGCGCACGCGCCACGGCGTCGAGGGGCTCCAAAAAGAGCAGATCGGCTATGAAAACGGCGTGCTCGGCGGCGTATCCGCGGCGATCCGCGCGTTCACGAAGGAGGGCGATCCGATCCTCGTGCACAGCCCGACGTACATCGGCTTTCTGCACGTGCTCGAAGACCTGAACCGCAGGGTCGTCACGAGTTCGCTCACGCGCGACGAAGCCGGCGTGTGGCGCATGGATTACGCCGATATGGCGCAGAAGATCCGGGAAAACGGCATCAGACTCGTCATCTTCTGTTCGCCGCACAACCCGTGCGGCAGGGTGTGGGAGCGCGAAGAGATCGAACGCGCGATGGCGGTATACCGCGACTGCGGCTGCACGGTCCTTTCCGACGAGATCTGGGCGGACCTGACGTTTCCGGGGCATCCGCACATTCCGACGCAGAGCGTGAGCGACGACGCGCGGGAGCGCACGATCGCGTTCTACGCGCCGAGCAAGACGTTCAGCCTCGCCGGGCTGATCGGCTCGTACCATATCATTTACAACGAGGAACTTCGGAAGGCCGTGACGGACAAGGGCGATGAAACGTACTACAATTCCTGCAACGTCCTGTCGCTGCACGCGCTGCTCGGGGCGTACAGCGAACGCGGCGCGCGCTGGGTGGACGAGCTTCTGACCGTGCTGTACGGCAATCTCAAATACGTCAAGACGTTCATGGAAACCCATTTCAAGGGCGTCTCCATGTTCCTGCCCGAGGGCACGTACATGCTGTTTCTGAACTGCCGCGCGTGGTGCGACGCGCACGGCGTAACGATGGACGAGCTTCTGAAACGCGGCGTGCGCGCGGGCGTGATCTGGCAGAACGGCGCCGCCTTCGGCGATCCCGACTGCATCCGCATGAACGTCGCCCTGCCGTTTGCGCTCGTCGAGGAGGCCATGCAGCGGCTCAAAGAACGCGTGTTCATTTGATCGCAGGAAAAACAAAACGCCGTCCGGAAGGAGGCACTTCGTCAGGAAGTGCCTCCTTCCCTTTAAAAGTAGGATAATTGACCACGCGGGTCAGCAATGGTACAATGATAAAACAAATCGGGATTTATGGGAGGTAAGATCATGGATATAACCCAAACCTTTTATGA
>CAMKES010000022.1 GCA_946411635.1 uncultured Clostridia bacterium | reverse complement strand
ATGGGCGACGTCCCGTCAGTCGGTATAACCGCGCGCGAAGACGACGCGACCGGACCCGACGCGATTTTAAAGCCTTTGTATCTCGATACCTTTTACGATCAGGTCTTCGCGCAATCGGTGAAGCAGGCGATCGAAGCGATGTACGGTCTGGCATTTCTTTCGCTGAACGGAACGCGCGTTCCGAACACACTGATCAGAAAGCGGCTGAAGCTGCTCACGATCGACCATATCGACTACGTGGAAAAGCAGCTCGGGGAACGCGGTACGGAGGTCACAAACGGCGAAAAGTACCTGATGGCATGCCTTTATAACGCCCCGGTCGACTGCATGGTGCACGCCGCAAGGGACCGGAACGCGTGAAGAGCTGCGCGAACACCTCATCCGCCTTCGTTCACACTGCGGCACCTTCCCCTCAAGGGGAAGGCATTCGGCCGCGCGGGGGATCGGCGAGATGCCGCGGGACACAAAAAAGCGCCCCGCGGGGAGCGGGGCGCGCGATGCGTCGGTTACAGGATGCGAAGCGTGTGCGGCGTTCCGTCGAGCGTCCAGCGCAGCACGACGCCGTCGTCGGCGTCGACCGAAACGTCCTCCGCGCGTTCCATCAGATCGCGCACCTTGCGGAACTGCGCCTTCTGCGCGTCGGTGTAGGTGTTCAGCGCGTCGGAGGTCAGCAGCATGCCGCCGAGCAGCGCGTTGACGGTCCAAAGCTTTTCCTTCTCTTCGGGCGTGAGCCTGCAGTTCGCCTCGCGCAGGAAGAACACGTCGGGATCGCCCATGAACGCACGGCCGGTGAGCTGGCGGCGGAAGACCGTGTCCTCGATCGACTGCTTGGTCGAAACGCGCTCGCGGTGGATCTTCTGCATGAGCTTCGTATCGTTCCAGTCGAGCCCCACGTCGCAGCCGACGCGGCAGTACTCGACGGCGCCGAACGCGGGCCACAGCGGCACGCCGCAGCCCAGGATCTGCTTGCCGCGGCAGGCCTTGCGCAGGATGTTCATCGCGCGGCACATGCGCGCCGCTCTCGATTCGGTCTCCGTGCCGAACGGCGCCGCGCCGTAAAGGAAGTCGAGCTTGACGAAGTCGAAGCCCCATTCGTGCAGCACGCGGTCGAGCACCTGTTCGACGTACGCGACGACGGCGGGATTGTCGATATCGAGCGAATAGAAGCCGCCCCAGTTCGCGCCGTCCGACCACGGCTTGCCGTTGTGCAAAAGAAGCCAGTCCGGATGCTCCTCCATGAGCTTCGAGCCCTTCTGGCACACGAACGGCGCAAGCCACAGTCCCGCGCGGAAGCCCGCCTCGTGGATCGCGTCCGCGGCGTGTCCGAGCCCGTTCGGGAATTTCTTTTCGTCCGGCACGAGCCAGTCGCCGACCGCGGTCTCCCAGCCGTCGTCGATCTGGAACAGATCGTTCTGCCGGAGCAGGGTCTTTGCGCCGACGAGGTCGTCCGCGATGGTCCGGTCGTTGATGTCCTGATAGCGGTTGTACCAGCTCGAATAGCCGAACAGCTTCCGATCGGTCAGCGGATGCACGTCCATCTCGCGGAACCAGCCGTCGAAGACCTCCTTTTCGGTGCCCTCGGCGATATACAGATCGAACGCCGCGAAATCGCCGTCCGCCTTCATGCCCGCGCAGTCGCGCGAAAGCGAAAGCACGCCCTTGTTCGCGTTGTAGGTGAACAGCGTGTAGCCCGGGATCTCGTCGAGCGAGCCGAACAGCAGGAACTTCGTTCCCTCGCGGAAGTAGCACCACGATTCGCCGTGCGTGATCCCCTTCTTGTAGGGGTACTTCACGAAATGATAGTCGCCGTAGCGGTTGATCGAGAACGCCCCGCGCAGGAAGAACGGCAGATGCTTGAGCCCGCGCGTGCGGCCGGTGCGGTCGTATTCGGGGCTGTAGGTCCAGTTCTGATAGCCGTTCATGAAGATGCGCATGCCGTCCGCCGCGGGCAGCGCGACCTCCGCGGTGACCTTTTTGAGCGTCGCGTTTTTCAGCGGCACGCGCACGTGCACGACGCCGTCCGCTCCGACGCTGCCGGCGATCTTTGCGCCGGACGTGGTCTCGACGCAGTAGGAAAGGGTCCGTTCGTTTGCCATGTTATGCTCCCTCCGTGATTTGGAATTCGATCGTGACCGGAGCCGTCTGCTCCGAGGATACCGTCAGCGTGCCCGTACCACCGTGCCCGACGGTCCTGACGTACGCGCCCGTCATGCCGCCCTCCGCGGTCGACACGTCGGGTCCGACCAACTCGAGCGCGCCCGAGACCGCAAAGCGGACCGGGATCTGCGCGTACGGCGCAAGGTTTCCGCTGCCGTCGAGCACGCGCACGCGCACCGCCGCCATGTCGTACCCGTCGCCCTCCGTGAGTTCGGTGCCGCTCACGCGCACCTCGAGGTGCAGGTTTTTGTTCGGACGGGAACTGACCGATGCGACGACCTTGTCGCCGTTCAGCGCGTCGAAGCGCCATTCGGTGGCCGTGCCGCCCCAGTTGCCGACGTATTTTCCGTACAGCTCCTCGCCGTCCGCCCAGGAAAGGCGGTAGCGCTTCATGCAGTACAGCATGCGAAGCTTGTCCGCAAGCGGCATCTTGTCCACGCCGTAGGACGCGGCGGCCAGCAGCTCGCGGTGCAGAAGCCGTTCCTTTTTGCCGGTGATGCCCTCCTCGCTGATCAGAAGCTGCCCGATGAGATCGTCGATCTTCACGGGCGGATGCTTTAGGCCCTTCCACGGCGCGGGGGTAAAGATCTTCACGAGCCGGTCGTTTTTGTACAGCGCGACGCGCTCGGCGTTCGTGAACGCCCAGATCTCGCCGATCTCGCCCGCCGGATAGTCGCCGATGCACATCGGCGAGCCGAGCGCAAGGACCGGTTTTTCGTCGCCCTGGCTCGCGTAGGCGTACGCCGCGAGCTTCGGATTGCGGAACGCGTCCATGACGCCGTGGTAGCACACGCGGTCGCCCGAGCCGAAGTCCTTGTGCGTCGGATAGTCGAACATGCACCAGCCGAAGCAGCCGGCGTGCTCGCCCGAGGCGATCGCCGCGTCGAGCGTTCTGGCGTGACGCAGCGCGTGCATCTGCCGCCGGCTCCACGGATCGAAGGATTTGGTCGGGAACATGTGCCCCGAATGCTCCGAGATCAGAAACGCCTTGTTCGCGTCGGGCGTGACCTTGTCCTTTTTCCGGATCGGGTCCTTGAAATCGAACGGCTTGAAATCGTTGTACGCGTACACGTCCTCCTTTAGGTGGCTTTTTTCAAAATAGCGCACGCCGGAGGTCGCGCGGGTCGGATCGAGAAAATGCGCGAGCGCGTTGGTCTGCTCGTACAGGTCGTCGAAGTCGCGGCTCTCGTTGATGCGCACGCCCCACAGCACGATCGACGGATGGTTGCGGTTTTCGAGCACCATCTCGCGCACGTTGTCGAGCGCCTGCTTCCGCCACGCCTCGCCGCCCACGTGCTGCCAGCCCGGGATCTCGGTGAACACCAAAAGCCCCAGCTCGTCGCACGCGTCGAGAAAGTACTGGCTCTGCGGATAGTGCGAAGTGCGCACGGCGCTGCAGCAAAGCTCCTCTTTGAGGATGCGCGCATCCTCGCGCTGCAGGGACTTCGTCGCCGCGTAGCCGACGTACGGGTACGCCTGATGCCGGTCGAGCCCGCGCAGGAACGTGCGTTTGCCGTTCAGATAGAAGCCGTCCTTTTTGAATTCGGCGGTGCGGAAGCCGAAGCGCGTCAAAACCGTATCGAGCGGGCGCATGTCCGCATCGAAGAGCGTCGTTTCGAGCGTATAGAGGTTCGGCGTTTCGCACGTCCACGGCTTTGCGTCCGGCACGTGCACGGTCGTCGTCCACACGAACAGGTCCTCGGGCGCGGCGACGGCCGATTCGGCGTTCGCGTCGGCGTTCTGCGCGACGCACGCGCCCTCCGCGTCCAGCACGCGATGCCGCACCAGCGCCGCCGTGCCGGAAACGGTCGTCTGCACCCTGCAGGTATGCAGGTTCGGCGTCTGCACGAACACGTTCGCCGTGCAGACGGGCTCTCGCACGTCCAGCCACACGTCGCGGTACAGCCCCGCGTAGGTCAGGTAGTCGATGACGTAGCCGAACGGCGGGATCTCCGGGTCCTCGGTGGAATCGAGCCGCACCGCGACGAGGTCCGTGCCGTCGAGCCGCACGTCGTCCGTGATCTCGACGCGGAACGCCGTGTAGCCGGATCGGTGCGTTCTGCGCTCCCTGCCGTTTACGAACACCGTCGCGGTGTGCGCCGCGCCGTCGAACTGCAGAAAGAGGCGTTTGCCCCGAAGCGATTCGTCGAGCGCGAGCGTTCTGCGGTAGCCGTACACGCCCTCGTAGTCCTCGGGACCCGCGCAGTGGCTTGGGATGAACCGCGGGTTGTGCGGCAGGCGCACCGGCTCGCCCTCGCCCTCTCCGAGGCGGAACGCGTTCGACCAGATCCGTGTAAATTCCCAACCGTCGGCAAGCTTTTTCATCCGCCGCTCCTCCGTTTCTCGTGATACTTCATTGTACCACGGATCGGACCGCCGCACAAGGCGCGGATGAAAAAATGAACGGACCGCCCGGAGATCCGGACGGTCCGTATTCGCGCGGCGCTTGGGGAGAGACAGAACTGCCGCGCGAACGGTGATCCATGCGCGAAGCGACACTGCCGGAACGAAGCGAAGCGGAGGGGCGGTTCTTCATTCCTCGGGAAGGAGATAGATGATGTCGCCGATCTCGCGGCCGTCGTTGCAGGTGCGGCTGATGATCTCGCCGTTCCAGTACATCTGCGCCGAGCCGCCGCCGTCGAGGTTGTACGCCGCTTTGCAGCCGAGGTCCTCCATGAGCTTGCTGAATGTGGAAAGCCGGATGCCCTCCGACCAGCCGTCGATGCGCCCGTCGACGACCACGAAGCAGTAGTGTCCCGGCTCGTAATAGCCGATCGCCGCGCGCGGATTGTGCGACGAAAGGCGGTGGTTGATCTCCATCGCGTGCCCGTTCTCGTCGAGCAGCGCCGGACCGAAGCCCCAGACCTGCCACGGATCGGAGTCGATGATCTCCTGCATCGTGAACGTGCCCCACTTCTTCGTCTCCATGCGTCCGTCGCGGTACAGCACGCACAGGTCGGTATCCTCGATCAGCGTGTCGCGGTACAGCTCGCCGTTGCGGATCACGAAGCTCGACCGTTCGCGCGTGTAGCTGTCGCCGTCGATCGCCAGCAGCGCGCCCACGCCGTCCGCCATCTCCTTGACCTTGGCGACGTAGCGCGTTTTGAAATCGCCGCGCGCCGCCGCCGCTTTGATCGAGGTCACGTCCTTCACGTAGATGTCCGCGACGTGATAGGTGCAGATCTTCGCGTAGGTGTCCGGCACCGTGACCGATTTGACGGTGATGTCGAGCGCGCTCGATTTATAACTGCGCTCGCCGTACTCGGGCTTGTCGGAAAACCGGCCGGGGAACCGCACCTCGGGCGGCGCGGGCGGCGGCGTCATCGTTTCGGTCGGGTCGGAAACCGCGTCGACGGTCTCCGCGTTTTCGCCGGAAGAAAGAACGGCCTGCGCCTCGTCCGCCGGGACCTGCCCGGCGCGGCGCTGCGCCTCGCCCGTTTGTTCCGAAGCCGCTCCGCCGCATGCCGAAAGCAGCAAGAGAGAAAGAAGAATCGCGATCGCTCGTTTCATGGATTTGCCCTGCCTTTCCTGTCGTCGGTTCCATGATACGGCGCGGATTCGTCAGAAACACGTACGAAACGTCACAGAATTGCGGACGGAATGCGGAATGATTTCGGACGAAATGCGTTATTTTGATGAAACGAAAAAACGCCCCCGGAAAGGGGCGTTCGATCGGCGCCGCGTGCCCGGCATGCGGGGGAACGAAAAAACTCCCCGGAAACGGGGAGTTTGACAGACGCCTCTCGCACACGGAGGGACGGTTCTTCAGATGCGTTCGGGGACCTTCCGGTTCACTTCCGCGATCAGTTCCTTCACCTTC
>CAMKES010000021.1 GCA_946411635.1 uncultured Clostridia bacterium | reverse complement strand
TCCATGTTCGCGCGGAAGCCGCATTCCGGACAGAGCACGATCGAATCCTCGCCGATGTCGGTGAGCAGCATGAACTCGTGGCTCACCTTGCCGCCCATCATGCCGGAATCCGACTTGACGGCAAGCACCTCCGGCACGCCCGCGCGGGCGTAGATGCGCTCGTACGCGCGGTAGGCGCGCTCGTAATACGCCTCGAGGTCCTCCTGCGTGGTGTGGAACGAATACGCGTCCTTCATCGTGAATTCGCGCACGCGGATGAGACCGCCTCTTGCGCGCGGCTCGTCGCGGAACTTCGTCTGGATCTGATAGATCATGAACGGGTATTTCTGATACGTGCCCGCCACGTTCATCGCCATCTGCACCGCCGCCTCCTCGTGCGTCATGCCGAGGACCATGTCAGCGCCGCCGCGGTCCTTGAACCGGAGAAGTTCCTTGCCGATGGACGTGAAGCGCCCCGAGCTCTGCCAGAGCGTCGCGGGCATGACGACCGGGAACAGGACCTCCTGCCCGTCGATGCCGTCCATTTCCTCTCTCAGGATCTGTTCGATCTTGTTCTGGATGCGCTTTGCCGGCGTGAACAGCGAATAGATGCCGTTGCCGACCTGCTTCATATAGCCGCCGCGCGTCATGAGATTCTGACTCTCGATGTCGAACGCGCGCTCCTTGAACCGTTCGCCCAGAATGTTTTTGACTTTCATATGCTCCTCCAAATCAAAACGTGATTATTCGTCTTCGTGATACATCCAGTACAGCACGTCTCCGTCCGGGTCCGAAACGACCATGCCGAGGGATTCCTGCAGCTTTAAGGACGCGTCGTTTTTCACGCGGATCTGTCCGTACGGCGTCCAGCCCCTTGACAGCGCCAGGTTGTGCAGCGCGATCTCCAAAGCGGAGCCGATGCCGAGCCTGCGGAATTCCGGCAGAACCTCGAGCATGCCGCCGCTGCCGTCGCCGTGAAAGCCGATGAACCCCGCGAGCTTTCCGTCGCGGTACGCCGCCAGCACGTTGCCCGCAGCGACCGCCTGTTCGTAATGCGCGGCGTCGCCCTCCGGATCGTAGACCGACAGAAGAAACGGCACCTGCTCCGAAGGGAACGGTTTGATCTCGCACACGGGCGGGACCGGGATCGGGTCGGTTTTCGGGTAGTACGCCTGCCGGCACGGGTCGAGCCGGTCGAGATGCGGAAACCGCTTCGTTACCGCCTCGCGCGCGGGTTCGCCGTGCGCGACGATCGCCCACGGCTTTTCCGTGATCGCGTCCAGCGCGCGCAGACACGCAGAAACCGTGTCGCCCGCAAGCAGGTAATAGCCTGCCGCCGTTTTCAAAAGCACCGCGTTCTCTTCGGCGGATACGACCGCCGCCGTGCGTCTTTTGATCGCTTCGATCATGTCGATGCGGATCGGTTTGTCGCGTTCGAGATACGCAAGGATCTCCCGTTCGTTCACCGTCTTTTCCCCCTTTCGGGACGTCCCGTAAACATGAGTATATCGCTTTTTTCCGCGCTTGTACAGATATTTTTGGAAATATAAAAAGCCGCGCGCGGGGCGCGGCTTTTCGGGATCGATCGCTTAGCCGAGGTTTTTGAACTGCTGTTTGGCCATGCGGGTGCGCTTCCGCTGCGCGCGCACGACGACGTAGACCATCATGACGACGGTGATCACGTACGGGATCGCCTTGGTCAGGTACGCGAACGGCAGGTCGGACCGGATGACACCCTGCAGCTGTCCGCCGAGCGCGTCGAAGAAGCCGAACATCAGCGCCGCCAGATACGCCTTCGCCGGGTTCGCCGCGCTGAAGATGACGCAGGCGAACGCGATGTATCCGCGCGAATCGCTCATGCCCTCGACGAACGTGCCGTTGAGGTTGCCGAGCGACAGATACGCGCCGGCAAGCCCGCAGAACACGCCGCACAGGATCGAGGCGATCCACTTCATGCGCTCGGGGTTCTTGCCCGCCGTGCGCAGCGTTTCGGGCGATTCGCCCGCCGCGCGGATCCAGAAGCCGGTCGGCGTGCGGTAGACGAACAGCCACATCACGACGACGAGCAGCCACGTCAGGTACACGAACACGGAATGCCCGCTGAACACGTTCCCGACGAACGGGACGTCCTTGACGAGCGGGATCGCAAGCTTGGAGAAGTAGGCTTCGGAGCTGATGCCCTTGACGCCGAACCAGGCGCGCGCGAAGTACCCCGTGAGGCCCAGCGCGAGCGTGTTCAGCGCGCAGCCGATGATGAACTCGTCCGATTTCAGCTTGACCGTGAACAGGGCGAAGAACAGGCCGACGACGATGCCGAAGAGGATCGCGCCGAGCACGCCCAGGATCGCGCTGCCGATCGCGGCGGCCACCGCCGCGGCGACGAACGCGCCCATCAGGATCATGCCGTCCATGCCGATGTTCATGATGCCCGCGTGCTCGGTCAGAAGTCCGCCGAGCGCCGCAAGCGCGACCGGCGTTGCGCTCGAAAGCATCATGTGCAGGGTGCTGGACGCGACGGTCCAGAAGCTCGGTCCGCTGTTATTCATGCGCCGCACCCCCTTCCTTCCGGGCGGCGACGTCCCGTTGCGCGGCGCGTCGCTCCCCCGCCTTGCGGATCGCGGTCATGACGCCCGACTGCGCCGCCATGCAGAAGATGACGGTCGCCTGCATGACCCAGTAGATCTGGATCGTGACGCCGACGCTCTGCATGCCCATCGCGCCGGATTTCAGGATCGCGAAGATGATCGAGATGACGATCGTCGGGATCGGCTGGTACTGCGCGATCATCGCGACCATCAGACCTTCGAAATAGTACTCGTTCGACACGCGCGTGGAGATGAACGCTTTCTCCGCGCCGTAGACGCGGAACATGCCGCAAAGCCCGCACATCATGCCGGAAACGACCATCGCGGCGATCACGATGCGGTCGGTCTTCAGCCCCGCAAACCGCGCGAAGCGCGGATTGTCGCCGATCAGCCGCATCTCGTAGCCCTTGCTCGTTTTCTGCAGGATGTACCAGACGAAGAACGTGATCAGCGCAGAGCCGATGATCGCGGTCGAAAGCTTGGAGCCCGGGATCAGCGTGGCGAACCGGAATTCGCTGACGTCGATGCCCTCGTTGAAGCGCGTGTTTTTCCACACGCTCGTCGCGAAGAACGAACAGACGAACGCCGCGACCGAGTTCAGCATGATCGTGGTGATGACCTCGTTGACCTTGAGCTTGACCTTCAGCACGCCCGGGATGAACGCGTACAGACCGCCGGTCGCCATCGCCGCGAGCGCGGCGCACGGGATCACGATCCACAGCGACATGCCGGACATTCTCGAGCCCACGAACGCCGCCACGAGCCCGCCGAGCAGAAGCTGGCCCTCGCCGCCGACGTTGAAGATGCCCACGCGCGAGCCCACGACGCACGCGAGACCGCACAGGCACAGCACCATCGCGTATTCGAGCATGTTGCCGAAATGCGCCGCCGTGGAGAACGGATAGACGATCAGCTCGCGGTACGCGGCGACCGGGTTGTGCCCCGCCGCGAGCAGGATGACGGCGTCGATCAGAAGCGCCGCGGCGATGCTGACGGCGACCGCGGCGATGTAGCCGAGGTTCACGTGCCGTCTGATCCATGCAAGCACGTTCTTCATGCCTTCGCCCCCTCTCCGGTGCCGGTCATGTAGAGACCGATCTGCTCCTTGGTGATGGCGTCCGCCCGGAATTCGCCGGTGATCCTGCCCTCGTACAGCGTGATGATGCGGTCCGAGAGGCGGAAGACCTCGTCGAGATCCGCGGAGCTAAGCAGGATCGCGGCGCCCGCGTTGCGCTTTTCGATGATGCGCGTGTGGAAAAACTCCATCGCGCCGACGTCCACGCCGCGCGTCGGCTGCGAAATGATCAGCACCGGCGTGTCGAAGCTGAATTCGCGCGCGACGACGACCTTCTGCATGTTGCCGCCGGACATCGAGCCGACCTCGGTGCGGATACCCGCGCCGCGGATGTCGAATTTTTCATAGAGCTCCTCGGCGTAGCGTTCGACGCTCGAACGGCGCTGATGGAAGCCGAACAGATTGAACCGCTTTTCCTTATGCCGGCCGGTGAGCAGGTTGTCCGCGACGGACGCCGCCCGGTCGACGCCGGTACTAAGCCGGTCCTCCGGCACGTGCGAAAGCCCCATCGCGCGGATCTCGCCGGGCGTCTTGCCGGTCGCGTCGCGGCCGCAGATCTTCACCGTGCCGCGGTTCGCTTTCCGCATGCCCGTGATCGCCTCTAAAAGCTCGCTCTGGCCGTTGCCCTCGATCGCCGCGATGCCCAGCACCTCGCCCTGCTTCACCGAAAGCGACACGCCGCGCACCGCGGGCAGGCCGCGGTTGTCCGAAACGTACAGGTCGTCGACCTCGATCGCGACGTCGCCCGGCTCGCCCGTTTTTTCGAGCTGATCGAACAGCACGGGGCGGCCGACCATCATGGACGCGAGCTCGCGCTCGGTGACGTCGCAGGTGTTCTTGACGCCGATGAGCCTGCCCTGCCGCATGACGCCGACGCGGTCGGAGATCGCCATGACCTCGTAAAGCTTGTGCGTGATGATGATGACGGTCATCTGCTTCTCGCGCACGATGCGGCGGATGACCTCGAACAGCTCGTCCGTTTCCTGCGGCGTGAGAACCGCCGTCGGCTCGTCGAGGATCAGGATGTCCGCGCCTCGGTAGAGCGTTTTCAGGATCTCGACGCGCTGCTGCAGCCCCACGGAGATGTCGCGCACCTCCGCGGACGGATCGACCTCGAGACCGTACTCGGCGACGAGCTCGCGCGTGAGCTGTTCGGCCTTTTTGTTGTCGAACAGGACGTTCGCCGCCTTCGGCTCGCGGCCCAGCACGATGTTCTGCGCGACCGTGAACGACGGGACCAGCATGAAGTGCTGATGCACCATGCCGATGCCGCGGTCGATCGCCGCCTTCGGGCTGAACTCCGTGACCTTCTCGCCGCGCACATACAGGCTTCCCGCCGTCGGCGTGTTGATGCCGTACAGGATGTTCATCAGCGTCGATTTGCCCGCGCCGTTCTCGCCGACCAGCGCGAACACCTCGCCGTTTCGGATCGAAAGCGAAATGTCGTCGTTTGCGAGCACGCCCGGAAACTCCATGGAAATGTGCTCAAACCGGATCTCGTCCGTCAAATCGGGTTCCCCCCTTTTTCTGATATCATGCCCCGCAGGAGCGTCCCTGCCGATCCCTCCGTCCCGGCAGGCCGGGACGCCTCCCTTTGCGCAAAGGGAGGCGTTCAAAGGAAAAAACGGAAGCTGCCCCGAGCGCGGGCAGCTTCCCCGAAAAAACCGATTATCTCGTGGTGTCGACCTTGATCTCGCCGGAGACGATCTTCGCCTTCAGCTCCTCGACCGCCGCCTTCACGTCGTCCGGGATCTGCTGGGTCGAGCCCTCGTCGCCGTAGCCGATGCCGACGTAGCCGTTCGACATGTCCGCGATCCAGGTGGTGCCCCACAGCGACTTGTCGCCCGCGAGGTATCTGGCGATCGCGTCGTAGATCGAATTGCCGACTTCCTTCTTCATCGAGCAGATGATGACGGCGTCGTTGATGTATTTCTGATCGGAGTCGACGCCGATCGCATAGAAGCCGCCCTCCTGCGCCGCCTCGAACACGCCGTCGCCGGCCTTCGAAGCGATCTGGAAGATGACGTCCGCGCCGCGGTCGTGCAGGACCTTCGCGCAGTCCTTGCCCTTCGCCGGGTCGTCGTAGGTGTTGGTGTAGTTGACCTCGACCTTGGTCGCCTCGTTGAAGTACGCCGCGCCCTGCTTGAAGCCCACGATGAAGTCGTTGATCGTCATGTTGTCCTCGCCGCCGACCGCGCCGACCACGCCGGTCTTGCTCATCGCCGCCGCGATGTAGCCCGCGAGGAACGAGCCCTCGTTCTGCGCGTAGGTGATGTTCAGAACGTTATCGACGGGCGCTTCGGTCGCGTTGTCGATCCAGATGAAGTCAACGTCCGGATACTCCGGCGCGATGGTCTCGATGTCGTAGAACTCCCAGCCGACGCACACGACGATGTTGCCCATGTCCGCCGCGTTGCGCATCTGCACGTCGTGGTTCTCGTTGTTGCATTCGATGTACTTCACGGTGACGTTCTCATAGTCCTTCGCGAGGCGGTCGCCGCCCTCTTTGCTGGAATCGTAGAACGAACGGTCGCCGAACTGACCCGCGACGACGATCACGACGGTCACGGCGCCGCTTTCCGGCGCGGGCGTGTTCTGCGCGGGCGCGGGCGTGTTCTGCGTGTCCGGATCGACGGGCTCGGGCGTTTCCGCGTCGCCCTGCTGTCCGTTATTCTTCGTGCAGGCGGCAAAGCAGCCGACGAGCAGCAGAACCGCAAGCATCATTGCAAAAAACTTCTTCATTTCGTTGTCCTCCTGAATATTGCCCTTTTCGGGTACTTTATCATTATAATACGAACGCCGCTCTTTTTCAACCTTGTTTTTCGCGCCGCCGCGCATCGATCCCGCGCTGCGGCGCATACTGACAAAAAACGAAAGGAGGACCTCCCATGGAACGAAACGACCAGCAGATCGGCTGCGAGGTGGAAAGCTGCCGCTTTAACGAACAGGGAAAACGCTGCGCGCTGAAAAACATCTGCGTGCGCCCGGTGCCGGACTGCTCGAGCCGCCGCGAAAACGAAAGCCTTTGCGGAAGCTACGAGCATTGCTGAAACGAAAAAACGCCCCCGCATTCCCGCAGGGGCGTTTTTTCAAAGGTTCGTCAGCGCTCGAAAACCAGATCCGCGCCGCTGTTCGGCTCGTGCAGCGTCAGCGCCGTTCCGTCGTACGTGAGATCGTAAAGATCCCTGCCGAGCGCGGAAAGCGTGACGATCCCGTCCGCATACGACCAGGACAGACCCTGCTGGGTCTGGCCGTTCGCCGTCATGGCCGCGCTGCCGTCCGCGTTGAACGTGAAGGACATGCTCTGGCCGATCTGCTCCGCCGTGACTTCGACGCCGGACACGACGGCTTTCGTCAGGTTCCATTTGCCGAGGATCTCGGCCGCCTCGCCGTCGTCGGGCGCTTCGGTCGGCTCGACCGGCTCCGCGGTGGGTTCTTCGGTCACGACGGGCTCCGCCGTCGCTTCGGGCGGTTCGGTCGCGGCGGGTTCCGCCGTCACGGAAGGCGTTTTCTCCGGCTCTGCGCCGGATTCCTTCTTGCCGGAGCCGCAGCCGATCAGCGCGAGGACCGTCAGCACCGCAAGCAGACAAATCAAAAAGCGTTTCATGTTCATTCTCCTTACTTCAGGGATTCTATGTCATCATACCGCAGGGCGGCGGTTTCGTCAAGTCTCGGAAACGCCCGGCTCCACGATCACCGTGACCGTCACGGTCATATAATCCGCCTTTTCGGCGACGAGAACGTAAGTCGCCGGCGCGCCGCCCTCAAGCTTCAGATCGACCGCGAAGATCCCGCCTTCGTACACGGGCGTTTCCGTGCCGTTGACCGTGAGCCGCACGCCCGTGTCGACCGCGGGCATGCCCTCCTCGTCGGAAAGCATCATGCCGTACAGATGATAAACGCCGGTTTCGTCCGCCTTCGCGTAAAATCCGTCCTCCGTCACCTCGCCCGGGGAATCGATCGCGAGCAGCAGCATCGGGAACGTATGCGTAAACGACGGGCAGTCCACCTCGTGCCCGACGCCGTCCGCCGTCGTGATCGTGACGACGGGCGTGATCTCGACCGTGCTCTGTTCCAGCGGCACGTTCGGGTAGAAGACCTCGACCGGGATCTTGACCCTGCGCGCCGCGGTCTGCCTTTCCATGTTCGTATACGTGTAATCGTCCTGATGCGGGAAGAAGATGCGCAGCGTCGCGCCCGCAGGGATCGACGCGGTGATCATGATCATCGTTCTGCCGTCATCATCCGTTTCCTCCGTAAGCTCCGCCTTCGTCCAGTCCGGCTCCTCCGGAGGTTCCGGCGTCGGCTCGGGTTCCGGAGTCGGATCGGGTTCGGCGGTCTTCCGGACGAGCACGATCGACATGTTCTCTTCCTCCATGCAGAGCGTGTCGGTCTCCGGATCGTAGGTAACGATCTGCGTTTCGTTTTCCTCGTCGAGCATCGTGATCTCGCTGCCGGACACGGTATAGCGGAACACGCTCTCCTTCACGTCGTCGCCGCGCTGCGCTTTGAACACGCCCGCGCCGTTCGGATAGAACGAAAGCGTCGAATCGATCCCGAACGCGGCGGGATCGAACAGCTGCCTGCCGATCAGGATCGAGTGAAATTCCCACTCGCCGAGGATCGCGTCAAGGTATGACGGTTCGGGCGTCGGCGCGGTTTCGGGATCGACCCGGTTGTGACAGCCGGACGACAGCAGACAAACGAGCGCAAGCAGAACGGCGGCGAGTTTCTTCATAAAAGCATCCTCCGGACCCGGTATTTCGATGGTATTCTATCATGCGCACGCAAGGCGCGGCGCGCAAGCGCGCGGTTTTTCACGGTTTTTCCGCAAAACGGACGCAATCAGCGGTCCTTCGGAAGGCAGACCGAGAACGCGGTCGGGATCGAGCGGGTCCCGTCGTCGCGGAGGAAGCGCTGCGTGCCGTCGCCCGAAACGGACGCGGCGTACACGCGCATATGCCATTCGACGTGCGTGAAGACGTGCTTTGCGGAATAGCGCATCAGCCCGCCCACGGGATGCAGACCTTGCGCGGAAAGCCACGCCGCCGCCTGTTCGTCCGAAAGCGTGCCGGGCACGTTCGGAAGCTCGTAAAGCCCCGCCAGAAGCCCCTCGTCCGGGCGCTTCAAGAGCAGCGGCGCGCCGTGATCGTACAGCGCGAAGACGGTTTTTTCCTCGATCGCGCGCGGCTTTTTCGCGCGCTTGTTCGGCAGGATCCCCGCCGTGCCCGCCGCCCGCGCTTTGCATACGGACGCGAGCGGGCATTCGCCGCAGCGCGGCTGTCCGTTCGGCACGCAGACCGTCGCGCCGAGCTCCATCATCGCCTGGTTGAACGTGCCCGCGTCCTCCGGCATATCCGCTTTCAGCGCGTCGAACACGCGGGTCTTCACCTTCGGATCGGCGATGTCGGACGGGTCGTTCTGAAGGCGCATCATCACGCGCAGCACGTTCCCGTCCACGGCGGGCACGCGCTCCGAAAACGCGATCGACGCGATCGCGCCCGCGGTGTAGCCGCCGATCCCCGGAAGCGTCAGCAGCGTTTCGTACCGGCCGGGGATGCGCCCGCCGTACGTTTCGCAGACCGCCTGCGCCGCCTTTTTCAGATTCTTGGCGCGCGAATAGTACCCGAGCCCCTGCCAGAGCCGCATCAGCCGGTCGTCGGACACGGCGGCAAGCGCCCCGACGTCGGGCAGCGCCTCCAGAAACCGCTCGTAATACGGCACGACCGCGGCGACGCGCGTCTGCTGCAGCATGATCTCGGAGATCCACACGGCGTACGGATCGCGCGTTCTCCGCCACGGGAGATCGCGGTGATGCCCGGGATACCATTGTAAAAGAAGGTCCGTCCAGTCCATACGCACAGTATACCATACCGCGGCGGCAAAAGCAAAGGGCACGCCCTTGACTTTGCGGAACGGAACGGATATACTCAACGGATGAAGGCTCTTCCCCATCCGAAGAGCGAGCAGAGAGGTGAACGACATGAACGAAACGGAAATCAGAGAACAGGTCAAGGAAGCGTTTTCGATCCTGATGAACGCGGCGAAGCCGGAGGCGGGCGCGCTTCTGGTGCTCGGCTGCTCCACGAGCGAGATCGTGGGGAAAAGGATCGGCTCGGGCTCGAGCGAGGAAGCGGCGAAGGCGGTGCTCGACGCGCTGCTGCCGCTCGTCAAGGAAGCGGGGCTCGACCTTGCGGTGCAGGGCTGCGAGCACATCAACCGCTCGCTTTGCGTGAGCCGCGCGACGATGAAACGATACGGGCTCCAGCAGGTCTGGGTCAAGCCCTGGCTGCACGCGGGCGGCGCCTGCGTGACCGAGGCGTACGCGCGCATCGAGGACGCCGTGATGGTCGAGAGCGTGAACGGCTGCGCGACGCTCGGCATCGACATCGGCGACACGCTGATCGGCATGCATCTGCACTGCGTGGCGGTGCCGGTGCACAGTCCCCTGCGGCATATCGGCGAGGCGAATCTGGTGATGGCGTTCTCGCGCCCGAAATACGTCGGAGGACCGAGAGCGCAGTATGACAACGTGCCGGTCGGAAGCGACGCGCACGTGCAGAGAAAGATCACAGAGTAAACCGGAAAACCGATCCGCGACAGACCGAAAGAACGCTGACTGCGTTCTTTTTTCTTTTTTGTACAAAAAAGTTCGGAAATGACCGAAAAAACCTTTGCCTTTTGCGGGAAGATGGTTTATACTAGTATAGATGTCCGGATTCGGGTCTGTGGTTGCAAGTCGATGCCAGTCGCAGGCGAAACGATCCACGTAAGCGGGCGAAACGCCCGTGAGCACGGTGCGGCTTAGAGGTAAGTCCGGCCGGCGGTTTTCCGTCGAGAGGGGCAGTAGTGGGGAGCAAGGCTTAGGAGCGAACCCCCCTGCCGGCGAGTGTGGGGTCAAAGACCAGGTCAGCCGAAATCGGTCGTCAAAATCATCCAAAATCGCGAAGGGAATCAAAAACATCATGTACGAAGACAGAACACTGGTTTGCCGGGACTGCGGCAAGGAATTCGTTTTCACGGCGGGCGAACAGGAATTCTACGCCAGGAACGATTTCAAAAACGACCCCGTTCGCTGCCCGGAATGCCGGAGAGCGCGCAAGAACGCCGCGCGCGGCACGCAGCAGCGTGAACTGTTCGACGCGGTATGCGCCTCCTGCGGCAAGCCGACCAAGGTGCCGTTCCAGCCGAGAAACGACAAGCCGATCTATTGCTCGGAGTGCTTCGCAGCGCGCCGCGGCAGATAAAAAAAGACCCACCTGTACACAAAAGAGCGCCGGAAGCGATGGCTTCCGGCGCTCTTTTCCTGTCGTTTCCGGGGCGCGGGGGTCACTCCCCGGGCTCCGGCGTGGGCGTGGGCGTGGACGCGGCGTCGGGCGGCGCGGTGGGATGCGGCGTGGCCGCGGGGACCGGGATCGCCGTGGGCTCCGGAGTGATCGCGGAAAACGGGTCCTCGGTGGGGT
>CAMKES010000020.1 GCA_946411635.1 uncultured Clostridia bacterium | reverse complement strand
TCACCGACGGCTATCAGGAGATCCTGCCGATCGAAACGACCGTCACGATCACCGGTCACACCGACACGGTCGACTATGACGGAACCGAGCACAAGGTCACCGGCTATGACGTCAAGATCAGCAATCCGCTGTACAAGGAATCGTACTTCACGTTCTCCGGTACGGCGAAAGCCGAACGCACCGATGCGGGCAAGACGATGATGGGCCTCGCCGAAGATCAGTTCGCAAACACGAACCCGAACTTCAAGACCGTCACGTTCCTCGTCACCGACGGCTATCAGGAGATCCTGCCGATCGAAACGACCGTCACGATCACCGGCCATAAGGCGTCGTACGTATTCGACAACCGGACGTTCGCGGCGGAAGGCTACGACGTTGAGATCGAGAACCCGCTCTACAAGGAAAGCGACTTCGCCTTCAGCGGAACCGCAAAGGTCGAAGCGATCAACGCGGGCGTTTACGAAATGGGTCTTGCCGAAGATCAGTTCGAGAACACGAACCCGAACTTCAAGACCGTCACGTTCCTCGTCACCGACGGCGAGCTTACGATCAGCAAGCGCCCCGTCATCCTGAAGAGCGAAAGCGCGACGAAGGTCTATGACGGAACCGCGCTCGAAAAGCCGGTCGTACAGATCCTCGGCATGGGCTTTGCAAAGGGCGACGAACCGGTCGTGCGCGCACTCGGCTCCGTGACGGACGTCGGAACGGCCGTCAACGCGATCGACGTTCTCTTCCCGACGGGCGCCGACAACTACGACATCACGCTCGACGAGGGCACGCTGGAGGTCACGCCGCGGATCGTTACGGTCAGGGCGGACAGCAAGGTCAAGAAGTTCGGATCGAAGGATCCGGAGCTTACGGCAACGGTCAGCGGCCTTCTGAGCGGCGACACCGTGGACTACACGCTCGAGCGCGAGCCCGGCGAAAAGATCGGCGAATACCCGATCACGCCGAGCGGCGAAGAAACGCAGGGCAACTACATCGTCGTATACGTTCCGGGCATGCTCCGCATTACGAAGCCGGGCGAGTTTGAGATCGTCTGGTTCTCCGATGCGAAGATCGCGAAGGAAGGCGCGCGCACCGACGCGCTCGCGGCGATGGTCGACTGGATCCTCGGCTGCGCATCGGACGCGAACGTCATTGCGGCGTTCACCACCGGCAGCACGGCCGGCACGTTCAACGACGCGGATATCGAAGCAAAGGCCGTTGAGCTTCTCGGCAAGCTCAGAAGCAAGTACTTCGGTATTGCCGGTACAATCGACGTGGACGGCGACGCGATGGATTACGGTCCGTTCGCGGCGCGCGGTCTGCTGCATCCGCAGGCGGTCTTCGGCGACGGAGAGATCTGGGTCCGCCGCTTTGCGGAGCACGGGATCCTCACGATCGGCATCGGCTTCCATAAGCTTGCCGAAACCGACGAGGAGCGCGAAGACCAGCAGAAGCGGATCGACTTCGTGAACGCGCAGATCGCAGCGGTCGATCCCGCGAAGTACAGCACGATCCTGTTCGTGAACGACTACGTGGACGAAGCGGGCAGCCTGACCGAATTCGGCAAGCTGATCGAGGAAGAGATCGTAAAGAAGAACGCGGGCGTTCGCCTGATCCTTTCGAGCTGCACGTCCGGCACGGTCCGTACCGAAATGCAGTATGACGGGCGCACGGTCAACGTCCTGGCGTTCAACTACGCCGCGGACGAGGAGAACGGCCTCGGCTTCATGCGGATCCTCCGCTTCGATCCGGATACGCGCGACATCGCCGTCACCACCTACTCCCCCGTCTACGACAGAGAGTTCTACGACGAGGCGAAGAAGGGCAACGACATGTTCACGCTTACGAACGCATATTAAGAAATCGCAAACCGAAACGGTGCGGTCCCGAATGGGGCCGCACCGTTTTTTTCGTAAAAATGATTTAACAGCGATATGACATCCATGATGCAGGAATTTGACATTTTGGACGCATTTTCCTGCTACGCTTTTCCTGTCGGGACGGGTCTGCCGTCCGAAAGGAGGATCTAATGAAACGAATCATCATTCTGTGCCTCTCCCTTATTATGCTTGCGGCATGCCAGCCCACGCCGTAGGTACGGCAGGGCTGCTCTCCGCTCTGCTCGGCACGCCGGTAAGCCGCGTTCATCTCGAGACCACGAAGGACGACTGGAAGCGTGAATTTCAGGCACGGATCGACGATTACAACGAATCCATGGACGAGATGCGTAAAAACGGCGAGCTGACCGCCGAGATCGGATCCCTTTCCGAAGCGCAGTACAAGGCGGAGGCGGCGTGGTATGCGGAGCAGATCCGGAACGCGCCGGATGCACATGATCCGGAGCCGGTCTCCGATTTCGGCTCCGTGCCGGTCAACGACCTCGGCGCGCGCTATACGATGTCGGACGGCAGTACGGCGATCGTCAGCATCGCATGCGAAGGCGAGGATGCGCGGTATTTCGATGTGAGCCGCGCAGATCTCAACGGATATACGGTCACGGAATCCTCAGCTTCCGCGACGATCCGGACACGCCGCCGCAGGCGCTTCTGATCAACGCCGTCGACGGCTCGATCATACAAGCGGGATATTGAAAAAACGGGAGGCGGATCGCTCCGTCTCCCGATCGATGCGCGTTCAGCGCTTTTTCTGCAGCTTGGTCTTGTTGCCCTCGGCGTCGACGACGTAGGTGTTTTCCAGATGCGCCTCAAGGGATTTCCGGAAGTCCGCGATATAGGCCTTCCGAAGCGCGTCGCGCTCCTCCGTCTCCTCGGGCGTCAGCCCCTCCGTCTTCGCCTTTTTCGCAAGCGCGTTGATGCGGTCGATGTGTTCCTGTTTCATGCGCGTTTCCTCCGTGACCGTATTGTAGCGTACGCGGTAAAAATTGTAAAGAGTTCGACAATATTTTACATCTGCGCGATTGACTTTTGCACCGATCCCCGCTAAACTGATTGCCATGAAGAAACTGTTATTGATTCCGATCCTGCTCGTTTTCCTGTGCGCGTGCGCGGGAGCGCAGAGCGAGCCCTCCGTGCCGGCCGAAACGCCAGAAGCGACCGTTGAGGCTGCAACGCCGGCGAGCGGCGACGACGATCCGATCGTCGTTGCGCCGACGCCCGTGCCCGCAACGCCGCCGCCCGTACCGACGCCCACGCCCGTGCCGACGCCCACGCCGGAGCCCACGCCGGAACCCACGCCGACGCCCGTGCCGGTCAGCGAGACCGCGCTCTCCGAAAAGCAGCGGAATCTTTTGCTCGACGAGACGATCGAAACCGTTTACACGCACGGTCTCAGGCAGTACCTGCTTCGCCGCGCGGATGCGAAAGCCGAGCGGTTCATGCCGTTCAAGCCGATGGACGGGATCTATCATTACGAATGGATCCTGCTCGGCAAGACCGACGACGGCGCGTACTGTCACGTTCGCGCCATCGGCGCCGATGCGGAAGGATACCTTGAAAGCCGCTCCGTAAAGGAAACGCAGCTCACCGCGCCGGAAAGCCCCTACGCGATCCTCGTGCGGCCGCACGGCATTCTGTATTCCATGCGCGACATCGATTCCGCGATCGCCGCGCACGCCAACTACGAGCCGGTCCGCGTGCTCGGCGTCGACGAGCGGTTCGCCGCCGTTCTGACGCCCGAGGGAGAAACCGGCTACGTACAGCTCGGTCAGATCCAGTTCGTTTCCCGCGAGACGTTCGACACGTATCTGCGGCAATCCTGCGAAACGCCGGAAAACACGTTCTCGCGCGAGGCGCTCGTTTCCGACGCGGAGACGTTCGTCGGCGTCAAATACACCGACGCGGCTTCCCTGCTGTTCGATCTGCTGCGTTCGGAAGGTCTGCATTTCAACGAGGCGTATTACCGCTTCTATCAGAAGCCTCTCGACAACGAAACGCTGTACCCGAAAAAGCTGTATATCGCACCGGTGTACAATTCGCTGGCGTTCAAGCTGTTCAACAGCGCAGGCGACCTCGTGACGCTCGACGGCAGCGAGACCGAATGGGCGTATATCGATTCGTACGACGCGCTTGAGCCCGGTGATCTCGTGTTCTTCTCGGACACGGCCGGAAAAGGCAACGCGATCGTTCCGGACGTCGAGGTCGTCATTCACGGACGGTTCTCCGGCGACGTGACGGGCTGCGGTCTGTATCTCGGCGACGGGCGCATGCTGACCGTCGAAAACGGCGCGGGCGCGATCGTTGAGATCGACGAGACCGCGGCGAACGCTTTCGAATGCGGACGGCGCATCTTCCCCTCCGTCACCGACGAGAAGGCGCATCTGATCGAGGTCGTCATCTCCATGGTCTACGACCGTCTCGGCACGCCGTACAGCAACGGCAAGCGGATCGGCGACGCGTCCTACGACTGCTCCGGCATTCTCAACTGGGCATTCCGCAGCCTCGGATACCGCCGCGGCTTCCGCAACGAGCTTTCGCTCGATATGACGGCGTCCGAATTCGGCGGGATCGAAACGCTGGTCAGCGAAACGCGCCGCATCACGTTCGTCGATCCGGGCATCCCGCGCAGGGACCGCGAAGCGCTCAAGACGCATCAGCGCGGCGACATCATCGTGCTGCTGAACGAGAAGCGCAACAAGGTCGGACACGTGATGCTCTACCTCGGCGACAACACCGTGATCCATTCCACGACGGTCGACGCCAAATACCGCGGCACGCTCGTGGCGAAGTTCCGTACGCATCTGCAGTATCTGTACGCCGGAACGCGGCGTATTGAATCGATCACGCCGATCAGCTGAACCCGAAAAAAAACAAAGACCTGTCCCTTTGGACAGGTCTTTTTTGTATTTGCTTTACGATTCCGGATACGCGCCGCGCGAACCGTCTTCGTACAGGAAGACCGCGCGGACGCCGTACCGGTCCAGAAGCGGTTTCGACGCCTCCTCGCCGAGCACGAAGCACGCCGTCGAAAGCGCGTCGCACAGGTCGGAGCGCACACCGACGACGGTGACCGAGGCAAGACCGTTTGAAACCGGCATGCCGGTCTTCGGATCGAGGATGTGATGGTAGCGGACGCCGTCGAGCGTGAAGCCGCGCTCGTACGTTCCGCTGGTCACGACCGCGCCGTCGGCGATCGAAAGGACCTCCTCGCTCTCGTCCGGCGCGCCCTTCGAATCGCGGATCCCGACCGTCCACGGATCGCCGTTCGGTTTCGTGCCGATCGTGACGACGTTCCCGCCCATATTGATGCATGCGGAGGCGACGCCCTTCGCCTGAAAATACGCCGAGACGCGGTCGGCGATATAGCCCTTCGCGACGCCGCCGAGATCGATCTCCGCCCCGTTCAGAAGCGTGACCGTGTTCCCGTCGATCACGATATTGCGGTAATCGACGCGTTCGCACGCCGCCCGAAGCGCATCCGGATCCGGCAGGACCGGATCGTCCGCGCGAAAGTCCCAGAGCGCGGACGCCGGGGCGATCGTCACGTCGAACGCGCCGTCCGACAGGCTTCCGATCTCGACCGCAAACGAAAGGAGCGCCGCCGTTTCCGGATCGACCGGGACCGGTTCTCCGTTCGCATGGTTCAGCCGCCATACGTCGCTGCCCTCGATCGTTTTGCTCAGGACCTTTTCGTAGTCCGAACAGATCGAAAGCGCGGCGTCAACCGTTTCCTGCGGCGCGTACGCCGTGATCGTCACGACCGTATCGCAGGCATAGCCCGTCGCGGAATGCGGCGTTTCCGTCCCGCAGCCGAACAGCGGCAGGAGCAGCAGCGCAAGCGCGAACAGAACGATCCGTTTCATGCGCCGTTCCTCCTTTCATACCGTTCGAGTCCGTAAAACACGCCGCGCGCGGCGACGCCCAGCAGCAGTCCCGTCGCGGTTCCGGAGATCAGCAGCCACGGCGCATAGGCCATCACGGGCCGCACGGAGATCAGGATAAATCCGACGAGGCACTGCCCCACCATGTGCAGGATCCCGCCGATCATGCTGACCGGGATCACGGATACGCCCGGGATGCGTTTGAGAAGCAGCATCCCCGCGACCGACAGCACGCCGCCCGCGAGCGCGTATGCCGCGCCGATCAGGTTGCCGAACAGCAGCGACGAAAGCCCGACCTTCAGCAGCATCAGGAGAACCGTCTCGCCCGGATGCATATAAAAGACCGCGAACAGAATCGCGAGGTTGGAAAGCCCGAGCTTGATGCCGGGAACGCCCTGCACGAGCGGGATCAGCGAGTCGAGATATCCGAGGATCAGCGCCGCGGCGGTCAGCAGCGCCATGCGGGTCAGCGTTCCGATCTTCATGCGCCGTCCCCCACGTACTCGATATACACGCGGTGCGGCGCACAGATGATCCACGCCCCGAGCGGCCGCGTGACCGCGGTTTCCGCGTTCAAAACGCCCTGCTGCACGCAGTCCTCATGCCGGCAGTTCGCGCGTTCCATGCGCGCGGAGCCGTTCTCGATGCGGATCACGTTTTCGTCGCCCTCGCCCGTCGCCTCGTCGACGAGCTTCCCGTCACGGATCACGACCGTGCGCGTTTCGTCCGCCGGAACCGTCAGCGTTTCGCCGTTTCCGTACCGGATCACGAAGCTGCCGCCCGCGCCGGGCTTCGGACGCAGCAGAAACCACAGGACGATCGTCGCCGCGGCAAACAGCAGCGCGCCCAGGGCAAGCAGCAGATTGATCCGGATTCGGTTTTTCTTCGGTTCGTGTTCCATAATCCTCTATCGGGGAAAAATCGCGTCGAGCGTCTCGGAAAAGCGTTCCTCCCATTCGGATCCGAACGGATCGGTCAGCCCCGTCCGAAGGAGCGTTTTTCGAAACGTGCTTCCCGCCCTTCGGTCGACGATCGACAGATATGCGTCGGCCGCGGCGGCGGCATCGGTCCGTCCGGCGCGATACAGTTCCATCGCGGCGCTCATGGCGGCCGCATAGCCGATCTCATACAGCGGCGAACGGAACGTCTGCGGGATCTGCGTCCAGCTCCGCGCCTCCGCGCCGAGCCCGACAAGGCCGTATTCGCCGATCAGACGCCCGTATTCCGCGTTCAGCGCTTCGACGGTCGGATCCTCCGCCGCGTAGGCAAACCGCTGAAATTCGTCTTCCAGGCAGCCGCAGACGAGCGTGTACAGCGACAGATACAGTTCCGCGGTCCGCGCCGCGTCTTCCCATTCCCCGTATATCGTATCATATCGCAAAACGGTCAGCAGTTCAAGCCCCTGCGAATCGATTTCGGCAAGGTCCGGCGACGCCTCGCCGCGCAGCGTTTCGCCGTTGCGGTAGAACGCGGCGAAGTGCCCGAACTCGTGGATCAGCGTCGGCGGCATTTCGAATCCGTTCGACCATGCCGTGAACAGAAACGGCGCGCCGTAATCCGGAAAATACGTCGTAAAGCTCCCGCCCATGCGCGTTTCGTTCGTGCCGGCGTCGTACATGCCGTGCGAAAGCATGTAATCCCACGGTTCGAAGAACGCCGGAACGATCGAGGCGACGGCTTCCCCGACGCGCGCAAACGTCGGCTCCCGCTCGAAAACGGCTCCGTACAGCCGCGCGACCGCCGCGTAAAAATCGTTCCTGCACCGGAGAAAGACCGGAACGGCGACGCGTTTGACGCGTTCGCAGAACGCCGCGGCCTCCTCCGGCGCGTAATCGCGTTCCCGGCACGCGGAGACGTAATCGACGTACGAATCGAAGCCGAGCGCCCGCGCCGTGCGCGTCCGCACGTCGATCAGTTCAAGAAAGATCGCGCCGGCCTCCGCGTTGAAGGCGGACAGATACGCCTCGTACAGCGCGTTGAAATCCTCTTCGGAAAGCGTCGGGTCGTTCAGGATCGCGTCCCCCGTCCATTCGCGGTCCTTGTACGGGACACGGAGCCGCGATTCCAGCGTATCGTACGCGCCGACGAGCGCGCGCTCCCGTTCGGCGAGCGACGAGACGGACAGATCGGAAAGCGCGTCCGCGCGGACGAGCCGTTCCGCCGTTTCCGCGTCGAACCGGTCCGAAAGCGCCGGATCCTTTGTCAGAAGAAGCGCCGCGTCGTTCAGTACGCAGCCGAGTTCGTACAGCTGCCCCTCCAGCGTTTCGTACGCCGTGCGGCGCGCTTCGTCGGTCACGTCGAGGCTGTACCGCACGTAGGCGACGGCCGCCGCGGTCTCAAGCGATCGCGCGACGCTCTGCGCGGTCTCGAGCTTAGCCAGCGCCGCCTCGCCGGAAAGCTCGCCGTTTTCGATCCGGAGCAGCAGTTCCTTTGCGCGAAGCACGGTCAGCGCCGCGTCCCCGGGCGGCTCAGGAAGCTCGGAAAACGACAGAGCGGTGTGTTCGGGCGCCTCCGGTTCGGGCGAATGCGGCGCGCCGCATCCGCAGCATGCAAGCAGCGCGGCAAGCAGAATGATCACGATCCGTTTCACGGTCTCTCCTTTCCGGACGGCCGGGCGTGCCCCGGCGCATCCCCGACAGTTTACGCGGATCCGCGCGATTTTTGACCCGGAACGCAAGAATCTGTTGTCATAGCGTGAAAAATATGGTATAAAGTAACGTAGCGAGGTATTGCATATGAAAATCGTAGTTTTGGCAGGCGGTCTCTCTCCCGAGCGCGACGTTTCGTTTTCGAGCGGCACGATGGCCTGCAACGCGCTTCTTTCCCTCGGGCACAAGGCGATCCTGGTGGATCTGTTCTTCGGTCTGCCCGACTGGGACGGCAAAACGGATCTCTTTGAAGGCGCAAAGCCGCTTCCCCCGTTCCGCGTGAGCGAAACGGAGCCGGATCTCGACGCGCTGCGGCTTTCCCGCAAAACGGGATTCAATGAATACATCGGCCTCAACGTGCCGGAGCTGTGCGCGCAGGCGGATATCGTCTATATGGCGCTGCACGGCGACTGCGGCGAAAACGGAAAGCTGCAGGCGTTCTTTGATTCGCGCGGGATCCGCTACACGGGCTCCGGCGCGGCCGGCTGCCGCAACGCAATGGACAAATGGATCAGCAAGCAGATGTTCGAGTCCGCCGGGATCCTGACGCCGCGCGGCGTTCTGCTGCGCGCGGGCGAGCCGTTCGACCCCGATTCGCTTCCGCTCCCCTGCGTCGTGAAGCCCTGCAACGGCGGTTCGTCGATCGGCGTGTCCGTCGTGACCGAGCGCAGGGATCTGTACGACGCGCTGAAGCTCGCGTTCTCCATGGAAAACACGATCCTCGTCGAGGAATACGTCAAGGGACGCGAGCTGTCCTGCGGGATCCTCGGAGAAGCGGCGCTGCCGCCGATCGAGATCATTCCGCTCCACGGCTTTTACGATTACAAAAACAAGTATCAGGCAGGCGCCGCGCGCGAGGTCACGCCCGCCGAGATCCCCGATGAAGCGACGGAGAAGCTGCAGCGCATCGCGCTTTCGGTCTTCCGGCTGCTCGGGCTCTCGGTGTACGGACGCATCGATTTCCTGCTGACGGAAACCGGCGACGCGTACTGTCTCGAAGCGAACACGCTGCCCGGCATGACGCCGACCTCCCTGCTCCCGCAGGAGGCGGCGGTCGTCGGATATTCCTACGAACAGCTCTGCGACACGATCATCCGTCTGTCGCTCGAAAAAAACCATGGCTGATTTTACGATCCGGGAACTGCTTGACGCCACGGGCGGCACGCTGTATGCGCCGTCCGGCTTCGGCGACCCCGTCGTGCACGGGCTCACCATCGACACGCGTACGCTTACGCCCGGCATGGGCTACGTGGCGATCCGCGGCGGCACGTTCGACGGACACCGGTTCATTCCGGACGCGATGGAAAAGGGCGCGGTTTTGAGCATTTCGGACACCGAAGTGCCCACGCCGCACATCCGCGTGAACGACACCGTGCTTGCGTATCAGAACGCCGCAAAGCTGCACCGCGAGCGGTTCGACATTCCCGTCGTGTGCATCACCGGCAGCGTCGGCAAGACCACGACGAAGCAGATGGTCAAGGCGGTGCTCGAAACGACGTTCCGCACGCACGCGACCGTCGGGAATCTGAACAACCAGACCGGCGTGCCGACCACGGTGCTCGCGATCAACGAAACGCATCAGGTCTCCGTCATGGAGCTCGGCACGAACCACTTCGGCGAGATCGACGCGATCGCGCGCGTCGCCCAGCCCACGATCTGCCTGTTCACGAACATCGGCGAAGCGCACATCGAGTTTTTCGGCTCGCGCGAGGGGATCTTCCGCGGCAAGACCGAAATGCTCCGGCACATGCGCCCCGGCGGGACGATCGTCGCGAACGGCGACGACGAGTATCTGCGCACGATCCCGAACGCGCTGACGTACGGCTTCTCCGAGGGCGTAACGGCGCGCGCCGTCGACCTTTGCGAGCACGGGCTGGACGGTCTCTCGTTTACCGCCGAGCTGTTCGGAAAGCGCCTTCCGGTCCGGCTTTCCGTCGCGGGAAAGCATATGGTGCTGAACGCGCTCGCCGCGCTGCTCGTCGCGCATACGCTCGGCGTGCCCGATGAAAACGCGCTGTTCGCGCTCGAGGCGTTCCGTCCCGACGAGGGCCGCGCGGGCGTCGTGCGGACCGCGCGGTTCACGCTCATCGACGGCTCCTACAACTGCAATCCGACCTCGATGGAGGCGGCGCTCGACGTGCTCAAAACGGCGGGCGGACGGAAGGTCTGCATCTTCGGCGACATGCTGGAGCTCGGACCGGACGCGCCCGTCTTCCACGCGCGCATCGGCGCGTACGCGAAGCGCTGCGGGATCGATCGCATGATCACCGTCGGATCGCTCGCAAAAAACGCCGCGTTCGATCCGCAGGACGCGTATGAAACCGCCGACGCGCTGATCGAACGGCTTCCGGCGCTTTTGCAGGACGGCGACACGGTGCTCGTCAAAGCCTCGTACGGCATGCATCTCAAGGCGGTTGTCGACGCGATCAAGGCGCTGTAACGCCGCATCCGTCCCCTTTCGAGGGGACTTTTTTTGTTTTCCGCTTGCAATCGTTTCTTTGATAATATATACTGTATTGTGTATATAAATGCGAACGTTCGTTCGCGGAGTAAGGAGGTTTTCGATTTGAAACGCACCCTTTCCGTTCTTCTTTCCGTTCTGATGCTTCTCGTGCTGATGCCCGCGGTCGAAACGGCCAAAGCGGAAACGACCATTCAGGCGTTCACGCTGTCGATCAGCGAGGACATTCCCACGCCGGTCGTCGGCGATCCGCTGTTCTATCCGAACGAGCCTTACATCAAGGTCACCAGCACGATCCCGACCGGATACACGTCCGCGCTGAAGGTCCAGACGTACTGGTACAACGAGACGACCAATGAAACCTACTATTCCGGTCACTCGTTCACGGAGGGCGTATGGACGCTCGTCGTAAGCGTGCAAACCATGAGCTCGGATTACCAGATCGATTACGAGACCTATTTTTCATACGGCGGATCTCTTTATGAGATTAGCCTCGGCGGGAGGCCGTTCACGGCGTTTTCACGAAGCAACGATCGCATCAACTACGGCACAAGCTTCTATCTCGGCACGACGCCGGAAACCATCGATCTGCATTATTCCACCGCCGATTTTCCCCTGGTCTCCGACCGGATGACAGGCGCGGAAGCGTATCAGTCGTTCCTGAACTCGATCCGGTCGAGACGCGGCCCAAGCTATTTTGACGCGTATTCCGGAGACGCGTCGGAGGGCTGGTACGTGGATACCGATTCCGGCTACACCGGTTTTTCGGACGATCCGGGCGAGCCCTGGTATCTGAACGAGAGCGAGGAATATCTCGTCCCGATGGATCCGTACTACATCACCTTCGACGTCGGTCTCGCGCCCGGCTGTCATTGGCACGAGGACCAGCAGTTCACCGTCAACGGCGACGACGATACGATCATCGAAGCGCCGTATCTCGACGAGGACGGCATCGAGCACGTCTGGGTCTCCTATAAGATCATGAGCAAGGAGGACCTCTATCAGGCGGAGTTTCTCGGCGTCGAGCCGATGAACTACACCGGTTCTCCGCTCACACAGTCCAATCTTCAGATCGTCTGTAACGGTGAACTGCTGGCCGAAGGAACGGATTACGTCGTCAGCTATTACAACAATGTTGAGCCCGGATACGGCGATATCTACGTTTACGGCATCAACCGGTATTGCGGCGAAGCGTATCATCATTTCAAGATCTTCGATTCCGACCATCCGCACGAGGTCATCGATACGCTGACCGCGAATTCAAATATCGACGAAGTCCCCGTCTACGGCGATGATATCAAGGCGCCGGAGTTCACGGTCACGGGCGGTGAACCCGGATACTTTGAAACCGGCATGGGCGGCTGGTCCAAGCTGATCGACGGCGAGTGGACCCGCATCTCCTCCGGACAGTTCACTGCCGGCGAATGGCGGTTTTCCTGCCAGATCCGCATCGACGACGGCGGCGACCGGTATTCGTTCTCCTACCGCCCGACCGTTAAGGTCAACGGCGTCGAGTGGAGCGGAACCGGCCATGCCAGTATCTCCGACACCTACTGCTATACCTACGCTACCAGCCCTGTATACACGATCACCGGAGGCGGCGAACTGATCTTCAACAAACTCAGTTCTTACTATATCGATTACAACTACGTCAATGAGCCGATCACGCCCTTCTCCGTCGCAGGATCGGTTGACGGCGGCACGCCGCCCTATACGTTCAGCAAAACCTCCGGCCCCGATTGGGTCGACGTCTCCGCGGACGGCACGATCAGCGGAACGCCCTATCAAACCGGAAAAAACAGCAATCTTGTCGTACGCGTGACGGACGACGCCGGGGACTACGCGGAGATCGAGATCGGCGTCTACAAGACCGCGAAAAGGAAAGAGGATAAAACCCAGATCTCGAAGATCGTTGCATCGAGCGATATGAAGACAATGGCGGTCGCCGGGAATACGATCGAACATCCGGAGTTCACCGTTTCGGAGGGCCTTCCGTCGTATTTTGAAACCGGCATGGGCGGCTGGTATTATAAAGACGGCGATGAGTGGGTTCATGCTTTCTATAGCGACACGTTCACGCCCGGTACGTGGCGGTTCTCCTGTCAGATCCGCATCGACGACGGCGGCGAGGAATACGTTATTGCCGACGGGCCGACGGTCGTCGTCGACGGGCAGACCTGGACGGCGGACGACTATACGACAACCGGGTTCGATTTCTGCTATCTGTATGCATCCAGCCCGGCATTCACGATCGCGGACGATTCGTTTACCGTCGCGATGGATCCCGACGACGTGGAGTTCAAAGGCACGACCCCGTACGTCGTGTTCGACGGCTCGCCCGCTGCGCCCGGCGTTATCGTCCGGGACAAGGACAGCAACCTGATCCCGGCCTCGGATTACACGGTCTCGTACCTCGAAAACGAGCAGCCCGGAACCGGCTACGCCGTGGTCACCATGAAAGCGACGGGCAGCGAGAACCGCGTGTTCTTCAAGATCTATATGCCGCCCACGACGACCACGACGGTCGCGAACGTGAACGACGGCGTCAAGATCAGCTGGAAAGCGGTCCCCGGCGCCGCGGGCTACGTCATCTACCGCCGCGCGTGGAACCTCTCCTCCTCCGGCTGGACGTCGTTCGAGCGCTGGAACAACACGACGGCAACGAGCTGGACCGACACCAAGGTCTATGCCGGCACGCGCTATCAGTACGGCGTGAAGGCGTACTTCACGCAGCGGACCGACCCGGTCACAGGCGCAACGATCGGCGGCGCGATGGACAACTATAACCTCGGTATGGTCGGCCCGCTCAAGACGACCGTGCGCATCACCACGCGCAAGCTCATTTCCGTGACGCCCGGCACGAAGCAGCTGACCGTCAAGTGGGAAGCGAGCTCGAAGTTCACCGGCTATCAGGTGCAGTACGCGACGAACGCCTCGTTCAGCGCGGGTCTGAAGACGATCACGATCTCCAATCCGAAGACGACGCAGCGCGTCATCAAGGACCTGAAGGCAAAGACGACTTACTACGTGCGCGTACGCTCGTATCACGTGTTCCAGAGCACGACCTATTACGGCGGCTGGTCGAACGTGATCTACGCGAAGACGAAATAAGGGGTTTATACCATGAAAAAAGCGTTGTCTGTTCTTTTGTTGATTTTGCTGGTTTCGGCCGTGATCGTGCATCCGACTACGGCAGACGCCGCTGCAACGGATACTGTCTCCGTATCATTTGATCCGGCATATGTCAAATATAAAGGAACAACCCCTTACGTCGTCTATACCGGGTCGAGTCTGACTCCGCCTGTCATCGTATCGTACAACGGTCGGTTGTTGAATGCTTCGGAGTATACGCTGTCATATCGGAACAATACGTATCCCGGGAACGCGTTGGTTGATGTAACCGTCAAGGAAACCGGCAAAAAAAAGACCCTGTGGTTCAAAATCTATCTGCCTCCTACTGCTTCAACCAGCGTTGAGAACACGGATAATGGGATTCAAATCAAATGGTCTTCCGTAAAGGGCGCCCGGGGATATGTTATTTATCGTCGTGCCTGGAGCAGTGCAACGAACGGATGGACCGATTTTCTTCGGTGGAACAATACGACTTCAACATCGTGGACCGATACGAAGGTATATGCGGGAACGCGGTATCAATATGGAATAAAAGCATATTATGACGACCCGATGGATAATTATAATCTGGGGCTCGTCGGTCCGTTAAAAACAACCGTACGCATTACTACGCGCGAGTTGATCTCCGTTACCCCCGGATCGAAGAAATTAACTGCCAAATGGAGCGCGAGTTCGCATTTTACCGGATATCAGCTGCAGACCGCAACGGATTCGGCATTTACAAAGAACGTCAATACGGTCACCATTTCAGATCCGAAAACGGATCAGAAAACAATCACGGGTCTGAACGATAATACAATCTATTATGTCCGAGTCCGATCCTATCACGTTTTCGAAGGGACAAAATATTACGGAAAATGGTCGAACGTCAAAACGAATGAGAAGACAAAGGTCTATATTCTCAACACATCGACGCATAAGTTCCATAATCCGTCTTGTAAAGACGTTAAGAGAATCGCCGACAAGAATAAAGCAACGTACGAAGGAACCCGAAGCGCTTTGATCGACAGCGGCTACTCTCCCTGCGGTCACTGCAAACCGTAATGAACGCAAAACAGCCCCGCGCGATACGGGGCTGTTTTTTTGCGCCGATGCAATCAAAGCGTTTTTTCAAGATCATTCGTCGATAATCGACTCAGGATGACACGGGATGCGCGTCACGACCGTCTCTTTTCGCCGCGCTTACGCGTTTTTGAGGCGTTCGACGGCGGAAAGCAGCGCGTCCGCGCGGTCGGTCTTTTCCCACGGGAAGTCGGGATTGCCGAAGTGCCCGTTCTTTGCGGTCTGCTGATAGATCGGACGGCGCAGGTCCAGCGATTCGATGATCGCCTTCGGCCGGAAATCGAACACCGCTTTGACCGCCTGCTCAAGCACTTCGTCCGGAACGACGCCGGTGCCGAAGGTATCGACGCGGACGGAGACCGGCTTCGCGACGCCGATCGCATACGCGACCTGCAGCTCGCAGCGGCGCGCGAGCTTTGCCGCAACGACGTTCTTCGCGGCGTAGCGCGCCATGTAGCACGCGCTGCGGTCGACCTTCGTCGGATCCTTGCCGGAGAACGCGCCGCCGCCGTGACGGGCATAGCCGCCGTAGGTGTCGACGATGATCTTGCGGCCGGTGAGCCCCGAGTCGCCCTGCGGTCCGCCGATGACGAAGCGGCCGGTCGGGTTCACGAGCACGCGCGTCTTTTCGTCGAACATCGCCGCGGGCAGCGCGGGACGGATGACGAATTCGAGCATATCGCGCTCGAGCTGTTCGTGCGTGACGTGCTCGTCGTGCTGTGTGGACAGAACGACGGTATCGATATGCACGGGACTGTCGCCGTCATACTCGACGGTCACCTGCGCTTTGCCGTCGGGGCGCAGATACGGAAGCGTACCGTTCTGCCGGACCTTCGTGAGCTTGCGCGTGAGCGCGTGCGCAAGGTCGATCGGCAGCGGCATCAGGATCGGCGTTTCGTCGCAGGCGTAGCCGAACATCATGCCCTGATCGCCCGCGCCGGTGTCCATGGGATCCGCGTCGAGCCCCTGCCTGCTTTCGAGCGAACGGTCGACGCCGAGCGCAATGTCGTCCGACTGCGCGTCGAGCGCCACGATCACGCCGCAGGTGCTGCCGTCAAAGCCGAACTTCGCGCGGTTGTAGCCGATGTCGCAGACAGTCTTTCTGACGATGCTCTGGATGTCCACGTAGCATTCCGTGGTGATCTCGCCCATGACGAGCACAAGGCCGGTCGTGCAGGCGGTCTCGCACGCAACGCGCGCGTTGGGGTCCTGTTCGATGATCGCGTCGAGCACGGCGTCGCTGATCTGGTCGCAGATCTTGTCGGGATGCCCGATCGTGACCGATTCACTGGTGAAATACGATTTTCTCATAACTCCTCTTTCCGCCTTACCGACAAACAAAAAAGCTCACCGAGATGAGCTTTTATGCATCTCATCTTTCAGCTTACGCTGCGGGAATTGGCACCTTGCGTCTGCAGGTTGCCGGACTTCACAGGGCCCGTCCCTCCGTCACTCTTGATAAGGCTATTCTTTTTTCGGGGGTATTGTATCATCGCGTCTCTCAAAAAGCAAGCGTTTTCTTTCGGGATCCGCGATATTTTTCCTCTGCGGCAACAAAAAAACGGAGACGCCGAATAAACGTCTCCGAAACGAAGGGCCCGAATCAGTTCATGCGCTTGCCGAGCAGGAAGTTCAGAATCGCCGCCGCGGCGAACAGTACGATGCCGATGATGAACACCGCCAGCGCAAAGGGGTCCGATAAGCACAGCGCAAGAATGCCGAACAGCAGGAAATAGACCGCTCCGAACAGCTCGATCCAGCCGACGCGCTGCGCATACGCGCTGTCAACCTTGCCGGCGTGACGCTCCATGACGTAGTTGGTGATCAGTGCGTATTTGCCGCGCATGGCGATCATGTAACCGAAAAAGCCGAGAACCAGCGCGATCAGGATCATAATAATACCAAGAGCAATATGCATACCGTTTCCTCCCGTTCCGAAAAAAGGACACGTTCCGCGCATCCTATTATTTTTCTTCATTATAACCCGAATTTGCAAAAAAAAATCGAACGGATTGTTACGAAATTACGAATTTTAGCGCCGCGCCCGGGCAAAAGTCGTTTTTCCGTCGAAAAGCGCATCGGATTTCGTGCGATTCTCTTTTTTTCTGTTGCATCGAAGAAAAACGCATGATATAATATTTTCATAGCGGACGGGGTATCGGTCCGCGAGTATTTGACGATAAGGAGAAATGATATGTTCTGTCAAAAATGCGGATCCCAGATCCCGGACGATTCCACGTTCTGCAGAAACTGCGGCGCGCCCGTTGCGGGCAAGGCGCCGGTCCAGAAGACCGCGCAGCCCACGCCCCAGATCTTTACGAACCTTCTGAACGCGATCAAGGCGTTCTTCTCGCCGAAGCCCGAAGCCGGTCTTTCCATCGTCGGCGAAAGCAAGACGCATGAATGGTCGATCCTGCTCGGTGCAAACGTCCTGTTCTTTGCGCTTTCGTTCGCGCTGAATCCCGGCCAGTTCGTTCTGAGCGTTTTCGGTCTCATTCTCGGGCCGATCGCCAGCGCAGCCGGTGCAAGCGTATCGGAGTATGCCTCCGTTATGGGCGCTTCCGGAATGGGTCAGATGTTCAACTTCGGATTCTTCCTGCTGTTCGGTCTGCTGGTTTCGATCCTTGCAAATGCGATCGTTTTCGGCGCATATCTGCTTCTTGAAAAGATCTTCCACCGCGGCAATCAGCCTGTCATCGGCGCGCTGAACACCGTTGCGTATTCCACGATCCCGGTCACGATCGTCTGCGTTCTCAACATGCTGCTCGGTCTCCTCTGGGGCGTCCTCATCATCCCGTTCCTCGCGGCGGCGCTGCTGATGCAGGTCTTCCTGCTCTACTTCGCAGTCCGGAAGAATTCCGAAAAGGGCGAAGTCAAGTTCCTGGTCTTCATCCTTACGTTCCTGGTCGTCGCGTTCCTCGTCGTGCTGGTCGCTTACCTGTTCATGCAGGCCGGCGTCGGCGCGAGCATCAAGTCGGCTTTGAGAGCCGCTTACAGCTCCTACGGCTGGTAATCCATCCGCACAAAAGCCCCGCGTTTGCGGGGCTTTTTTCTTTTGCCTGCGGCTTGAACTTCACTATCCTTTGCTGCGGTTCATCTGCTGCCGGAAAATATCCGAGATCTCCTCATAGGACAGCAGCGTCGTCGTCTTTGCGACCGTCTCCGTCACCTTTGCCGAGCCGCGCCAGTTGAGCGAGAGCAGCACGCCGTCCGGCGAGACCGCTGCGATCACGCATTCATAGTCCCAGTCCGGCGCGTAGTCGTCCGCTCTTTCCTCGCGCGTTTTATCGATGCAGTTGTAATGAAACTGTAATTACTGTGAAAACAAACGGCGCTTTCCGTCAAAAAAAGCCGCGAACGGTTCGACGTTCGCGGCGGCTGTGACAACAGACTTGCCGACAAGCAGGATTTTTGCGGAAAAGATGAGCGGCGCGCAGCGCAAAACACCTCATCCGTCAGCTTTGCCGACAGCTTCCCCTCAAGGGGAAGCCTCCTTTTGCGGAGAGGCGCTATGGCGAAGAGGATGAGCGATGACATTTTCTCCAAAAAGAGAAATGTCGCCGCGAACGATTCGACGTTCGCGGCGACGTGGCGCGCCTGGCAGGATTCGAACCTGCGACCTACCGGTTCGTAGCCGGGCACTCTATCCACTGAGCTAAGGGCGCTTATTCAGCCTAACTATAATAACACAAAACATAAGGCTTGTCAAGTGCATAATTCAAATAAATAACTCAAAACAATCACCAAAAAATATAAAAAAAGCGTTGATATTTTTTATTGATTGTGGTATAATCAAAAAACTAAGGGTTTTTATACCCGCATTGTAACGTATAAAAACAAAGCATAGAAAGGGTTTTTCAGTAATGGCAAAGGCAGTAAACGCCGAACAGAAGGCAAAGAAACAGGAAAAGCGCGACGCCGCGAAGAAGGCGGCGGACAAGAAGACTCGTCAGCACAGAGCGATATTCGCGGGAATAATCATTGTGCTCGTGCTTTTCGCGGCTCTCATTGTAGTCTATAACGTAATGACCGGCGGTTCATCCGAAAGAAACACCGTCGTCGCGTCGACGGAGAACTTTGAGGTCACGCAGTCGATGATGACCTTCTACT
>CAMKES010000019.1 GCA_946411635.1 uncultured Clostridia bacterium | reverse complement strand
GTCCGGTCGCGTCGTCTTCGCGCGCGGTTATACCGACTGACGGGACGTCGCCCATGATCACTTTACTATTATTATTTATTTCCCCCTCATCTCGTGAGGGGGGTGGGGTCATCCCGTGAGGGGGGTCCCCCGCATATGGTGAGGGGGGTGAGGCCGTCCCGTGAGAGGGGTCGCCTGCACCGTGTGACGCGATCGATCCGAGAAGATACCGATTGGCGCCTTGACGCATCCGACCGTTTTTGGATCGTTGCCGTGTCGTTTCCGAGCGGACGAGGCCGCAGCGTTCCAATTCATTCATTGCTTTTTTGACGGTGTTGCGGGAAAGTCCCAGGCAGCGCGCGATCGTTTCCATCGAAGGGAAGCAGACGCCGGAGCGATCGGCGCAGAAGCAGAGATACGCGTAGACCGCGACGGCGTAGGCGGAACGATCGCCTTCAAAGATCGCCGCCGGTACGTAAAAGGTTTTTCGTTTCGCCATCGCATTTTCCTCCGTTTCTTCCTTCAGTATAGCGGAAGACGGGCGGGCAAAACTGCAGAAGTCCCGTCACATTTGCGACACAAAAAAAGAACCGCCGGAGCGGTTCTTCTGTGTTTCGGATCTTACGCGTCGGCGTAGGTGGTCATGCGGCGGATCAGGCCGAAGCAGAGACGGAAGATGTCCTCGCGGTTCTCGTCCATGACGTGCTCGATCACGACGTCGTTGACCACGCCGGTCATGCCGGTGCTGTAGTTGGTGATCATGCCGAGCGCGGCGTATTCGATGCCGAGATCGCGGCACAGCGGCGCTTCGGGCACGATGCTCTGGCCCACGACCTGCGCGCCGAGCATGCGCAGCGCGCGCGCTTCCGCGGCGGTCTCAAAGCGCGGACCCTCGAGACAGGCGTAGACGGCGCGGCCGGAATACGGCAGTCCGTGCTGCTGGATGAGCTCCTCGAGCGTGGTGTTCAGCGCCTCGCTGAACACGTTTTCCATGCCGGTGTGCAGCGCGGAGCGGTGCTCGCGTTCAAAGGAGGAGGCGCGGCCCTTGGTGAAGTCCATGAAGTCGTTGATCAGGCAGTATTCGCCGAGCCGCATGGAGTAATCGCACGCGCCGACGGACGTGACGCCGATCGCGTGGGTGACGCCGATCTGATGCAGCGCGTAGACGTTCGCGCGGTAGTTGATCTCGCCCGGATCGTGCGCGTACAGGACGCCGTGGCGGGAGAGGAAGATGACCTCGTTGCCCTCCTTGAGCTTGCCCTTGAACACGACGACGTCGCCGTAAGGGGTGGAAACTGCCTGCTCCCGATAGCGGATCGGAAGCGTTTCGATGTTGGTACCGCCGATGATCGCGATTTTCATGACCGTCAGATCCCTCCGTATTGCGTTTTACCCGTTTATCATAGCACAGCGCGCGCGCAAAAACAAGCGCGAAAGCGAATATATTCGACGGTTTCCGACAGAAAAAACGGCGCCTTACGCGTTGAGGCGGCGAAGCAGCGGGATCGCGTCACGGAGCGTCGGCAGCACCGCGTCGGGCGTGAAGGGGAGCTGCGGCACGGGGTCGACGAGATCCGGCACGCAGACCGTGAAAAACCCGCCGGCGCGCGCGGCAAGAAGGCCGTTGACCGAATCCTCGAACACCGCGGTCTCTTCGGGTCTGCCGCCAAGCGCCCCGCACGCCGCGAGAAAGATCTCCGGGTCGGGCTTGCCGTGCGTCACCTGATCGCCGAACACCGCCGCGTCGAAGTACGGGCGCGTTCCCGTGCGGCGCAGGTATTCCTCGGCGATCGGCCGGCTCGTGCCGGTGGCGAGCGCGATTTTGATCCCGTCCGCCTTCAGCGCGTCCAAAAGCGCGTAAAGCCCGGGCTTTACGGGCACGCCGTGCGATCCGATCTCGCGCGTCATCCATTCCGTGACGAGCGCCGTGCACCTTTCGGGCGTGATCGCCGTGCCGAACAGCTCCGGAAACATGCGTACAAAGCCCGCGTGGTTGCAGCCGAGCGTGCGGAGGATGCTTTCGTACGGGAACGCGACGCCGGTTTTCGGACCGACGTACTCGTTCAGCGCGCGCACGTACAGCCGTTCGGTGTCGAACATCAGTCCGTCCATGTCAAAGATCACGCCGCGGATCATAAAACCGTCTCCTCTTTTTTTCTTCATTATAGCGAAAATCGACGCGTTTGGCAACGGCAGCCGTTTGACAAGCGCGCCGTCGTATTTTATACTGATAGAGAAGAAACGGGGGGGAAGACGTATGACGATACGGGAAGCAATCGACGCGCGGCATTCGGTGCGCGCCTATACGACGCAGCCGATCGAGGGCGAGACGCTGGAAGCGCTGGAAGCGGAGATCACGCGGGTGAACCGGCTCAGCGGGCTTTCGATCCGCCTCGTCCGCAACGATCCGGACACGATCGCGGGGCTTTGGGCGTACGGCGCGTTCTCAAACGCGGTGAACTACCTTGCGCTCGTCGGACCGAACGACGACAAGCTGTATCCGCACTGCGGCTACTGGGGCGAGCATCTGGTGCTGTTTGCGGAAACGATCGGGCTTTCGACCTGCTGGATCGCGGGCTCGTATCAGAAAAAACGCGCGAAAAAGGCATTCGAGGCCGACGGCGCGCTCGCCGCGATCATTGCGATCGGCTACGCCGCCAAACCCGGCAAGCCGCACAAAAGCAAGCGGTTCGATCAGGTCGTGCGGCTCACGGAGCCCGCGCCGGACTGGTTCGTGCTCGGCGTGGAGGCGGCGCTTCTGGCGCCCACGGCGATCAATCAGCAGAAATTCCGCTTCACGCTCGTGGACGGCAAGCCGTACGTGAAGGCGCTCCGGGGTCCGTACTCGCGGATCGACGCCGGCATCGTGCAGTACCATTTCGACGTCGGGGCGGGGCGTCCCGTCTATCTCGCGTAACGGAGGATCCATGCGCCCGGACAGCGAACGGCAGCGACAGCTGATGCTGACGGAGCCGATCGGTCCGCTTCTGTTCAAAAAAGCGGCGCCGACGGTCCTCATCCAGCTCATCACCGTCATTTACAATACCGCGGACACGTACTTTGTCGCAAAGATCGACACGGGCGCGTCGGCCGCGGTCGGCGTCGTGTTCTCGCTGATGGCGGTCATTCAGGCGGTGGGCGGCAGCATCGGCATGGGCGCGAACAGTCTGATCAGCCCCATGCTCGGCCGGAAGGAGGTCGACGGGGCCTGCACGGTCGGCACGTCCGCCGCGCTGATGAGCGGGATCGCGGGCGTACTGATCGGCGCGCTCGGGCTGCTCTTTCTGAAACCTCTGGTGGTGCTGATCGGCGCGCGCGGCGAGGTCGTGCCGTACGCCGCGGACTACGCGCGCTATATCCTGATCGCCGCGCCGTTTCTGACGAGCTCGTTCGTGCTGAACAGCATCCTCCGCGCGGAGGGGCAGACGCTCTTCTCGATGCTCGCGATGGTCAGCGGCGGGATCCTGAACCTGTTCATCGATCCGCTTCTCATTTTCAACTTCGGTCTCGGCATCGCGGGCGCGGCGATCGCCACGATGCTCAGCCAGATGACGAGCTTCACGATCATGGCGATCATCTTTCTGCGCGACAGGAGCATCGTGCGGCTGCGTCCGAAGTATATCGGGCGGAAGCCGAAGGACTATCTGCACATCGTGCGCATGGGCGTTCCGACGCTGTTCCGCCAGGGCATGGCAAGCCTGTCGAGCGCGCTTCTCAACATTCAGGCGGCGGCGTTCGGCGCGGCGGCGGTCGCGGCGATCTCGATCGCGAACAAGCTGTATATGCTCGTGCGGCACATCGTCATCGGCGTCGGACAGGGCTTCCAGCCGATCGCCGGCTACTGCTACGGCGCAAAGCGTTACGCGCGCGTCAAAAAGGTCTTCTGGGCCGCAACGGCGGCGGCGACCGTCATCTGCGTGTCGATCGCGGTCGCGGTCTGGTTCTTCCGCGAGCCGGTCATGCGCTGGTTCCGCGACGATCCGGACGTGGTGAGAATCGGCGCCGGGATGCTCGGCTTCCTCTGCGTCACGATCCCGCTGATGGGCTTTTCGACCTACGTGAACCAGCTCTATCAATGCCTCGGCTTCGCCGTCGGCGCAACGTTCCTCGCCTCGTGCCGGCAGGGCATCTTCTTCGTGCCGCTCGTGTTCCTGCTGCCCGCCCTGTTCGGGCTTACCGGCATCACGGCGGTGCAGGCGGCCGCGGATCTTCTGACGTTTCTCGTTTCGATCCCGTTTCTCCTCTTTTTCTTCCGCAAATACCTGTCCCATCCGGACGGGACGGAATAAAGGCGTGTCATGCCCGCAAAGGCAATTCCTTGATCCGCGAAAAGCAATGGCTTTTCTGCGTTCCACCTCATCCGTCACGCCTTCGTCGCGACACCTGAATGGTCTCACATGGTCGCAGCGCGTGGCTGTTCGCTTCCTTCTGCTTCCTGTTCGACCCGCGCTTCCGCTTCGCTCCTCCCCGCACTGCGGGCGCTCGGCTCCGCGCCCCCTCAAGGGAAAGGCATTCACAAAGAGATTTCTCCTTGAGAAGACATGGTACGCGTGGGAAGCACGCGATCTTCCTCTGTAACGAAGCGGCAGCGGAGCGGATCAACGCAGTTGACTGATGAGGTATCATGCGAACGGAACAGGCGGTCGATCGACCGCCTTTTTGCTGCCCTTACTGGTAGATTTCCATGATGGTTCCGTCGTTCCAAAGCCCTTCCATGATTTCCGTGATCTTTTGATAGATCGGAAAGCGTTTGAAACAGTCGAACAGTTCCTTCGCCTGTTCGTCGATCGCGGCGGTTTCGTCCGCGGTTTTCGCTTCCTCGCGGCGCATCCACAGCATGCAGATCAGCTTGTCGATGCAAAGGTCCTCGGTCTTTTCGACGTTTTGGATGCGTTCCTTGCCGGACTTGATCGCCGCTGCGATCTCGTAGTACAGGAAGTGTACGCCGGGGATCTTCTCGAGGTACAGCTCCGCCATCGCCTGCTCGCCCATCCGGTGATACGTTTCCGCCAGGACGCGGTACACGTCGATGCGGTTCGAATCGTCCTTCGTGCAGCCGAGGATGCGCTCGCCGGTCTCGATGATCTCCGCGCAGCGGCTGCCGTCGCCGTTCTGCTCCTGCATATCCTCGAGGATGCAGGTCAAAAGAAGGTCATTGTTCGGATACTTTTCGAGCGCCTTTTTCAGATACGCTTCCGACCGTGCGGGGTCGTTTCCGCCTCTGCCGCTTTCGACGAGGAGCTGTTCGATCGCCGCGTCGAGCTTGCTCTGGTCAAAATCCAGCAGGTTGTCGAGGGAGGTTCCGAAGCAGATCGCCAGCTTCGGCAGCATGTCGATGTCGGGACTCGACGCCCCCGTTTCCCACTTGCTCACCGCCTGGGAAGAGATGTGCAGATATTCCGCAAGATCTTCCTGCGTGATCTTTTTTTCTTTCCGCAACGTTCTGATTTTTGCTCCGATGTGCATAACTGTTCTCCTTGTGTGTTTTGTAACCGGTTCGATACGAGCATACCCGAAACCCGCGCAAAAGTCCATATGAACCTGTTCGGAGATTTTCCAACCGCTGGTTGGAAACAACGGAAAACGAAAAGAACGGCCCGAAGACCGTCCTTTTTGGTTTTTTTACAGCTCGGAAATGAGCGTGTCGAGGGAATCCTTCGCGTCGCCGAGCAGCAGTCTTAAACCGTGCTTGCGGGAATAGAGCGGATTGGTTTTACGCCGTTTCATGGATCAGGAACCAGACGTAACATCCGTCACGGTACGCATATACGACGTTGATGGCGGTAACGTACTGTTCGGGGTCCTCCACGTCGATGGTATATCGGGAATAGCCGAAATCGGAATGCCAGACGTTTTCCGCATGCATTTGCGAATCCGTTTCGCCGAATACCGACTTCCATTTGGCAAAGAACGCACGGTCAAGCGCCTCGCGCTCCGGAAACAGCCGATCTTTGAGCGCGCTGCAGCGCATCACAAGGTATTCCTCCCGGTCGGTTTGCTGTGCTTCCGCATTGCCGTTCCATTCGGAAACGATCTGATTCACATAGGAGGGGCAGAACCATTGAAGAAGGTCGGCCTGATAAGGAACAAAATACGCCTGAAGCGTCTCGTCCGTCATAGGATCTTCAACGTTTTTTGCCCAGGCGTCGGAAAAGGCCGGATCGTGTGCCATGATATACGCGGCACCCTTGCTTCGGTCTGCGTAAACGCAATACGCTTCCGCAAAATCGGGTGCAAAGGAATCGTCGCACATCCAATACGCAAGAAACGCGTCGGAATCAAACGCATTCAGGAAGCGGTCGGAAACCTCGCCGCTGTTGCAGCAGGCGATAAATTCCGCAATCAGTTCCTGCTCCGAGGAAAACCCGACCGGCGTTCCGGTTACGATGCGCGGCTCCTCTTCGTCTGCGGGGCGTGACGAATCCGATTCCGGAATCGGGTCTGCGTTGATGGGATCGATGCCGGAGCTGCTGCATGCGCCGGCAAACAGAAGCATGATCAAAGCAAGTACAAGGGAAAGGGCTTTCATGAACATTTTCTTTCTCTCCACTCTTTTTTCTAAATTATAATGTCCGGCAGAGCGCGTGTCAACTGCACGGGTTTGTGAAGGAGTGACAAGGGGACGGTTCTGCTGACACACCGGTGACGAGGGCGCGGCGACGCGCTTCCCGCGCGTACCGTGCCGTCAAGCCTCTTTTTTCCGAAAGAGCGCACTGATACACCGCCGCCTGCGGCGATACCCTCCTGCGCCGGGACGTACACTTGCGGACGAAAAAACCTTCCGAAAACAAACGTCTCCCGGAAGGTCTGCGTCTGTTTGTTTCCGGCAAACCGGAATTTAAGCATATACCAGTTCAAATTCTTCACACACCACGTTTGTGTTTTCAGAAAACGTCAGGTGTAATTTCGAAAGTTCACGAATCAGAAAATCCGTGTGTACTTTTCTCCAATACGCTAAGCTTCTGTCGCCTTCGCCTTCCTTGTAAGCGTGTTCCGCAGAAACCCGATGAAACTCTGTAACGTAGACCTTCACTGTTTTTACAATACATACCGCCTCACCGTTTGAATCGAGAATAACGCTGTAATCTCCTTCTTTCGGAAGCGGTTCGTTTTCGGTTTGATACAGATCATATGCCGAACAGGTAGCAGTCTTCACACCGTTTTTAACGAACGCTGCCAGTTTGTCGGGCGCCTCGCCAAATGCCCATGCTTCATATGGGCCGGTCAATCCGGATTTTCTCCATAATTCTTCCGCTGTCATTCCGTCCTCCGAAAACCTCGATTTGTCATATTCATTCTATCACAGTTTTCCGATGAGCAGCAACAAAAAAGCACAGCCGACAACAACCGGCTGTGCTTTTGAAAATCCCGCTTGACGGAACGCCTCCGAAGAGCCGTCTTTTTATCGCTTTTCGGTCAGTGCGTCTCGTTGTACTTCTTGATGCCGAGCGCCAGAAGATCCATCGCGCGCTCCAGCTTATCCTGCTTCAAAACGTACGCGATGCGGATCTCGTTTTTGCCCTTGCCGGGGGTGGCGTAGAAGCCTTCGCCGGGCGCGAACATGACCGTGTCGCCGTTGTCGTCGAAGTCGGTCAACAGCCACTTCTGGAACGTGTCCGCGTTGTCGACGGGCAGCGCCGCCATCATGTAGAACGCGCCTTCGGGGTCCTTGACCACGACGCCGGGGATCTCCAGCAGCTTTTTATAGCAGGTGTCGCGGCGGAGCTTGTACTCCCTGCGGACCGCCTCGAAGTATTCGGGACCGACGTCATAGAGCGCGGCGGACGCGACCTGGTCGAGCGTCGCGACGGACAGACGCGCCTGACAGAACTTCAGCAGGTTCTGCTGCAGCTCCTTGTTGCGCGTGATGATCGCGCCGATGCGCGCGCCGCAGGCGGAGAAGCGCTTGGAAACGGAGTCGATGATGACCGCGTTGTCCGCAAGTTCCGGGAACTGCCCGATCGTGGCGAGTTTCTCGCCGCCGTAGACGAACTCGCGGTAGACCTCGTCGCCGATCACGAACAGGTCGTGCGCCTTCGCAAAGTCCGCGATGATCCGAAGCTCTTCGGGCTTCAGCACGACGCCGGTCGGGTTGCCGGGGTTCGTGAACATGATCGCGCGGGTGTTCTCGTTGTACGCGGCTTCGAGCTTGTCGCGGAACGCGTAGCGGTAGCCGCCCTCGGGCGAGGTGGTGATCGGACGGATCGTGCCGCCCGCGGATTTCACGAACGTGTTGTAGTTCGGATAGAACGGCTCGGGGATGATGACCTCGCTGCCCGGATCGAGGATGCTGAGCATCAGCATCTGCAGCGCCTCGCTGCCGCCGGTGGTGATCAGGATCTCGTTCTCCTCAAAGCGGATGCCGAGCTTCTCATAGTAGTTCCGGACCGCCTTGATGAGCACCGGCATGCCGGGGGACGCGGCGTACTCCAGAACGGGATTGTTGAAATTGCGGATCGCTTCGTAATACGCGGGCGGCGTTTCGATGTCGGGCTGACCGATGTTCAGATGATAGATCGTCTTGCCCTTGTTCACCGCTTCCACCGCGTACGGGTGGAACTTGCGCATCGGGGAAAGGTTGCAACTCTGCGCCTTCTGCGAGATTTTCATGACTGAGCCTCCAGATTGATCTGTGCGCGGCGAAGCCCGCCCCGCATGTACAGCAATCGTATCACGCCCGGACCGTTTTTGCAAGATGCGGGGGCGCGGAAAATGATATATTGTTCGCCGGTTGACAAGGCGCGGCAATGCGCGTATATTGGGAGTATCGAACGAAAAGGAGAACGACTATGCCCTGCACCACGCTTCTGGTCGGCAAACAGGCCAGCAACAACGGCGCGACGCTGATCGCACGGACCGACGACGGATTCTTCGACGTGAAAAAGCTCGTCGTCGTCAGCCCCAAGGAACAGAAAAAGACCTATCAGTCCGTACTCGGTCACCTCACGATCGAACTTCCGGAGAACCCCATGCGCTATACCGCCTGCCCGAGCGTCGATCCGAAGAACGGGATCTGGGCGGCGACCGGCGTGAACGAGGCGAACGTCGGCATGACGGCGACGGAAACGATCACCTCGAACCCGCGCGTGCTTGCGGCGGACCCGCTCGTGACGTACCGCAAGGCGAAGACGAAAAAGGAAAAGGACGTGCCCGGCGGCATCGGCGAGGAGGACATCGTCGTGCTCGTGCTGCCGTATATCCGCTCGGCGCGCGAGGGCGTGCTGCGGCTGGCGGCGCTGCTGGAGCAGTACGGCACGTACGAATCCAACGGGATCGCGTTCAGCGACGAAAACGAGATCTGGTGGATGGAAACGATCGGCGGGCATCACTGGATGGCAAAGCGCGTGCCCGACGACGCGGCGGTCGTCATGCCCAACCAGTTCGGCATGGATCGCTTCGACCTCGACGACGCGTTCGGCAGGCAGGAGGCGCATCTGTGCTCGAAAGACCTTCGTGAATTTATCGCGGAATACCGTCTCGACTGCAATCAGAACGGCGCGTTCAACCCGCGCGCGATCTTCGGCTCGCATTCCGATCAGGATCACGTGTACAACACGCCGCGCGCGTGGTACATGGGCCGCTGCCTCGCGCCGCGCGCGTTCCGCTGGGACGGTCCGGACGCGGACTTCACGCCCGAAAGCGACGACATCCCGTGGTGCTTCGTGCCGGAGCGCAAGGTCACGGTCGAGGACGTCAAGGCGATCCTGTCGTCGAACTACGCCGGCACGCCGTACAATCCGTACCTGAACCACGACACCGGCATGCGCGGCAAGTACCGCTCGATCGGCATCAACCGCACCGGCGTCACGAGCGTGATCGAGATCCGTCCCGACGCGCCCGCCTGCGCGAAGGCGATCGAATGGATCTGCTTCGGCGCGACGACGTTCGACGCGCTGCTGCCCGTCTATCCGAACGTGCCGGTGATGCCGAAGTACCTGTCCGACGTGACGCTTTCCGCTTCGACCGGGAACTTCTACTGGGCGAGCCGGCTGATCGGCGCGCTGGCGGACCACAGCTACAACCAGTGCGTGCAGATCGTCACGCGCTACCAGAACGCCGTGATGACCGAGGGCCGGAAGATCGTGCTCGAATACGACAAAAAGATCCGGGAGACCGGCGACGCCGCGCTCTGCGCGATGGCGAACGAAAAGCTCGCCGCGATGGCGAAGGAGCAGACCGACAAGGCCCTGACCGCCGTGCTGCACGAATCCAGCGTCACGATGAAGAACGGCTACAACCGCGCGGACAACTGACCCGCCGCGTAAATCGACAAAAACGCAAAAAACGGAGGAATATCCTCCGTTTTTTTCTGTGAAATAGTGACATTTGCAACAAAACAGTCTATAATATATAAGGTCACAAAGCGGCGAACCGCCGCGTTCGAAACACCATACTACGGATTCGGAGGAGAAAAACGATGTTCAGACGGTTTACGGCGATCCTGCTGACGCTTCTGATGCTCGCGGTGCTGCTTCCGACGGCTGCGGTCACGCCCGCATCGGCCGTCGCGGAGACGAGGGAGGTCGAAACGTACGCGCAGGAGACCGTGCAGGGCAGCGCGATCCTGCATTGCTTCAACTGGTCGTACAACGAGATCCGCGCGGCGCTGCCGGACATTGCGGCGGCGGGCTATACCGCGGTGCAGACCTCGCCGGCGCAGCAGCCGAAGGACTATGACGCGGCGTGGACGGACAGTTCGGGCCAGTGGTGGAAACTGTATCAGCCGCTGGGACTTCGCATCGCGCCGGACGGCACGTCCTGGCTCGGCACGCGGGCGGAGCTGACCGCGCTGTGCGACGAGGCGGAGGATTACGGCATCAAGGTCATCGTCGATATCGTGTCGAACCATCTTGCCAACAACGGCGCGGACGGCGGCACGTACGCGAACCTGTCGGTCGACGTGGACGACGACATGAAGAACGCGGACTACTACCACACCTATACCGATTTCATCAAAGATGATAACCGGCTCACGATCACGCAGTACCACATGAACATGCCGGACCTCAACACCGGCAATGCGTACGTGCAGCAAAAGACGCTCGCGCTTCTGAAGGACTGCGTGGACTGCGGCGTGGACGGCTTCCGCTTCGACGCGGCGAAGCACATCGAGCTTCCGACCGACGACGCGGCGTTCGCGAGCGATTTCTGGCCGGTCGTTCTGAACGGCGTTTCCGAATACGCGTCCGAGGAGCTGTTCTTCTACGGCGAGATCCTCGGCGGCGCGGGCACGGACATCTCGAACTACACACGCTACATGGCGGTCACCGACAACGCGACCGGCAACGCGGCGCGCGAGAACGCGGTGAGCAAAAACGCGCGCGGGCTTGCAAACTACGTGTATTATAAGGGCGCGGAGCCGAAAAACTGCGTGCTCTGGGCGGAATCGCACGACACGTACATGGACGGCACGGCGTCCGTTTCCGACGCGGACATCGTGAAGACGTGGGCGATCGTGGCGGCGAGAGCCGATTCCACGGCGCTGTTCTTCGCGCGGCCGAACGAAACGATGGGCCTTGCGAGCTCGGATACCACGTGGAAATCGACGGCGGTCGCCGAGATCAACAAGTTCAAGAATCACTTTGAGGGCACGACCGAATACGTCGCGGCGGACGGAAACGTCGCGTACGTCGAGCGCGGCACGAACGGCGTCGTGATCGCGAACCTCGGCACGAACGGCGCGGTCTCGGTCCCCGCGCACAAGATGAAGAGCGGGACCTATACCGATCAGATCACGGGCAACACGTTCACGGTCGCAGACGGCACGATCAGCGGCACGGTGGGCAGCACCGGCGTCGCGGTCGTTTACAACGCGAACGAGGATGCGAACGACTTCATCTGCGTGCCGACGCTGTACCTGAAGCCGAACGCGAACTGGACGGGCGACAACGCGCGCTTCGCGATGTACGTCTTTAACCTCGTCGGCGGCACGCAGTGGGTGAGCATGGAACCGACCGGCGACGGATACTACAAGGCGGACGTGCCGGAGGGCGACTGGACGAACGTCATCTTCTGCCGCATGAACCCGGCGACGACGGCAAACAACTGGGACAACAAGTGGAACCAGACGGCGAACCTGTTCCCGGATTCCGGCGCGGACTGCTACACCGTCACCGAAGGCACCTGGGACGAGGGCGGCGGTACGTGGAGCATCTACGGCTACGTGCCCGGCGAACAGGGCGGCTACTACATCATCGGCAGCATGACCGGTTGGAACGTCAGCGACGCCTTTAAAATGGAAAAGAACGAGTTCGCCGACACCGACGAATACGTGATCGATCTCGACCTGACCGTTTCGAGCCAGTTCAAGGTCATTTATTCGGAGGACGGCGTTTCGAAGCCCGACGACAACTACTTCCCGCAGGGCATGGGCAACAACTACGGCGAGAACGGCGAGATCACCGAGGACGGCACGTACAAGGTCTATTTCCGTCCGAACTACGACGGCGATTCGAGCTGGTTCTACAACTGCATCTACGCCGAAAAGACCGGCGGTCAAACGAACCCCGCAGCGGGCTATTACGTGATCGGCAACATGACGAACTGGAACGTCAATTCCGCCTACAAGATGACGAAAAACACCGCCGCGTCGACCGAGGAATACACGTTCCCGATCACGCTCACGACGTCGAGCCAGTTCAAGGTCGTCTATTCGCCCGACGGCACGACGAAGACCACGTGGTATCCGGACGGCATGGGCAACAACTACGGCGAGCACGGCGAGATCACCGAAGCCGGCGACTACACCGTGTACTTCCGTCCGAAGAAGGACGGCGGCTCCGGCTGGTTCAACGGCTATATCTATCTTGAAAAATACGTGGCGCCGCCCGCGCATCCCGACGGGTACTATCTGGTCGCGCCGGGCGCCTCGATCGACGACGTCGATCCCGCCTACATGCTCGAACCCGCGGGAACCGACGGACACGTGTTCAACGACGACCTGACCTACGTGCTGACCGGGAACTTCGGCGCGGCGACGTGGAATATCGTGAAGGTCGAGAGCGACGCGATCGTGCCGTACGCGACGAACCAGCCGGTCACGGTCACGACGACGGGCGTCACGGAAACGGTTTACCTCGAAATGGCGAACCCGACGATCCCCGAGGAGGCCGGCTGCGGCGTGACGTCGATTTCCGGCTACTTCCTGAATCAGGGCAACGCCCGCATCACGGAGATCACCGACGAGTGCCGGTTCACGGAGACCGAAACGCCCGGCATCTGGTCCGTCCTGCAGCGTCTGTACGGCGGCTCGTCGATCTTCGTGTTCGAAGCGGAGAACGGCAGGTTCATCGCGCGCTATCCCGCGGGCAGCTATATGGATTCCTATTACATCAGCAAGCAGCTCGACGGCAGCGTGTACGGCTGGGGCAGCCGCGGCAGAATGGCGAAGGTCCTCTTCCGTCCGGACGGACTCGGCGATGAGGAAGCGGACTGGTTCAAGGGGTATCTGAAGGATGAGATCGCGTATTACGATCTCACGATCCTTGAGAGCGAACACGGCACGGTCACCGTCGACAACATGCAGCCGCTGGACGGCGAAACCGTCACGATCACCGTCACGCCGGACGAAGGCTACGAACTCGATACGCTGACGGTCGTGAACGAATACAACGATCCGGTCGAAGTGACCGACAACGCGTTCGAAATGCCGCCGTTTGCGGTCACGATCTCCGCGACGTTCAAAGAGAAGCCCGCGCCGAAATACGTGGTCACGCTGGAATCCGGCTTCGAGGGCGAAGCGCCCGTGATCATCACGAGCGACGACGAAGGCGTCTGGGCGGCGGACTGGCGCTCGGCGCAAAACGGACAGTTCTATCCGGACGGCGACAAGGACGGCTTCCGCGTGCCGGGCCTTCCGGACGCGTTCCTGCGCACCGGATGGATCTTCCGCGGCTGGTACGACACGGTGAACACGTTCAGCCCGGGCACGTTCCTTAACGCGGGCACCTATACGCTGATCGCGCAATGGGAAAAGATGCTTGCGATCACCTACGTGCCGATGGACGAAACCGTGGCGTTCTGGCACGGGGACAACCCGACGATGACCGGCAAAGGCGACGACGTCGACGTGACGATCCTCTTTGCAGACGGCGCGTACGAAGCGGGCTGGCGGATGGAAAAACTGACGGTGACCGACACGAACGGCAACGTGACGGAGGTCACGAAGGATATCGACGGCGAGGATCTGGCCTCCGGCACGAACCGGTTCGACTCTCAGGGCAGGCTCGTTTACGTCATCCGCTTCAACGCGGGCGAGACCGACGTTACGGTCGACACGGTCTGGATCTCGCCGCTGCCGCAGCCGAAGCCCTTCGACGGGACCGTCTCCTTCAACGAGGGCGAGGTGGAATACAAGGGCGCGACGGCGTACGTCATCTGGGACCATGCGGCGGGCATCTGCGAACCTGCGTTCACCGTCTATGACGCGGAGGGCGGCGTCGTCGATCCCGCAAACTACGATTACGAGTACAAGGAGAACGCGCAGCCCGGCACCGGCTACGTGATCGTCACGTTCAAGGGCGACTACACGGGCGAAGCGCGGCTGACGTTCAAGATCTACCTGCCGGCGACGACCGAAACGGCGGTCGAGAACGTCGCGGACGGCATCCGGATCACCTGGGCGCCGGTCGAAGGCGCCGCGGGCTACGTCATCTACCGCCGCGCGTGGAGCAGCACGACGAACGGCTGGACCGATTTTGCGCGCTGGGACAACACGACCGAAACGACGTACCTCGACGGGCACGACGCGGCGCACAAGGTCTATGCGGGCACGCGGTATCAGTACGGCGTAAAGGCGTACTTTGCGCGGCGCACGGATCCGGTCGCGGGCGTTGAGATCGGCGGCAACGTGAACGAGCCGTCGGGCAACTTCAACCTCGGTCTCGTCGGTCCGCTGAAGACGACGGTGCGCATCACGACGAGGACGCTGAAATCCGTGACGGCGGGCACGAAGAAGCTGACGGTGAAGTGGGGCGGCTCGACCGTGTTCACGGGCTATCAGGTGCAGTACGCGACGAACAGCGCGTTCACGAAGGGCGTAAAATCGTTCAAGATCGATAATCCGAAGACGGTTTCGACGGTGATCAAGAACCTGAAGACCGGCACGACCTATTACGTCCGCATCCGCTCGTATCACGAATTCAACGGCATGACGTACTTCGGCGAGTGGTCGAACGTGCGTTCGGCGAAGGTCAAATAACGCAAACGGACCGGAAGCGGGGCGAATCGCCCCGCTTTTCGTTTTGCCTTGACGTAAACCGCGTTTATACGGTATAAAAATCAGAAGATCATGGTCGTTCAAACGGGCGAACGGCCGGAACCGGCAGGGGTGCTTTCAAACGGTTCCGGAACGGCTTTGAAGAAGATGAGGGCAGGGGTTTCATGGCATTTGTATCATTCGGCTTCGTAGGATTCATGATCCTGGTGATCGCGGCGTATTTCCTGATGCCGCGCAAGCTGCGCTGGTGGGTGCTGCTTGCCGCGAGTTACGCGTTTTATCTGATCAACAGCGAATGGCTGGTGCTCGTTCTGCTTGCGGAAACGGCGGTCACGTTCCTGATCGGACGGTGGATCGAACGCAGCGCGGCGAAGGGCAAAGAGCGCATTGCGCAGCAGAAGGAAACGCTGACGAAGGAAGCGCGCAAGGCGCTGCAGTCCGCGAACAAAAAGCGCTGCAAACGGATCCTGACGCTCGGCGTGCTCGTGATCCTGGGGACGCTGCTGTTCCTGAAATACTACAATTTCTTTGCGGATACGGTCAGCGCGGTGACGAAGCTGACGGGCTTCCGCGTGCCGCGGCTCAGGCTGCTGCTTCCGCTCGGCATCTCCTTCTATTCGCTGCAGGCGATCGCCTACATGACCGACGTCTACCGCGGCAAGATCGAGGCGGAGCGCCATTTTCCGCGGTTCATGCTGTTCATGTCCTATTTCCCGCAGATCGTGCAGGGCCCGATCGCGCGCTACCGGCAGCTGGCGCATCAGCTGTACGAGCCGCATGATTTCGATTACGACCGCTTCGTCCGCGGCGTCGAGCTGATCCTGTGGGGGTTCATCAAAAACTGATCATTGCGGACCGCATCGCGATCCCGGTCACGATGATCTTCGGCGATCCGTCGCAGTACGGCGGGACCGCCGTTCTGCTCGCCGGCATCGGCTACGGGATCCAGGTCTATGCCGACTTCTCCGGCGGCATGGACATCGCGCGCGGTTTTTCCCAGATCATCGGGATCGATCTGGAGCTCAACTTCACGCAGCCGTACTTCTCGGTCTCCGTCGAGAATTTCTGGCGCCGCTGGCACATCACGCTCGGCGCGTTCATGCGCGATTACGTGTTCTATCCGCTTTCCCTTTCCAAGTTTTTCAACGCGATCGGCAAGAAATCCCGCAAGCTGATCGGCGATTTTGCGGGCAAGAAGGTCGCGCCGTTCATCGCGATGTTTCTGGTGTACTTCCTGGTCGGCTTCTGGCACGGCGCGGAGTGGAAGTACATCGTCTACGGAATCTGGAACGGCGTCTTCATTGCGGGCAGCATCCTGCTGGTCGACGTGTACGCGAAGATCAAGCGGTTCCTGCACATCCATGAGGACCGCTTCCTGTGGCGGCTGTTCCAGATCATCCGCACGTTTCTCATCATCTCGTTCGGCCGTCTGTTTTCCCGCGCGCTGAACGTGTCGACGGCGTTCTCAATGATCCGGTCCATCTTTACCCGGTTCACGGACTTTGCGTACCTGGAGGGCAACGGGACGATGACGCTCGGCCTGGACAAATGGAACTGGATCGTGCTGCTGCTCGGGATCCTGCTGATCCTGATCGTGGACATCCAGCACGAAAAGGGCTTTTCCATGCGGGACCGCATCGCGAAGCAGAACGTCGTTTTCCGCGTGCTGCTGGTCTCGCTCGCGATCACGGCGATCGCCGTGATCGGCGTGTACGGACCCGGGTTTGACAGCGCGGGATTCATTTATCAGCAGTTCTGACGTCGAAAAGAGGAGGCAGTTATGCACGTTCTGCAGTATTTGGAAGCAGCCGCGCGCCGGTTTCCGGACAAGGCGGCGCTGATCGACGAAACCGAAACCGTGACCTACGCGGAATACCGGAACCGGGTCGACCGCATCGCCACCGCGATCGCGCGGGCGACCGACGCGGTCAACAGCCCGGTCGTCGTTCTGATCGACCGGAACGCCGCCGGCATCTGCACGATGCTCGGCGTGACGGCCAGTCACAACTTCTACGTGCCCATCGACGCGTCGCAGCCGATCGACCGGATCGAAACGATCCTTTCCGCGATGCGGCCGGCACTCATGATCTCGATCCACGGCAATCTGCCGGAGGGGCTTTCCGTCGACGTTCCGGTTCTGGAATACGACGTGATCGCGGACACCGAACCGGACGACGCGCTGCTCCTTTCGCGGATGCGCTCGATCGTCGATACGGATCCGCTTTACGCGATCTGCACGTCCGGCTCGACCGGCGTCCCGAAGGGCGTTCTGATCTCGCACCGGTCCGTTCTGGACTTCATTCCGGTCTTTACGAAAACGTTCGGGCTGACGGAAACCGACGTGTTCGGCAATCAGGCGCCGTTCGACTTTGACGTTTCGGTCAAGGACATCTATTCCGCGATCTATCTCGGCGCGACGGTGTACGTCATTCCGAAGGTCTGCTTCGTGATGCCGAAAAAACTCGTCGAGGCGCTGGACGATCAGAACGTGACGACGATCATCTGGGCGGTTTCGGCGATGTGCATCGCGGCGGGAATGAACGCGTTCAAGCACCGCGTTCCGCAAAAACTCCGGCACGTCATGTTCTCCGGCGAAGTCATGCCGATCAAGATGCTGAATATCTGGCGCGCGTACGTGCCGGACGCGACGTACGTCAACCTGTACGGGCCGACCGAGATCACCTGCAACTGCATGTACTACATCGTCGACCGCGCGTTCGAGCCGACGGAGCTGCTGCCGCTCGGCGTGCCGTTCGAAAACGAGGACGTGATGGTGCTGAACGAGAACGACCGTCCCGTCGGACCCGGCGAGACCGGCGAGATCTGCGTGCGCGGCACCTGCCTGGCGCTCGGATACTACAACAATCCCGAGCGTACGGCGGCGGCGTTCGTACAGAACCCGCTGAACACGGCGTATCCGGAACGGATCTACCGCACCGGAGACCTTGCGAAGCTGAACGAGGACGGAACGCTCGTTTTCGCGGCGCGCAAGGATTTCCAGATCAAGCACATGGGACATCGCATCGAACTCGAGGAGATCGAAGCGCACATCGGCGCCGTCGACGGCGTCCGGCGCACGTGCTGCCTGTTCGACACGAACCGCAACAAGATCGTCGCGTGTTTTTCCGGCGAGGCGACCAAGGAAGAGATCATCGAGACGCTCAAAAAGAAACTGCCGAAGTACATGATCCCGAACATCTTTATGCAGATGGAACGTCTGCCGCTGACCAAGAACGGCAAGATCGACCGGAAAACGCTCAGAGAGGAGTATGACGCAAGATGCTGACAAAACTGATCAACGAAGAACAATTCAAAACGCTTTTCAAAGAAGAAAAGGAACGCCGCGGCAAGCTCGTTTCCAACTGTCTGCTTCCGACCAAGGCGGTTTCCAAGGCGCTTGCCGAAGGGAACGTGTACGTGCGGAAACTGCCGCAGGGACTCGCGCTTCTGTGCGAGGAAGGAAAGAACGCGCCGTATTACAAGCTGTTCTATTTCTTCGGTGAAGACAGCGAAATGACGGGACTCCGGGCGGATAAGCCGGTGCTTCTGGAAGAGCCGGACATGAAGGACCGCCGTGCGGCTTACCTTTCTGCACTCGAGGAACGGCTCGAACGCGTCGGGTTTCGGAAAGTTGCAAAGAATTACGTTGTGGAGATCCCCGTTCCGCAGCCCAGGGAGAATACGGAAAAGCTGAAGGAAATGCAGGCGCAGATGAATGCGCGCGGATACCGCACCGTGATCGATCCGGAAGGCAAACAGCTGACGGAGGCGTTTGACCTTTGGCGCGGATTTCTGAAGCCCACGGACCTGCCGCAGGAGCACTTCGAGATCGGAAAGAACGGCGCACACCTTGTGTGTCTCCTGGATCGAAACGACAAGGTTTGCGGCGTCAATCGCTGGGAAACGCACGACGGCGGATGCGAGATCCGTCATACCGTAACGAGCCCGGACTGCCTGCGTCAGGGAATCGGGCAATACCTCACCCTGTTCGTTCTGGAGCATGCGGCGCAGGAGAACGCGCGCGTGGGGATCGGCTTTTTCGACGAAACGAATTTCCGGTCCATCGCAATGCTGGAGAAGGTCGGTTTCAAACGAAGCGGAAAGATCATTTATCAGTACATGCTTCCCGCGGAACAGGAAACCGTCTGAATCATAAACAAATCAATCTGGAAAGGGGACAATCTGATGGAAGAACTGCTTGGTATTTTGAAGGGGATCCGCCCGGACGTGGACTTTGAGAAGGAAACGAAGCTGATCGACGACTCGATCCTGGATTCGTTCGACATTATTTCCATCGTCGGCGAGCTGAACGAGCATTACGACATCGAGATCGACGTCGAGGACCTTGAGCCGGACAACTTCAATACGGCGAAAGCGATCCTTGCGCTGGTCACGAAGCTGCAGGAAGACTGACGGGAGAATGAAAAAGAAAGAGGTTCTGAAGGTCATAAGCGTCGTGCTGATCTCGGCGCTTTTGATCCTGTTCTTTTCGCGCCTTCTGACGCCGACGTGGTACGGATGGAACAACGACAACACGTCCAAGGGGTTCTATCGCGAGCCGAACGATCGCCTGCAGGCGGTCTTTGTCGGAACCAGTCAGTCGCTGAACGGGATTTCCCCGATGGAACTATACCGGCGGTACGGGATCTGCGCGTATAATCTGTCCAGCGAGCAGCAGCCGCTTCTTGCATCCCTCTACTGGATCAAGGAGGTCGAGCGGCTGCACGGAAAAACGCTGCAGACGGTCGTGCTGGATCTTTCGTTCGTTTTTCACGACGAGGACACGTCTCCGAAGCTGACGATGAACGAAAAGGCGCTGACGCATATGCGTTTTTCAGGCGTCAAGGCGGAAGCATACCGCGCGCTTGCGGAGCAGTACGGCATCGATCCGGTCGAATATATCGTTCCGCTGATCCGCTACCATTCCCGCTGGTCGTCCGTAACGCTGAGCGATCTGCAGGGGTTGACGACGGCGAAGAATCAGTTTTATACCAGGGGACAGAATCTTTCCTACGAGATGTCACACGACATCAAGAGCGGCGACGATCTGTTGATTCCGAACTATGCCGTTACGGAGGAGATCAACCGTTCGCAAAGCGACATCGACAAGGTTTTGAACGACCGGAATCTCGGCTACGTCGATCAGATCGCCGAATTCTGCAGGGAAAAGGACCTCGACCTGATTTTCATCAAGATCGCGAAGAGCTCGTCGGACACCGATCATGACGCGCTTCAGTATCTGGCGGACCGGTACGGCGTCCCGCTGATCGATTTCAATCTGTATTCCGTCCAGCAGGACGCGAACCTGGACTTTCCGTACGATTATTGGGATGAAAAGCATCCGAACATCGCCGGGGCGCAGAAGATCACCGATTATATCGGCAAGGTTATGGTGCAGCGCAGATCGTTTACCGACGCGCGCACCGATCCCGCGTATGATTACATGAAGGAGCAGGCGGAGCAGTATCGTCCGGTCTGGGACGCGATCGACCTGATCTCGGGTACGGAGCTGGTTCCGTATCTGAACGTCCTGAAAAGCGACCGCTATTCGGTTTTTCTCTCGGTCAAGGGCGACGCTGCAGAGGGATTGACCGACTATGAAAAGGACGCGCTTACGGAGCTCGGCTTTTCGGCGCTCGCCGCGATCGGGCCCGGCGAATCGTATCTCGGCGTCAGAAGCCGCGGTGCGGTTCTGCTCGACGAACGCGGAGCAGGCATCCGTCTGATCGCGGACGGCACGTTCGACGCGAAGAAGGGCTGCTCGGTCGAGCACGTCTATCGGCTTCCCGTCAAGGAAAACGGCGGGCTGAAGGAAGCGAAGCCCTCGATCCCGCAGGGCGCGGATCGGTTCTCGCTCGAAAGCGGCGGCCGACAGGCGGGCAACCTGACGTCGATCGTGCTTTCCCAAAAGAACCGTGCGGACGACCGGCAAGGCGTCAATATCGTGGTTTACGATCACGTTCTCGAGCGGATCGTCGACACGAGCTGTTTCGATATGACGTCCGGAGAGCCGGTCAGATCGGATACGGCGCTGCCCTACCGGTACCATATGCGGCTGAACGGCGCGAAACTGAGCGCGGCGGAAACGATCGGCGACTATATTCTCACCGGCAGCCGGGCGGCGGACTGCACGATGATCCTCTGCGGCACGATGGGCTGGGAAAAACCGCTTCTGACCGAAGAGGACAAAGAAGTGCTCGCGCAGTACGGCATCGACGACGGATCCTTCATCGAAAAGCAGCCGTTCATCCTGATCATTCAGAAGGGAACCGTGCTGCTGTGCAAGGATGTCGATCCGAAGGAACCGCTGGAGGCGCAGCTTACGGGTCTGATCAACGTCACGGTAACGAAGCAGCCCAAAAAGGACATGACGCTGCGGATCGGAAACGACACGTACACGATCGGCAAGAACTGCATCTACGCGATCGCGTACAACGGCAAGTTCCAGACCATCATGAACGAGCGGTATCTCCGGAAGATGTCGTAACGGCAGATCCGAAAAAAACAAGGACCGGTTTGAACCGGTCCTTTTTTTGCTGCGTTCAGTCGAGTGTTTTCAGATAGGCGCGGCGGCGTTTGTGCTGCACCGCGTCGAACCGCTTCCAGAGGTTGCGGATCGAAAGATTGTCCTCGAGGTTCAGATTCGTTTCCGCGTATTCGACGCCGCCCTCGGAGAGCATGTCGCACAGCCCTGCGGCGACGACGGCGGGAATGCCCGTGTTCGCGCAGTCCGGCGCGACCGCGATGAGACCGAGATCGATGACCTTCGGGCGCTTGATCGCCCGGAGCAGCCGGAGCAGCGCAAGCGGGGTCAGACGGCCGCGGCTCTTCTGCACCGCCTTTGCGATCGACGGGAAGCAGACGCCGAAGCAGACGATCCGCTCGTTTTCGTCCAGGATGCACACGACGTGCCTGAGGTCGATGATCAGACGGAAATTGTCGATCATCATCTTTTTCATCGCGGGCGTGAACGGGACCGTGCCGTACAGATCCTCGTACGCGACGTCGAGCAGATCGAACAGTCCGTCCCGGTAGCGGCGGATGAAGTCGTTGACGTTCTTCGCCTCGCCGACGTGCAGGCGGAATTTCTTCAGCACCTGCGCGGAAAGCTTTCTGAGCTTTTCGGCGGTCTCCGGCGCGGGGGCGTACAGCTTCGATTCGACCCAGTCGACTTCCTTTTCGTAGCCGCAGCCCTCGATCAGCCGTCCGTAATAGTCCGCGTTGTACTGCTCCTCAAACGTCGAGAGCTGATCGAAGCCCTCGACGAGCAGACCCTCGCGCTCGAGATCGGAAAACCCCAGCGGACCGCAGACGGCGTTCATGCCGCGGGCCCTCGCAAACGCTTCGACCGCGTCGAACAGCGCCTTTGCGACCTCCGGATCGTCGATCGCGTCGAACCGCGTGAAGCGCACGCGCTTTTCGCCGTGCTTTTCGTTCGACGCCTTCTGCAGGATCGCGGAGATGCGTCCGACGACCGCTTCGCCGCGGTACGCGAGCCAGTAGCCGGTCTCGCACGTGTCGTTGTACACGAAATCCGCGTCGAAGATCTTCTTTTCGTCGCCCCACAGCGGCGGCACGAAGTTCGGCTCGTTCCGGTACAGATCGAGCGGGAACCGCAAAAACGCCTTTTGCTCCGCCTTGGTACGGACCTCTCTGACCGTGACCATGCGCGCCTCAGCAGCGGCGGGACGCGTGGAAGCTCACGCCGACGCCGTTCGGGCCGCAGTGGCTGCCGGCGGTCGGGTTCGTGACGACGGTTTCGATGCTGAGGTCGTCGCCGAAGCGCGCGTGCAGCATATCGACGAGCTCCGCCGCGATCTCCGGCGCGTCGGTATGGCCGACGATGAACCGGTGGTTCTTGATATCGTCGCCGAGCTCCTCGACCGTCTTTAAGAGACGCTCCATCGCGTTCGCTCTGCCGCGCTCCTTGCCGATGCTGACCATTTCGCCCGCGTCGTTCATGCAGATGATCGGGCGGATGCCCAAAAGCGTGCCCATCGTCGCCGCAATGCCCTTGACGCGGCCGCTGCGCTTGAAGAACTTCAGGTCGTCCGCAAAGAAGTACTGCGCGTAGTGCAGGACCTCCCGGTCCGCCCATGCAATCAGTTCCTCGGCGGTCTTGCCCGATTGATAAAGGTCGCCGATCGTGCGCACGAGGTTGTAGCTCACGATCGTGATGCCCTTGGTGTCGATGTGATAGAACTTCCGCTCCGGGAACTCCTTCAGAAGCGCGTCGACCGCCTCGTCCATCGCGCGGAAGGTAACGGTCATCGCGGCGGAGAAGTGCACGTACAGGATGTCGTTGCCCTTCTCGAACTCCGGACGGAAATAGTCCTTGTAGCGCTCCGCGGAGATGCCGCCGGTGGTGGGCAGCACGCCGCTGCGCAGACTGTCGTAGAACGCGCGGGAATCGAATACGTCGAAGTCCTCGTACGGCCAAATCGTCTTTGCGTCGATGCTGTACGGCATGGAGATCAGGCGGTAGCCGTATTCCTTCGCAACTTCCGGGGTGATGTCGGTGTCGGTGTCGGTAAATAACGTCAGCATGGTTTATTCTCCTACTAAAATATATTGGTGAACGGGCTGTCCGCCGTCGATGCGGATGACCTCCGTTCGGGGATACTGTTTGCACAGCGCCTCAGTCAGCGCTTCCGCCTCGGCGTCCGTCGCGTCGCAGCCGCGGAGCAGCAGCAGCACGCCGCAGTTTTCCGCGTGCATCGCTTCGGAAAGCTTCAGGGCGGTGTCGATCGCGTCGCCGTCGTTGACGTAGATCGTGTCGCCGATAAAGCCGATGAAATCGCCCCCGTGCACGTGCACGCCGTCCTTTTCGGCGTCGCGGCTCGCGCGGGATACGAAGCCGGTGGTCACCGTGGCGATCACGTCGTTCATGTCACGCTCGATCGCGTCGGGCTCGGTTGCCTCGGAATCCATCATCGAGATCGCCGCGTAGCCCTCGCCGACCGTGCGCGTGGAAAGGACGCGCACGTCGGAGCCGGTGTAGAGGTCCTTCGCCTGCTTCGCCGTCATGATCACGTTGCCGTTGTTCGGGAACACAAAGATCACGTCCGCGTTCGTGCGGTCGAACGCGTCGAGGAAATCGGCGGTGCTCGGATTCATGCTCTGTCCGCCGTCGATCACGGCGTCCGTGCCGAGCGAACGGAACGTTTCCTTGAGGCCGTCGCCCGCCGCGACCGCGACGATGCCGATCTTTTTGCGCGGCTTCGGCACGGTGACCGTCACCTCGGGAAGCTCGGTCTCGTTGTGCTGGAGCGACATGTTCTCGACCTTGAGCGTCAGGAACTCGCCGTAGCGCTGGCAGCGGTTCAGGATGTCGCCCGGGCGCATCGTGTGCACGTGCACCTTGAGGATCGAGCCCTCGCGGAACGCCACGACCGAATTGCCGACGCTGTTGAGATAGACGATGAATCCGTTCAGATCGAACGCCTCCGGGTCGCCCTTCGCGTTCTGCAGCCGCAGAAGGAACTCGGTGCAGTAGCCGTATTCGAGCACGCTGTCCGCGCCGAACGCGTCCAGATCCGCCTTTTTCGATTCGACGTGCGCCTCCGCGCGCTCCACCGCCTCGCCCGAGAGCGTGCGCCGCATGCCCTCGAAGATGTAGATGAGCCCGGCGCCGCCGGAATCCACCACGCCCGCCTCGCGCAGGACCGGAAGCAGGTCCGGCGTGCGCTCCAGGGAGCGCTGCATCTCGCCGAGCAGGTCGGAAAAATACGTTTCCAGCGTGGACGCCTCCGTGATGCGCTCGTTCGCGTAGCGCACGCCGTCGCCGAACACGGTGAGGATCGTGCCCTCGACCGGCACGGGGACCGCCCCGTACGCCTCGCGCACGCCGAGGTCCATCGCCTTTGAGATCACGGAAAGGTCCGCCTCGCGAACGCCCGCGAAGCCCTTCGTAATGCCCGAGAAGATGCGGCTCAGGATCACGCCCGAGTTGCCGCGCGCGCCCAGAAGCATGCCGTGCGCGCTGCGGCTCGCGACCGAAGCCAGGTCCGAATCGGGATCGCGGTCGACCGCGTCCGCGCCGGAATACACCGTTGCGAGCATGTTGTCGCCGGTGTCGCCGTCGGGAATGGGAAAGACGTTCAGATCGTTGACCGCCTTGCGGTAGCAGCCCAGGTGGTCGGCCCCGCTCGAAAGCATTCCGGCGTACAGCGCGCCGCTCAGTCTCGTCGTCTGCATGATGATTCCTCCGTCAGTTTCCGGACGGCAGCGTTGCGCCGACGTCCACGATATCGTCCAGCGAGCAGTGCAGCACGCTGCAGATCTTCAGAAGCGTGGAGAGATGAACGGGCATGCCTTTGCCGAGCTTCGCGATGACCGCGGAGCTCAGGTGCGTGCGCGATTGCAGATCTTTTTTCTTGAGTTTGCGTTCCTTCAGCAATGCCCAGAGCCGGTCGTAACAGACTCTGCAGGAATCGGAGATCATGCGTTTACCCCTCGCCTCGATCCGAATACACCGGTATTTTACCATCATTGCCGGCTTCTTTCAACATTTTCTTTAGGATTGTAAATATTTCTTGCGCGTCCGCATGAAAAACGGACGGAAATCGCCCGGTTTTTTCATTGACACGCAAACGGTTTATTTTTATAATTGAACTGAAAACAGGCGCGCGGCGCCTGACGAGAAGGAGGGATTCCGATGTTTTGCAGCAATTGCGGCAAAGAACTGCCCGAAGGCGCGAGATTCTGCAACCGCTGCGGCGCGCAGGTCAAACGGAAGACCGTTTCCGAGCCGGAACCGGTCGCCGAACCCGTATTTGTGCCCGTTTCCGCACCCGCACCCGAGCCGGTCTTCGTGCCGGTCCCCGAGCCGGAACCGGTCCCCGAGCCGGAACCGGCCGCCGAACCCGTTTTCGCGCCGCAGGAGCGCTTTGAACGGCCGGAGGAGCCGCTGCGCTTCACGCCGGACCCGGAGCCGGTCCCGGTCTTTGCAGAACGCGAAGACGGCGCGCAGACCCGGCCGCAGCCGCTCTTTGAACAGCCGGAGGAGCCGGAGACGAGCCGCCCGCTGAGCCCGTGGGCGTATTTCGGCTTCAGCCTGCTGTTTCTGATCCCGGTCGTCGGTCTGATCCTGCTGATCGTGTTCTCGGTCACGGCGAAGAACGTCAACCTCAAAAACTTCGCGCGCTCGTACTGGTGCGGGCTCGTGCTGGTGCTTGCGATCGTGCTGATCGTGCTGATCCTCGCGCTGACCGGCGTGCTGACCGGCGCGTTCGACGCGTTCCGCGAATGGGTCCGCAGCGACCTGCCGGGCATTCTTTCCCGCGTCAAGCTTCCGTGATCCGAACGGCAAACAAAAAGGACGGCGGCCGCCGTCCTTTTTTCGTGCGCGTTATTCTCTTCGGGTTCCGCAATACGGGCAGAAGAGCGTGTTCGGCTGAAGCTTGTTTCCGCAATGGGTGCAGAACTGCTTCACGGTGTACTGCTGCTCGGGTTCGGGTTCCGGCTCGGGTTCGGGTTCCGGCTCGGGTTCGGGTTCCGG
>CAMKES010000018.1 GCA_946411635.1 uncultured Clostridia bacterium | reverse complement strand
TTTTGGCGTCCCCGGCGCGATTCGAACGCGCGGCCTTTCGCTTAGGAGGCGAATGCTCTATCCTGCTGAGCTACGGAGACCCGTCGGAAACATGGATATGATACCACCCGGCGCGGGGGCTGTCAAGGAAAGGAAACGGCGGCGTCGAATTTGTCCGGACGGTCTTCTCAATTGCGGGCGGATATGCTATACTGTTTCACGGAATTGCAGGCATCGGCAGATTCCGCGCCGTCCGGACGCGGCGGCGCGCAAACGGGAACGGAGGTGACAGTCGTGCGGATCAAAGCGATCGGGAAAGCGATCCTGATCTGGATCCTTGCGGTATTGTGGCTTCCCGTCGGCAGCCTTGCGGAAGACGACACGGACGTCGAAGCGCAGGACCTGACCGGATCGTGCACGTTTTCCGTCGACGGAACGGCGTACGGATCGTTCCCGCGGTCGCTGTCGGACGATTCCCTTGAAACGAAGAGAACGCTGCACGGCGGGCGCAGTTTCGCCGTTTCGTGGACGGACGGCGTTCCCGTCCGCGCCGTGTTCGCGGAGTTTTTCCGCGCGCCGTCCCGCTGCACGATCCTGCAGTACGACGCGGAGGGCGCGGAGCTTTCGCGGGAGGCGTGTCCCGCGGCGTTCAATTACCTCATTCCTGTCGGAGAAAACACGCGGTCCGTCGCGATCGCGTCGGAGGATACGATCGAGATTTGTTCGCTGCACGCGTACGGAAGCGGGACCGTACCGAATGCGCATCCGTGGGACTACGCGGTGAAAAAACTCGATTACATGGTCGTTGCCATGCATCCGGACGACGACGTACTGTTTCTCGGCGCGATCGTTCCGATCTTCGGTGCGGAGCAGGGGAAGGAAGGCAGGATCCTCTACGCCACGCCCGCAAGACGGTACCGCACGGAGGAAGCGCTGAACGGCGCGTGGACGATGGGTCTGCGCAACGCGCCGCTGTTCGGTCCGTTCGGGGATTTCGCAAACGAAAGCGACCCCGGTCATCAGAAGAAATTCGGAAAAGAGGCGGTCGTCCGGTATCTGGTGCGCGTGTTCCGGGAGCACAGACCCGACGTGGTCTTTTCACACGATCCGAACGGGGAATACGGACACTGGCAACACAGACGGCTGAGCGAATGCGTCCGGCGCGCGGTCGTGCTTTCCGCGGACCCGTCCTACGATCCCGAATCGGCTGCCGCGTTCGGAACGTGGCGCGTAAAGAAGCTGTACCTGCATCTGTATCCGGAAAACGCCATACAGCTTTCCGTGACGGCGCCGCTGGCGGCGTTCGGCGGGAAAAGCGCGTTCGACGTCGCGTCGGAGGCGTATGCGTGTCACATTTCGCAGCAGGCCACGAAGCATCGGGTCCGCAGCGAGGGCGTGTACAGCCTTTCGGATTTCGGGCTTGCGTACTCGGCCGTCGGGCCGGACACGCCCGGAAAGAACGATCCGTTCGAGCACCTTTCTCCCGAAGAGCTGTTCCGGCTCTCCCTGCGGGAGCGCTTCGGGCGGGCGTCCGTCCGGGACGGTCTTCCGTGCGGGACCGTGCTGATGCGCGGCGGCATGCCGCGGTGATCCGGCGAAGAACGTTCCGGAAAATCCGATTCGTGATTGACGGCGGCGGAAAAATGCGATAAAATATGATAATGTAAATGAAGGTTTACAAACTACGAATCGGAGGTTTCAACACATGATCAAAAAGTGGATTTGCAGCGTTTGCGGTTACGTTCACGAGGGTCCCACCCCGCCCGAATCCTGCCCGGTCTGCCATCAGCCCGCGTCCAAGTTCAACGAGGTGAAGGAAGAAATGGTCTGGGCGGCGGAGCACGTCGTCGGCGTTGCGAAGGGCGTTCGCGAGGACATCCTCGAGGATCTGCGCGCAAACTTCAAGGGCGAATGCACCGAAGTCGGCATGTATCTCGCCATGGCGCGCGTCGCGCACCGCGAGGGCTATCCCGAGATCGGTCTCTATTGGGAGAAGGCGGCCTGGGAAGAAGCGGAGCATGCGGCGAAGTTTGCGGAGCTCCTCGGCGAAGTCGTCACCGACAGCACCAAGAAGAATCTCGAAATGCGCGTGGAAGCCGAATACGGCGCGACCGCGGGCAAGACGGACCTCGCAAAGCGCGCGAAGGAGCTCGGTCTTGACGCCATCCACGACACCGTCCATGAAATGGCGCGCGACGAGGCAAGACACGGAAAGGCACTGAAAGGTCTTTTGGAGAGATATTTCAAATAAAAACGAGTAGGACGCCGGATTTCCGGCGTCCTTTTTGAGGTGCAGCATGATCAGACGAATCGCAGTGATGCTGCTTGCTTTCGCTCTTTGCCTGGGATGCGCCCAAAGCGGAAAGCAGCCGCAAACCGATGCCGGGAGCACATCCGGAACCGAAAAGGAGAATCGTATGGAAACCACAGCCGAAAAACTGCGTGAGCTTGGATTTGACGTGAAGGAGGATCCTTCGCTGAAAGGAGCCTTCGGGGGAAACAGCGGAATCGAAGCATATATGCTTTTGGCAGAGCTCGGAATGGGCGATTATGATGATGAGTCCGGCGAGTGGACGCCGACCTCGGATCGGGTATACGCTTTTGACGCCGAAGTTTTTGACATTGAGCATATGTATACGCTCTTTCTGAAAGGGATACAATCCATTGTTCCCGATATCGAAATCACGGATGTGAAGGAAGATTTATCCGGAATGACGGAGGAAATGACGTCCTCGGAGGAATCGGGAGAGATGACCGACGGGACGCGAAGCGTCTCCTTCCTTTGCAACGGTCATCCCTATGCAATCGAACTGACCAGCTACGGTGATTGGATCAACCCTGAGATCATTGATTTCATGGAGGATGTGCTGGAAAAGGAAAACTGCCCCAAACGGCTGCATCTGCTTCCTGCCATGGATCAAATCGCAATTTTGGTTTATTGTACGGAAGAGCAATCGGCTGCGCTCGACGCGTTGATCTTCGGATAACCGGCAAGGCGCTGAAGGGCCTTTTGGAGAGATATTTCAAATAAGCAAAACGCCCGGATTCGGGGACTTTTGAGAGGAACGGCAAGTGCGCTGTCCCTTTTTGAGAAAGAGTACTGTCATGGATGACCGTTTGAAAGAAAGCCTGTGGTTCTATACCGGTGCGGATTATTTGATCATCAATGCGTTTCTTTGGATCAACAAAGAAGCGATGGATCCGTGCATCGGCATCGTTTGGCAGAACAATCGCGACGTGATTCGCGAGGCGAAGGAGGAAGGCCCCGAAAACCGATTCGCGTTTTCCGGGCTGGACGGAGCAGCCCTCTTCGAAAGCTATCGGCGCAGAACGCCTGCCGAGCTGACAAACGAAGCAAAGAGGGACATTCTCCATCAGGCAATCACCGATATTCGGCTGATTTGCGATTCGATGCATCCTATCCGGGAACCGGTTCGATTGTTCCGGAATATGGAAGCCGCATTCTGCCTGAAAAACATTCGAGAAGGAGAGCAGGTCGATCTGTTGGGGCTGACCTCGACGAGCACAACCGGACAGCAGATCAATTACGGACAAAACAATTTCCGAAAACCCGCGCAGATTCTTCAAATAGACGTTCCGTCGGGTCTGCCCGCACTTTTCCTTGAGAACGATGAGCATGAGGTGCTGCTGCCGCCGATGCGATACCGGGTCAAAGGCGAGCACATCGAAGACGGCGTCTTGACGGTGTCACTTGACGCGCGTCAGCCGCTCGAATTGGAACGGTTGATTCAATCGGCAACAGAGGCTTTCGCGGAACTTTTCGATGTGCACAAACAAGACACGGCAAGGCGCTGAAAGGTCTCCCGGCGGGAACGTTCCGATCAACGAAACGTCCCGAAAGAGAAAACGAAAAAGCAGATGCGAAACCGCATCTGCTTTTTTAATTCGGTTCGTTCAGCGCTTTTTCAGCTTCCGCTCGATCGGCTTCAGCACGAGCGTGCCGCCGACGAGCACCAGAAGGCCCGCGGCGGTGACGCCGCCCGCGACGACCCATTCGCGCACGGTCATTTCGGTCACGTGCAGGAAAAAGACGTGCGGGAGAAACGCGACCGCAAGCGCGAAGCCCGCGCACATCACGGCGCACACGGCGACGCGAAGCTTCGTAAACGGGCGGCAGGTGAGGATCAGGTTGACGAGCCCGATCACGCCCGCCGAAAGCACCGCCATGGTCGAAGAGATCTCGAACGACGTGCCGGTCTTGTTCAGGACCATCGCTGCGAGCGCGCAGCAGACCACGGCGATCGCGCCCGGCGCGGCGCGCAGCAGAACGCGCTTCAGGAAGTTTCCGCTCGCGCGCTCTTTGCTCGGCTCCAGCGCGAGGAAGAACGACGGCGCGCCGATCGTCAGCGTGCTCACGAGCGTGAGCTGGATCGGCTGGAACGGATAGCGCAGCGGCAGGAACAGCAGCAGCACGCTGAGCGCGAACGAATACAGCGTTTTGACGAGGAACAGCGACGCGCTGCGCGTGATGTTCCCAATGACGCGCCGGCCCTCCGCGACGACGGCGGGCAGGGAGTTGAAATCGTTGTTCAGAAGCACGAGCTGCGCGGCGTGCTCGGCGGCGTCGACGCCGCCCGCCATGGCGATGGAACAGTCCGCCGCCTTCAGCGACGGGATGTCGTTCACGCCGTCGCCGGTCATGGCCACGTTGTGTCCGTTCGCCTTCAGCGCTTCGACGAGGATGCGCTTGCGGTCCGGCGTCAGCCGGCCGAAGATCACGTTGTCCTCCGCGGCGGCCTTGAGTTCCTCGTCGCTGAGCTTCGAGCAGTCGACCGCGCGGTCGCACCCGTCGAGCGCCAGCGCGCGCCCGGCCGCCGCAACGGTGCGCGGGTCGTCGCCGCTCATCACGCGGACCGAAACGCCCTCGTCGCAGAACCAGTTCAGCGTGTCCTTCGCGGACGGACGCAGCGCTTCGCGCAGCAGGATCAGCCCGAGCAGACGCGCTGCGGGAGGGACGGTATCCTTAACGATCGTGCCGTCCGCCTCGGCGAGCAGCAGCACGCGGAAGCCCTCGTCGGCATACCGCGCGGCTTCGGGGACCGGCTCGTCCGTCACGAACGACGGCGCGCCGAGGATCAGCGTCTTTCCGGATTCGAACGACGCGGCGGATTTCTTTCGGGTCGAGGAGAACGGCAGCACGGCGGTCGCTTTCATTCGGGCCGCGGGAAACTTCGACCAGAGCGCGCGCAGCGTTCCCGAGCCCGGCTCGAACGCGGACAGGAAGGTTCCGACCTGCTCGCGAAGCTCCGTTTCGTCCGCCGCGAGCGGAACGAACCGGTCAAAGGTCATCTCGCCGGTCGTCAGCGTGCCGGTCTTGTCGGTCGAGAGCACGTCGGCGCGCGCGAGCGTTTCGATCCCGAACAGCTCCTGCACGAGCGTTTTGCGACGCCCGAGCTTGATGACGCCCGCCATCAGCGCAACGGACGTGAGAAGGATCAGGCCCTCCGGGATCATGCCGATCATCGCGGCGACCGCCTCCGGCACCGCCTGCGTAAGCGGCGCGTGCTGCAGAAAGTATTCCTTGAGGAAGAGCAGGACGCCGATCGGGACCAGCAGCTTGCTCACGAGCGAAACGAGCTTGTTCAGCTCGGTCATCAGTTCGGATTTCGGGGAGCGGATGCGCTTCGCGTCGCGCATGAGCCGCGCGGCGTAGCTCTCGTCGCCGACCGCGATCAGCTGCGCGGTCGCCTTGCCTTCGGTCAGGAAGCTTCCGGACATCAGAAGATCGCCCTTTTTGCGCGGGACCGGCACGCTTTCGCCGGTCAGAAGCGATTCGTCCGCGGCGCAGCTTCCCTCGGTGACGACGGCGTCCGCGGGGATCTGTTCGCCCGCGCGGAACACGACGAGATCGCCCCGCACGAGGTCCTCGGGCGGGCATTCGGTCTCAACGCCGCCGCGGATCGGATGCACTTTTTTGACGTCCATCAGGCGGAGCTTTTTGAGCGTCGCCCGCGCGCGAAGCTCCTGCACCGTGCCGATCAGCGTGTTCGAGACCACGACGCCCAGAAAGAGCATGTTGCGCCATGAGCCGACGAGCGCAAGGCACAGCGCCAGCGCGAAATTCAGAAGATTGAACAGCGTAAACAGGTTGTCCGCCACGATCCGGAGAACGGACTTTCCGGGCTCCTCGCTCGTGCGGTTGCCGAGCCCGTCCGCAAGACGGCGCGCCGCTTCCTCCGCGCTTAACCCTTCCGGAGGCGTCGGAACAAGGTCCTCCGGCGGCGCGGTCGGAATGCGAAGAGCGCTCCCGTCGGGAAGCGTTTTTTCGGCGCGGCTGTGTTTCATCGGCGATCCCCCGTTGCATGATCGATCTGTCCTGTTCAGTATAATACAACCGCACGGGAAAGACAAGAGTGCGCGTTCTTTTCGACGACGCCGGATCCTTTGAAAAAAATATATTTTTCCGCGTGCAGACTTTTCCGGTCTCCCGGGTGTTTATACCTATGAGTCGCCGCAAAGACCGTTCGGCTTCGCGGCAGGTCTTGCGGTCCCGCCTGGGCCGCGCGCGGCGGGCGGCTGTCTGCGATTCATTTCACACACCGATCCGGGCCGTCCGCCGCATCCGTTGAAAAACCACCCGTGTTTTGCGGGTGGTTTTCCGTTTCAGTACCGTCTTCTGCTGCAGCGGCAGGAGGGCGCGCTGCGTCCGTTCCTGATGGCCTGCACGATCTCGAGGCACTCGCCGAAGCGCTGGTAGTGCACGATCTCGCGCTCGCGCAGGAAGTACAGCGGCTCGATGATCTGGCTGTTGTTCGTCAGGTTCATCAGGTGCTCGTACGTTGCGCGCGCCTTTTGCTCGGCCGCCATGTCCTCGGAAAGATCCGCGATCGGATCGCCGGTGCAGGCGATGTACGAGGTCGTAAAGGGCACGCCGTTCGGGTCGGCGGGGAAGACGCCGTTTCCGTGCATGGTGTAGTATCCGTCGAGCCCCGCGGCGGTCAGCTCCTCTAGGCTTGCGCCCTGCATGCACTGCGTGATCATCGTCGCGATCATCTCCCAGTGCGCGATCTCCTCGGTGCCGATGTCGGTCAGCGCCGCGCGGACGCGGTCGTCCGGCATCGAATAGCGCTGCGTGAGATAGCGGAGCCCCGCGCCGAGCTCGGAGTCCGGACCGCCGTACTGCGCCATCAGCAGCTTTGCCATCCGCGGATCGGGCCGGGTGATGCGAACGGGGTATTCCAGTCGTTTTTCATAGATCCACATATCGGTTCCTCCTTACTTCATCCACGGCCATTTCTGGTAAACCCAGCTTCCTGCGTCGTGCGGGCAGCTGCCGAAGTTCTCGAGCGGGCCGTAGGTATCCGCGTACTCCGCCTGCAGGCGTTCGAGCGCGTTTGCGTAGCAGTTGAAGTCGTTCCGCGCGTCGGCGTCCTCCGGATGGGTGTCCAGATACAGCTGCAGCTCGACGCAGGCGAAGCGCGTTTCGCCGATCCGGGCAAGAAGCGATTGTTCCGTCTGATTCATCATCTTACGCCTCCCGTGCCGCACAGGTCGGATATTCGGAGACGAGCTCCGGGAAAAGTGTACCGCGCGCGAGCGCTTCGCACGGGCAGAAGCCTGCGCGATACACCTGATTCGGGAAATAAACGGTCGCAAGCGCACAGCCTTCGCCGTCCGGCATGCCGCAGGGGTTCGCCGAACAGACGGCGCCCGCAGGCACGACGTGATCGACCGTGGTGGGATCGACGGCGGGCATGGCATCCGTGAAGCAGCACGTTCCGCCGTTTGCATAGGGTCGTTGCATGGTCTTTCCTCCTTGGTTCTTTACTGCTATGGTATTGCTTTTTTTCAAAAAATGTGCGTCTTTTCGCGCGCGTCCGCGCATAGACTCGTAGCGGAACGGAGGGCGGCGATGGAAGGTTCGGCGAATCTGATGAGAACGGAAAGGAGAGGGATGGCGCAAATGCTGTTTTCGGAACTGAAATGTCGGGAGGTCATCAATATCTGCACGGGGGAACGGTACGGCGCGGTGTGCGATCTGGCGTTCGATCCGTGCTCCGGCGAGGTCCGGGCGATCGTCGTGCCGGGTCCGGCAAAGCTGTTCGGGCTGCTGAAGGGACGCGACGGAACGGCGATCCCGTTCGACAAAATAAAAAAATTGGGCGAAGACGTGATTTTGGTGGAATTGCCGTAAAAGCTGTGCTATAATAAATTGATTAGGACGTTCGACGACGAACGTCACAGAGGAGGACAAGCCATTATGAAGTGCCGGTTTTGCGGAGGAACGGACAGCAAGGTGATCGACTCCCGTCCGAACGAGGACGGCAGCGCGATCCGCCGCCGCAGAGAATGCATCGCGTGCGGACGCAGGTTCACCACCTGGGAGCGCATCGAGGAGAACCCGGTCATGGTCGTCAAGCGCGACGGGCGGCGCGAGCCGTTCGAGCGCGAGAAGGTCGCGGTCGGCATCCGCAAGGCGTGTGAAAAGCGCCCGATCCCGGCGGACGTGCAGAACCGTCTGGTCGACGAGATCTGCCGCGAGATCAACAATTCCCTGGAGTCCGAGGTCTCGACCGAATCGATCGGCGAACTGGTCATGAAGAAGCTGCGCGACGTCGATGAAGTCGCGTACGTGCGCTTCGCGTCCGTGTACCGCGAGTTCAAGGATTCCCAGACGTTCCTGCAGGAGCTGCAGCGGCTTTTGAACGAGAAATGACCTGCGACGAGTTTATCGCCATCTATCGCACCATCGTTCCCGCGCACGCGTACCGGGAAAAGAACGGCGTCGGCATCTATACGATCCCGGCGCTTTCGGCGTACCCCGGCATCGATCACGGTTTTTCCGCGCGAACGGGGGGCGTGTCGACCGGCTGCTTCTCCTCGCTGAATCTGAGCTTTACGCGGCCGGAGCAGCGGGAAAACGTGATGCAGAACTACCGCATCTTCTGCGACGCGGCGGGCATTCCCTGGGAAAGCATGGTCATGGACACGTACGAGCACGGCACGACGGTGCTTTGCGTGAACCGGTTCGACCGCGGCAAGGGGTACGAATACCCGTCCCTGCCGTTCTGCGACGGGCTCGTGACCGACGATCCGGAGATCACGCTGGTCACGGGGCATGCGGACTGCATGGCGTTCTATTTTTACGATCCGGTCCGGTCGTGCATCGGGCTCTGCCACGCGGGCTGGCGCGGCGCGCTCGACCGCATCGGCGCGGAAGTGATCAAAACGATGCGCATCGCCTGCGAATCCGATCCGAAGGACATCGTCTGCGGCGTGGGGCCGTCGATCTGCCCGAAGTGCTTCGAGGTCGGCGACGACGTGGCGGAGGCGTTCGAGGCGGCGTTCCCGCAGTGCGATCTGCGCGGCGTGAACGACCGCGGCCGCGCGACGGTCGATCTCTGGCAGGTCGCGGCGGCGCAGTTCCTGGAATGCGGCGTGCTTCCCGAGCACATCCACCTGTCCGGCGTCTGCACGTACGAGGACGGACGGCTGTACTCGCACCGGCGCGACAAGGGACGGACCGGCGGCATGGCGGCGTATCTGCGGCTTCTTCCGCGGGAAAGTTGACAAGCATGCCGGAATGGAGTAAAATCCAAAAGATTTCACCGTATCGAAGGAGACTGTTATGAGCAGAAAAATGAGACGGAAACGCAACAAAAAGAAACTGATCCGCAACATCCTGATCGCGGTCGCGGCGGCGGCGCTGATCGTCGCGGGGATCATCCTGGGCACCAACCTCAGGAAGGACGCGCACGGACTGAACGGATTCCAGCGCAGGGCGACGGCGGCAACGGCGGACGGCGTCCGCGTGAGCATGATCGAGTATGCGGTCACCTTTGACACGATCGCATCCGACAGTCAGATCCGGAGCATGAGCGACGAACAGCTTCGCACGCTGCAGGAGAACGCGGCGAAGCAGGCGCTCCTCATCAAGATCTGCGAAAAAGAAGCGAAGGCGCTCGGACTGGAGCTGTCGGAGGAGGACGCAAAAGCGTGCGACGAATCGGCGGAGAACGAGATCAAGACCCTTGAGGATTCGATCCGGAAGCGTCTGATCGAAAACGGCTCGTACTCCCAGGCGGCGTACGAAAAGCAGATCACCGCGCAGTTCGACGCGATCGGCATGTCGCGCAGCGCCTATTACGAGTTCGCGCGCAGAAACGCCGCGGCAACGAAATACGCGAAGATGCTGCAGGATTACTATAAGGAAAACGGCAGCGGCATCGCCGAGGAAGAGCTGCTCGCGTATTACCGCGAGACCGTCGAAAAGACGATGACGGGCGAAACCGAAGACGGCGGAACGAAAAGCGCGTACGAAGAAGGCATGTTCTGGATGAGCCTGCAGTATTTCAGCAACGGTCTGACGCTGAATCCGATGCTGTACGTGCCGGAGGGATTCCTCTATATCGATTTCATCCGGCTGAACAAGTCCTCGCTGCTCGAGGCGAACGAACTCGTCGAGAAGGTCAAGTCCGGCGAGATCGCGTTCGACACGCTGATGGCCTCCGAGGAGAACCTCGACCCGTACCGCACCGTGATGCGCGCGCCGTATCCGATCGCGGAGCACGACCATAAGGCGCTGTTCGAGCAGCAGGAGATCTACACGGCGGCGGCGGAGCTTGCGGTCGGCGAGATCGGTTCCTACGTCGGCAAGGCGGAGACCGCCGAGGACGGTACGGAGACCGTTCCGGTGTATCTGTTCCGCCGCGCGGACGGCGCCGGCGTCTGCATGGACGGCGATTCCGGCGTGATCGACATCGATTACTACACCGGCGTGCGGCAGACGATCGAGGCCGATTACCGCAACAGCGTCTGGTTCAGCGACGTTTCCTTTGCGGATGCGATCTATTCGTATAAGGGGTACAATCGATGAAACAGAAAACGGTTCGCATCATTTGCTGGGTAATGGCGGGACTGATGCTGTTCGGCGTGATCTTTGCGATCATCGCGGTCCTTGCCTGATCGGAAACCGACAAGCGCTTTCTCCGGAAGGCGCTTTTCATTTTTTGGAAGCGCCGCGATCGGCCGGAGCGCTTGCAAAAGCGCGTGCGGCATGATACAATAAACTGTAAATCCGGGAAACACCGTACGGCGGAACAGGGGAGACGGCGTACGATCGCGCGGAACGTCCGCACATGCGCGTCACCCCGTTCCACAGGAGGAAAAGCCTATGAAAAAAACGACTGCCGTGATCCTGACCGCGATCCTGCTGCTCGCGCTCGTTCCGGCCGCGTCCGCGGCGGGAACGGATTACACGGTCGTGATCCGCGGCGGACAGACGAGCGGATATATGGAAACGGTCAACGGAGAATCGCTGCTGCGCGTCGACGTGTTCTTCGACGGCATCACCGACAATATGCTCCTGACCGCGCTCTCGTTCGATCTGACGTACGACGCGGGCAAGCTGGAATACATGACGAACTCGCAGGAGAACGGGGTTTCGACGATCTATTCGGTCAACAGCAGCGGAACGAAGGTCTCGGACGTATCGCTTCTCGTCAACGACGCCGCGGCGGCGCAGGGAAAACTGCGCTTCGCGCTCGCGTCCGACTACGGCTGCAAGATCAAATCGAATCAGCCGCTGATCTCTCTGTATTTCTACCTCGCATGCGATATGCCGGCGGGGACGAAGCTCAGCTTCTCCGTCGGCGGCGATCTCGAGGCGGAGTCCGTGAAGCGCACGGCGCAGACCGGAAACGCGACCTATACGAAGCGCACGGTCGGATCGAACCTGACCGCGTACACGCTGTCCTCCGCGACGCCGGCGGGCGTTGCGATCAACGGCGAGATCGTGTTCAACACCTCGGACGTGCAGTATAAGGGCACGACCGCGTACGTCGTTTACAACGGCAAGGCGCAGACGCCGCGCCTGACCGTCAAAAACAAGGCGAACGGAAAGACGGTCAATACCAAGTATTATTCCGTCGTGTACGGAAACAACACCGCGCCGGGCACGGCGACGGTCACGGTCAACTTCCGGCACGGATACAAGGGGACCTGCGCCGCGCAGTTCAAGATCTATCTGCCGGCAACGACGACGACGTACGTCCAGAACGTCGAAGACGGCGTGAAGATCTCGTGGAAAAAGGTCGCCGGCGCAAAGGGCTACGTCATCTACCGCCGCGCGTGGAACCTTTCGAGCTCGGGGTGGACGTCGTTCGAGCGCTGGAACAACACGACCGAGACCTCGTGGACCGACACGAAGGTGTACGCCGGCACGCGCTACCAGTACGGGATCAAGGCGTATCCCTCCGACCCGATGGACAACTACAACCTCGGTCTGGTGGGCCCTCTGAAGACCACGGTGCGCATCACCACGCGCAAGCTGAATTCCGTGACGGCGGGAACGCGCCGCATGACGATCAAGTGGAGCGGTTCGTCCGTGTTCACAGGCTATCAGATCCAGTACGCGGAGGACAACGCCTTCACGAACAACGCCGTCGCGCTCAAGATCACGGACCCGAAAACCTACGAAACGACGGTCAAATCCCTCGTCAGCGGCAAGACCTATTACGTCCGCATCCGTTCCTATCACGTATTCGAGGGCATGACGTACTTCGGACAGTGGTCGAACGTGATCTCCTGCAAAGTCAAATAACGAACGATCGGAAAACGGGCGCGAAAGCGTCCGTTTTTACGTGATTCCGTCAACGTCCGCGGCGCGAAAAAAGGGGATCATTTCCGTATATATTTTTTTACCGGAACGCTTGCAAATGGACGGATCGTGTGGTATGATGAAACAGAAAATATGACGATATTGTGAATACGTATCGTTATAAGCAGGGTTTCGCGGCGAAACCGCCGCTGCCCGCACATTTCAGCAGGAGGAAAGAACCTATGAAGAAAACGTTGGCAGTGCTTCTCTCTCTGGTCATGCTGCTCGCTCTGATCCCCGCGACCTTCGCGGAAGGCGAGCCGGACTACACGCTCGTGATCAAGGGCGGGGACGTCGCTGAGAATCTCAAACTGGTTGACGGCAAGATGCTTCTTGCGGTTGACGTTGCGCTGAACGGCGCGGTCGATGCGCCGCTTTTCGGCCTGACCTTCGATCTGACCTACAACGCGGAGCAGATCACCTACGTGAAGAACGATGCCGAGAATGACTTCGACATGACGATAATCAACGACAAGGAAGCCGGCATTCTCCGCTTCTCGTTCGTCAGCACGGAAGGCATTGCCGCTCCGGAAAACATGACGCTCGCAACGCTGTACTTCGAGGTCAATCCGGAACTCGAAGCGGGCGACGAGATCGCGTTTGAGCTGGCAGACGGCGCATTCGCCGAAACCGACGATACCGCAACGCCCGTCGAGCGTGACGTCGCGGCGAACTTTATGCCGTACATCGTCGGCAACGCGGTCGTGTTCAACGGCGTCGTGAAGTTCAACGAGGGCGAAGTCCAGTACAAGGGCGAGACCGCATACGTCATCTGGGACCATGCGGCGGGCAAACACGAGCCGGCGTTCACCGTCTATGAAGAAGACGGCGAGACCGTGATCGATCCTGCGAACTATGATTATGAGTACAAAGAGAACACGATGCCCGGCACCGGCTACCTGTTCGTGTACTTCAAGGGCCAGTACATGGGCGAAGCCAGACTGACCTTCAAGATCTACCTGCCCGCGACCACCGCGACCACGGTCGAGAACGTTGCGGAAGGCATCAAGATCACCTGGGAGCCTGTTGAGGACGCTGCGGGTTACGTCATCTACCGCCGCGCGTGGAGCAGCACGACCGACGGTTGGACGGCGTTCGCACGCTGGGACAACACGACCGAAACGACCTATCTCGACGGTCACGACGACGCGCACAAGACCTTCGCGGGCACGCGGTATCAGTACGGCGTAAAGGCGTACTTCGCGCGCCGCACCGACCCGATCGCGGAAGCTGAGATCGGCGGCAACGTCAACGATCCGTCCGGCAACTTCAACCTCGGCGAGGTCGGTCCGCTGAAGACCACCGTCCGCATCACCACCCGTGTTCTGAAGAGCCTGACCGCGGGCACGAAGCAGCTGACCGCCAAGTGGGACGGTTCCTCCGTGTTCACCGGCTATCAGATCCAGTACGCGACGAACGCCGCGTTCACCAAGGGCGCCAAGTCGATCAAGATCAGCAATCCGAAGACGGTCCAGACCGTTCTGAAGGACCTCAAGACCGGCACGACGTACTACGTCCGCGTCCGCTCCTATCACGAGTTCAACGGCATGACCTACTACGGCCAGTGGTCGAACGTGAAGAACGCGAAAGTCAAATAAGGATCCGAACGAAAGCGGACGCAGCGATGCGTCCGCTTTTTTCGTTGACGGCGCGTCCGCGAAACGGTACAATACGATAAGGAAAGAACGGAGAGGAGATCCCCATGATTGCTTTCGGAATTGCTTTTGCGATCCTGCTGCTGCTGATGCTTGCGGTGCTGGAGCTGAACAAGAATACGCTGCTCGGCTTTTTTCTGCTGCTCGCGCTTGCCGTCGGGTTCGTGATCCTGTTTGTCAAGGTCCTGCACGGAAACAAATGGTACTGGAAACTGCTCGGCTGGGCGGGCTTTGTCGGCGCGTTCGCGCTGATCCTGCTGCTGAGCTGGCCGCCGGTTCGCCGCGTCCCCGCGTACGACGGCAGCTCCCCGGTCTATACCGACGTCGTTTCGCTCGAAAAGGGCGACGTCCGCGGCGTCGTGATCGACAACGGCGCGGTCGAGCTGTATGCGGGCATCCCGTACGCCAAGCCGCCGGTGGGCGAGCTCAGATGGCGCGAGCCGCAGGACCCCGATCCGTGGGACGGCGTGCTTGACGCGGATCACTTTGCGCCGATGTGCATGCAGCCCACGGAGCTTCCGATCATCGGCAGTCTCAAGCAGATCATCGGCTATCACGAGTATACGTTCTCGCTTTCCGACAACTACCGCCCCGCGGTCAGCGAGGATGGGCTTTACGTCAACGTCTGGAAGCCGGCGGGGAAGGCCGAAGGCCTGCCCGTGCTGGTGTACGTCCACGGCGGCACGCTGCAGACCGGCCAGCCCTGGTACGGCGACTACGCCGGCACCGGCCTTGCGCGCGAAGGCGTGATCGTGGTCAACCTCGGCTACCGGCTCGGCGTGTTCGGATATCTGGCGGACGAAGCGCTCGCCGCGGAATCCCCGAACGGCACGACCGGCAACTACGGCCTGCTGGACCAGATCAAGGCGCTCGAATGGGTGCGCGACAACATTGCGGCGTTCGGCGGCGATCCGAACAACGTCACGCTTGCGGGCGAGTCCGCGGGCGCGGCAAGCGTCAGCGCGCTGTGCACCTCGCCGCTGGCAAAAGGCCTGTTTCGCCGCGTGCTGCTCGAAAGCTCCACCGTCGCGTCGGTCGTTCCGCCGCATTCGTTCCGCTCGTACGACGACGCGATCGCGTCCGGCAAAGAGCTCAAAGCGCGGTACGGCGTCACCACCGTCGAGGAACTGCGCGCGCTTCCGGCGGACAAGATTGTCAACGAGGCGTACACGCAGCATTTCATGACCGTCGACGGCTACGCGCTCACCGAAACGCCGTACGAGTCGTACAAAAAGGGCGTCCACAACGAGGAAGCGATCCTGCACGGCTATAACACGGAGGAAAGCGGTCCGTTCCTGATCTTCGACCACGCGAACCTCAAAACCTACGAGCAAAAGGTGCGCGGCTACTTCGGCGAATACGCCGACGAGATCCTCGCGCTCTACGATCCCAAGACCGACGAGGAGGCGAAGGCGTACTGGGCGCGGATCTACGGCGCGGTCTTCTTCAACTATCCGCATTACTGCCTGAACCGTCTCGCCGCCGCAAACGGCATTCCGGTCTACGAGTATTGCTTCAGCAAGAGCAACGGCCGTCTCGGCGCGTGGCACAGCGGCGAGCTGATCTACTTCTACGGCAACCTTCCCGCGTCCTCCCGCCTGTTCGACGAGAGCGATTATGCATTGGAACGGACGATCGTTGCATATTTGAAAAACTATGCAGTCTCCGGCGATCCGAACGGCGAAGGCCTGCCCGAATGGACGTCCGATCCCGAAAGCGTCCGCGTTCTCGGGCTCGGCGACGTCGTCGCCATGACCGACGAAACGGACCTCGCCTTCTATGCCGTCATGGACCGCATGACCGGATGGAGTGAATAATCCTCCAATACTGCATAAACATACAAAAACAGCATGCATATTTGCATGCTGTTTTGTTTTTTGCCGTTTTTTCAGACGACCTGCCGTTTTGCGCGTCCGAAACAGTCTGTTCACGTCTTTTCGTACAGGAAACCGCTGTTATGGTGCATATATGTCGCAATTGGGTCATTTCTGTACAGTAAATCGTACAATTTAAACAAAAAAGCAGTTTTTTCTATACGATTAGACGCGTACTTCGCTTGCTTTTATCCGAATACCATTCTATAATACAAGATGTATACGCATGGTGTATACCGTGCAATAAAATACTCTGTACGGAGGGGAAACAAATGACAAGACGTTTGATCGCAATGATTCTGAGCGTCATGATGATCCTCACGCTCGCACCGACCTCGGTGTTCGCGGATGATTCCGCGGAACCGGGCGACGACGACGGAACGATCGTCGTACTGCCTTCGGATCCGGAAGCGGACCCGGAGGGGCCGGCAGACCCGGTCTCGGACCCGATCGATCCGGCGGACGAACCCGCGGATGAACCTGCGGACGAACCCGCGGACGAACCCGCGGACGAACCGGCGGACGAGCCTGCGGACGAGCCTGCGGACGAGCCCGCGGACGAACCGGCGGACGAACCGGCGGACGAGCCTGCGGACGAACCCGCGGACGAGCCTGCGGACGAACCTGCGGACGAACCCGTGGACGAGCCCGCGGACGAACCGGCGGACGAGCCCGCGGACGAACCCGCGGACGAACCGATCGACCTGGAACCGATCACGGACCCGCTCGGGGATCCGTTTGCTCCCGGTGAGGATACGGAAGCAATCGGTCACGGTCAGGCAACGACTCTTTCGGATGGTTTCTATCTGGTTGGCAGCATGAACGAATGGGGCGATGCCGACAATATGGCAGCCTACAAGTTTGCGGTCAATCCCGCCAACGCGGAAGAGTACGTACTTGTTACCCAGCTTGCAAGCGGCGCAACGTTTAAGGCGATCAAGGTCGAAGACGGACATGCGTATTATATTCCGGACGGTACCGGTAACGATGCAAGCACGTCTCTGACCGGACCGGTTACCATTTATTTCCGTGAAAACAAAAAAGACGACTGGATTCAGAAACATTTCTATGTGGAGCAGTCCGTTGCAGCGATCGGCAACGTCGGTTATCCGACCCTCCAGGCGGCGATCGATGCGGCGCACGGAAAGACCGGCGATGTGACGGTCACGCTGCTCGCGGACGTGACGGAAGTCGTTTTGATCCATCAGAAGGCAGGACTGAACCTGACTGTTGACGGCGATAATCATAAGATTTCTGGTCAGATTCTGATTGATGGCGACAACAGGTTGAATGACAGCGAAACACTGAAGATCGAAGATATTACATTTGAAGTGTCTTCGGTAATGCTTACCGATACTTTTGTCCACGTACCCTCGCTGAAAGATAACACAAAACCCTACTATACGAATAAATACAATTACGCACACAATATTACAGTTGAAAACTGTTCATTTGTTGGAACAGGATATGACTATAAAGTGTTTGCAGTTGACAATAATAGTGGCGCAAAGAAAGTCACATTGACTGGATTAACTGCAAACAACGTACATAGTTTAGCACAGTTTAATAGTGTTGAGGGAGATATCATCATTACTGATTGCACCGTAACAAATGCAAAGAATGGTATCAGTATTACGAACCCTCATAATAGCATTATTATTTCCGGTAATAGCATTTCTTGTTCCGGCATTGATGATGATGATTACATTTATCGTATCAAAGGATCAAGTTCGGCAAATGTAACCCTTTCAAATAATACATTTGTGCAGAATTCCGATAATGCACAGGTGTTTGTAATCAAGCAGAATGATACTACCATTGAGTCCGGCAATTATAAAGGCGGATTCATGGTCGAAGGCGGCAAGCTCACCATCTCCGGCGGGTACTTCTCCGAGAAGCCGGATCCCGCATACTGCGCGGAAGGTCTGTATCCGATCGCAAGCGGCAACGCGGAGTATCCGTACACCGTCGGCAACGCGGTTGCAGCGGTAGACGGTCTCGGTTATGCGACCTTCGCGGAAGCGGTCACGGCGGCAAACGGCGAGAAGACGATCAAGCTCCTTGCGGATATCGCGGAAGCGTATACCCTCAAGGTGGGAGAAACCCTCAAGGTCGAGCACGACGGCAAGACCCTGACGGTCAACGCACCGGCGCATTACACCGTGCAGACGGCCGAAGCAGACGGCGTCACGACCTATACGCTTCTCGGCGATCTCTGCACGATCACCTTTATCGATGGCAACACGGGCGAAACCCTGCACACGGAAGACACGCGGTACGGCGATCCGATGCCGACGTTCGTTCCGAATCCGCTTCCCACGCGCGAAGGCTACGACCTGGACGTGAACAACCTTTGGACGCCCGTACCCACGGAAACCGTTACGGGAAGCAGGGTGTATTCGCTGAACTGGATCGAACAGCATACGGTCACGTTTGATCCGGACAACGGCACAGCGGCGTGGTCCGTCAGGGTCTCGCACAACGGCACGGTTACCAAGCCCGATGATCCCGAAAAGGACGGCCATGAGTTCCTCGGCTGGTTCGACGGAAACAACGAATTTGACTTCACCAGACCGATCCATGAGAGTATCAGTCTGAAGGCGCACTGGAACAAGCTGAAGTTCACCGTCACGTTCATGGACGGCGAAACGGTCCTTGCGACGTTCAACGACTACTACGGCACGCCCATCACCGCGCCCGTACCTGCAAGAGCGGGCTGGATATTCAAGGGTTGGGACGTCGCAGTTCCGGCAACCATCCCGGCAGGCGATCTGACGATCCACACGGTCTGGGCAGAAGCGGTCGCGAAGATCGGCGATTCGCTGTATGATACCCTCGCGGGCGCAATTGAGGCGGTTCAGTCCAATGAGACGATTGTGATCCTGAAGGATCTCGACTGCACCGGGCTGACGATCACGCTGCCCGACGGCGTCACCGGCGTCACGATCAAGGGTGAGGATCCGGATAATTATATCGTTCTCACCGACCTGACCGGCATGGCAAAGACGAACAGCTATCTGACGTTTGAGGATATCCTGTTTGAGAGAAAGTCTGTTACGCTGACCATGCGCGGCAGCCATATCACGTTTGATCATTGTGATTTTACATCGACGTATGGCGGTGTTGTTGTATCCACGCTAAAGGATGCAAATGACTTTTCGTTTAGCTACTGCAACTTCTCTGGAAAGAGATTCGGTGGCGGAACCATGATCGGCAATGATCCTTCTGTAACGAATCTTACGATTGATCATTGCACGTTCACAATGTGCAATAACGGTATCTATTACGGATATCTGCGCGGCGAAATCCGTATCACAAACTCCGTATTCCACGTTAAGACGTACGTTCACCACAGCGGAACGGGCGGAGAAAAAGGTACGACCTCGTATTACTGTGAAAACAACGAATACTGGGGCTGGAACTCCATGGGCGGCGAGGTCTATCCTGTAACGTTCAAAGATTGTATCTTCCACTATCAGGAGGAAGGATACAATACCGTTCGCCCCTATCAGGATACGACCTATGAGGGTTGTACGTTCGAAAAGGGTATTACGCTTGACGTACTGGCAGGTCTTACAGATACCTATACAGAATGCTACATTAAAGATGGTGACGAAACGGTTCTGCTCACTGCAGCAAACTATGCTGATGTGATTAATCTGAGAGATACCGCTGACGCAATCGTGCCGGTAGCTATTGTGGATGGAACAATCTACTACAGCAGCGTAAAGACTCCCGACATGACCGAAGCGGTCGATGCGGCGTTTGCGGCAAGCGAGTTTGCGGCAGGCACGTACACGTTCTATTGCGATCCGAACCCAGTGCTGTCCACTCTGGAAGCATATGCGGGCAAGTACGCGGCATATCAGGACGAGACGACGAAGACTTGGATCGTCTATAAGCTCGTGACGGGCATCAACGTTGCGCCTGAAGAACTGGTCTTTGTGAAGGGGGACACCGAAACGAAGACACTGACGGCAACGATCGTTCCGGATGAAGCGATGAACAAGGAACTTGTCTGGACGTCGTCCGACGAGACGGTCGCAACGGTCGATGAAAACGGTGTGGTCACGCCGGTCGGTCAGGGCACGGCGACGATCACGGTTGCGCTGAAGGCACAGCCGGATATGAAGGCGGAAGCAACCGTTAAGGTTTGCGTGGCCAAGATCGGCGATACGCTGTACGCGACCATTCAGGAAGCGGTCGATGCAGCGAATGAAAACGAAGTGATCGAAGTCATCGCAGCGGGCGAGTACACGCTTCCGAACCTTCCCAAGAAGGTCACGCTCGAAGGCAAGGTCGACGGCGTAGAGTTCAGCCATACCGGTACCGGCAATATTGCAGCGACGACTGCCGGTACAACATTCAAGAATGTTACGTTTAATCTCGGAAATAACAATTACCACGGTTTCCAGCATAACGGCGGACTGACGTTTGAGGACTGCACCTTCAACGGCAAGTTCTTCACCTACGGCAACGAGACCTATCAGGATTGTACGTTCACCCATTCCGGTGATTACAATATGTGGGTCTACGGCGGCAGCACGATCGTTTACAACGGCTGTACGTTCAATAATAACGGGAAGTTCCTCCATCTCTATAATGAGAGCGGTGCAAGCCTGATCGACGTTACGGTCAACAATTGCAAGTTCATCAACAGCGGCTCCGCCAATAAGGCGGCGGTCAACGTGAAGGAAACCTGTGGATCAAAGGCGCTGAAGTACAACGTCAAGATCACCGGCTGCACCTTGCAGGGCGCGTTCCCGACGAACAGCACGAGCGATACGCTGGTGGTCGGCGCAGACGGCCTGTGGCAGGTCGACGACCGTCTGACCAACGGCGCAGAACCGGGCATCACCGTCTATCTCGATGACGTGCTGGTCTACCCGGTCTATAAGGCGTCCGTTTCCGACGGTACGACGACGACCAAGTACACGAGTCTGAAGAACGCGATCGCGGCAGCGAACGAGCTGTCCGGCGAAGTCACGGTCACGATGCTCGCGGATGAGACGATTGCCGTTACGGGATATGCGCTGACGATTAATTCCGGCAAGAATGTCGTTCTCGATCTGAACGGTCATGAGGTCGTCGGGCATTGCACGGATGCAAACACTTCCGCGTTGATCCGCAACCTCGGTACCCTGACCATCAAGGACAGCGGTGAAAACGGCAAACTGATCGGCGGCGCGGATCCGACCTGGACGTGGGACGGCTCCGACGATTATTCCGGCAGCTATGCAAGCAATCTGATCCGTAACGAAGGAACGCTCGTTGTAGACGGCGGCTACCTCTTTAACGCGAGCTCCGGCTCGGCAGCATACGCGATCGATAATTACGGCTCCGGCAAGATCACGATCAACGGCGGCACGGTCGATGCGAAGAAGGCATCTGCGATCCGTATGTTCTACTGCAACGGCGGTGCTGTCACCGTTACCGGCGGTACGGTCGGCGGTGAGAGCAATTACATGGGCATTCAGGTCATGGGCGGATCGAACGTAGCCATTAACGTGAGCGGCGGCACGATCTCCGGCACGTATGCTCTGTATAGTAACTCAACCGGAACCAGTACAACCACCATCTCCGGCGGTACGTTCAATGGCTACGTCGGTTTTGCGGCTGCATATGCAGATACTATTGCAATCAGCGGCGGCAAATTCAATTCGTGGGTTGGCACATGGGGCGATCACACGGAGTTCATTTCCGGCGGTGAGTATAAAGTTGAACCCGATGCTGAGTACATCGTCCGCGGCAAGTGCGCAATTCAGCGCGAGGACGAATGGTGGATCATCGGCGAGGCAGTCGCGGTCCGCATCTTCACCGAGAACGGCGAAGAGAAGACCATCGGCTACGCAACGCTGGAAGCGGCATTCGCGGCGGCGAACGACGACGAGACCATCAAGGTCCTGAAGGACATTGAAGTGGCGCAGATGATCAACGTGACCAAGACGGTCACCCTCGATCTTGACGGTCACAAGGTGAGCAGAAACAACGGCGGCTCGATCGTTATGATCAAGGACGGTGCGACGCTGACGATCGACGGCACGAAGGAAAACAGCGAGATCTACGGACGCATCAATGTCGGCACCTCCGGCAACAACAACGGCAGCGTTGTGCTTAACGGCGGTTATTATCACTGCTGCAGCGGCGAGACGGTGCTGCATGTCAACGGCGAATGCATGAATTCGAACGTCACGATCAAGAGCGCTAAGGTCACGAGCCCGGACGACAACGGCATCCAGCTGAACGGCAAGGGCACGCATGTGATCGAGAACAGCACCATTTCCGGTAAGACTGCGGTTTATATCAAGGCGGGTACAGTTACCGTCACGGGCAGTACGCTTGAAAGCACTGCGGCCGCGCATACCGATTATAGCTTCTACAACAACGGTTCCAACCCGACGGGTGATGCGGTCGTGATCGACGTCTGCGGATATCCGGGCGGCGATCCGTCGGTCGCGTTCGGCGACGGAAATACCATCAAGGTGGCCGAGGGCAGCGGAAACCTGCAGATCGGCTACTATGAGAAAGAAGAAAAAGAAACGCCTGCTGTGGTTACGGCGAAGGACAACACCCTGACGGTTCCGAAGGACTACAAGTGGGTCGAGACCGAAACGACGGGCGTCTACAAACTGACCAAGAAGGTCTACGTGGCCGAGATCGTCGGCGGCGAGAAGTACGAGACGCTCGCGGAAGCGGTCGCGGCGGTTCCGACCGACGGCACCGAAACCGAGGTCAAACTGCTTGCCGATATCACGGGCGAGACCGTCGCGTTCAACGGCGGCAGGAACATCGTCCTCGATATGGACGGACATACCTTCACGCCGGGTTATGCATACGTGCTGAACGGTCAGCTGAAGCTGACGAACGGCACGGTGAAGGACACCCTCTGGGTCTACGGTCTCAACACGGACGAAAGCGGCATGACGAGCAAGCTGACGGTCGACGCAACCGCGACGATCGAAGCGGACTACGCGATCGTCCTCACGAACATGAACGGTACGGCGAACTGCTACGATGCATCGATTGAAATCAACGGCACGGTCGACGGCATCGTCTGGGTGATGGGCAACATCCTCGCAGGCGACTCCGTGATCAACGTGAACAGCGGCGCGAAGATCACAGGCGACGACATTGCGATCGCGCTGAACGGTAATGCGATCGTGAACGTCTATGAAGGCGCAACCGTCACCGGCGAAACCGGCATCGAAGTCCGCGCGGGCGAACTGAACGTCACGGGCGGCACGATCACCGCAACCGGCACGTTCGCCGAGGATCCGAACGGAAGCGGCACGACGACGACCGGCGCGGCGGTTGCGATCTCGCAGCATACGACCAACCTGCCGATCAAGGTCACGATCAGCGGCGGCAGCCTGACGGGCGAAAAGGCGCTGTATGAGGTCGATCTGGAGGATGAAACGACCGAATACGTGACCGTTGCGGTCACCGGCGGTTACTTCACCGGTAAGGTCGGAAGCGAGAATCTCAAGGGATTCATCACGCAGGGTCACTTCAGCGAGGAACCCGAAGCGTCCTACATCATCCCGGGCAAGTGCGCGGTGCAGGACGGCGAATGGTGGGTCATCAGCGATGCAGTCGCGGCCATCGGCGACGTCGGCTACGCCAGCCTTGCGAAGGCGATCGCGGCGGCGCAGAACGGCGACGTGATCAGGATGCTGAAGGATGTCGAAGAAGCAGGCAATACGATCGGCAAGAGCGTCACGCTCGATCTCGGCGGTCATAAGCTGACCGGCAGACTGACGGTGGACGCCGGCACGGTCGAAGTAAAGAACGGTACGATCGAAGGCCGCTTCGACGCGTACGACAACGCGAACGTAACGCTCGCGTCCGACGCAACCGTCAACGGGCAGGTCGTGGTCTGGGGCGACGGCACGTTCGGCGAGGCGGGATGCAAGACGCCGACGATCACGATCCTCGGTAAGGTCGAAAACAGCGGCGACGCTGCGATCAGCACCAACGGTACGGATCTGTCCGGCGCGAACATCATCATCGGCGAAGGCGCGGTCATTACGTCCGACGACATCGCGATCTACCTGCCGTCCGGCAATCTGACGGTCAACGGCGGCACGATCACCGGCGCAACGGCGGTCTACGTGAAGTCGGGCAAGACGACGATCACCGGCGGCACGCTGCACGGCACCGGCGCGGCTGCGGAATACAGCTACTACGGCAACGGCGGCAATCCCACGGGCGACGCGCTCGTCGTGGACAACTGCGGCTATCCGAACGGCGATCCGGTCGTGGAGATCACGGGCGGCACGTTCACGAGCGACAAAGCAAAGGGCATCGGCGCGTACTACGACAAGACGAACAGAACCGAGCTCGCGCTCGTTACTTCGACGGACAACACGATCACGGTCCGCGACGACCAGATGTGGGTCGAGACCGAAACGGCGGGCGTTTACAAGCTTGTGGAGGCAGTCGTCGTGACGTTCGTCACGGGCGAAGGCGCAAGCGCGGCGCCCGAGGCGCAGCGGATCGAAAAGAGCACGAAGGCGGAAAAGCCTGCGAATCCGGAAAAGACGAACTACAACTTCCTCGGCTGGTTCGCGGAAGGCGCAACGGAAGCGTTCGACTTCAATACGCCGGTCACCGCGGATATCACGCTGACGGCGAAGTTCGAAGGAAAACCGGTCCGGATCATCTACGCGAACTACTTCACCGGCGAGATCATTGAGGAGTTCAACGTCCACTACGGCGATCCGAAGTCGATGTACACCATCTCGCAGGCAGCGATCGACAGCATCCCGGCGCGTCCGGGCTATCACTTCAATCTGAACGATATGTGGACCATCCCGGTCGACGACACGGCTACGAAGGACGTCGTCTACATCCTGAAGTGGATCAAGGGCCTGACGGTCCAGTTCGTCTATGACAACGGCACTGATCCGGTCAGCGTGGACGTCGATCAGGATACCACGGTCGCAAAACCCGCCGACCCGGTCAGAGAAGGCTACGACTTCGCAGGCTGGTTCAACGGCAACAACGCATACGACTTCACGAAGCCGGTCACCGAGAGCCTCGTGCTTACGGCGCACTGGACGCCGAAGAAGATGACGGTCACGTTCGATACGGACGGCGGCAATGAGATCGCACCGGTCGAGGTCGATTACGACACGGCGGTCGCGGAACCCGCGGCGCCGACGAAGAACGGATACGTCTTCGCGGGCTGGACGCTGAACGGCGAACCGTACGTCTTCACCGCGGCAGTCAAGGGCAATATCACCCTGAAGGCGACGTGGGTCGACGCGGTCGCTTCGATCGGCGACGTCATGTACGCAAAGCTCGAGGAAGCGTTCGCGGCGGCAAACGACGGCGACACCGTCAAGCTGCTGAAGGACGTCACGATCACCGGCATCACGGTCGGCAAGAAGGTCACGCTGGATCTCGGCGGATACGAAGTCAGCTCCGAGGCGCCCGAACTGTTCGCAGTCACGGCGACCGGCGACATGACGATCACCGGCAACGGCAGGATCACCGGACCGGCGAACGGCGCGGACTTCGACAGCAAAGCACTGATCACGGTCGACGGCGGCAAGCTGACGGTCGAAAACGGCACGCTGACCGCGACGGGCGCAGGCTCCGACGGCATGTACGGCGTGTACGTTATGGCAAACGGAACGGCGGTCTTCGGAACGGAAGACGGCGGTCCGACGATCACCTCGCACTTTGCGGCGATCGGCACGAACAACACGACCGCCCCGGCAACGATCGTTGTCAACGGCGGTACCTATACGGCGAACGCGACGCCTGCGAACAACGAATGGTGGTACTACTTCTGCGCGCCGATCTACGCGGCGGCAGCGGGCAGCTACACGATCAACGGCGGTACGTTCAACGGTTACTACGGTCTGTCCGACCGTTACGTGAACGTGGAGCAGACCGTCGCCATCAACGGCGGCACGTTCAACGGAACCTCCGGCACGCAGATCTTTGTAGACGGCAAGACCGGTTCCGCGGGCGTTGAGAACCGCAGGATCACCTCGGAAACGAACACCCTGACGGTTCCGGACGGCTACGCGTGGCTGGCGCTTGAAGAGGGCGGCTATCTGCTCTCCGAAGCGGTCGCGAAGGTCGGCGACGTCTGCTACGCAACGTTCGAAGAAGCGTTCGCGGCGGAAGGCGTACGCACCGGCGAAGCGGTCGTCACGCTCCTCAAGGACGGCGCGGCATACACGTTCCGCGCGGGCGAGATCATGAAGGTCCAGCTCGCAAACGAGCAGGTCACGTTCGAATACGCGGCGGAAGACGGCGTCACGGTCAAGGTCGAAGGTCCGGTGAACGGCGTCACGACCTATACGGCGCTGACGGCGGTCGCTTCGATCGGCGACAAGCTGTACGCAACGCTCGCGGAAGCGTTCGCAGCGGCAAACGACGGCGACACCGTCAAGCTGCTGAAGGACGTTGAGGAAAGCGTAAGCAACGCGAAGAGCGTGACGCTCGACCTCGGCGGACACACGCTGACCGGCAGACTGACGGTCGACGCCGGCACGGTCGAAGTGAAGAACGGCACGATCAAAGGCCGCTTCGATGCCTACGACAACGCGAACGTAACGCTTGCGTCCGACGCAACCGTCAACGGACAGGTCGTCGTCTGGGGCGACGGAACGTTCGGCGAGGCGAACTGCAAGACCCCGACGATCACGATCCTTGGTAAGGTCGAAAACAGCGGCGACGCTGCGATCACCACCAACGGAACGGATCTGTCCGGTGCGAATATCATCATCGGAGAAGGCGCGGTCGTCACGTCGGACGACATCGCGATCTATCTGCCGTCCGGCAACCTGACGGTCAACGGCGGCACGATCACCGGCGCAACGGCGATCTATCAGAAGTCCGGCACGCTGACGGTCAACGGCGGCACGATTACCGGAAACGGCGCGGCTGCGGAATACAGCTTTAACGGCAGCGGCGCGTATGCGACCGGCGACGCGATCGTGGTCGAGAGCTGCGGTTACCCGAACGGCGAACCGACGGCGGCGATCAACGGCGGCACGATCACAAGCAGCAACGGACTTCAGATCGGCTACTATGAGAAGGAAGCGAAAGAGAAACCCGCAGCCGTCACTTCGGCGACGGACGATCTGACGATCCCGGACGGCTATATCTGGGTCACGGAAGAGGATCATTACAGACTGGCCAAGGGCGTCACGGTCACGTTCAACGCGGACAACGGTTCCGATCCGGTCGTTGTAACGATCGAAAAGAATACCAAGGTCACGAAGCCGGAAGACCCGGCGAAGGACGGTTACGTCTTCGCGGGCTGGTTCAACGGCGAGACCGGGTTCAACTTCAATACGCCGGTCAACGAGAATATCGAACTGACCGCGAAGTGGACGGAAGCGGTTGCCAAGATCGGCGACAAGCTGTACGCAACGCTCAATGCCGCGATCGACGCGGTGAACGGCGGCGAGACGATCGAACTGCTCAAGAACGTTTCCGAGTACGCGGTGATCGCCGAAGGCAGGAACTTCACGCTCGATCTCGGCGGACATACGCTGACCGGTTACATCGATCAGTACGACGCGACGGTCACGATCAAGAACGGTACCGTAGCGGGCACGATCTACCTGAACGGTCTTGAGAGCGGACAGAACGGCAGACTGACGATCGCCGCTGACGCGACGGTCGAGAGCGATTACGCGATCATTCTGTATCAGAACGAAACCGACGGACAGACCGGCAACGGCTGCACGATCGATATCAACGGCACGATCAACGGCATGGTCTGGGTGATGGGCAACATCACAAGCGGCGATTCCGTGATCAACGTCAACGACGGCGCAAAGATCAGCGGCGACGATATCGGCATCGCGCTGAACGGCTGTGCGACGGTCAACGTCAAAGAAGGCGCGACTGTCACCGGCACCGCAACGGGCATCGAGGTCCGCGCAGGCGTGCTGAACGTCACGGGCGGCATGATCACCGGCAACGGCACGGCGACGACCGTTACCCCGAACGGCAGCGGCACGACGACGAGCGGCGCGGGCATCGCGATCGCGCAGCACACGACCGGTCTCGACATCACCGTGAACATCTCCGGCGGCACGATCACCGGCAATACGGCGCTGAACGCTGCGAACCCGCAGAACAACACCGCGGGCACGATCAGCGTTGCGGTCACCGGCGGTTCGTTCCACGGAACGGAAGCGACGGTCAATAGCGATGACGAGCGCGTCGATCACTTCGTGTCCGGCGGCGAGTTCTCGATCCCGGTCGAGCCTGAGAACGTCGTGGAAGGCAAGCTCTGCACCACGATCCTCACGAACGAACACGGCATGTACTACATCGTCGACGCGATCACGGTCACGTTCAACGCGGATAACGGCAGCGAGCCCACGACGGTCAAAGTGCCGAAGGGCGAACCCGTTGCGAAGCCCGCGACCGATCCGACGAAGGAAGGTTACGTCTTCGAAGGATGGTACGACGGAAACAACGCATACGACTTCACGAAGAACGTCTACGAGGCGCTCACGCTGAAAGCGAAGTGGGCAGAGAACGCATACGACGTGGTCTACGAGTGGTCGGACGACAATAAGACGGTCACGGCAACGGCGACCTGCACGAACAACAGCGAGGTCGAACCGATCATCGTCACGGTCGACACGACCGCCGAGATCACAAAGCCCGCGACCTGTGAAGAAAAGGGCCAAACGACCTATACTGCGACGTTCGCGAGCGCGCCGTTCGAGACGCAGACCAAGACCGTCGAGGATATCGAAGCGCTCGGACACAAGTGGACGTTCGTCGACTTCACCTGGACCGAGACCGAAACGGGTTATACCGCGGTCGCAAACTTCAAGTGCGAGAACGACGCGGCCCATACGAAGACGGTTGAAGCGACGGTCACGGCAGAAACGACCGCAGCGACCTGCGAAGAAGCGGGCAAGACGGTCTACACCGCCACGGCAACCTTCGAAGAGAAGGACTACACCGACACGAAGGAAGTTGCGATCGAAGCGCTCGGACACAAGTGGACGTTCGTCGACTTCACGTGGACCGAGACCGAAACGGGTTACACCGCGGTCGCAAACTTCAAGTGCGACAATGACGCAACCCATACGAAGACGGTTGAAGCGACGGTCACGGCAGAAACGACCGACGCGACCTGCGAGACGGCGGGCAAGACCGTCTACACCGCGTCCGTGACCTTTGAGGAGAAGGACTACACCGATGCGAAGGAGATCGCGATCGAAGCGCTCGGACACAAGTGGACGTTCGTCGACTTCACCTGGACCGAGACCGAAACGGGTTATACCGCGGTCGCAAACTTCAAGTGCGAGAACGACGCGGCCCATACGAAGACGGTTGAAGCGACGGTCACGGCAGAAACGACCGCAGCGACCTGCGAAGAAGCGGGCAAGACGGTCTACACCGCAAAGGCGACCTTCGAAGAGAAGGACTACACTGACACGAAGGAAGTTGCGATCGAAGCGCTCGGTCACGCGTACGGCGAACCCGAATACGTATGGACGAAGACCGAGACCGGCTACACGGTCACCGCGACCGTGACCTGCGCGAACGATCCGACGCATGTGATCACCGAGAACGGCGCCGTGACCTTTGCGACGATCACCCCGGCGACCTGCGAGACGGAGGGCGAAGGACTGTACGCCGCGACGTTCACGAACGCAGCGTTCACGACGCAGCTTAAGAACGATGTGATCCCGGCGCTCGGACACAAGTACGGCGAACCGACCTATGAATGGACCAGAACGGAGACCGGCTTCACGGTCACCGCAACGATGATCTGCGAGAACGATCCGCGTCACGTCGTCACCGAAACGGTCACGGCTGCCTACGAAGTGATTACGGCGCCCGAAGCGGAACAGGACGGCCTCGGCCGCTACACCGCAGCGTTCACGAACGAAGCGTTCGAGACGCTGACGAAGGACGTTGTGATCCCGGCGCTGGGACACGACGACGTGCTGGTCACGTTCATGGACGGCGAAACGACGGTCGCAACGCAGACGGTCAAGTACGGCGAATACGCCGAAAAGCCCGCGGATCCGACGAAGGACGGCTATACGTTCCTCGGCTGGTACAAGGGCGACGAGCTGTTCGACTTCACGACGCAGGTAACGGAGAGCATCACGCTGACGGCGAAGTGGGCGAGCATCATCTGGACGCTGACGACGCCGTATACGCCGAGCGCAACGCTGATGCCGGAAGGCGCGACGTTCTCGGAGTTCGAGCTTGCGTGGTATCCGAAAGACATGAGCATCGGCCGTTATCAGGACGGCTGGTGGGTCGGCATGCTGTTCACGGCGCCGGAAGCGGTGACGGCGGACAACATCGTCAATACGACGTACTCGAACGACGGCGGCGAGACGTGGAAGTCGTTCAACAATGCGAAGGACAGCGGCGACAACTATCCGGCATACATGCAGGCATGGCTGCCGCTGAGCCCGGAGAGCATTGAGTATGCGATCAACAACCATACGGTCCTGACGTGGACGTACAAGTTCGCGTGGGACGGCAATACGGAGACGGCGCAGACGTTCGTGATCACGATCGATCCGCAGAACGTCACGCTGACGAAGGACGACGAAGTCGAGATCAAGACGGTCGACGGCAAGATCCTCGAGTACACGGTCACGTTCGACGCGGACGGCGGCACGCCGGTACCGGAAGCGCAGACGGTCCGCTACATGAAGAAGGCGACGGCGCCGGAGACGAACCCGACGAAGAACGGATACAAGTTCTTCGGCTGGTACAAGGGCGACGAGCTGTTCGACTTCGACACGAAGATCGCCGAAGACGTGACGCTCACGGCGAAGTGGGAGAACACGATCTGGACGATGGAGGCGATCACGCCCAACCCGAACGGACAGAATACGCCGAATCAGATCATCTTCCGCGACCCGAACGGTCTGACTGCGGACTGGGTAGCGAAGGACGAGAGCATCGGCCGCATGGAGGATGGCTGGTGGTTCGGCGTGAAGTTCACGGCGCCGACGCTCGGTGTAGTCGAGACGGCGACCTACGCGGTGAACGGCGGCGAGACGAAGGTCTTCAAGGACCACAAGGACGGCGCAGACTGGATGGGCGCGTGGGGCTACGTCAACGAGGAGATCGTTGAGACGGCACTGCAGTACGGCGGATACGCAGGATACACCTACGTATTCCATAACGATGAGAGCGATACGACCGGTCAGACCTTCCGGTTCTTCATCGACCTGAACAACATCGACCTGATGAAGGACGGCGAGGTCGAGCTGAGAACGCGGGACGGCAAGATCGTCACGCAGACGGTCACGTTCGACGCAGACGGCGGCACGCCGGTACCGGAAGCGCAGACGGTCCGCTACAACAAGAAGGCGACGGCGCCGGAGACGAACCCGACGAAGGAAGGCTACGTCTTCAAGGGCTGGACGCTGAACGGCGAAGCGTTCGACTTCGAGACGAAGATCACCGAAGACGTGACCCTCGTTGCGAGCTGGGAGGAGAACGCGTACACGATCGCGTACGAGTGGTCGGAAGACAACAAGACGGTCACGGCAACGGCGACCTGCACGAACAATCCGGAAGCGAGCGCGACCGAGACGGTCAATACGACCGCCGAGATCACGAAGCCCGCGACCTGCGAAGCGAAGGGCGAAACGACCTACACGGCGACGTTCGCGAACGAACTGTTCACCGAACAGACAAAGACCGTTGAGGACGTTGAAGCGCTCGGTCACAAGTGGGGCGAACCGACGTACGTCTGGGCGGACGACAACAGCACGGCAACGGCGACGCGCGTCTGCGAGAACGATCCGAGCCACGTCGAGACCGAAACGGTCAACACGACGAGCACGGTCAAGACGGCTGCGACCTGTGAAGCGACCGGTGAGACGGTCTACACGGCGACGTTCACGAACGAAGCGTTCACCGAGCAGACGAAGACCGTTGTGACCGAGGCGCTCGGTCACGCGTACGGCGAACCGGTCTACGTCTGGAGCGAAGACAACATGAGCGTGACGGCAACTGTCGTCTGCGCGAACGATCCGACGCACAAGATCACGGACGAAGGCGTTGTGACCTTCACGACGGTCAAGGCCGCGACCTGCGAAGAAGCGGGCGAAGGCCTGTACGTTGCGACCTTCACGAAGGCGCCGTTTACGATCCAGCTCAAGAACGTTGAGCTCCCGGCGCTGGGTCACAAGTGGACGTTCGTCGACTTCACCTGGACCGAGACCGAAACCGGCTTCACGGCGGTTGCGAACTTCGTCTGTGACAACGACGCGTCGCACACGAAGACCGTTGAAGCGACGGTAACGAGCGAGACGACCGGCGCGGTCTGCGAAGCGGCGGGCAAGATCGTCTATACGGCGAAGGTCACCTTCGAAGAGAAGGACTACACCGACACGAAGGAAGTTGCGGTCGAGGCGCTCGGTCACGCATACGGCGAACCGACGTTCGAATGGACTGCAACCGAAACGGGCTACACCGTCAAGGCGACGGCGGTCTGCGCGAACGATCCGACGCATACGCTGACGGTTGACGCGACGGTCGAAGCGGTCACGACGGCTGCGACCTGCGAAGAAGCGGGCAAGACGGTCTACACCGCAACGGCGGTCATCGACGGCAAGACCTACACTGATACGAAGGAAGTCGAGATCCCGGCGCTGGG
>CAMKES010000017.1 GCA_946411635.1 uncultured Clostridia bacterium | reverse complement strand
GATTCCGCCGTAGTTGGCATTGTAGGAAAATCCAAAAGTTTAGATTTTCCCACAAACAATAACAGTATCAAAAGCAAGAGCGGTATATAAGAATCAAGCTTCAATAAAAGCTCCAAAGACAAAAGCCGGGGTTCGAGTCGTTCCAATACCAGAAACGCTTTTCAATGCGCTTATCGAAGTGAAAAAGAAACAGGGACTGGTGTGTCCCTCCATGAATGGCAAAGTGATGTCAGAAAGTGCGCTAAAATCCGCATGGAAAACATTCATCAATCACTTGAATGAATGTGCTGGAGGAATTAAAGGAACTGGTCCCTCGCAAAAGACAGTGATGGTCATTGATCATATAACCGCGCATATGCTCCGGCATACGTATGCTACAATGTTGTTCGATGCGGGGGTTGATGTTAAATCGGCACAAAAATTCCTGGGGCACTCAGACATAGAAGTTACCCTTGAAATATATACGCACCTTTCGAAATTCAAAGAAGAGCAAGCGATTCGGGCTCTTGACGAACATCTCAAAGAGAGGAAAAAAGAGCCGGAAATACGTTTACTACGAGCACTGTGAGAATGCTATTTTAGAAAAAGTGCAGTCAAAATGCAGTCAAACACGGTTTTCGAGCAAAACAGAATGCATATTTTGATGAATATACAAGGATTAGTATTCAACCTTCTTCAGGAGAAAACCTGCGTCCAAGCAACAAAGACCAGGGAAAAGTGAAAGCCCCGAAAACGCAGTGTTTTCGGGGCTTTCCTGGCGTGCCTGACACGATTTGAACGTGCGACCTTTGGAGTCGGAGTCCAACGCTCTATCCAGCTGAGCTACAGGCACATATACAGTGTTTATGCATTTTTCAAGAACCTTAGGCCTACAGCGTCGGAGTCTGACGCTCTATCCAGCTGAGCTACAGGCACACGCGCGCCGGTTTCTTCGGCGCAGAGCGTATTATAACACAGAAATCCGTGCGTTGCAAGAGGAAATCACTCGTCGGTCGGGAACGCGTTCGAAGGCACGTTTTTCACAAACTCCCGGACCGCGTCCGGCGCGTCGCCGCAGAGGGACAGCGTGCCGTCGCCGTGCCGGATCAGCGCAAACGTGCCGGTAACGGCGACCTCCGCAACGTCCGTTTCCCCCGCGAGCGCGTTGAGAAGCGTCTCGCTGCCGGGCAGCAGTCCGTATGCCGACAGCGTGCCGTCGGCCTTGATCCCGACGAGCACCGAAGGGCTGTTTCCGACCGCGATCAGACCGGTCCACGCTTTGACCGTTTCGTTTTCACAGCGCACCGTGCCGTCCGCTTTCAGCGCGAACGCCGCGCCGTTCGTGACCGCCGCGCCGACGAAGCCGTTTCCGGAGAAGCGGTCCTTGCCGCGCACGGACAGCAGCGTGCCGTCCCTGCGGACGCCGACCGCGCCCGTTTCCGAGGCCGCGACCGAAACGAGGTCCGTCCAGCCCGAGAAATCCGCGTCGAGAAATCCCGCGTGCAGCAGCGTGCCGTCCCTGCGGACGCCGAAGCTGTCCCACGCGCCGCAGCCGATCCAGACCACGTCCGTCCAGCCGGAAACGTCGCACTGACCGTACGCGTTGCCGCCCGTCGCCGTGACCGTGCCGTCCGCCTTCAGTCCCAGCGTATGCGCGTAACCCGCCGCAACCGCCGTGACGTTCGAAAAGCCCGAAACGTTGCACTGGCCCGCGCCGTTATCCCCCGCCGCCTCGACGTGTCCGTCGCGGAACAGCACGACGATATGCGCCTTGCCCGCCGCGATCAGCCCGGTCCTGCGCTTGTCCCGCGCTTCCCGGAGCGCCGCCTTCGCCGCCTCCTGCTCCTCCGTTTCGCCCTTCAGCGCCGCAGCCGCGCGGTCGGGATCGGTCTCGCCGGTGAGTTCCACGGCGATCGCCTTCGCGCGCGCCTCGCTGTCGCCGTACGGGATCAGCTCGGAAAACGTTTCGAACGCCTCCTGTTTGCTGCCGGACGCATAGAGCCGTTCGGCGATCCGGTAGCTCGCCTCGGCGTACCGCTCCTGCGAATCGGCGTACGGGATCAGCGCCCAGAACGCGTCGCGCGCGGCCTCGAGCTCGTCCGCCCGATAAAGCGCGTCCGCTTCCCGGTATCCGCATTCGCGAACGCGGTCCGGCGCGTCGCGGTACGCGCCGAGCGAGGCGAACAGCGTTTTTGCCCCGCTCAGATCGCCGCTCTCCAGCAGCGATTCGGCTTTGCGGTACGAAACGGCGTTCGTCGCGTTATTCGCGCCCTCCGCCTCCGCCTTGCCCGCGTAATCGTACGCGGCGTCCCAGTCGCCGGCTTCCGCGGCCTTCAGCGCCTGCGTTTCATACCGCGACGTGCGTGAGGATTCCGTGACCCAGAACGTGATCGCCGCCGCGGCCGCAAGCAGACCGACCAGCGTCAGCCCGATCAGCAGATGCAGCTTTTGTTTCCGTTTCATGCCCCTCTCCTCAGAAATACTTTTTCAGATAGGTCTTCAGATAGTCCGAATTCAGTCCGGACGCGGTGGACAGGATCAGATACACGTCGTCGATCCCGTTCTTTTCGATGTACTCGCGGATCGTCCACGTGCGGTGCGACGCGTCGTAGTAATCCTTGCGAAGGTCGGTCGTGTGGACCTCCTCGTAGTACGGCGTGAGGTACGGCACGAAGCAGCAGATGTACGAATCGCCGATGACGAGCGCCTTTCTGCCGCAGTCCACGCCGGTCTCGTAGCGCCGCCACGGGCCGACCGTGCCGTTCAGATACGCGCGGTACGACGCGCGGTCCGTGACCATGAACGGGGTGGAGCGTTCGCTGCCGTCCCAGTCGATCACGTAGCCTTTGACCGGCAGCGACGGGACCATGACCTCGACGGTGTCGGGCGGGAGCGTCTGCTTGAGCTCCGGATTGCCGCTGACCTTGGACCCGTAGAAGCCGCTGTTGTGGTTATAGGTATAGTCGTCGTATGCGAGCGCCTTGATCCCGATGCGGTCGAGCATCGCCTGCGCCACGTAGCACGCCGCGCGCGGCTTCCAGTGGTGGTCGGTCCGGAAGTACAGATCCTCGCCCGCAAGAAGCGGCGCTTCGAGCACGTCGAGCGTGCTGACCACGATCACGCCCTCCTTCGTGTTCGCCTCGAGCATCGCCTCGAGCTCGCATTCCCAGCCGACGTACTTGCCGTCCTGCAGGCTGAACGCGATCTCCGGGAACGGGATCTGCGTAAAGAACACGTGTCCGTCCTCCGGCAGCGCGTCGCGGAACGCGTTGAACACGCCGATCGCGTTGTTGATCGCGTCCTTGTCGAACGTGTACGGCTCGCGCGCGGTGCCGTCCGCGCGGAGCTGGCGGAACTTGCAGGTTCTGATCTCGACCGGGACCTTCGGCGACGCGGTCTCCCGCGGGGTCTGCGAGCCGTCGGGCGAAGGCGTTTCCGCGGGCTGCGGCGTTTCGGTCGGTTCCGGAGGCGTGGGAAGCGCCGCCGACGGCGTTTCGGAGGGCACGATGATCTCGTCCCCGTCGGGCGCGGGCGTCAGGACCGGATCCGGTTCGTCGTCGCCCTCGCCGAACGCCTCGACCGCTTCGAACGCGTTCACGTCCTCTTCGTCCCCGTTCGCCACCGACAGCGCGCCGAGCCACGCCGCGGTCTTCGACACGATGCGGCCGCGCCCCGGCATGCCGTCCGAGAGATAGTCCTCGATGCCGCGCATGAAGCTGCCGTCGGCGACCGCGCCGAACGAAAAGTCCGGAAATCCCGCCAGCGTGCGGTTTTCCTCCTCGGACGGACGCGGCGATTTCTCGCCGAACAGCAGAAGCAGAACGCCCAGCATGCCGAACAGCACCACGCAGGCGTACGTCAGATAAAACGTGAATCGGTGTTTCATACGCATTCCCTCAGAACCGGAAATAGATAAACGGATTGTAGCTCTGCCCGATCAAAAACAGCAGCGACACGATCCCGATCGTGACCGCGGCGATCGCGGCAAGCGGCGCGTAAAACCCCGCAAGCCGGTCGCGCTTTGCAAAGAAGCGGCGGACAGCCGGAACGATCGGAAAACTCGCGGCGAGCGGGATCGGCAGATACAGCGCGTAGCGCGCGAGCACCGCAAGCGTCTTTGCGTCGGTCAGCCCGCTCGCGCCGATGCCGAACAGCGCTCCGAGATGCGCGCCCGCGCCCGCAAGCCCCTCGGCGTGATAGAACAGCACCCAGCCGATCAGCGAGAGCAGAAACGTGCCGAGCCACAGAAGCCCCTTCGGGAACCGCTTCCAGACCGAAGCGAACTGCTTGTCGATCTGCTGGAGCACGAACCAGTACAGCCCCCAAAGGATGAAGTTCCACGCCGCGCCGTGCCAGAGCCCCGTCAGCGCCCAGACGATCAGCAGGTTCAGCACCGTGCGGAGCCGTCCTTTGCGGTTGCCGCCCAGGGGAATGTACACGTAATCGCGGAAGAACTCGCCGAGCGAAATGTGCCAGCGCCGCCAGAACTCGCTCGCCGAGCGCGACAGATACGGATACCGGAAGTTCTCGCGGTAGGTGAAGCCGAGCACGCGCCCGAGGCCGATCGCCATGTCGGAATACGCGGAAAAGTCAAAGTAGAGCTGCAGGGTGAACAGGAGTCCCGAGATCCACGCGCCGGTGAACGAGTACGGCTGCGCGCCGACGGCGCATTCCTCGAGCGCCTTGCCGCAGATGTTCGCGATCAGGACCTTTTTCCCGAGACCGACGAAGAAGCGCTGCATGCCCGCGCCGAAATCCACCGTCGTCGTTTCGCGCTTCGCAAGCGATTTGCGCACGTCGGCGTACTGCACGATCGGACCCGCGATCAGCTGCGGGAAGCAGCTCACGTACAGCAGCAGACGGAAGAAGCGCTTCTGCGACTTCACGCGGCCGCGGTACACGTCGATCGTGTAGGTCAAAATCTGGAACGTATAGAACGAGATGCCGATCGGAAGCCGCGGCGGCGTGAACGGGATGCCCAGCACCGTGCCGAGCGCGAAGCCCGCGTATTTGAACCAGAACAGCGCCGACAGCGAGCCGAACACCGCGAGCGCAAGCCAGAGCTTCCGCTCCCCCGTCCGCTTCGTCGACGCGATCTTGCGCGCGCAGAAATAGTGCAGCAGCGTCGTTCCCGCGAGCAACAGCACCATGATCGGTTCGCCCCACGCGTAAAAGATCAGCGAAAAGACGACGAGAACGCCGTTGCGCCAGCGCATGCTGCCGCGCACGAAATACAGAAGCAGCAGCAGCGGCAGAAAAATCAATAAAAACGTCAGCCCCGAAAAAACCAAATCCCGAACATCCTCCTGAAGATTCAGTATACCATTTCCGCCGGATCCCGTCAATGCGGCGGTCCTGCATTTCATCCGAAAGCCCCGGTCCGTTTCGCTTCGCGGGCCGCCCTCCCCGCGGGAAGCCTTCGGGGATGATCCATCCTATCACACGGATGCGGACGATTTGCAACATCCTGATAAAAAAGATGTAAAAAAACCCGGACCGCAAAGCGGCCCGGGATCGGGATCCTTCCTGTTCAGGAAAGCGGTTCGCCGTAGAAGGCTTCGTACGCGTCCGCCCAGAGGCGGGCGTTTTCCCGCATCATGCGCTCCGTGTTTTCGGAAAGCTTTACTCCGGGGTCCGGATAGATCGCGGGCAGATAGTGCACGTACAGCGCCTGCACGGGAAAGCCCGCGTCGTCGGTCTCCTCCGAATCCTTCATGCCGACGAACACCGGAATGACCGGAGCGTTGTACTTCGCGGCAAAGCGGAACGCGCCGGGCTTCAGCGGACGGGGCTTGCGGTAATTGAACCACATCGCCTGCTCGGGATAGATCAGGATCTTTTCCCCGCGCGAAAGCAGCGTCTGCACGGCGGCGTAGAACTCCTTCATGGTCGAAAGGTTCGCGCTCAGCGGCAGCGTGTTGGCGTGGCGCATCATGATCCGGACCGGCCCCTTGAAGTTCGTGTAGTTGCTTTCCTTGATGACCTTATACAGATAATGATGCTTTTTGAGCGCCGGCCGGATGGTCTTGTACACAACGTAATTGTCGCTCAGATGAAAGTGGTTGCAGGTGACGATCGCGCCCTCCTTCACCGCCGTCGCGTTTTCGATGCCGCGCACTTCCCGGATGATCAGCCGGCGCTTGCGGATCATGTTCTCGAAGAACGCTCTGCCGAGGGCGTTCGCGACCGCCGTCTTGACCTTGCTCGACGGCTTTCTGATCACGTAATCCACGTCGCCCGGCTGAATGGGGATCGCCGGATCGTCCTCCTCGACGTCGTCGTTGAAGCGCCCCTCGCGCTCATATTCCGCGATGCGCGCAAGCACGCGCAGGCGTTCCGCTCTCTTCTCCGGATCAGCCATGACGGACTTCCTTTCGGTCCGCGTCCCTGCCGAACCAGAGCTTGCAGAACGTCCGGTCGCTCCGGTAGATCGCCTCGATCCCCTTGATCAGCTCCGAAAACGCCGCCTTGTCGCGCTCGCGGTCGGCCTCGCCGTAATTTTCAAGCTCGCTTTTCAGCATGGGATAGAATTCGCTGTCCTTCGCGTATTCCCAGAAATACTCGCCGTTGATCGTGTCCCGGTAATGCCAGGGCTTGCAGGAAAGCGCGTAGTGGCAGAGCTTCAGCTCGCCCTCGGGCGGCTCGGGGAAGCTGTGCTTGTTCCAGCCGGTCGGCAGATACTTCACCCGGCCGAAGCAGATCACGTTGAGGTATTCCTGATCCGGCGCGAGGCAGTCGAACTGATACCGCGTCAGCATGTGCAGAAACCGCTCCTGCACGCGGAATCGGCGGAACTCCCTGAGGTTCATGACCATCACGCCCGAATTGAAATACGTCTTGTGCGGGATGCCGATGATGTCCTCCACGTAATTGGTGAACATCGGGTTCCGGTCGGTGTTCTGCTCGTACGCCGCCGCGAGCAGATACCCGCCGACGTCCGTGTCGTACAGCTCGGCCACGTCGTGCAGCACGATCACGTCGCTGTCGAGATAGATCGCCTTGTCGTACTGCGGGAACGACGTTTCGATGAACAGACGGAAATACGCGTCGACGCTGAAATAGAACCGCTCGGGCAGCTGCTTTCTGATCGGCTCGAGCATTTCCTTCACGTCGAAGAAGTCGATCGTGACGTTGTCCGTTTCATGGCGTTTCAGGATCGCCTGGTTCCGTTCGGAGATCGCGTTCTTCAGGACCGTGATCCGGTACGTATTTTCGGGCGACGCGTGGGCGATGAGCGAGATCAGCGCCACGTCGAGATAGGGCACGTATTTGTCGTTGCATGCAAAAAAGATCGGAACGGTTTTCTGCATCGGTTTCATACTCCTTTTCGTCGGTCGGACGACCGGTTTTCGATAACGGTATCATAGGCGCGCGCGCTTCCGAAGTAAAGATACTTCGCCGTTTCCGGGTTCTCCGTTCGTTAGACCGCTCCGAACCGCAGCGAGAGAGCATTCTACCGCAGCGGGAATTCGCCGCAAATACTTGCTTTTTTCGACAGCTTTTGCTAAAATGGCGGTCATGGAAGACGTAAAGAAAATCGTGTCGCAGAATCTCGTGCGGCTCAGAAAAGAAAGCAATCTGACGCAGGCGGAGCTCGCGAAGCGGATCAATTACTCCGACAAGGCGATCTCTCGCTGGGAAAAAGGCGAGGTCGTGCCCGACCTTGAAACCATCTACGCGCTGAGCGAAACGTTCGGCGTGCCGGTGAGCGCGATTACAGAGAAACAGGAGGAAACGGAACGGAGCGAGGACGAGGCGCCCGCCGTCCGGCAGAAGGTCCTGTCGCAGATCTTTCTGCTGTGCGAGATCTGGTTCGTCATCTGCGTGATCTACGTTTACGTCAAAATCACGCGGGAAACGAGCATCTGGCAGCTGTTCGTGTGGGGCGTGCCGGCAAGCGCAATCGTGCTGTGGTTCTTCACCCGGAAGGAAAAGGCGGATACCCTGCTGTTCATCTACGCGTCGATCTTCGTCTGGTCGCTGATCACGTGCGTATACCTGCACCTGATGGATGCGAACCCGTGGTATCTGTTCTTTGCCGGACTGCCGCTGCAGGGGTTGCTCGTCATCCGCTACATCTTCAATTACAAGCAGAACCTGAAACGGATCCGGATCCGGCACGAAAAAAACGATCCGAAACCGGAAGAGCCGTCCGAAACCGACGAAGCCGAATAAAAAGAAAGAGCCCGAACGCCCTTTCTTTATTTTCATATGCGGTTGTCAACAGAACCGTCCCCATGACACTCGCAAAAAAGACGGGCGAAATGCCCGTCCAAAGGATTCACCCGCGCGGATCGAAGATGATAAAGTCCAGCACTTTGCCGCTCTCATGCCCTTCATACGTCACAAAGATGCGTCCATCGTCCAGAAGCAGTATGCGGTCGTCCTCCAAGAGCCCCCAAAGCCCGCTGTTAATAGGAAACTCATCCGAAAGCTTGTAGCTATCCGCAAGCGTGTGGTCGCCGGGCTTCTGCCCGCCCCAGCTTTCGAGCGTTCCGTCCGCGCCGATCAGCACATAGGCGTAAGCAAACCACTCGTCTGCAAACCGCCCTGCAATATCCCAGTCCAGATAGATCAGCAGCATCCGACCGTCCTTTGTGAGCTTGATGAACAGTTCGCCGTAGTTGTCGTTGTCGTCGTCACTCTCGCCCCACGACATCGAAAGCGGCTCATGCGTCCATCCGTCGGTGGTGAAATCGTCGATGATCTCCGCGCGGCTGCGTCCGATCACGTCCCTCGGCTCGGTACTGTCCGTGCCTCTGTACAGGATCAGCATGTTTCCGACAGACAGATGCAGCGGGTCATAATTTGCCTTCAAAACATACTCGGCGCAGTCGTCGCGCTCAAACCGACTCAGCCACATACGTTTGCCGTAATAGAGCAGCTCGCCGTCCGGACGCACCAAAGCCCCTGCGTCGCCTGCCCATAAAAGCACACAGTCCTCCTCTTGCGATTCATCCGTCACCTGCACCGTTCCGCGCACCGTGCCGTCCGCCCGGGCGGTCACACGGCAGTTCGTGTAATACACGATCCCGCCGTTCGTCTTTCTGTGCCCCTCCCGTTCATACCATCCTGTTTCCGGCTGAAAATGCGGCGCATGCCCGCTCGCATGCGGCGTATGCGCATAGTACCGGGTAGGATGCCAGGATTGATTCAGCGACAACGAAAGGTCCTCCGGGGGGAAGCCCTCGAAAATCCCGAGCGGGTCGGAAAGCACCTCGACACACACCTTCGCGCCGTCTGCAAGCAAACGGACTTCACCCGCGTCAAGCGTCTGCGCAGGCGTTTCGTCGAACGGCGAGGCGTACAGATCCTTTTCGAGGCGGCAGGTCTCGCCGGTTTCGACGAGCCGGTAACGAACACCGTCATGCTTCAGAATCGCTTCGCCGCCTTCGTAAACGTACAGGTCTTCATTGCAGTAATACGGATAGGTATCGGTATCCACGGACTTGTACCACGCCGTGTTAAGGTTTTCCGAAATCGAAAACGCGGACAGCGATTCGACCGGTTTCCCCATCGGTTCTTTCGGTTCGTCGGTTGCCGCCCCGCCTCCGCATGCCGCGGTGCAAAAAACCAGAATCAGCGCAAGCAGCGCGCAAAGCTGTTTTTTCATGGAATGTCCCCCTTCTTTTTCTCCATCATAGCACGCGAATGCAACAGATTTGCATCATGCCGGTAAATAAAGGACGAGCGGCGACCGTCCTTCCTTGCTTACTCCTTCTCCGCTTTCTCCAATACCTTCTTATACGGCATCAGCATGCCCTCGGTCATCTTGCCGGAGAGCTTCTTATTACGCTTCTTGTTCCGCATCATGCCGCCGACCAGATACATCCCGAGAATGCGGCCCTTGCGCTTCTGCGGGAAGTCATAAATGCCGTGTTTTTTATCATATCCTCGGGACGGTTCTGCCGACACACGGTTTGCGGATCGTCTTCGCCCGAAAAACCGTTCCGTCCGCCCGATTATATATAGTTTATCACACAGGGCGGCATGCCGCAAGCGGAAAACGCACGATTCCGGCGCTTCATACCCATCTACTCTATATGACACCGCGGAGACCCGGAAATCCCGCAGAAAAAATAATATATGATTTACTTGCCGTCATTTCGCGTCGTCGGGCGGAACGCGAAAGAGCCTGCAAACGAAAAACGCCTTCCCACGGGGGAAGGCGTTTCTTTGTCCGATCGTTTTATTTCTCGAAGGAGAAATGATAGTTCAGATGCTTTTCGTCGCGGACGGCGATCATTTCCTTCTGCACCGCCTCGTTGACGGGCACGCCCTTGTCCTTTCGGTCGAGCCACACGAGCCATTCCTTTTCGCCCGCGGTGTAGATGCGTTCCTCGCCCGGCGCCTTTTCGGAATTGCGGAGCGCGCGCAGGATGTCGCCCGCGATCTTTTTGAACGTATCGAGGCCCATGAACGCTTCGGGATCGATCGCGATGAAGAAGTGCCCGAGGTGATACGGACGCTTGTTGCCGTTCTCGTCCATGCCGGTGAGCGCCTTCATGAAGCTGCCCGCCTGCAGCGCCGCGGAGAGGATCTCCACGACCGTCGCGTAGCCGTAGCCCTTGTAGCCCGCGAGCTCTTCGCCGATGCCGCCGAGCGGCGCAAGCGCCGCCTCGCCCTTCGTGAGGTCGACGAGGATCTGCTTCGAGTCGGTGAGCGCCGTGCCGTCTCTTCCGATGACCATGCCGGCGGGCGTCGCCTTGTCGTTTCGCGCGTAGTATTCGATCTTGCCGCGCTGGGTGATGGAGGTCGCGCAGTCGATGCAGAACGGGAAGTCCTCGTCGGTCGGCAGCGCGATCGTCAGCGGGTTCGTGCCGAGCATGTTCTCGACGCCGAAGGTCGGCGCGATGGACGGACGCGCGTTCGTGCCCGTGATGCCGATCATGCCCTGCTTCGTCGCCATCGTCGTCCAGTAGCCCGCGATGCCGTAGTGCGAGGAGTTGCGCACGGCGACCATGCCCATACCGTACGTTCTCGCCTTGTCGATCGCGGTCTGCATGGCGCGCTTAGAGATGACCATGCCCATGCCGTCGTGTCCGTCGACCACCTGCGTCGTCGGCGTTTCCTTGAGCACCTCGTACTCGGTGACGGGGTTCAGGATGCCCGCCTTGATGCGGTCGATGTAGATCGGCTTGAAGCGGTTGACGCCGTGGCTTTCGATGCCGCGGCGGTCGCTCTCCATCAGAACGTCCGCACAGATCTCCGCGTCCTCGCGCGGCACGCCGTACGCGACGAACGCGTCGACGATGAAGTTGCCGATGGTTTCCCAGTCTACGTAGGGTCTTGTTTCTTTGTTTGCCATATTCTTATCTCCCTTCGGATCAGTCTTCCCAGTTCTTTGCCTTCTCGACCGCCTTGGTCCAGCCGCGCTGGCGGTTCGCGCGCTCCACGTCGCTCATGGCGGGACGGAAGATCTTCTCGCTCTGCCAGTAGCGCATGACGTCGGTCTCGTCCTGATAAAGCCCCACGCCGATCGCGGCGAGATACGCCGCGCCGAGCGCCGTCGATTCCACGCACTTCGGACGGTTGACCGGCACGTCGAGCATGTCCGCCTGGAACTGCATCATCACGTTCGACACCGCCGCGCCGCCGTCGACCTTGAGCTCCTCGAGCTTTCTGCCGCTGTCAAACTCCATCGTGCGGGCAAGGTCGCCGACCTGATACACGATGCCCTCGAGCACCGCGCGCGCAATGTGCGCCCGGTTCGTGGCGCGGGTCACGCCGACCAGCGCGCCGCGCGCGTACATATCCCAGTGCGGCGCGCCGAGCCCCGTGAACGCGGAAACGAAGTACGCCCCGCCCGCGTCCGGCACGGATTCCGCAAGCACGTCGATCTCGTGCGCGGAGGAGATCAGCCCGACCTCGTCGCGCAGCCACTTGATCGAGCTGCCCGCGTTGAAGATGCTGCCCTCCAGCGCGTAACAGACCTTGTCGCCCACGCCCCACGCGATCGTGGTCAGCAGCCGGTTCTTGCTCGAAACGGGTTTTTCGCCCGTCTGCATCATCAGAAAACCGCCGGTGCCGTAGGTGCATTTCGCCTGGCCCGGCTCGAAGCACGCCTGCCCGAACAGCGCCGCCTGCTGGTCGCCCGCGTCGCCCGAGATCGGCACGCCCGCGAGCGCCTCGAGCCCTTCGATGCCGTCCTTCACGTATCCGTAGACCGCCGCCGACGGACGCACCTCCGGCAGGATGCACGCCGGGATGTTCAGCCGGTGCATGATGACCGGATCGTATTGGAGCGTATGGATGTTGAAGAGCATGGTGCGGGACGCGTTGCTGTAGTCGGTCACGTGCGCGCCGCAGAGATTCCAGATCAGCCACGTGTCGACCGTGCCGAACAGCAGGTCGCCGTGCTCCGCGAGCATCTGTCCGTTCGGAACGGCGTCGAGGATGTAGCGGAGCTTGGTCGCGGAAAAGTACGCGTCGATCAGAAGACCCGTCGACTGCGCGATGTAGTCGCGCATGCCCTCGCGGATCAGCTGCTCGCACAGCGGCGCGGTGCGGCGGCACTGCCACACGATCGCCGGATGGACCGGCTTGCCCGTTTCCTTTTCCCATACGATCGTCGTTTCGCGCTGATTCGTGACGCCGATGCAGGCGACCTCGCCCTTTTTGACGTCGGCCTTGCGCAGGACCTCGCGCACGGCGTCGAGCTCGGTTTTGAGGATCTCGTTCGCGTCGTGCTCGACGTAGCCCGGCATCGGATAATGCTGCGCAAACTCGAACTGCGCGGAGGTGACGATGGTTCCCGAAAGATCAAAGAGGATCGCGCGCGAGCTCGTCGTGCCCTGATCCAGCGACAGTAGGTATTTCTGCATAGTCGGTACCGCCTTTCTGAATTATTATTATAGCATGGATTTTTGCTTGTGGAAACAGTTTTTTTCCTGTATAATGCAGATATGGAACAACTGGAGAACGAGCTTTCGCTCGAAAACGAATTTCACAGGGAAACGCCGCGCATCCGGCACCGGGGACTGCTCCTCGTGCTGCTCGCGCTCGTGATCGCCGCAGGCGTCATCGTCGCGGGGATCCTGCTGTTTCCGAACGCGTCCGGCGGGATCGTGATCAACGAGGTCATGACCTCGAACCACGGCGCGTACGAGCACCCCGAGTACGGCACGGTCGACTGGGTGGAGCTGTACAACGCGACGGGCCGCGACTTCGACCTGTCCGGCTACGGGTTCACCGACAGCATCAAGGACGTGAAGCGCACGATCCGCTATCACTTCCCCGACGGAACGGTCATTCCCGCCGGCGGGTATCTCGTTCTGTACTGCACAGGCGGCACCGGCGCGACCGACGACGATCCGTTCTGCACGGGATTCAACCTGTCCGCAAGCGGCGAAACGCTGCTGCTGATCAGCGAAAACTACGTCGAGCTCGCGGAGCTTTCCGTTCCCGCGCTCGAGCCCGACACGTCCTACGCAAGAACGGACGGCGGCGAGTACGCCGTCACGAACGTTCCCACTCCCGGCGAAGCAAACCGGTTTGAATAACGGAGAACACCGATATGAAGCATGCAAAAAAGACGGGGATCCTGAGCGCAAAGGATCGGATCGACCGCGCCGCGCGCACGGTCGAAGCGCAGACGCCCGCGGCTCCGGAGGGCGACGCGTTTTACGAAGAGCTTCTGGAGTTTGCGGTATCGCTTTCGAACAAGCTGCAGGCGTGCGGCGCGGAGACGTACCGCGTGGAGGAAACGATCAACCGCATCATCGAGGCGTACGGCATCGAGCGCGTCGACGCGTTCGTCATCCCGAGCTGCATCATGGCGAGCCTCGAAACCGACGACGGACGGATCCTGACGAAGATCCGGCGATTGAAGAGCAGTGAAACGATGCTCGACGGCATCGAGCGCTATTCCGCGCTCTGCCGCCGCATCTGCACCGAAAAGCCGTCGATCGCCGAAGCGCGAAAGCTTTTGCGCGAGACCGAAAAGAAGGTCTGCCGCTATCCCGTTCCGGTCTATTACCTTGCGGCGTTTCTGATCGGCTTCGGCTTCGGCGTCTTTTTCGGCGGCGGCGTTTTCGAGGCGCTTTCCGCGGGCGTATGCGGCCTTGCGATCGGCGCGTCGCTCCGGTTCATGGGCCGGTTCCACGCGAACGCATTCTTTACGTCGTTCGTGTGCAGCTTTATCCTCGGCTTCCTCGCGAACCTGTTCACTGCGATCGGCTTCGGCGCCAACGCGGACATCGCCGTCATCGGCGCGATCATGCTCCTCGTGCCGGGCTTCCTGTTCACGAACAGCCTGCGCGACGTCATTTACGGCGATACGATGTCGGGTCTGAACCGCCTCGTGCAGGTGCTGATCATCGCGGTGGCGCTGGTGTTCGGCACGAGCTCCGGCGTTTCGCTCGCGCGGCATATCTTCCCCTCGATCGCGGCGGGTCTCGAGCCGATCGCGCATCCGCTGTGGATCCAGTGTCTTGCGGGACTCTGCGGCACGCTCGGCTTCGGCCTGATGTTCAACATGCACGGCCGCGGCATCCCGTTCGCGCTGCTCGGCAGCCTGATTTCCTGGCCGGTGTGCGTGCTCATGATGCGGCTCGGGCTCGCGGAGCCGATCGCATACCTGCTCGGCGCGGCCGCGTCGTCGCTCTACGCCGAGATCATGGCGCGCATCCGCAAGTTCCCCGCCACCAGCTATCTGATGTGCGCGCTCGTGCCGCTGATCCCCGGCTCCGGCATCTACTACACGATGGACTTCATCCGGCGCAGCCTGCTTCCGGAGGCGTACGACAAGGGCATGCTGACGGCGGCGATCGCCGGCTCGATGGCGGTCGGCGTGCTGCTGGTGTCCACCGGATTCCGCATGTGGAGCGTCTGGAAGCGCAACCGCACGGTGAAAAAGCACTGACTCTTCGCCCCCGTCCGGGGGCTTTCGTTTGCCCGCGCGTAAATTGACACGCGCGCGGCGAGCGTTTATAATGGGATCGAAACAAAGAAAGGAGATCCTGCGATGCCGCTGAATCCGAAATGTCCGCGCTGCGGCGGAACGCGCGCGATGCTGACGACCGAACGGAAGCGTCACGGATGCTTCTGGCTGCTCCTGTTCGGAGCGTGGTACGTGCTCTGGTCCTTCCTTCGCTGGATCATCGGGGCGCTGCTCTTTCTTCTGCTCGACTGGTGGCTCGCGATCCTCGCCGCGATCCGGGGCAAGGGTTACGTGTTCAAATGCAAACGCTGGTTTTCGCCGTGGCGCCGGAACTTTTACTGTCCGGACTGCGGATACAATTTCAGAGGCTGAACGCCTCTTTTTTGCAAGCGCGGAGGAGATCCCGTGAAGGACGCCTATGATTTTTCGGTCGTTACGGCCGTATACAACGCCGCTCCGTTTCTCGGAGAAACCGTCGAAAGCCTGCTCCGGCAGGATCTCGGCTTTTCACGCGTGCAGCTGATCCTCGTCGACGACGGCTCGACCGACGGAAGCGGCGGCATGTGCGACGCGTACGCGGAGCGGTATCCCGAAAACGTCGAAGTCGTGCACAAGGAAAACGGCGGCGTGTCTTCCGCGCGCAACGAAGGTCTTTCGCGCGTTCGCGGCAAATACGTAAGCTTTCTGGACGCGGACGACCTGCTTTCCGAAAACGCGCTTTCGAAGGTGTTCGCGTTCTTCGAGGCGCATCCCGAAACGGACGTCGTGTCGCTGCCGATGACGTTTTTCGACGGCGCGAAGGGTCCGCATCTGCTGAACTTCAAATACGGCCGCGGCTCGCGCGTGATCGATCTGCAAAAAGAGCCCAAAAATCCGCAGCTTGCGGTGACGAGCGCGTTCGCGCGCGCGGCGGCGCTTTCGGGCAGGCGGTTTGACGAAACCCTGAAGTACGCCGAGGACGCAAAGTTTCTGCAGTCGCTCCTGCTCGGAAAAAAGACACTCGGCGTCGTTTCCGACGCGACGCATTTCTACCGCCGCCGCTCGCAGGGCGAGGCGAGCGCGATCCAGACCTCCGGTCAGTCGCCCGCGTGGTACCATCCGTATCTCAAAGGCTTCGCCCTCGATACGCTCCGCGCTTGCGTCGAACGCGAGGGCGCCGTGCCGGCGTTCGTGCAGCACACGGTCGCGTACGACCTGCAGTGGCGCATGCGCGAGCACGTCCCCTCCGCCCTGTTCGGCGCGGAGGAAAAGGCGTCGTACAAGGCGCTGCTCAAAGAGGCGTACTCGTATCTGGACGACGACGTGATCGCGGCGCAGACGGAGCTTCTGCCGTATCAGAACGGCTTTGCGCTTGCGCTGAAGCACGGGACCGTGCCGGAGGCGTACCGCGAAGCGTGCCGCGGACCGCTGGATCTCGCGTTCTTCACCGTGCGCGGCGAATCCGTCACGCTCGAATGCACGGCGCTGCAGCTGCCCGGCGAAACGACGCCGCCCGATTACGTGCTCGAGGCGAACGGCGCGCGCGTCGAGGGCGTGCGCGAGGATCTCCGTCAGCCGCGGATCCTGCTCGACGAGCCCGCGGCAAGGGTCTTCCGTTACGCGTTCCGCGTGCCGCTGCCCGACGGAAAAGCGCCGCTCGTCATGCGGATCCTGCGCAGGACCGCGTCGGGCGAAGCGCCGGTGACCGCGGTGGAATGCGGGCAGTTCTTCCCGCTGTCCGAAACGTATGCGCACGCGTACGCCGTGATCGGATCGCGCATGCTGACGCTCGCGGACGGCGTGCTGACGCTGGCCGGGCGAAAGCGCGGACGGTTCCTGCGGGAAGTGCGTTTTTTGAAAGAGCTTTGGAAAAAGAACCTCCCCGGCGGACGCAACGCGGTCGCGGGAAGGCTCGTGTACGCGGTATGCAAGCCGTTTCAGCGGCGGCCGGTGTGGCTGCTGTCCGACCGTACGCGCTGCGCCGGCGACAACGGCGAGGCGCTGTTCCGGTACCTCCGCTCGCTGAAAAAGAAGCCCGCGCGGCTGTACTTCGCGGTCTCCGGGCAATCGGAAGACTTCGCCGCGCTGAAAAAGATCGGGCGCGTCGTGCCCGCGAAATCGTTCCGGCACAAGCTCCGGTATCTGCTTTCGGATCTCAATATCTCCTCGCACGCGGACAGCGACGTCGTCACGCCGTTCTCGAAGTGGAACGCGCCGTACCGCGACATCGAAAACCGCATCCCGTTCGTGTTCCTGCAGCACGGCGTGATCAAGGACGACCTGTCCGGCTGGCTGAACCGCTTCCGCTGCAACATCGCCGGCTTTGTGACCTCGGCGAAGGCCGAGGCGGATTCGATCCGCGACTGCGCGTACGGCTACGCGGACGGGGCGATCTGGCTCACCGGACTGCCGCGGTTCGACCGGCTGTACCGCGGTGAAACGCGGACGGTCACGATCATGCCGACCTGGCGGCAGGGCCTCACGTCGGACGCGGATCCGTCCACCGGCGCGCGCGCGCTCCGGAAGGGATTTCCGGAAAGCGCGTTCTTCCGCTTTTACGACGCGCTCCTGAACGACGAACGCCTGATCGCGGCGGCGAAACGGCTCGGTTACCGTCTGCAGTTCCTGCCGCATCCGATGCTGCAGCCGCACGTCGGGCTGTTCACGCAAAACGACGCGGTCGCGATCCTGCCCGCCGACACGCCGTACCGGAAGGTGTTCGCGGAAAGCGATCTCATCCTGACCGACTATTCCTCGGTCGCGTTCGACTTCGCGTATCTCGGAAAACCGGTCGTGTACGCGCAGTTTGACCGCGAGACGTTCTATTCCGGCGAGCACGTGTACGTGAAGGGCTATTTCGACTACGCGCGCGACGGCTTCGGCGAGGTCGAAACGGAATACGGCGCGACGGTCGACCGGCTGATCGAATACATGGAAAACGGCTGCCGGCTCAAGGACGCGTACCGCGCGCGCATCGACGGGTTCTTCGCCTTCCGCGACGCGGAAAACTGCCGGCGCGTGACCGAAAAGCTGCTCGAGCTCGAAGCGCGGCGGTAACGGACAAAACGAAAAGACGGGGCCTTCCCCCGTCTTTTTTTGCTTTCGTTTTTCAGACGATCCAGAGCACGAACGCGATCAGCGCGGCGGCAGCAAGCATCGCGCCGATGCTCAGCGGCCACTTGCCGCCGGCGTTGAAGCCGTAGAAATCCTCCCAGCGGCACGGCTCGGGCGCGCGGATGACCTTGTACCAGTACAGGATCGCGTACAGAACGACCGGCGCCGTGCCGACCGCGATCGTCCACGCGGGCATCGCGGTCTTTTCAAAGAACAGGAACGACACGAGCGCGAGCAGCGGATTGATCAGATGCAGAAACAGATCCGCGCGGGACAGAAGCCCCTTCCAGTCCTTCGAGACCGGACCGAGAAAGAGCAGGACCGTCAGCATCGTGACCGTCACCGCCGCCGTGCCGGCATACTTCAGAAGCAGCGCCCAGAACGGAAGCACCCCGCAGAGCCGCGTGATGCAGACGGCGAGCGCCGCGATCGCGCAGAGCACGTTGGAAAGCGTCGTGAAATAGTAAAACAGTCTGCGTCTGGGTCTTGCCTTGATCAGTCCCCAGACGAGGCAGCCGATCATGATCAGAACGATCGCTGCATTCAGGATCAAAGACGGGATCATGCTTCACCTCCGCTGTGCGTCGGGTTCGGCGGTCTTCGCCGCTTTCGCCCGTCTGCGTTTCGTTTTCTTCCGGTTCTTTCCGCGCGCTCTGCGGCGTTTTTCCGGCTGCGCTTCGGGAAGCGCTTCGTCCGGAGACGGCTGCTCCGCTTCCGTTTCGGGAAGCGGCTCCTCCGCGTCGGAAAGCGGTTCCGGCCGCTTTTCCTCGGCGCCGCCGACCGCCATGATCAGGAGCGCGACGTAGAACAGGATCATATACAGGATATGAATGACCGGCTCGCTCAGCACCGCGAAATAGACCGCGAGCAGCAAATCCGAAAGCAGGAACAGCAGCGACGCGAACCGGACGCGCGTGGTCTGTCTGCCGCCCGCCCAGCGCATCAGGAGAACGACCGGCGCGTACACCGCCGCCGCCCATGCGTAGAGCCCCTTCTGCGGCACGAACACGACCACGATCAGCGCGACGAGCGCCGCGGAAATGATCCCCCACTGCACCCATCTGCTTTTGGTCATCTTTTTCCGGAACCGGAACGCAAGGATCAGGAACACGTGCGCGACGAGGAACAGCGCCGCGCCGCCGAGAAAGCTGACCGTGATCAGAAGATCGGCGAGGATCGCCGTGAAAAGTCCCGGGAACAGGCTGACCTTCCACGGTTCGCCCCGTTCGCGGCGGCGGAAATACAGCGCGACGAGCGCTGCGCCCATCACCGCCTTCCAGATCAGACGGTACAGCACGCGGTCGGCGAGGAACCAGAACGCCGCCTCGATCTCGATCATGGAAATGAAGAAGACGCCGAGGCAGAGCCAGGTGATCACGCCGAGTTTTTTGTCGCTGCGCCACGAGTGCATGACGCCGAAAACGAGCAGCGTCAGCACGGTCCCGAGGATCGCGCAGAGGACCATGAGCGCGATGCGCCAGTTGACGCCGATCGAGGCGATGCCCGCGAACTTCGCGAGGTCGTTCGCGTCGAAGACCGCTTCGGTAAAGCCGTCCGGCAGGATCGACCGGCCGTTTTCCGAGCGGAACGCAACGCCGGTCGCGCCGACCGGAACCGAAACGGACGCGGACTGCACGCCGGCGTATCGCGCCGAGGCAAAGACCGAGCAAGTCGCCTGCCGCACCTCGACGGTGCCGCTCTTTACGGTTTCCCACGTGATCAGAAAATCGGCGTCGTTCGGAACGGCGAGGATGCTCGTGTTCCCGATTCGCTCCATATAATACGGAAGCTCAAAGATCAGCCTGTCCGCGCGGTCGGCGTCCGTCAGATGCCGCACGAACCGGTCCGAGAGGATCTCGCCCGTATCGGTCAGGACGATCCGGTCGTCCGTCACGTCGGAGCTCGTCAGCGTCACGCGGACGGGTCCGCGGATCAGCACGTACGTGAACGTGAGGTCGTCCTCAAAGACCCCGTTGCGGATCAGATTGATATTCGCAAGATACGAATCCTCGCGGTGCTCGTTGAACAGACGCAATCCCGCGCCGCCGCTGTTGCTGTTTGCGGCGTCGAGCTCCGTCCGCGTCAGCGCGTTGCCGAAGACGCGCACCACGTAATCGATCAGTTCGTCGAGATTCCTCCGCCCTTCCCGATCGCTTCCGGTCATGGTCAGAAGCAGATCGCGCGCGGTCGAAAGCAGGTTGGAGGCGTTCTTGTTCCGCATCAGACCGACCACCGCCGGCTGCATGCGCGCGTTGTACGCCTCGCGGCTTTCGGCAACGTCGAGCACCATGGACAGCAGCAGACGCATGCGGAAGTTCAGCGCCGGACTGTAGTTCGCCTCCACGCCGAATTTCTCCCGCGCGATCGCGGCGCGGTACGCCGTGAAGCTTTCGCCGATCGAGGAGAACTCCGTGGTCGGGATGAACAGGTCTTCGCCGAAGCGGCCGAAGCCCCAGTCGGCGGGCATGACCTGCGGCACGAGGTCCATCGGGTTCAGGATGTTGTGGATGTTTTCGTATCCGGTCTCCGGCGGCTCGAGCACCGCGGCGGGCGTGGCGAACGTGTATGCGTAAACGTCCTCATTGTTCAGCATGCCGTTGCGGACGAGAAGCCCCGCGACGAGATTCGAAACGGCGGCCGCGCGGCTGAAGCCGGAGATCCAGACCTTGACGCGTCCCTCGATGCCGTTCGTCATCAGATAGCCCGCAAGGCGGTCGATGACGAGATTCGCCGCGGACAGGAAGCCCTCGTGATACGGGCCGTCGCCCGGCGTCATGTTCGACTGCCATTCGTTTTTATAGCCGCCGCCGCAGACGCCGATCGCGATCAGCGTGAACGGCTCTTCGCCCGGCTGCTCCATTCTCCGCGCGCCCATGGCGGTGGAGATGGTGTACATGCTGGTCTCCTTGGAATAATCGTCCTTCCGGATGTTTTCAAAGCCCGCGTCGGACAGATACCGCTCCAGATGCAGCGACGGATCGAAGTCCTCATCCGGATCGTCCTTGAGGTTGCGCGCGCGGTTTGCCGACAGCGCCATCGCGAGCGACATGACGGCAAGGTTGCCGTCGTACTCGGCTGCCGTACGATAGAACGGATAGTCGACAAAGTAGATCTCGAACCGGTACGCTTCCTCAGCCGAACGGACGTTGAGCCCCGCCAGCACCTTCCGGACCGGATAACCGTTGACCGAAACGGGCTCGAGATCCGCGTCGCGCTCGACCTCGGCATAGACGCCGAACTGCTCGACGTCCAGCTGCACGGCGCGGTCGTCCTCGTCCGGTTCTTCCGCAAACGCGGGAAGCAGCGGCGAGGCAAGCATGAGTATGATCAGTAAAAAAGCGAAAGCGCGTTTCCGCATGGGTCGTCGTCCGGCCCGCTTGCGCGGGATCCTTTCCTGTTTGATTTCATTGTCGATTGTAGCAGAAAAACGGCGAATCGTAAAGACCGAAAACGCGGCGCGCCGGTCTCTTGACGGATCGCGTTCTCCCGTGGTATGGTACATCTGTTGGATTTTCTGCGATTCTACCGATTATGAGGTCGTTGTATGGACGTTTTTAACGTGATCTCGCTTCTGGGCGGTCTTGCCATGTTCCTGTACGGCATGCGGCTCATGGGCGACTCCCTGAAAGAAAATTCCTCCGGCACGCTGAAAAAAGCGATGAGCAGGGTGACGAACAACCCCCTGACGGCGTTCGTGCTCGGGCTTCTGGTCACCGCGCTCATTCAGTCGTCGACCGCCACGATCGTGATCACGGCGGGTCTCGTCGGCGCGGGGATCCTGACGCTGCACCAGTCGCTCGGCATCATCGTCGGCGCAAACGTCGGCACGACCGTCACCGGTCAGATCATCCGTCTGCTCGACATCAACGCCTCCGGCTCGTCCGTGCTGCGGTTCTTCCAGCCGTCCACGCTCGCTCCGATCGCGCTGATCGTCGGCATCGTGCTGATCATGGCGAACTTTTTCAGAAACGCGCGCTCCGTCGGCAACATCGCGATCGGCTTCGGCATCCTGTTCTCGGGCCTGCTCAACATGACGGGCGCGGTCTCCGCGCTCAAGGAATCCGGCGTGTTCGACGGATTGTTCCTGGGGCTCGACAAGAGCCCGCTCCTGGGCTACGTCACCGGCGCGGGCGTCGCGTTCACGCTGCAAAGCTCCTCTGCCGCCGTCGGTATCCTGCAGACGTTTTCCTCGACCGGGATGCTGACGTTCAAGTCGATCTATTCGGTCATCGTCGGTATCTATCTGGGCGACTGCGTGACCACCGCCATCGTCATCTCCATCGGCTCGAAGGGCGACGCGCGCCGCGTCGGCATCATCAACATCCTGTACAATCTCGGCAAATCGATCCTGGTGCTTCTCGGCGTAACGGTCGTGCATCAGCTCGGGCTTCTGGACGATCTGTGGAACGCGCCCGTGAACTCCGGTATGATCGCGAACACGAACTCGATCTTCAACCTCGTGTGCGCGCTCGCGATGCTTCCGATGCTCGGACTCTTTGAAACGCTCGGCAAAAAGATCGTGAAGGACAAGCCCGCGAAGGAAAGCCGGTTCAAGGCCGTGACCGACGCGCTGAATCCCGTCTTCTTCAATACCCCGGCGCTCGCGCTGCAGAGCTGCTACAACACGCTGCTTGCGAGCTATTCCGCCGCGCGCACGAACATCGAACGCGCCTTCGGCCTGATCCGCAAATACGATCCCGCCGTGCACAAGACGCTGCTCGCGGACGAAAACGAGATCGACCGCATCACCGACTGCGTGAGCCGCTATATGGTGGAGTTCCTGCCGCATCTGCAGATCGAAAACCACGTCGCGATCCTGAACCAGTACTACAAGGTCAACTCGGAATTCGAGCGTCTCGGCGACCACGCGGTCAACGTCGCAGCGCACGCCGAATCCATGAAGAAGAACGGTACGGCGTTCTCCGCGGCCGCGCTCTCGGAGCTCGCGGTCCTCGAAAGCGCGCTGATGCAGATCCTCGACGAAACGGAACAGACCTTCAAAAGGCGCGACGTCGAGGCCGCGGCAAGGATCGAACCGCTCGTGCAGGTCGCGGGCGATCTCATCGCGGTGCTGCGGAAGAATCACCTGAAGCGCATGAGCATCGGCGAGTGCAATTCCTATGCCGATACGACGTTCACCGATCTGATGGTCGAGTTCCGCCGCATCGGCGACGTCTGCTCGAACGTCGGCGTCGCGACCGTCGTCCGCGTTCACCCCGAGCTCGCCGATCACGAGCATCTGTACTTCGAGCGTTTGCACGCGGGCGGGGACGAATCGTTCAACGCCGCGTACGAACGCGCGCACAAGCGGTATTTCTCGCTGCTGACGAAGCCGCAGGCCGAACCGGAACCCGAACCGCCCGTCGAAGACGAACCGGCCGGAAAAGCGGAACCGGCCGCACAGGCGTCCGAAGCGCCGCAGTCCAACTGAACGATATACAAAAAGCGCTGCAAGAGCAGCGCTTTTTTGATTACGTTTTTATGGTGCGCGAAAGGTCTTTTCGTCGATCGCGTAATAGGTGAGATCGCGCATCTCGCCGAGGTATTCGAGCTCCCGTTCGGAAAAACGTTCGAACGTCATGCCGCACTTCTCCATCACGCGGCGCGACGCATCGTTGCCCGTGAAGTACGAGGCGCGGACGCGCCGCATGCCCTTTTCGTCAAACAGATACGAAAGGAACCGTTTGACCGCCTCGGTCACGTATCCTCTGCCCCAGTACGCCGAGCCGATCCCGTAGCCGATCTCGCATGCGCCGTCCTTCGCGTCGAAATACAGGATGATCCCGATGAGCTTTCCGGTCGATCTGAGGCGGATCGCAAACAGATCGTCGCGTCCGAGATAAGCGGAAAAATCAAACGTCTCGAGCGACTCCGCATAGCGGCAGACAAAGGTTTCGAGGACCTTTTTGTCGTGTGAGATGTTGTTGAAATAGTCCGCTTTGTCGGTTTCTTCGATCCGGTCGAGGATCAGCCGTTCGGTCTCCATGCGCTCCTCCGGAAGCAGGTCCAGCTTGAGCGTCAGCGCATCGTATTTCTTTCCGCGGACTGTGCGAATACCCTTTACACGGGCATAGGGAACGAAGCCGAGCTTTTGTGCGACGCGCAGCATGCGGACGTTGCCCGACCACGTCTGCGTGAACACGCGGCGCGCGCCGTGCGCCTTGAGATAGTCGATGAACTGCCGGAGCGCTTCCGTGCCGGCACCTTTTCCGCGCGCGTCCGGCTCCGGAATGTCGATGCCGACGGCGGGGATCTTCTCTGGATTTTCAACGTAATCGAGGTCATAATAGCGGCTGACCCAGCCGACATGCCTGCCGTCCAGCTCGATCTCGAACTTCTGCCGCGGCGCGTCGGGCGGAAGGTCTTTGACGGATCCGCAGTACGCCGTCCAGCTTTCCCGTTCCGCCTCTTCAGTCGAATCGACCGGTTCCCACGGCGCGTCCCAGTCCGACCATTCGGTCTCCGTCGTGAACCAGCGCACGTAGTCCTCGATATCCGATTCGAGCATGTCCCGCAAAACGATCATGGCTCCTCCTTGTCATACGGGTCGGTCCCGCCGCGGCAAAGCGCTTCCCCGGCCGCGCCGACATCGGCGCGCGGGCTCGTTCGACGCCTTCGTCGCTTGTGTAAAAGAGATCCGTTACTGCATCGTGCCGTTGACCATGCCGGCATAAACCTCCTCGGGAATCATCGGCGTGCCGATCGCTTCGATCAATGCGTCGGGGACCGTGCCCGTTTCGGCAAAGACCCTGCCCGCCTCGCGCACGAGCGCAAGACGCGGCTCCGTGACCTCCCCCGCCTCCGGAACGCCGAACAGCGGGCTTTCCGGTACGGTAAAAATCGTGCGTCCCTCCGGGAACAGCAGTTCAAACTGCGCGATCGCCGGCTCGAAATTGTGTTTGCTGTTCGGGAAGCCGCAGCCGCAGATCATGACGTAGCGGAGATGCGAGAAATCCGCCTGCCCGACGTGTTCATAGCGTTCGCCGATCTTTTCCATCCGCATCGAACTCAGCGGCAGGATCCGGTCGACCAGCGCCTTCAGCGGCGCGGGCATGCCGTAGCAGTACAGCGGAAAATTGAAAAGCAGTACGTCGCTGTTTAAAATCTCCTCGAGAATCTCACGCATATCGTCGTCGAGCACGCACGTACCGCCGTTGCGCATGCAGGAAAAACAGCCGGTGCAGTATTCGATGTGTTTGTCGACGGCGTGGACCGTCGTGATCTCCTGCTCCCCCGCATTCTTCATGCCTTCGAGAAACGCGCGCGTGAGGTGCATCGTATCGCTTGCGTCCCGCTTGGGACTGCCGTTCAGTACCAGGATCTTCATATCGTTTCCTTTCCGGACCGCCGCGCTTCTGCGCCGGGTCCCGTCGGATCCAGTATAGCCGAAGTCCGCACCGTTCGCAAGGAGAAAAGCCCGGATACGCAGAAATTCGAGCGTGACAGCGCCGGCTCCGTATGGTATACTGTTTAAAACGGCGCGTGATCGGAAAAAGAACGGTCGTTATCGCGAAAGGAATTGAGAAAAATGAACGTCTATGATTTCACGGTGAAGGACAGAAAAGGAAACGACGCGGCGCTTTCCGAATACAAAGGCAAAGTGCTTCTGATCGTCAACACGGCGACGGGCTGCGGATTTACGCCGCATTACGAGCCGCTCGAGGCGATGTACAGGGAATTCAAAGACAAGGGATTCGAGATCCTCGACTTCCCCTGCAACCAGTTCGCCAATCAGGCGCCCGGCAGCGAGGACGAGATCCATTCGTTCTGCACGCTGAAGTTCGGAACGGATTTTCCGCAGTTCAAAAAGATCGACGTCAACGGCGAGACCGCCGATCCGCTGTTCGCGTATCTTGCGGAAGAAAAGCCGTTCGAAGGCTTCGGCAAGGGGATCAAGAACGCCATGCTCGAAAAGTTCGCGAAGATGAACAACAAGCAGTTCGGCGACAAGGCGTATATCAAGTGGAACTTCACGAAGTTCCTCGTCGACCGCGAAGGAACCGTCGTCGCGCGGTTTGAGCCGACCGTCGATATGGCGGACGTCAGAAAGGCCGTCGAAGAGATCCTCTGACCGGCATCAGCAAAAAACACCCGGAAACCCGGGTGTTTTTTCTGATTCGGATTACGACGGGAAGCTGCGGCTCGTGTCCTTGCGGATGACGTCGTGCGCGCCGCCCTCGACGATGCTCGTCGCGGAGACGAGCGTGAGCTTCGCTTTTTTCTGAAATTCGGGGATCGTCAGCGCGCCGCAGTTGCACATCGTGGATCTGACCTTCGAGAGCGTCAGCGCGACGTTGTCGGCGAGCGATCCGGCGTACGGCACGTAGGAGTCGACGCCTTCCTCAAACGAAAGCTTTTTGTCGCCGCCGAGATCGTACCGCTGCCAGTTGCGCGCGCGGGCGGAGCCCTCGCCCCAGTATTCCTTATAGTAGGTTCCGTTCAGATTGACCTTGCGCGACGGGCTTTCGTCGAAACGCGCGAAGTATCGGCCGAGCATGATGAAATCCGCGCCCATCGCGAGCGCGAGCGTGATGTGGTGATCGTACACGATGCCGCCGTCGGAGCAGACGGGCACGTAGATCCCCGTTTCCTCAAAGTACGCGTCGCGCGCTTTGCACACGTCGATCAGCGCCGTCGCCTGGCCGCGGCCGATGCCCTTCGTTTCGCGCGTGATGCAGATGGAGCCGCCGCCGATGCCGACCTTCACGAAGTCCGCGCCCGCCTCCGCGAGGAAGCGGAAGCCCTCCGCGTCAACGACGTTGCCCGCGCCGACTTTGACCGTTTCGCCGTAGCGCGCGCGGATCCATGCCAGCGTTCTCGCCTGCCACTCCGAAAAGCCCTCGGACGAGTCGATGCACAGCACGTCCGCGCCGGCTTCGACGAGCGCGGGAACGCGCGTTTCATAGTCGCGCGTGTTGATGCCCGCGCCGACCGCGTAGCGCTTGTGCGCGTCCAGCAGCTCGTCGCGGTTCTGCTTGTGCGAATCGTAGTCCTTGCGGAAAACGAAATAGCAGAGCTTTCCGTCGGCGGAGACGATCGGCAGCGTATTGAGTTTGTGATCCCAGATCATGTCGTTCGCCTCGCGAAGCGTCGTTCCCTCCGGCGCGCAGATCAGCTTGTCCATCGGCGTCATGAAGGTCTCCACGCGCGTGTCCGGCGCCATGCGCGAAACGCGGTAGTCGCGGCTCGTGACCATGCCGACGAGCTTTCCCTCCGGCGTGCCGTCCTCGGTGACCGCCATCGTGGAATGCCCGGTGCGCTCCTTGAGCGCGATGACGTCGGCAAGCGTCATATCCGGACGAAGGTTCGAGTCGCTTCTCACGAAGCCCGCCTTGTAGTCCTTTGCGCGCTTGACCATCGCCGCCTCGTTCTCGACCGTCTGCGAGCCGTAGATGAAGCTGATGCCGCCCTCGCGCGCAAGCGCGACGGCCATATGGTCGTCGGAGACCGCCTGCATGATCGCGGAGACCATCGGAACGTTCAGGGAGATCGCCGGCTCTTCGCCGCGGCGGTATTTCACCAGCGGCGTTCTGAGACTGACGTTCTGCGGAATGCATTCCGAGGAAGAATAGCCGGGGATCAGCAGATATTCGTTGAACGTACGGGAAGGTTCCGAAAGCAGCGTTGCCATGATTGCCTCCTTATTGCGCGATGCGAACTTGTTGCTCCTATTATAATGCAGGGAGCGGATCGCCGCAAGTCTCGTTTTGCGCTTCCGGCGTTTTTTGTCACGCGCCGCAGACAAAAAAAGTTTTGCATTTCCCGAAAATAATCGTTGACAGAAGGAAGGCTTTCGTTTATAATACTTTTCGCGCGTAAGTTGCGTAGGGGAGCATAGCTCAGCTGGGAGAGCATTTGCCTTACAAGCAAAGGGTCACAGGTTCGAGCCCTGTTGTTCCCACCAAGACGCGGCCCGGTAGTTCAGTTGGTTAGAATGCCAGCCTGTCACGCTGGAGGTCAGGGGTTCGAGCCCCCTTCGGGTCGCCAATTTGCCTCGGTAGCTCAGTTGGTAGAGCAAGGGACTGAAAATCCCTGTGTCGGTGGTTCAAGTCCACTCTGAGGCACCATCCTGCGGGAATAGCTCATTTGGTAGAGCGCAGCCTTGCCAAGGCTGAGGTGGCGGGTTCGAGCCCCGTTTCCCGCTCCACTCGAAATCAGGCGGCAAAAAGCCGCTTTTTCATACAAGGATTCGGCGCCATGGCCAAGCGGTAAGGCACGGGTCTGCAAAACCCTCATCCCCGGTTCGATTCCGGGTGGCGCCTCCAAAACAAAAGCACCCCTTGCGGGTGCTTTTGTTTTGGAGATGGTGCTCCCCCATTGAACCGGGCGCGCAGCGTCCGGTTCGATGAGGGCCGGTTCGGGGGTGAATGAAGCCCCGGCGGGGCTTCAGAGCCGAACCGTGACCGAGCCGTGAGGCGAGAAGCGCCTCCAAAACAAAAGCACCCCTTGCGGGTGCTTTTGTTTTGGAGGCGGAACCCGTTTTTTTTTGCGGCGTGCATTGCTATTCCGGAACAGATGTGATAGAATTATATATTGTAATGTTCCTTCCATCGACCGAATGCCGGCAGGGAGGGCGGACCGCGCGGCGGAAAAAGGGATGCCGCGGCGTTCGAAAACCATTCAACGAACAGGAGGAAAAACCAATGTTCTCATTCAAAGGACCCGGATTGAAAATCTTCGCGGCGATCCTTGCCGTGATCGCGCTCGGCGTCGGCGTCTATTTCACGTTCTTCCAATCGAAGGGCTATGAAAAGGCCGAAGCAACCATCGTTTCCATCGAAAACGACCCCGATTACATTCCCGATGCAGACACCGAAAACGACGTCAGACGGATCGTGACCGTGAAATACACGGTCGGCGGCAGGGAGTACACGACGCAGCTCGATTCCGACAGCCCGTCCTACGAGGTGGGCAAGACCGTCAAGATCATGTATGACCCGAAGAATCCCGAAAAGATCACGTCCTCCAAGGGCTTCGGCGTCTATCTCATGATCGCGGGCGCGGTCATCCTGCTGCTGGTGGTCGGCCTGACGGTCAAAAAGAAGATCGACGTCAAAAAACTCAAGGAAGCGCAGGGCGAGACCGTCTACGCGCCGTCCGAGCAGGGCGAAGAACGCGAGCTGTACTTCCTGACCGATCTCGGCACGCCGAAGTACGGACACCGCATCGAGGACCGGAACCGCAGCGTCCTCTATGAGGCGAAGATGACGAAGTTCACGCTGGCGGGTCCGTTCGGCTTCGACTTTATCGACCATGAGCACGGCACGACCAGGGCGCATCTCGTCGGACACCAGGAGGAGACCGACTGGAACTCCTTCCTGATCGACAACCATTACACCTTCTCGCTTGACGGCGAGGACGTCTGGAAGCATCTGAAGCGGAACGGCGTCAAGGTGGAATCCCGCTTTGCGCAGGGCAAGGTCCTCTTCCCCTCCTACACGGTTTCGAGAGACGGCGCGGAGATCGGTCGGATCGAGGCTTCGAGCCAGTATGTCCATGAGGAGGACGCAGAGGAACACGCGATCGCGGACAAGGTGCCGATCCCGGGCTTCTACCGCATTTTCACAAGCGAGAAGAACCTCGACCTGCTGTTCGTCGTCGCGCTCGCGTTCGCGCGGAGCGGCGCAACGGACGACAAGGGCGGATCCCGCAAGATCCTTTTCAACACGCTTAAGGGCTGAGACGCGGGCTGCCGATAATATATCGTCGGAACCGGTTTGCGGAGGATTGAAAAACCCTCCGTTTTTCGGTAGAATAAAGGTTGGAGCGCCGGAAACGGCGGCTCTTACGAATGCTTACGGAAGGAACCTGATTATGTATCGGATCATCACCAAAAAGAATCTGAACCCGACCGTGACGCAGATGGAGATCGAGGCGCCGCTGGTGGCGAATAAGGCGCTGCCCGGACAGTTCATCATTCTGCGTGTCAACGAGGAGGGCGAACGCATTCCGCTGACCGTCGCGGGCGTGGACAAGGCGCGCGGCGCGGTCAAGATCATCTTCCAGATCGTCGGCGCGACGACCGAGCTTCTGAACCGCAAAAACGAGGGCGAGTTTATTCGGGACTTCGTCGGTCCTCTGGGCGTTCCGACGCATACGGACGGGATCAAAAAAGTCTGCATCGTCGGCGGCGGCGTGGGCTGCGCGATCGCGATGCCGGTGGCGCAGGCGTTCCACGAGCAGGGCGCGGAGGTCACGAGCATCATCGGGTTCCGGAGCAAAGATCTGCTGATCCTCGAGGACGAATTCAGAGCGTGCTCCGACCGGCTCGTCGTCATGACCGACGACGGAAGCTACGCACGGCACGGCAACGTCACCGTTCCTTTGAAGGAGATGCTCGAGGCGGGCGAACGGTTCGATCTGATCATCACGATCGGTCCGCTCATCATGATGAAGTTCGTCACGCTGACCGCAAAGCCGTTCGGCGTGCCGGTCACGGTCTCGATGAACCCGATCATGATCGACGGCACGGGCATGTGCGGCGGCTGCCGCCTGACGCTCGTACAGGACGGAAAGCGCGTCACGAAGTTCGCGTGCGTCGACGGCCCGGACTTCAACGGCTACGAGGTCGATTTTGACGAGGCGATGAGCCGCGGCAGGATGTACTTCCATTTCGAGCGCCGCGCGCACGAAAAGACCTGCAATCTTCTGAAAGGAGCGAACGCGTAATGGCACTGGATCCGAAAAAGCACGAAATGCCGACGCAGGCGCCCGAGGTGCGTGCGCATAATTTCAACGAGGTCGCTCTGGGCTACACGGCGGAGATCGCGCTCGAAGAGGCGAACCGCTGCCTGAACTGCAAGAACCGCCCGTGCGTCACGGGATGCCCCGTCAACGTCAACATCCCCGACTTCATCATGAAGATCAAGGCGGGCGACTTTGAGGGCGCGTATCAGATCATCAACGAGACTTCGTCGCTGCCCGCCGTCTGCGGACGCGTCTGCCCGCAGGAAACGCAGTGCGAGAGCAAGTGCTCGATGGGCGTCAAATTCGAGCCCGTCGGCATCGGCCGTCTCGAACGCTTCGTCGCAGACTGGCACAACGCCAACGCGACGGAAAAGGCGGTCCCGCCCGCGCCGAACGGGCACAAGGTCGCGATCGTGGGCTCGGGTCCGAGCGGTCTCACCTGCGCGGGCGATCTTGCGAAAAAAGGCTATAAGGTCTCCGTCTTCGAAGCGCTGCATACCGCCGGCGGCGTGCTGGTATACGGCATTCCGGAATTCCGTCTGCCGAAATCCATCGTCGCGAAGGAAGTGGAAACGCTGAAGGAGCTCGGCGTGGATATCGAAACGAACGTGGTCATCGGCAAGACCCTGACGATCGACGAGCTGTTCGACATGGGCTACGAAGCCGTGTTCGTCGGCTCCGGCGCGGGACTTCCGAACTTTATGAGCATCCCCGGCGAATCGCTGAAGGGCGTGTATTCCGCCAACGAGTTCCTGACGCGCTCGAACCTGATGAAGGCGTACCTTGAAGACCCCGTCACGCCGATCATGAAGGGCGGCTATGTGGCGGTCGTCGGCGGCGGCAACGTCGCGATGGACGCGGCAAGGACCGCGCTGCGCCTCGGCGCGGAGCACGTATACATCGTCTATCGCCGTTCGATGGAGGAGCTTCCTGCGCGGCGCGAAGAGGTCGAGCACGCCATGGAGGAAGGCATCGACTTCATGCTTCTGAACAATCCCGTGGAGATCCTGGGCTTCAACAACCCGGACGATCCGCGCGACGAGAGAAACGGCTTCGTCACCGGCATGCGCTGCATCCGCATGGAGCTCGGCGAGCCGGACGCGAAGGGCCGCCGCCGTCCCGTTCCGATCCCGGGCAGCGAATTCACGCTCCACGTGGACACGGTGATCATGGCGATCGGCACGAGCCCGAACCCGCTGATCAAGAACACGACCGCGGGGCTCGAGGTCAATTCGCACGGCGGCATCATCGTCAACGAAGCGGGGCTGACCTCGCGCGAAAACGTCTGGGCGGGCGGCGATGCGGTCACCGGCGCGGCGACGGTCATCTCGGCCATGGGCGCGGGCAAGGTCGCGGCGAAAGCCATCGACGAGGCGCTTTCCGCCGAATAAATCCACAGACAAAGAACCGCCTCCGGCACGGGCCGGGGGCGGTTTTGTATTCGGAGAAACGCTCTGTTACGCCCTTTTGCCGTCGTCGAAGAGTCCCGCTTCCTTCAGCGCGAACAGGATCGGCGGAATGATCGCGATATGCAGCAGAATGCCGGGCCAGGGGGTCGCAAAGGATCTGGTCAGGAACATCTGCACGGAATACGGCGTTTTGAACAGGCCGAGAAACGCGAACTGCACCGCGCCGGACATGAGGCGGCCGGCGAGCATGGCGAGGATCAGCGTGACGTAAACGAAGATCGGCTTTTTCGGGAACGCACGGTGCAGCAGGCCGGTCAGAAGCCCGTACACCGCGAGCTCGAACGCCATCGCAACGGCCGTCGGAAACAGCGGCGGCATGCCGACCGTGACCGAGCGGAGCAGCGGCGCGATCGCGCCGACCGCGAGCCCCCACCACGGACCGCACAAAAATCCGCACAGCAGAACGGGGATGTGCATCAGGCAGAGGATGTTGCCGAGCTGCTGATTGTTTCCCGTCAGAAACGGAAGCAGGATGCAGAGCGCAAGACATGCGGCTGCATAGATCAGGTTTTTCAGGGTTTTGTTCATGAATGCCCTCCTCACGGTCTTTTGCCGGAACGACCGGCGTCGAAAGGAGTATACCACACGGCGGCGATCCTGAAAAGAGGGTTTTTGCGCTTGCAAAAGGCGCGCGCGTACCGTATAATAGTATTCGTATCAATATGCTGTTCAGAAAAGGAGAATGGATTATGTTTGAAAACAAGATCGGCGTTCTGGTCCCCAACGTGATGCTGCCCCCGAAGGGCGCGGATTTCTCGAAGTGGGCGGTCGTGGCCTGCGATCAGTTCACCTCGCAGCCCGAATACTGGGAAGCGGCGAGAGCCTTTATCGGCGACGCGCCGACGACGCTCGACCTGTTCCTGCCGGAAGCGTTCCTCGGCAAAGAGGGCGAAGCCGAGCGCATCGCGACGATCCGCCGGAACATGCGGGACTACATGGCCAAGGGCATCCTCGAGACCAAGCCGCAGGGCTTCGTGCTCGTCAAGCGCTCGGTCGCGGGCAATACGCGCTGGGGTCTTGTCATGGCGCTGGATCTCGAATGCTATGATTATAACAAGGGCGCGACGACGCTGATCCGCGCGACCGAGGGCACGATCGTGGAGCGCATTCCTCCGCGTCTCCGCATCCGCGAGGGCGCGCCGCTGGAGCTTCCGCACATTCTCGTTCTGATCGACGACCCGAAGCGGACCGTCATCGAACCGCTCGCCGCGAAGACCGAAGCGCTCGACAAGCTCTATGACACCGACCTGATGCTCGACGGCGGCCATATCACCGGCTGGCTCGTGGACGGACAGAAGGACGTGCAGGGCGCGATCGACGCGATGGAAACGCTGACCGACGCGGACGCGTTCCACGCCAAGTACGGCGATCACGCGCCGCTGCTGTTCGCGATGGGCGACGGCAATCACAGCTTCGCGACCGCGAAGGCGAACTGGGAAAAGGTCAAGGCGACGCTTTCGCCCGAAGAACAGAAGGACCATCCCGCGCGCTACGCGCTGGTCGAGGTCGAGAACGTGCACGACGACGGCATCATCTTTGAGCCGATCCACCGCGTGCTGTTCGGCATCGGCGGCATGGAAGGCGCGGAAAAGCTTCTCGCAAAGCTGAAGGCGCAGAACGGCGATGCAAAGATCGTCCTTTCCGACGACATGCCGAAGGCGTCCGGCGGCGAGGTGCACACCATCCCGTTCTGCACCGGCAGCATCTTCGGCGCGTTCGTCGTCGAAAAGCCCGCCGCGCAGCTTGCGGTAGGCACGCTGCAGAACGCGATCGACGCGCTTCTGAAAGAAACCGAAGGCGCGGAGGTCGACTACATCCACGGCGAAGCGGTCGTGCGCGATCTCGCCGCGAAGCCCGGCACGATGGGCTTCCTGCTCCCCGCGATGCAGAAGAGCGAGCTGTTCCCGACCGTCGTGTTCGACGGCGCGCTGCCGAGAAAGACCTTCTCGATGGGCGAAGCGAACGAAAAGCGCTACTATCTCGAGTGCCGCAAGATCGAAAAATAAAGGACCCGAATGTTGAAGACCGTCAAGTTCGGCGGAAGCTCCCTCGCCTCCGCCGAACAGTTCCGAAAAGTCAAAGCGATCATTGAACGCGACGCCGCACGGCGGTACGCGGTGGTAAGCGCGCCGGGAAAACGGTTCTCCGGCGACGACAAGATCACCGACCTTTTGTACCGCTGTCAGGCGCTGCGCGCGTCCGGCAAGCCGTTCGACGCCGAATTCCGGAAGATCGCGGACCGCTTTACCGGCATCCGCGACGGACTCGGCCTGGACCTGTGCATCGAAGCGGAGCTCGACGAGATCCGCTCGCGCATCGACGCCGGCGCTTCGGCGGACTATGCGGCAAGCCGCGGCGAGTATCTGAACGCGAAGCTGCTTGCGGCATATCTCGGCTTTCCTTTTCTGGACGCGACGGAGTGCATCCGCTTCCGCGACGACGGCACGTTTGACGCCGACGCGACCGCTCTGCGCGCAAACGTCCTGACGGCGCATGCGTGCGCGGTGATCCCCGGGTTCTACGGCCGCACGCGCGCAGGCAATATCCGCACGTTTTCCCGCGGCGGCAGCGACATCACGGGCGCGATCGTCGCGAATCTGTCCGAAAGCGACGTATACGAGAACTGGACCGACGTTTCCGGCTTCCTCATGGCGGATCCGAAGATCGTGCCGGACGCGCGCGTGATCGAAACGGTCACGTATTCGGAGCTGCGCGAGCTCAGCTACATGGGCGCGACGGTGCTGCATGAGGATTCCATCTTTCCCGTCCGCAAGGCGCGCATCCCGATCCACGTGCTGAACACGAACGATCCCGAAGCGAAGGGCACGATGATCGTGCCCGACAGCATGGCGACCGACAAGGAGCACGCGCGGGCGCTGACCGGCATCGCCGGACGGCGCGGATACACGGTCCTGACGCTGACCAAGGACAATCTGCACAACGATCTCGGCTACGCGTACCGGCTGATGGGCATTCTCGCCCGGAACGGCATCTCCGCCGAGCGCATGCCCTCCGGTATCGACACGATCTCGCTGGTCGTCGACGACAAGCGGCTGACCGGCCGGATGGATCAGCTCTATCACGACGTCATGGCGGAGTGCGCGCCGGACACGATCGAGATCGCAAGCTGCATCGCGCTGATCGCCTGCGTCGGCATCGGCATGGTGCGGAACCCCGGCGTGGCGGCGAAGCTCTTTACGGCGCTTGCAAACGCCGAGGTCAACGCGCGGCTGATCGATCAGGACAGCAATGAAATGAACATCATCGTCGGCGTCGAGCAGCGCGACTTCGAGCGCGCGGTCGAAGCGATCTACCGTGCGTTTGCGTAAAATCACCCGATCGGCTGAGCAAATCTCAGCCGATCGTTTTTTTCTTCGCGGCTGTCATTCGCCTCGACGGCAGACTGCACGCATCATCGTCCCCCGCACGGCATGAATTGCTCCTGCGGCGCATGAATCGGCTTTGCCGCATCTCATTTTGCGGGAAACGCTCCCGTCCTGCCGATCGAAAACCGCCTTTTCGGACGAGTATCTGCGTCCGGGCGGTTTTTTTGTGTAAAATCCTTGAAACAAGGCGCTTTTTATGATAAAAAAATAAAAAACAACCGTTCACGGAAAAGGGAGCGCTGTACCCATGATCGAAGTAAATGATTTAACAAAGGTATTCAAAAAACCGATCCGCGGAAACGGTCTTTCCGGGATGGTGAAGACGCTGTTTTCCCGAAAATACGACGAGATCCGGGCGGTGGACGGGATCAGCTTCACCGTTCCCGACGGCGAAATCGTGGGATACATCGGCGCGAACGGCGCGGGCAAATCGACGACCATCAAGATGATGTGCGGCATCCTCACGCCGACCTCCGGCACCGTGTTCGTCGAAGGCATGGAGCCTTACCGCAAACGGCGGCAGGTTGCACAGCACATCGGCGTCGTCTTCGGACAGAAGACGCAGCTCTGGTGGGATATCCCGCTGATCGAATCGTTTAAGGTGCTCAAGGAGATCTACCAGATCTCCGACGCCGACTATACGGAACGCATGGGCTTTCTCGGCGAAGTTCTGGACATCACGCGGTTTCTCTCACAGCCGGTGCGTACGCTCTCGCTGGGCGAACGGATGCGGGCGGACCTCGCGGCGTCGATGCTTCACAACCCGCGCATCCTGTTTC
>CAMKES010000016.1 GCA_946411635.1 uncultured Clostridia bacterium | reverse complement strand
CCCGCTTTGTCGTTGTTGTAGTAAGCCTTCGCGTTCTTGATCGCGGTGTCGCCCTCGAAGTAGCTGTTCGCACGATAGTTCTTCATCGCCGGATCCAGCATCTGCTGCATGGAGTAGATGTAGGTCTGTGCGGTGATCGGCGTGCCGTCCGCCCACTTCGCATCGGGGTTCAGCTCGATCTTCCAGATCATCTTTTCGGTCGGGAGGTTGCCGTCCGCATCGGGCGTGAGCCACTTCTCACGATCCGCATAGGTCGCGGTGACGTCCTCGAGGCCGGCTGCGCCTTCGAATACCCACTCGAAATTGACGCCGTCATCCGCGATGGAGACATCGACGAGCGGCATTTCGATGTAGCTCATCAGCGTGCTCTCGTTGTTCATCTCCCACGCATGCGGGTTCCAGTTGATGGGGCTCGCCGCCATGGAGAGGTGATACGTATAAGTCGGTTCCTCAGTGGGGCCATCCGGCTTCTCCGTAGGATTCTGGTCCGGCGATTCCGGTGCTTCGGTTACCTGGCCGTCAGGCTCCGGGGTCTTTTCCCCGTTCTGGCAGGCAACAAGAGCGAAGACCATCAGCAATGCCAGGATCAGGCACACAAGACTCGTGGTTTTTCTCATTTCTTGTTTCTCCTTATCTTTTTTATATCACGCTGCGGGCTTTCGCTCTTGCGTGTTATACGGTGGAAAACGGCGGATCCTCCGCCCGAAAACCGAACCCGGAAAAGTGCATAATGCGTCAAAGCAGACTTCCATCGATTTTCATGACATGATTATAGCCTATGTCCGTAAGAATTTCAACTGTTTTTTTCATTTCAAGGGTTTTTTTCTGCGAAAACGCCCGGGAAAACCGACAAACCACCCGTTTCCGTGATCTTTTTTGCGTCTGTTTCCGGTGGAAACGGTTGAAAATGCTTATGCCGGGTTTGCATAAACCGAATTTTTACGCATAATCATTCCGTTTTCCCGACATCCGCTCTTGTGCCGCAAACCGCGGTGTGGTATACTGTTTGCGGGCAAAGCCGCCGCTTTCGCGGCCGCGCGATGCCCGTTCGGCGATTTTTTCTTCATATTGTATTGTATGAGCCGCGCTGCGGATCATGAATCCGTACGGACGCCGTCCGCAGCCGTTCGATCGGGAGGTGCCTGTGCGCATATCGCAAACCGGAAAAACCGCGGTCCTGTCCGCCGCGCATGCGGCGGTGGATTTCTGCTGCGCGCTGCTGTTCTTCAGCGCGCTGAAGACCGATCAGCTTCTGATCGGCGCGGTGCTGTACAACGCCTGCGCGTTTCTGTTCCAGCTTCCGCTCGGCATCGTCGCGGACCGTGCGGACCGCAATCTGCTGTTTGCCGCGATCGGCTGCGCGCTCGTGGCGGCCGGATCGCTGCTGACCGCGATCCCCTTCGCCGCAATGATCGTGGCGGGCCTCGGCAACGGCGCGTTCCACGTCGGCGGCGGGATCGAGGTGCTGAACGGCTCCGGCGACAAGGCGGGTCCGCTCGGCGTGTTCGTCTCCCCCGGCGCGATCGGGCTCTTTCTCGGACGGTTTTACGCAAAGACGCTGCCCGCGCTTCCGGCGATCGTGTGCGCGCTGATGGCGATCTGCGCCGCGGCGATCCTGCTTTCGGGCAGAACGGAGTTCAAAGAGGGCTCGCATAACGCGCCGCTCTCCTTCGCCGTGCCGAAGGGCGGCGTGCTCGCGCTCGTCCTGCTGTTTCTCGTCGTGGCGCTGCGCTCGTTTACGGGCTTTACCGCCGCGTTCTCGACCGGCGATTGGCTTTCCGGTCTGCCCGCGGTCCTCGCGGGGCTGATCCCGGTGCTGTGTCTGGCGCTCGGCAAAGCGGCGGGCGGGTTCCTCAGCGACCGGTTCGGCGCGATCCCGGCGTCCGTCGTGTCGCTCGGGCTCTGCGCGGTGCTGCTGTTCTTCCCGCTGCATCCGGCGCTGACGCTGCTTGCGCTGTTTCTGTTCAACATGTCGATGCCGGTCACGCTGTTCGCCGCGGCAAAGGTGTGGCGTTCCGCGAAGGGCACGGCGTTCGGACTTCTGACCGCGGCGCTGTTCCTGGGGCTCGTCCCCGCGCTGCTCCGCGCGCTCCCGCCCGCATCGCCCGTGATCCACGGTCTGCTCGCCGCGCTTTCTGCGGCGCTGCTCGTGCCGGGACTGCTGCTATGCCGTACGAAATAGCGCTCGTCCTCGCGCTTCTGCTGACGGAAGCGATCGAAGTGCCGGTCTGCCTGCTCTCGGGCATGCGCGGAAAGGAGCTCCTCGTCGTACTGCTCGCGAACGTGATGACGAATCCGCTCGTGAACGCGCTTCTGCTGCTCGGCACGACGCTGACAAGTCTGCCGTACGCAGCCATGCTCGCGGTGCTCGAAGCCGCCGCGGTTGTCGCGGAATGGCTCGTTTACCGGTCTCTGACCGGGGTGAAACGGCCGTTCCTCGTTTCCCTCATCGCAAACGCCGCTTCCTTCGGAGCGGGACTGCTCCTCACAAACCTATTCTGACAGGAGGTATTGCCCATGTTTCGTCTGCTTTCGGATGCCATCGCGCCGCCGTTCCTGCTTGACTCGTCCCCGACGGACACGACGTACATCTGGATCATCGTCCTTTCCGTTTTCATTCTCGCCGCCGTCGCCGCCATCGTGCTGGTCAAGCGGAAAAAGTAACCGGATCGAAACGCCGCCGTCCGGGCGGGGTTCCTCAATACAAATCGCTCACAGGAGGTAACTGCCGTGACCACGCCTTCCGACTTTTCCATGGGATCGACGTATGTCTGGATCATCGTCCTTTCCGTTTTCATTCTCGCCGCCGTCGCCGCCGTTGTGCTGATCAGGCGGAAAAAGTAACCGGATCGAAACGCCGCCGTCCGGGCGGGGTTCCTCAATACAAATCGCTCACAGGAGGTAACAACCATGAACATTCTTTCCGACATTGCTTACGAACCGGTCGAAACGAGCAGCCTGCCCACGATCATCCTGATCGTCGGCATCGTCTTTGCCGTCGCCGCCGTTGCGATCACGCTCTGCGTCGCGCTGGCGAAGAACAAAAAAGCGAAAGGAAAATAAGCGCGCATGAACAACCGTGAATGGAAACGGATCTTTACGGATACCGATTTCGTCCACCGCAGCGGCACGCCCGAGGAGCTGCGCGTTGCGGAATACCTGAAGGCGCACTGTGAACGGCTCGGCGCGGAGGCCCGGCTTGAGTCCTTCCCCGTCCCCATGGGCGAGATCGAAGAAGCGCACGTGTACGCCGACGGCCGGGAGATCCCCGCGAAGGGCTTCTTCTGCTGCGGCAGCGGCGAGGTCGAAGGCGAGCTGTACTACATGCCCGCGCAGGACAAGGTCTCCGTCGCCGGCGCGAAGGACAAGATCGTGCTGATGGACACGTCCGGCATCGGCTTCTTCGGGTATCAGGACCTGATGAAAGCCGGCGCGAAGGGCATCCTGTTCCAGTACGGCGATCTGCACAACGGCAACCGCGACATCGACGAGCGCGACCTCAGAGCCGCGGTCGTCGGCGACGAGCGGAAGGTGCTCTGCGCGATGCTGCACGTTTCATCCGCCGTGGAGCTTGTGAAAAACAAAACGAAGCGAATCCGCATCGCGATCCGCCAGCGCGAGTACGAGGGCGAATCGCACAACGTCGTTGCCGAACTTCCCGGAAAGCGCGACGAATGGATCACGCTGACCGCGCACTACGACACGACCGCGCTCTCGCACGGCTCGTACGACAACATGACCGGCTGCGCGGGGCTTCTGGGCGTTCTGGAGGCGCTGAAGAACAAACCGCTGAACTACGGCCTGCGGTTCGTGTTCTGCGGCAGCGAGGAGCGCGGGCTTCTGGGCTCGAAGGCGTACGTCCGCGATCACGAAGCGGAGCTCGACAAGATCGCGCTGAACGTCAACCTCGACATGATCGGCACGATCATGGGCAAGTTCCTCGCGCGCGTTTCCGCCGAGGAGAAGCTTGCGCATTACATCACCTACATGGGCGCGGAGCTCGGCTTCCCGGTGGACGCGAAGACCGGCGTGTATTCCAGCGATTCCACCCCGTTTGCCGACAAGGGCGTGCCCGCGCTTTCGTTCGCGCGGATCGCGGGCGGCAGCGTGGCGCCGATCCACTGCCGCTTCGACCGGCCGGACGTGCTCTCGATGGATCAGCTGCGGAAGGACATCGCGTTCATCGCGGAGTTCACCCGCCGCATGGCGGCGGCTGCCGTCTGCCCGGTGGACCGCGAGATCCCCGATTCGGTCAAAAAGGAACTGGACGAATACCTGTTCCGGAAGAGAAGATCGTAACGTATACGCAAAAGCGGGACCCCGATCGGGGTCCCGCTTTTCTTTTCCGGGTTCAGCGGATCCTTGCCATTGCGTAATTCTGATAGTCCGGATCGTCCGTCACCTCGCGGATCACGCGGAAGGTCTCCGGGAGGACGACCTCGGCGTCCGGATCGTTCAGCTCGACCTGCAGCATCGCCGTGTCCTGCCAGTTCGGATAGAAATCGACCTCGTACGCGTGCGCGTCGTCGACGAGGCAGTAGCGTGTCTTGCGGATCGGCATGCACATGGGATCCGCTTCCATCATCAGCTGCTGGTAGTCGTCGAGCGACAGACGCTTTTCGGTCTCGATCCTCGATCCGTCCGTGCCGGTGCAGTGCGTGGTCAGATAATAGATGTAGCTGCCGTCGCTGCCGCGCATGCAGATGCGGCGCTTTTCGCCCCGCACGTCGGTGAGGTACGTCTGGATGATCTCGACGCGGCGGCACGCGGGATGCGCTTCGAGCCACTCGCGGTCCGGCTTTTCGACGAGGAACCGCCTTGCGTGCTCGAACGGCGCGGGCTTGCCCAGAGCCGTCATGACCTCGCGCAGAAGCCGCACGAGCTTGTTGTTGAAATCGACCGAGTTGTCGATGATGCGCAGGCGCGGATGCCCCGCCCACGCGGCGAGCGTCTTGGCGTCGAGCTCGATCGCCTCCTCGAGCGTTTCCACGCGCGCGGTGTTGTTGTCGGTCGTGTAGAACGCCTCCGCGCCCTTTGCGGCGGTGACCATGTGGAACACGGCGTCGTACTTGTCGCGGAACGCGACCTCGTTCTGCCCGAGCTCCTTCAGGATCGCGGCGAACTCCTCCGGCTCCATGTAGGGCTTGTCGTCCATCGAGCCGCGGTCGCAGACGATCACGACCTCCTTCGACGCGCTCGCCTCCGCCGCCTGGCGGTAGATCTGCTCGCGCAGCAGCTGATAGCGCATCTGCACGCGCTGAAACTCGAAGTTCGACTTCGAAGCGCGCGCCGTCACGCCGCTGTTGTTGAGGTCGGTGCAGGTCTCCGGAATGAACATGACCGCGTAGCCCGCGTCGGTGAGCGCGTTCTGCAGCCAGCTCATCGCGGTCGTTTTGCCCGCGCAGGGCCCGCCCGTGATCACGATGGTGTGGATATTGTTCGTCTGTTCCATACGCCCTCCTTATTCCGGCATCCGGTTTCCGATCGTTTGCATCATCAGCGCCGCGAACACCGCTGCGTTCAGCGATTCGGCGCGGCCGCGCATCGGCATGCGGTACGGCACGCACTGCGCCGCCGTCTCGTCCGAAACGCCCTGTCCCTCGTTGCCGACGACGAGCGCCGTGCGGCGTCCGATCGCGGGCAGCGTTTCGCTTCCTTTGAGGTGTCCGCAGATGCAGACGAACCCCTGCTCTCTGAGCCGCGGAAGCTCGTCCCGCAGCGAACCGATATAAATAGGAAGATGATAGGTCGAGCCCATCCCCGCGCGGAGCGCCTTCGGCGAAAACGGATCCGCGGAATCGGGGCTTATGAGAACGCCCGCCGCGCCGAGCGCGTCGGCGGTACGGACGATCGTTCCGAGGTTGCCCGGATCCTGCAGCCGGTCGAGCACGATAACGAGCCCCTCCGGGTATGCCGCGGGGCAGCGCACGTCCGGCGTTTCGGCGACCGCGCAGAGATCCTGCGGCGTCTTTGCCGTCGACAGCGCGTCCATGACGCTTTCGGAAACGAAGACCGTTTCGACTCCGTCGAACGCCGCCGCACCCTCGCGCGCGAATACGGTCGTGATCCGCGCGCCGGAGGCAAACGCGTCGCGAACGAGCTTGTCGCCCTCGATCAGGTGCAGGCCCGTTTCCCGCCGCGCTTTCGCGTCCTGTAATGCGCGCGCCGCTTTGACGCGTTCGTTGCTTCTGCTGGTGATGATCATGTTTCTCCTCTGCGACAAAAAGCCACCGGACGGTGGCTCTTGCTTTTACTCAAGGATTGCTCAGTTGCTTCTCTCGACCTTGCCGGAACGCAGGCAGCGCGTGCAAACGCTCATCTTCTGAACGCGTCCGTCGACGACGACGTGCACGGTCTGGATATTCGGCGCCCAGCTGCGCTTGGTCTTGCGATTGGAATGGCTGACCAGATTGCCGGACATGGTTCCTTTCTTGCAGACTTCACAGAACTTACCCATTCAGTCCACCTCCTTGCTAAAACTCGAACATTGCAATACTACCACAAGGTTTTCAACAATGCAAGCATTATTTTTCAAAAATCACGGCTTTTTTCGAGAATATATTGCGATTTCCCCGCCGTGCGGCAAATCCGGGACACGTTTTTCAGCGCATCCCGAAGAAATCGTTCTGCCGGAGCGCCTCGTACACGACGATCGCGACCGCGTTGCTGAGGTTTAAGGAGCGCTGCCCGTCGCCCATCGGGATGCGGATCGCCTCGTCCGCGTGCGGCGCGAGGATCTTTTCGCCGAGCCCCGCCGTCTCCTTGCCGAAGACCAGAAAATCGCCGTCGCGAAAACGCGCCTCGTCGTAGCGGCGCGCCGCGTGCGTCGAGCAATAGAAGAACCGCGCGTCGGGATACTGCGCCCACAGCTCCTCGATGCAGTCGTGATAGAAGAGCGTCAGCGAATGCCAGTAGTCGAGCCCCGCGCGCTTCAGCGCCTTGTCGTCGGTCGAAAAGCCCAAAGGCCTCACGAGATGCAGCGCCGCGCCCGTGACGGCGCAGGTGCGCGAGATATTGCCCGTGTTGCTCGGGATCTCCGGCTCGACCAGAACGATGTGCAGCATAACGACCTCCTTGATCGTATGTATTGTAGCACGTTTGCGTACGATTTGCAAAATTTACAAAAACAAAACGAAAAGCTATTGAGAATCGAATTTCGCCTTGCTATAATACGGTATCATGACAACGACTGCACAGGGCTCGTCCCGAACGAATTCCAGAACGAACGCAGGCTACGCGCGCGACTATTCCGCGCGCAGGGTTTCGTCTGCGCCGAACCGCAGCGCGGAGGACCCGTTTTCCGCTGCGAACGGCACGCTGCGCTTTGCAAACCAGCGCAAAACGACCGCTTCCGCATCAAAAGCCGCATCGTCGACCCGCTCCGCTTCCGCGTCCCGTACGGGCGCGACCCGCAGCACGGCGAACGCGCCGAAGCGCACGGGGTCCTCTTCCCAGCCTCCGAAAAAGAGAAAGCGCAGACGCAGGAAGGACAAGCGCCTGTTCCTGATCGCGCTCGGATTTCTGACGTTCGCCGTGATCGTGCTCGTGATCGCGATCGCCGCCGTTTCCTGCAGCTGCAAAAAGCAGCCCGCCGATCCGAACGTGCCCGTCGAGTCCGCTTCGCCCGACGCGACCGCCGCGCCCTCGGTGTCGGACGAGACCGTGATCGAACGCAGCGCGACCGTCGAGGGCGTTTCCCTGCAGAACCTGACCGTCGGCGACGCGCGCGGGAAGATCCTGCAGAAGCTTGAGGACAAGCTGCAGTCCGTCGACATCACCGTTTCCTACGAGGACTACGATCCGCTGATGCTCACCGCGGACACGATCGGCCTTTCCTATTCCGCATCGGACGTCGACGCCGTGCTGAACGAGATCGCATCCGGCGGCGACGCCCGCACGATCCCGATTGCGATCAACGAGGAGAAGCTGCGCGCCGCGCTGAACGAGCTGAACGACAAGATCCCGAACCATGCGATCGACGCGCACGCGGAGGTCGACTTTAAGTACAATAAGATCGACGGCGTATCCTACGCGCAGCCGGTCTGGAAGATCACGGAGAGCAAAAACGGCGCCGTGATCGACTTCGACGATCTCGAGCATCAGATCATTTCCGCGATCGACACCGGCGACTACACCGCGACGCTGACGCCCGTGGTCTCCGTTTCCGAGCCTGCGCTCACCACCGAAGCGCTGCAATCGACCATCACGCTGCTCGGCAAGTATTCGACGAACTACCGGTTCAAGGGCTCGTCCTCAACGGACCCGTCCGTCGTCGAAACCGCAATGGCGCGCGACCACAACATTTCGAAGGCGGTCGGCCTGATGCAGGTCGTAACGCTGGGACCCGGTGAACGGTTCAGTTACAACAACCGCACCGGCGAACGCACCGAAAAACGGGACTGGGCGCTTGCGCCGGCCGTCTATCTCGGCGATCACCGCAAGGAGCCCGGCGGCGGTGTATGTCAGGTCAGCACGACGATCTTCAACGCGATCCTGCGGGCAGGCATCAAGGACATCAACCGGCGCGGGCACAGTATCCCGTCGGACTACGTGACGACCGATTTCAAAAAGGGTCTCGGTTTCGACGCGACTGTTGACTACGGTCATATCGATTTCGGATTCAAGAACGACACCGGCCATACGATCTATATGTTCGTCTATATCACGAAGAACAACAGCCACCGAAAGAATATCGTGGTGGAGATCTACGGGCAGGCGGAAAAGGGCGTCGAGTACCGCTGCAGCAACGAGATCCTCGAGGAATGGCCTTATAAGGATCCGGACAAGTACGAGTACGAAAAAGACCGGCATATGCTCGAAACCGACGAGCCGATCCTTTTGAATACCCCGCGTGACGGCTATCGGGTCGTGACCTACGTCGACAAATACAAGGACAACAAATTTGTCGAGCGCTGGCGCACCGAGGAAACGACCTACAAGCCCACGTACCCGAAGTACCGCATCGGCACCGCAAAGGTCACGCCGGAGCCGACCAACACGCCGAAGCCGACGGATCCCCCTTCCACGCCCGGCGGCGAATAAGACACAGTGCAGGCTGCCGAGAATGGTGGCGGAAGAGCGATTCTCAAAAGGGTGGTTTTCAAACCGGTACACTTTTCGACCCTCCCTTGTCAGGGAGGGTGGCTCGCGAAGCGAGACGGGAGGGTAGTTTCCTGTCTACCCCTCAGTCAACTGCGTTGACGGCTCCCCTGACAAGGGGAGCTCGTTTTTACCGTAAGGGCGCACTTACTCACCACCTTGCGGCGGCGATACCCTCCTGCGTCGGGACGTGCGCTTTCTTTTTCAAAAACGCGTAAATGAATACCGTAAAATATCAACAACCATTGCGATTTCATGTCCCTCGTGATATAATCCGAATTGCCACACAATTCAATATTATCCTAAGAGAACCGCGTTAGCTCCGGCAAAAACGCATTCTCCATCTTTGCGTTCTCTTAGGATGTTAAAGAATAGTGTGGCAGCAATAGGGGCTTGCGTTTTTCGTGCGCGGCTCCGGCTGCGCACTTTTTTATTTTAGGAGGAGCGTTATGAAAAGAATCATTTGTATGATGGCTATTGCTGTATTTTTGTTGTTGTTTGCGTGCTCGAATAAAGAAGCGGAAGCAATACAGCAACAGGCGTCGCAGGACAGTATCATCTTAAATAGTGGAGTCCCTGCCGAAGAGCAGGCACATTCAGGAACAGATGTTGGAAGTGAACCCTTACCAGAAGTAGAAGGCAACTGCTTCCTGTATCTCGATGAGGATTTGAATATCTGCGTTCAAAATACTTATGAACAGGGTTATAAAATAAAGGGTTCAGGAGAAAAAGCACCTTTTGGTTATCTAAAATGCTTTTTTAATCATCCGAATTATCTGATATTTGGTTATGAAACAGATGAAGACATCGGTCCCTTGTACAGAATCAGTAAATATGATGATGACTATTTTGAATTGATAAGCAGTTGTGTCGATTTCTACGCACAAGATAATTTTTCAACTGAAAAGTTTTTGTATGTAACAACACGAAACTATGATCGATATACGCTGTTTTATTATGACGGCAATTCTTCCCATGAAGTTTTTGAGAGCGATAAAGAGATTCTCGTCAAGTGCAATCAAGAACAGACATTGGCATATATTGCAAACGGCAACGAGTGGTATCGGATGGATCTTTCGATTCTTCCGTTAGAAATGGAACTTATGTTTATCGGTACAGATACAAGTGCATACCGAGAAAACAACGCAGATGATTATCAAGCAATGGCAGACAACGACCTGTTCTTGCGTGTCGCCAAAGATGGAGAGTACTCTGAAAAAGTAGAGCTTTACAGAAAAGGGCAGTACCAAGAAACACTTGTGTCGAATTTGCCTTTCGGTACAAAAGGGCCTTTCGGTATTCAATGCGACGGTGATTCTGTTTCTTTCTATATCATTACGCGATATGATTGGCAAACGGCAAAGTATGAACAATTCCCTTCGGAGTCCGTATGGAATTTCTTCAAATACAGCAACGGTCAGCTTGTTGAAGCGGACACCGGCTTGCGTTTTTATGGAACAACCGCAGATAACTTACTGCATTATAATAAAATCTATACCGTTAACGATTCGGTCATTGTAAGCGGAGTAAACGGGGATTATGAATGGAAATCCTATCAAGTAGATGTTGATGGAGTCATTCGGCAGGGAAGTTCTTTAGGACGTGGCTATTCCCTTGCAACAGTAATTACGGATAAGAACGGCAGAGAGTTGTTATTATTTATATCCCATGATCCAACGAATTGCCTGTATGCGTGGCAAGACGGAAAGCTAATTGAATTAGGAGATTATGGAGACGGCAATGTCTATGAAATAGGGGGACTGCAGCTTCTTTGCTGGACATCTAGAGGTTATACTCCGTACTATGATAATTGTTTCTATACGATAGCGTTGAATCAGATATCTTTCGATGAAATCGAAAAAAACATCATCAAGCATCAAACGGAAAAACCTGTAGATTGGATCGTTCCCTATGGGACAAAAACGTTTTTGTATGGAACGCCAGACGGAGAAACGTTTTATTGGAAAGACGGGTCGGAGACATCAATGAACACGGTTAAGGTTTATAGAGGAAGGTGTTATACTTTCAACTCAGAAGGGAATTAAAACCCCCTTGACAAACCTCCTCCGAAGGCGCGTTCTTTGCCATGAGGCTATACTAAGGTATGCGAAATGGCAAAAACGCGGCTGATTTGCGGCGAAAACAAAAAAGAAAGGGCATGTTTGCCCTTTCTTCATATAAGCTTTTAATCTGTTTTCCTTCGCCGCAAATGTTCCGGCGCCGTTATCGACAGTCTAAGAGCCGAAGCAAATATGCTTCGGCTCTTTTTTTGCAGAATAAAAGCCGGTCACGGACCGGCTGAATGGTTTGGATGCGCCATCATGCAAGTTTTAGCACCTTACTGAGGCAGGTTGCTGTGCGGTCACGGAGCTTGTCTCTCGCGCACTCTCGATGGCACCCCGAATATACCACCGTTATATGCAGAATGCAATAGATTATTCACAACTTTTCCCGGATTTTACAATGGATACAATGTGAAAATATGCGGAAATCCCGCATAATTCCGTATGTTCCGGCGTGCATACCCGGCTGCATATGCATTTTCAATCGGCGGCGTCTCGGTTCCTGACGCTTTCGATCTCGACCGGCTCGAACCGGTATTCCTGCATACAGTCCGGATACTTCGTTTTGTCGACCGGCGACAAAAACATCGCCTTCGGCCGGATCCACAGCGCGCAGTCGCCGTAAAGCTTGCGGTAGATCACGTACTCCTCCTGCGTCTCGGAGTGCTTCGCGACGCCCTCGACGAGATACAGATCGCCCTTGAAGTGGCGATAGATGTGATGGATCATCAGTTCCCGCACGGTCCGTCCTCCTCCGGCACGAACGGCGCGTTGAAGAACGCGTCATACAGGTCCTTCGCCTCGTCGAAGCGCTCGAACGGCACGTACAGACGCACGCGTCCGACGTTGACGCCGAGCTTGACGGTGATCGCCGCGCCGAGCGCGGAGCGCGTCGTGCAGGGAATGCCGTTGTCCGCATACAGCTCCTTCAGCATCTCCGCCTGCATATACGGGACCTCCTCGACGAGGCAGAAATCCCCCGCCTCCGGCTCCCGGAGCTTCCGGCTCCGGCAGCGCGGGCAGATCTCTCCTTCGACGAGCTTCATACAGGATTCACAGTAAAGCGCCATTTTGCATTCCTTTCCTCAGAAGATTTTCTTGAGCGTGCCCAGCAGTCCGCGGTAGAGCGACTTGCCGACCTCGCGTCCGATCGTGTTCATCGTGGAGGACGCGGCCTTGCCGAGCGCCGAGGAGGTCTTGCTCTTGCGCTTCGCCTTTTCGCGCAGCGCGTCCTTCTCCGCCTTGGCCTTCGCCTTCGCGTCTTCCTTCTCCTGCCGTTCGCGTTCCTTCGCTTCTTCCTTTTCCTGCCGTTCGCGTTCCTTTTCCTCGGCCTCGCGCGCGGCGGCTTCTTCCTTTTCCTTTGCCTCCGCCTGCGCCTTGCCGGTCAGGATCTCGTACGCGGATTCGTTGTCGACCGCGTCGTCGTACTTGCCGTACAGCTCGTCCGCCATGATCTCGGCCTTCCTGCGCTCGTCGTCGATCATGCCCATCATCGACTGCGGGGGCAGGATCGTGCAGCGCTCGACGATCGACGGGCGGCCCTTCGCGTCGAGGAAGCTCACCAGCGCTTCGCCGGTGCCGAGCTCGGTCAGCACGTCCTCGGTTTTGAACTTCGGATTCACGCGGAACGTCGCGGCGGCGGTTTTGATCGCCTTCTGCTCCGCGGGCGTATAGGCGCGCAGCGCGTGCTGCACGCGGTTTCCGAGCTGCGCCAGCACCGGATCCGGCAGGTCCGACGGCTGCTGCGAAATGAAATACACGCCGACGCCCTTCGAGCGGATCAGCTTCACGACCTGCTCGACCTTGTCGCGCAGCGCCTTTTTCGCGTCGGAGAACAGCAGATGCGCCTCGTCGAAGAAGAACACGAGCTTCGGCTTCTCGAGATCGCCGACCTCGGGAAGCTCCTCGAACAGCTCGGCCAGCAGCCAGAGCATGAACGTCGAATACAGAAGCGGGCTCTGATACAGCTTCGCGCAGTGGAACACGTTGATAAAGCCGCGCCCGTCCGCGTCGGTCTGCATCCAGTCGTGAAGATCGATCGCGGGTTCGCCGAAGAACAGATCCCCGCCCGCGTCCTCCAGCTGCAGCAGCGCGCGCTGGATCGCGCCGGCGGACTGCTTTGAAATGTTGCCGTACGCGTGCAGAAGCTCGCCCGCGTGCTCGGTGACGTACGCGACCATGGCGCGCAGGTCCTTGAGATCGATCAGAAGCCAGCCGTTGTCGTCCGCGACGCGGAACGCGATCGAAAGCACGCCGGTCTGCACGTCGGACAGGCCCAGAAGCCGCGCCAGCAGCTCCGCGCCCATCTCGCTGACGGTCGTGCGCACCGGATGCCCGCCCGCGCCGTATACGTCCCAGAACCGGACCGGATACCGCCGCATTTCAAACGACGCCGGATCGATCCCGATCCCCGTAAGCCGCGACGCGATCTTGTCGGTCATTTCGCCGGGCTTCACACAGCCGGACAGGTCGCCTTTGACGTCCGCGAGGAACACCGGAACGCCGAGGTCGGAAAACGATTCCGCCATGACCTTCAGCGTGATCGTTTTGCCCGTGCCGGTCGCGCCGGCGATCAGCCCGTGACGGTTCGCCATCTCGGGAAGGATGCAGGCTTCGGTCTCGCCCTTGCCGACGAGGATTCGATTTTCGATGCGCATAACGTGCCTCCGGAAAAACTCGATATTTTCAAATATATCATAACACGGTTTTCCGGAAAAGTCCATCGAAACCCGCCGTCACGCGCCGAAAAACAGGTTGGAAAACAGGATCCCGCAGGCGGCGGACGTCAGCATGGCGAACAGCGCGACCGGTACCGTGAAGCGCGTCCTTCGGATCCCGACGCTGCCGAAGTACAGCGCGAGCGTATAGAAGATCGTTTCCGACGAGCCCAAAAGCACGCTCGCGGTGAGCCCGACGCGCGAATCCGGACCGTACCGCGTGAACACGTCCGTGAGCGCGCCGACCGCTGCGCTGCCGGAAAACGGGCGCACGAGCAGCAGCGGAACGAGCGCCGGATCGACGCCGAGCGCGTTCAGGACCGGCGCCAGAAGCGCGTGCAGGGCATCCGCCGCGCCGCTTGCGCGGAACAGCGACGTCGCCGCGGAAAAGACGGCGAGCGTCGGCAGGATCGTTTTCATCAGCGGCAGCGCCCGCGCCGCGCCCGCGCGGAACGCCTCGAACACGTTGACGCGCCGGATCGCCGCGTACAGAAGCAGCGCAAGGATCAGGACCGCGACCGGCATGGGCGTGTACACGCAAGGCACAGGATCACCGCGGCGGCGGTCGCGGCGAACGAGCTCAGCAGCGTCGGCAGAACGACGGCCGCGGGATCGGTCGAGCCGAAGCTTGCGCGCAGTCCGACGAGCGTCGCCGGAAACACCTCGAGGCACGACGCGTTCACCGCGAGCAGCACGCACATCGCGTTCGTGGCGACGCCGGGACGCGGGTTCGCTTCGTTCAGAAGCCGCATCGCGTCGAGTCCGTACGGCGTGGCGGCGTTTCCCATGCCCAGCAGGTTCGCGGCAAGATTCAGCGAGATCGCCTCCTTCGCGCGTCCCGCGTCGGGAAAGAGCAGCCGCAGCACGGGCGAAAGCAGCTTCGACAGCGCGCGCACGAGCCCCGCCTGCTCCGCGACGTTCAGAAGTCCCATCCACAGCAGGTACGCGCCGGAGGTTTTCAGAACGGTCCCGACGGCGTTCGCCGTCCCGTCCTGCAGCGCGGCAAGCACGCCGTCGCCCCTGCCGGACAGCAGCGACGCGGCGATCCCCGCAAGCAAAAGCAGCAGCAGTACGATATTCATGGTTCAGCCTATGAAGAAAAATCGTCCCAAAAGCGTCTTTTTTGAAAACGATCGCAAAAAAGTCACACAAACCGAACCGTTTCTGTTATAATGATAAACGGAAATTTATGACCATGGAGACGGTATTGTGAAAAAAGGTCTTTGCATATTGCTGATATGCCTCATGCTCTTCGGCGCACTCCTGCCGACGGGCTGCTCCGCCTCGCGCGGAAAAGGCAGCGACGTCTGCCTGGCGTTCATCGAATACATCGCCGACAAGAGCTACGGCGCGGCGTTCGATCTTCTGTGTGACTCGGTCAAGAACACGTCCGGAACGGAAACGAATCCGGGCGATCCGATGATCAGCGCGACGGAATTTGCCGACAAATACCAGCAGATCTTCGACGCGGTCGGTCTGAAGGATATCTCCTATATCGTGCGCAACGTGTCCGACGCGTCGGTCACGAGCTCCGTCGACTTCACGATGACGTACGAGACCGAGCTCGGCGACATGACCAACGAATACACGATCAACGCGGTCTACGAGGGCGGGCGCTGGGGCATCCAGTGGACGCCGGCGCTGATCTTCCCGACGATGGAATGGGGCGACAAGCTGCTGGTCGGTATCAACTATCCGAAGCGCGGCGAGATCTTCGACTGCAACGGCGAACTGCTCGTCAAGAACCTCTCCCCCGTCACGATCTACTGCGTGCCGAACCAGATCCCCAAGGACGAAAAGGACGAGGTCGTCAAGCAGCTGCTTGCGATCCCGGTCCTGAAGCCCAACGGCACGCCGGCGGACGAATACGCGAAGATCGTGCACGACGCGGTCTACAGCACGAACTCCTCCGCCGTTATCGCAAGGCTCTATCCCGATCAGATGGACGAAGCGCTCGAACAGCGCCTGCTCAACATCAAGGGCGTCGGCGTCGACTACAGCGCGAGCCTGACCTCCACGCGCTTCCGCGCGTACCCGTTCGGCAGGAGCGCGTCCCATCTTCTGGGCTTCGCGTCCGTCATGTGGGAATCGACGTGGAAGGACATCAAGAAGATCCGCGAGGCGGCGGCAGCCAAGAACGCGACCGAGGAAGAGATCGCGGCCGCCGAGGCGTACGAAGTGTACGAAAAGGACAGCTGGATGGGCTACGCCGGACTCGAGCAGCAGTACGAATCGATCCTGCGCGGCGAGAAGGGCGGCTACGCGTACATCCAGGGCAAGGACGGCCAGAACCGTCAGACGCTGTACAACAACCCGGCGAAGGACGGTCAGGACATCCACCTGACGATCGACATCCGGCTGCAGCAGCGCGTCGAGGAGGTTGTCAAGACCGTCGTTTACACCGAAAACATCCCCGGCACGGTCATCGTCATGAACCCGCGCACCGGCGCGATCGAGGCGATGTACTCGTTCCCGGACTACGACGTCGAGGCGTTCAGCCGAGGCACCGTCGGCACCGAAGCGTTCGAAGCGCTCGAAAAGGACCCGCAGACGCCGATGTTGAACCGCGCGATCCAGGGTCTGTACGCGCCGGGCTCCACGTTCAAGCCCTTGACCGGCTCCGCGGCGCTCGAAACCGGCGTGCTGACGACGGAAACGATCTTCCCCGAGGAGGAGCAGGATCACATCCGCTTCGCGCGCTACAAGACGGGACCCCGCAGCTGGAAGGACGCGTGGGAGGTCAAGAAGGGCTCGTACGCGTACACCGGCATCACCGAGCTTACGCGCACCGGCTCCTCGAACCGCCATACGCCGATGAACATGGAATCGAGCATCATCGACTCCGACAACATCTTCTTCGCCTGGGCGGCGATCAAGCTCGGCTGGGACCGCTTCAAGGATTTCCTGTCGTTCATCGGCATGGGCGAGAGCGTGCCGTTCGACATTCCCGCGATGAAGTCGCAGATCAAGAACGAAAAGAGCACCGAAACGTACGACCTGCTCGCGATGAGCGGCTACGGACAGGGCGAGCTTCTGGTCACGCCGCTGCAGATGGCGTGCTACATCGCCTCGTTCCGCAACGAGGGCAAGGCGCCCGTTCCGTACATCGTCGATTCGATCTGGCAGGCGGACGGCACGGATTACGTCGAAACGTACCGCCACAGCGGAAGCGAAACGTGGAAGACGGTCTGCTCGCCGGCGAACGCCGACGCGATGACCGAGATGATGATCGGCGTGTGCAAATCGCCGCAGGATCACGGCGGCACGGGCCGGTATCTCGGCGTGCGCAGCTACGTCATCTCCGGCAAGACCGGTACCGCCGAGATCGGCAACAAGGAAGACAAGACCGCGCAGTCCAAGAAGGAGCTCGCGTGGTTCATCGGCTTCCGCGAAAAGAATCAGGATCTGACCGACGTCAGCGCGGACAACGAGCGTCTGGTGCTCGTCATGCTCGAGCTTGACATGGAAAACCTGCCGGAAGAGTATTCGCTGATGAAGTTCAAGATCGCGCGCGTTCTGCTCAAGCAGGACGAGCTCACCGAACCGCCCGTCACCGAAACGGCGATCGTTTCGACGGGCATTTCGGATTGAGCGCGGCGCGGCCGCATAAGATCGAAACGAGGGGGGACCGTATGAACAGCAAAAAAACCATCGTCTTTACCGGCGGCGGCACGGCAGGTCACGTGACGCCGAACCTGGCGCTGATCAAAAAACTCGACCGCGCGGCGTGGGATATCCACTATATCGGCACGTCCGGCATGGAAAAGGAGCTCGTCTCCGCCGTCGAGGGCGTGACGTATCACGAGATCGAATCCGGCAAGCTGCGCCGCTACGCGAGCCTCAAAACGCTCACGATGCCGTTCCACGTGCAGAAGGGCTATCACCAGGCGAAGCGCATCCTGAAAAAACTGAAGCCGGACGTCGTGTTCAGCAAGGGCGGCTACGTTTCCGTGCCGGTCGTTGCGGCGGCGAAGGGCGTCTGCCCCGTCCTGACGCACGAATCGGACTATACGCCGGGTCTGGCGAACAAGATCGACGCGCACTTTGCCGACCGGGTCCTCGTCACGTTCGCGGACACCGTTCCGCTCGTGAAGGGAAACAAGGGCGTGCACACCGGCACGCCGATCCGCCCGGAGCTGTATCTCGGCTCGCGCGAAAAGGCGCTGGCGTTCACCGGTCTTTCCGGCGAAAAGCCGATCCTGCTCGTGACCGGCGGCAGCCTCGGCGCGGTCGCGGTGAACGTCGCCGTGCGCGAAGCGCTTCCCGCGCTTCTGAAGACCTTCGACGTCGTGCATCTGTGCGGCAAGGGCAAGGTCGACGAGTCGATCTCCCTGCCCGGGTATCTGCAGTACGAATACATCCGCGACGAAATGGCGGATCTGTTCGCGGCGGCGGACGTCGTCTGCTCGCGCGCGGGCGCAAACGCCGTGTTCGAGCTGCTTGCGCTGAAAAAGCCGATGCTTCTTCTGCCGCTTTCCGCGGCGAGCACGCGCGGCGACCAGGAGCTGAACGCGGACTATTTCAAAAAGCGCGGCTACGCGCGCGTGCTGAAGGCCGACGAGGTCAGCGCGGACTCCGTTTTACGCGAGGTCACGGCGCTGTACGAGGCGCGCGAAACCTATATCGAAACGATGCGTCATGCCGAGGGCGTCGACGGGACCGACGCGATCCTGAAGCTCATCCGCGAAGCGGCGAACGCATGACGGCGGCGGAACTTCTTGCAAAACTGAACGGCGATACGGCGGTCGAAGCGCTGTCGGCGCTCTGCGCGCTCGCAAAGACGAAGCAGGGCAAAGCCGAGATCGAAGAAGCGATCGGCGATCGCGCGCTGCTTGCCGCGCTCGTCGGAAGCGAACAGCCGAAGGTACGCAAGAACGCGTACCGGCTGATCGGCGCGCTCGAAAACGAACGCGACGCGGCGCTGCTCGCGTCCGCGCTCAAAACGGAAACGACGCTGTTCGCGATCCCGAGCCTTCTGCTGGCGCTCGGGCGGCTCGGTGCGAAGGACGCGCTCGAAGCGTATTCCGTGCCGGTCTCCGAATCCCCCGCGACGGACAAGCACGTCGCCGAGATCGGGATCGCGTACGAAAAGGCGATGCAGCGGTTCGAGACCGTCGAGCCCGGCACGCTCGAGGCGCTCGACGCCCCGCGCGAGATCCTCTGCTTCGCGCCGCACGGCTTTGCGGAGCAGCTCAAAGACGAGCTCGGCGCGCTCGGGTTTTCCGGCACGGTGCAGGGCGACGCGGTAAAGCTCTTCACGCGCGACGTCGCGCGGGTGTACCGCGCAAACTGCATGATTGAGGCGCTTCTGCCGATCGCGTTCGACGTACCGATGGACCCGAAGGCGATCGCCGCCGCGGCGAAAACGTGCATCGGCGAACGCTACCGCATCGAGATCCGCGGATACCTGAAGGACCGCAGCGGGTTCATCGAGCGGCTCAAAACGCTTCTGGACGGGCGCAACAACCCGTCGGCGTACGACTGCGAGCTGCGCATCGACTCGCGCAACGACCGGTGCGATCTGTACTGGAAGCTCTGGAACGTGCGCGACGAGCGGTATCCGTGGCGAAAGGGCGCGCTGCCCGCGTCGATGCATCCGGCGCTCGCGTACGCGATGAGCCGGTACGCGCTTTCGCTCGTTTCCGTCCCCCGTCCCTCCGTGTTCGACCCGTTCTGCGGCAGCGGCTCGCTGCTGTTCGCGGCGGAGGCGCAGCGCGGCTGCCGTTCGCTCCTCGGCGTGGACAAGAGCGGCACGGCGATCGGGATCGCGCGGGAAAACGCGAAGGCGGGCAAAAGCCGCGCGCGGTTCATCTGCCGCGATATCCTGCGGTTCGAATCGCGCGACGGCGCGGACCTGCTGCTTTCGAACCTGCCGTTCGGCAACCGCGTGGGAACGCATCGCGGAAACGAGCAGCTGTACGCGCGGTTTGTGCGGCGGCTTCCGAATCTTCTGCGTGAAGGCGGCGCTGCGGTGCTGTACACGGCGGACGCGAAGCTTCTGGAACGCCTGATCCGCGAAAACCCGCGGCTTGCGCTCCGCGAAAAGCGGCGAACGGCGGCGGGCGGGCTTTCCCCGTGGATCTTTACGGTTGACAAATGCGGAACATCCTCTTACAATGACAGGAATAAGGAGAGGAAATGATATGAGACAGAAGTATTACATCACCACCGCGATCCCCTATGCATCGGGCAAGCCGCACATCGGCAATACCTATGAGGCGATTCTCGCGGATTCCATTGCGCGCTGGAAGCGCTATGAGGGCTACGACGTCTATTTCCAGACCGGCACGGACGAGCACGGTCAGAAGATCGAAACGAAGGCGAAGAACGCAGGCGTCACGCCCAAGGAATACGCCGACGGCGTTGTCGGCGAGATCAGGCGGCTCTGGGATCTTGTCGGCACAAGCTACGACCGGTTCATCCGCACCACCGACGACGATCATGTCCAAGCCGTTCAGAAGATCTTTAGATATTTGTACGACAAGGGTGACATCTACAAGGGCGCGTACGAAGGTCTGTACTGCGTGGAGTGCGAATCGTTCTTCACGCCGTCGCAGCTCGTGAACGGCAAGTGCCCGGACTGCGGCAGAGACGTGCAGCCCGCAAGGGAGGAAGCGTACTTTTTCAAGATGAGCAAGTACGCCGACCGGCTCATCGACTACATCAACACGCATCCCGATTTCATCAAGCCCGTTTCGCGCAAGAACGAGATGATGAACAACTTCCTGCTGCCGGGACTGCGGGATCTCTGCGTGTCGCGCACGTCGTTTTCGTGGGGGATCCCGGTCGATTTCGATCCGAAGCATGTCGTCTATGTCTGGCTCGATGCGTTGGTAAACTACATCACCGGCATCGGCTATAATTGCGGCGGCGAATCCTCGGAACTGTTCAAAAAACTCTGGCCCGCCGATCTGCACGTGATCGGAAAGGATATCATCCGTTTCCACACGATCTATTGGCCGATCTTCCTGATGGCGCTTGACCTCCCGCTGCCCAAGACGGTCTTCGGGCATCCGTGGCTTCTGCAGGGCGAAGGCAAGATGAGCAAATCGAAGGGCAACGTCATGTACGCGGACGACCTCGCGGAACTGTTCGGCGTCGACGCGGTGCGCTATTTCGTGCTGCACGAGATGCCGTTCGACAACGACGGCTCGATCACGTGGGACGTGCTCGTCGAGCGGCTGAACGCGGACCTCGCGAACACGCTCGGCAACCTCGTGAACCGCACGGTCGCCATGAGCAACAAGTACTTTGCGGGCGCGGTGAAGCGCACCGGCGCGGCGGAGCCCGTCGACGACGAGCTCAAGGCGGTCGCGTCCGGCACGGCGGCGCGCGTAGTGAAGTGCACGGACGACTACCGCATCGCGGACGCGCTCTCCGAGCTGTTCAATCTCTTCCGCCGCTGCAACAAATACATCGACGAAACGACGCCGTGGGTGCTCGCGAAGGATCCGGAGAAGGCGGACCGTCTTTCGGAAGTTCTCTATAACCTGATCGAGAGCATCTCGATCGGCGCGAACCTGCTCGCCCCCTTCCTCCCCGCGACCGCGGAACGGATCCTCGCGCAGATCAGCGCCGAACCGCGCACGCTCGAATCGCTGTCCGCGTTCGGTCTGTATCCGGCGGACGGAAACAAGGTCGCCGAACAGCCGGAGATCCTCTTCGCGCGGCTTGATCCGAAGGCCGTGACGGAGCAGGTCGAAGCGCTTGCGGCAAAGTACGCGGCGCCCGCCGAGCCCGAAGCGCCGGCGCTGCCGCCGATCAAGGACGAGATCACGTACGACGATTTCCAGAAGCTCGATCTCCGGCTCGCGAAGGTCACGGCCTGCGAAGAAGTCAAGCGGTCCAAGAAGCTTCTGAAGCTCACCGTCTCCCTCGGCAATGAGGAGCGCACGGTCGTTTCCGGCATCAAGAACTGGTACAAGCCCGAGGACCTCGTCGGCAAGACGGTCGTTCTCGTCGCGAACCTGAAGCCGGTCACGCTCTGCGGCGTGGAAAGCCACGGCATGATCCTCGCGGCGAGCGATCCGGAGGACAAGGAGCTTGCGTTCCTGTCGCCGGTCAGGGACCTGCCCGCGGGCTGGGTGGTACGCTGATGAACGTTTTTGATACGCACGCACATCTTCTGGACGAGCAGTTCGACGCGGATCGCGAGGAGCTGCTCGTCTCGCTTCCTTCCGCCGGGATCACGCACGTCATGGAGGCGTGCTGCGACGAGGCGGGGATCGACCGCGTCGCCGCGCTGGTCGGGCGCGTGCCGTACCTGTACGGCAGCGCGGGCGTGCATCCGCATTCGGCGGACGAATGGCGGCCCGAAACGGCGGATCATATCCGCGCGGCGCTTCGGAAGGAGCGCATGATCGCGATCGGCGAGATCGGTCTCGACTATCATTACGACTTCTCCCCGCGCGACGTGCAGCGGACGTGCTTCGACGCGCAGCTTGCGCTGGCGGCGGAGCTCGGACGCCCCGTCATCATCCACGACCGCGAGGCGCACGGCGACACGATGGACCTTCTGCGGACCTACCGCGGACGGCTTTCGGGCGTGATGCACTGCTTCTCGGCAAGCTGCGAGATCGCGAAGGAATGCATCGACCTCGGGCTCTTTATCGCGTTCGGCGGCGCGCTGACGTTCAAAAACGCCGTGAACCAATGGGCGATCGCCTCGAAGCTTCCGCTCGAGCGGCTGCTGATCGAAACGGACTGTCCGTACATGACGCCGGTGCCGTTCCGCGGCACGCGAAACGATCCGACCCGCATCCTGCTCACGCTCAAAAAGCTCTCGGAGCTGCGCGGGATCGACGAAGAAACGCTTGCGGAAACGCTGTACGAAAACAGCTTCCGGGCGTTCGGTCTGGAGAGGTGATCCGTATGGAAACACGGGAATGGAAAACCGGCAAACACTTTCCGAAGGAGCAGAAGGTCCCCGATCGCGCGGACCTGCTTGCCGCTCTCGGCGAATACGGCGTTTCGGAGGCGAACGAGGTCACGCTGTTCGACACCACGCACGACGCGGACGACGTCCGGCTGAATTTCATCGTCGACCGGAAATACGTGCTGCGGTTCGTCAAGGCGCCGGATCTGTCCGAACGGCGCTTTGCGGAGCTGAACCGGCTGATCGGGCGATACCGTGCCTGCGGGATCCTCTGCCCCGCGTTTCTTCCGGGGCTTGACGGACGCTTTCTGCACGCGTGGGAGAACCTTTCCGTCTACTGCGCGGAATACGTCGATCTGAAGCTCGCCGACGAGACGGAAATCGCGGACAAAGATGCGTTCTGGGACGACATCCACGATTTCGAGGCGCGCTTTGCCGAGCGGTTTCGCGACTTTGACCTCAGCGATACGGTCGGCATGTACAGTCTGTTCGACCTCGATCCCTATGACGCGGCGATCGGCGTCGACGAGAAGCAGCAGAACTTCAACGCGCTCGTCAAGAAGCTGAACGCGCTGGATCAGACCGCGCTTTCGGAACGGCTTTCCGCCCGGCACGACGCCGTGCGGGCGCGGCTTTATGCGATCTATCGCGAGCTGCCGCGCGTGTTCGTGCAGGACGACGCCAACGAGTCCAACGTGCTGGTCGACGAAAACGGACGGTTCGCCGGGCTCATCGACTTCAATCTGGCGGGAACCGAGGTCGTCGTCAACACGTTCGCAAACTGGTCCGCGGGCGATTACCGCATCACGGAGAAGGAGCCGATCGGCGCCGCCGTCCGGCTCGAATCCGCGCTCCGCGAGTACCGCCGCTGCATGGACCGCGCGTTTTCGTTCTACCGCGCGACGGCGCGGGAGCGGGAAGCGGCCGGCCTGTACGCATGGATTGCAATGGCCGTGCAATGGCCGGTCTTCTGTTTCTTCGACGCCGCGCTCGACGCGGGCGGCGCAAGGCGGGATGAGACTCTTGAACTGCTCGGCCTCATCGCGGACCTGGATCCGGACTCGCTCCGCGCCTGAAAACCGAACGACGGGACCCCTTCGGGGGTCCTTTTTTCGTGCCGCGGCCGCCCGCTTGCATTTTTGGACGGGGAATGATATACTATTTTAAAGGGCGCTTTGCGCCCCGAACAATACAAGGAGGAGTCTTATGAAAAGTCTGAAAAAGTACATTGCCGAATTTATCGGCACGTTCGTACTCGTTCTGGTCGCCTGCGGCGTTGCGGTCGTTTCCAAATGCGGCGTTGACGCGGCGTCCGTTCTGATGACCGCGCTGGCGTTCGGCGGCGTCATCGTTGCGATGGCGTACTCGATCGGCAACATCTCCGGCTGCCACATCAACCCGGCGGTCTCCCTTGCGGTCCTCATCAACGGCGGCATGACGCTGAAGGATTTCATCGGCTACGTGATCGCGCAGTTTGCGGGCGCAACGGCGGGCGCTGCGGTGCTCGGCGCCATGCTTCCCACGAAATTCACGGCGCTCGGCGCAAACAACGTGGCGCTCGGCATCGTTCCGTCCCTGATCGCGGAAGCGATCCTGACCTGCATCTTCGTGCTGGCGGTCCTCGGCGCAACGTCCAAGATCAAGAACAGCAGCGTCGCGGGTCTCGTGATCGGCGGTTCCCTGACGCTCGTCCACCTGCTCGGCATCTACCTGACCGGCACCAGCGTCAACCCGGCGCGTTCCTTCGGTCCGGCTCTGCTGCAGGGCGGCGAAGCGCTCGCGTGCTACTGGGTCTTCCTGGTCGGTCCGATGGTCGGTGCGGTCGTCGCGGCTCTGCTTTGGAAGTTCCTGTACGGCAAGGGCGAAGAGGCATAATCCCGATTTTTCAAAAAGCGCGGCGTACGCCGCGCTTTTTGTTTTGCCCGTATTTCCGCGCGCCGCCGTCCCGCGGCGGATTCTCCCGCGGAGCAGTCCCCCCGGAATCAAACGGACCTGCGCGATCGCGCAGGTCCGTTTCGTTCGGATCGGTTATTTCACTTTGCAGGATTTCACGTTCGACCACTCGCCGAAGTACGTCATGCCGTTGAACTCATGGTACGAGCGGATGCGGACGTAGTAGGTCGTGCCGGTCTTGAGGCTCTTGACGATCGTCTGGACCGTCTTCGGATTCGCGATCTTGAACGACTTGACGCTCTTGGTGAACGCGCTGTTCTGCGCGTACTGGATCTGGTAGCCGGTGAAGACCGAGCTGCCCGCCCACTTGATCGTCATCTGCTTCGTGCCCGCGGTGACGCTGTTCAGCACGCGCGTGGTGATGCGGACGGTGGTCTTGAGCGGTCCGACCTCGCCGAGGTTGAAGTTGTCGCCGACGTTGCCGCCGATGTACGCGTTCACGACCGGATCGAGCCGTCTCGCGAAGTACGCCTTGACGCCGTACTGGTAGCGCGTGCCCGCGTAGACCTTGGTGTCCGTCCAGGTGAGCCCGGTCGTGTTGTTCCAGCGCTCGAACGTCGTCCAGCCGTTGGTCGTGGAGCTCCACGCTCTGCGGTAGATGACGTAGCCCGCTGCGCCTTCGACCGCCGCCCAGCTGATCTTGATGCCGTCCTTGACGTTCGCGACCGTCGTGGTCGTCGTCGCGGGCAGATAGATCTTGAACGACGCGCGGCACGTACCTTTATACAGGCCCTTGAGCGTGATAAACACGTAGCCCGTACCGGCGTTCGTGTTCTCGCGGTACGTGAAGTCGTAGTACTGCGGATCGATCACGCTGCCGTCCTCCTTGTTCTTTACGGTGAAGCGCGGGGTCTGCGCCTTGCCGTTCGCGACGACGTACGGCGTCGTGCCCTTGAACTCCACGTCCGCGGGATCCCACTCGACCGTGCATTCGATGCGCGTCGACGTGCTGCCGAGCTTCACGTGATCGGACGGTTCGTCGCTCTCCGGCGCGGTGACGGTCCATGCCTCGACGGACTGTCCGTAAACGCTGAGCTCGACCGCCTTCACCTCGCCGTTCTCCGGCAGCTCGACGAACAGGTTGTCGGTGAGGACGATGCCCTCCCGGCCGCACAGGGCGATCGGCGCCGTGACGTCCCAGAGATATTCGGCGAAGATCTTTCCGCTCGCATGTACGCCCACCGCGTCCGACATCGTCGTTACGAGGTTCACCACGCCGTGCAGGATCACGTCGCCGTGGGTGGCATTGATCGCCGAACCGTAGGACGCGCCGTCAACGTCGCCCGTGATCTCAATGTCGCCGCTGTCCGAGAAGACGCCGACGCCGGTCTCGTTGTCGAAGGACACGTTGCCGCCGATCGTGACGCCCTTGCTGCCGTAAACGGTATACGAACTGTTGCCGATGCAGACGACGTTCTTCGCGACCGTGATCCGGCCGCTCGCCGGCGCGAACAGATGCCCGCTCGGATTGCCCGTGGTGGTCAGTGTCGCGCTGCCGTTGATCTTGATCTCCTGCGGGCAGACCATCGAGATGCAGACGCCGTTGCTCGTGATGTCCGCGTTTCCGCCAACGGTGATCGGACCGCTCGTCGAGAACAGACCGTAACCGCCGCTGTATCCATTTTCGATCGTGACGTTTCCGCCGATCTCAATGCCGCCTGCGCCGTAGACCGAGTAGTAGGTTGCGTCGCCGATCAGCGTTGCGTTCCCGCCGACGACGACCTTGCCGCTGCTCGGCGAGAAGAGCATGCCGCCGCCGCTGTTCAGGATCCTAACGTCCGCATTGCCGGCGACGTTGATCTCGCCGCTGCTCGTGATCATCAGTCCGTAGCCGTTCGCGACCGTGACGTCGGCATTGCCGACGATGCGGATCGAACTGTTCGGCGCATAGGCGCCGTTCGTATTCATGTTTCTGATCGTCAGGTTTCCGCCGACCTCGAGGCCTTGGTTCGCCTGGATCGCCCAGCCGCTGCTGCTGCCCGTTACGGTGAGATCGTTTGCGACCGTGACCGTTGCGTTCGGGCAAAGGATGCCGTTCTCGCCTGCGTTTTTGATGACCGCGCTGCCGCCGAACGTGACGGCGCTGAGGCTGCTCGTGGCCGAGACGGTGTTGCCCTTGCCATCGATCACCGCGTCGCCTGCGACGGAGATCGGTCCATTCGGCGACTGCAGCGCGTTGTCGGTTTCCGAGCGGACGTTTGCCGTGCCGCCGATCTCAACGCCGTTGAGACCGAAGATCGCGAGCTTCTTTGCATCCACGACCGCGTTGCCGCTGATCGTGACCCTGCCGTCCGAAGAAGGCGCGTAGATCCCGTAGCTGGCCGACTTTACGTTCACGTTGCCGTTGATCGTGACACCGCGGATGCCGATGACGCCGTAACCGTAGTACTGGCTCGCCCCCATGACCGTCACGTTGAGGTTGCCGTTGACGGTCAGCGGACCGCTCGCGACGTAGATCCCGGAGAACGCCGTGTCGGACGAAAGGTTCAGCCCCTTCGTCGCGTTGATGATCAGCTTCGGTTCCAGCGAGAGGATCAGCGCGCCGTCGGTCGTCCCCGTGATCGGCGGGTTCGCCTCCGCGAACGTCAGCGTATACGTTTCCGGATCGTATGTGACCTTGCCGTCGCCGAGCACGTCGGAAGCGTTCCGTTCGCTGATCTGCGTCGATCCGACGTAGACCCCGTAGTATTTCAGGAACGTCGCGGAAACGGTGACGTCGCTCTCCGGCATCACGAAGGTTCTGTCCGTCCCGACTTCGATCGGGTTGTTCTCTCCGTCGACGACCGTCAGGGTTTCAAGCATGTATCCGTCCGCAGGCGAAATCTGCAGCGTGACGGTTTCGCCCGCCTCCGCCCTCGTCTTGGACGGAACGACCGTGCCGTTTGCGATGTTCGGGTCGACGTTGACCGAATACGTGACGATGACGGTCATCGTCAGTGCGATATCGCCGGAAGCGCCTTCCGCCGTGAAATCGGGTGCGTCATTACTCACCCATCCGCTCGTATAGTGCAGCGTGCCGGTATAGACGCCGGCTTTGGCGTGGGCGAGCACGGCGGGATCGATATAGATCGCAATCTCGCCCGACTGACCTTGATGATTATACAAGCAAACGTGGCTTTCGCCGGTTCCCGCATGGGCGTTGGAATATACCTTGAAGGGGATCGTTTCATCTCCGCAGCTCAGCGTACCCGCGTAATACTTGACATTGACTTGGTTTGCCAAATAATACGCATCGTATTCACTGATCTTTCCGAGCGTCAGCGCGTCGGTAAAGATCGAAAGCGCCATGTAGCCGTCCGCGTCGAAGTTTTCGAGCGTGACCTCTGCGGGGGACAGCGTGAAGCCCGGGTCCGGGATATGATCCCAATCGGGCTCGAATTCCGCCGTGACGGTGACGTCGCCGTCCGGCATGGTGAACGTATAGACGCCGTTTTCGCCCGTCGTTGCGACTTCGGTTTCGCCGCTCATGACCGACAGCGACTTGAGCAGGTATCCTTCCGCGGGCGTGACGGTCAGCGTGACGGTGTCGCCTTCCTTGGCGTACTTCTTATCCGTCGTGACCGTGCCGTGTTCGATTCCGTCGTCGATCGTCACGGAATTGAGCGAATCCATGCCCGGCGTCAGCGTCTTGCCCGCCGCCGCGGATTTCTGCTCATCCGTCAGCGTGCCGTAATAGTCGTTCGTGCCGTCGGTCAGAACCTTCCCGTCGACAACGGAGACCGGGCCTTTATAGTTCGTGGCTTTGATGAAGTCTGTTTTGTCCGTCCAGCCGAGCGTGATCGTTCCCGAGGTAGTGCAGGTCCCTCCGTTGCCGATCCCGACGCCGTACTGTCCGGCGTTTGCGGTGACCTGACCGCCGGTGATGACGAGCGTGCCGCAATTGCCTTTTTCGCCGGTTTGCCCTTGATCCAGGTCTGCGCCGCCGCCGCCGATGGCTGCCGCATACTGGCCGCCGTTGGCAACGACAACGCCGCCGGTGATCGTGATCGAGCTGACGTTCGTCGTGGCGCCGCCGCCGATGCCTGCGCCGAATCTGCCGCCCGTTGCGGTGACGGTGCCGCCGTTGATGGTGATATCCACGGTCACGTCCTTATGGTTATAACAGGTACCGATACCTGCCGCCCAGTAATCGCCCACAGCGGTGACGGTGCCGCCGTTGATGGTGACGTTGGTGCCGGCAAGCTCACCGCTGCCGATGCCCGGCGAGGTGTCCGCCGCCGCGTCGATGACGCCGCCGTTGATGACAACGGTACCGAAGCCTTCGCTTCCTCCGCCGATCGCGGCGCCGCGGAAGGTCCTTGCGACGACGCTGCCGTCATTGATGGTGACGTTTCCCGCGCCCTGGTGCCCGCCGCCGATCGCCGAGGCGTAGCTGCTGCCGTATGCGTTGACCGTGCCGCGGTTGATGACGACCGTGCCTGCGCCTTGGTTTCCGCCGCCGATGCCCGCCGCATTGTTGCCGCCGGAGGAATTGATTGTGCAGCCGTTGATCGTGATTACGCCGGAGTGTTTGACGTCCGAACCGTTGCCGCCGATACCCGCCGCATAGGCCGTTGCGCTGCAGACGAGTTTGCCGACGGCTTCGCCTTCGGCCTGCCCGGCGTTCTGATAGATCGTCAGGCTGTTGCCTTCGCCGACCTGAATGCCGCCCTGCGCGGTCATCGTTACGTCGTTTGCAACGATCAGATGCACGTCGCCGCTGACCGTGATGCGTTCGCCGAAGGTGACGTCATGCGCCGCCACGTACCAGCCCGCAGTCAGGGTGACCGCAGGGATACCGGCATTCAGGACGGTATACCCGCTGTCGATGGAGCAGGCGCTGCCTTCCGCGTCCAGATACGTCACCGTCTGTCCGGCGGTGGAGGTCCACTGCGCGAATACGGTCGTGTTTTCGCTCACCGTGGTCGTACCGCAGACGAACGGCACGACGTTTCCGCCGTTCAGATAATACCAGCCATCGAACAGGCTGTCGAACTTCATCGGCGTGCCGGGATCCTGCACGGCGCCGCCCTCGACGGTGGTGACCTCATGGAATACGTCGGTCCCGCCCTGTTCATAGACGAAGGTGACCGTTACGTTCTTTCCTTCATAGGGCACGATGGTCTTGCCCGCGATGTTCGCCGCCGTTGCAAGCTCCGCCGGAACCGCGCCGGAAATGATAAAGTCCTTTTCGAACGTGAGGTTGTCGTACGTGTAAGAGGAACTGGTGATAGAGTCGGTTTCGCTCGTCCAGTTCAGAACGATGTTGGTGGTCAGGCTGTGATCCTTCAGATTGGTTGCGTCGCCGATGCCTGCGCCGTTTGCGCCCGCAATGGCGTTGACCGTGCCGCCGTTGATTGTGATGTTGCCGCCGTGCCCGTGGTTGCTGTTGAGCACATAGCCGCCGCCGATCGCCGCCGAACCTTCGCCGCCGTACGCGGTGATATTGCCGCCGTTGATGGTGATGTATTCGGCGTTGGCGTCCTCGCCGCCGCCGATCGCGGCGCTGTGGCTGCCGGCGTGCGCAACGACGGTGCCGCCGTTGATCACGACTTTGGCGCGTTCCAGATACCAGGAAGGTCCGTACCCGATGCCGATGCCCGGACCGACGTCGCCGCCCCATGCGTCGATGTCGCCGTTATTGACGGTGACAAGACCGAATCCGGCTCCGTTGTGGCCGCCGCCGATGCCGGCTGCGCCCCAGCCGCCCTTTGCATAGATCTTGCCGCCGTTGATGGTGATGGGGCCGTTGCCCGCGTTGTAGCTGCTGATGCCGTCCTTCGTGCCGCCGATGCCCGCATGATAGTTCTGTACAGGGCCTGCGGTCAGCGCGCCCATGTGCTCGCCGAGCGACTGGGAATAGATGGTGAGGCTGTTGGCGCTCGTGTTGACCCCGATGCCGTCGGTCACGGTCAGGGTCGCGCCGTCAAGCAGGATCAGATGCACTTCGCCGTTTACGTTGATACGGCCGTTAACGGTCACGTCTCCGGGAACGATCCACCAGCCCGCCGTCCACTCCATGACGTCGGAGGCGACGACGGAGAACGCGCCGGTGGTATGCGTCAGATTCCCGTTCTCGTCCAGATAGTCGATGGGACCGTAGACGATCGTATCCTCTTCGGTGATCTCGTGTTCCGCGTTGCCGTCGTCGAAGTACTTGTGGCAGACGGTGCAGAACCAGTAGTGGATGTTGCCCGGCGTATTGCCGACGGGCTCGACCGCGGGATGATCTTCAAGCGTATGGATGCCGGTCGCCGGGATCTCCACGTCTTCGCGGTTCAGCGGCCGCGTGCACGCTTCGTCTTCATAGTACGCGTCTTCCCCGTAGCTGTACCAGCAATCCCGCGCATAGCCCATGGAAACGCAGGTCGGCGCGCACGCTCTGATCCGTACGACCGCGTCCAGCTCGCCGAAGAACCGGAACTCGGAAAGCTGGAAGGTCGTCCCGTTCTTGAGCGAGCTGAACGTGACCCGGAAATACTTGCACGTCTTCGAGGTGTCCACGACGAATTCCGTGTCGGTGAAGTTGGCGGCAGGCAGCGAGTTGTTGTCCGTCTTCGCCGCGAGCGTCGTCCACTCGTCATCTTCGGTCAGTCTTCCTTCGATGGTCCATGCCGTGGGGTTTCTTGCCCCGTCGTTGTCCGCCGTGTCATTTGCCGTGGTCAGGATGTAGCCGACGGGCAGAATGGGAACGTCGACGTGGAACGTGATGGTCAGGCCGCTGCCGAGGGTCGCGCACCACTTGGTTCCCGTATTGCCGTCGATCAGGTTCTCCGGTCCTTCGTTGTTGTAGCCGGCAGAACCGGCTTCAAAGACGTATTCCGTAAAGATCGTATGATCCGAGGACGCCGTGCTCCAGGCGAAAACGGCGGAGACGGTGACGTCGCCGTCCGGCATGGTGAACGTATAGGTATGATTCCCGCTCCCCGTCGCTCCGATCGCGTTCTCTCCGGAGAGGACCGTCAGCGTCTGCAGTGCGTAACCTTTCTTCGGTGTGACGGTCAGCGTAACGGTCTCGCCCGAATACGCCGTCGTCTTATCCGAAACGACCGAGCCGTAGTCGATTCCGTCCGCAACGGTGATCGAATGGCTTTGGCTCGCATTGATATAGATATGGCCGCCGAACGCCGACCAGTCGTTGTTGTAGGTCTCGCGGAAATAGATCGTTTTGGTTCCCGCATGCGCGGCGTCCACCGTATACTCGTTGTTGAGCCCGTCCGGATACCACGCTGCGATCGCGCCGGAAGCGATCTTCACGACCTTGATCTGACTGCCCTCCGCGAGCGTCGTCTCCAGCATGTATTCGCTCGTGTTCGCGGGGTTCTGCGTAAACTTGTTCGTGGCTCTGATCGCGCCGACGGACCAGTCCGGTCCGATCAGATAGAACCCGTCCCCGAGCGTGCCCGGAACCAGCGTCTTGCCCGCCGCCGCTTCGATCTGCTCTTCGGTCAGCTGACCTTCGTAGGTGTTCGTGCCGTCGGAGAGGCTCTGGCCTTCGACGACGATGACCGCGGTGCCGTTGTAGCCCGATGCCGTGATGCTGTCGGCGGGGTTCGTCCAGCCCAGCGTGATCGAATTCGCCGTTCCGCTGTTTGACGATACGCCCGTATTCTTTCCGCCGCCGATGCCGTAACCCGTACCACTCGTCGCCGTTACGTTGCCGCCGGTAATGACGATCGCTTCTGCGTTGCCGGCATAGACGGTACTGACGGAACTCGTCGTACCGCCGCCGCCGATGCCCGCCGCGGGACCGTTGCCGCTCGCGTTGACCGTGCCGCCGGTGATCGTGATCGTTCCGGTATTTCCGTAGCGGCCCGCCCAGTTATTGTTCGCGCCGCCGCCGATGCCCGCCGAATTCAAGCCGCCGGTCGCGGTCACGTTGCCGCCGGTGATGACGATCTCGTTTCCGCCGGCGTACGTTCCGCCGCCGATGCCCGCCGCACCTGAGCCGCCGGTCGCCTGGATCGTGCCGCCTTCGATCACGATCTTGCCGCTCCATTCGACGCTGTTGCCGCCGATCGCCGCCTGACTGCTGTCAGCCCTTGCGATCAGCGTGCCCGTGCCGCGGATGGTCAGCGTTTTGTCGCTTCCGACGCGAACGCCCTTGCTTGCCGTCAGCGTCGCGCCTTCGCCGAGGATCAGCACCGCCGTGCCGCTGACCTCGATGCGGGTGCTGACCGTCACGTCGCTGTTGACGAGGTAATACCCGCCGTCGACGAGCTCCGTCGTCTCTCCCGTAAAGAGGTACGGATTCGCTTCGGTCCCGTTACCGTCCGCCGCGGCGATCCTCGCCGGAAGCAGACAGAGCATCAGAAGAAGCGCCAAAACAACGGATACCGGTTTTTTCGTGCGTTTCATGAAGTCCCTCCTGTTGTTCGCAATTTGTTCGTGTGCGGCGTCCCCCGCCACACAGATCAGCGATCATATCATATATATTATACTTTTCGTGCCGCGGTCTGTCAATCGCGGAACGCGCGATTTCTCCGGTTTCCCGCCGGTTTTTTCGCGGACTTGCGGAGCGGCGCGGCGCGTGGTATAATCGGCGTATGAAAAAGCTCGCTGTTCCGGGACGCATCCTTGCGCTCCTTCTCATCCTGTGCATGCTCGCATGCGGCTCGTCCGCGCGCGACGCCGAACCGACGCCCGAGCCGGTCGAACCCGTGTCCGAGGCGACGGCGGCGCCGATCGAAGAGGACGAATTCGTTCCCGTGTCCGCCGCCACGCCGGAAGCGACGCTGCCGCCCGTTCCGACGCCGACCCCGACGCCGGAGCCGACGCCCGAGTTTTCCCCGCCGCCGCCCGACCCCACGCCGACGCCGGAGCCCTCTTCGGAGCCGAAGCCGCTCGAGGGGATCATGATCGGCGTCGATCCGGGGCATCAGCGCGTGTACGATCCGAAGCAGGAACCGGTCGCGCCGGGCTCGAAGCAGACGAAGAACCGCGTTTCCGGCGGCTGCCGCGGCGTCAAAAGCCGCGTCTATGAATACGAGGTCACGCTGAACGTCGGCCTGTACCTCAAGGAGCTGCTTGAGGAGCAGGGCGCGACGGTGGTGATCACGCACGATACGCTCGACGTGAACATCTCCAACATCGAGCGCGCGCAGATGTTCAACGACGCGAAGGTCGATCTCGGCATCCGTCTGCACTGCAACAAGTCCGACAATAAAAAAACGCGCGGCGCGTTCATGCTGGTCCCGTCCGAGGGGCGCACGAAGTACTTCGACTACAACGTCAAAGCGGCGCAGACCGTCCTCGCCGCATACCTTGCCGAGACCGGCATCCCGATGCACTACAAAGACGGCATGACGTACCGCGGCGATCAGACCGGCTTCAACTGGTGCGAGCGCCCGATCATCAACATCGAAATGGGACACCTCAGCAATCCGGACGACGACGCGCTGCTGTCGAAGGACGATTTCCAGAAAACGATGGCGCAGGGGCTCTGCAACGGCATCGTGCAGTTCTTCGCGGAAAACGGCAGGCCCGACTGATAAGAAAGAAAAAGAAAAACGCTTCCCCGTCGGGAAGCGTTTTTTTCGTTCGGTTCAGAGCGACGATTCGATCGCGGCGCAGAGGCGTTCCATGCCCGCCCGGTCGGCTTCGGTGAAGCGTCCCTCCGTGGGGCTGTCGAGATCCAGCACGCCGAACACCGCGCCGTTTCTGCGAAGCGGCACGACGAGCTCGGAGCGCGACGCGCAGTCGCACGCGATGTGTCCGGGGAACGCGTGCACGTCCGGAACGAGCTGCGAGCGGTTTTCCCGCACCGCCGCTCCGCACACGCCCTTCGAAACCGGGATCTCGATGCACGCGGGCCTGCCCTGAAACGGTCCGAGCACGAGCGTATCGCCCTCCAGCAGATAGAATCCCGCCCAGTTCAGATCCTCCGCGCTTTCATAGATCAGCGCGGACACGTTCGCCATGTTCGCGATCGGATGCGGCACGCCGGCGGTCAGTCCCTCCGCCTGCGCGATCAGCGATTCGTAATCGGTCACGTTTCCGTCCTCCTTGCGTCTTTCCTTTACAGTACCACGGATCCCGGATTTGTCAAGCGCTCTCTTGCGCAAACGCGGCACGCCGTTCGGCATTGCCGAAAATATGCCGTTTTCCTTGCAGCAAAGCCGTCCGAGTGTTATACTGTCCGGAGAATAACGACGGAGGGAACCGATGGCGGCACGGAAACGGAACGGGCGGAAAACGGCGGTGCTTCTTATCAGCGCCGGCGTGCTTCTTGCGCTGTTTCTCGTTTCGCTGACGCTCGGGCGCTACGGCGTGTCGGTCTTCGACGTCGCGCGGATCCTGTTTTACCGGTTCTGGCGTGGCGTCGGGCTCGATTCCGTATGGCCGATGGCCGTGAGCTGGACCGCGAAGGCGGAAGCGGCGGTCGTGAACATGCGTCTGCCGCGCGTGCTCGTCGCGTGCATGGTCGGCTGTTCGCTTTCGGCGGCGGGCGCGACGTTCCAGGGCGTCTTCAAAAACCCGATGGCGTCGCCGGACATTCTCGGCGCGTCCGGCGGCGCGGCGTTCGGCGCGGCGCTTGCGATCCTGTTCGGGCTTTCCTCCGCGCTCATCACGGTCTTTGCGTTTGTCGGCGCGCTTCTCACCGTCGCGCTGGTGTTTCTGATCGCGCGGCGCGCGCCGGGACAGAGCACGGTGAGTCTGATCCTTGCGGGCATTATGATCGGCTCGCTGTTTTCGGCGGGCACGTCGTATCTGAAGCTCGTCGCGGATCCGTCGAACCAGCTTCCCGCGATCACCTACTGGCTGATGGGCTCGCTGTCCGGCACGCAGCGTTCGACCGTCCCGGTTGCGGCGATTCCGATGGCGATCGGGCTTGTGCCGCTGCTTCTGCTCCGCTGGCGGCTGAACGTGCTGTCCCTCGGCGACAGCGAGGCGCGCGCGCTCGGCGTGAACGTCGGCGCGCTTCGCACCGTTCTGATCCTCTGCGCAACGCTCGTCACCGCGGCGTCGATCGCGGTGTCCGGCACGATCGGCTGGGTGGGGCTCGTGATCCCGCACCTTTCGCGCAAGCTGATCGGAAGCGATCAGCGCGGGCTTCTGCCCTGCTCGATGCTCGTCGGCGCGGCGTTCCTGCTCGTCGTCGACGACGTTTCGAGAAACCTGCTCGCGACCGAAATCCCGATCGGGATATTGACCGCCGTCGTCGGCGCGCCGTTCTTCATCTGGCTTCTGCTGCGAAAGGAGAAAACGCAATGATCCTTTCCGTTCGCGATCTTTCCTTTGCTTATCGAAAAACGCCGGTGCTCGACCGGATCACGTTTACCGCGGACGCGGGCGAGCTTCTGGCGATCCTCGGGCCGAACGGCGTCGGCAAGACCACGCTGTTCCGCTGCATTCTCGGCGAGCAGAAGCGCTGTACGGGCGCGATCGAACTCGACGGCACGGACGCAAGGACGCTTTCTGCGCGCGAAACGGCGCGGCGCATCGCGTACATCCCGCAGGCGCATCCGGCGGCGTTCCCGTTCCCGGTTTTCGACACGGTGCTGATGGGCACGACGCACAGGCTCTCGCCGCTGTCCTCGCCGGGCGCGGCCGAAGAGGCGCTTGCGGAAGCCGCGATGGAAAAGCTCGGGATCCTGTCCCTGCGCGAGCGCGCGTTTGACACGCTGTCCGGCGGCGAGCAGCAGCTCGTTTACGTCGCCCGCGCGCTGGCGCAGCAGGCGAAGATCCTTCTGATGGACGAACCGACCGCCTCGCTCGACGTCGGAAACCGGCAAAAGGTCCTGTCCGTCGCGCGGTCGCTCGCCGGCGAGGGCTATACCGTGCTTCTTTCCACGCACGAGCCGCAGCAGGCGCTGGACTTTGCCGACCGCGTGCTGGCCCTGCACGAGGGACGCGTCGCCGCGCTCGGTCCGACGCGCGAAACGCTGACCGAAGCGCTTCTCGAAACGCTCTACGGAACGCGCGTGCACATGCTCGATACCGAATACGGGCGGGTCGTCCTGCCTTGCGATAAGGAGAAAACAAAATGAAAAAACGCATTGCGCTGCTGCTTGCTTTCCTGCTGCTGCTTTCCGCCCTCGCCTGCGGCGCGAAGGACGAACCCGCGCCCGACGCGAAGGAAACGTTCGTCTTTACGGACTCCGTCGGCCGCGAGGTCGAGCTTCCCGTTAACGTCACGAAGGTCGCGGTCACGGGACCGCTCGCGCAGATCGCCGTATTCGCGCTCTGCCCCGACAAGCTCGTCGGCGTCGCGCAGAAGTGGGACAAGACCGCGGAAAAGTACCTTGCGGCCGAATTCTATGCCCTGCCCGAGCTCGGGCAGCTGTACGGCGGCAAGGGCGAGCTGAACCTCGAAACGCTGCTCGCTTCCGGCGCGGAGGTCGTGATCGACGTCGGCGAACCGAAGGGCTCGATCGTCGGGGATCTGGACGCGCTTTCCGAACAGACCGGCATTCCGTTCGTGCACATCACGGCGACGATCGGCACGATGGGCGACGCGTACCGGAAGCTCGGCGAGCTGCTGCACATGCCGGACGAGGCCGAAGCGCTCGCCGCGTACTGCGGCGCGGCGTACGCGAAGATCGGAGCGCTTGCCGATTCCGTCGAGAAGGTGAACCTTTTGTACGTCACCGGCGAAAACGGTCTGAACGTGATCGCAAAGGGCAGCTACCACGCGGAGATCATCGACCTGCTCTCGAACAACCTCGCCGTCGTGGACAGTCCCTCGAGCAAGGGCACGGGCAACGAGGTCGACATGGAACAGCTCTATCTCTGGGATCCCGACGTGATCCTGTTCGCGCCGGGCAGCGTGTACGCCTCCGTCGGCGGCGATCCCGTATGGGGCGAGCTTCAGGCGATCCGGAACGGAACGTATTACGAGGTGCCGTTCGGTCCGTACAACTGGATGGGCTTCCCGCCCTCCGTGCAGCGGTACCTCGGCATGCTCTGGATGGCAAAGCTGCTGTATCCGGACGCCGCGGATTACGATCTCAAAGCGGAGGTTCAAGAATACTTCCGCCTGTTCTATCACTGCGCGCTTTCCGACGCGGACTATGAAGAACTCGTGAAAAACTCGATCGGCGCGCAGCGGGAGGCGCTTTCCCCCGCCGCGTGAAACGCGCAAACAAAAAACGCCGCCCGTCGGGGCGTACTCCATAAAGAAGCTGTTTTGAGGCGGCAATCACCGGCTCAAAAGGATATGAAACCGGCGTGACCGCTGCGGTCACGCCGGTTTTGTCTCTTGGATTTTGTGGGGCAAAATCCGATGCTCGTTCTAACTGTGGACAATAGAAGATCTATTCGGCAAACAGGAATTTTACTTCCTGGCAATTACAATCGGTTGATAGAATCCTGATTCCTCCGGGA
>CAMKES010000015.1 GCA_946411635.1 uncultured Clostridia bacterium | reverse complement strand
ACCGACAATACTTGGCTGGAGACGGCCCGGGAAGATAGGCAGCTGCCGGGATCCAAGGAGATACTCATTTCGAGTATCTCCTGTTTTTTATCCTGTTGCGTACGCAGCCGCTTTGTGTTACAATTTGAAATACCCTGCAGAGAGAGGAAAGGAGGGACGGAGGATGAGCGAACTGAAATACAAATGCCTGGTGCTCGATCACGACGATACCGTGATGAACAGCACGAAGCACGTGCATCATCCGTCGTTTCTCGTCGCGCTCGAGGAGCTGCGGCCGGGGCTCACGATGGACCTCGACACGTACTTCCGCATCAATTTCGATCCGGGCTTTCTGCCGTACTGCGAGAACGTGCTGCACTTTACGCCGGAGGAGTTCGACCGCGAGCTTGCGATCTGGCAGGCGTACGTCAGGGATCACGTTCCGGAAGTGTTTCCCGGCGTCGAACGGATCATCCGCGAGCAGATCGCGCGCGGCGGGTACGTGTGCGTCGCGTCGCATTCATTCAGACACAACATCCTGCGCGACTACAAGGCGAACGGACTGCCGGAGCCGACGCTCGTGTACGGCTGGGAGCTGCCGAGAGAACGCAGGAAGCCGGATCCGTACGCGCTCGACGAGATCATGCGCGAGCTGGACCTCGCGCCGTCCGATCTTCTGATGGTCGACGACCTGAAGCCGGGCTACGATATGGCGAAACGCCGGAACGTGCCGTTCGCGGCGGCGGGGTGGGCGTACGACGTGCCGGAGATCCGCGCGTTCCTGATGGAGAACTGTCCGCTGTATTTCGACACGCCGGACGCGCTGTACCGGTATCTGTTCGACTGACGCAAGATGTTGTGAAACACGACGCCGGGAGATACTATATATATATGAAGAAAGGCACTCGCAAGCGCGAGTGCCTTTTGCCGGAAAAATGGAATTACAGCGCGATGTCGCCGGCGACGCGGTACATGTACGCGTCGAGGGATTTCTTCATCTCGAGCGCTTCTTCGATCGGCGTCAGGACGATGTGCGAATCGCGGTAGCAGACGACCTGGTTCGTCTGACCGGCAAGGAGCTGCTCAACGGCGTAGTGCCCCATACGGGACGCCATGACGCGGTCGCGCGCGGTCGGCGCGCCGCCGCGCTGGATGTAGCCGATGATCGAGACGCGCGCCTCGAGACCGGTCTCCTCGCTGATGCGGTGGCAGATCTCGTCGCACTTGCCGACGCCCTCCGCCACGATGATCAGGTGATGGTGCTTGTCGTGCATGCGGCCTTCGCGGATCTTCTCGATGACGTCGTGCTCGAAACTGTAGGGGAACTCGGGGATGATGATCGACGTTGCGCCGACCGCGACGCCGACGTAAACCGCAAGGTGACCGGCGTGCCGTCCCATGACCTCGACGACGGAAACGCGTTCGTGCGACTGCATCGTGTCGGCGAGCTTGTCGATCGCTTCCACCGCGGTGTTCGCCGCTGTGTCGAAGCCGATCGTGTAGTGGCTGCAGCCGATGTCGTTATCGATCGTCGCCGGGATGCCCATGACCTTGACGCCCTGTTTGGAAAGCGCCAGCGCGCCGCGGAACGTGCCGTCGCCGCCGATGCAGATCACCGCGTCCAGTCCGAGATACCGGCAGGTCTGCGCCGCACGGTGCTGACCGGCTTCGGTCATGAAGTCTTCGCTGCGCGCGGTGTAGAGGATCGTGCCGCCGCGGTGGATGATGCCGTTGACGCTGCGCGCGTTCATCTCCGTTACGTCCGCGTGGATCAGTCCCTGATAGCCGCGGCGGATGCCGACGGGGATGACCTTGTTCATGAGACAGGTGCGGACCGCCGCACGGACCGCCGCATTCATGCCGGGCGCGTCGCCGCCGCTGGTCAGGATGCCGATGCGACGAATTTTCTGTTCCATAATCAATACCTCCCGTTTTTCTTCACGGATAATATATCATACCTGCGCGCGATTTACAACAGCGGGAAAGCGTTTTTTGACAAAAATATATTTTGAAAATCCAAAAATAATGCTTGCATTTTTCAAACGGATAGTGTATAGTTCAAATGTTCGCGCCGCTTAGGTAAAGAATGACCGAACGGTGCAGGAGTGCAGCGGAGGTTGCCGGTTGCCATTCCGGGTAATTTCGCGCATATCCGACGTCCGAACGGACGGGGCAAAAATAGCGGATTCCCGTGCCGTCCCGCCGAACACAGCCGATCGGCTGTGTAAAAAAATGAGAGGGAAACACACGGCTCTGTGTACTGCCCGACAAGATTATTAGGAGGAAAGAAAAAAGTATGGCAAATCAAAGAATTCGTATCAAACTCAAGGCTTATGAACACAGTCTGATCGACCAGAGCGCCGAAAAGATCGTCGAGACCGCCAAGAGAACGGGCGCACAGGTTTCCGGCCCGATCCCCCTGCCCACCGAGAAGGAAATCGTTACGATCCTTCGTGCGACGCACAAGTATAAGGATTCTCGTGAGCAGTTCGAAATGAGAACGCACAAGCGTCTGATCGACATCATCCAGCCGTCCAACAAGACCGTTGAAGCGCTGATGAAGCTCGACCTCCCCGCAGGTGTGGACATCGAAATCAAGCTGTAATCCAAACGGAGGTATGTACCAATGAAGAAAGCCATTTTGGGCAAGAAGATCGGTATGACGCAGTTCTTCAGAGCTGACGGTACCATGATTCCCGTCACTGTCATCGAAGCCGGTCCGTGCCCCGTCGTTCAGAAGAAAACCGTCGGTAACGATGGTTACGATTCCATCCAGATCGGCTTTGCCGAACTGCGTGACAAGCTCGCGAACAAGCCGCGCAAGGGCCACTTCGCAAAGGCGAACGTCAAGGCGATGCGTTATCTGCGCGAGTTCAGACTCGAGGACGCCGCTTCCTATGAAGTAGGTCAGATCCTCAAGGCGGACGTTTTCCAGGAGGGCGACAAGGTCGACATCTCCGGCACGAGCAAGGGCAAGGGATTTGCCGGCGTCGTGAAGCGTCACCATCAGGGCCGCGGCCGTATGACCCACGGCTCCCACTTCCACAGAGCGCCCGGCTCCATGAGCGCCTGCTCCGATCCGAGCCGCGTGTTCAAGACCAAGAACCTGCCCGGTCATATGGGCAGCGAGCACGTCACCGTGCAGAACCTCGAGGTCGTGCGTGTGGATGCGGAACGGAACCTGCTGCTCGTCAAGGGTGCGGTTCCCGGTGCAAAGGGCGGCCTCGTGGCTGTCAAGAGCACAGTAAAGTAAGGAGGAAAGAGATATGCCTAACGTAGCATTGTTTGATATCAAGGGCCAGAACATCGGCGATATCGCCCTTTCCGAGAACGTTTTCGGCCAGCCCGTCAATACGGCGGTCATGCATGAAGTCGTCGTCGCGCATCTGGCGAACTGCCGCCAGGGCACGCAGAGCGCCAAGACCCGTTCCGAAGTTTCCGGCGGCGGCAAGAAGCCGTGGAGACAGAAGGGCACCGGCCGCGCGCGTCAGGGTTCCACCCGTTCTCCGCAGTGGAGACACGGCGGCGTCGTCTTTGCGCCGAAGCCCCGCGACTACACGATCCGCGTGAACAAGAAGGTCAAGCGCCTCGCGATGAAGTCCGCGCTGTCCTCGAAGGTCGAAGAAAACGAAGTGATCGTATTCGACGCGCTGAACATCGAAGCGCCGAAGACGAAGGAAATGGTCAAGGTCCTCAAGGCCGTCGACGTCAGCAAGGCGCTGATCGTCCTGGCAGACAAAGACGAAGCGGTGGAGCGCGCGAGCGCGAACATCGAAGGCGTCAAGACCACGCTGGTCGGCACGCTGAACGTCTATGAGATCCTCAAGTACGAGAAACTGATCCTCACGAAGGCGTCGGTTGAAAAGATCGAGGAGGTGTACGCGTAATGAAGAGCGGATACGACATCATCAAGGCTCCGATCCTCACCGAGAAGAGCTACGACTACATCGCGCAGCACATCTACACGTTTGAAGTCGCGAAGAACGCGAACAAGGTCGAGATCGCGAAGGCGGTCGAAGAGCTGTTCGGCGTCAAGGTCGAGAGCGTTCACACCGTGAACAAGCTCGGCAAGATCAAGCGCCAGGGCCGTTACGAAGGCAGAACCGCTTCCAAGAAAAAGGCGTACGTCAAGCTGACCGCCGATTCGAAGGGCATCGAGCTGTTCGACGGCATCGCGCAGTAAGGAGGCAGCACATGGCTATTCGTAAACTGAAACCCACGACTCCGGGTACGAGACACATGACCGTCTCCACCTACGAGGAGATCACCAAAACCACTCCGGAAAAGTCGCTCGTCTGCGATCTGAAGAGCAAAGCGGGCCGCAACTTCACCGGTAAGATCACGGTTCGCCACAAGGGCGGCGGCGCAAAGCGCAAGTACCGCATCGTCGACTTCAAGCGCGACAAGGACGGCATCCCCGCGACTGTCAAAGCGATCGAGTACGATCCGAACCGTTCCGCGAATATCGCGCTGCTGTACTATGCAGACGGCGAGAAGCGCTACATCATCGCTCCGTACGGCCTGAACGTCGGCGAGACCGTCGTTTCCGGCAAGGACGCGGACATCAAGATCGGCAACGCGCTGGAGCTCCAGTACATCCCGGTCGGCACGATGATCCACTGCATCGAGCTGAAGCCCGGCAAGGGCGCGCAGCTGGTCCGCTCGGCGGGCAACGCGGCGCAGCTCATGGCGAAGGAAGGCAAGTACGCGCAGGTTCGTCTTCCCAGCGGCGAAGTCCGTCTGATCCCGATGAACGCGAAAGCGACGATCGGTCAGGTCGGTAACCTGGACTTCCAGAACATCCAGATCGGCAAAGCGGGCCGCAAGCGTCACATGGGCATCCGCCCGACCGTCCGCGGTTCCGTCATGAACCCGAACGACCATCCGCACGGCGGCGGCGAAGGCAAGTCCCCGATCGGCCGTCCCGGCCCGGTCACTCCGTGGGGTAAGCCGGCGATGGGTTACAAGACCCGCAAGAAGAAGAACAAGAGCAACAAGTACATCGTTCGCCGCAGAACGAGCGGTAAGTAATTAGGAGGAAACAGTAATGAGCAGATCGATCAAAAAAGGTCCGTTTGTTGAAGAACGTCTGTACGCCCGCATTCTTTCCATGAATGAGAGCGGCAAGAAGACCGTCGTCAAGACCTGGTCCCGTTCCTCCACGATCTTCCCCGAGTTCGTCGGCCACACCATCGCGGTGCACGACGGCAAGAAGCACGTTCCCGTGTACGTCACCGAAGAGATGGTCGGACACAAGCTGGGCGAGTTCGCACCCACGCGCACGTTCAGAGGTCACAGAGGTTCCGAGAAGTCCTCTGGCGCGAAATAAGGAGGAGCACAATGGCAACCAGAAGTAAAGAAAAAACGGCATACCGTCGCGAGCACGCAGACAAGCGTCCGCACGCAACCGCACGTTATATCAGAATGTCCACCCGCAAGGTCAAGGTCGTCGTCGACATGATCCGCGGCAAGAGCGCAAAGGAAGCTGCGGCGATCCTCACCTACTCGCCGAAAGCGGCCTGCGAGCCGGTCCTGAAGGTCCTGAACTCCGCGATCGCGAATGCGGAGAACAACCTCGACATGAATCGCGACGATCTCTACGTTGCAGAGATCTACGCGAACCAGGGTCCGACCCTGAAGCGCTATCGCGCAAGAGCGCGCGGCTCCGCATCCCCCATCCGGAAGCGCACGAGCCACATCACGGTCATTCTTGATCAGGTCAAGTAAGGAGGAAAGCTATGGGTCAGAAAGTTAATCCGAACGGATTCCGCGTTGGTGTGATCAGAGATTGGAACACCCATTGGTACGCGGCGAAGAAAGATTTCGCAGACTTCCTCATCGAGGACCGCAAGATCCGTGACTTCGTGAAGAAGACTTACTACGCGGCTTGCATCTCCCGCATCGCGATCGACCGCGCGACCGACAAGGTCAGCGTCACGATCTACACCGCCCGTCCCGGCATGCTGATCGGCAAAGGCGGCGCAGGCATCGAGGAGATCAAAGCGGCGGTTTCCAAGGAAATCGGCAAGCCCATCTCCGTGAACATCATGGAGATCCGCGACGCGGACGCCGACGCGCAGCTCGTCGCCGAAAACATCGCAGCGCAGCTCGAAAAGCGTATCAGCTATCGCCGCGCGATGAAGCAGGCCATGCAGCGCGCCATGCAGAAGCCGGGCGTGAAGGGCATCAAGCTGATGTGCGCAGGCCGCCTCGGCGGCGCCGAGATCGCGCGCAGCGAAGGATACCACGACGGTTCCATCCCGCTGCAGACGATGCGCGCAGACATCCACTACGGCTTTGCGGAAGCACACACCCAGTACGGCCGTATCGGAATCAAGGTCTGGATCTACAAGGGTGAGATCCTTCAGAAGGCCAAGCGTATGGAAGGAGGCAAATAACAATGTTAATGCCGAAGAGAGTCAAGCGCCGCAGAGTGTTCCGCGGCCGCATGAAGGGCATCGCACACCGCGGCAACACCGTTACTTACGGTGAATACGGTCTCGTCGCCATGGAACCCGCATGGGTCACCAGCAACCAGATCGAGGCGGCGCGTGTCGCAATGACCCGTTATATCAAGCGCGGCGGTCAGGTCTGGATCAAGATCTTCCCCGACAAGCCCGTTACCGAAAAGCCCGCCGAGACCCGCATGGGTTCCGGTAAAGGCTCCCCGGAATACTGGGTGGCAGTCGTGAAGCCCGGCAGAGTCATGTTCGAGATCGCGGGCGTCGAAAAAGCCGTTGCGGACGAAGCGCTCCGTCTTGCGGGCCACAAGCTCCCGCTCAAGACGAAGATCGTCAAGAGAGAAGAAACTGAGGAGAAAGGAGAATGACCATGAAGGCTGACAAGCTGAGAGCCATGACCAACGAAGAGTTGGAAAAACAGGAAAAAGAACTGAAAGCCGAGCTGTTCAATCTCCGCTTCCAGGCAGTTACCGGACAGATCAGCAATCCTTCCCGCATCAGCGCATGCAAGAAGGATATCGCAAGAATCAAGACCGTTCTCCGCTCCCGCGAGCTCGGTCAGGAAGCCGAATAAGGAGGAAGGAAATGGAACAGAGAGGTTATCGTAAAACCCGCGTTGGCGTCGTCGTCAGCGATAAGATGGATAAGACGGCAGTCGTCGCCATCAAGACCAAGGTCCGTCATCCCCTTTACGGCAAGATGGTCAACCGGACCCGCAAGTTCAAGGCGCACGATGAAGAGAATGCCTGCGGCATCGGCGACACCGTACGCATCATGGAGACCCGCCCGATTTCCAAGGACAAGAGATGGCGTATCGTGGAAATCATCGAAAAGGCGAAGTAACGGAGAGGAGAAGATAAAATGATTCAGCCTCAAACCAGATTGAAAGTCGCGGACAACAGCGGCGCCAAGGAGATCATGTGCATTCGTGTTCTCGGCGGCAGCAAGGTCAAGTCCGCAGGCATCGGCGACGTCATCGTCGCGTCCGTCAAGACGGCAACGCCCGGCGGCGCAGTGAAGAAGAAGGACGTCGTGAAGGCGGTCGTGGTCCGCACCGTTGCGGAGACCACCCGCGCAGACGGCAGCCACATTCGTTTCGACGACAACGCTGCGGTCATCATCAACGATCAGAAGCAGCCGCGCGGCACCCGTATCTTCGGGCCGGTTGCTCGCGAGCTTCGTGAGAAAGACTACATGAAGATCGTCTCTCTCGCACCCGAAGTACTGTAAGGAGGAACATGACATGAATAAGCTGAATGTGAAAAAAGGCGATACCGTTGTCGTGATCTCCGGTCAGGACAAGGGCAAGAAGGGCGAGATCCTGAATGCGGCGCCCGCGGATAACCGCGTGATGGTCAAGGGCGTCCACATGATCACCAAGCACGTCAAACCCCGCAAGCAGGGTGAGGCAGGCGGCCGGATCGAGCAGGAAGGCACCATCGACGCGTCCAACGTCATGCTCGTTTGCCCCAAGTGCGGCAAAGCGACCCGCGTTGCACACCAGTTCGTCGACGGCAAGAAAGTCCGCGTTTGCAAAAAGTGCGGCAAGGTCATGGACTGAGACGGAAGGAGATAAACAATGGCAAAGAAAGAAACTGCGGTTCAAGCAAAGCCTTTCAGCGGCGAACCCCGTCTGAAGACCAAGTATAAAGAAGAAGTCGTCTCCGCGCTGAACGAGAAGTTCCGCTACGAGAACGTGATGCAGATTCCGAAGCTCGAGAAGATCATCATCAACATGGGTCTCGGCTCCGAAAAGGATAACCCCAAGGGCATCGAAAAGGCAGTTGCGGAGCTCTCCGCGATCGCCGGCCAGAAGGCCATCGTCACCAAGGCGAAGAAGTCCGTCGCGAACTTCAAGGTTCGTGAGGGCATGAACATCGGCGCAAAGGTCACCCTGCGCGGCGATCGGATGTACTACTTCGCGGATAAGCTGATGAACATCGTCCTGCCCCGCGTCCGCGACTTCCGCGGCGTGTCCGACACGTCCTTTGACGGTCGCGGCAACTACGCGATGGGCGTCCGTGAACAGCTGATCTTCCCCGAGATCAACTATGACGACGTGGACAAGGTCCGCGGTATGAACATCGTGTTCGTTACCAGCGCCAACACCGACGAAGAAGCGCGCGAGCTGCTTTCTCTCCTCGGTATGCCGTTCGTTCAGGACTAAGAAGGAGGAACCACTATGGCAAAGACATCCATGAAGCTGAAGCAGCAGAGAGAGCCCAAGTTCTCGACCCGCGCTTACACCCGTTGCCGTATCTGCGGTCGTCCGCACGCGGTTCTTCGCAAGTACGGCATCTGCCGCGTCTGCTTCCGTGAAGAAGCATACAAGGGCAACATCCCCGGCGTCCGCAAGGCAAGCTGGTAATCAGGAGGAAACCACAATGACAGATACTATTGCAGATATGCTTACCAGAATCCGCAACGCGCTGGTCGCGAAGCACGAGACGGTCGACGTCCCCGCTTCCTCGATCAAAAAGGCGATCGCGGAGATCCTTGTGGAAGAAGGCTACATCAAGAGCTACGAGATCGTTGAGGACGGCATCGTCAAGACGATCCGCATCAAGCTCAAGTACGGCCCCAACAAGCAGCGCGTCATCGTCGGCATCAAGCGCATCTCCCGTCCGGGTCTGCGCGTGTATGCCCGCAAGGACGAGATCCCGAAGGTCCTCGGCGGCCTCGGCATCGCGATCCTGTCCACCTCTCGCGGCGTGATGACCGACCGCGAGGCAAGAAAGCTCGGCGTCGGCGGCGAAGTGCTCGCGTACGTCTGGTAATAACACAGGAGGAAAAACAATGTCTCGAATCGGAAAACTTCCGGTGCACATTGCATCCGGAGTGACAATCACGGTTGACGAACACAATGTCGTGACCGTGAAAGGCCCCAAGGGAGAGCTCACGCAGCGTGTTTCGCCTGAGATGATCCTGGAGCAGGACAACGGTGTTCTCACCGTAAAGCGTCCCAGCGACGACAAGCAGCACCGCGCACTGCACGGACTGACCCGCTCGCTCATCAACAACATGGTCGTCGGCGTTTCGACCGGCTTTGAAAAGAAGCTCGAGATCGTCGGTACCGGTTACAGAGCGCAGATGGACGGCAAGGACCTCGTTCTGAACGTCGGTTACAGCCATCCGGTCAGATTCCCGAAGATGGACGGTATCGAATTTGAAACGCCCGCACCCACCAAGATCACGGTGAAGGGCATCGACAAGCAGAAGGTCGGCCAGATTGCCGCAGACATTCGCAAGACGCGCGAGCCGGAACCCTACAAGGGCAAGGGCATCCGTTACGAAGGCGAATTTGTCCGCCGCAAGGAAGGCAAGACCGGCAAGTAAGGTAGAAAGGAGTAACGTAGAATGTTTTCTAAGATCGATAAGAATTCTGTTCGCAAGGCGCGTCACCATCGTCAGCGCAGAAATCTGAACGGTACGTGCGAGCGTCCGAGACTGAACGTCTACCGCAGCACCAACCACATCTATGCGCAGATCATCAACGACGTCGACGGTAACACTCTGGTTGCTGCTTCTACTCTGGATGCAGAGATCAAGGGTCAGCTCGAAGGCAAGGACAAGAAGGAAGCTGCAAAGCTCGTCGGGAAACTCGTCGGAGAGCGCGCGCTCGAGAAGGGCGTGAAGAAGGTCGTTTTCGACCGCGGCGGTTATCTGTACACCGGTCGCGTCGCGGCTCTGGCCGAGGGCGCGAGAGAAGCCGGCCTGGACTTCTGAGGGAGGAAACGAAATGAGAAACGACAGAGAAAGAAAGTTCGAGAAGGAAGTTCCCGAATTCAAAGAAAGACTCGTAGCGATCAACCGTGTTGCCAAGGTCGTCAAGGGCGGTAAGAATTTCCGCTTCACCGCGCTGATGGTCGTCGGCAACGAGAACGGCAAGGTCGGCGTCGGCCTCGGCAAGGCAGTCGAGATCCCCGAGGCGGTCCGCAAGGGCATCGAGGATGCGAAGCGCCACATGATCGAGGTTCCGGTCGTCGGCACGACGATCCCGCATCAGGTGGAAGGCAAGTACGGCAAGGGTCACGTCCGTCTGCTCCCCGCTGAAGAAGGTACCGGCGTTATCGCGGGCGGTCCCGCGCGTGCAGTCCTCGAGGCGGCAGGCATCCGTGACATCCGCACGAAGTCCTACGGCTCCAACAATCCGTCGAACTGCGTCAAGGCGACGCTCAACGGACTTGCTCAGCTCCGTACCGCAGAACAGATCGCTGCGCTCCGCGGCAAGACCGTGGACGAGATCCTGAACTGAGGAGGGCAAAGCAATGTTGAAAGTTACTTTGGTCAAGAGCCCGATTTCCAGCCTGCGCGATCAGCAGGACACGGTCAAGGCGCTCGGTCTGCACAAGCTCAATCAGACCGTCGTGAAGCCGGACAACGCCTGCATCCGCGGTCAGATCTTCAAGGTCAAGCACCTTGTCAAGGTCGAAGAAGTCGAAGAAGCATAATAGGAGGGTCAACGTATGAAGATCCATGAATTGAGACCGGCGGAAGGCGCAAAGCAGAGCCCGAAACGTTTGGGCCGCGGCACCGGTTCCGGCATCGGCAAGACCTCTGCAAAGGGTCATAAGGGCCAGAAAGCCCGCAGCGGCGCAAAGAAGAACGGATTTGAAGGCGGCCAGATGCCTCTGGCGCGTCGTCTCCCGAAGCGCGGCTTCTACAATCACTTTGCGAAGGAATACACGATCATCAACATTTCCGACCTGAATGGGTTGGAGGACGGCACCGAGGTTACCGGCGAACTCCTCAAGGAGCTCGGCGTCATCGGTAAGCTTGAAAAGGACGGCCTGAAGGTCCTCGGCAACGGCGAGCTCACCAAGAAGCTCACCGTCAAAGCGGCCAAGTTCTCGAAATCCGCAGAGGAAGCGATCAAGAACGCAGGCGGAAACGTTGAGGTGATCTGATGTTCAGCACATTCATCAACGCGTTCAAGATCAAGGACCTCAGAAAGAAGATCCTGTACACGGTTCTTCTGATCGTGGTCTACCGTCTCGGCAGCGCGATCCCGATCCCCGGCGTGAACCTCGGCGCGTGGAAAGAGGCGACGAGCCAGCTCAGCGCGATGTCCGACTTCATGAGCCTCATGTCGGGTTCTGCGTTCTCGCAGTTCACGATCTTTGCAATGGGTATTTCGCCTTACATCACGGCGTCCATTATCCTGCAGCTCCTGACGATCGCGATCCCCGCTCTCGAACGGATGAGCAAGGAAGAGGACGGCCGTCAGAAGATCGAGCGCATCACCCGCTATGCGGGCGTCGGCCTCGCAGTCGTTCAGGCGATCGGCATCGTCATGTCGTACAACGGCGTTCTGGAAAGCGGTCAGCGGATCGTGTCCGGAACGGGCGGCGCGTTCGTCCTGCGTCTTGCGATCATCGCGATCTGCGCGGCTGCGGGTACCGCGTTCCTGATGTGGCTCGGTGAGCGCATCACCGAGAAGGGCATCGGCAACGGTATTTCCATGCTGATCTTTGCATCGATCGTGTCCCGCGTGCCGGACTTCATCAGCCAGCGCATCAACGCCATCAAGGCGGCGCCGGGTTCCGTGATGACCTGGGTGACCCTTCTCATCACCATCGTCGTGATCCTCGCGCTGATCACCTTCGTCGTGTATATCGACAAGGCAGTGCGCAAGATCCCGGTGCAGTACGCAAAGCGCGTCGTCGGACGCAAGATGTACGGCGGTCAGAACACGCATCTGCCCATGAAGGCGAATGCGAACGGCGTTCTGCCCCTGATCTTCGCCATGACGATCATGCAGTTCCCCGAAATGATCATGCAGTTCTTCAAGCCGGGCAGCGGTTTCACGAACTTCTGGAATCGCTGGATGATCTCCAGACCCCAGGTCTGGGTCGACGGTGTCGGCTACCTGAAGACCAGCGTGGTCCCGCGTGCGGACGCACAACTGGTCGGTATCCAGTTCGCGCCGTTCGTGTACTACGTCGTTTACTTCCTGCTGATCATCGCGTTCGGTTACTTCTACACCTCGATCACGTTCAATCCGGCCGAGATGTCGAAGAACCTGCAGCAGAACGGCGGCTTTATCCCCGGCATCCGTCCGGGCAAGCCGACGGGCGAATATCTCGGTAAGATCTCGAACCGCCTCACGCTGTTCGGATCCCTGTTCCTCGCGATCATCGCCATCGTGCCGACGATCATTCTGAACATGCTGGACATCACCAATATGTTTGGTGCGACCTCCGTTCTGATCATGGTCAGCGTCGCGCTGGAGACGACGGAACAACTCGAATCCCAGATGCTCATGCGTCACTACAAGGGATTCCTGAATTAACCGATATGAAACTGATCTTCTTAGGCCCGCCGGGTGCGGGTAAAGGCACACAGGCAGAGCGCATTGCGGAGCGGTTCGAGATCGCGCATCTTTCGACGGGCGATATGCTCCGGGCGGAGATCCGCAATGCCACTCCGCTGGGTGCGGCGGCAAAGGCGTACATCGACCGCGGCGAACTCGTTCCGGACAGCGTCATCATCGACATGGTCAAGGAGCGGATCACCCGGGAGGACTGCAGAAACGGTTTCCTTCTGGACGGTTTTCCGAGAACGGTCGTGCAGGCGGAAGCGCTTGCGGAGGCAACGGACGTTGACTTTGCGGTCAACATCGACGTTCCGAGCGAGCGGCTGGTCGCAAGAATCAGCGGGCGCAGAATGTGCCCCGGCTGCGGCGCCGCATATCACGTCACGACGCATTCGGAACCGACCTGCAGAAAATGCGGCGGCACTCTGTATCAGCGTGACGACGACCGTGAAGAAACGGTCGCAAACCGCCTGAAGGTCTATACGGAAAAGACGGCGCCCCTGATCGCCTTCTATGAGGCGAAGGGAAAACTGTTCACCGTAAACGGCGACGCTGACGTCGACACGGTGACGGAAAGCATTCTGAAAGGGCTCGGCGCATGATCACGATCAAATCTGCGCAGGACATCGAACGGATGCGCGCGGCGGGCAAGGTCGTGGAGGACACCCTGAAGCTGCTCGAGAGCAGCGTACGGGTCGGCATCACCACGGCGGAGCTGGACCGGATCGCGGATGCATACATCCGCAGTCAGGGCGCATATCCGACGTTTCTGAACTACAACGGGTATCCGAAGAGCGTCTGCATCTCGGTCAACGAGGAAGTCGTTCACGGGATCCCCGGCAAGCGGAAACTCAGAGACGGCGACATCGTCAGCTGCGACGTCGGCGCAACGCTCAACGGCTTCGTCGGCGACGCGGCACGGACGTTCCCGGTCGGGAACGTCGCGCAGGAGACGATGGACCTCGTCCGGGTCACACGCGAATGTTTCTTTGAAGGACTGAAGTACTGCCGTGTCGGGTATCGCATTTCGGACATTTCGAAAGCGATCCAGAAGCACGCGGAATCCCACGGTTACGGCGTCGTCCGCGAACTGGTGGGGCACGGCGTGGGCAGGGTGCTTCACGAGGATCCCGAAGTTCCGAACTTCTACTCGCCGAGATCGCGTCAGCGCCTCGAAGCGGGCATGACCATCGCGATCGAACCGATGATCAACCTCGGAACGGCGCGGGTCTGGCAGCTGGACGACGGCTGGACGGTCACGACGCAGGACGGCAAGCCCTCGGCGCACTACGAAAACTCCGTAGCGATCACCGACGGCGATCCGATCCTTTTGACCTGTTCGGAGGCGATCCTATGAAGCGCGAACCGATCCGGGAGGGCGACGTCGTCCTGTCCCGTGCGGGGCGCGACAGCGGACGCGCGTTCGTGGTCCTCGAGGCGATCGATGAGAACTACGTTCTGATCGTCGACGGCCGGCTTCGGACGCTCGAACGTCCCAAGAAAAAGAAACGCATGCACCTTTTGAAGGCTTCCGAAACGCGGATGGAGCTTTCGGGGCGTCTCCTGGACGCCGATTTCCGGAAGTTCCTGACCGCGCAGGGGTACCGCAATAAACCGTAAAAGAACCGAAAAGGAGGGATATCATTGTCCAAACAGGATGTCATTGAAGTTGAGGGCGTCGTGACGGAAGCGTATCCGAACGCCATGTTCGAAGTCAAACTCCCGAACGACCATAAGATCCTCGCGACCATTTCGGGCAAGCTGCGCATGAATTACATCCGCATCCTTCCCGGAGACAAGGTCACCGTAGAGCTTTCGATGTATGATTTGACCCGCGGCCGCATCACGTGGCGCGCAAAGAACTGAGAAGACAGAAAAAGTTTTTAAAGGAGTATTACTATGAAAGTCAGACCGTCTGTGAAACCCATTTGCGAAAAGTGCAAGATCATCAAGCGCAAGGGCCGCGTCATGATCATTTGCGAGAATCCGAAGCACAAGCAGAAGCAGGGCTAATCCCGGAAGGAATAAACTTGCGGGGCGGCTGGCACGAAGGTGCAACCCGCAAGCAAACATAGATCTATTTTTCAAAATTATTACGGAGGTAGAGAAACGATATGGCACGTATTGCTGGCGTAGACCTTCCGAGAGATAAGCGAGTCGAGATCGGCTTGACCTATATCTACGGGATCGGTCAAACTACCGCTTCCAAGATCCTCGCGGAGACCGGCGTCAATCCCGACACCCGTGTACGCGACCTCGAAGAAAGCGATGTCAACAAGATCAGAGATTATATCGACCACAATCTGAAGGTTGAGGGCGATTTGAGACGCGAAACCTCGATGAACATCAAGCGGCTGGTGGAGATCGGCTGTTATCGCGGGGTTCGTCACCGCAAGGGCCTGCCCGTCCGCGGACAGTCCACGAAGCAGAACGCTCGTACCCGCAAGGGTCCGAAACGTACGCAGGGCGGCAAGAAGAAGTAAGGAGGAGCTGAAAAATGGCAGGAAAAGCGAAGATCAAAAAAGCCACAACGCGCAAGCGTCGTGAAAAGAAGAACATCGAGCGCGGTGCCGCGCACATTCGCTCCTCTTTCAACAACACGCTGGTGACCATCACCGACACGCAGGGCAACGCGATTTCGTGGTCCAGCGCAGGTTCCCACGGCTTCCGCGGGTCCCGCAAATCCACGCCGTTCGCCGCGCAGGTCGCATCCGAAGCGGCGGCAGTCGCTGCGATGGAGCATGGTCTCAAGACGGTTGAAGTTTACGTAAAGGGCCCCGGCTCCGGCCGTGAGTCCGCGATTCGCGCGCTCCAGTCCGCAGGTCTGCAGATCGTCTCCATCAAGGACGTGACGCCGATCCCGCACAACGGCTGCCGTCCGCCGAAGCGCAGAAGAGTGTAAGGAGGATCCCAACATGGCAAGATATACTGGTTCTGTTTGCAGACAGTGCCGCAGAGAAGGCACCAAGCTGTTTCTGAAGGGCGACAAGTGCTACACCGAAAAGTGCCCGATGACCCTTCGCCATACCCCTCCGGGAATGCACGGACAGGGCAGAAAGAAGCAGTCCGAGTACGGCCTGCAGCTTCGTGAGAAGCAGAAGGTCCGCCGCGCATACGGCATCCTCGAATCCCAGTTCCGCAAGTATTACGACATGGCGACCAACATGAAGGGCGTCACCGGTGAGAACATGCTGTCCCTCATCGAGCGCCGTCTCGACAACGTCGCGTACCGGCTGAACTTCGGCGAATCCCGCCCGATGGCGCGCCAGATGGTCACCCACGGTCACGTTCTCGTGAACGGCAAGAAGGTCGACATCGCGTCCTATCAGGTCAAAGTCGGCGATGAGATCACGATCCGTGAAAAGAGCCGCGAGATCCCGTTCTTCAAGACGCTCCGCGAGGAAGGCGCAAAGCGCACCATCCCGCAGTGGCTGGAGCTGGATGCGGAAAACCTCAAGGGCCGCGTCGTTGCGCTTCCGAAGCGTGAGGACATCGACCTGTCGATCGAAGAGCACAACATCGTCGAGTTCTACTCGAGATAAGCCTCATAGGCGAACCGTAACGACATCACCGAAGGAGGGTCACATACATGATAGAAATGGAAAAGCCCAGACTCGATTGCGTGGAAAGCACTCAGAACTACGGCAAGTTCGTAGTCGAGCCGCTGGAGCGCGGATTCGGCACCACGTTGGGCAACTCGATGCGTCGAGTTTTGTTAAGCAGTCTTCCCGGTGTTGCTGCAACGTCCATTCGCATTGACGGAGTTCTGCATGAGTTCTCTACGATCGAAGGCGTCAAGGAAGACGTTACCGAGATCATCCTGAACCTCAAGCAGCTCATCTGCAAGCTGCACTCCGAGGAACCGAAGAAGGTCATCATCGACGCGATCGGTCCCTGCGAAGTCAAGGCGGGCGATATCCTTCCCGATGCGGAAGTCGAGATCATCAACCCCGACCTGCACCTTGCGACGCTTGACGCGAACGGCCGTCTCCATATGGAGATCATGCTGGATCACGGCAGAGGGTACGTTGTGTCCGACCGCAACAAGCGGCCCGACATGCCCATCGGCGAGATCGCAGTCGACTCCATCTTCACCCCGATCACCAAGGTCAACTTCACGGTCGAGAACACGCGCGTCGGCCAGATCACGGACTTCGACAAGCTCACCCTTGAGCTGTGGACGGACGGCAGCATCGAGCCGCAGGAAGCGGCGTCGCTCGCGGCGAAGATCCTGACCGAGCACCTGCTCCTGTTCATCAACCTGACGGACCACGTGCAGGACGTCGAGATCCTGAAGGAGAAGGACGACAAAAAGAAAGAAAAGATCCTCGAAATGAACATCGAAGACCTCGACCTTTCGGTCCGCTCCTACAACTGTCTCAAGCGCGCCGGCATCAACACCGTCGAGGAACTGGTGCAGCGTGACGAGGACGAGATGATGAAGGTTCGCAATCTGGGACGCAAATCTCTCGAGGAAGTACAGCAGAAATTGGCGCAGTTGGGCCTGTCCCTGCGCACGAACGAAGATTAAGGAGGAAGCACAATGGCAAACCGTAAATTGGGGAAACCCTCTGACCAGCGTGTTGCATTGCTCAGAAATCAGACCACGGCGCTTCTCTGGAACGGCAAGATCATCACGACCGAAACGCGCGCGAAGGAAATTCGCAGCATTGCCGAAAAGCTCATCACGCTTGCCGTGAACGAGTACGAGAACAGCGAGACCGTCGAGAAGGAAACGTACAACGAGAAAGGCCAGATCATCAAGGTCGAGCGTCAGCAGGATCTTCCCAGCAAGCTGCATGCGCGCCGTCAGATCATGTCCTATCTGTACGACATTCCGGAGCCCAAGAAAGAGGGCGAGAGCAAGAGCGAGTACAAAGAGCGCACCAAGGACAACCGTCATCCCGTCGTGGAGAAGCTGTTCCGTGAGATCGCGCCGAAGTACGACGCACGCGCCAAGGAAGGCAAGAAGGGCGGCTACACCCGCATCACCAAGCTCGGACCGCGCCGCGGCGACGCAGCCGAAATGGTCGTTCTGGAGCTTGTCTAAGCAGCATCACAAAAGCCTGTCGGGCAACCGGCAGGCTTTTTTCTTTCCGATAAGGCTTCCCATCAGGGAAAAGCCCGGTACGCGCGGGAAGCGCGCGATCCGCCGAAGGCGGCGATGCGGTATGAAAAAGGAGCCGTCACACGACGGCTCCTTTGTTCAATTCTGAAAGCACGGCGTCGACCAGCGTGTCGACCGGCAGCGTACCGTCGAGCCCGAGCACAGGGCAGGGCAGCGTTTTCTGCCAGGCGTCGTGGTTCTTCTGACAGCGGATGACGGTGTTGTCGTCGTAGGCGGCCGCCCATTCCAGAAACGCGCGATGCGTTTCAAACATATCCCCGCCGGGCAGGATCCGGTCGCCGAAGCGCGCGGATTCGCGATCGCGCAGCCGCTTCAGACGGATCTCCCGCGGAACGTGCAGCCGCACGGCAAGCGTAAAGCAGGGGATCAGCGGATCGCCCCATCCGATCAGCGAGCCGGAGATCACGACGCCTGTCTTCGCGGCGTCGACGTCCCGGCGCATCAGCCGGACGCGTTCCGGGATCCCGCGCTTCGTCGTAAACGGCGGATCGGTCGGCGCCCAGAGATAGTCATCCGTGTCCGACAGGAAAAAGCCGTTCCTTTGCGAAACGGCTTTTGCAAGCGTGGTGGTTCCGGAGCCGGAAGCGCCGAAAATATGGACGACCGGTTTCATATCACACGACCTTCGGGACGATCATCAGCGCGAGACCGAACAGAAGGAGCAGCGAGGTCACGTCGACGATCGTGGTGATGAACGGACCGGCCATGACCGCCGGATCGAAGCCGATCTTCTTTGCAAGGATCGGCAGTGAGCAGCCGATGAATTTCGCAAGGAACACGGTGCACATCAGCGCGATCGAAACGGTGATCGCAATCAGCAGGTAGGGCGTGAACTGGTTTTCAAAATTGTTGTGGTACGTGATCGCGTACATCAGCATCATCTTACCGAAATTGACGACCGCGAGCGTCGCGCCCGCAAGAAGCGAGATGCGGCATTCCTTGAAGATGACGCGCGGGAGGTCCTTGAACTCGATCTCGCCGAGCGAAAGACCGCGGATGATCGTGACGGACGCCTGATTGCCCGCGTTGCCGCCGGTATCCATCAGCATCGGGATGCAGGCAAGGAGCATGGCGCTGATGAAGGACTGAAACTGAATGCTCATCAGATTGCTGAAATGATTGATGACGAGCTCGGTGAAGATCGCGGCGATCATCAGGATGCAGAGCCACGGGATGCGGTGCAGGTACAGTCCGAACACGCCGGTCTTGAGATACGGCTTGTCGGACGGCGTGATCGCGGCCATCTTTTCGATATCCTCGGTGGCCTCTTCCTGTAAGACGTCGATCGCGTCGTCGACCGTGACGATGCCGACCAGGCGGTTTTCGCCGTCCACGACCGGGATCGCGATCAGGTCGTATTTGGAAAGCATCTGCGCCACGGTCTCCTGGTCGTCGAGCGTCTTGCAGGAGATCACGTTCTGGTCCGCAAGCTCGCCGATCAGAACGTCCGGCTGGCTGAGGATCAGTCTTCGGATCGTCACGTACCCGTACAGTGTGCGGTCCGCGCGGGTGACGTAGCAGATGTTGATCGTTTCCTTGTCGATGCCGGTGCGGCGGATCGTCTTGATCGCGTCCTCAACGGTCCAGTTCGGGCGCAGCTCGACGTATTCCGTCGTCATGATGCTGCCCGCCGAATCGTCCGGATACTTCAGAAGCTCGTTGATGAGCTTGCGCGTGTCGGGATCCGCCTGCGCGAGAATGCGCTTGACGACGTTCGCAGGCATTTCCTCGACGATGTCGACGGCGTCGTCGATGTACAGCTCGTCGATGACCTCCTTGAGCTCGCTGTCGGAAAAGCCCTTGATCAGCATTTCCTGCGAGTCGCTTTCCATTTCGACAAAGGTGTCGGCCGCCAGCTCCTTCGGAAGCAGGCGGAACAGCCGCGGCAGCATCTCGGGCTCGAGATCTTCAAACAGCGCGGCAATATCCGCTGCGTTCATCGTGATCAGGATGTCGCGCAGCGTTCCGTATTTTTTGGATTCGATCAGCGAAGTGATCGCGGTGGCTAAACTTGCCATTTCAGTCTCCCTCCTTATTCAGAAATTCGGAGCAAGACCCGCGTTCGGGGAATCAGCGAAAGGCCGGCCGCCATAGGGGCACGTCCGAAGCGTTTCCACATAAAAGCGGGCTTGCGGTGCCGGTACTGCTACTGCCTGCATCCATGACAGCCACCTCCTTTTCAGATAAGATAGAGAATGAAGAAGCGACGCTTTCTTCACGGGAATCCCCATACATCAATATTTTATTCCGTTCGTCGTTCCTTGTCAACGAAAAATGCGGCGCGGCGAGACGGTTTTTTTCGCTCGCTTGCATTTTCCGCGGTGTTGTGGTATCATGTGCCGATCCGAAGGAGGAAGAAAAATGGAAACGATCGCAAAGCTCTGGCCGCTCTGGGCGGCGCTCGGCGTCATGAACCTCGTCACGTTCGCCGTATACGCGTATGATAAGCATATCGCGCGGCAGAACAGGGGCAAGCGCCGCGTGCCGGAACGCACGCTGCTGCTCCTTTCGTTTCTCGGCGGCTGTTACGGCGCCGTTTTCGGCATGTTTCTCTGCCGGCACAAAACGAAGCACGCGCGGTTTCTGATCCTTGTGCCGCTGTCCGCGCTGCTGTGGACCGCGGCGATCGCCGCGCTGATCCTGTACGGTCTCGGCGTCATCTGAGTTCCGGAACGTTTTGGAAGATGTTACAATTTGGACGCATTCGGTCCGTATAATGGAGAAGCCGCAGAACGGAGCGATCCGCTCCGGCGGCAAAAGGAGGGAACCTCATGAAAAAGATCATCGGCCTCATGCTGGCCGTATTGTGCATGGTATTTCCGCTGACCGCGTTTGCGGAAGGCGAGGAAGAAACGCCGCCGCCGGACGCGGTGGAGATCGCGCCCGCGGGCGACAGCGATACCTACAAGGAAATGCTGATGGATTCGTTCGATCAGACGCTGCTCGGCAAAAACGAGAGCCTCAGAAAACAGCTCTGGAACGTGCTGCGAAACGACGAGATCGTCGTCACGGCGGACAACTACAACAACATCGTCCGTTACGTCAAGGAGACGATCGAAAAGCAGCAGCTTTCCGAAAACGCGTCGATCGACCGCTACACCGACGCGGACTTCGAGATCGCGGCGGAGTTGATCAACAAGGTCTGCGACGAGCTGGATCTCGAGTACTCGATCGATCCGAGCAACGACTCGCAGAACGAGTACGCGCGCGTGATCACGATCAAAAAGAACGGAAAGCTGCTGGGCCGCATCAACAGCGACGCCAAGACCGACGTCGGCGAGCGTCCGTCGAACGGCTGGCTGATCGGCGGCGTCGCGCTCATCGCGGCGGCAGCGGTCTCCGCCGCGGCGTTTCTGATCGTGAACGGCCTGAAGAAAAGGAGCGCGGCGTAAGTGGCGGGTTCGAAGCATTCCGCGGGAAAAGGATTCGCGCTTGCGATCCCGTTCCTGCTGTTTTTCGCAGGCGTTTTCTGCCTGAGTATGTATCTGTTTCAGTCGGTGGTCGAGGAGACCGCCTATTTCGGGCTGCTCGTCGGCGACAGCGCCCCGCGCGAGATCACGGACGCGGACACCGGCTTTACGCCCGGCGCCCGCCCGAACGCGCTTTCGAAGATCCCGTCGATCGGATACGGCAAACAGTTCGCACGCCTGAACGTCACGTGGGAAAACGGCGGCTGGGACATCAAAAACGTTCCGGTCTATCTCGGCGCGGACAAAAAACTGCTGAAGAAGGGCGCGGGCATGTCGTTCGGGTCGTATTTCCCGGGCGAGGGCGGCTGCACGATCATCTCGGCGCACGTCACGCGCGATTTCGCGTCGCTCGAGGACACGCCGGTGGGCGCGACGGTGCTCATTGAAACGAGCTACGGTCCGTACACGTACCGCGTGGAGGAAAAGCGCGTGGCCGACGGGACCGACCGCTGGTACATGGACGCGGGGCAGAAATGCGACCTCGTGCTGTATTCGTGCTACCCGCGCGACAACAACGGCGAGCGGCGCACGGATCGCTGCGTGCTCCTCTGCAAACTCGTCGACGGAGCGGAGGTGTCGCAATGAAGCTTTTGAAAGCGATCGGCACAGCGATCGTTCTGACCGTGCTGTGCGCGTCGATCGCGCTGACGCTCGTCGCGGGCGCGGTACGGTTTCTCGCGCTGAACCCCGCATACCTCAAGGCGTTCATGCCGACGAAGGATTACTGCGCCGAAATGCGCGGACGCATCGCGGAAAACCTCGATCACGTCGCGCTGCTGTACGGATTCGACGAGGGCGCGCTCAATGAGATCGTGACCGACGAGTCGATCCGCGCGTACACGAAAACGACGATCGACGCGCTGTACACGCAGAAGGATCTTCGGAGCATGCAGCTGCCCGCGTATCCCGCGGACGGATTCAAAGCGTACGTGCTTGCGCACACCGGATACAGCGAAAAGGCCGCGGACGATTTCGCGGCGGACTGCGCGACGTCGGTGACGGAGGATCTCTCGGCGATCAACGTCGGCCTCGTGCTCTGGCAGTTCCAGAAGTTCCGCGACGGAACGCTTGCGCAGTCGTCGCTGCTGCTGTTCTGCGCGGGGCTTGCGCTGACGGCGCTGATGCTCGTGTTCGTGAAGCTGATCTTTGCGGGAAGCTCGAAGCGCACGGGCGCGGTCGTGCTGTGGGGCGGATGCTTTATGGGCGTTACGCTCGTATTCGTGCCGGTCATGCAGTTCCTGTTCTTCGACTACGTCGGCAGGCTCAACGTGTCCGTCTCGGCGTTCCGCACGATCCTTACGGGATTTCTGAACACCGTGCTGTACGGCTGGTTCTTCATTCTGCTCGTGCTGATGGTGTTCGTGATCCTGATGCTTTCGATCGCGATCGCGCGCGCGAGCCGGAAAAAAAGATCCGGAAAATCCGAAAAAACCGCTTGACAAGCGGGGAAACAGTCTTTATAATATCGATGTTTGAAGCAGAGCACCCGCTCTCACCTGCCGGCAATTGCGCCGCGTCACGGTAAATGAATCGATTTGGATCGGATCAGTGGGTGCATTCTGCGCCCACTATTTTGTTTCAGGAGGTGTTTTTTCATCGCTACGCAGGATATGCAGATCAACGAAGAGATCCGCGACCCCGAAGTGCGGCTGATCGACGAAAACGGACAGCAGCTCGGCATCATGGACGTGCGCGAAGCGCAGCGTCTGGCGGACGAGAGGGAACTGGACCTTGTGAAGGTCTCGACGAACGTACCCCCGACTTGCAAACTCATGGACTACAGCAAATATCGCTACGACATGATCAAGCGGGAAAAGGAACAGAAGCGCAACCAGAAAATCATCGAGATCAAAGAGATCCGCCTTTCCGCCACCATCGACGTGCACGACATGGAGGTCAAGGCAAAGCAATGCGATAAGTTTCTGCGTAACGGCGACAAGGTGAAGGTGTCCATCCGCTTCCGCGGCAGACAGATCACCAAGGGCGAAATGGGCGAGGACGTCATGGAGAGCTTTTTCGACATGGTGTCCGACGTCGCGGTGAAAGAACGTCCCCCGAAGCAAGAGGGCAGAAACATGTTTATGGTGCTTGCACCGAAAAAGTAATCGAAGAAAGAACTCAGGAGGAACAACCATGCCGAAGATCAAAACCCATCGCGGCGCAGCAAAGCGTTTTTCCGTGACCAAGTCCGGCAAGATCAAGCGCGCCAAGGCTTACAAGAGCCACATTCTCACCAAGAAGAGCACCAAGAGACTTCGCGGTCTGCGTCAGACCGGCTATATTGCCGAAGAAGAACAGAAGAAGGTCCGCGAGCTGATCCCGTATAAGTAAGGAGGAAACAAATCATGGCAAGAATTAAGAGAGCAGTCAACGCCGTTAAGAAACGCCGTAAGGTCCTCCGCCTTGCAAAGGGCTACTACGGAGCAAAGAGCAAGCAGTATCGCGCGGCAAGCCAGCAGGTCATGAAGTCCATGGCATATGCGTACGTCGGCAGAAAGCTGAAGAAGCGTGAGTACCGCAAACTGTGGATCGCCCGTATCAACGCAGGCGCCCGCATGAACGGCACCACCTACAGCCGTCTCATCAACGGTCTGAAGCTCGCCAACGTCGACATCAACCGCAAGGTCCTCGCAGACCTCGCGATCACCGACATGAACGCGTTCGCGAACCTCTGCGACGTCGCAAAGGCAGCGCGCAACGACTGATCAGGGTGTATGACGCCCCCGTTTCGACGGGGGCGTTTTCATCAAAAAAAGTTTTTTTCCGAATTCGAAAATATTTGTTGACAAACCGTGAGCAAGCCGCTATAATATCACTTGCTCGCGGGAATAGCTCATTTGGTAGAGCGCAGCCTTGCCAAGGCTGAGGTGGCGGGTTCGAGCCCCGTTTCCCGCTCCAGTATATGCCTCCTTAGCTCAGCTGGCTAGAGCACCTGACTCTTAATCAGGGTGTCCAGGGTTCGAATCCCTGAGGGGGTACCAAAAGCGCCGATAAACAGGCGCTTTTTTCGTTGTCCGTGTAGTAGTCGTGTAATAGAAAAGAGCCCCGCTTCCGCGGGGCTTTCTTTCTCAATATCTTTTCAGGCTCGGATTGTTGCCGTTGCAATAGATTAACGCCGTCGCAAGCGCGACTCCGATCGCGCCGACGACTGGGTGCATCTGTACGCCTGCGCTCACGAGCGAGCTCACGACCGCCTCGTATACGCTGCTGATCAGTCCGATCCAAAAGAGCAGGCTCTTCGCTCTGCTCTGCGTTTCAAGGTTTTCTATCATTGCGTTTTCCTCCTCAGTTTTCTTGCTTCAGTTCGTCGATACGCTTGTGCGCTTGCCGCGTGCTCTCTTCGACCGCCCGCACCCGCTCCGTCAGATTCGCCTGACTCGTTCGCATTTCCCGGACGTCTGTCTTTAAGTCGTCGACGCCGCTCTTGATGTACCCGAGATCGCTCTGTACGGTCCCGAGGCTCCGCCCGTCTTCCCGGTCGTCTTTTTCCGCGCTTTTCCTCCACGTGATCACCGCGAACAGGATACCGGAAAGCCCGCCGAGTATTCCGACGATTACGCCGATCGTCGCGACCGTTCCCGCGTCGCAGTTCATTTCCCGATCACCTCCGTATACCTCGGATTGCTCGTGATGTACCCGCTCTTTCCGTTGAATACTGTCTTATACCAGTTCGGCGGATCTTCCGCCTGTCCCAAATACGGAAGCAGTTCGTCGTGCGCCGTCCCGATCTTTTGGTATTCCATTCCGTTTCCTGTCCGCACCCGCACGTTTCCCTTTACTTTGATCAGCTTCTCCGTCGGCTCCGGCGGTTTTGGAGGATCCGGCTGCGGCTCCGGCTGAAATTCGAAGATTTTCGGTTTTCCGATTATCTCCCATTCGTTCGGCTTGTACTCGCGCAGGACGACGCCGTCTGCGCGTCCCTTTGCTTCTATAAGCTCGTGATCGCTCACAAGATAGCCGATGTGTACCGCGCGACCGTTCCGTGTTCTGAACGCCCAAAATCCCGCCTGCGGCTCGCCGACCTTCTCACACAGCCCCATAAGACCGTTCGCCGTCATGTCGTGCGCGATGAGATTATGCTTCAGAAAAAAGAATACGCCGATGCCCGAACAGTCGAATGCGCGAAGCACGTCGCCGTATCCTTTTGCGACCTTTTTCTTCCACGCCGTGACCGCGATATCCGCGTATGACGTATACCTTCCTTTTACCAGCGTACCTCCTGTGTTCGCCTCCATCTTCCGGATCCATCGCTCGCACACCGTCGGCGCCTTTTGTCCCTGCGCTCCGTATACGTAGATTGACCCGTTTTTGACCTGCTCTTGCAGGTATTCGATGAATTCTTTTGCTGTCATTTTTTCCTCCATTTACATCGCGATCCATGTCGCGCCTAAATTTCGAGCGGAAGAATAACCGTTCGTCAGTCTGAGCGAGAATCCCGTTGTGGTAATGTTGTAGACGGATGCGGTGCATTGGCCGAGTCCGATCGTTTGATTCGAGTAGATGCAAGCGACCACCGTCGGAGGAGTCCCGAAGGTCTTGCCGAAGGAGACCGCGATCGTGTCGGTCGACCCCGATGCGACAGACCGCATCGCCTCGCTTCCGGTCGCCATCAGACGGGACTCGACGACCTGAGAGTCCGAAAGTCCAGCGATCGTGTCGGCGATCGTTTTCTCCGCTTGCCCGATCGTGACGGACTCATACTTCTGCGTGAGCGGATTATAGACTGTCTCGATGACCCTCGCAGTAATAGTCCCGTATTTCCCGCCGTCGATCGTCAGCGTGTCGCCGCATTGAATCGACTCGGGAAGGTCGTACTCGGTCGTGTTGCCGAGCGGGATGAAGGACGAGGAAACGCTCTCCGTTCCCTCCCAAGTTCCCGCCGCGACGAACGCAGTGAGGTCGTTCTGCAATTGAGCCGATGTCGGCAGTCCGTCATACTCAGAGGACCAGTCGAGGACGAGTTCCCGCGTCGGGTTGCCCACTTGGACTCCGGTCGAAGCGGTCGCGGTGACAAATGTGGTCGTGCCGTCGTCATTGTCGACTTTGCAAATGGCGCGGACTACGTTGAAGCGGGTCGTGAGGTCGGTCGTCTTTCTGTAGTCCGTCAGGTTGATGCCGTAGCGGATGGTCGCGTCGTTGACTGTCCCTCGGTGCTTGTTGAATGTGACATCGACCTTTCCAGTGTTCGGGTCGTAGGTGTACGACATTTCCGCGCCGAAGAGTTCGACCACTTTCCCGACGAGCGTCCAAATGTCGCAAGGTTCGGCGACATAGAGGGTCGGCGTCTCGTCCGTGATCCCGTTGTTCACGAAGTTCAAGCCGAGGGAATTGTAGCCGTGAACGAGCGCGTTCAAGCGGGCGACGATCGCCGTGATTCCCGTTGCGTTGATGGTCGTAGGGGATAGACCGTGAACGAAGAGCGCGGAGTCATACACATGATGCCGCGCCTTGACTGTCCTGATGCCGTCGAGTCCGTCCGTCCACTCGTAGACGCGGAAAGGCTCGCGACCGCTTCCCGCCCAAGGCTCGACCGCGATGATCGGAGTCAACGTCGTCTTCGTGAGCCGCTCCGCATTGATTCCGTCGATCGGATAGGTCAGTTCGAGTTCGTACTCTCCGTTCAGCCTCTCCGTGACGCGCATTGAGATGCAGTCAGGAAGCGGATCGCCGTATGCGTTGATGTGGCGGGCGAAGTCGAGGTAGCCTCGGAAAGACTGCGGAGTGATCATAGATAGAATCTCCTCTCTTCAACGATGAAGGTAGGCGAGTTCCCCGCGTCGTTCGTCGTGATGATCGTTTCTCCGCCGTCGATCGTGTCCCAAGGTCCGGTCGCCGTAGCGAGAGCGGGCGGGTCTCCGGTCGCTTCGTCGTAGATCATCTGCGTCTCCCAATCAATGATCAGGGTCGCAATGGACGAGGACCGCGTCGGGACGACGATCGTGTTTCCGTTCGGGTCGGTGATCGTGAAGGAATCGCTCGCGCCGATGCCCGTGATCGTCATCTTCGGGAGGGCGGGCATCAGTCCCGCGTCGACTGTATAGGTGTAGTTCTGTCCGATTCTGTAGGTCGTCGGTGTCGTCGGCAACGGGAATCTCTGCGGTTTGCAGTCGAACTGAAGCGTCGCCTTGCCGAATTTGTTCAGCGAGTTCATAAACCGGACCGCGTTCGCGACCCTTGCGAGTCTGTAGGTGTTCGGATCGTAGGAGTCCTTGAGTTCAAGATACCCCGCCTTGCCGATGAGCCATTTTGCGACTGCTGAAACCCATTCCTGAAAGGTCACGCCCGCCGTGTGCTTCACGAAGACCTCGTATTCCTGAATCGTGTTCTCGAACGAATTGTGGTCGACAATCAGGTCGCCGTTTCGTCCGATGATCGAGTACGAGGTCGATTTCCGGACCGGAATCGGGCGCGGGGGATAGGTCTCGACATAGAGACTCATCGTCTCGCAGTTGATATTATCGAATGTGAAACTCATGCAAACACCGCCTTTTTACTATTGACCGCCGACTGCATCTTCCGCATGACCATATCAGCGATCGCGTTCGCGTCCTGACCCTCACGGGCGTAGACATTGAGGGAAACGCCGCCGAGGTTCGTTGTGTTGTTCGTTGTCGATGCAACTCCGTTGATTGCACCTCGAAGAGAGAGCGGATTCCGCATCGAGAATACATCTTCCCATCCCTTGATAACGCCGAGCGCGAGGTTTTTGCCGATGAGGTTCTCCGTCAGTTTGGACGGCGAATGAATCTGCGCTGCGTCCTTCATCACATTGACGGTATCTTTCATCAGTTTCCTTGCACGATTGAACAGGATGCCTTGATTGCTCCCGAGTCCCTCAACAACGCCATCGACATACTGCGTACCGATGATTTTTCCATCGTATCGGGCATTTGCAACCCCTTTGTCGAACGCTTTGTTCGTGTTTTCTATGGCGTTTTCGAGTTTCGCCATGCCCTGCTCTTGCAGATATTCGGCAGAATCGTTCAGCTTGTTGATTCCCTCGTCATATTTGTTCAGCGTTCCGTTGACGGAATATAACTGGTCTTGGAGGTCTTGAAGCTCAAAATTGAGTGAGGCAAGCTGTTCGAGGTCGACCTCGCCGCCTGCGGCAATGTCCGCAAAAATTTGCTCGCGAACATCAATCAGCTTCTGAATCTTTTTCTGAAGTTCATCCGCTTCCTTTTCAAGCGAACGACGCTCGCCTTCCATCCGAGCTGCTTCGGTGCGCGATTCTTGAGCCGCCGAGAAATATGCTTCAGCCTCATATCGGTCTTTGAGCGCGGCAATGGAGTCCCGAATCGCTTTGGCATTCATATTCCACTTTCCGGTGTCCTTATTGATTTGAACACCGAGTTCAGGGAAGATGGCGTTCAGCTTGTCAGCCGCAGTCTGCATCATTTCGAGGTCGGCGGCGGTCGGATCAGTTTTCTTTTCGAGATTCTCAAATACTTTGACCCAATACTCCGCTTCGTCGAATTTTGCGGACACCTCGTCGAGCGCAGACGCGATTCGTTCGGTCGCGGTCGGAATCTCCTCGACCTTCTTCTTGATTTCGTCGAACTTTTCTTTGCAAGCCTGAGCCGCTTCGGAGAGTTTCCGTCCGGTCAAAGCATCGACAAGCCCCGAAATCAGGTTCGGAATCGCCTGAAATACGCCCTTGATCAGAGACCATCCGAGTTCCAAGCCTGCGGAAATAATTTCGGGAAGATTGGAAAAAATCTGACCCAAAATCTGCCCGACGCTCTTTGCGAGATTCGGGAGGAGTTTAGACAATGCCTGCGTCAGCGTCTTGATGACATTCGGAAGTGCCGAAATGAGTTTTTCTGTAAACTCGGGAATCTTCTGAACGATATCGTTGATCATATCGACAACGCCGTCGATAAAGCCGCTCAGATCTCCGGTCTTCGCAAGGTCTTGGAACAGACCCACGAATTTTTCGAGATACGGAGTGACTTTTGAGAGGATGTTCGCGCCGAGCGTCCGCTTGAGCGCATCCCATGTTCCCTTTATTCGATCAAGGCCGTCCTGAAATGCGCCCGCGCCTTCAAGTGCGTCCTCGCTCATGACCGCACCGACATCGTGCGCTTCTTTTCGGAGTTTTCCGAGTTCTTTTGAGCCAGTCTTGATGAGCGGATTGAGGTCTTTCGCACTCTTTCCAAAAATCTTCATCGCAACGGCGTCTCTTTGCGTTTCGTTGTCTATGTAACCGAGTGCCGTGATCGCTTCGTCGAAAACCTCGTTTGCGTCACGAAGTTCTCCGTTCTCATCTCGGATAGAAATGCCGAGTTCCTCGAATGCGTCCGAGTTCTTGGACATATTGCTCGTCAATTTCGTCAGCGAGCCTTGAATCGTGTCAAACGAGACATCCAATATATCGGCGGCATATTTGTATTCTTGGATGGCGTCGGTGGACATTCCGGTCGTTTGGGAAAGCGTATTTACCTCATCCGCATATTCTGCCGCGCCCTTGACCGCATCCACGAAGAATTTTGCGACATCCTTGACCGCGCTCGATAGAGCCTGCACGCCCTTCTTGATTGCTTCTGACGCAAGGTTCGCCTTCAAAACAGCACCGAAGATAGAGGTCTGATCAGTAGTGTCTTTTTCTTCATTTCCGAGAATATCGACACCCTTTGCCGCATCCCGAGCCTCTTTTTCGAGGTCATCGAGACCCTTTTCGGCTTTGGCGAGGTTCTCTTTCCATTTCAGAGTCTCCGTTGAGTTCTCGCCGGTCTTTTTAGCCGAGTTCTCAACCGCCTCTTTCAGCTTGTCAACGAGTTTACGCTGATTCTCGATTTGTTTGTTCAAGGTCTCGGTGACCTTGCCCATATCCTTTTCGGAATCGTCTGCGTTCTTGAAAGCGGTCGAGACCTTATCCATTTCAGCCGCAAGCGTTTTGCCCTGCTGAGTAATATTCTGTAGGTCTTGCCTAAATTGTTTTTCGCCGTCGATCGAAATCTTCGCGCCGATGTCTGCCATATATTCACCTCAAAGCGAGGATGTCGTCAAACGACATCTTTTTCTTTTTTTCGTGTGCCACGTCTGCTTCAATCATTCGGCAAGCGATCATGTCGCTCATCTCGCCGACAGTTGTGACGATAATCTCGGCTTTCGTCATGCCGATAATTCTTCCGTGATATAAAAACCACGGCAGGGAGGGAATCAACCCTCCGCTGCCGCTTTTTTTTCGGATTCGACCTCAATCTCTCCATTCACGTCTCGCTGAAACGCCTTGATCGCCTCCACGGACAATTCGGCAAAGTCAGAGAGGGAGAGGGACAGAACATCCTCCAAGGTGAGCCTCGGAGCCTTGCGACCCTCAAACGCCTCGGAGGCGCAATAGCCATTATTGAGGGCGACGATCATCGCCGCCATCGCTTCAGCCTGCTCTCCGTAGCCATTCCCGATTGCAGTGCCGATCTTTGAGAGATCACCGCCAGGGCATAGCTTTGCGATCTGAACGCTCGCACCGACAGTGAGTTTGAAGCCGTATTCCTTGCCGTTGATATTCATCATCGTCTCCTCCTTGATTTGGCATTATGCCAGTTTCGTCGAAATGAGCGTCGCCGCCGCAGCTTCAGTCGCCTGACCAGCCCCGACGTATTTCCAGTTGTGATCGCTGGAGTCGTCACGCATGATCGTGGCCTCCAATTCCTGGGTCTGCCAATCGATCTCGTCCTCCTGCGTCGCCGCACTCAGGTTCGGCATCTTGAACTTGACCTTGGTCAGCACGACAGGAACGTAGGTCGTCACGCCTTCAGACATATAGCGCACGATGAAGCCGAGCCCGCAGTACGGGATAGAGGCAGAATCTCCGTAGGCAGTCCATCCGTCGCCATCAGCCGCTGGAAGTCCGAGGATCAGTTTTTCCGCCGCAGTCAGCAGACCGTCTACGGTCAGCGTGGCAGTGCCGCCGCCGAACATACCAGTCGCCGACTCCGCAATGATATTGTCCGCATAGAAGTTATTGTCGTCAGCCGCATCAATCGACAGATCGACATTTACGCCACGAGCCAGGATTTGACCCGAGGAGTAAGAAACAACGCCGCCGCTCTCAGAGTAGAGCGCGACATAGGGCTGAGAAAAGCCCGTGATAACGCGTCCGTTTACCGCCATAGTTATCTCCTTATTTCATGATTTCGTTGATGTCAGCGTCCATACGAGCAGACATAGATGCCTGGGCTTTTGCCCTTGCCGCCTTGACAGCCCGCGCCATGAACGCATTTTTTGGTCGTTTGGAAGTCCCCGAATTGATAGCTCTTGCGACCATCGAGTTCGGGTGTCCGTTCGGATATTTCTTGGATTTGAGCCGATTGTAACCATCGAAGTCGATCCTGGTCATAACTCTCCCATTCTCGACCTTCATCGCCGCCACGCCGAGACCCTCCAGCAGCCCCTTTTTCTCGTATTCGAGGATGCCCTGAGCCTCGCCTTTGTTTGCGTTTCGGTCAGTAGTCGGGAGGGACTGCACCTCGCTCCTGACTGCATCAGCGACAACGCCAGCGCCGTCATAGAGCGCACGCTTGCATAGTCCCTCCGTACTGTTCCCAAGTTGCTTGAGCTTCGCCAGGTATTCATCCATCCCAGCAAATTCGATCTTCGCCATCAGATCGCACTCCCATTCGTGTCGCGCCATCTCCATTCGAGATGGATGTACTTGGTATCGTCCTCATACTGGACAGACTCCAGGGCGAACCATATCCCGAGCCCTCGCAGGCAGTCCTCGACCTCCTGCTTTTCGTCATAGTCTGCGGTCCGCGTGAATACGTCTATATAGCCCTCAAGCATCGTCTCGGACGCAGCATTTGCATCCGTGCTGAGCGCAGTCTGATCGTTAAGCGTCACAACGCCGTATAGATCATCAGGCGCATGATCCCACGCCATAAGGACGAAAGGGATCGACGTCTCATCCAGTGCCGCCATAAGCCCGTCAAGCATATGCAGTGACCTCCTCGACAGTCAGTTCGATGCCCTGATTCGCCCTATAGGTGCGGATGATTCTATATCGGACTCCGTGATATTCGCAGAGCTTCTCGCCCTCGTAATCACTCCAGTCGGACAGCGTGAAAACGAACTCAGGATGAAGCCCGTGCGACATCGCCGTATACGCCTCAGTCATACCGACAGTTCGAACAGAGCAGTAAACCTGCCTGGAAGTCTCCGTAACAGTCTCGAAGACTCCATGCGCGGCAGGATTTTCGCTGATAAGCGTGAGCACATCCCGAAAGATCATGATCCCACGCTCCAGTCCGTATAGCCCGTGGCTGTAACCAGTTGAGCCTTTTGCTCATCGTATGACGATTTCAGGCGATCCCATTCGTTATCGCTGAGACCCAGGAAATGGAGCTTGCAGTACGTGATGATCGCACGCTCGCAGATCGCATCAAGGGTAGACGGCAGTACAACGCCTGCGATACCGAGATCAATCTGCGCCGCATCAATCAGCCCCTGAATATCAGAGTCGTATGCGTTCGTCGTGATACGAAGAGCGAGTTTCACCTTTGCAAGCATAGTTCTCTCCTTTAGTCGTTATTTGTCGGATATGCGCTCGGGCTCGATGCTTCGTATACGGTGTTTGATCCGTTGTTCATAAACACCTTGTATGACGAACTATTAATTTTGGATACCTGCTTGACTGCATATACGCTATCAGATTTTTCGAAAACAACTCCCGTTGTTTTCATTGCGTCATAGATCTGCTGCCATGTTGCCGTCAATCTGTATCCCCCAGATACATAGGTATCCGAGATGATAAGCGGACCCGTTGAGCCTCCGCCGAAGTACGTGGAGGCGTCAGCACAGATGCCCTTTGCAATGAGGTCAGTAGCAAGAGCGTCCTCAATATCAAGAACGCTCTTTTCATCCATCGTGATCGTACCATTCGACCACGTCTGCAATGCAACGACCTTTGTCATAGCCTTACTCCGTATCCTTTACGATATTGACCAGTTTGCCAGGAGTCGTGAGACCGATGCCTGCATACAGCTTGCCAGTGATGCGAACGAGGTCAGCAGGAGCGTTCGTGTAGGGATCATAGATGAAGCGCACCTGATCGCCTGCGGGGAAGTTGACCGTGACCGCATCAAGGTCGCCGACCTGCATGAACACGTCATTATCGTTTGCATCAGCGAACGCAGGCAGGCTCGAATTGTAGACGATCGGGAGCCCCTCAAAGGGATCGACTGCGTAGTTCGCCGCGAGCTGAGCCGCACGGATCGCCGCATACGTGCCACGATTCATGACCAGGCACGGATTCGTCAGAGTGTTCTCAGCCAGTGCGAGAGCCTGAGCGACCATGTCGAGCGTGATCACGGAGACGGGATACTGCGGTACGCCAACAGCAATGGGCGTAGACGTGGCAGGAGCGGCGGCGATGGCGCTTACGATGCCATCCGCCAGGTACGACTCGATCTTGTTCTCGAACTCGTCAAAGAGGTAGTCGAGCAGAGCCTGACCGCCGATGTCCACGAGCTCATCCGTGACCAGGATGGTTTTCTTGATCATCCCGCTGATGATCTCGACCACACCGATCACGAGTTCCTCGTCTGCGATTGCCTCGTCGCCCTCAGCATGGATAGTAGCCCCAGTGGAGGAGACCTCGAAGCCGACTCTCAGATTGCCACGGAAGTACGTTCTGCGGACTCTGCGGAGGATTTCATTGCGCTCGAAGATGCCCTGGATACGTTCTTCGACATAGGTCGGGACAGGAACGAGACCGTCGCCTTCTACGGCGTTTGCACTGCCGTTCTCGGTCAGGAGGGTACGGCACTCGTCATAACGACCGCTCATGATGCCCTTTGCCCATGCGTTCATATACTCCTTAGAGGAGCGAATTTCTTTGATGTCCATATTTTGATTCCTTTCTTTGGTTTTTGATTCGCAGGATACGCCTGCGCCGTTTGCGACGAGCTTTCGCAGCTCTTCGCGCTTCTGCTCGGCTGCATCGCGGTCCGCTTTCTCGGCCGCCCGGCGCTCGAGCTCTTCGTTGATCTCACGGATCTCTTTCTCGATCGCGTCGAGATCCGCATCTTCCTGATCCGCAGCCGCACCCAGTGCGGAACGGCGTTCGATCAGCTCTTCATAGGTTTTCTTGTTCATCTTGTTACCTCCAGCATGATTTTGATGCGCTGTCTTTGTCTCGCCCGCTTCGCTTTCCGGACCTCCTCCTTCACTTCCGCGATGACTCCCTCGCAGTAAGCACGCGTCGCGATCGATGTATGATCGTTCGCCGGCAGGCTCACGATGCTCACATCAAACAGCTTGCTTATGTCAAGGATCCTGCGCATGACTTTCATCGTGCCGGTCTCCTTGTTTTCTTCGATGATCCGTTCGTCCTCTCGGACGATGAATCCCATGCTCATCTTTGTCGAGTAGCGACCCTCGACCTCGTTGTAGATCTCCGCGCCGAGCTCCGTGCCTCCGAGATCCGCCCTCACGTGCAGACCTTTTTCGTCCGGATTGACCTCCAGTGTGCCGTTCGTATTTCGCGCGATGACGCGGCCCTCGTGATCGTATTGCATGATCACGTCGCTCAGATCCGTCTTGTCGAACGCCCGACGGTCGACCGTCTCCCAAAGCTCATATCCGTCGTCCTTGTAAAGCAGATACGGATCTTCGAATGTAGTCGCGTAGCCCTCGACGATTTTCTCGCCGACGTTAAACAGCGGCGTAAATTCTCTGTACTCGCGTCCCTGCGCGAGCTTTTCGTCAAACGTCTTCATTCTGATTCGTCCTTTCATTGAAATTTACGTATTCTCCCCGGATCACCCGGACGTCGCCTCCCTCGATCGGCGGCAACTGCCACACCTCAAGCGCGTCGTTGATCGTCATGATCCCGCGGTCGACCAGCTGCTGCGTGACGTTCAGCTTGTCCTGATTGCTCATGTATTGCAGACGGTTGCTCGTCGCGATCACCTTTGATCCGCTTGCCTGTTCCCGCGGCGTAAAGAGCATGTCGCTTATGACCTCGCTGAACTGGATTGCAAACGGCTCGATGATCGATTCATAGAATGCGCTCCACGCGTCGCCGACTGCTTCGCTCTTCAGAATCGCTTCGTTTACGCCGAAATACTCGTTCACGGAATCGTCGATCAGTTTGATCGTGTCCGCGTCGACGACGTACGGCTTCATTTCGATCTGCTTCGCGTCTGCGTATGTGCTCGGCAGCAGAAGGATTCCGCCTCCGTTTGCTTCTGCGCTGAGATTCTTTTCCGTAAAGCGTTCGCGTTCTTTTTTGATGTCATCCGGGGATGTGAAATTCGTGAGCCGGGCCATGAACTTATAGTTCGAGCTGTTCTTGACCGCGGCCTGCACGCCTGTGTTCTGCACGCCGATCAGCTCCATCGTCGGCCACAGCGGACCGTTGCTTTCGCCGCGCAGATCGTCCTTGTACTGAAAACGCATCATGCGCCCGACACGGTCGAGCTCGATCGCTCCGTATTCGTTGTTTCGGAACTTGTAGCGCAGCCAGGGGATCCCACCGTATACGACCATCTCGCACCGGCTGAACAACAGCGGGAAGATCCCGACGACGTTTCCTTTATCGTCATCGATCGGGATCATCACGAGGTTATTCTCCGCGTAATAGATCGTCGCGCACCGGTATAGGAATTGACTCCACGTATTGACCATGTTCGGCCGCGCTTTCAGCGCCGTCTGCGTGACCGGCTTCGCCGATCCCGTGAACTTGACGTCAAGCTTGCTGATGTGCCGCGCGATCGCATCGATCGCCGCCCGGACGCGCTGCTCCTCGTAGATTTCGCCCGAGAAACGCGGGAAGAAAACGTTCTGCCCGTTTAGCAGCATGAAGCGTCCCTGATATTCGCCTTTTGGCTTGCCCTGCAGCCTGGCGAAGAACCTTTCCAAAAATCCCATTGTTTACCTCTTCGCGTTTTTTAATTGTTCTCCGATTTCCGCGTACCATTTCTGTCTGACCGTCAGCGCGTCCAGCATAGCCGCGGCGCCGTCGATCCTTGACCGCTTCGCGATCTTGACCGGCTTCACGCGCTCGCTTTCTGCTTCCGTCTTCAGCGCGACATTGAGCAGATGACTTTGCAGCAGCGCGTTGTCTCCGATGTCGATCACGCCGTCCTTCAGCTGACCTTCGAGCTCGCGGATCACCGGCGTCAGGTTTGAGCCTTGCCATACGTCGTCCATGTGAAAACCGAAGGCTTTCATAGCGGCGACAAGCTCGATCGCACTGTACCGGTCGTATCCGATCTTCAGCGGATAAATGTGATATTCGTTCAGGATCTCTACGAACCAGTCGTAGACGTCGTGCCAGTCGACCCGGTTCTCTCCGGATAATCTTAAAAAGCCCCGCTTGATCATGAGATCATACGGAACTTTGTCTTCTTCTATCGCCGCCCGCAGGCGCTCACGCGGCATCCAAAACCGCGAGATGATGTGCAGCCGTCCGCGCTTCTCGATGATCAGACATGCGCTTGTCAGGTCGATACATTTTGACAGGTCGATACCTCCGACCGCGTAGCACTCGCGGAAATTTTCAAGAGACAGGGGAGAGCCGAGTGCCTTTTCGACTGTCTGATAACTGAGCCATGCCGTGCTGAGATTCTGCTTGACGTTGCACATTTTTGCGAGAAACTCGCTTTTAGCCGGGAGGCTCGCTTCTGCTTTCGCGATCATGTCGAGCACCTTGTCGACGCTCACGCTGACTCCGAGATTCGGCAGGCTTTTCCGCAGTTCGTTCAGATCGTTCCAACGATCGACGTCGTCGATCATGTAGATGAACGCCATGAAATGTGTTTCTTTCCCGCTTCCGAGCAGCACCGACGTCGCCCGGGTGAACAGCTCGTCGAAGATCCCGCCGTCTTCATATCCGCTTGTTGTGATCGATAGCAGCAGCGCTTCTTCCCGCGCCGCCGTCGCGCTTGCGAGATTCTCATAAAAGCGCATGCCCTTCGAGCCCGGCCATTGCGCGACCTCATCGCAGACCGCGAGATACGGATTGATGCCGTCGCTCGTCTTCTCGTTGAAACAGATCGGTGCCGCCGCCGTGTTCGTCTCTTTGACGTAGATGTCCGAGCGCCTCGGCTTGACCAGCTGCTTCAGTTCCGGCTCTTTGTCGATCGCCTGTATAAAAGCGTTGTAGCAGAGCCGCGCCTGCGGCAGCTTTGTCGCTGTGAAATAGATCTCTGCGCCGTATTCTCCGGACGCGAATGTCATGTATTCCGCAATGCCGGCTGCGAAAAGCGTCTTTCCCTGTTTTTTGCCGGTGACAATCAGAATTTCTTGAAACTGACGCCGCCCGCGCTCGTCGACGATCCCGAATATTACCGCGACGATTGCTTTTTGCCAAAGTTCGAGCGTGATCAGGTTCGGCGCCAGCTTGCCCTCATGATGCCGGCAGAAATTTTCGATGAACGTGATCGCCCGCGTCGCCTTTTTTAAGTCATAAAAAAAGAGCTTGTCTTCAAGCCCTTTGATGATCTTTTCGAATGCGAGCCGGACCCAGCGTCCTACTGTGACCCGTCCGTCGCAGATCTGCTGATAATACTCGAGGATCGGATCGTTCATATCAGCTGAATGAATTCTTGAACGCTTCGAGCTTCGATCCTGCAGGCGGTTCTTTTCCGAGCTGTGTGATGATCGCGAGCATCGTCTGAGCCGTCCTGTTTGCGCTCTCGCTGTGCTTCGGCAGCTCTTTGATCAGCGGATGCACGTATGTGTTCTCTCGGTTTTTGACGTATTCTTTTTCGACACAGAGCGTTTTTTCGGAGCTCAATTCCCGACGAATCTTGTCGATCAGGATCTGCTGCACCTGATATTGATGTGCCGCCGCCTGGAACAGCGGATTCTCCGCGACTCCGTACGCTTTCGCCATAAGCATCAGGTTGTTATATACAGATCGGCTCGAATACTTCGGTCGTCCCATGCTGATCCCTCCTAACTCCGATCATTTCGGTTTGATTCCGGCTTTCCAAAAATTACTTGACGCGATTCCCGCTATTTTCGGATGGTCACCCGCCGGTAACGCTTTTGCGTGATATTTTTTCAGAACGGGGGGGTCTGAGCTCTCCACCGTCCCATAAATACCGTCGTGCGTTCTTCGCGTGTTCTTTGTTGTGACATTCAATGCACAACAGCTCTAAATTGTTCCAGTTCAGCGTCACCGTCGGGTCGTTGATATTCTCCGGCGTCAGTCTGATCTTGTGGTGGACTATGTCGCCCGGGCTGATCAGTCCTTTTTTCAGGCAGCGCTCGCATAGCATCCCGACGCTTTTTGCGTAAGACCTTCTGCAGTCCCGCCACGCTTCGCTGTTGTAAAAGTCTTTAGCGTATTCTTTCAATTCAAGTCCCTCCAAAAGGAATGGCAGCCGGTGACATGAATAAGCCCGGCTGCCTGCAGAGAGAGGAGACTGTCTGCCGAAATGGGAAGCTTTCGACGCTATAAGTGTATCACATGTGATGCGTCAGTAAGCGTCATCTTTCAGCGCGAGCAGCGCACGGCCGTGCTTGCGTTCGACCGTCTTCCGGGAATAGTGTACGAGCTGTGCTGTCTTCGTCCATCCGTAGCCGCTGATATAGTGATAGCGGAGGATCATTCGCTGGTCGGGATCCTGCAGACCGTCTATCGCGCGTTCGATCCGCTTTCTCGTTTCCATGAGCTCGAGGATGCGCTGCTGATAACGCTCTCGGATCTCTATCATCTCGGTAACGATCCTTTCCTGTGCTGATCCCGAAGCCGTCGACGCAGCGCCCGGCATCCCGGTGAGATGCGGAATCCTCGGCGAGTATGCGCGACTGTTCAGCTCGCGGATCATCCCTTCGAGCTGCCGGATCTCTTTCTCGATATGTCCGTACTGTCTCAGATCTTGCTTTGTCATGATACTCCTCTCTGATGAGTGGAAAGCGTGGACAGCCGCTTCGCGCCTGCCCGACTCTTCCCACTGCGGTCTTGGTGGACTGTGTGACCGGTGTGGACAAGTCCTGTTTCTCTCACTGATCGTTTCTCCCGTGTGACTTGCCCGACACGGCTCACACGGGTCCACCGCTCAGCGGCTTCTGAAAAAAAACAATCGGCAAACCAACTGACTATAAAAGACGACTATCGTCGTAAAACTTTACACATCTACAAGGCATTCGCAAAACCGTCCCGGTCTCGCGTTCTTTTCTTATATATTTGAAGAGATAAAAACCGTAATCCGTGAGCCTCGTTTCTACAAGCTCGTATCCCTTCGGGGCGACCGGCGGATGCTCGGCGCTGTACCACCTTTTACACTCGACCGCATCTTCCGTTTCTGGGCGACGTGCGTTCTTCGTCATCTTCCACCGTTTTCCGCCCTGCTCCGGCGTCCAGTGGTTGAACAGATAGTTTGCAAGCCCGGTATAGTCCGCACCGTGATCATACATCTGACCGTCGGCGTGCTGATATCTGCAGTTTTCTCGAAGATGCTCGATTCTGTAAATCTTTCCGTATGTCCATTTGCTTGTGATCGCCTCTTCCGGGATCCCGTTGCTTGCCATGTGCATATGGAAGCGCTGCGTCGTCTTTCCTTTTCCGATATAGCAGAAAATCACCGCGTTCGGATATGACCGGCGCAGGCGTCGAACGTAAAGATCCCGCAGTTTTTTCATTTCGTCGAACGTATAAACTTCGTTTTCGTCGTCAAGCGTCAACGTGCTGTAAAGGCTCGCCGGGCTGAAATTCTCATTGAAAAGACGAGTATGCAGACGCCGAGAAATTTCCGTTCTGTGCCGCTCTCGCTCCGCTTCTGATTTGAAACGGATCCGCGGGATCCGCGTCGAGCTGCGGCGTCCCGGTGTTGTTGCGAAATACACTTCCTGTTCGCAAACGACCCCGCTGAAGATTCTCCTCTTGATCTGCATACTCTCTCCTTTTCAGTTTTATTTCGTCCACTCCGTCCACGAACGGATCAATTCATCCGCGAGCGCTCCCTGAATCGACTGCAGCATAAAGTCCCCGCATGATTTCGGTCTCGGCTCGACCTTGCAGCTTTCGTACAACGGACAGCGATCGCAGTCCGTCGTGTGTGCAAATTTCATCGCGAGCATGTCGATTTTTCCGTTTCGTTTTCGGAGATCAATTTGCTTGATGATCTTTGCGTCGAGCTCATATACGGCTTTTGCTCCTCCGAGCTTAATCGCTTTATCGTTCTCGAGTTCCTCGATATATTCGAGTACTCGCTCGAGCAATTCGTATTCGCAACCGTATTCGATCGCGTTCCGCAACTCTTCTTTGATTCCGTGTTCCATCTCTATCTCCTTTACACAAGTCCCGGAAGCTGATCTTCCGGGATCCCCGTCGCACGCTTGAACGTCGCGATCGCGCGCCTCCGTTCCGCTGCGACAAACTCGGACCATTCTTTACCGGATTCTGCGAACTTGTATCCGCCCTGCTTCGTATTCGAAATGATACGATATCCCGCCCGGCGTGCTCGCTCAATGTGTTCTCGGACACGTCTGTCTGATAGCCCCGTCTGCTTGACAAGCTCCGCCCTGCTGATAAAGCGATCCCACGGGATCAGCTTTACAATTTCGGTTTCTTTCATATTGCTCCTCCTTAGCATCTGCTTCTCGCCCGCGCTCTGATCTCAAAAACCGGCGCCTCTTTACTCTGCAATATCTTTTTCGGCGGTCTTGGAAGCCTCGTCCTGTTTTCTTTTCTGATGTGCTCCAATACTTCCTGACCAAACTTCGAGATCTCCTCGATTATCTGTCTGATCACTTCGTGCAAGCCTTCGTACAAGCGTTTGCCTGCTTCGAGCATATCTCGTATCGCTTTTCTTGAAATTTCGATGTACTCCTGATCGATCTCCATTATCAGCACCCCATTGCGCAATTCATCAGCCGCGCGATCGCTCTCTGCAGATCTCGCATGTCCCGAATCTTTCCGAGGTAGACGCGTACTGCTTCGGTGTCTCTCGCGATAAACGCGACCTCCCCGTTGTACGTGATTTCTTTGACGTTGCGGCCGAATTCGTTTGCGATCTGCTGTACATACCAGAACGCACGGTCGATCTCGAATTTCCACTGTTCCTCGATCGCTTCCGCCGTCTCGCGCATTTTCTTTCGCTCCTCCAGAAGATCCACAAGCGCGTTGTTCTGCAGCGTGATCGTTCCGTCTTTTTCTTCTTTCTCTCGCTTCTGCTGCGCTCTGGCCTCTGCCGCTCCGAATAGATCAGTCATCTTTCCCCCTTGAACAGAAATCGTTTTTTATCATAGTTACTCCCATAAACTTACAAAAAATTTCGTTTCTCTCGTCATCGTCCAGCTCCTTACATCTACGATTGCACTGTCCGCACCGAACGACCCGAACAAATTCGATAACCTCTTTTGTTTCCCGATCCACAAATGAAAACGATTCGATCGAGTTTACATTTTCCGGACCAAGAGTAATCGGCTGCAGTTTTTCAAATTCTTCTTGCGTCAGATCATGACGAAATACCTCATTGTATTCTTCTCTATTCAGCATCGTAAACGTCCTCCGTTGTTTTGCAGAAGAACGCAAGCGCAAGCACTTCCGCTGCCTTGATTAACTTCTTCAGCAGCGACGCCGGAATCGCTTTGTCCGCTCGCGTTTTGACAGTCGTGTCGATTCCGACCTTGACGATGATTTGCGGTGCTATCAAATCGCCTGTCCCCGCTTCGAAAAGCGTCAGCGGCGCCTCGACGGTAAACCGGACCTCGAACGGAAATCCTTCCGAGATCTTCAGGATCACGTTGTTGTCGTCGCACATTTTCTGCGAAGCAGCGACGGCGATCTCGTATGCCATTCGCGCTTCTTTGGGCTCCAACCGCTCCTCCTGTGTGCTCATGCTGCGTCCGCTCCTTTCAATTTCCCGGCTGCCCGTGCGATCTGATCCGCGAGTTCTTTCTGCTGCTTTGTCCGGTTCTGCGCCGCCCGCAGCTTCTTCTCGTAGCCTACGGCAACGTCATCACTCTTTTTTTCCGCGCGAAGGACCTTTTCTGACAGTTCTCCGACGTCTGCCGTGTGCTGCAGCGCTGCGTCGGTGCTTTCTCTGCTCAGCCGGTCGATCGTCGCGTCCTTCTCTGCAATAATCTTGTTGAGTCGCTTGATCTCTTCCGCCCGCGGAATATAGATCGCAAAAAGGATGAATGCGAGCGCGATCAGCGACGTCAATGCGATCGCGATGAATACCGGGTTTTCGATGATGTTCATATGCCCCTCCGAATCAATGTCCGAATCATAGTCTTTTCTTCTGCTGTCGCTCGAGGATCTCCGTTCGCGTATCGCTTGAGCGCGCGCTCGATCAGCGGCTTCGCCTGCTGATACTCTTTCATCAGCTCGTCGTACCGGTGCATGATCCGGAAATATCCTTTCACGCCGAGCGCCGCTGCTATCTTACAGAATGCGTCTCCGTTCTGACGCATTTGCCAGATCTTCCGGTCTTCTTCTTCCGAAAACCGCACATGCTTCCGATCGATCACGTCCGAAAGATCTATCCCGAGCTCTTCGAGCTTCCTGATTACTTCCGCCCGCGTTTTACCGTTCAGCTCTCCGAGGATTCGGATCTGCGCTTTCCTGTCCTCTGCGCAGCGCCATGAGCGCTTGATCTCGTTATCAGTCATGTACCAGCGTTTCGTCATATCCGTTCCTCCGGCTGTTCACCCGATACCGACCGGAAGCAGATCTGCTCCTTCATGCGCTGCTCCGGCGTCTCTCTCCGCATCCGTTCGATCACGTTCCGCATCGATTCGATCTTTTCCGACTGAGCAGCGATCGTCCGATGCAGGCTTTCGATGTGCTCACGAATCACAGGCGACGGGTCTCCGCTCTCGTATCGCTCGATCTTTCGGTCCTGGCATCTGATGCGAGCGATCAGCTTCTCGATCGTTTCCGCACCGTAAAGCCCGATTCCCTTCTGACTGTTCTGCAGCGCCCTCTTGACTTGCTCCGCGGCTGCCAGCTCTTCCTTTGTTTCCTTATTCATCGCCCTTACTCCTGTCCCTTCTTTTCAGGCTTCTCGTTCCAAATCGGATGAGATCCGTCAAAAAACTTCATCTCGAGCTCCGTCGGCTCATATCCTTCCGCTTTCAGTATGTCGATCAGATCAAGCGCCCGCTTCACGAAGTCTTTGTTTCTCTTTCCGTTATAGTCGGTGATGCTTGTGACCCGTACGGTCTCGATCGCAAGAATAAATACCTTTCCGATCTGCGTAGGAACTTCTATAAAATCATTTCTCTGTGCCGACGATAGCCATATGCGCTGCTCTTTTCCGACGTATTCGAGCAGCATGTCCAGATAGTACGTCAGCGGCTTCCTGAAGTCCGTTTTTTCTCGTTTTGCTGCTTCTGTAATAAAATCGTTCTGCCGGTCGAAGAACGCCCTCTCTGCCGTGTTTACCATCATTTTCCACCGCGTCATGGCGTCGTATTTATCTTCCGCCGCTGCAATCTGCGGACTCTTGAAGTAAATCGAAAAGCTGCCGTATCCGAAGGTGTAATAATAGGTCGCGTTCGGATCGTTGTATCTGCTCTTTATCTCTGCGACCGTCTTCGGCTCGTTGTATCGTGCGATGTTCTGCACCCAGCGCTTGTCCGTCACGTCACCGTCCGGGACCTGCTGCACGCCCGCTTCTTCGAGCAGCTTTCTGACGCGTCTCTCGAACTTCTCGCATTCTTCCTCATACAGCGCCGCGTTGATTTCCCGGTCGAAGTATTTTTCTGTTGATTTTGCCCAAAGCGCCGCCCGCCGTTCTGGATCTTCGATCTTCGCGATCTGTTCGATCTGCAGAAGCGTTACGCCGTGCTCCCACGCCTTCGTCAGCGTCGCGTTGTCCGTCAGCCTTGCGATCTTTGCCCGCTGCTTCACGGTTGCTTTCGCAAGACCTGTCCTCGCTGATACCGAATCAATATCCTCGCCGAGGTCGAGCATAAGCTGCACGGCGCCGACTTGCTCCGGAAGCGTCAGATCCGCCCGCTGCATATTCTCCGCGATCATCGTAGCGATCTGCTCTTTCTCGTCCATGTCCCACGCGATCGTTACCGGGACCGACGCGAGCCCTGCTTCCTTCGCGGCCGCAAGCCGTCTGTGACCGATCACGCAGCGGAAGCGCTTGTTATCATCGTCAAGCGGAACGACCGTCAGGTTCTGCATGATGCCGTTCTCTTTGATGCTCTGCACGAGCTCGCTCAGATCTCCGAGATCCTTCCGCGGGTTCTGCGGATGCGGCTCAATCTTGTCAATCAAAATGTCAAAAATAGAAATGTCTCTCTGCATATACCCCTCCGTGTCAGTCGCTCAGCCCGAGAAGATCGCTTGCCGTCCGCGAGAGCTCCTCCGTTTGCAGTCCCCACCCGGCGAGTACATACGTGATCTCGTATTCCTCGTTGTTGATCGGGTGATCGATCCACTCGTCGCCGTCGATCGCGGCGAAGCGGACCCTGTCGCCCTTTTGGAATCCGCGGTCGTTATATCGCAGCTCGAAGGTCTTTTCCCCGTTGTAGACAGCGTCGCAAAAATCCTTTTGCAGTTTCAAAACGTGTGTTCTCATTTTTACCTCCATACAATCATGATCCTTCTCCTGTCAGATATTCGATGAACGGTTTTCGCGGGATCAGCGTCCGGTCTCCGATGACGATCACACGGAATCCCAGGAACGCCGGATCCAAATGCGCCTGCCCGCGGATGCTCTGCGCGTTCACACCGAGGATCTTCGCGACGTCGGTCGCATCCACGAGTACCCGCGGATCCTTCTTCAGCTCTTCAAGCGTCATCGTTTCGCTCCTCCTTGTTCCAGTCTTCAATCGCTTCCTCTGCGGTCGCGAAACAGTTTATTTCCGGTCTCGGGCAGCTGAATCTGTAACACCAAACGAAAAAGCATCCGTCTTCGACAAGCTCGACGTCCTTGCTTTTACACCACGGACACGGCCGCAGCTTCGGCTTTTCCATCAATCTCTCCTCCGTTCTGTTCGTCACATGTACAATCGGCGCCCGGTCTGTCTCTCGAAATCGTGCAGAATGTATGCCATGTTTTCCCGTGTATCCGGCAGCGTGTAACCGCTTTTCTCGTTTCCGAAAAATAGATCTCCGTCGTCATTTATTCCGCATGAAATCCCGCTTTCCTTATCTTCCGCAAAAATGATCATTGTTTCGCTCCTCCTGTTTGTCCCTACTGTCCGGCCACCGACCGGAAATACTGTGCGTCTGCCGTTCCTTCCGGTTCAAAACGGATCAGATCGTCGACCCTGCAGTCGAGAACCCTCGCGACGCGGTAAACCTTGTCAATCGACGGGCTCTTTTCGCTCCATCTCGCAATCGCGCCGTTGCTGAGCCCTGCTTCGATTTCGATTTTTCGTACCGACATTCCCTTCGCTGCACCTTTTTCTTTTATTTTTTCAGTGAGTCCCTGCAATTTTCGCCCTCCTCTTCTTGCATTTTTTGTAGTACATATGCTATACTTTTATTGTGATTCTTGGTTCTCTTGCTTTTCATAGCATCTGTACTATGTCTATTTGTATAATACTGTATAGGTGCTATGCTTGTCAAGGTTTATATGCTATTTTATGTGTTAATATTCTATGAACAGGAGGCTCCTATGAACTACGCACAATGCGTTCGTGCAGTATGCAATAGCAAAAACTACCCTATCACAAAGTTGGAACACGCTTGCGGTTTTACTCAAGGAACGATTCACCGATGGAATCGGACAATTCCGCAGATTGACAAATTCGAGAAAGTCGCGGACATTCTCGGCTGCTCGATCGACGAGCTCTGCGGCCGGGAGCCGCCCGAGGATCCGCACGACGACGCTTTGATCACCGGCTTCATGGAAGAGCTTCGCGCAAAAAGTGATTTTTCCGATGATGAAAAAATGATTATTGAGAAATTCCGGACGCTGTCCGACGCTGACAAATATTCCGTTCTGATGACCATCATGCGTCTTGAATCGAAAAAGGAGGATTGACGAATGAGCGTTTTGAAAAAAGGAAATAGCATGATCGCGCTCCCGCGTGAATACGTCTGCATTGATACGGAAACAACCGGACTTGAATATGAGTTTTGCGATATTATCGAGCTGGCTGCCGCCCGCGTTGTTGACGGTCGAATCACCGATACCTTTTCCGAACTTGTAAACCCCGGTTACAGGTTGCCTGATTTCATCACAGATCTGACAGGCATAACAAACGAAATGCTTTCCGGTGCTCCGAAAATCGGCGACGTTTTCCCGCGGTTTCTCGATTTCTGCGGCGACAATATTATTGTCGGTCATAATGTCAATTTCGACGTGAATTTTATTTCTTATGCAGCAGAAAATCTCGGAAAATCTTTTTTGAACGATTACATCGATACTCTGCGTATCGCCCGGAAGCTGTTTCCGGAAAAAGAACATCACCGGCTTTTCGAGGTGGCGCAGTATTGCGGCGTCGAGCAGCCGAAGCAGCACCGCGCAGGAGCAGACGTCGAAACGACTGTCGCCTGCTTTGAAATGATGCGTGCGATTGCTCTTCGTGATCAGTCGGAGGCTGATTTCATTGATTCGTTCAAGCGGCATCGGATTCCTGTTCATTTTTCTATGAAGGATATGCAGCCGCGCGTGTGCGAGTTTGACGATACGCACCCGTTCTTCGGTAAGCGAATCGTGTTTACCGGCGCGCTGTCCCGTATGACGCGCAAGGACGCCGCGCAGCTCGTTCTTGACGTCGGAGGAATCCCCGCAGACAGTCTGAATAAAGAGACGAATTTTCTTGTGATCGGCAACGAGGATTTCAAATCGTGCGTGAAAAACGGCAAAAGCACGAAAATGCTGAAAGCAGAGCAGATGCAGAAAAAGGGTATTGATATTCAAGTGCTTTCCGAAGATCTGTTTTTCGAGATGCTCAATTTATGAAAAAGAAAGTCAGAGGAAACGGGCAAGGGACCGTCTACAAGGATGGTAAATACTGGAGGGCGCAAGTCACGCACTACGAATACGGCGAACGCTCGACGAAATCGAAAAGCGGATTTCCTTCAAAGACCGACGCGCTTCGCTGGTGTGCGCTGAACGCGGACTTTGCCGACGTCGCATACTGTCCGAGCTTCGAGCGCGTCTTCGTTGAGTGGTCCGCTGCGCATTATCCGACGATCAGCGCGAAAAAGCAGGAGCAATATGATCGCGTCCTCGATCGCTCGTCGAAGATCGCGAAGCGAAAGTTCAACGAGCTAACCGTCCGTCATTTTCAGAGCGTCATCAACGAGCAGTATAATTCGTTCAGCGTCCGGAAGATCTTCAAAAACGTCTACAACATGATGAGCGTATACGCGATCCGGAACGGCTGGGCGACTGTGAACTATGCCGAGCTTGTCGAGCTGCCGCCGCAGGAGAAGCCGCAAAAGCGTCCGTTTACGGCGGATGAGGTTAAGAAAGTATGCGCCTTTTACGAAAAGACGCACAATATGTACGCCGCCGCCTGCCTGATTATGATCTATACCGGGATGCGCTGGGGCGAGATCTCCACGATCCGCCCGGAAAACATTCACGTTGACGACGGTTATTTGCTCGGCGGGATCAAGACCGAGCTCGGGAAGACCGGCGAGATCCTCCTGATTGAGAAGATCCGCCCGATCGTCAAAGAAATCATGCTGCCGGTGAACCGCGTCGCGAAAGTTACGAGCGAAGGATTCCGGAAAGGCTATAATGCGATGCAAGAGGCCGCTGGCGTGGAACGTCACACCGTCCACGAATGCCGTCACACGACCGCGACGATGCTCGCGCTGGAAGGCGTGCAGCCTGCGATCATCTCCGAGATCATGCGGCACACGAGCTACACGCAAACTATGGAATACACGCACGTCAGCCGCGACGTGAAGCTCGCAGAGCTCTCGAAAATCGTGTAATAGCCGTGTAACAGTGCGATCCGTGACAGATCTCCACGATACTTGATTTTGAAAACCTTCGATAAAATCTACACTTTTTTCTTTATAATTTTGCCAAAAATAAAAAAACCGCCCCTGAGGGGGTACCAGAAAAGGATTGCTGTCTTGACAAAGGCAGCAATCCTTTTTCTATTTCTTCGACAACGGCAATTAATACTATTCCTGATTGATTTTTGCTGCATTTGCATGTATAATACAGAAGAACTCAATGAAAGGAGCGTAAACCAATGATTAACAGAGAGGTTATCGCTGATTAACTGAATAGAGGCGCAGAGCATGATGGAGGGGTATATCCCTCTGGTTAGGTGCGTCGTTTTTGAGTAACTTTCGGATAGTGGAACCGCAGGACGCAGCCACGACGGGAGCTGCTTCGCTGCGGTATTTTTACGCCCTTTTTTAAGAGCTGACCCCATACCGAAACAATTACAAATCAAATCTTATGTTCAAGGAGAAAAGTTCAATTATGATAATCAAACTGGAACCTATCAATGAGAATAACAGAGAAGCCGTTCTGGCTCTTTCCGTGCGCGAGGATCAGCCCTTCGTCGCAACAAATGAAGTTTCACTGCGGCAGGCGGACGAGGCAAACGCGGAGCAGCCCGGCGTGGCCCGGCCCTTTGCTATCTATGCAGATGAGAAGCTGGTGGGCTTCTGCATGCTCGCTGTGAATCTTGAGGAAGAGGATGAAGACGACAGATGCTACCTCTGGCGCTTTATGATCGACCAAAACGAGCAGGGCAAGGGCTACGGACAGGCGGCGCTAAAAGAGATCATCCGGTATTTTCGCGATCTCGGCGGAGAACGGGTGTTGCTGTCCACCGAGCCGGAGAACGAGCGCGGTCTGCACGTCTATCATAAGGCGGGCTTCCTGGATACCGGATGCATCGACGATGGAGAGGCGGTTCTGCGGCTGTTTTTAAAGAAGACGACGAAAAAGGAGCGGGACACGTTCCTGTGGTATGACGTCGACGTGAAGGAACGCCTGCAGATCAAGGGAAAGAACGGTTACGGCGTCAGCATCGCGATCAATGACGGAGAAGAGCTTCAGCTCTACTGCGCCGGCAGCGGACGCTGCGGCGAGGATTTCCCGGTGAACCCGGATATGCTGTTTCAGGCGGGCTCTGTATCGAAACCCATGTTCGCGCTGACTCTCCTGCGGTACGTGGACAAGGGGCTGATCGATCTTGACGCGGATATCTCGGG
>CAMKES010000014.1 GCA_946411635.1 uncultured Clostridia bacterium | reverse complement strand
ATAGAATCATCAATCCTACAATCTTACTTCTCATTGTCATTCTCCTATTCCACAAGGTGTCAAGAGAACCGTCCCCTTGACACAGAAAAATGCTCTGTTTTCGGCATTTTCAGCCATTACCGTGTGTAAAAGTTGTCAAGAGAACCGTCCCCTTGACATTCGTCCCCTTGACATTCCTCGTCAGAAATAATGATTGCCTGCATGGTTTGTTTTGAATACCAGCCTTCGGATATCCTCTTGTAGCCTTCTTTTTCAAAGTACAAATCATCTTTTCCCGTAAACAAAAGAATCTGCTGGACAGCGCACGACTCATTCCCTTTTTCTGCAGACTTCACTGCTGAAAACTGCACACAGGGATGACAGCCTTGTACATTTATCATACCGATGTTGATGAATGGATGGATCCTTAACAATTCTTTGATCGATTCAATTGTTTTCTGATTTAGCCTCAAAGAATCATCCGTCTTTGCTTTTCCGCCGTCTTCGTAGTCGTTATAATAAAAGAATTCATAATTGCTTTCTTTTTTGTTTTCATATGGGAAATAGCAGGATGAATGATCTCCGAGCAAGCGAATGCTCTCAATGGCGATTTCTTCAAACAATCTTCGAGCCGATTTATCATGCAGGAAGGAATCTTCCAAATCGTTCGTAACTCCTTCCAGAAAATACTCCTGCTCAGTCGGCTTATCTAAAGAACAACTGATACAAAAGACGATAACTATCATAAGGAAGAATAAACGCTTTATTTTTTTCATTTTTACTTCTCCTTCCAATAAGAAAACCTTTCCCCTGTAATTGCATATCGCTAGGTGTCAAGGGGACGGTTCTCCCGACACAGGGTTTGCGGATCGTCTTCGACCGAAAAACCGTTCCGTCCGCCCGATCATATATAGTTTATCACACAGGGCGGCATACCGCAAGCGGAAAACGCCCGATTCCGGCGCACTTCATACCCTTTTACTCTATATAACACCGCAGACCCCCCGAAAATCCACGTCCGCATATATTTTTTTGAAAAAAGCCGCGCGTCTGCCCTTCCGCTGCGGTGCAAGGGACGGCTTGCGGCAACAAAAAAGGGACGCGTTTCGCGTCCCGGTACCGGTTACCGATCGGTTTTGTCCGGAAGGATGCGGTCGAGTTCGTCCACCGCTTCGTCGGTCGTCGACCAGCTCGACGTGAACCGCGCGATCCAGTGCCCCGCGTCCCACCTTCCCCAGAGGTCGAAGCCGACGGTCTTTAAAAGCTTTTCCGCCTCCGCGTCGGACAGGATCACGAACTGCTGGTTCGTCGGCGACGCCCACGCGAACGGATACCCCTTTCGTTCGAGGATCTTGCGGATGCGGTTTGCGTGACGGATCGCTTCTCTGCCGATCCGCTCATAGAGCCCGTCGGAAAACAGCGCGTCGAACTGCACGCCGAGCGCGCGTCCCTTCGCAAGCAGTCCGCCGTGGCGCTTGACCTGCGACAAAAGATGCGGCGGCGCTTCTTTCGGAAAAACGAGCGCTTCGCCCAGCAGCGCGCCGAGTTTCGTGCCGCCGATCGAGAACGCGTCGCAGAGCGCTGCGAGATCGTGCATCGTGATCTCGTTTTCCGGGCAGCCCAGCGCGTAGCCGAGCCGCGCCCCGTCGACGTACAGCTTCATTTCATATTGATCGCAGAGTTCGCGCACCCTTTGCATCTGCGCCTTCGTATACAGCGTGCCGTACTCGGTCGGATGCGTGAGGTACACGAGCCCCGGACGCACCATGTGCTCGTGCGTGGCGTCGGCGTAAAAGGTTTCAAGATACGTTTCGAGCGCGTCGACGTCCAGCACGCCGTCGTGCCCGGGAAGCGCGATCACCTTGTGCCCCGTAAACTCGACCGCGCCCGCCTCGTGCACGTTGATGTGCCCGGTCGACGGCGCGAGTACGCCCTCGAACGGCGCAAGCAGCAGGTCGATCGCGATCACGTTCGTCTGCGTGCCGCCGACGAGCAGCGTGACCGTCGCGTCCGAAGCGCCGCACGCCGCTTTGATCTTTTCGATCGCGCGCGCGGTGTACGGATCCGAGCCGTAGCCGCTCATCTGCTCAAAATTCGTCTTCGTCAGCGCGTCCAGCAGGATCGGATGCACGCCTTCGGTGTAGTCGCATTCAAAGGTTCTCATTGCGCGTCCTCCTTTTCTTCTTCCGATAAGCGCGTCAGAACGGCATGCAGCGCGGGCAGTTCCGTCTTCGGCGAGACCATCCGGCCGTCCTTCAGAAAGCAGTGCTTCGACGAGGCGACGGTGCAGAGCGTTCCCTGCGTGCGGTTCCGGATCGTGTAGCCGAGCTCCAGGATCCGGCCGTTGTAGCGCGCGACGCGCACCCCGACCTCGAACGATTCCGCAAAGCGGACCGGCTTTTTGTACGAGACCGCGATCTCGATCACCGGCACGACCACGCCCTGCCGCTCGATCTCCTCATAGCCGCAGCCGAGCGCGTCCAGGAACGCGACGCGCGCCTCCTCCATCCACTTCACGTAGCTCGCGTGGTGGATGACGCCCATCTGATCGGTCTCGTGATACTGCGCTTTTCTGCCGTAGACAAACATAGGCTCCTCCCTCGATCGGGTTTGCTTCATTGTACCATACCCGCGCGCGCGTGTCACCGTTTTTTGAAAAATAAGCGTCCGCCCGCTTGACAACCGCCGAAACCGTGGTATACTGTAGTTAATTGAACGGTTGTTCAACTATTGAATTACGGAGGATCCTATGGAACGCTTGCCGGTATGCGAATGCGAATCCGTCCACCGCGACGTTGTGGACGCGGTCAGGCCCGACCTGCTTTGCGAAAGCGAGGCGATCGACCTTGCCGCGCTCTATAAGCTGTTCGGCGACGGTACGCGCGTCAGAATTCTGCAGGCGCTTCGCGTGCACGAGCTGTGCGTGTGCGATCTCGCGTGTTTGCTCGGCATGACGAAATCCGCGATCTCGCACCAGCTGAAGGCGCTGCGTCTAAGTAACCTCGTGCGCTTCCGCCGCGAGGGACAGAACGTGTTCTACGCACTTTCCGACGAGCACGTCGAAAAGATCCTGGACCTCGGTCTGGACCATTTGCGCGAATGATCGCGCATCCTTTTTTCGGCCGTATAGTTGAATAATTGAGCAACTATTGTTTTATCGGAGGGTGTTATGAGCAAGGAAACGCATGAACACGAGCACGAGCACGAATATGAATGCTGCGGGCATCATCACGAGCATGAGCATGAACACGAACACGAGCATGAATGCGGCTGCGGGCATCACCACGCGCACGAGCATGAGCATGAACATGAACATGAACACGGGCACGAACACGGGCGGTGCTGCGATCACGAGCATGAACACGAACACGAGCATGAATGCGGCTGCGGGCATCACCACGGCGGCGGGTGCGGCTGCGGACACGAGCACGGCGGGCACGGTGAGGGCGAAAAGCGGACGATGCTGATCCGCCTGATTCCGGGCGCGGTCCTGTTTGCGGCGGGGCTCACGGCGCATCTGCTGGGCGCGCCGCTGTACGTCACGCTGCCGCTGTTTCTCGCGTGTTACGCACTCGTCGCGTACGACGTGGTATGGAACGCGATCCGCGGGATCCTGCGCGGGAACGTATTCGGCGAGGCGTTTCTGATGACGGTCTCGTCGATCGGCGCGTTCGCGATCGGCGAATATCCCGAGGGCGCGGCGGTCATGCTCCTGTATCAGCTCGGCGAATTTCTGACCGACCTCGCGCTCGACCGTTCGCAGGATTCGATCCGCGCGATCCTCGACATCCGTCCCGACACGGCGAACGTGCTGCGCGGCGGCGCGCTTTCGACGGTTTCCCCCGCCGAGGTCGCGATCGGCGAAACGATCGTGATCCGCCCCGGCGAGCGCGTGCCGCTGGACGGCGTGATTCTTTCCGGGACCTCCGCGCTCGATACCCGCGCGCTGACCGGCGAATCGGTCCCGCGGTACGCGAACGAGGGCGACGCGATCCTTTCCGGCTGCATCGCGCTGGACGGCGCGCTGACGGTGCGCGTCGAAAAATCGTTCGGCGAATCCACCGCCTCGAAGATCATCCGGCTCGTCGAGGACGCCGCCGACCGCAAGACGCCGGCGGAGCGGTTTATCACGAAGTTTGCGCGCGTCTACACCCCCGCGGTCGTGATCGCGGCGGTGCTGCTGGCGGTCGTTCCCTCGCTGTTCACCGGCGACTGGGCGACGTGGATCCACCGCGCGCTGACGTTCCTGGTCATCTCCTGCCCCTGCGCGCTGGTGATCTCGATCCCGCTCGCGGTGTTCGGCGGGCTCGGCGCGGCGTCGCGCGCGGGCGTGCTGATCAAGGGCGGCAATTTCCTTGAGGCGCTGAACGGCGCGCACACGGTCGTGTTCGACAAGACCGGCACGCTGACCGAAGGCAGCTTTTCGGTGCGGCGCATCCTGCCTGAGGCGGGCTTCTCTTCCGAGGAACTCCTGCGGCTTGCGGCGTATGCCGAATCGGCCTCCACGCATCCGATCGCGCGTTCGATCGTCGAAGCGTACGGAAGCCCGATCGATCCCGCGGCGGTCTCGGACGCGCGCGCGATCCCCGGCGAGGGCGTAACGGCGCAGGTCGACGGACGCGCGGTCGCGGTCGGCAGCGCAAAGCAGATGCGCGCGCTGGGCCTTTCCGTCACGGCGCCCGACGCGGCCGGCACGCTTGCGTTCGTCGCGGTCGACGGCGCGTACGCGGGCTGCATCGTGATCGCGGACGCGATCAAGCCGGACAGCGCGGAAACGATCCGTTCGCTTCGCGCGCTCGGCGTCGAGCGGCAGATCATGCTGACCGGCGACGCGAAGGCGGTCGGCGAGGCGGTGGCCGACGAGCTCGGGCTCGACGGCGTGCAGGCGGAGCTTTTGCCCGATCAGAAGCTCGCGGCGGTCGAAGCGCTCTTTGCGGCGCTTCCGAAGGGAAAAACGCTGCTGTTCCTCGGCGACGGCATCAACGACGCGCCGGTGCTCGCCCGCGCGGACGTGGGCGTTGCGATGGGCGGTCTCGGAAGCGACGCCGCGATCGAAGCGGCGGACGCGATCATCCCGGCCGACGCGCCCGGAAAGCTTTGCGACGCGATCCGGATCGCGCGCAGAACGCACCGCATCACGGTCGAAAACATCGTGTTCGCGCTCGGCATGAAGGCGATCTTCCTCGCGCTCGGCGCGGCGGGGCTTGCGAACCTGTGGATCGCGGTGTTCGGCGACGTCGGCGTCATGCTGCTCGCGGTGCTGAACGCGATGCGGATTCTGAAAAAAGACAGGAAGTAATACGCAAGACGGAATAAGCGAACGCTCTGCGGATTCTCACAAAAGACGGGAAGTAATACGCAAGACGGCGTAAGCGAACGCTCTGCGGATTCTCACAAAAGTTCGGGCGCTTTTCCCTTGACTTTCCCCGGCGCAGACGATATGATGATTTGTTGTGAGGTGAGGGCAATGGAGAAGAAACAAACGAGATTCCCGAAGAAAAAACAGAGCATCATCGGCTACTATAAGAAGAACGGCTGGAAGGCGATCGGCAGCGATCTGCTGCACGACGTGATCGGCAGCTTCCTGTACGCGGTCGGCATTTCGTACTTCGCCGCGAACGCGGGCTTCGCGCCGGGCGGCATCACCGGCATCGCGATGATCATCCACCATTACGCGCCGTTTCTCGGCATCGGTCTTCTGTCGCTGATCATCAATATCCCGGTCGCGATCATCTGCTATCGGCTCCTCGGCCGCGTGTTCTTCTTCAAGTCGGTCAAGAGCATGCTGATCTCCGCGCTGTTCCTCGACGTGATCGTGCCGCTTCTCGGCACGTACCCGGACGCAGGGAATCTTCCGATGCTCGCCGCGCTGTTTGCGGGCGCGCTGTCCGGCATCGGCCTTGCGATCATCTACATGCCCGGCTCCTCCACCGGCGGCACGGACTTCATCATCATGAGCATCCGCAAGCTTAAGCCGCATCTGTCGATCGGCACGATCTCGCTCGCCGTCGACGGCTGCGTCATCCTTCTGGGCTGGCCGGTGTTCGGCAACATCAACGCGGTGCTTTACGGCGTGCTGATGACGGTCGTTTCGACCACCGTCATCGACAAACTCATGTACGGCACGGGCACGCGGCGTATGCTGCAGGTCATCAGCGACCGCGCGAAGGAGATCGCGGACGCGATCATGGACGAGACCGAACGCGGCGCGACGCTCGTCGACGTGCGCGGCGCGTACACCGGCAAACCGCATCAGATGGTGATCTGCGTCTGCTCCAAGGTCGAGGTCTTTACCGCGCGGCGTCTCATCAACGCCATCGACCCGAACGCGATCGTCATGCTCTCCACCGTCGACGAAGCGTACGGCGAGGGCTTCCTCGACCCCAACGCAGACTGACGGACGCCGAAAAAGGATCGTTATCGTTTGAAGAAAGGGCAGAACGCCCTTTCTTTTTTCGCCGCAAATCCGCCGATCCCGGTCCCGCTTGACAGCGCGCCGTCTGTTTGATATGATAACAAAAACCACAGGAGGCCAACGAGCGAATGCGCAACTGATCCGTCTTTTTTCCGTGACCCGCAGCCCGAACGCGTTTCGGGCCGCGCAGCGTTGCCGAAAAACGGATCGCCCTCCTGTTCAGAACCGACGCGTCGGTCTTTCGGGTCGTTCCCTGTCTTCGGCAGCGGAGCGATTTTTGGTTTCAAGAGGTGATTGTTACGATACAGGCAAGAAACGTTTCGATCGTGATCGATCGCGATCAGAAAACGATCGTCGAGGATCTCTGCTTTACCGTGCCGGACGGCGCGAAGGCCGCGCTGATCGGCGAGGAGGGCAACGGAAAATCGACGCTTCTGAAGTGGCTGTACGATCCGAAGCTCGTCGAGGGCTACGCGACCGTCACGGGCGACGCGTTCGTTTCCGGCACGAAGGGCTATCTTGCGCAGGAGCTTCCGGAGGCGGAGCGGTCGCTTTCCGTGTACGAATACCTCTGCGCGCACTGCCGCGCCGAGGACCTCACGCCGAAGACGCTGTCCCGCGCGATGAAGGAGGTCGATCTGCCCTTCGACCTTGCGTATTCGGATCAGAAGACGGGCTCGCTGTCGGGCGGCGAGCGCGTGAAGCTCGCGCTGGCGGCGCTTCTCATCAACGACTGCGACGTGCTGTTTCTGGACGAGCCGAGCAACGACCTCGACCTCGACACGCTTTTGTGGCTCGAGCGCTTCCTCGCGTCCGTCAAAAAGACCGTGCTGTACATCTCGCACGACGAGGTGCTGCTCTCCCGCACGGCGGATTCGGTGATCCATCTTGAGCTCGTGCGGCGCAAAAAGATCCCGCGGGCGACGGCGGCGAACGTTCCGTACGACGAATACATGCGGCGGCGCGGCGCGGCGCTCGAACATCAGTCGCAGGTCGCGCAGTTCGAGCAGAAGGCGTTCCGCGAAAAGAAGGAACGGTATCTCTCGATCTACAACGCGGTCGAGCACGCGCAGGCGACGGTCTCGCGACAGGACCCGTCCGCGGGGCGGCTCCTGAAAAAGAAGATGCATACGGTGACGTCGATCGGGCGGCGGCTCGAAAAGGAGCAGGAAGCCCTCACCGAAGCGCCGGAGGCCGAATGGGCGATCCAGCCGAAGTGGCTCGGCGGCGAAGTGAAAAACGGGCGGATCGTGCTCGAATACGGGCCCGAACCGCTGTCGCTCGGCGGGCGCGCGCTTGCGCAGAACGTGCGGCTGCGCATCACGGGACCCGAGCGCGTCACGATCGTCGGGCGCAACGGCTGCGGCAAGACGACGCTGTTAAAGCGCCTCGTGCCGGAGATCGAAAAACGCGGATACAACGCGTTCTATATGCCCCAGACGTACACGGATGTGCTGCCCCCGGACCGGCTGCCGGTCGAATTTCTCGCGCCGGACGGGGACAAGGAATCGGTCACGGAGGCGCGGATCTTCCTCGGCAGCATGAAGTACACGGCCGACGAGATGTCGCATCCGATCCGGGCGCTCTCCGGCGGGCAGCAGGCGAAGCTGCTTTTGCTGAAGGCGATCCTCGACCGCGCGGACGTGCTGGTGCTCGACGAGCCGACGCGGAACCTCTCCCCGCTCTCCGCGCCCGCGGTGCGCACGCTTTTACGGGAATTTCGCGGCGCGATCCTTCTGGTCACGCACGACCGCACGCTGATCAAAGAGCTCGACGCGCGCACGCTCCGGCTGACGCCGGACGGGCTCGTGCCGTTCGACACGTCGGCGCTTTAACCGAGCAGCAGGTCCATCGCCGTCATCAGCGCAAAGCCCGCGAGCACGCACAAAAGCCCGCGCCCCGGACGTTCTTTGAGCAAAGCGAAGATCAGTTCGAAGCCCACGACGTACGCCATTGCGCCCGCCGCAAAGCTTAAAAGCCACGGCAGCGCGGGCACGGCAAACCGCGCGAGCAGGATCGTGAGCGCCCCGGCGACCGGTTCGGACGCGCCGGACAGCACGCCGAGCAGAAACGCTTTTCCGCGGCCGACGCCGCCCGCATGCAGCGGCATGGAGATGATCGCGCCCTCCGGCAGATTCTGCAGCGCGATCCCGAGCGACAGCGAGAACGCGCCGAGCGCGGTCACGGTCGTGCCGCCCGCCAGCAGCCCCGCGTACGCTGCGCCGACCGCCATGCCCTCGGGCACGTTGTGCAGGGATACCGAAAGCACGAGCATCCGCGTCGAGTGCGCGATGCGCCCCGTCCGCCTGCGGTGCAGCGAGATCCGGTCCCACGCGGCGAGCAGACCGGCGCCGAGCAGAAACCCGGCGCACGCGGGGATCCACGGGATCCGGCCGCGGCTTTCCGCTTCCTCCATCGCGGGCAGCAGCAGGCTGAACACGCTCGCCGCCGCCATGATCCCCGCCGCGAAGCCGTTCAGAAGCGGTCCGATCCGCTTCGGCGCTTCGGCGCGCAGCAGCAGTACGGCAGCGGCGCCGATCGACGTGCCCAGAAACGGCAGCATCAGGCCTCGGATGATTTCCGGGATCATGCGCATTCTCCTTTCGACGTTCTGTTTCCATCGTATGCCGTTCGTCCGGAAGTGGTGCGCCGCGTCGAATCGCCGCGGTTTTTATGCTCATTTTTCTTGACAACGCCCCGCTGCGGCGGTATACTGAAATCGGAAATGGGCATAAACCCAACCAAGCGAAACAATGCGCGGCGGGCCGTTTGTCCGTCAAATCCAATAACAGAAAGGAACATGATCATGGGAAAGTTTGAAGTCAAAGAAGTAAAGTCCGGTATCAAGTTCAATCTGAAGGCCGGCAACGGCGAGATCATCGCGGTCAGCGAGATCTACACCACCGAAAGCGCATGCATGAACGGCATCGAGAGCGTTCGCAAGTCCTGCCTCGGCGAGATCGAGGATCAGACCGTCGAAGGATTCGAAGTCAAGAAGCATCCGAAGTTCGAAGTCTACAAGGACAAGGCCGGTGAATTCCGCTTCCGTCTGAAGGCAAGAAACGGCGAGATCATCGTGACCGGCGAAGGCTACAAGGCCAAGGCCAGCTGCTTCAAGGGCATCGAGAGCATCAAGAAGAACGCGCCCGAAGCGCCCGTCGTCAAAGTCGAAGCGTAACTTCGGCTTCCGGTCACGGCGTCGGACCGTTTGCGGCGAAGGAAATCATCCAATACCTGTAAAGAAGAAAGGGCCTTGCGCCCTTTCTTTTTATCGGTTCCCCGCAAACGAACCGCGTTCCCGGTCCGTCGCATACGTCAGTATAGCCTCCGGAACCGGGCAACGCGGTTTCCGGCGCCGTCCTCGAAACCCTCCTTCGGCTTCCGGTCACGGCGTCGGACCGTTTGCGGCGAAGGAAATCATCCAATACCTGTAAAGAAGAAAGGGCCTTGCGCCCTTTCTTTTTATCGGTTCCCCGCAAACGAACCGCGTTCCCGGTCCGTCGCATACGTCAGTACAGCCTCCGGAACCGGGCAACGCGGTTTCCGGCGCCGTCCTCGAACCCCTCCTTCGGCTTCCGGTCATCCGTCCTCCGGGACGGGTGTTTTTTTTGTTCGCCGGACCATTGTTCACACTCTGTTGACAAACGTGTTTCATGGAAATGGTATAATAAGGCATCGAAACCGAAGAACCGCCGGTTTTCGCGGCGGTCCCGAAAGGAGCTTCCCCCTTGCGCATCTCCGACTGGAGCCAAAAACAGAAGATCGTGATCGGCGCGCTGACCGGCGTGATGCTGCTTCTGATCGTTCTGTTCGCCGTGCTTGCGTCGCGCTCCGCCTCCCCCGCCTTCGATCCCGACGGACCCGATGACGACGAGGTGCAGTTCATCGACGAGGGCGTCGTTTCGCTGAACGCGGAGGCGACGCCGCCGCCCGATCTCGTGCTGGATTTCCGTCCGGATCCCGCGTATCCGCTGCCGGAGAACGGCGCGGTGCTGCCCCTCGGCGGCGCGTACGCGATCGGCGGCACGGTCTACGCGAACTATCCGATCGACTCGGTGCACGTTTCGGTCTCCTGCGCGCACAACAACAAGGGCGTGTATCCGTACCGCAGGGCGGTGCATCTTTCACACGGCAGCGTCGGCGTGTACGCGCTGACCGACGCGAGCACGGACGAGGGCGCGTCGCTTTCCTCGCTCGTCGATTTCACCGGGTTTACGGTCGGCCTGCATACGCTGAAGATCAGCGTCGCCGTCAAGGGCTCGCGCGCGGTCGAGGTCTGCCGCTGTACGTTCCGCGTCGTCGGCGACGAATGGGAAACGATCACGAAGGAGAGCTTCCCCGACTCGTATCCCGAAGCGCTGAAATTCTTCGGCGACGACACGCGCTTCCTCTACCGCTTCCAGCGCGTCAACGGCCGCTACATCCTTGCGGATCCGGCCTGGGAGGACGCGTACATCACGTCGATCCCCGGGTATCCGGACGGCACGAACTGGCTCGTGCATATCGACGCCGTTCCGTATTTCGAAAAGGCGTTCGCGTATCTCGACACGAGCGTGCTCCGCGTGCACGGCACGAACGGCGACACGGGACTGATCCGCGCGAGCGCGCTGATCACCGAGTACGACGGCTGCTACGTGTCGCGGTTCACCTCGAGCCTCAAGGCGATCAGTCATCATTCGTTCGGCACGGCGGTCGACGTGAACGCCTCGATGGAGCCGAACAAGAACAACGACGCCAACACGGCGCTGATCGACGACGACGTGAAGGGACATCTCACGTTCAACGGCATCCTCGAAGCCGACGGCGTGCCGTATTACGATTTCACCTACGACGGCGCGTACGGGCTCGATCCGAACGGCGTGCCCGAGACCTGCGTGAACTACCTGCTCTACGAGCTCGGGTTCTTCCGCGCGGGGTTCGACTGGGCGCACTACTACAAATCCACGAGCGACGCCATGCACTTCTGCCTCAGCGAGTTCGTGACCTACAAGCACGACGACGCGCAGCATGGGCTCCGGAAGGTCAAGGAATACGCGGATCCCGTGGAAACGGACAAGCCGCTTCCCGCAAAGGACGCGCTGCCGTCGCCCGCGCCGCTCCCCTCCGCCTCCCCCGCGCAGCCGTAACCTGCGAACGCTCCGGCGCAGAGCAAACGCTCTGCGCCCGTTTGATTTTTGGCGGGTCCGTGAAGAAAAAACGACCGGTTTCGGACCAAACCGTGACCGGTTTATGAATAATCGGATATTTTGAAAACAGTATTTAAAGAAACATCGAAAACCGGCACAAGCGCCGTTTTCTGTGATACGATACGGTTCGGGAAAGGAGGCTTCTTATGATCCGTATCAAACGAACGCTTGCGGCGCTGATCGCGGCGCTGTGCCTTCTCGTTCCTCTGCTTCCCGCTTCGGCCGCAAGGGCCGACGCGCAGGTCCCGATCGACGTGCGCGTTCCGGAAGGCGTCCCGTCCCGCATCGTGCCCGAAAAGGAGGATCCCTCCCGCGGCGAGGAGCTGATCGCGCAGATCCGCGCGACCTACAAGGCGGCGAAAAAGAGCGCGCGGCGCAAGAACTTCAAGGGCAAGTGCGGCGCGTACGTGAACCGCCAGCTTCTGGTGCTCGGCATCAACAAAAAATACATCGGCTGCAACGGCAACCGCGAATTCGACGTATACAGCAAGAAGACCGAAACGACCGGCGGCTATCGGATCACCGCGTATTCGCACAAGAAATACACGCTGCGATCCGCGCTCGAAGCGATCGCAAAGAGCGATCCGCACGCGCGCAACATCCTCGTCGGCTTCGAGAAGGGCTTCAGCAAGGCGGGCAAGCGGTACGGGCACACGCTGTTCATCCACGGCATCGAGAACGGCAAGGTCTACTTCTCGGACAACTTCGCGCGCAGGATCGACGGCAAGCGCTACAAGGAGGGCGACCCGATCGTCTGCTCGATCGACACCTTCGTCAGGCTTTACAAAAAGTGCCGCTTCGACGGCATCATCCATTTCACGTGATCGTCCCGACAGGGTACACAATACGTACATGCACGAAAAAAGCACCGGTTTCCCGGTGCTTTTTTTCGTGCGGTCGTGTTATTTTGTTTTCGCGCTCAGCACGTTCGACCACTCGCCGAAATACGTCATGCCGTTGAACACGTGGTACGAGCGGACGCGCGCGTAGTACGTCGTGCCCGCCTTCAGGCTCTTGAACGTGGTCTGATACGCCTTCGGATTGGCGATCTTCTCCGTCTTGAGATTCTTCGTGAACGCGGCGTTCGTCGCGATCTGCACCTGATACCCGGTGAAGACCGAGCTGCCGCTCCATTTTGCGGTGACCTGCTTCGTGCCCGCGGTCAGGCTCTTCAGCGTGCGCGTGGTGATGCGCACGGTCGTTCTGAGCGGACCGACCATGCCGAGGTTGTAGTTGTCCATCGGATCGTTGAAGTACGCCTTGACGCCGTACTGATACCGCGTGCCCGCGTAGACCTTGGTGTCGGTCCACGTCGTCGCCGTCGTATTGTTCCAGCGCTCGAACGACGTCCAGCCGTCGTCGACCAGGTTCCACGCGCGGCGATAGATCACGTAGCCCTTCGCGTTCTCGACCGGCTCCCAGCTGACCAGGATCCCCGTCCCGGTGTTCGCGACGGACGTGGACGTCGTTGCCGGCATATAGATCTTGAACCACAGGTTCAGCTCGAACGGCGCGCCGTCGATCACGACGTCCGCAAAGCCCGTGCCGGGATCCGTATTGCTGCGGTACGTGACCGTGAACAGCGCCGGATCGATCGGGAAGCCGCCTTCCATTTCGACGCGCACGCGCGGCGTCTTCGGCGTCTTGTCGTAGATGACGTACGGCGTCGTGCCGCGGTATTCGACTTCGCCCTCCTCAAAGCTTAAGGACTGCGACGTGAGGTAGTGCCAGGTCGCGTCGTACAGCGGATCGTTGCCCTCGTCGATCGCGTTCGGGTATTCCAGGATCTCGTATTTGTCGACCGGCGTACCGAGATAGTACACGTCGGTCAGTCCCGTACAGCCGGAGAACGCGTCCTCGTAGATCCGGTCGACCGATTTGGTCAGCGTCACGGCCTTCAGCGTCGTGAAATCCTTAAAGAACTGATACGGGATCATGCCGCGCATCGAAACGCTCGTCAGCTTCGTGCAGCCGGTAAACGGGCAGCCGTACGACTCGTTAAACGAATCCGGACCGACGAAGCGGGTCAGCGACGTGCAGTTTTTGAACGCGTCTCCTCCGATGCCGATCATCTCGCCGGTCAGAACGACCTCCTCAAGCGAGGTGCAGTTTTCAAACGCAAGCGCGCCGATCCATTTTATATTGCGCAGGTCGATGTTTTTGAGCGCCGTACATCCGTAAAAGCTGCCGTCACCGATCGAAGTAACCGACGCGGGCAGGTCGATGCTTTGCAGCGATGTACAATTTCTGAAATCATCGTCTCCGAGAAAACGGATATCCTTCGGCAGGCGAACGCTCGAAAGCTTCGTGCAGTCGGCGAACAGATTATGACCGATTTCCTTCACACTGTCGGGCAGCGAGATGCTCACCAGGCTTGTAAAACCGTTGAACGAGAGCGTACTCAGATAGGTAATCCCGTTCGGCAGGGTTACGTTCGTGATCGAAGCGCGGCTGCTGTACCACGGGATTTTCGTTTCATCCCACATATACATTTCCGCGTAATCGTACATCGGCCCGCTTCCGGTTATGATCAGCTTTTTGCCCTCTATCTTCCAGGTAAGATCATCGCCGCACTTCTGCACGTAATGAATTTCCGTGTTGCCCGGGATCGCATCGTCTGCGACCGTTACGGCAGTCCATTCATCCTGTGTGCCGGCGAACCAGATATCGGTCAGTCCGCTGTTCAAAAACGCTTTTTCATCGATGTTTTTCACAATGGGTGAAAGCGGGATCTCCTTAAGCGAAGAGCAGTTTTCAAACGCATTCGGGAAAATGCTCACCACGTTCCCCAGATTGATCGTTTTCAATGCGGAACAGCCGTAAAAGGCGTATTGCCCGATTGTCTTTATCGAACGCGGAAGCTCGATGCTTTCCAGCGAGGTGCAGCCTGCGAACACGCCGAATTCGATGTGAGAGAGTGTGTCCGGAAGCGTGATATCCGAAAGCGCCTGACAATCGAAGAACGCGCTGCCGCCGATCTCGGAAACGCCGTCCGGAATCACAACGTGATTCAGTTTATGACAGGACGAAAACATCTGATCCGGTATGGATTCCATTCCGTCCGGCAGCGTGATATGCTCGAGTTCGGTACAGGCTTCGAACAGCCGGGTGCCGAGATTCGCTTCCGCAAGTCCGTCCGGCAGAACGACCGATCCGTATTTCGATCCGGAGAACGCGCCTTCGCCGATCGACGTGATCCCGCCCGGAAGCACGAGCGTCTGTACGCCCTCCATATCGGTCATCGACCATTCGCCGATGCGCGTCACCGTGCTCGGGATCTCAAACGAGGTCAGCGACGTCATATCCGGGAACGCGAAGTTTCCGATCGAGGTCATGCCCTCGGGAAGGTGGACCTCCGTGATCGTCTCGAGCGCGTCCGCCCAAGGTACGGAGTACCCGTAATTCCATTCATAGTCGTACATGTCGCCGGTGCCGACGATATTCAATACGGTGCCGTCGAGCGACCAGACGAGGTCATCGCCGCAGTAATCGGCGATATGGACCGTGACGTTCGAGGGGAAGCTGCCTTCGACCGTGACCGCATCCCACTCGCTCTGCGTGCCGAAGAAGTAGACGTCGACCGGCTGCGTGGACGGGAACGCGTTGCAGTTGATCTTCGTCACGGTGTTCGGAAGATCGACGCGGGTCAGCGACGTCGCGCGAATGAACGCGTCCTCGATCTCCTCGACGCCCGCCGGGATCTTGACGTACGTCAGCGCGTTGCAGGAGTCGAACACTTTGGACGTAAGCACCTTGACGTTCGGCGAGATCCGCAGCGTTTTCATGGAGCTGCAGATCTGGAAACAGCCTCTCCCGAGCGTCGTGACGCTGTCGGGCATCTCGACCGACTCCAGCGCCCCGCAATAGAGGAACGCTTCCCTGCCGAGCTCCTCCACGCCGTTTTCGATGGTCACCGTTTCCAGCTTCGAGCAATACGAAAACGCTCCGGTTTCCACCGTTTTGATGTTTTTTGTGATGGATATGCTTTTCAGAGACGTGTCGTTGTTGAATGCAAAGGCGCCGATCCTCGTAAGCGAATACGGAAACCAGACGGAGTTCAGATTCTTGCAGCCGTCAAACGCAAACTTCCCGACGGTCGTCTGCGAGGACGAGAGCGAAATGCGCTTGATCTGACTGCGATAATCCGCCCACGGCTGTACGCCGTACGTGGAATAATCGTCCATCGGGCCGCTTCCGGTGATTTTGAATTCGCCGTCGTCGGTCAGCGTCCAGCTGAGATTCGTGCCGCAGGAGCCGCTTGCCACGACGGAGGCCGTCTGCTCTCCGACGGGTCCCGTTTCCTCCGCCAGCGCGGACGGCAGGACCGTCGCGGTCAGAACGAGACACAGCAGCAGGGATAAGATCCGTTTCATGGTATGATTCTCCTTTCTGTGAGTGGATCGGAAAAGCCGTTCATGCAAAAACCTCCCCCGGCGCAGTCCGAAGGAGGAAAGATCGCTATGTCGTTTCCCGCCTGCAGGAAAGTCTTTGCCGGATAGGGAGAATCCCTCATATACAGCCTATCACAGCGACCGGAAAAAAGCAAGCAAAAAGCACCGGAAGATCCGGTGCTTTTTCATGCGGTCCTGTTATTTCGTTTTCGCGCTCAGCACGTTCGACCGGCCGCCGCAGCAGGTCGTGCCCTCGAACACGTGATACGAAAAAGGAGCCGGAAATCCGGCTCCTTTTCAGGTTTCGGATGCGTTATTTGGTCATGTTCGCGATCTCTTCCGCGAAGTTGTCCTTGCGCTTTTCGATGCCCTCGCCCTTCTCGTAGCGGACGAATGCGAGAACCTTCGAAGCGTTCTTCTGCTTCAGCATCTCTTTGATCGTGATGTCCGGGTTCTTGACGAACTGCTGTTCCTCAAGGCAGACTTCCTTGTAGTACTTCTGCATACGGCCGTCGACCATCTTCTCGATGATCGCGTCGGGCTTCGGCTTCGCCGCGTTCGCGTTCTCTTCCTTCGCGGCTGCCAGCTGGACGGCGCGCTCATGGTCGATGAACTCCTGCGGGAGGCTCGCTACGTCGACGCAGACGGGAGAAGCCGCCGCGATCTGCAGCGCCACGTCGTGCATGGCTTCGCGGTCGCATTCCTCGGCAAACTGCACGAGAACGCCGCGGCTGCCGCCGAGGTGGATGTACGTGTCGACTGCGCCTTCCATGCGGACGAAGCGGCGGATCGTGATCTTCTCACCGATCTCCGCGACCGCTGCGGTCTGCAGCGCCTGCACGGTCTGGCCGTCGATCTCGCTCGCCATCAGCGCGTCGAGATCCGCGGGGTTCGCGGTCACGACCTGCTTTGCGATCATCTTGACGAAATCCTTGAACCGGTCGGTCTTCGCAACGAAGTCGGTCTCGCAGTTGACCTCGACGAGGGCTGCCACGTTGCCTTCACGGTAGTCGGCAACAAGACCTTCCGCCGCAATGCGGCCTTCCTTCTTCGCGGCCTTTGCAAGGCCCTTCTCACGCAGGAAGTCGATCGCCTTCTCGACGTCGCCGTTCGTTTCCACGAGCGCCTTCTTGCAGTCCATCATGCCGGCGCCGGTGCGCTCGCGCAGTCCCTGTACGTCTTTTGCGGTAAAGTTCATGGTATTACCTCCCGATTATGCTTCTTCTTCGGTTTCTTCTTCGGTCTCTTCGACGGCCGCGTCGGTCATCTGCTCGCCCTGCTTGCCTTCGATCACGGCGTCCGCCATCTTCGCTGCGATCAGCTTGACCGCACGGATCGCGTCGTCGTTGCCGGGGATCGGGTAGTCGACCTCGTCCGGGTCGCAGTTGGTGTCGATGATCGCAACGATCGGAATGCCGAGGCTGCGCGCTTCCGCGATCGCGATGTGCTCCTTGCGCGGGTCGACGACGAACAGCGCCGCCGGAAGCTTTTTCATTTCCTTGATGCCGCCGAGGTTCTTCTCGAGCTTTTCACGCTCGTTCAGAAGCCCGATGACTTCCTTCTTGGGCAGCAGATCGAAATCGCCGTTCGCTTCCATCTGGTCGATCTTCTTGAGACGCGCGATGCGGGTCTGGATGGTCTTCCAGTTGGTCAGCATGCCGCCGAGCCAGCGCTGGTTGACGTAGAACATGTCGCAGCGCTTTGCTTCCTGCTCGATGCTCTCCTGCGCCTGCTTCTTCGTGCCGACGAACAGGATCGTCTTGTCCTGCGCCGCGAGATCACGGATGAAGAAATACGCCTCTTCGATTTTCTTGACGGTCATCTGCAGGTCGATGATGTAGATCCCGTTGCGTTCGGTGAAGATGTACTGCTTCATCTTCGGGTTCCAGCGACGGGTCTGGTGTCCGAAATGGACGCCTGCTTCCAACAATTGTTTCATTGAGATCACGGACATGATAAATAAACCTCCTCGTTTTTTGTTTGTCCTCCTCCCGTTTCCGAAAGCTGAACCCCAGAGGGGACGAGCGGCTTCTCCGCGGGAGTGCGTGATACCTTGCCTATTATACACAGCCCGACCCCCGATTGCAAGCCCTTTTTTTCGGATTTTTCGGGGTTTTTTTCGCCTTTTTGTGGACTTTTTCCCCGCTTGTGCTATAATGGGGACAAGCTGTGAAAGGGGTTGCCGCGGTCCGGGTGTTTCCGCCGCGGTGTTTTTGGGGGAATCTGTTATGAAAAAAGCCGTCCTTGCCGTCGTTCTGGGATTGTCGCTGCTCGCCTGTCCGATCCTGTACTTCGCCGTCGGGCCGAGGCTCGACGCCCTGCAGACCGAAACGCTGAAGCTCCTGCTCATCGTCTGCGGCTGCTCCGCCGCGTACTGCTTCGCCGTCGGGGAGCTGTCCGGCAACAACAGCCAGATGGACAAGCTCTGGAGCATCCTGCCCGAGGTCTACGTGTGGATCGCCGCGATCAAAGGCGGCATGCATCCGCGGCTCGTCGTGATGGCGGTGCTCGCGACCCTGTGGGGCGCGCGGCTCACGTTCAACTTTGCGCGGAAGGGCGCGTACCGGCTGCGCTTCTGGGACGGCGAGGAGGATTACCGCTGGGCGGTGCTGCGCGGCAAAAAGGAGTTTCAGCCGCATTGGAAGTGGCTGCTGTTTAACCTGTTCTTTATCTCGGTCTATCAGAACGTGCTGATCCTGTGCACCACGTTCCCCGCGCTTCTCGCGATGAACGCCGAAGCGCCGTTCGGCTGGATCGACGGGCTCGCCGCCGCGCTGACGGCAGGCTTTCTGACGCTCGAGACCGTCGCCGACGCGCAGCAGTGGCGCTTCCACGCAAAGAAGAAGGCGCTGATGCAGGACGGCACGCCGCTTTCTGAACTCCCCGCGCCGTACGACAAGGGCTTCAACACGCTCGGGCTCTGGGCACGGTCCCGCCATCCGAACTATCTCGGCGAGCAGGGCGTGTGGGCGTCGTTCTACGTGTTCAGCATCGGCGCGGGCGCGGGCGTGTTCAACTGGAGCGTCATCGGCGCGCTGCTTCTGATCGTTCTGTTCATGGGCAGCTCCAACTTCGGCGAGGAGATCAGCGCCTCGAAGTATCCCGAATACGCGCGCTACAAACAGCGCGTTTCCAAATTCATCCCATGGAAAAAATACGAACCGTAAACGGATCCGTCAGAAAAGCGCTCCCTGCGGAGCGCTTTTTTCGTGTCCCTTATATTTCCCCGACCCGTTTGTTGAACAGCATCAGCAGCGCCGTGATCAGAAATCCGCCGGTGCAGAACAGCAGCAGCGCCGTGCTGCCGAGCCCCTGCAGGATCGCGCCGGCGAGCACCGACGCGAGCGGGATCAGCCCCTGCGACGCGATGCTGATGACGCTGTTGACCTTGCTGAGCTTGTCCTTGTCCACGATGCGCATGATCGTCGTCGTGGTCGGGATATTGATGTTCACGATGGCCGCGCCGGTCAGCAGTCCGCCGACGCACATCAGCACGAGGAACGCGTCGAGCGAAACGCCGCGGCGCACGAAGATCCAGTATGCCGCCGTCAGCGACGAAAGGATCGCCGCCTCGATGAGCAGCAGCCACGACACGCGGCGGCCGACCTTTTCCGCCTGCGGACGCGCGCTCAATACCAGCGCGCCGACGAGCGAGCTTGCGCCGATCACCACCGAAAAGACCGAGGACCACAGCTCCGGCGTCAGGAACGAATCGAACAGATAGCGCGGCGCGGCGGCCACGTCCGTTTTGATGAAGAACGGAATGAAGTTCGACGTCACCGGCGCGAAGAAGAAATTGATGAACAGGATCGCGATCATCATCGCGAGCAGCGCCTTCTGCGCCCTGATGTAGCGGAGCCCCTCGCCGAAGTCCTTCAGCGCGCTTCTGAGCGTGAGCCTGCCCTCGGGGCGCACGTGCCCGTAGCGGATGAACATCTCGGACACGCCGGAGAGCACGTAGCACACGCCGACGATCAGAAACAGCACCCTGATCGACATCGACGCGTACAGCACGCCCGCGAGCACCACGCCCAGAATGGCCTGCAGCGAATGCATGACCGAGAAATACGAGTTTGCCTGCTGCAGCTGCCGCTCCTCCACGATGTGCGGCAGCAGCGCGCCGCTCGCCGGAGTGAACACGCCGCCGATCGCGTTGCCGAGGATGCCCGCAGCGAACAGGATCGCAAGATGCGCGTCCGGCGTTTTCAGCAGCAGCATCGCCGCGGTCGCCGAAAGGATCACGCCGCCCTTCAGGTAATCGCAGACGAACATGATCTTTCCCTTGTGAACGCGGTCGCCGATCACGCCGCCGACCGGCATGAAGAGCAGGCTCGTCACGCCGCACAGCGCCAGGTACAGCCCCTGCAGAAACGCGTTGTTCCCCGTGATCTCCAGGATATAGAAACTGACCGCAAAGCTGTACAGCAGCGCGCCGACGTTCGAAACCAGCGCGCCGAAAAACGTCAGCCGGAAATTTCGGTTTCGAAATACGTTTGTCATAGGTCCCTTCCTCCCCGGACGCATGCCGCTTTCTTTGACGGGATCAGTATACCGGTCCGCCCGCGGCAAAGCAAGAAACCGCCGGTTGAATCCGCTGTATCATCTATCGCGCATCGGTTGAGCTGCGGCGCCGTTCTCTCCCCGTGCGGTTGCGCCGTTCAAAAAACCTCCCCGCAGGGAGGTCTTGCGCTTTTTTCCGTCGTTTACTCCTCGTCGTCGCCGTCGGCCATCTCGTCGAGGATCTCCAGAAACTCGTTGAAGACCTCGTCCAGAAGCACGTCGTTTTCGATCGGCAGATAGCGTTCGCCGTCCGCGTCCTTCACGACCTCGAGGATCACGACCTCGTCCTCGTCGACGTTCTCCACGTCGTCCAGGGGGATCAGCGCGGCGTAGCGCTTTTTTTCATAATCGAACGTGGCGACGAGATCGAATTCGACCTCCTTGCCCTGTTCGTCGATCAGTGTGACCAGCGTGTTTTGTTCTTCCATGGTTTTCTCCTTTTCATGCGGCCGTGCCGCAATGGTTTTCACCTCGTCCGTCTCGTTTCGCGGTCCGGCTTCCCCTTGAGGGGAAGCTGTCGCCGTCAGGTGACTGATGAGGTGTCACGTCTTTATGACGATCCCGTTCCTCCCGCAGATCCGCCGGATCCGGCGGCATGCGCAAAACCCGGCCGGATGAACGTCCTTTCCTCGGACCGAACGGCGTCAGCCGTTCGGATGCGAGTCCATATACCCCTGCAGGATCAGCACCGCCGCCAGCTTGTCGATGACCTTTTTCTGTTTTCCGCGCGAAAGGTCCGCGTCGAGAAGCACGCGCCGCGCCGCCATCGTGGTCAGGCGCTCGTCAAAGAACAGCAGCTCGCCGTCCCATTGCTTTCGGATCGCTTCGGCAAAGCGCTGCACCTTTTCGCCCTGTTCGCCGACCGTGCCGTTCATGTTCATCGGAAGCCCGAGCAGCAGTCTGCACGGCTTGTAGCGGTCCAGGATCTCCAGAATATGCGCCACGTCCTTTTTCGTGCTCTCCGTCCGCCAGTACGTTTCGACGCCCTGCGCGGTGATCCACAAGGGATCGGAAACCGCGACGCCGATGCGCTTATCGCCGACGTCGAGCGCTACCATGCGCGCGTTCAATGCTTTTCGACGTAGAAGCGCACGAGCTCCTCGATCAGCTCGTCCCGCTCCATGCGCAGGATCAGGTACCGCGCGTTGTTGTGGCTCGTGATGTACGTCGGATCGCCGGAGAGCAGGTAGCCCACGATCTGGTTGACCGGATCGTAGCCCCGTTCGCGCATCGCGGCATAGACGGTCATCAGAACGTCCTCCGCCGTCCGTGCTTCCTTCGGCACGGTGAACTGAATCGTATCGCCTTTGTTTTCCATATGCGTTCACCTCCATTGTCAGTATATCGCATCCGGATTGCAAATGCAAACGGAAAACACGGAAAATCACAGTTTTTTCGCAAAGCGAATAGAATGCAGAAAAAACCGAGGAGGAACCGAAATGAAACGAACGATCCTGATCGCGCTGGCGCTGCTTCTGACGCTGCTGCCGCTTGCCTGCGGAAGCGAAGCGCCGAAGGAAACGGTAACGCTGCAGCTGCACGAGGTGACGCGCTCCGTCTTCTACGCGCCGCAGTATATCGCCCTGTCGCTGGGCTATTTTGAGGAGGAGGGCCTGCACGTGGAGATCACCACCTCCGGCGGCAGCGAAAAGGCGATGACCGCGCTGCTAAGCGGCGAAGCGGATCTGTGCCTTGCGGGACCGGAGACCGGCGTGTACGTGATGAACGAGGGCAAGGCGGACCACCCCGTCATCGTCGGACAGCTCACCAAGCGCGACGGCTCCTTTCTGATCGCGCGCGAGCCCGCGGAGCCGTTCTCGTGGGACGATCTCCGGGGAAAAACGATCATCGGCGGACGCGCGGGCGGCATGCCGATCATGACGCTCCGCTGGGTCATGGCGAACAACGGGCTGGTCGACGGCGAGAACTGCACGATCATCGACTCGATCCAGTTCAACCTGATGGCGGGCGCGTTCGAGGGCGGCGAAGGCGACTACGTGACGCTGTTCGAGCCGACCGCGACCGAGTTTATGAAGGCGGGCAAGGGCTATATCGTGGCGAACATCGGGCTGGAATCCGGCGAAGTGCCCTATACCTGCTACTTCGCGTCGCAGAAGATGATCGAAGAACACCCGGAACGCATCGAAGCGTTTCTGCGCGCGATCTATCGGGCGCAGCAGTGGATCGAGACCGCAAGCGACGAGGAGGCGGCAAAGGCGATGCAGCCGTACTTCCCCGACGCGTCGCTCGAAAGCCTCATGGCGGTCGTGAAGAGCTACCGCGAGACGGACTCGTGGAAGAAGGACCCGATCATGCAGGAAGCGGACTACGAGCGGCTGCTTGCGATCATCGACTTTAACGGCGAGCTGAACGGCCGTCCGGACTTCAGCGAACTCGTGAACAATACCTTTGCAAAGAAGGTCAGCGGACAATAAAAAACGGGAGGCCGCGGTCGGCCTCCCCTACGGAATCTTTCATACATGTCATACAGATCCGTCAAATCCGGCGACATGCGCGGCGGATTTGACTCTTTGCGCCCCACGCCGCCCGGTGGATCTCAGATCCATAGGCGCGGGGTGAAAAAACCGGTCGGATGAAAGGACTTTCATCCGACCGAAGCGAAGCGTCAGTTTGCCTCGTCCATCTTTCCGGTAAAGAGCGCGTCCTCGATCCAGATGCGCATGCCGCGGATCGCGCGGTCCAGCGCGGAAAGCTTTGCGAGGATCACGTCGAACTGCTTCCGTTCAAAGCTGTTCACGCGGCCGTCGACGGAGATGTCGATCAGCCGGTCCTTCTCCTCGTCCATCGCGTGCAGCGCGGACAGCAGCTCGACGGTGAGCTGCGGCAGCTCCTTGAGTTCCGCCTTCTGCACGTATTTCATGCCGATCGGGCACTCGTGCGTGCAGTAGTAATTGGAAAGCTCCGGATTCTGATAGCCCTTCTCCATCGCGAGCACCTCGTCCGGATGCGGCGCGCTCTTGCCGCTTTCGATCTTTTCGATGCGGTCCGCGGATACGAACGTCAGAAGCTCCCCCGCCGCCTCGCGGCTCAGGTTCCTCGCTTCGCGGCTTTCCTGATACACGTTTTTGTTTTCCTTTACCGAGCGTTTACCCATCGAGTGTTCCCTCCCTGTTTTCTGCTATCAGTATACACCGTGCGCGCGCGGAAGGGAAGAGAGAACCGTGCGGAATAACCGGTTTTATTCCGCATTTACGGCGGGATTGCGGCGTGCCATTTGCAGACGGCGGTCCTTTCGGTTTCCGAACGGAGGCGCTATGATGAAACCGTAGACAAGAGGTGATGCAAATCACCGGACACTGGGGACGTAAGGAAAGGAGTGAAAAACAGTGTCGTTCATTTCACAGCACACGGGCCTGATCATCGGGCTGGTCGCGGCGGCGATCACCGTGATCGCGATCATCGTCAGCGGATACGTCAAGGCGCCGCCGGACAAGGCGTACATCATCTCCGGCATCAAGAAGGAGCCGAAGATCCTGATCGGACGCGCAGGCATCAAGCTTCCGTTCTTTGAAAGAAAGGACACGCTGGTGCTGAAGCAGATCAGCATCGACATCAAGACGAACGGCTACGTGCCGACGCTCGACTTCATCGGCGTGGACATCGACGCGGTCGCAAAGGTGCGGCTCAAGACCGATCCGGAAGGCATCAAGATCGCGATGAAGAACTTCCTCAACATGTCCGAGGAGCTGATCACGAAGGCGCTGACCGACTCTCTGCAGGGCAACATGCGTGAGATCATCGGCACCGTCAAGCTGAAGGAGCTGAACACGGACCGCAAGAAATTCGGCGACGAGGTGCAGCAGAAGGCGCAGACGGACATGAACGCGCTGGGTGTGGAGATCATCTCCTGCAACATCCAGAAGATCGAAGACGAAAAGGGTCTCATCGTCGCCCTCGGTCAGGACAACATGAGCCAGATCCAGAAGGACGCTTCGATCGCCAAGGCGCAGGCGGAGCGCGACGTCGCGATCGCCGAAGCGGAGGCAAAGCGCATGGCAAACGAGGCGCAGGTCGCGGCGCAGACCGAGATCGCGTCCCGCAGAAACGAGCTCCGGATCCGCGAAGCCGAGCTGAAGCGCGAATCCGACGTGAAGCAGGCGGAGGCCGACGCGGCGTACGAGATCCAGCAGCAGGAGCAGCGGAAAACGATCGAGATCACCACGGCGAACGCGAACATCGCGCGCCAGGAGCGCGAGATCGAGCTGAAGAAGAAGGACGTCGAGGTCACCGAGCAGACGCTCGAGGCGGAGATCAAAAAGAAGGCCGAGGCGGAGAAATTCGCCCGTCAGCAGAAGGCCGAGGCGGAGCTCTTCGAACGGCAGCGCAAGGCGGAGGCCGAAAAATTCGAACGCGAAAAGGCCGCCGAGATCCGCAGGATCCACGCGGAGGCCGAAAAGTTTGAACGCGAGAAGGAGGCCGAGGCGCAGCGCGTGCAGGCGGAGGCCGAAAAGTACGCGAAGATGCAGGAGGCCGAAGGCATCAAGGCGGTCGGCGAAGCGGAGGCGGCGGCGATCGAAGCCCGCGGCATCGCGGAGGCCGAGGCGCTCGAAAAGAAGGCGGAGGCCATGAAGAAGTACGGTCAGGCGGCCATGATGGAAATGATCGTGAAGGCGCTCCCCGAAATGGCGGCGTCGATCGCAAAGCCGCTCGAGTCCATCGACAAGGTGACCATCATCGACGGCGGCCGCGGCGGCAGCGGCGTGGACACGATGGGCGGCTTCGTACCGAGCGTGCTGGCCCGCACCATCGAAACGATGAAGGAAGTGACGGGACTGGACCTCGTGGACGTGATGAAAGCAAGCACCTACGACGCGAAGGTGAACCGCAACGTCACGGTGCAGGGCGATCCGCAGGGCGCGGTGAAGACCGTCCTGGATCCCGAACCCGCCGTATAACGGCAACGCAAAAAGCCCCGAGCGATCGGGGCTTTTTTCATGCTTTGCGTTACTCCGCCTTTTTGACGGCGGGTGCGGTCTTGGCGCGGGTCTTGCGGCCGGCGGGCAGCTTCGGCTGCGGTTCGCCGTCCTTCGAGAGCTTCGGCGGCGCGATCTTGTTGATCGTGTCCGCGGTGATCTCGCAGACCTTGACGCCCTCCTGCGACGGAATGTCGTACATGATGTTGAGCATCACGTCCTCCATGATGGCGCGAAGACCTCTGGCGCCGGTCTTCCGTTCGATCGCCTTCTTCGCGACCGCGCGGAGCGCGTCCTCGGTGATCACGAGGTCCACGCCGTCCATCTCGAACAGCCTGCGGTACTGCCGCGCAAGCGCGTTCTTCGGCTCGGTGAGGATCTGAACGAGCGCGTCCTCGGTGAGGTTTTCAAGCGTGACGATGATCGGGACTCTTCCCACAAACTCGGGGATCAGACCGAACTTCAGAAGGTCCTCGGGCAGGATGTCCTTCAGGATCGTGCCGACGTCCGTCTGCTTCGTGGAGCGCACCTCGGCGCCGAAGCCCATGAGCTTAGAGCCCGTGCGCTTCTGGATGATCTTTTCGATGCCCGTGAATGCGCCGCCCACGATGAACAGGATGTTCGTCGTGTCGATCTGCAGGCATTCCTGCTGCGGATGCTTTCTGCCGCCCTGCGGGGGAACGTTCGCCACGGTGCCCTCGAGGATCTTTAAAAGCGCCTGCTGCACGCCCTCGCCGGACACGTCGCGCGTGATCGAAACGTTCTCGCCTTTTCTTGCGATCTTGTCGATCTCGTCGATGTAGACGATGCCCATCTGCGCCTTCGGGATGTCGTAATCCGCCGCCTGGATGAGCTTCAGAAGGATGTTCTCCACGTCGTCGCCGACGTAGCCCGCCTCGGTCAGCGCCGTCGCGTCCGCAACGGCGAACGGCACGTCGAGGATCTTCGCGAGCGTCTGCGCCAGCAGCGTTTTGCCGCAGCCGGTCGGCCCGAGCATGATGATGTTGCTCTTCTGCAGCTCGACGTCCTCGTCCTTGCTGCGCATCATGCGGATGCGCTTGTAGTGGTTGTACACCGCGACGGCGAGCGCCTTTTTCGCGTCGAACTGGCCGATCACGTACTGATCGAGCGCCGCGACGATCTCCGCGGGCTTCGGAATGTCCTCCATCGTGACGGGACCGGACGGCTCGTTCTGCTGCTCGTAGCGCATATCCTCCTGCACGATCTCGCGGCACAGCTCGACGCACTCGTTGCAGATATACACGTTCGGGCCCGCAATGAGCTTGCGGACCTCGCTGCGCTGCTTGCCGCAGAAGCTGCAGCGTACCTTATCGAAATTGTCTCTGTCTCTTGTGCCTGCCATGCCTTATCTCCTCGGTGCAATGATCTCGTCCACGAGACCGTATTCCTTCGCCTGTTCCGCGGTCATGAAATTGTCGCGCTCGGTGTCGCGCTCGATCGTTTCGAGCGGCTGACCCGTCCGCTCCGCAAGGATGCGGTTCAGCCGTTCCTTGATGCGGATGATCTGTTCGGCGTGGATGCGGATATCCGTCGCCTGTCCCTGCGCCCCGCCGCTCGGCTGGTGCACCATGATCTCGCTGTTCGGAAGCGCCTTGCGCTTGCCCTTCGCGCCCGCCGCCAGCAGGAACGCGCCCATGCTCGCCGCAAGCCCGACGCAGATCGTCGCGCATTCGCACTTCAGGTACTGCATCGTGTCGTAGATCGCGAGACCCGCGCTCACAGAGCCGCCCGGGCTGTTGATGTAGAGAAAAATGTCCTTGTCGGGATCCTCCGCCTCCAGAAACAGCATCTGCGCGATGACGAGGTTCGCCGTGTCGTCGTCGATCGGACCGCCCAGAAAGATGATGCGATCCTTCAGAAGCCGCGACCAGATGTCGTAGGAGCGTTCGCCGTGTCCGGACTGTTCCACTACCATCGGTATCAGATTCATCATTCGATACCTCCTTTACTGATTTCGGCCGGTCCCTTCGGCCGACCGGTTTGCTGCGCTGTTATTCCGCGGCTTTCTCGGTGTTTTCGGTCTCCACCGCCGCGTCCGTGATCAGCTTCACGGTCTTGTCGACCAGGATGCGGTCCGCAAGGTATTCGCGGTCGCCGGTCGAAAGCGTCGCCTTGAACGTCTCAACGTCCGTGCTGCCGTTCTCGGCATACTTCTTGATCTCTTCTTCGATCTCTTCGTCGGTCGCCTGCACGTTCTCCGCCTTGGCCACCGCGTCGATGACGAGCTGCATCTTCACGCGCGCTTCCGCTTCGGCGCGGTAGTTTTTGCGCATGTCGGTCTCGGTCGTGTTCAGGTACTTCAGGTACGTGTTCCAGTCAAGGCCGCTGCCCTGCAGACGGTACTTGAGGTCCTGCACCATGTAGTCGACCTGACGGTCGATCATGCAGTCGGGAATGTCGACGGCCGCGTTGTCGCACGCGCCCTTGATCGCGAGGTTCTCGCGCATGTTGTCGTTGTAGCGCTTCTTGTCCTCGGTCATCTTCGCCTTTTTGTCTTCCTTCCACGCGTCGACGGTCTCGAACTCGGAGATGTCGCCGATGAAGTCGTCATCGATCTCGGGCAGTTCCTTCTTCTGGACCGCCTTGACGGTGCAGGCGAACACCGCGGCCTTGCCCGCGAGGTGCTCCGCGTGGTATTCCGCCGGGAACGTCACGTTGACGTCGCGGGACTCGCCCGCCTTGATCCCGACGAGCTGATCCTCAAAGCCCGGAATGAACGTGTTGCTGCCGAGGACCAGCGTCTGATCCTCCGCCGTGCCGCCGTCGAACTTCTCGCCGTCCACGGAGCCCGAATAGTCGAGCAGCACGCGGTCGCCGTTCTCCGCCGGACGGTCGACGTCGACGAAGCGCGCCTGATTCTCGCGTTCCGCCTCGAGCGCCTTCATGACGTCCTCGTCGCTTACAGTATAGTCCGCCTTCGGCACCGCGATACCTTTGTATGCGCCGAGCGTGACCTCGGGCTTCAGGGTGACCTCCGCCGTGAAGACGACGCCTTCGTTCTCGCCGATCGAAAGGATGTCCACGTCGGGACGGTCGACGACGAACAGGTCGTGCTCCTCCACCGCCTTGTCGTACGCTTCGCCCCAGCAGAGCTCGAACGCGTCCTCATAGAAGACGCCCTCGCCGTAGACGGTCTCGATGACCTTGCGCGGCGCGTGACCCTTGCGGAAGCCCTGCACCGCGTAGCGGCGGCCGGTCTTCTTATACGCTTCGTTCAGGGCCTTGCGGAAGGTCTCCGCATCGACCGTGATCGTCAGTTTTGCTTTGTTCCCCTCGAGTTTTTCCAGTTGTGCCATGTTCCTTCTCCTTATCCATATCCTTATCCGTGCGGCCGGAAGCCGACCGGATCGGCATTCTTCGCCGGATTGTGGTATCATATCACAACCCCCCGTGGTTTGCAAGCGTCGGACGCGATTTTTGCATTTCTGTTTCAAAAAGTTTGCAATGCGCCGTTCCCCCGCGTTTCCGGCGCTTCTTGACCCGTGCGCCGAACTGTGGTATTATCATTAATTAGGAATGGATTCTGGGGACACGGAGGCACATATGGAACGGTTTTGTCTGATTGCGAACCGCACGTCCGGCAGCGGCAGCGCGGGCGCGTACATCGATCACGTAAGGGAATTGCTCACCGCGCGCGGCGCGGATTTCGAGATCCGCGAAACGCAGTATCCGGGCCACGCGACCGAGCTCGCGAAGGCGGCGGTCGACGAAGGCTTCGACGTCATCGTCTCGGTCGGCGGCGACGGAACGCTGCGCGAGACCGCGATAAGCGTGATCCATACGGACAAAACGCTGGGCATCCTTCCCTGCGGCACGGGCAACGACTACGTGCGCCCGCTCAACATCCCGAAGGACGCCGAGGCCGCGGTGGAGATCCTGCTTTCCGGCAAAAACAAGACCGTGGACGCCGGCGAAGCGAACGGACAGATCTTTTTCAACGTCGCGGGCTTCGGCTTCGACGTGGACGTTCTGGACTATACCGAGCAGTTCAAGCCGAAGTGCAAAAACGGCGAAACGGCGTACCGTCTCGGCGTGCTCAAGGCCGTGTTCGGGCTGAAGCTGCGCAAAACGAAGCTGACGTTCCCGGACGGCACGATGGAAAAGAACGTGCTGCTGACGGCGGCGGGCGTCGGCACGCATTTCGGCGGCGGCATGAACGTGCTGCCCGAAGCCGACATGTCCGACGGACTGCTCGACGTATGCGTCGTGCACAACGTGAACCGGCTGACGCTTCTCCGGGTGCTTCCGAAGTTCATCAAGGGAAAGCATCTCGGTCTCAAATACATCACCTACCGGAAAGCCTCCGAGGTCACGATCGAATGCGATCCGGTCTCCCGCATCCAGCTGGACGGCGAGCGCATGGACGGCACGCCCGTCACGTTCCGCGTGCTGCCCGGCGCGATCACGGTCCGCGTGCCGCAGGACCTGTAAAACAGAAAGGATTTCATGAGCAATTTCGGTCTCCGTGTTCGCGAATATCTGCGTGAAAGCGCCGAGCGCAAGCTCCGGATCGGTCGCATGACCGTATCCCGGCTCGCGATCATCGGCGTCGGCGCGGGGATCCTCGTCGCCGCGGTCGCCGGTCTGCTCTATTTCCTGTACGGAAACCGCTCGAGCGATCTGCATTACGCGCGCGCGGACGTCGCTTCCGGGTATCAGTACCGCGTGAAGGACGATCTTGTGACCTACCGCGCCGACAACCGTCTGTATACCTACGACGGCGCGCGGAACGATCTGACCTATTATTCACTCGAAGGCATCGAAGGGTACGACACCTCCGCCTCGATGACGATCGTCTATGCCGGATCGAACTTCCAGATCCAGGGCTTCGATCAGTATCTGACGATCAGCAGCGGCGTGATCCTCGACGCGCGCGCCGGCAGGAACTACGCGGCGCTGCTGTTCAAAACGCCGGGCGAGGACCGCAGCGAGCGGTTCATCCTGATCGTCGACAAGGAAATGCATTCGGTGACCACGATCCCGTTCAAGGACAGCGAGATCGTCGCGTTCGATTTCCTGAACGCGGGCTCGACCGAGCTGCTGTGGGTCTCCACCATGGACGTCGGACAGTTCACGGAGGAATCGGTCGTGCGCATCTACGACTGCGGTCAGAACGGCGCGCTGATCCACTACACCTCCGCGTTCTACAACCAGTCCGTCTATAACGCGTACCTGAGCGACCGCTGTCTGTTCCTCGTCGGCACGCAGACGATCGTCCGCTACGACCGCGAGGACGGCGGCGGCTTCTCCGCCGAGCGTGACCGCGTGCGCGTCTACGGCAGCACGATCGTTGATTTCGCGGCGGGCTCCGAGACCGCGTATTTCATCGCCCTGCCCGACGCGGCGGAGGGCGAGCGGAACAGTCTCGTGCGGCTGATCACGATCTCGCAGACCGACGATCTGTGGTCGAACGTCATGCAGAAATACATGCCCTCGCCGATCGTCGGCGCGTTCCTGCACGGCGACAGCATCTGCGTCTTCACCGACGCGATCTTCCTGCAGTATTCCTATGCGGGCAAAAAACTCAAGGACCTGGAACTGAGAGACCGTCCGATCGCCGTTCTGGAATACGGCGAAACCGGCTTTCTGATGATCACCGAAAGCGACGGCTGGCGCGTCACGATCGACTGACGCGGAAAGGAGAATGCCGTGATCACCGTACTGATCCTCGTTATCATCGGATTATGCACCCTCGCGGGCTACTACCGCGGGATCATTTACTCTGCCGTCAGCATCGGTCTGACGCTGCTTTCGTTCTTTCTCGCGCTGCTGATGATCCCCGTGATCGCAACGCCGGTCCGCGAGAGCCGGGAGCTGTACGGCAGCCTTCTGTACTATGCCGAGGGCTTCGAGTACGTCAGCGAAACGAGCGTGGAGATGATCCACGATCCCGCCGCCGCGATCGAGCCGGAAACGCTGAAGGAAGTGATCGACAACGCGAACATGCCGCTGCCGCTCGGCAGGGCGATCTCGAAGAACATCCGCACGCTGGCGTACGAAAAGCGCGGCATCACCACGCTCGGCGATTATTTCAACCAGACGATCGTCGACGTCATGGTGAATCTGCTGTCGCTGCTGTTCCTGTTCGTGTGCTTCCGCGTCTTCTTCGGGTTCGTGCTCCGCATGATCGACTACGGCCGGCGCGGGCTGCCCGTGCTGAAACGGTTCGATCCGCTGTTCTCCTGCGGGATCGGATTCCTGCACGGCGTGATCCTGCTCTACGTGTTTTTCCTGTGCGCGCCGGTCCTGCTGACGGCCGTGCCGAAGCTCGGGCGCATTCTCGTATCCTCGCCGCTGGGCGGGTTCTTCTACCGCATGAACCCGTTCCTGTGGATGATCCCGACGACGTAAACGCACGGGCTGCCGAAGCGCTTCGGCAGCCCGTTTCTTTTTTTATTTCTTTTCGGATCCCCGGTTTATTTTCCGACGCAGAAATTCGCAAAGATCCGGTCGACGAGTTCGGCGTCCACGTCCGTGCCGGTGACCGTGCCGAGATCATGCAGCGCCTCGCTCAGCTCGGTCGCGATGCAGTCCGGCTCCGTCTGCTCCTCCGCGCGGCGCACCGCGTCGAGCGCGGATTCGAGCGCGCGCAGATGCCGTTCGTTCGTGATCGCCGCCGCGGACTGCCTTGCGGGCTCCGCAAGCGAGGCGATACGCGCCTTCAGCGCGTCGAGCCCCTCGCCCGTTTTGCAGCTGATCGGAAGCGCGCCGCCCACGACCGTGCCGAGATCGCATTTATTCGCGAGCACGATGCGCGCGCGGCCTTCGGTTTCGCGGAAAAGCGCCCGGTCCGCCCCGGTCAGCGGCCGGCTCCCGTCCAGCACGAGCAGCACGGCGTCCGCGGTCTCCAGCGCTTTTTTCGCGCGGTCCACGCCGATGCGCTCCGCTTCGTCGGACGCCTCTCTGACGCCCGCGGTATCGATGAGCCGCACCGGTACGCCGCCGAGATTCACCCGCTCGTCGAGCGTGTCGCGCGTGGTTCCCGCCGTCGCGGTGACGATCGCGCGGTCCTCGCCCAGAAGCGCGTTCAGCAGCGAGCTCTTGCCCACGTTCGGACGGCCGAGGATGACGAGCTTCAGACCGTCGCGCAGTACGCGCGCCTTGCGCCCCTCCTCGATCAGCGTTTCCAGATCGCGCGCCGCGGCCGCGAGCGTTTCGGGGAGCGCCGCGTACGCCGCCTCCCCCGCCTCGTCGGGATAATCGATCGCCGCTTCGATCGACGCGCGCGCGTCGAGCAGCGCTTCTTCGATCGCACGGATCCGCGCGCTGACGCGGCCGGACAGCTGTTCGAGCGCGGCGCGCAGACTGCTTTCCGCCTGCGCGTTGATCACGTCCATGACGGCTTCGGCCTCGACGAGATCCATCTTGCCCGAAAGGAACGCGCGCCGGGTGAACTCGCCCGCCTCCGCAGGCACGCCGCCCGCGGACGAAAGCGTCGCAAGAACGCAGCGCACGGTCTCGGCGCCGCCGTGGCAGTGCAGCTCGAGCATATCCTCGCCGGTATAGCTTTTCGGCGCGGCGAAAAAGACCGCCATGCAGTCGTCGACGACGGTTTCGCCGTTTCGGATCGTGACGTGCCGCAGCACGTTCGGCCGGTCGGTCACGGACCTGTCCAGGATCCGTTCCGCGATTCCGCGCGTCGAATCGCCGGAGACGCGGATCACGCAGATCGCGCCTCCGATCGCCGAGGACGGTGCAAATACGGTGTCGAAGGAATGGTTCATGGCAAAAGACAAAGCCGCCTTGCGGCGGCTGAAGGTGTTATTTGTCCGGCGTGATGATGACGCGGCGGTTCGGCTCCTCGCCCTCGCTGTGCGTCGTGACGCCCTTGAAGCCCTGCAGCGCGGAATGCAGCACGCGGCGCTCGTACGGGTTCATCGGCTCCATCGCGACGGAGCGGCCGGTCCGCGCGACCTGCGCGGCGTTCTTCCGTGCCAGGCGGCGCAGCGTTTCCTCGCGGCGCGCGCGATAGCCCTCGGTGTCGACGGCGACGCGGCGGTAGCCGTTCTCCTTGCGGTCCTTGTTGAGGTACAGCGATACGACGTACTGCAGCGCGTCGAGCGTTTCGCCTCTGCGGCCGATCAGCAGGCCGTCGGTCGCGGAGAGGATGTTGAGCCGCAGCCCGTCCTCGGTCTCCGCCGCTTCGACGGTCGCTTCGATCTTCATGCGGTCCAGAAGTTCCGAAAGGAAGATCGCGGCGTCGTTTTCCTTCGCCAGCTCCGCGCTGTATTCGATCGCGGGGACCTCCGGCTGCTTTTCGCGGCGTTCGCCGCGCGGCTTGCGGTCCGTACGCGCCCGGCGTTCGCCTTCGCGGCGCGGGCGTTCGCTTCTGCGCTCGTGCGCAGCCGCCTTTTCGGCTTCAAAATCTGGAACGACCGGCACTTCGCGCTCGGTGAGACGCACGATCGCGTTCTTCGCGCCGATGCCGAACAGGCCCTTGCTCTCTTTCTGTACGATCTCCGTATCGACCTCGTCGATCGTCAGCCCCATCTCGTTGAGGCCGTGAAAGATCGCCTCGTCGATGTTGCGGCCGGAGAATTCCATACTCCTCATTTTTTGATTACCTCCACGGTTTCCGTTTGCATTTTCTTGAAGACCGTCGCGTTCAGGATCAGAGTGATCGCCAGCGAGATTACGTTGCTGAAGATCCAGTAGAACGCAAAGGTCGAGTCATACTGATAGCAGAAGAAAATGGACATCGCGGGCATCAGGAACATCATGACCTTGTTCATGCCCTGCGTCTGTTTCTGCGCGTCGCTCTCGCCGGTCTGGCCGAGCGCCTTCTTCTGGCTGCGCTGCGTGAGCCACGAGGTCAGAAACGTCGTCGCGCCGGCCAGGATCGGCAGGATCGCGAAGCCGTTCGACATCTTTTCGTACGCGCCGCCGATCAGGTCCGCTCTCGAGGTGATCGGGCTGATGAACGCGTCGTACGCCGCCTTGAACGCCGCGCCGCCGTCGTTTGCGAGCACGTATTCGTACGTACCGTTCTCACCGAGCGTGCGGGTAAAGAAGTGCAGCTCGTAGAGGATGCGGTTCAGCGCGTCCGAATTGTTGTTGTAGAAAATGAAGTCCTTGACGTTGTTGCCCGCCGCAAACGTGTTCCAGAACTCGGAACCGTTCATCAGCGTGCCGCCCGCGTTCAGATTGTCCGGACGCCAGATGTTGGTGATCCAGAGGAAGCGGGAATGCGCGAACGTGTTCACCGCGTCCTGGTTCAGCGCGATCTGATTGAGCGTGGGATTGTATTCGGATTTCAGAACGAGCGCGAGCGCCTGCTGGCTCGACCACGTGCGGAACGCAGCGAAGAACATGAACAGCAGGGGCATCATGATGAGGATCGGCAGGCATCCGCCGAGCGTCGAAACGCCGCGCTCCTTCATGAGCTTGCGCTGCTCGATGTTGAGCTTCTGCGGATCGTTGCCGTATTTCTTCTTGAGCTTCTCGATGTCGGGCTGGATCGCCTGCATCTGGATCGACGATTTCCGCGATTTGATGTCGGAGAAGATCGTCAGAAGCTTGATCGCGAGCGTGAAGAGAAAGATCGTCAGAACGACGACCCATCCGCCTTCCGAAAACAGACCGCACATCTGCCGATAGACCCAGTCCATCGCGATGAACAGCCATTTGACGAGGAAAAAGGATGAATTCATGAAATGCTCTCCTTGTGGTTTTTCGGTTCCGGAACGGGATCGTATCCGCCTTTGGCAAAGGGGTTGCAGCGCAGCACGCGCCAGATCGCAAGCCCCGTGCCCTTGATCACGCCGTGCTTCTGGATCGCTTCCATCGCGTATTCCGAACAGGTCGGCGTATAGATGCAGGCGTTCGGCAGAAGCGGCGAGATATGCCGCTTGTAGAATCGCAGGATCGCGACGAGGATGCGCTTCACGGCTCGTCCCTCCACAGTCCCGCGCGCCGGATCAGCGTTTCCGCCTGTCTTCCGAGATCGGCAAACGGCGCGTCGAGCACCTCGGGCTTTGCGACGAAGATCACGTTGACGCCGCCCGAAACGTGTCCGAGCAGCGGCGTGACGCACGCGCGCATGCGGCGTTTTGCGCGATTTCTCTGTACGGCGTTGCCGACCCGCTTCGACACCGAAAAGCCGACGCGGACCGTTTCGCTGCGGCTCTTCGCGTATACCAGCGTGAACAGCGGCGCGCTTTGCGCACGTCCGCGCGCGTAAGTATAGCGAAACTCCTTATGCCGTTTCAGAGAATAGGATCGATCCACCGAATACGAGTTCCCTTATAAAGCAACATACGGCAAGCGAAATGCCTGCCGCAAGCGCTCTGTCTCCGTTATTTGGACAAAATGAATCCGCCGAAACGCTTACGCGCTCAGCTTCTTGCGGCCCTTTGCGCGTCTGCGCTTCAGTACGTTACGACCGTCCGCAGTCGCCATACGCTTGCGGAAACCGTGAACCTTGCTGCGCTGTCTTTTTTTGGGCTGATAGGTACGTACCATATCCTACACCTCTTCCTTCCGTATATACTGATGGCGCATAGCGCCAAATTAACCTTTCCCATTATAAAGGGCGGTCTGTAAATTGTCAAGCGGAATTTTTACGAATGAAAACGCCCGCGTTTTCTCACTTTTCCGTCGAGAAGAAGAACGGGTTTTCGATGCGCTCCCGGCTCCAGAACGTGATCGCCAGGCGATACAGCGCGCGGGCGTGGATGCGGTCGTGCCAGAGGATGCGGCGCATCAGCTTTTTCCGCGTCCAGAGCTCGCCGTCCGCGGCGGTATAGACGCGCGGTGAAAGAAAGTCCGGCGCGGATTCGATCGCGCGGAAGAAGCGCTTGCGGTTTTCCAGCAGGCCGCCCTCGTTGTCGTACGGCACGCCCACGGCGGCCGCGTAGTATTCCAGCGTGTGATTCGTATGCTCCGCCATCTCGCGCGCGGAGCACGGGATGCGCCCGTAGAACGTGCGCCGCGACTTGCGCAGCGAGCGGTCCTTCTGCGGGATCGAAGCGAGCAGCTTCTCGAAATCCTGCGCCGAGCGGATGCACAGCTGCTTCTTCTGCGTGTACTCCGTCATGTCCATCGGCAGCCGTTCGGACGGGAACAGCACGTCGCTGTCCGCGTCCTCGACCGCGAGATCGCTCCTGTACGCGTGCGTCACGACGAAGTCCGCCTCGGACAGATCCGGCAGCGGCGCGCCGTACGCCCAGCGCGCGTATTCGGACAGCGCCTTCGGGAATTTCTCGAGCGCCCTCGACACCGTTTCGCCGCGCGAAAACGCGCCCGGATACGAATCCGCCCAGAGCATCGCGCCTTTTTCGCTGTATTCCGCAATAACCTCGATATGCGCCATACTTATCTTCCTTCCGCTTTTCTGATGCGTGTGATGATCTCGTTCGCCCTCCGGTAGACCGCGTCGGGATCGGGACAGAACGCGTACGCGCCGCGCTCGTACAGCACCCTGCCCGCGACCATCGTCAGCGCCACGTTCGCCTTGCTGCCGCTGTACACGACGTTCTTGCCGATGTGGTTTTCCGGCTGCATGTTCGGCATGTGCAGGTCGAGCATCATGAGGTCCGCCTGCTTGCCCTCTTTGAGGCAGTCGCAGTCGTCAAGCCCCATCATCCGCGCGCCCACGGAGCACGCCGAGTGCAGGACCTTCATCGGATCCGCCGCGGCCGCGCCGACGGTGAGCTTCTGCAGCCCGGTCACAAGGAACATCTCGCGGAACATATCGAGGCAGTTGTTGCTCGCCGCGCCGTCCGTGCCGATCGCCACCGGGATGTCTTCTTCGTAATAGCGCTCGATCGGCGCGACGCCGCTCGAAAGCTTCACGTTGCTCGCGGGGTTCGTGCACACGTACAGCCCGCGCGCCTTCATGATCTCGAAATCGCCCGCTCTCGGATGCACCATATGGAAGCCGCCGCCGCCGTAACGGAACATGCCCAGCGAATCCAGATACTGTACCGGCGACATGCCCGTGCGTCGGATGCAGTCGTCGACCTCCGCCGCCGTTTCGCTCAGATGCGTGAACACCGGCGCGTGAAATTCTTCGGACAGCGCCGCCACGTCGCGCAGCAGCGATTCGTTCGTCGTGTATTCGGCGTGGAAGCCGAGCCGGTACGAGATCAGCGGATGCGAACGGTTCAGCCGCAGGTAATCGTCCCTGAGCGATTCCTTCGTGCCGCCGAAGTCGTTGACGGCGCCGCACAGCACGAAGCGGAAGCCCGTATCGCGCGCGCAGTCCGAGATGCGGTCCACGTGGTAGTACATATCGAACGCCGCCGTGATCCCGCCGGACACGTATTCGAGCACCGCGAGCTTCGTGAGGTCGTACACGTCGTCGGCGGTCAGGTGCGCCTCCATCGGGAAGCAGTCCTCGTGCAGCCAGTCGTGCAGCGGCTTGTCGTCCGCGAACGAGCGGAGGAACGTCATCGCCGAATGCGTGTGCGCGTTCTTGAAGCCCGGCAGCAGCACGTTTCCGCGGCAGTCGATCTCGCGGTCGAACGCGGGCCGCGGTCTGCCGGCCGGATCGCCGACCAGCGCGATGCGGTCGTTTTCCGTCCAGAGCTCGCCCGTAAGCAGTGTTTCGTCCGCCGCGCAAAGCGGCAGGATCCGCGCGTTGTAAAACCGAATGTTCATGCCGTCCCTCTCCTCCGTTGTTTGTATCTTTTAGTATAACACCCGAATCACGAAGATTTCGTGTCGGAGGGATGAACAATCTATAAACTGTATCATAAGGCGTCCGGACGGATCGTCCCCGCGGGGTGCGGAGGGCATTATATATTATTGAAAACGGGCCCTGCCGGTTTGACACCGATCGGCGCGGATGGTATGATAAACAAGTATGGTTATCGACTAACCAATCATCTTGTTTCAGGAAGGAACGTACATGAATCATCTGACAGAAACCATTCGTCACGTCACCCTGGACGGTGAACATCTGCGCATCGAGCAGGTCGTTGCGGTCGCGCGGTTCCGCGCCCGCGTTTCGCTCTCGCCCAAGACCTTCGCGCGCATCGACGCGTCGCGCGCGCTCGTCGACCGGATCGTTGCGGAAGGCCGCACGGTGTACGGCATCTCGACCGGTTTCGGCGAGTTCTCGAAGATCACGATCTCGAGCGACAAGAGCGCGCAGCTCCAGGAAAACCTGATCCTTTCGCACTGCGTCGCCGTCGGTGAACCGCTGAACGAAGAGACCGCCCGCGCGATGATGCTGCTTCGCGCGAACGCGCTTTCGAAGGGCAATTCCGGCATCCGCCGCGAGATCATCGAAACGCTGATCGGCATGCTCAACAAGGGCGTGACGCCCGTGATCCCCGAGCAGGGCTCGCTGGGCGCGTCGGGCGACCTCGCGCCGCTGGCGCACATGGCGCTGGTGCTTCTGGGCCGCGGCGAAGCGACGTACAAGGGTAAGCGCATGAGCGGCGCGGAAGCGATGGAAAAGGCGAAGCTTCCCACGTTCCATCTGCTTGCGAAGGAGGGTCTCGCGCTGATCAACGGCACGCAGTGCATGACGGCGATCGGCACGCTCGCGTGGTACGATCTGAACCGCGCGGCGGCGCTCGCGGACGTCACCGCGTCGATGACGATGCAGGCGCTCACGGGACTGCTCTCCGCGTTCGATCCGCGCATCCACGCGGTCCGTCCCCACGCAGGACAGAGCCTGGTGGCAAAGAACATGCGCACCATCCTGAAGGATTCCCCGTCGATGGCGAAAAACGCGGGTCTCCGCGTGCAGGACGCCTACGCGCTGCGCTGCATCCCGCAGGTGCACGGCGCGGTGCGCGACGCGCTCGCGCACGTCCGGAAGGTGCTCGAAACCGAGCTGAACTCCGTCACCGACAACCCGATCCTGTTCCTCGACGACGAAAGCGTCATCTCCGGCGGCAACTTCCACGGCGAGCCGATCGCGCTCGTGATGGACTACATGAGCGCCGCGGCAAGCGAGCTAAGTAACATCTCCGAGCGCCGCATGGAGCGCATGGTCAATCCCGCGCTTTCGAACGGCCTGCCCGCGTTTCTCGCGCCCGACGGCGGCATCAATTCGGGCTACATGATCTGCCAGTACTCGGCCGCGTCGCTCGTCAGCGAAAACAAGGTCTTCGCGCATCCGGCGAGCGTCGACTCCATCCCCTCCTCCGCGAATCAGGAGGACCACGTTTCGATGGGCACGACCGCCGCGCGCAATTTCCGCCGCATCGTGAACAACCTGTACTCCGTGCTCGCGTTCGAGCTGATGGCGGCGGTGCAGGGCATCGATCTGAGAAAGAACGTGGAGCTCTCCCCCGCGCAGCAGGGCGTGTATCAGAAGGTCCGCGCCGTCGTGCCGTTCTACGCGAAGGACGAGGAGATCCACCCGATGATCGCGGCGATGAACGTGCTGATCCGCTCCGGCGCGATCGAAAACGACGTGAAAACAATGCTTTCCGATTTTCATTGATTGACAAGGAGGATACAATGGACTGCGTATTGAAGCTGGACCGGCTTCCCGAAAAGAAGCCCTTTCTCGAAGGCATCCGCCGCGCGCCGCGGCGTGATTCCGTGCTCTCGGAGCACGACATGGAGATCGCGCTGAAGAACGCGCTGCGCTACATCCCCGAGCAATTCCACGCGGAGCTCGCGCCGGAATTCATGGAGGAGCTCAAAACCCGCGGCCGCATCTACGGCTACCGCTTCCGTCCCGAGGGACGGCTGTGGGGCAAGCCGATCGACTGCTACGAGGGCAAGTGCATCGAGGGCAAAGCGTTTCAGGTCATGATCGACAACAACCTCGACTTCGAGGTCGCGCTCTACCCGTACGAGCTCGTCACCTACGGCGAGACGGGTCAGGTCTGCCAGAACTGGATGCAGTACCTGCTGATCAAGCAGTACCTGAAGGAGCTCACGAACACGCAGACGCTCGTCATCGAGTCGGGGCACCCCTTGGGCGTGTTCCGTTCGCATGAGAACGCGCCCCGCGTCATCCTCACGAACGGTCTGATGGTGGGTCTGTTCGACAAGCCCGAGGAGTTCAACCGCGCCGCGGCGATGGGCGTCGCAAACTACGGGCAGATGACCGCCGGCGGCTGGATGTACATCGGACCGCAGGGCATCGTGCACGGCACGTTCAACACGCTTTTGAACGCGGGCCGTCTGAAGCTCGGCATCCCGAAGGACAAGGACCTCGCGGGCCGTCTGTTCGTGTCGGCGGGTCTCGGCGGCATGAGCGGCGCGCAGGGCAAGGCGGCGGAGATCGCGGGCGCTGCGGCGATCATTGCGGAGGTCGATTCCTCCCGCATCGAAACGCGCTATAAGCAGGGCTGGGTGAGCAAGGTCAGCGACGACCTGAAAACCTGCGTTGCATGGGCGCGCGAAGCGCAGAAGGAAGGAAAGCCTTTGGCGATCGCGTATCACGGCAACGTCGTCGATCTTCTGCACTATCTGATCGACAACGACGTCCACGTCGATCTCTTAAGCGACCAGACCTCGTGCCACGCGGTCTACGAGGGCGGCTACTGCCCCGCGGGCGTGTCGTTTGAAGAGCGCACGCGGCTGCTTGCCGAGGATCACGAGGCGTTCAAAAAGGCGGTCGACGCGTCGCTGAAGCTGCACATCGCGGCGATCGACGAGCTGCACCGCCGCGGCACGTACTTCTTCGACTACGGCAACAGCTTTTTGAAGGCCGTTTACGACGCGGGCGTGAAATCGATCTGCAAGAACGGCGAAAACGAAAAGGACGGCTTCGTCTATCCGTCCTACGTCGAGGACATCCTCGGTCCGCAGCTGTTCGACTACGGCTACGGTCCGTTCCGCTGGGTGTGCCTTTCCGGCAAGCCCGAGGACCTCGACAAGACCGACGCGGCCGCGATGGACTGCATCGATCCGACCCGCCGCTATCAGGACCGCGACAACTGGGTCTGGGTGCGCGACGCGAAGAAGAACAAGATGGTCGTCGGCACGCAGGCGCGCATCCTGTATCAGGACGCGATGGGACGCCTGAAGATCGCGCTGCGCTTCAACGAAATGGTAAGAAACGGCGAGATCGGCCCCGTCATGCTGGGCCGCGATCACCACGACACCGGCGGCACGGACTCCCCGTTCCGTGAGACGAGCAACATCAAGGACGGCTCGAACATCATGGCGGACATGGCGACGCAGTGCTTCGCGGGCAACGCCGCGCGCGGCATGAGCCTCATCGCCCTGCACAACGGCGGCGGCGTGGGCGTCGGCAAGTCGATCAACGGCGGCTTCGGCATGGTGCTCGACGGAAGCGAGCGCGTGGACCGCATCCTGTCCTCGGCGATGCCGTGGGATACGATGGGCGGCGTCGCGCGGCGCGCGTGGGCACGCAACGAAAACGCGATCGAAACCTGTCTCGCGTACAACCGCGACAACGAAGGTACGGACTGCATCACGATCCCGCACATCGCGGACGATACGCTGGTGCGTGAAACCGTACGGAATGCTTTGAAAGATTAAAGGAGAAACTGCAATGGCTAAATTGATGGAATGCATCCCGAACATCAGCGAAGGACGCCGCATGGACCTCGTCGAGGAATTTGCGGACGTCGTGCGCGCCGTTCCCGGCGTCACGCTGATCGACTACTCCTCCGACGCGAGCCACAACCGCTCGGTGTTCACCTTCCTCGGCGATCCCGATCAGGTGATGGAAGCGGCGTTCCGCTTTGCGAAGCTCGCGGTCGAAAAGATCGACCTGCGCGTCCACGAGGGCGAGCATCCGCGCATGGGCGCGGTCGACGTCATCCCGTTCGTGCCGATCCGCGACATGGATATGCAGGAGTGCGTGGAGCGCTCGAAGGTCCTCGCGGAACGCATCGCGGGCGAGCTCGACCTGCCGGTCTTCCTGTATGAGGAAAGCGCGTCCGCGCCGCACCGCAGGAACCTCGCCGCGATCCGCAAGGGTCAGTTCGAGGGCATGGCGGAAAAGGTGCTCGAAGAACAGTGGCATCCCGATTTCGGCGGCAACCGCATCCACCCGTCCGCGGGCGTGGTCGCCGTCGGCGCGCGTCAGCCGCTGATCGCGTTCAACATCAACCTCGACACGTCCGACGTGTCGATCGCAAAGAAGATCGCAAAGATCATCCGCGAAAAGGACGGCGGCTTCCGTGCCGTCAAGGCGCTCGGCGTCATGCTCGAGGAGCGCAACATCGCGCAGGTCTCGATCAACATGTGCGACTACAAGCAGACCCCGCTGTACCGCGTGCTGGAATTCGTCCGCTTTGAAGCGGCGCGTTACGGCGTGCACGTCGTCGGCACCGAGATCATCGGTCTCGCGCCCATGATGGCGTTCGTCGACGCGGCGGATTACTATCTGCAGATCGAAAAATTCGATGCCTTCAAACAGGTACTGGAGTGTCATCTTCTGTGAAACGGATCTTTACCAACATCGGCGAGCTTGCGACGGCGACCGGATCGGTCGCCGTTGCGGGCCGTGCACAGGGAACGCTCCGGACGCTTCACGGCGCGTGGCTGCTCGAAGAAGACGGCGTGATCGCCGCGACCGGCGAGGGCACGCCCCCCGAGGCGGACGCGTCCGTCGACTGCGGCGGGAAGCTCGTCACCGCGGGCCTCGTCGACTGCCACACGCATCTGGTGTTCGGCGGCTGGCGCGAGCACGAGCTGGCGATGAAGCTTCAGGGCAGATCGTACCTCGAGATCCTCGCGGCGGGCGGCGGCATTCTTTCGACCGTGCGCGAAACGCGGAAGGCGAGCGAGGACGCGCTGTTTGAAAAGGCGCGCGGCCTGTATCTCGAAATGCTTGCCCACGGCACGACGGCGGTCGAGATCAAGAGCGGCTACGGCCTCGATCTCGAAACCGAGAAAAAGCAGCTGCGCGTGGTCCGGCGTCTCAAGGAGGCGTTCGGCGGCGTCGCGGCGACGTTTCTCGGCGCGCACGCCTTCCCCGAGGGCATGGATCACGACGCGTACGTCGAACAGCTCTGCACCGAGATGATCCCCGCGATCGCGGAGGAAGGGCTTGCGGACTTTTGCGACGCGTTCTGCGACGAGGGCGTGTTCACGGCGGAGCAGTCCGAGCGCGTGCTCAACGCGGGCAAACGCTTCGGCATGATCCCGAAGCTGCACGCCGACGAGATCAGGGAGATCGGCGGCACGCAGGTCGCGGCGCGCGTCGGCGCGATCAGCTGCGACCATCTGTCCGAGACCGGCGCGGAGGGCCGGAAGGCGCTCCGTGACGGCGGCGTGATCGCGGTCATGCTGCCCGCGACCTCGTTCTATCTGAAAAAGCCGTACGGCGATTTCCGCGCCATGATCGACGCGGGCGTGCCCGTTGCGGTCGCGACCGACATGAACCCCGGCTCGACGCCGAACCTCTCGCTGCCGTTCGCCATGACGGCGGGCTGTCTCTACGGACAGCTCACCCCCGAGGAGATCCTGACCGCGGCGACCCTCAACGGCGCGGCGGCGATCGGCATGGCGGATACGCGCGGCACGCTCGAGCCCGGCAAGCAGGCGGACCTCGTCGTGTGGGACGCGGACAACCTCGACCAGCTCATTTACCGCTACGGAACCAACCGCGCAGCCGCGGTATTCAAAAAAGGCGTGCGCGTGACAGGAAAGGAGTAACCTATGGAACGATTGACCGATTTGACCGTATCCGGATTTACGGATATTCTGAAGAGCAACGCCCCCGCTCCCGGCGGCGGCTCGGTTGCCGCGCTGTTCGGCGCGTGCGGCGCGTCGCTTGCCGTGATGACGGCGAACCTCACCGTCGGCAAGAAGAAATACGCCGATCACTGGAAGAACGCCGAAGCCGCGATCACGGTCGGCGACCCGCTGATCCAGCAGTTTCTGAAGGCGGTCGACGACGACACCGAGGCGTTCAACCGTCTGTACGAGGCGATGCATCTGCCGAAGGAGACCGACGAGGAGAAGGCGATCCGCCGCGCCGCGATGGAAGACGCGACGAAGGAAGCGGCGAACATGCCGTTCCATACGCTGACGCTGTGCGAACGCACCGTCTGCGTGCTCGAACAGCTTGCGGACCGGATCAACCCGAACTGCGTGAGCGATTTCGGCGTGGGCGCGGCGGCGCTCGTGACGGCGGCGCGCGGCGCGTGGCTGAACGTCTGCATCAACCTGCAGTCGCTTTCGGACGAAGCGTTCGTCGCCGATCTGTACGCCCGCGCGAAGGCGATCTTCGACGACGTGACGGCGCGCGCGGAAGCGCTGTTCCTGGCGGTCGACGAACAGTGCCGCCCCGTCTGCAACCAAACCGAGGCGTAAACGGTATTTCTTGCAAACGAAGAAAGGAGCAACGCTTATGAAACGCTTGCTTTGTTTATTGCTCACCGGCCTTATGCTGTTCTCCGCCGCGGCGTGCGGCGCGCAGCCGAAGCCTGCCGGGGAGGACGGTCCGGACGCGCCCGTCGCGGAAAACGCGACCGACACCCCCGAACAAACGACCGACGCGCCGGACGGCGGCGCGGTCGGCGTCAGCGATCCCGTTACGCCCGAACCGCTTCCGGTCGAACCCGGAAACGTGCACGACTACGCCGATTTCGCGAACCTGCTTTCCGCCGCGCTTCTGACCGGCACGCAGAACCGCAACCTTTCGCCGATCTCCGTGTACCTCGCGCTCGCGATGCTCGCGGAAGGCGCGGAGGGCGACACGCTGACCGAGCTTCTGGCGCTTCTGGGCTGTGAAACGCTCGAGGAACTGCGCGGCGTGTGCGGCGCGATGCTCGAAACGCTCTCGATCGACGAGGACGGCAGCACGCTCGACCTGCACGATTCGCTGTGGATGGCAAACGAGATCGGCGGCGTGCCCGTGACCTTCCGTGAGAGCTATCTGAACAGGCTCGGCGAGGTCTACCGTTCCGAGGCGAACACCGTCGAATTCGGCACGCTCTCCGCCGCGCAGCAGATCGCGGACTGGATCAACAAGCATACGCGCGGCAAGATCGAGGTTTCGCCGGATTCGTTCCGTTTCGACGCGAGGACGCTCGCGGTGCTGATCAACACGATCTATTTAAAGGACGGCTGGAGCGACGCGTTCAAGCTTGAAAACACCGAAACCGGTTCGTTTGAAGGGCTTTCGGGCGCATTCGACGTCGATTACATGACCCGCTTCGACAAGAACGCGGTCATCCGCTTCGGCGACGGCTGGACGGCGTACCGCGTGTATCTCCGCAACGTCGGTTATATGACGTTCGTGCTTCCGGACGAAGGCATTGCGCTTGAAAAACTGCTCGGCACGCCCGACGCGATCGACAAGCTTCTGCACGCCGGCGTCGAAAAGACGGTCAACGTGAGCCTGAAACTGCCGAAGTTCGAGTTTAAGGATAAGATGGAGCTCGAAAAGGTGCTGGAAGCGCTGGGGCTTCAGAAAACCTTCACGCCCGCGGCGGACTTTTCCGGCATGTGCGACGCGCCCTGCTGCGTCGACAGCGTCCTGCAGGAGTCGTACATCGGCGTCGATGAAAACGGCGTCGAGGCCGCCGCGTATACGATGATCTCCGTCAAGACGACGGCGTTCAATCCCGTGGAGCTCGAAACGGTCAATTTCCATCTGACTCGCCCGTTCTTCTACGCGATCGAATCGTACGACGGTACGGTGCTGTTCATCGGCACGGTCACGGAACCCACCGCGCACGCGAACGTGCAGAAATAAAGGGTTTTCACCTGCCCCTCCCTCCGGAGGGGCTTTTTTTTGCAACCGAACGGCTCTGTACAGGGTATTATTGGCAAAACAAGAAAGGAATCATCCCCATGAAACGACTGTTCTGTATTCTCTTTGCGGCGCTGCTGTTTGCGGCGTGCACCGCAAAACCCGATACCGCCGAAAAGACGGATCCGAAGCCCGAACCGACGAAGGTCCCGGCCCAGGTCCTGAACGCCGAGATCCCCGAAATCACCGGCTACGAATCGTTCTCCGACGTGCTCGCCTCGAAGCTTCTGGACGGCACCGCGAATAAAAACCTCAGCCCGATCAGCGTGTACCTCGCGCTCGCGATGACCGCGGAAGGCGCAAGCGGCGAAACGCAGCAGAAGATGCTGAAGCTTCTGGGCTGCAAAACGATCGAGGAGCTGCGCGGCATCTGCGGCGCAATGCTCGAAACGCTTTCGATCGACAAGGACGGCAGCTCGCTGGCGCTTGCGAACTCGATCTGGATGACGAACAGCCTCGGCGGCGTTGACGTGACGTTCGACGGCGATTACATGAAGACGCTCGCCGACGTGTTCCGCGCCGAAGCGAACACCGTCGACTTCACGCAGCAGTCGACCAAAAAGCAGATCGGAGACTGGATCACCGAGCACACGCGCGGCAAGATCAAGATCAGCGAGGACGCGCTGAACTTCGACGAGGCGACGCTCGCGGTGCTGATCAACACGATCTATCTGAAGGACGCGTGGGCGAACGACTTCTATGAAGGCGCGACCGAATCCGGCACGTTCAAGGGACTGACCGGCGAGCTGATCGTCGAGTACATGAACCGTCTCGACCGTGCTTCGTCGATCGTAAAGGGCGACGGCTTCCTCCGCTACTCGCTCCCTCTGCGGCGCGTCGGCCGCATGACGTTCATCCTGCCGGACGAGGGCGTGTCGCTCAGCGATCTGCTGGCCTCGCCGGAATCCCTGCACGCGCTGCTCACGGGCGGCGAATCGATCCGCGCGGACGTTTCCGTCAAGCTGCCGAAGTTCAAGTTCCAGGATCGCTTCGATCTCGCAGAGCCGCTGAAAGAACTCGGGATCGCGATCGCGTTCAGCGACGGCGCGGACCTTTCCGGCATGAGCAACGTGCCCGCAAAGATCTCGAACGTCATTCAGGAATCGTACATCGGCGTCGATGAAAACGGCGTGGAAGCCGCGGCGTACACGATGGTCGTCGTCGACGGTGAAACCGCAATGCAGCCGGAAAATCTGCCGAAAATCGACTTCCACCTGACCCGCCCGTTCCTGTACGTGATCGAATCGTGGGACGGCACGGTGCTGTTCATCGGCACGATCACCGCGCCGGCGTTCGAATAAGCCTCCTTACCCGCTTCCCCGTCCCCCCTCAGACCGGGGAAGCGTAACATAAAAGGAACCATTCCTCAGAATGGTTCCTTTTGCGTTGTCGTCGTTATCGATCCCGGTACAGCGCGACGAGGTTCTTGAGCACCCGGACGCACGCGTCCATGCCCTCGACCGTGATGTGCTCGTACGGACCGTGGAACGCGTATCCGCCGGTGCCGAGGTTCGGACACGGCAGACCCATGTAGCTCAGCCGCGCGCCGTCCGTGCCGCCGCGGATCGGCTGTACGCGCGGGGTCACGCCCGCCTGCTCCATCGCCTTTTTCGCGTTCTCGATCAGGTGCATGCACGGCTCGATCTGTTCCTTCATGTTGCGGTACTGATCGCGGATCGAAAGCTCCACCGTGCCCGCGCCGTACGTGTCGTTCATCACCGCGGCGATCTTTTCGAGCATTTCCTTGCGCATTTCGAAGCTTGCGAAGTCGTGGTCGCGGATGATGTACGAAAGGCTCGCCTGCTCCGTGGTGCCGGACAGGTCCACCAGATGCCAGAAGCCCTGATAGCCCTCGGTGTCGCGCGGGGTCTGCCCCTTCGGCAGCATGCCGTTGATCTCGCACGCGAGCTGAAGCGCGTTGATCATCTTGCCCTTCGCCTCGCCCGGATGGATGTTGAAGCCGCGGATCGTGAACGTCGCGCCCGCCGCGTTGAAGTTCTCGTATTCGAGCTCGCCCTCGGCGCCGCCGTCGCAGGTGAAGCCGAAGTCCGCGCCGAAGCGCGCCACGTCGAAGTGATCCGCGCCGCTGCCGACCTCCTCGTCGGGCGTGAATCCGACGGAGATCTTGCCGTGCGGCATGCCCTCCTTGATGATCTCCTCGAGCATCGTGACGATCTCCGCGACGCCCGCCTTGTCGTCCGCGCCCAAAAGCGTCGTGCCGTCGGTGACGATCAGCGTGCGGCCCGCAAGCGCGGGCAGGTGCGGAAACTGCGCGACGGAAAGCGTTCTGCCGCTCGTGCCGAGCTCGACGTCGCCGCCGTCGTAGTGTTCGATGATGCGCGGACGCACGTTCTCGCCGGAAAAGTCCGGCGCGGTGTCCATATGCGCGATCAGTCCGAGCCTCGCTGCGTGCTCGTATCCGGGCGTGGCGGGAAGCGTGCCGTACACGTAGCACATGTCGTCGACCGCGGCGTCCTCGACGCCGATCGCCTTCAGCTCCCCGACCAGCAGGTTCGCCAGGTCAAATTCACGCGCGGCGGTCGGGACCGTCGTGCTCTCCTCGTCGCTCGTCGTATGCACGGCGACGTACTTCAGCAACCGTTCGTAAGCTTTCATAGTCTCCTCCGTTATCCTCTGCTTCCCATGACCTTGACGGTGAACCGCCGCGAACGCGGCCCGTCAAACTCCGCAAAATACACCGCCTGCCACGTGCCGAGCACCGGCTCGCCGTCGTCGATCATGATCGTGACGCTGCTGCCGATGACGCTCGCTTTCAGATGCGCCGCGCTGTTGCCCTCGGCGTGACGGAACTCCGCCCGGTCGGGGTACGCTTCGCTGAGCGCGAACAGCAGGTCGTTTCTGACGTTCGGATCGGTGTTCTCGTTGATCGTGACGCCCGCGGTCGTGTGCGGACAGTACACGGTCATCATCCCGTCGAACACGCCGCTCTGCCTGCACGCGTCGCGCACCTGTTCGGTGATGTCGATAAAGCCCTCCTTCGGGGTCTCCAGACGGTATTCGTACAGCATGGTCCCGCCTCCCTTCGTTCCTCTCCATTGTACCATCCCCGCGCCCGGACCGCAAGCACGAAAAAACGCGGGGAAGCGTCTTCCCCGCGCTGCAGTGCGTCCGTTATTTCAGCACGAAAACGGGATTGCCGTTCTCGTCGGTGCCGACCTCGTAGCGTCCGGGCTCCGGATCGTCCTCGTTCGGCAGCAGTCCGGTATGCCCGAACAGCAGGCAGTCCGGCAGATCGCGCTTTTCGTTGCGCTCCCGCAGGTGCACGCCCATGAACACGATGTCCGCCGACTTGCCGCCGTCGAGGTTGTACGCCGACACGCAGCCCTCGTTCCGGAACAGCTCGGCGTAGTCCTTGAGCATGAAGCCGCTCGCCTCGCCCGGGCGCTTGCCGTCCGCGACGATGACCACGAAGTGGCCCGGCTCGACCTGTCCGACGCCGACGCGCGGACGCTTGTAGCCCGCGTCGCCGTGCGAATAATAGTTCAGCTTCGGGCGGATCTCGCCGTCCTGCATCAGGATCGGTCCGAAGCAGTACACGTCGCGGTATCCGCGCTCCAGAAGCTCGTCCTTCGTAAAGCTGTTGTCCTCCAGAAGATCGAACGACAGCGTGCGCTCGTTCCACGCCATGACGGATTCGCCCGTCTTGTCCATATAGACGTACCCGTCGCGGATCAGCGTGCTCTTCAGGTCCTTCGCTTCCTCAAAGTTGATCATGTTGTCGCCGGTGATCAGCAGAACGGCGCCGTAGCGGCGCGCAATGCCGTACAGCTTGCCGCGCGTCCTGCCGTTGCGCGATTCGTGACCGAAGCCGGACCGGTGCTGGTTGTTCCGCATCCAGATATGCGCGACGAAATAGATCTGCGATTCGCCGTCGTGATCGCGCGTGTTCACGCGCCGGATATCGATGTCCGTGTTCTGATCGCGGAAGGTCCAGTGCCCGTTCTCGCGGTCCATCGTGAACTGCTCCGCCTCGCCCTCGGCAAGGAAATGCCCGGGGAACTTCTCGGCCTCCGGCGCCTGCGTCGGTTCGGGCGTGGGCGCTTCGGTCGGCGCTTCGGTCGGTTCGGGCGTGGGCGGCAGCGTGGGCGCCTGCGTCGGAACTTCGGTCGGCGCGGGCGTGGGCGCCTGCGTGGGGACCGCGGTCGGCGCGGCGGTGGGCGCACTCGTCGCCGTCGGGGCGGGATCTTTGCCGCCGCAGGAGAACAGACCGCGCTTCTGCTCGGGCGTGGGCGTCGGCGCTTCGGTCGGCGCTTCCGTCGCGGCGTCCTCCTCCCCGATCGGGATCGGCGTTGCGGTCGCGGCCGGCGGTTCGGTCGGCGCGGGCGTGTCGGTCGGCGCTTCGGTGGGTTCCTCGGTGGGTTCCTCGGTCGGCGCTTCGGTCGGTTCGGGCGTCGGCGTCGCGGGCGGATTCCGCTCGATCGTGACGTGATCGAACAGCGTGTCGGACGAATTGTCGGACCCGACCTGCGAAAGCGCCAGGCGGTACGTGCCCGCGGCGCGGACCCGGTACTCCCAGAAATCCGCGGAATGGATGCTGTCAAGCGCTTCCTGCGCAAGCGCGCCTGCGCTTCTTCCGCCGTAATACGGAAGCGGCTCGTCCGCGATCGTGACCGTCTTTTCGCCGTCCTCGGCGAGGTACAGCTTCTGACAGAGCCCCGCGCGCTGCTTCAGGATCTCCATCGTGAAATCCGAGGCGACGCGCGCCTCCGTCTCGGCGTGCCTGTCGCCGGTGGGCGCGATCAGAACGGCCGGCTTCAGATCGGCGAGCGCCTGATTGAGAAGCGTCTTGACGCCGGCCTTGGTCCACGCGGAATGCAGCTCCGAATAGTCGAGGCTGAGCTTGGCCTTCACGTTCAGCCGCACGGGATAGGTTTTCAGTCCCAGCGCCCACAGCGCGGCGAAGCCCTCCTCCAGCCGCTGACGGCTCTGATCGGAGCAGTACAACACGGCGACGTTCACGCCGTCGTTGATCAGCTTCGGCAGCAGTCCGCCGTAAAAGCGGAATTCGTCGCCCGGATAGGGCGCGACGAGCAGCACGTCGGGATGCTCCGCGGCTTCCCACCGGTACTCGGTTTCGGGCAGCTCGCCCGCGCCGTACGCGTATACCTCGGAAAGCGCGATCGTCCCGTTCTTCGGAACGGTGAACGAAAGCTCCACGGCGGTCGTGCCTTCGGGAAGCGGCGTCACGGTCGACAGAAACGGAACGTCAAGCCCGGACGTCGAGAGCACGGTCTCGCCCGCATAGCAGATCAGCTGCACGCCGGACGGGTCGTCGTTCCAGACGGTAACGAGGTTTTCCGCCTCGCCCGAAAAATCGACGCGCACCGTGCAGTCCTTCCGGAAAATGACGTGCGTCGCGGCGCAGCCGTCGGTCAGCAGCTCCGCTTCCTTTTCCCGGTTCTCCGGCATCGTCACGACGGCCGTCAGCCGTTCCGCGGTCTGCGCGCCGCTTTCGCCGGCTCCCGCCGGTTCGTTCAGCACCGCGCGCGTTCCTGCCGCGGCGAACGGCAAAAGCGCCGCCGATAAAAGCAGCGCCAGAATCAGGCTTGCGACCCTGGTAATCCTCATGAAACCGTCTCCTTCCCGCCGTGTGCTTCCCAGTCGCGGCGTACCATCACGATTGCAGTCTGTATAAATGCAAGAAGCGACGTCTTTCGACATCGATTTGTTTTATTGTACCATGCGCACGGGCCGATGTCTATCCGATTCTGTGCGTTTTTTTTGTAAATAATCGCGGACGCACCGCCGTTCCGGTTCGACGCAAACCGCTTCCAGCGGATTTTGGGTCCGGTCGTCCTTGACATTGTCCGTCCCGCAGAATATACTGAATTTACCGGAAAGAACGGATAATTTGCCCGATCCGCCCGGCAATACCGTCAGGAGGGGAATATGAAACAGAAACGGATCCCGCTTATCTTTCAGGTGCTCATTACCGCTTGTATCCTGTTCGCTCTCATCGAGATGTTTACGGAATGCTATCGTACGCCCGATTCGTATTACAGCTCCGGGGAACACGGTACGTTTTTCTCACTGATCTTCAATGAAGTTGCGATCCTCGGCATTCTGTGTTCGGTCGCCGCATCGATCGCCGGCATTCTGGGCGTCTGGCTGAACCGTCCGGTCCTAACGGCAATTCCGGTCGGTCTCTTTACGTTGAATTATATCCTTGCCCTGGTAATCAGCGGCAGTTACGGAAGGATCTCATTCAATTATCATTTTTACCTGATCCTTATGGGGATCATCCTTTTGATCATCTTCATAATCGTGATGTTCTACAATCTAATGCATGCCCCCGATCCGGCGTCGGAGAACGAAACCGGCAAACTCATGAACGCCTTCAAACAATGGGTCAACTCCGTTTCCGGCAATCAGGCAGCGCCCGCTCAGCCGACCCCCGCCGCCGCGCCTGTGATCGAACATGAGTGGATGAAGTTCAAAGATGCTGCGCCGACCCCCGCGCCGGAGCCGGAACCCGAACCCGAGCCGGAGCCCGAACCCGAGCCGGAACCCGAACCTGCGCCGGAACCCGAACCTGCGCCGGAACCCGAACCTGCGCCGGAACCTGAACCCGAGCCGGAACCCGAACCCGAGCCGGAACCCGAACCCGAGCCGGAACCCG
>CAMKES010000013.1 GCA_946411635.1 uncultured Clostridia bacterium | reverse complement strand
GCGCGTCCCACGCAGCCTTCGCGGCCGCGCACTGCGCGTCGGTCTCCTCCGTGCGCTCCTGCACGTAGATCGCGTCGATCAGCGCCGCGCATTCCGCCGCCAGTTCCGCGTCGGTCTTGCCGGCGGGTTCCGCCGTGGGCGCATCCGTCTGCGCCGGTTCCGGTTCGGACGGCGTGCCGCTGCATGCCGCGAACATGCCGAGAAGCATGATCGCCGCAACAAACATTGCGATTGTCTTTTTCATGTTGTTTCCTCCTACCTTTTCGGGGCTGTCCCCAACTCTATGTGAATCATTCACATGACAACGGTCACGGCACGAAAAAAGCCCCTTACCGAACGGTAAAGAGACTGCGTACATAGAGCGCCCCAAAGACAGAGCCTGGTACACAATCAATCCCTCGTGATCTGGAAAAGTCCTTTTCCCGTACCCAGCATTCGGCAGGTTTCCCGGCTCGCGGCGTATGACGCTGCCGCCTTCCCGATCTCTCAGTGGCTGCGATTGCGTGACAGCATCGATCCGCATACGGTGACGAGTTCGCACAGGCGTTTCACCTGTTTCCCTTTTACCCTTCGTTCCCCGCGGAACAAAGGCACCGACTGCTTTATTCAATTACGGTTATTATATCCCCATCCTCCGCCTGCTGTCAAGATTCTATCGATCATCCGGCGGAACGCCGCGATTGCCTTCGCCGAAGCGTCCGCGCCGAAAAAAAAAAACGCGGCGCCTGCCGACTTTCGGCGTCGCCGCGGTGTCAAATATAATGGGGAGATTCGAAATTCATATTGAGGAGGAATTTGTATGAAACGAAACTGCCTTTGTGTGTTCCTTGCGCTGCTGCTGTGCCTGTCGCTGACCGTCCCGACGTTTGCGGAAAGCGATCCCGAACCGCCGGATCGGGTGACGGTTCCGTATTCGTTCGGACTGAAGCACGTTTCCGGATCCACCTATAAGATGAAAGCAAATGTGACCAATACGAACGAGCAGCCGTTGACGATCCTGCTGGCTCTCTACGATTCCGGCAACAACCCGGTCGATTCCATTCTGACGCTTTCATCGGATTCGCTCATCAGTCTGTCCAAAACCGTTTCCCTCTCTCCCGGCACGTACGTTCTTCAGATTTCGATCATCGGACTGAACGTCGGACAAACCTCGCACAAAACCTATCACATTTCATAAGAACGGAGGCCGCCCGAAAACGGCGGCCTCTTTTTTTATTCCGCACGGCGCAAAAAATCCGAAATGACGGTCGAATCGTCATCCCTTCCCTCGGTGTGGAGATAGATGACCGAATCGTTCAGCAGCATCACGTATGATTGGCCGCCGTCCTCTTCATCGGTCGCACAATACAGGTTGTTTTCATCCGCGAAACGCCGGAACGCCCCCGGGAAATGCAGCTCCATGGCAAGCTCCCATTCCTGGCTGACGACGACCCTTCTGTCGTTTCCCGTCCGGTAGACGGATACGATCAGGTCGGAATCCTCTGCGGACCACGAGACGCTTTCGAGCTTCAGCCCGCCCGGCATGAACGGCTCGTACCCGGTCTGTTCGATGAACCGCGCGAACCCTTCGCGCGGATCTTCGTCGCGGCAGACGCGATACGAAACCGCCGGCTGCGCAGACTCCGCTTCCGGTTTCGGATCGTCGGTCGGCGTCACCGTAATTTCGTTTTCGAACAGGCGGACGATAAACCGGCCCGCGCTGTCCGCGATCGCACGGCCGACGGGCGTCGCCGCGAAAAAGACGGTCAGCAGGGCGACGACGAGCAGGACGATCGCGATCCTGCGAACGCGCGGCACGGCGCACAGTCCACGCAGGCGGTCGAAGCGCGTCGGACTCGCGGCCGGCCGCGTCATGCCGAGCTTTTGAAAAACGCCGTCCGTAAACGCCGCGCCGGTCACGGTATTGTTTGCGGCAACGATCGCCCTTGCCTCCGCCTCCGTCAGCGGCGGCTTATGCGTGTCGTAGTACGGATGATCCAGCGCGATTCTCTGCAGATACTTCCATTCCGTTTTGGTCATTTTCATCGGATGCGGTCCTTTCTTACATCGACAGTAGAATGCTGAGTTGGGTAAACAGGCGTTTGTGATTTCGCTTCAGGTACGCGCGCATATCGGCAAACTTTCTCGTGACCTGCCGGTTCGTCATTCCGAGCGATCTGGCGACCTCGCCGAGCGTTTTCTGATCGACGTAATACGCGATAAACGCTCTCCGAAGCGGCTCGTCGTAGCGCGCCAGGTGACGGTCCAGCGATTCCGCCCACTCAACGTAGCGGAACGCCTCCTCTGCGGTCGGATCCTCCATGGCTTCCTTCGATTTCCGAAACCGCCCGTTCGCTTCGGACTGTTTCGCCCTCGCGCGCTTCAGATTCAGCGTTGCGTTGCGGATGCAGACCATCAGATAGGTCTTCGCGAACGTCACGTCCGTAAGCTCGGCCTGCTTTTGGCACAGCTTCGCCGCTACCGTCTGCAGAACGTCCTCTCCGTCCGTCCAGTTTCCGTTCAAACGAACCGAAAACGCGAGGAGCGCGTCATAGTTCTCCTCGATAAAGTCCACAATGTTTGCCATACAGCCCTTTCCGCATTCTCACGCACCTACTATATAAACCCCGCAGGCACGCAGAAAATCCGCATTAAAATACTATATTTTTTGTTCGTTCACGCCGGCACGGATCAGAGCCCGGCGTCCAGCAGTTCCATGGCGCGCCGAAGGACCGGAAGCTCTCGGGCGGCGATCAGGCGTCCGAGCGGCGAGTCGGTGCGGCGTTCGTATTCGCGCACGGCGTCCTCGAAGCGCAGCATCAGCACCGACAGATGGAAACGGTCGATCTCGTCGTCGGTCAGATGCCGCTCGCCGAAGGAGCGGACGCGGCAGAGATAATAGTTGTTGAGGTTGTGCCGGCGGATCAGATTGTAATAATCACTGACGACGCCGATCTTTCCGAGCACGTCGACGTCCGCGCCGAGCTCCTCCTTGAGCTCGCGGCGGATCGCGGTCACGAGGTCCTCGCCCGGCTCCACCCCGCCGCCGGAGGTTTCGATCAGCGTTGCAGCGCCGAACTCGTCGTTCCGCACGGCGCGCACGAAATACAGCCGCTTCGCGTCGTCAAAGACGATCGCGCGAACGATCATCCGGTCGTGATCGACGCCCGTAAACGGCCATTCCGTGTCCCTGAGTTCCAGAAACAGTTCGTTTTTCGCATCCATTCGCTTCTCTCCAAAATAGTCCCGGACCGTCCCTAAGAACGGTCCGGGCGCGCAGTCGTTTCAGACGTTCAGCACGGTTTCGAGCACGTCCGCGCAGGCGTCGATCTGATCCCTGCCCGCAACGACACAGACCGCGTCGTCGGCCGCAAGGTCCTCAAACGCCGGGCACAGCGCCAGAAGGTCCTCCGGCGTCGTGGCGATCAGCGCGCGGTACCGGTCAACGATCTCTTCACGCGTGATGCCGCGGAACCAGTACGCGGCCGCGGTATCGACCTTCGCCGCCGCGGTGCGGAGCGGATCGACCGAGGGGACCGCGCTCAGAATGAAGCCGGTCAGATCCGGTTTCCCTTCGCAGAACGAACGCAGAAATTCCGCGGCGTTCCTGATCACGCCGAGCGAGCGTTTCGTCTGCGGATCGCGATAGGTATAGAACAGGATGTCGCCGTGATCGCGCGGGATAAAGCCGCAGCCGTACGCGCCGCCCTGCACGCGGATCTCGTTCCAGAGATACATATAGTTCAGCACGTTCGCAAGCACCGGGAACGCGCCCGAATACGTTCTGCCGTGGCGCATGAGGTTGCTGCCCATGACGGCGAAGCCGACCTGCGCCGGGATCGTGACGCCCTCGCGCGCAAACGCGGAGACCGGATACGACGCGTACGCCGCTTCCGGCGCGGCGCCGTGCGGCAGCGCGAAGATCAGCGTGTCGACCGCCTCGTCGCAGAACGCTTCCGAACGCGCGACGGTCAGCCGTTCACGCACGAACAGGCGCTTTGCGAGCGCGCCGAGCCGGTTCATCAGGTCCTTCATCGCCTCGTCACCCTTTTCGTCGATCGCGCTCATCCATTGAATGAACGAGATGCCGCCGGTCTTCTCGTCGGCAGCGCCGAACGCGGTCTGCTGCGCGGCGACACGCATCATGCCGTAGCGGTGACCCATCGCGGGCAGCGACAGCTTCGCGCCGACCAGTGTCTGCTTCAGGATCTCGCCGAGCAGCGCATCGTCGTCCCAGCGCGTTTCCGTCAGGATCTCGCCGAGCAGCGCCGCGGTGCCGACACTCTGCTCCCGCAGGCAGGCCGCAGACACGTTCAGAAGCACCCGGCAGGTCTCCGGCGTCTTTCCCGGAAATACGACGGGCGAGAAATCAAGTTTGCCGATCGTGTTCTTGACGGCGAGCGGCAGTTCGCTTCTCGTATGCCGCGCGGTGGCGAGGCTTCCGAGGAGCGACGTCATCACCGAAAGCAGCGGCAGCTCGTCGAGCGTGAGATCATCCGCCGCAAAGTACGCCCGCAGATACGCCATGCCGCTGTCGACGGTATTGTCGAGCACGGTCACGCCGTTGCGTTCGGTCGGTTCCGCCGTGACGCGGTCCGGCTCGTCGCTGAGGTCGGAAAGCTTCAGCATCGGGATCGTCTTCAGCGCTTCCTCGCTGTCGGGCGTCTGCTGGAAGGCCCTGAGCGTTTCCGCTTCCTTCCGGACGCGCGCTCTGTCCGCTTCGGTCCACGCGGCGCTTTCCGCCTTTACGCGGGCCGCTTCCTTTTCGCGCTTCTCCGTGCCGAGCGTTTTGGACGGCACGAGCACGATCGTTGCGGAATGCTCGTTGTCGAGGAACAGTTCGCGGATCAGGGTTTCAAAGGTATCGGTGCCGAGCTTCTCCTCGAGCGCCTTCAGCGGCTCCTCGACCAGCAGCGCGTCGGCGGGATCGCCGCCGTACAGCCAGGTGTTGAGCAGCGACAGCGCCTCGTTGAGGCTTCTCGGCAGCCAGCCCTCCTCGCGGTCGCGCATGCGGAACGCAAAGCTGTGCAGACAGGCCGAAAGGCGCTCCCGGTCGAGTCCTTCGCTGACGATCGTTTCGAGCGTTTCGCGCACAGTCTGTTCGATCGCTTCGCGCTTGTCCGCTTCGGTGTTCATCGCCTGCCAGAAGATGACCGACTGCTGCATGCTGTCGTCCATCTCGAGCGAGAAGTCCTGCGCAAGCCCGCGGTCGATGACGGCGCGCTTCAGCGGCGCGTCGTTGTCGCCGGTCAGATAATCCGTGAGCACCGACGCCGCGAAATTGCGCTCGCCGGTCTCGAACGAGCCGAGTACGGTCGCCCGGGTGACGATCGCGCGGTTTTCCGCAGGCTCCTCCGCGCCGATCTCGAACGGGATCTCCCTCACGATGCGGTCGACCGGCTTCTGCATCGGGATCGTGAAGTCTGCTTCGATGCGGTCGTAGGGGGCCAGGAATGAATCGATCTTTCCGAGCACCGCGTCGACGTCGATGCTGCCGACCAGCGAGATGCGCGCGTTGGACGGGTGGTAATACTTCCTGTGGTTTGCGATGAACTGTTCGTACGTCAGGTCGGGAATGCATTCCGGATCGCCGCCGGACACGTGCCGGTAGCAGTTGTCCGGGAACAGCGCGCGCTGGATCTCGTTGTACAGGATCGTCTGCGGCGATGCGAACGCGCCCTTCATCTCGTTGAACACGACGCCCTGATAGCAAAGGTCGTCCCCCTCGCCCTCGTAGTGCCAGCCCTCCTGGCGGAAGATCTCGGGCTTGTGATAGATCAGCGGATGCAGAACGGCGTCGAGATAGACGTCGATCAGGTTCAGAAAATCGCGGTCGTTCCGGCTCGAGACCGGATAAACCGTCTTGTCCGGGTACGTCAGCGCGTTCAGGAACGTCCGCACCGAGCTTTTGAGCAGTTCGACGAACGGCTCCTTGACCGGATACCGGTCCGATCCGCACAGCACCGAATGCTCCAGGATGTGGAAGACGCCGGTGGAATCCTCCGGCAGCGTTTTGAACGCGATCGAGAAGGCCTTGTTCTCCTCCCTGCGGTCGATCCAGACGAGCTGCGCGCCGGTTTTGACGTGCTCCATCTCCCAGAGCTTTGCGTCCATCTCCGCAAGCTCGCGCACGCGCGTTACCCGAAATCCGTTTACAATGGTTCCGATCTCCATATGCCTAACCTCCGTGGTCCGATAATAGAAAAGTATATCACACCGCGCGCCGTACGGTCAACCGCGGCGTCGGTTGACGGGCGCGAAAAAAACGCGTATGATAGAGGCAGAAAGCGGAGTCTCTCCGCTGACACCGGGAGGTCCAATATGTCAAACGCAACCGTCGTCGTACGCCATCTGAACGCGCCGCATCAATCGGAATCCCTGACGAAGTTTCAGCCGCTGAACGAGGCGCTGAAAACCGAGATCGAAACCGCCGTCGCGGAGATCTTCGACCGCTTCGGCGGCGAAGCGCTGCTGAAGGAAAGCCGGGAGGTTTTCGTCAAGCCGAACGGCATCGACGGACAGCCGTACTGCTACACGCGCCCCGAGGTCGTGGAGGCCGTGATCCGTTACTGGTACGCGCACGGCGCAAAAAAGGTCTGGCTGTTCGAGAATTCCACGCAGAGCAACGCGACGCGGCTCGTGTACGCCGTCGTCGGCTACGATAAGATCTGCAAACGCACCGGCGCCGTGCCCGTCTATCTCGACGAGGACAAGACGGTCGAGTTCACGTTCGAAGGCAAGCCGTCCGGGCAGGACGCGCCGGACGGGTATCAGAAGACGACGTTCCCGATGCCGCGCTTCCTCGTGAAGAACCTGATCGAAAACCGCGAAAAGAATCTGTACATCGACGTGCCGAAGCTCAAGACGCATTCGATGGCGGGCGTAACGCTCGGCGTCAAGAACCAGTGGGCGTTCCCGATCCATCCGGCGCGCGGCTTCGACCACAACTATAATCTGCCCTATAAGCTCGTCGACGTGCTGCGCTACATACAGCCGGACTTCACGCTGATCGACGGCGTGGAGGGCACGATCTACGGACACTACCCCGTCACCGCACTTGCGGACGAGTGCGTGATCCCGTTCCGGCTCCTGCTCGGCGGACCGAACGTCGTGGCGACCGACCTCGTCGGCGCGCGCATCTTCGGGCTCGGGCTCGAGGACGTGCCGCATCTGAAGATCGCGATCGAGCGCGGGTATTCGGACGGCGTACGAAGCCTTGACGACGTTGCGGTCGAGGGCGATATTTCCATGTACCGGACGAAGTATCCGTACGACCTTTACGACCGCTTCCCCGAAGACGTCAAAGTCATCAAGGGCAGAAAACGCTGCTGCAAGCAAGGCTGTCAGAACAATCCGCTGACGCTTCTGCAGATCCTGTATCTCGATCACGGCGGCAAGGGCGGCTGGACGATGGTCATGGGCGAAGGGCACGATCCCGCCGAGATCGACGCGATCGAGGGCAAGGTGCTGATCGTCGGCGACTGCGCGATCAACGAGGTCGGCGAGCGGCTTACGAAGCGTCTCGGCAAGCGAAACGTGTACCTGAGCCGGAAGTGCAACAGCCTTGCCGATTCCGCCGCCGCGATGTTCCATCTGATGCACGTGAACCCGATGGAGTTCGCGCCGATCTCTCCGCTCAAAGCCACGGCCTGCCTGCTGCTTTCAAAGCTGCACGGCTCGAGCGCGCTGGTCCCGTCGGTCTTCTCACACGTCATCAAGACGGTCTGAAGCGGAAAAGCGCATAACGAAACGGATCCGACGCCGAATGGCGACGGATCCGTTTTTCTGTCGTGTATCGTTCCGAAGAACGAAGTGATCAGCCCTTGACTGCGCCGGCGGTAACGCCCTCGACGTAGTACTTCTGCAGGAACATGAACAGCGTCACGATCGGGATCGCAACGATGACGCAGCCCGCGGCGAACTGTGTGAACAGGTTCACGTCGGCGTACGTTCCGAACAGCATCGAATACAGACCGACCGAAACGGTCCAGTATTCCGGGTTGGCCGGGCCGATGATGACCTTCGCAAAGATGAAGTCCATCCACGGGCCGGTGAAGCTCATCAGCGCCTGATAGATGATGATCGGCTTTGCGAGCGGCAGGATGATCCGGATGAAGATCTTGAAGTTCGTGCAGCCGTCCAGCTTCGCGGATTCGACGAGCGCGTTCGGGATGACGTCGAAGAAGCCTTTCGCGATCTGGAAGCCGAGTCCCGCGCCCGCGCTGTACGCGAGGATCAGACCGATGATCGAGTACTCCGGATGGTCCGGGTTGCCCGTGAGGCCGATGGACTTCAGCAGGAAGTAGATCGCGATCATGCTCATGAAGCCCGGGAACAGGCCGATGATCATCGACGCGTTCATGAACGGCTTGCGGAGCTTGAAGCGGAGCTTCGACATACAGTACGCGACCGACAGCACCAGGAAGGTGGAGATCACGCAGTCGATCACCGCAATGATCAGCGTGTTCAGCATCCAGCGCGGGAACGCGTTGGGCACGGCGTAGTACGTTCCGGAGAACAGGTCGGCGAAGTTCTTGAGCCCGAAGTGATGCGGGAAGAAGTAACTGGTGACCGTTCCGATGAACGTTCCGTCTGCCTGATAGTCGCACCGGAATGCGGAAAGGATGATCCAAAGCAGCGGGATCAGCCAGATGATGCTCATCAGGACCAGGACGGCATAGGTGATGCCCAGACTGATCCGGCGGTTTCTCGCCTGGCTCTTGAACTTTTTCGGACGTAACAGATTACTCATTGGAACGTGTCCTCCTCATTGTAGGCTTTGCTCCTGCGGTAGGTGACGAGCGTGATCGTTGCGGTAATCACGAAGGTAAAGATACCGATGACGGCGCCCGTGTTATAGGAGCCCTGGTCGATCGTGACCTTATACAGCCACGTGACCAGCAGGTCGGTACCGCCTGCCTGATAGCCTTGATAGGCCGGTCCGCCGCCCGTCAACAGGAAGATCGTGTTGAAGGAGTTGATGTTCCCGACGAAGCTCGAGATCAGGTACGGCGTCGTAATGAAGATGACGTACGGCAGGGTGATCTTGAAGAACATCTTCGTCGTGGACGCGCCGTCCACGCGCGCGGCCTCGTAGAGGTCCGCCGGGATGTTCATTAAGATACCCGAGGTCATCAGCATGGTGTACGGTATGCCGACCCACATGTTGATGATAATGACCATGATCTTCGCCAGCAGCTCACTGTCCGTTGGCTTTTGCCCCAGGAATCCGATTGGCTGGCTGGTCCAGCCGAGATTCATTAAGAGCGAATTGAGCGGGCCGTATTCACCGAACAGATTGCGGACCGCCAGCAGCGAAATGAACTGCGGGATCGCGATCGTCATGATGAAGACGGTACGGAAGATCTTCTTGCCCTTCAGGCCCTTCTTGTTGATCAGCAGCGCCAGAATGATGCCGCCGAAGTAGCAGGTGAAGGTCGCGAAGATCGCCCAGATGAACGTCCAGCCGAGGACCGGCAGAAAGCGGTTCTTGATCTCAAAGCCCAGAGAGCCTTCGCCCGTGAACACCGCCCGGAAGTTCTGGATCCCGTTCCAGGCGAACAGGTTGGTGTTCGCCTCGTTCATATCCTGCTGGTTGTACGTGGTGAACGCCAGCGAGATCATGAAGATCGTCGGCAGCACCGTGAACACCAGCGCGGCGATGCAGGTCGGCGTGAGCATCGTGATGTGGAACTTCTGATCGAACAGCGCCTTGACGTCCTCTTTGAACGTGGTGGGCTTCAGACCGATCTTCTTGTCCATATCCGCCTTATAGGAGGATTCGATGCTCTTGTGCCAGAGGATGAAGTAGATGAAGATCACTGCGATGGTAACGAACCCGAACAGGATCATCAGCTGACAGTTGGAGCTGGCCGTCATCGCGCCGGTCGCCGGATCGAATCCGCCCTTGGTTACGTTCTTGAGGGGCAGATTCAGCAGCGCCTTATAGCCGTACGGCGTTCCGTTGATGGACGGGCAAAGCACCATAAACAGGATGATGGCGACCTGCAGCAGCAGGAAGATCGCGCCCTTGATGTACTGCTTATGGTAGAAATTGCCGGCGCCGAAGATCAGATGCGAAAGCTTCGTCCCCACAGAACCGTCCCGGAACCGCTTCACGAAATACGAGAAGCCGTTTCGGATCTTCTGAAAGAAGCCTGCGCGATCCGCCTTTCTTTTATCTTTTTTTGCCATGATAATTCCCCCATCTTACGTTTGATTGTTGAACGGAAGATCCTTTCGTTATGCTTTGTCCGGAAGGTTCGCCGGGAATTCCTTCGGCGTGACGCCGTGCATCCACAGATATTCAACCAGATACAGCGCCTTGCGGATGCCCGCAACGGAAGTCGTCTCCTCGAGGATCGTGTCGCCCGTGGTCGGGTACTTGGTCTGGTCGACGATCGCACGGAGCACTGCCGGCGCGTTCTTGGAATAGTAGTAGGTGTTCAGCGTACCGGTGATGAACGGCTGCGGGATGCCCCACTCCGCCATGCTGACCTGGCTCGCCGCGAGGTTGTATTCGCTCTCGCTGACCTTGCCCTCTTCGAAGCACTGCTTGATGAAGTCAGCCGCGCCGACGTATGCCGGAACGTTCATGCACTCGAGGTAGGAACGGTTCTGGATCTCCTTGCTGGCCAGATACATGATCAGCTCCTGCTCCTTCGCATACTTGCTCGGTTCGGAGTGCGCGTTGATCATGAAGCACTTGCAGTCCGCGAACGTACCGCCGCGGTACTCGTCGCCCGCCGCAACACCGGAAAGGCCTTCGACCGCTTCCGCCGTCAGTTTGAACGTCGGGATCAGCGTGATGCCGAGGTTGGTCTCGCCGACCGCAGCCTTGGCCGCATTGTAATGCCATGCGCCGCCGATGACCGCGACAACGCCGTTATTGCGGAGGTCGGCGTTCCAGCCGTCCGGAGACGCCCACTTGAAGCCGTTCGGATCGGCCGCGTACGCCTGCAGCCAGCGATAGATCGCGACGGTGTCGTCGCCCTGGCAGTTGCTTTCGCCCTTGGAGCCGCCGGAGACGGACTCCGCGCCCTCGTAGATCTTCACGGTCGTGGCATGGTCGCTGACTCTGGTCGCGAGCAGCGCGAACGACATGTTGAAGCCGTCGTCGCCGGTGACGGTGATCGCCTTGCAGCCCGCCGCCTTTGCCGCTTCCTGCAGACCCTCAAAGGTCTTGACCTGCTCTTCGGTCACGTACGCTTTGTTGTAGTACAGGAACAGCGCCTGCGAAATGTACGGAACGCCGTACAGATACTTCGTTCCGTCCAGCGTGGAATAGATGACGCCCTGGAACGACGCGGGATTGTCCGCCGTGACCTGGTTGACCAGCGCTTCCGCGGTGATCGGCTTCGCGCACTGCGTTGCGGCAAGCTTGCCGATGTTGTCGTGCGCGACCGTGTAGATGTCCGCGGCCGCCGCCGGGTCGTTGGTGATGGTGCCCGCAACGGAGCCGGTGTCCATGCCCTTGACCTCGATCTTGTAGCCGAAGTCCGAATGCGCCGCAATGTATTCATCGCAGACCTTCTGATAGAATTCAGCGGATTCCTCGCCGACCCAGACGCGGATCAGACCGTTGTCATTGGCCTTGCCGCCTTCGCCGCTGTTGCCGCCTTCGCCGCTGTTGCCGCCTTCGCCGCCGTTGCCGCCGGGGGTCGTGCCTTCACTGCTGCCGCCGCCGCAGGCGACCAGTGCCAGAGCCATTAAGAGAGCAAGAAGAATTGCGATCAACTTTTTCATTCTGATTTCCTCCATAATACTATTTGATGCCGTTATAAGACAGTTTCTCGATGATCATGACGCCCGTGATCATATCACAGATCGTCTTATCCTTTCTGCTGAGCAGGATCTCGATCAGCCGCAGTACCGGAACGAGGACGAACGTCCAGACGCCGGTATACAGATAGAGTGCGAGTCCGTCGATCAGAAGTACGAACAGGAACCGGTACAGGATCTGATACCAGACCGCGCATCTCTGCCTGCGTTCGTGAAACGGCAGAAGCCCCGTCATCAGTTTGCCGGGCGTAGCGCGGTATTTGTTCGCGAGCGGCACGATGAGCAGCACCGGGAGCGTTGCGAGAAGTCCCGCAAGCGCCTTTAAGAGGTAGCTGTGCAGCGAAGCCGCAAACCGCTCGTCGCCGTATTCGGCGCTGCCGTTCAGCGCGTCCGCGATCGCCTGCGCGTCGTCTCCGTACGCTTCGACCGCTTCCGCTTCGATCGCCTTGTACCGCTCGAAATGCGCCTGATAGGTCTTTGCGAGCGGGCTTCTCAGAAGCAGCGCCGTGAACAGCATGAACAGCCCGAAGATGAGCACCGTGTCAAACCCGTCGGAGATCAGCCGTTTCAGAAGATACGGCTTGGAATTCCGTTCGATCCCTGCCGGGGTTTCCCGTACGTTCGACTCCATCTCAGCAGATCTTCATTTCGATCCTGGTCGAGTAGACGGACACGTCGTGGCTGTCCATCGCAACGCGTACGGTCTCCGCTTCGAAGTCCGGATCCACCGTGATCAGGAATTCCTGACCGGCGGCTTCGATCTTCGCGAACCGGATGTTGCCGTAGTCGCAGTATTCGACGACGCGGCCCTCGAGAGCCGGTTCGCCTTCCTCCGCAAGACGGAGCGCGTTGCGGTCGATCGCGTAACGGTACGTGTACTTGTAGCAGTTGTCTCCGTCGATCGAATTGATCTTGTAGCCATGCTCGGGCAGCGCTTCCAGCGTGTAGTCGCCGATGTGATAGAAGAAGTGCAGCACGCGGTCGTGGTTCTCGCGGATCTCTTTCTTGGAGAACGTACCCATGAGGCTGACCTCGTCTTCCACCGCCTTCAGGACTTCGACGTCGTTCACGTTCAGGTTGAGCTTCTGATTCTCGAAGGAGAAGCCGTACATATCGCCGACCTTGACGTCTTCGCCCACCAGCGCGAACAGATAGCTTTCGCCGTTCACGAGATATGCAAGACGATCGTTGTCGACCTTCTCGATGCGCGCGACCTTGAGCGCGAAGTCGTTGCCCTTGACGATGGCATGCGGCGGAACGATGAGATCGAAGCGATCCGCACCGCCGAGCGCCTTCCGGTATTCTTCGGGCAGCGCGACCTTCGTGCCGAGCACCGTCATGTTCTCGCCGTCGACGACCGCTTCGAGCGTGTTGTACGGCGGGATCTTGTTCATCAGCGTGACCTCGGTCTCCGCGTCGAAGAAGTGGACCTTGGCGGGATTCGGCTCCGCATAGATGACGTCGCCGACTTCGATATCGCTGACGTCCATGACCTTGACCACGATGCCGTTGCCCTCTTCCTTCATGGTGAACTCGCCGAGATGATCGCCGAGCTTGCCGTAGATGATGGAGTCGTTGCCGAGGTTCTCGACGTTCGTAACGACGAACTTCAGTCCGCGGCCTTCCTTGTTGACCAGGATGTGCTCCGGACGGATACCGAACGTGACGGTCACGTCGCCGTTCAGATAGTGGTTATGGATCTTCGACACGTTCTCGTACGGGACCGTGACCTTATCGCCGTTCGGGAAGTTCACGAGAACGTTCTCGTGCTCTCTCTTCAGCGTGACGTCGAAGAAGTTCATCTGCGGCGTGCCGATGAAGCCCGCAACGAATTTGTTGTACGGCTGATTGTAAAGGTTCATCGGGGTGTCGATCTGCTGTACGTAGCCGAGCTTCATGACGACGATGCGCGTGCCCATGGTCATTGCCTCGACCTGGTCGTGCGTAACGTAGATAAACGTCGTGTTCAGGCTCTTGTGCAGCGCGGTGATCTCGGTACGCATCGCCGCACGCAGCTTTGCGTCGAGGTTACTGAGCGGCTCGTCCAGCAGGAAGACCTTCGGATCGCGCACCAGCGCGCGGCCGAGCGCGACACGCTGTCTCTGGCCGCCGGACATCGCCTTCGGCTTGCGGTCGAGATAGTCCTCGATGTCGAGGATCTTCGCGGCCTTCAGGACGCGTTCTTTGATCTCCTTTTCGGGCATCTTGCGATTGCGAAGCCCGAACGCCATGTTCTCGTACACCGTCATGTGCGGATACAGGGCGTAACTCTGGAACACCATCGCGATATCGCGATCTTTCGGTTCCATGTCGTTCACCAGCGTATCCCCGATCAACAGGTCGCCCGCGGTGATGGTTTCCAGACCGGCAATCATGCGCAGCGTGGTGGATTTGCCGCAGCCGGACGGGCCGACGAATACGATAAACTCACGGTCTGCAATGTCGATGGAAAAATCATTTACCGCTTTATGCCCATTATCATAAACCTTGTAGATATGGGAAAGCTTTAGATTTGCCATGTTCTCCCTCCATTATGCTTTTGATGTTATCTATGTAAACGGTGTGCTTCTCATTCGAAGCGCACTCCGTTTTTTTCCAGCTCGTAAAGGATCGTGTCGATCCCCGACAGCTGTCCGTTGACCGTACCGAGAAGGCTGTTGTCCCTCCCGTATACGTAGTAGACCTTTTCACGGCAGGTGATCTTGCCGATCTTCTCAAACGGGATGCTCGCCTTCTTCAGCAGATAGCGCGTTTTCAGCGCGTTCCCGTCGACGTACGCGTAATCCGTCAGCATCACGAACAGGATGAGCCATGCGACCAGCGCGACCACGGAGACCAGGATCCCCGCGAAGATCGCAAGCGCGTCCCCGCCGGTCAGAACGAACAGCAGGACTGCCGCGACGGTGCTCACCGAGGCGGCGATCACCGTGAACAGAAACGGCTTCCGGTCGATTTCGGTGCTGACGGCGCCATGCCTGAACATCTTAACTCACCTTCCTCAATACGACGGATTCGTTCACGCCGATCGTGATCTCGTCCGAGACTGTGCCGTACGCCAGACGCACGTTCGAATACACGATCTCATACGTGCCGTCAAGCTCTGCGGTCGTGCCCGGAACGGAATGGATCACGAGATACCCGCCGACCTCATAGCGGATGGTGCCGCCCGCAAAGGTCACTTCCGACAGCTGCTCGGCGATCTCGCCGCGCGTCGCAAGGCGGAATGCCGGGGTGTTTCTGCGGAATTCGATCAGCTCCCGCGTCTCTTCGCAGACGTCCGCGTTCTTGATCTTCAGCGACCAGTCCATGACGTTGATGAAGTCGCCGACGTTATAGGAGTTGCCGGAATACTTGCCCGTTTCGGGATCCAGCTTGCTCCGCATGAACTCCTCGCCCTCCTGGATGAACGGCACGCCTTCGGCAAGGAAGACGATCGCGTCCGCCTGCGTGTACGCGGCCTTGAGCCGGTCGCCGTCCATCGTCTGCACGAGCTGATCGTACAGCGTATAGTTGTCGTGGCACGACGCGTAGTTGATGACCTGATTCGGATCGATCGACTGCGTCTTGATCGTCTCGCGCGAGAACACGCCCGCGACGCACATGGCGATCATGGACGCGTCGGACGAGACGCCCTGCACGTAGCCCTTGCCGGGGTTGTTGTCGCCGCGGATCGCGTTGCGGATCACGTCGTTGAACGCGCCGACCAGCACGCCGCTGCCCGCGAAGTAGTCCTGCGCAAGCGATTCCTGCACGGTCATCTGCTGCGTGAGCTTCGTTTCGCTCTTGCCGCTCTTGAGCTTCGAGGTGCCGCCCGCCCACGGCTCGCCGTAGACCATGATGTGCGGATCGAGCGCAACGCAGTCGTTGTACACGTCGATCATGGTCTGATTGTCCAGAAGACCCATCAGGTCGAAGCGGAAGCCGGACAGGTGGTATTCGCCGATCCAGAATCTGCACGATTCGCGGATGAATTTGTTGACCATATACCGGTCGGAAGCGACCTCGTTGCCGCAGCCGGAGCCGTTATAGAACGAACCGTTCGCCCTTGTACGGTAGTAGTAGTACGGGACCAGCAGGTTGAGATTCGAGTTCTCGGAGCTCGCCGTGTGGTTGTACACCACGTCCATGTTGATCGAGATGCCGGCCTTGTGCATCGCCATCACCATCTGCTTGAATTCGATGATGCGGTTGTATCCGTCGTACGGATCGGTCGAGTAGCTGCCCTCGAGGACGTTGTAGTTCTGCGGATCGTAGCCCCAGTTGTAGTTTTCCTTGTCCATGACGGTGCCGCTCTTCGTCTCGTCGACGGAGGAGTAGTCATAGAACGGCTGCAGCTGCACGTGTGTGATGCCGAGCTCCTGCATATGCTTAAGACCCGTCGTGACCGTCACGCCGTTTTCGGTGTACGAGCTGTCCTGCACAAGGCCGATGAACCTGCCGCGGTACGCTTCCTCCACGCCGCTCGTCTCGCTGATCGTCATGTCGCGGACGTGCGCCTCATAGATGACCGCGTCGACCGGGTTGCCCGTAAACGGACGAACGTCCTCGGCCCAGCCCTCGATGCCCGCGTTCAGCTTCGTGAAGTTCACGACCATGCCGCGGCGGCCGTTGACGCCCGCGCTCTTCGCGTACGGGTCGACGACCTCGTTCGTGCCCTTTGCGTTGGTGACCGTATAGGTGTAATACGTGCCGTCGAGATCGCGGTCGACCGTGCAGACGAACACGCCCTTGTCGGCGCGCTCCATGTCAAGCGTTTCGAACGGCTCCTTCTCCGCCGCGGGATCGCCGGAGCGGTAGAGATTCAGCACCATCTTCGTGCTCGTCGGCGCCCAGACCTTGAAGGTCGTCTTCGTCGGGTTCGTCTCGTCGTCGAACGTCGCGCCGAGATCCTCGCCGTCGTATGCGTATTTCTCGATGAATTCCTCGGTGTCAAAATAATTCGTCATCATCAGCCCGACCTGATTGATCCACGTGGGATCGAAGCGGTAGGAGACCGTCACCACGTCGCAGAGGTCGATTCCCTTTCCTTTCAGTTCCAGATTGACACGCATCAGCGAAGAATCGTATTCGCCGAGCGAAAAGTCCGTATACGCTTCCCCGTTCACCGTGACGGCAAACCGCGGAAGATACGGAAGGAAATCCGCGCTGAGCGGCTTGAAATAGACGCAGATCGTGTTTTCATCCACCAGCAGCGCGTAGCTGATGAGGGATTTCAGCGCATTGTCCTGCGTGTTGAACACGGTCGATTCCGTGGTCCGTACCCAGACCTCCTGGATCCCGTCCGGCGATTCCGGAAGGACCTCGATCGAACGGTCGCCGTCCGGATCCTTCGTCCAGTTGTCCGTACGGACGATGAAGCCGAGCAGATCGACCGGTTTGCCGTCGCCGATCACGGAAAGATCCAAATCCGCGTACACGCCGTAATCGTCATACCCCGTGAACGGATATGCCGCGCCGTTGCCGCCGTTGGTCATATCCCACGCCCAGACGTTCCACGCCGCGTAGCAGCCTCTGTCGTTCTGCGAGTCGTCGTTGCGGCGGTAATGCAGACGCACGATCTTCGTCGGCGCGTCCGGCATCGACGCGTGATCCGTCTCGTCCTTCGTGTATGCGGCGACGACGTCCCCCGCCGGGATCAGCTCGATCGCAACGTCGTCCGGTCCTTCGTCGACAGGCTCCGGCGTTCCGGCGGGCTGTTCCGTGATCTCGGGCGCGGGGGTCGCTTCGCCTTCCGGCGTCTTGGGCTCCTCCGTTCTGCCGCATGCGGTCAGCAGCAGCGCAACCGCAAGCAGAAGCGCCGCAACGATAGAAAACCGTTTCTTCATCTTCCTCGCAAGCCTCCCTTAAAATCCGGACATATCCAGGAATCCCTGCTCGAGCAGCTCGCCCTTGACGTCGCCGCTCTGCTTCAGCACGTTGGGATCCCAGTTGTTGACGTCTTCGATCTCGTAGCCCTTTTCAAACGCGGCGACGAGGAATCCGGTCATGCCTTCGGTATTCACGACGAGGATCCCGTCGCGGATCTCGTAATCCCTGCTCCATCTGCCCGGACTCCAGCTCCAGATATAGAGCTCGTATTCGCCGTTCAGATATTTCTCGTTCAGGTTGATCAGGTTGAAGCCGCCCTCGATGAGCTGCACCTGCGTATAGGTGAACGTCTGTTCGAAGACGTTCTTTCCGTTGCGGACGACGACCGTAAGATCGACTTTGCCGTCCGCTGCGTGATCGCTCACCTTCACGTCCGCCGTCCCGTCAAACGGGATCCGGCCGGCTTCGTCGCCGTTGAAGTAATAATAGGATTCTTCACAGCTGCGCGCGGAAAGCGCGATCGTCTTTTCCCCCGCGAAGGAGCAGTCGCGTTCCGAAACGGTCACCTGCGGGTGCACGTCCTTCGAGCGCGTGACGACCGCGATGCCGCTTCCGTCGAACGTGACGCTCGCAGCGCCGTCGCGGACCGGGATCGCGTTTCCGGTCAGCGCATCGTAATAGACGCCGTTCTCAAGGTGCGGGACCGCGACGGTCACGGCCGCTTCGGGATCGATATCGCCGACGTTCAGGATCAGCGCGCCCTGATCGTCCGGCAGGATCTTTTCACAGACGTAGCAGGTCCCGTCGCACGATTCATACGAATCCGCGGCGCAGAAGCGGTTATGGAAGCGGTTGCTCACCGCGACGTATTCGCTTTCGAACGCATAGGATCCGATCTCGCCGACGGTCAGCTCCGCGGTCGGCCGCGCGAGATACAGCCCGCCGAACCCCTTCTTCGCGGCGATGACGGCCCAGAACTTCGCGACGCGAACGTCGGAGTAATGCGTATTGGAGGTGACGTATTCGTCGTGGCTTTCGACCCACGCGATCAGCTTTTCGGGATCGCCGCCCTTCAGGATCGCGTTCAGGATCAGCGTCGGATCCTTCTTTGCGAACACGCTCTTGAACTGCGCGGTGAAGCCGTCGTCGGTCACGCGCATGCGGTCGGTGTAGCAGGACAGATCGCGGTTCGACGGCGCGTTCAGGATCTCACCGTAGACGTACAGCTCCCCGCCGGTCTTCTCGCGGTAATAGTCCTTCGCGACGTCGACCGTGTTGATCCAGAATTCGCTCGGATAGTCGGGGTCGCGTTCGGTCTCGACGTGCTTCGCCGCGTCGAAGCGGAAGCCGTCGACGCCCGCGTCGATGCACTCCTTGAGCAGCGCCAGCACGCGCTCCTGCACGTACGGGTTCGCGGTATTCAGATCCGGGAGATTGCCGTACGCGTAGACCTGCGTCTCCGCGCCGGAGCCCTTCGCGTTTCGGTTATGATGGAACGTGACGCCGATCCCGTCGACGTCCTCGTTGCGGTTCCGGTACAGCAGCGGCTCGTATTCCTCGACGGCGGGCAGCACGACCGGCGTGCCGTCCTCCTCCACGTGATCGTCGTCGATGTTCGCCATGTGGTTGACCACGACGTCCGCAAGGATGCAGATGCCGTACCGGTCCGCCTCACGGCAGAGCGCTTCGAGTTCCTCTTTGGTTCCGAGCGACGAGTTCACGCCGATCGAGAAGCTCAGCGGCTGATAGAACGCCCACCACGTCGCGCCGCCGCCCTTCGGCTGCTGGACCGGCATGGTCAGGACGTTTTTGAAACCGGCGTTGCGGATGTTTTCGAGATTGATCATGATCTCGTGATACGTCCAGTTGAATGCGTGCAGCGTCAAGCCGTCCTCCGCGTTTTCGGGGAGGGCGTCCTGATAATCGTCCGCAAATTCCGGCAGCGGCGCAGGGGTCGGCGCTTCGGTCGGCGCCGCAGTGGGCGCTTCGGTCGGAGCCGCCGTTTCCGGGGCCGCCGTTCCGGAGGACTCCTTCGGCTCGGACTTGCCGCAGGCAAACGCGGCAAGGAGCAGGAGCAGCGCAAGACATCCGCAAAAAACTTTCTTTTTCATGGGGATCTTCTCTTTTTCGTCCGGTTTCGTGGGTATTTTCTTAAAGAATCGGGCTGACGCCCGGCAAAGCTGCCGAAACATCAGCCCGATATCGGTTTCCTTATTTTGCTTCAACCGTGATAACGCCTTCGCCGGTTGCAAAGGAGATGGTGACCACGTAGGTGCCGTCCGCTTCACAAGCGCAGTTGCCGTCCTCTCTGGTAGGATCGCCCCAGCTGTAGTCCCAAGCGCCGTCTGCACGGACTTTGAACTGATCGCCCGCGGTCAGCTCAACTTCGCCGGTCCAGGTGGTGTCGTCGACCTTCTCCATTGCGACGTCTCCATCCCAGCCGTTGAACGCGCCGATGATGCCGTAGGTGTGATCCGCCGCGACCCAGTCAAGGATCTCTTCATATGCGATGCCGTCCTTGGCTTCCTTCAGAACGAGCGCGATGCCGTAGCCCGCCTGATCCGGGGTGGATGCGTTGTTGTACTGCGCGATGACCAGGGTGTAGAGGCCCGGGCCGCCGATGACTGCCGGGTTGCTCGCCCAGGAGAATCCGTTCTCATCGGCCTCTTCCTGCCATACCGGAACGAACAGGGTGTCCGGCGTCAGGGACTCGGAGTGCGCGGTCTTCGGATCGTGGATCCACTGATCCTCGGAGTAGACCTTGTTGTCGCCATCAACGTCAACGGTGCACTGCGCGATCTTGAACGCATAGGAGCCGTTCGCCTTGTACATCTTGCCGTTGATCAGGCAGTCGGTGGTCCAGCCTGCGTCATTGGTGCCGAAGATCAGGTCGATCGTGTACAGATACTTGACTTCCTTCGCGGCCAGCGCGTTGTAAACGTCTTCGCTGATCGCCTTGACGTCCTCGAGCGCGATCGCCGTCAGAGCGGACGCCTCGTACAGTTCGCTGTCCTTGCCGTTCCAGCTGTTCTCGGTGCCGTCAGCCAGCAGGAACTGGCCGTGTGCGGTCCAGAGCGCATGCGTGTCATCCGCAAGAACGACGGGTTCGGGTTCCGGCGTCGGTTCCTCAACAGGCTCCGGCGTGTTCTCCGAAACGGGTTCCGGGGTCGTTTCTTCGACAGGCGCGGGTTTCTCTTCCGTCTTGCCGCAGGCGACCAGAGAGAGAACCATCACGAGCGCCAGCATGATAACCAACAGTTTCTTCATGATTCTTTTCCTCCTGATTCTTTTATGAAGATGCATCTCTTGACGCCACACGTTCCGAACGGGTCGGACCGTATGGCTCACGGAGTGATGAAATCCACCGACTTCTTCCGTTTTTTACGACGAAAGCTCCCGGAAGATTTGTCTGAATTGTAACATAATCTACAATAATAAGCAAGACTCTTTTTATATATTTTATGTTTTGAGCGATATTCCGAATACACGAACAGGTCGGATACATGTCATTGAAAACCGGCGCAAGGTCCCCCGGCCTGACGCCCGCAAACGCCGCCGAAAGCATCCGGCGCACCGGACGGACGCAAAAAAGCGAGGCGAAACCGCCCCGCTTTTTCGGTTGCTTCGTTATTTGGTCTTGGCGCTCAGCACGTTCGACCATTCGCCGAAATACGTCATGCCGTTGAACTCGTGATACGAACGCACGCGCACGTAGTAGGTCGTTCCGGTCTTCAGGTTCTTGATGACCGTCTGCACCGTCTTGGCGTCGCTGATCGTGACGGTCTTTTTGTTCTGGGTGAAGGCGGAATCCGTCGCGATCTGCACCTGATAGCCGGTGAACACGGAACTGCCGCTCCACTTGACCGTGATCTGCTTGGTTCCACCCGTCACGCTGTTCAATGTGCGCGTCGTGATGCGGACCGTCGTCTTCAGCGGACCGACGATGCCGAGATTATAGTTGTCCATCGCGCCGCCGATCACTGCGCCGGAAACCGGATCGGTCCGCTGCGCGAAGTACGCCTTGACACCGTACTGATACCGCGTGCCGGCATATACCTTCGTGTCGGTCCAGGTCGTGGCGGTCGTATTGTTCCAACGCTCGAAGGTCGTCCAGCCGGAGGAGGAGAGGTTCCACGCTCTTCGGTAAATGACGTAGCCCGCGGCGTCGGGAACCGCTTTCCAGGTGATCTTGACGCCGTCGTTCACGTTCGCGACCGTCGTGGCCGTCGTGGGCGGAAGATATATCTTGAACGTGCCTTGTGCCGTTCCGGAATATCCGTTTTTCAGCGTTACGATCACGTAACCGGTGCCGGCTTTCGTGTTCTCTTTATATACATAATCATAATTCGACGCGCTGATCACGTTGCCGCTTCCGTCCTTGACGGTAAACCGCGGCGTCTGCGCCTTGCCGTTTGCAACAACGTATGCTGTTGCGCCTTTATATTTTACATCAGCACTATTCCATTCGACGATGTACTTGGCAGAAGCGTCAGAATAATGCCAATTTGCCTCCAATAGGTAGGAGTTACCTGTGGTCTTAATTGCTAATTTTGATTCCCGTTCATTTTGAGTCCCCGAATAGTAGACGTCCGAAATGGCATAGCACTTATCAAACGCATAGCTCCCGATTTCACGTAACGATGCGGGAATAAGCACTTTGGATAGGAGCGTACATCTTTGAAATGTATTGACAGGAATGGCTACTACCCCTTCTGGAATTGTAATTTCAGTCAACATTGAACAATCTGCGAACATAGAGGTCGAAAGTGTTTTCTGATTTTTGGAGAGAGTTACATTTTTTAATGATGTACATTTAAAGAACGCACCTTGCCCAACTAGTACAACACTATCTGGTATTCGGACTTCCCCCAGATTCGATGCATCTTGAAATGCATACTCACCAATAGTTTTCAGCGTGTCCGGAAGTTCAATTGTTTTAAACTTATTTAAGCAAAATGCACTGTTGCCAATGCTGGTAACGCCGGATTCAACAATACAATTGACAAGATTATACTTATACTTCTCCCATGGCATATCGGCTACCCCTGAGTAATTATCCATCTCGCCAGTTCCGAAAATAACAAGCGTATAATCGCTTGTAATTTTCCAATAAACAGAAGATCCGCATTCGCCGGATGCAATAATTGTTTCCGTCTTTTCGACCTCCGTCTCTTCCGCATAAGCGAACGGAATCAAAGACAGGCAAAACAACACTGCAAGGAACAATGCAACAACTTTCTTTTTCATATACTATCTCCTTTTCCCCTGTTTGATAAAGTGTTTTTGGCACATTCGCCATCATTTCAAAATGATATTACTGCATTCTGCGGTATTCGTCAATACTGCAAATTGCAGTGTATATAATTGAAATGAGGTGAAACATATGTTCCGTCGGATTAGAGAATTGCGTGAAGATAAGGATCTGACGCAAAAGCAAGTGGCAAAGGTTTTGAACTGTTCGCAGCAGGTGTATTCGAACTACGAACTCGGGCAGCGCGACATTCCGACGGACGTTCTGATCCGGCTTTGCCGCTTCTATCATGTTTCCGCCAACTATATTTTAGGACTCTCCGACGACCCAAAGCACTAAAACCTCCGGTTCCCCGGAGGTTTTCACATATATAGCAAAAAGGAGCCGGTTTTCGGCTCCTTTCGCTGTTTCGAAACTTATTTCTTCTCGTCGATGCGCTCGCGGATCTTCGCAGCCTTGCCGCTTCTGTCGCGGAGGTAGAAGAGCTTCGCTCTGCGGACCACGCCGTGACGGACCACTTCGATGCGGCCGATGCGCGGGCTGTGGTACGGGAAGGTACGCTCGACGCCGATGCCGTAGGACATACGGCGAACGGTAAAGGACTTGCGGATGCCGCCGCCCTGGATCTTGATGACGATGCCTTCAAAGTTCTGCAATCTTTCACGGTTGCCTTCGACGACCTTCACGAAAACGCGAACGGTATCGCCGACTTCCAGCTCGGGCAGGTCGCTTCTGAGCTGTTCTTTTTCGAGTTCACGAATGATGTCGGACATGTTTGATTTTCTCCTTTTTCTTATTGAAACAGGCGTTCACGATCAATGCTGTCGGCGGACCGCCCGATGTCGCAAGGCGCATTATACCATAGGTATCGGATAAATGCAACCCCCAATTTTGCTTATTTTTCTTTGTTTTTTCCGAAGGTTCCGAGCAGGCACGGCCGCACGGCTCTGGTCTTTTCCATCGCCTGTTCGTGCCGCCATTTTTGGATGTTGGCATGGTGCCCGTTCAGAAGGATCTCCGGCACGTCCATGCCGCGGAACGACGCGGGACGCGTGTACTGCGGATACTCCAGAAGCCCCGCCGCGTGCGATTCGTCCTGCGCGCTTTCCTCGCTGCCGAGTACGCCCGGAATGAAGCGGGAAACGCAGTCGATCAGCACCATCGCGGGCAGTTCCCCGCCGGTCAGCACGTAGTCGCCGATGGAGATCTCTTCGTCGATGATCGCGTTCACGCGCTCGTCCACGCCCTCGTAGTGACCGCACAGGAGGATCAGCCGGTCGTACGCCGACAGTTCCTTCGCGCGTTCGCTCGTCAGAAGCCTGCCGCGCGGCGTGAGAAGGATCCGGTGCGCGGGTTCGTTCCCCTGCACCGCCGCCATGCAGTCGAAGATCGGCTGCGCCATCATCACGAGCCCGGCGCCGCCGCCGAACGGATAGTCGTCGGTCTTGCGGTGCTTGTTGTCCGTATAGGCGCGGATGTCGTGCGTTTCGATCGAAAGCAGTCCGCCGGCCTGCGCGCGGCCGAGGATCGAGGCGGACAGAACGCCCTCGAACATTTCGGGGAACAGCGTGAGGATCTCAATCTTCAAAGAGTCCGACCTCCTTCAGTACGTCCGCGTCGAACGTGATGCGTCCGGCGTCGACGTCGACTTCGTGCAGCACGCGCTTCAGAGCGGGGACCATGAGCTTGCCGTGCGCGATCTCGTATACGTCGTTCGCGCCGGTCTCGTAGACGTTGGTAAGCTTGCCGTAAGCGTTCCCGTCGGTGTCGAACGTGTCGCAGCCGATGAGGTCGGTCACAAAATACGTGTCCTTCGGAAGCTTCACCGCATGCGCTCTGTCCACGCAGACGTACGCGCCGCGAAGCGCGTTCGCCTGCTCCGGCGTTTCGCAGCCCGCGACTGTGAGGATCACGGCGGACGGCGTTACGGAAGAAACGCAAAGCTGCACGGGGTGCATTTCCCCGTGCATCTCAAGAAACGCTTCGGTCATTCCCTTGAAGCGCCGGCTCGAATCGGTCAGCGGTTCCAGTTTGACCGCGCCGTGTACGCCGTGCGGACGCACGATCACGCCGATCCGGTAGTACGCTGCGCTCACAGAATGTCGACGACGACCTTCTTCTCGTCGTTGATGGACGCCGCCTTGACGATCGCGCGGATCGCCTTTGCGATGCGGCCCTGCTTGCCGATGACCTTGCCGGTATCCTCGGGGTCGACGACGAGCTCGATCACGACGCTGTCGTCCTCCTCGCGGGTGGTCACCTTGACCGCCTCGGGATGATCGACCAGGCTTTTCGCAATGAATTCAACCAGCTTGTCCATAGATTCCTCGATCAGTCGATCGCGCCGGCCTTTTTGAGAAGACCGCGAACGGTGTCGGTGGGCTGTGCGCCGTTCTTCATCCATTCCTGCGCGCGCTCGTTGTTCACTTTGAGCTCTGCGGGTTCGGTCGCGGGATTGTAGTACCCGATCTCTTCGACGAACGCGCCGTCACGCGGTGCGCGGGAATCCGCGACGATGATGCGGTAGAAAGGCTGCTTCTTCGCGCCCATTCTTCTCAGTCTGATCTTCAACATGGTTTTGTTTCTCCTTTATCCTTTTTCTTTTTTTGATTATATCGAATACGGCTGCGCCGTTTTCGTCCTCAGAATCCGAACGGGAAGCCGCCCGGTCTCCGTTTCTTCTTGCCCTTTTTGAACAGGCCGCCGGTCATCTGCTTCATCATCTTGCGCGAAGCGTCGAACTGGTTCATCAGCCGGTTCACGTCCTGGATCGTCGTGCCGCTGCCGCGCGCGATGCGCTTGCGCCGCGATGCGTTCAGAATATCGGGGTTCGCGCGTTCCTTCGGCGTCATCGCCTGAATGATCGCCTTCGTGCGGCCCATCGCCTTTTCGTCGACCTGCAGGTTGTTGAGCTTGCCCGCCGCGCCGGGGATCATTTTGAGGATGTCCTCCATCGATCCCATGTCCTTCATCTGCTCCATCTGATCGAGGAAGTCGTCCAGCGTGAAGGTGTCGGTGCGCATTTTCTTTTCGAGCTCGAGCGCCTTTTTCTGGTCGAACGCCTGCTCGGCCTTTTCGATCAGGGTCAGCACGTCGCCCATGCCGAGGATCCGGCTTGCCATGCGGTCCGGATGGAACGCTTCGAGGTCGGTGAGCTTCTCGCCCGTACCGGCGAACTTGATCGGCTTGCCCGTGACCGCGCGCGCCGAGAGCGCAGCGCCGCCGCGCGTGTCGCCGTCGAGCTTCGTGAGCACGATGCCGGTGAGCGGAACCGCCTCGTTGAACGCCTTTGCGACGTTGACCGCGTCCTGACCGGTCATGGCGTCGACCACGAGCAGGATCTCGGCGGGCTCGATCGCGTCGCGGATCCGCTTGAGCTCCTCCATCATGTCCTCGTCGATGTGCAGACGGCCCGCGGTGTCGACGATCACGACGTCCCGGAACGTGCGGCGCGCTTCCTCGACCGCTTCCAGCGCGGTCTTCACCGGATCCTGCGTGCCGTGCTCGTAGACCGGGACCTCCGCCTTTCCGCCCACGACCTTTAACTGTTCGATCGCCGCCGGGCGGTAGATGTCGCAGGCGCACAGCATCGGCGACTTGCCGTACTGTTTCTTCAGAAGGATCGCAAGCTTGCCGCACATGGTCGTTTTGCCCGCGCCCTGCAGACCGGACATCAGGATGACCGCGGGCTTTTTCGTGCCGAACTCGAGCTTCGCGTTCGTGCTGCCCATAAGCGCGGTCAGTTCCTCGTTGACGATCTTGATGACCATCTGCCCCGGCGTCAGGCTTTCGAGCACGTCGGTCCCGACGGCGCGCGCTTCCACGCGCTTCACGAAGTCCTTGACGACCAGGAAGTTGACGTCCGCCTCCAGAAGTGCAAGCTTGATCTCGCGCATCGCGTCCTTGACGTCGCGCTCAGAAAGCCTGCCCTTTCCGGTCAGTTTTTTGAATACGTTCTGCAGTTTGGATGAAATGCCTTCAAACGCCATCTTCGTCCTCCCAGATTCCCGCAAGCGCCGCCAGCGCCGTTTCCAGCGCCGCGCGATCCGCCTCGCGCAGATCTACGTCCTTGAACCGGCTGCGCAGCGCGCGCAAAAGCGCCGTCTGCCGCGCTTCCTTCCGCACGAGTCCCACCGCCTCCTCGGTTTCCCGAAGCTGCCGTTCCCCGCGGCTCAGAATGTCCCGCACGCCCTGCCGCGAAATGCCCTCGCGCTCCGCGATCTCGGACAGCGAACAGTTCTCGTCCGTGTACTGGCGCAGGATGCTCCGCTGACGCTCGGTCAGAAGCGGCTCGTAGCGGTCCAAAAGCATGCCGAGTTCAAACAACCGTTCCATACGATGCTCCATAGCTGTAAAGTGTTTTCCCTTTACACTCGTTCCATTATACCGGTTTTCGTTCGTTTGTCAAGCGTTTTTTTCGGGATCCCCGGGGGCGTTTCTTCTTATGTACCAAAGAATCATTCTTACTGTATAACAAACAGCAGAGTAGAATTCCTTTTTCTCTGTTTGTTATTCTATCATCATTCTCCTCTGCGGAAAAAAGCCCTCCGCGGGGAGGGCTTTCAAAGGATCGACCGTGCAGGCGGGTCACCACACCTGCCAGCGGCAGACGAAAGCGTAAAGATAAAGTGCGGAGAACGGCACGAGCACGCAGGCGGCGGCGATCTTCTGCCAGCGCTTTTCGGTGACGAGCGCAAGCATCATTGCCGTGACCGGCATCGAAAGGAGATAGCGCGGTCCGGAAAGAAGCCAGGTCGCGCCGATCGCGATCACGAAGAACGCGATGAACCACGCGGCGTAGCTCGGGCGCAGCTTCTTTGCCGTCAGCGCGAACAGCGCGAGCGTGCCGAAATGCCACAGGAGGTTCGGAAGCCACAGGCCGAACGCGCTCTCGCGCGAGCCTTCGGCGAGATTGCCGATCAGGTAGTCCGTCTGATACGACGCGGTGTTGAAAAACCATCCGAGATGCTGATTCCACCATCTGTGCTGATACAGCAGAAACTGCGTCGCGCTGCCGGACACGGTCTTGTTGATCCAGAGATACGCAAGAAAACCGACCGGCACGGCGAGGATCGCGGCAAGGCCGAAGAGCCAGTGCTTTTTCTGTTTCTTTTTCTTCGGGCGCATGCGGATCCATTCGAGGATCAGCGGCGCGGCGAGCAGCAGCCCCACCGTGCGCGTGAACGCGCAGTACGCGCCCAACAGTCCCGCCGCAAGCCATTGCTTTTTGCGGAAGCAATACAGCGCCGCAAGCGCAAGCAGCAGATAGAGCGATTCACTCATCGGCGCGAGGAAGAAGAAGCCGCCCGGCAGCAGCAGAAGCATCACGACCGTGCGGAACGCGGTCCTGTGATCCGTATCGAGCAGCAGCAGCTTATACAGCATGCAGCATGCGGCGGGGAACGCCGCGGCGGATACGAGCAGACCCGCGATCACGTCGTTTCCGAGAATGCGCCAGACCGGATAGACGACGAGCGGATACCCCGGCAGAAAAACGAGCTGCACGGCGCGGCCGACTTCGTCGCTGTTTTGGAACCACTCCTCCGTCGTTTCAAGAAAGCTCTTCGGCACGTACCATTCGCGCGCGATGTCCAGATAATGATTGCTGTCGAGACACTTCCAGAAGTTGAGCGCGCCGTTGAACGTAAAGCCGTTTCCGTTGCGGATCGAGAGGATCAGCGTCACGACGCCGAAAAGCAGCGCCTCGACCGCAAAGGCCAGGAGCGCGACGCCGGCAACGGCGTGCTTCGGCGCTTTCCCCGCGGGAAGCAGCTCCGTCTGCGGCGCAAAGAACGCGATCCAGCCCGGCACGAACCGCCAGCAGCCGAACACGAACAGCGCGACCGACAGCCCCGCCGCAAGCATGCCCGGCGTCGACGGATGCTCGCGCGCGATCCACAGCGCGAACGCCGCCGCAAGGACGGCCGTTCCGGCGCCGGATACGATCCATGCGATCCGTTTCCGTATGAGGTTTGCGTCCGTTTTCCGGTCCATAATACTCCCTTTCTCTCTCCCCGAAGCCCAGTATACCACAAGTTGTCCGCCGGCACAACGCCCTGCCGAAAAACGATCGTCCCGCCCGGAAAGATTCACATCTTTTCCACATTTATTTTTTCGGAAACCGTGATATAATAATACATCATAATGGGAAGTGTTTTCTTCCGAAAAAACGGAGAACCGCCATGCTTGCGAAACTCAGCGTAAAAAAACCGTTTACCGTGCTCGTCGCCGTCGTACTGATCCTGGTGCTCGGCTACGTTTCCGTCGGAAAAATGACGCCGGACCTGCTGCCCGACATGAGCTTTCCGTACGTCGTGCTCTTCACGTCCGTTCCGGGCGCCTCTCCCGAAGAGGTCGAGCAGACGGTCACGAAGCCCCTGGAACAGGCGATGTCCTCCGTCGATCACATCAAATCCGTCACGTCGAAGAGCAGCGAAAACTATTCGACGGTCTATCTGACCTTTGAAAACGGCACGAACGTGGATATGGCGACGATCGACGTGCAGAAGGCGCTCGGCGCGCTGACCGCGTCGTGGGACGATTCGATCGGCACGCCCGTCATGCTGGAGCTGAGCTCCGACCTGATCCCCGTCACCGTCGCCGCCGTTCACCGTTCGGGCATGGATCCGCTCGAGCTGTCCGCGTTCGTCGGCGACGCGCTGATCCCGCGGCTCGAGGGCATCTCGGGCGTCGCGTCCCTCACCACGGCGGGCCGCATCGTGCAGCAGGTGGAGATCGAACTTGATTACGATAAGATCGAAGCGCTGAACGAATCGCTGTTCGACGCGATGGACACGGAGTTCGAGGACGCCACGAAGGACCTCTCCGAGGCGCGGCAGAAGGTCGTCGACGGCGAAAAGGAGCTCGAGGAAAACCGCGGCAAGCTCGACGAGGGACAGGAGGACGTCGACAGCGGGCGCAAGCAGGCAAGCCATCAGTTTCACAAAGCGGAGAACGAGCTGAACGCGGCGAACGACGAGCTGGACAAGGCGATCGCGGAGCTTCAGAGCAAGCGCGGCGAGCTGGACCGGCAGCTCGAGGCGGCCCAGTCCGCGCGCACCCGGCTGCTCGCGCTGAAATACACGATCGAAACGCTTGAATCCGGCAAAGCGATGCTGGACCAGTCCATCGAAGCGATCGAAAACGATCCGACGCTTTCCGACGAGCAAAAACAGTATTACACCGACGCGATCCGGTCGAGCGAGGAATTCCGCACGATCGAGGACGGTCTGCAGCAGGCGGACGCGCAGCTTGCCGAAAACGGGCTCACGCGCGAATCGCTGGACCGGACGATCGCGGATCTCGAAAACGGGATCGCGCAGCTCGCGGACGGCATCTCCGCCGTGGACGAGCTTTTGTCGCAGGCGGAAAGCGGCAAGGTCGACGTTGAAAACGGCTATGAAGAACTGAAAAAGAAAAAACAGCAGGTCTACGGAAAACTGAACGACGCGCAGAAGGCGATCGATCAGGGCCGCGCCGCGCTGGAGGCCGGCGAGAAGGAACTGGAAACCGGCCGGACGCAGCTCGAGCAGGCGGAACAGGCGGCCGCGGACCGGCTTGCCGCCGCGAAAGACGCGGCGAATCTGCACAAGGTGCTGAGCAAGGACGTGATCGCAAAGCTCCTGTCCGCGCAGAACTTCTCGATGCCCGCAGGGTATCTCCGCGAGGACGAAACGCAGTGGCTGGTCTACGTCGGCGACGAGATCCCCGACGCGGCGGTGCTTGAGCAGATCCCGCTGTTCTCCCCCGGCATCGGCGATCTCGATACGATCCTGCTCGGCGACGTGGCGCGCGTGCGCGTTACGGACAACGCCGCAAGGACCTACGCGAAGATCAACGGCGAGAACGGCGTGCTGCTCTCGTTCTCGAAGCAGTCCGCCTATGCGACGGCGACCGTGTCCGACAACATCGAAGCGCGCTTCCGCGAACTCGAAGCGCTGTATCCCGGTCTGTCGTTCACCTCGCTGATGAGCCAGGGCGACTTCATCCACATGGCGATCTCGTCGGTGGTCGAAAACCTGCTGATCGGCGCCGCGCTCGCGATCCTGATCCTCTTCCTGTTCCTGCGCGATCTCAGGCCCACGCTGATCGTCGGCATTTCGATCCCGGTCTCGGTGCTGTTCGCGCTCGTTCTGATGTACTTCTCCGGCGTAACGATGAACGTCATCTCGATGTCGGGGCTTGCGATCGGCATCGGCATGCTGGTCGACAACTCGATCGTCGTCATCGAAAACATCTACCGCCTGCGCAGCGAGGGCGTTTCCGTCAAGGTCGCCGCCGTGCAGGGCGTCCGGGAGGTCGCGGGCGCGATCACCGCTTCGACGCTGACGACGATCTGCGTGTTCCTGCCGATCCTGTTCGTGCAGGGCATCACGCGGCAGATCTTTATGGATATGGTGCTGACCGTCACGTATTCGCTGCTCGCGAGCCTGCTCGTCGCAATGACGGTCATCCCCGCGACGGTCACGGGACTGATGCGCCGTCCGGTCAAACCGCTGGGCCGCCGTCGGCAGAAGCTCATGGCGGCGTTTGAAAAGACGCTGCGCTTTACGCTCCGGCACCGCGCGATCGCGCTGCTGCTTGCGCTCGTCGTACTCGCCGGGTCCGCCTTTATGGTCATTCGCCGCGGGTTTACGATGTTCCCCGAAAGCGGCGGCAAGCAGATCTCGGTCAACGTGCCGCTCGAGAAGGGCACGACCTTTGACGAGGCGGTCGAAATCGCCGACGCGTTCATGGAGATCATGTACACCGTTCCGGGGCTGTCCGACGCGGGCGGCATGCTCGGCAACGGCGTTGCCTCGATCCTCGGCATGACCGGCGGCGCCGGCAGCTCGGAGGTGACCGAACTGAGCATCTACGGCATCATCGACGAGAAGAGCGGCCTTTCGAGTATCACGATCCACAAGCAGCTCGACGAAGCGCTGTCCCCGCTGAAGGAAGCGCATCCGTACACGATCGCGGGCATGACGACGATGAACTTCTCCGGCTCGCTTTCGGAGGACGACGTGTCCGTCACCCTCTATTCGAACGATCTCACCGTTTTGCAGGAAACCGCGGAACGGATCGCCGAAGCGCTGCGCGCGGTCGACGGCGTCGCCGAAGCGTCGAGCGGCGCGGACGAAACGATGCCGACCCTGCACGTGAGCGTCGACAAGGCGAAGGCCGCCGCGCACGGCCTGACCGTGGCGGAAACGTACCTGAAGCTTGCGGAGGTGCTCAAAAACACCGCCTCCGCCACCTCCGTCGCCTCGAACGCGACCTCGCTCGACGTGACGGTCATCACCGACGACGGCGTGCCGCATTCGAAATCGGAGCTGCTCGACCTGACCTTCTCCGTAAAGCGGCAGGACGGCTCCGAGGAGACCGTTGCGCTCAGGGATATCGCGGCCGTGACCGAAACGCGGACGCTCGCGTCGATCTCGCGCACCGATCAGCGGCGCTGCCTCACGATCACCGCAAGGCTCGAAGAGGGTCGCAACGTGACGCTGATGAGCGGCGAGGTGAAAAAGGCGGTCGAATCCGTTCCGCTTCCCGCGGGCTGCATGATCGTTTACGACGGACAGAACGAAGCGATCACCGGCGCGCTCAAGGACCTCGTCTGGATGCTCGCCCTCGGCGTTCTGATCATCTATCTCATCATGGTCGCGCAGTTCCAGTCGCTGCTTTCCCCGTTCATCGTCATCGGCACCGTGCCGCTGGCGTTCGCGGGCGGCTTCATCGCGCTGTGGATCACCGGAACGGAGATCGGCATCGTGCCGATGATCGGCTTCATCATGCTGGTCGGCATCGCCGTCAACAACGGCATCGTGCTCGTGGACTGCGCGAACCGCTTCCGCAGCGAAGGCGTTCCGAAGCGCGACGCGATCGTGAAAGCGGCCGTGATCCGTCTGCGCCCCGTTCTGATGACCGCGCTCACCACGATCCTCGGACTGCTGCCGCTTGCGATCGGCTTCGGCACCGGCGCCGAGATCGTCCAGCCCGTCGCGATCGTCTGCATCGGCGGTCTCACCTACGCGACGCTGACCACCGCGTTCATCATCCCGGTTCTGTACGACCTCCTCCGCCGCGACAAAAAGCCGCAGAAGGAGCCCGATCCCGCGCCCCTTCCCCCCGAACCCGCGGAATCGGAGGCGTAAACCGAAAAACCAAAAGGACCGCAAAAGCGGTCCTTTTTTTCGTGCTTTCTTATTCCTCTGCCAGCGTGCGGAAGCGGGTGTACTCGCCCTGGAAGACGAGCTTGCAGGTCTCGATCGGGCCGTGACGGTTCTTGGCGACGATCGCCTCGCTCTCGTTGCCCGCGGTTTCGTCGTAGACGGCAGCGCGGTACAGGAGGATGACCATATCCGCGTCCTGCTCGATGGAGCCGGATTCGCGAAGGTCGCTGATCATCGGGCGGTGATCCTGACGCATTTCGGGACCGCGGTTCAGCTGCGAAAGCAGGATGATCGGCAGGTTCAGCTCGCGCGCAAGAAGCTTCATGGCGCGCGTCATGTCGGAGATCTCCTGCTGACGGTTGTCGTTCTTGCGCGAGCCGCTGCCCGTGCCCTGCATCAGCTGCATATAGTCGATGATGACGAGGTCGAGCCCCTGCTGCGCCTTGAGCCGGCGGCACTTCGAACGGATGCTCGCGACCGTGACGCCCGCGGAATCGTCGATGAACAGCTTGGCCGCCTGCAAAGGATCGGCGACCTCGATGAGCCGCTGCATTTCGGCGTCGGAAAGCGAGCCGTCCTTGATCTTCTGCGAGTCGACGGACGCCTCGGTGCACATGATGCGCATCATCAGCTGTTCCTTGCTCATTTCGAGCGAGAACACGGCGACGGAACGGTTGTCGTGCAGTGCGGCGTACTGCGCGATGTTCATCGCAAACGCGGATTTGCCCATTGCGGGACGCGCGGCGAGAATGATGAGGTCGCTCTTCTGCAGGCCGTTCGTGAGCCGGTCGAGCTTCGAGAAGCCCGTGGCGATGCCCGTGAGCTTGCCCTTGCGGCTGACGATCTCGCCGATCTGATTGATCGTGTTCGGCACGATGTCCGACGCGGGAGAGATCGTATCCTCCGTCTTGCGCATGGAGATGTCGTAGATCTTGCGCTCGGCGTCGTTCAGGGACTGCTCGACGTCGTTGCGGTCGTTCATGCCGTCGCGGATCATATCGTTGCCGACGCGGATGAGCGCGCGCTGGATGCTGTGCTCCTCAACGATCCTGCCGTAATGCTGCACGTTCGCCGCCGTCGGCACGAAGCTCATCAGATCGGTGAGATACACAAGCCCGCCCGCGCTTTCGAGCTTTCCGGCGCGTTCCAGCGCGTTCGAAAGCGTGATGACGTCGACCGCGTTGCCCGCCTGACGGATCGAGCGCATCGCCTCGAAGATGTGCGCGTGCGCATCCTGGTAGAAATCGTCCGGCTTCAGCTGTTCCAGCATGGAGTCCAGGGCGCTTTCGTCCAGCAGCATCGCGCCGAGCACCGAGCGCTCCGCCTCGACGTTATTCGGCAGTTTTTGAATCGAAACCTGTTCCATTTATTCCTCGACGATGACCTTGACAGTGACGGAAACGCCTTCGAACAGCGAAAGCTTCGCGGGATACTCGCCCAGCGCGCGGATCGGATCGACCGAGATCTTCTTGCGGTCCACGTCCATGCCCTTCTGCTCCTTCAGTGCCGCGGCGATCTCCTTGCCGGCGACGGTGCCGAACAGCTTGCCGTTCTCGCCGACGCGCGCCTTTACGTGGATGGAATGCCCCTCCAGCGCCTGCGCCGTTTCACGCGCCTTGATGCCCGCAGTGAACTTTCTGTGCTGCGCCGCGCTCTTTTTGATGTTCGCGGCGTTGACCGCCTGCGCGTCCGCCGGCTCCGCCATCTTGCGCGGAAGCAGGAAATTGCGCGCGTATCCGTCGCTGACGTTGACGACCTCGCCCTTTTTGCCGCTGCCCTTCACGTCCTGCAAAAGCAATACCTTCATATTCCGAACCGTCCTTTCCTATTTCTCGGGATTTTCCTGTTCATACCAGTCGAGCGCCTCTTCCAGCTTCGCGATCGCCTGCTGCGTATCGACGCCGCGCAGCTGCGCGCCCGCCATCGTCAGATGTCCGCCGCCGCCGAGCCGTTCCAGGATCACCTGCACGTTGATCTGGCCGTAGCTTCGGCCGGAGATCGCGACCATCTCGTCCGTCTCCGCGAGCACGAACGCGGCGTAAATGCCGCGGATGCCCAGAAGCTCGTCCGCCGCCTGCGCCGCCAGAAGCTGCGCGTCCGGAGCGTTCTTTTCAACGATCGAGATCGCGATGCCGCTCTTCCGGATATGCGCGTTCTCCACGACGTTCGCGCAGCGCACGTAGCTGTCGTAATCGTTCTGGAACATCTGCTTGACCGAGCTCAAGTCCGCGCCGTTGCGCCGGAGATAGCCGGCCGCGTCGAACGTGCGGGAACCGACGTTGAACGCAAACTGCTTCGTATCGACCGTAATGCCGGCGAGCAGCGCGCTGCACGTGAACGAAGCGGGCTTGACGTTGTCCGCAAAGTACTGGATGACCTCCGTCACCATTTCGCTCGCGCTCGACGCGCGCGTTTCGAGATAGTGCAGCGTCGCGTTGTCGATGTAATCGGCGTTGCGGCGGTGATGGTCGATCAGAACGACGTGCTCCGTCTTCGTCAGCAGTTCCGGCGCGACCGTGTTCGACGCGCGCTGCGTGTCGACGACGACCAGAACGGAATCCTCCTTCATCATTTCGGCGGCCTGCTCCGGCCGGATGATCAGCGAGCCCGCGCCGGAACGCTGCAGCGTGCGGATCGCGTCCTCGATCGTGGTGTTCAGCGCGTCCAGCACGATGTAGGCGTGCGCGCCGACGTGGTTCGCGCAGGTGACGATGCCGAGCGCCGCGCCGATGCAGTCCATGTCAGAATTGCGGTGTCCCATGACGAACACGTCGCCGCTGTTTTCAAACAGCTGGTACAGCGCCTTCGAAAACAGCCTCGCCTTCACGCGCGACTGGTGCGGGTCGTGCTGCCGCTTGCCGCCGTAGAAGCGGTAATCCGTGCCGTCCTTGACGACGACCTGATCGCCGCCGCGGCCGAGCGCCAGCTCGAGCGCCCTGCGCGCGTCCTGTTCGGACTGCGCGAGACGCGGCGCGATGCCGAATCCGAACGACAGCGAGACCGCCGCCGAGGAGCCCGTTTCGATGCGGTGCGCCTGATCCAGGAGCGTGAACTTTTCCTGCTCGAGCTGCTGCATCTGCTTCGCCTCGAGGATCAGCAGGAATCTGCCGTTGTCGTAGCGGCGGTACAGTCCGCCGAGGCGCTTGCTGAGGTCCGCGATCAGCCGTTCGACCTCCGCGAGCACCGCCGTGCTGTGGATCTGCGTGTCGCCCAGTAATTCTTCATAGTTGTCGACGAGGATCAGCGCGACGTACGGACGCTGTTCGGTGTACAGCCGCTGATAGTGCGCCGCCTCGGTGCGGTCCAGCCAGTACGAGAGCACGAGCCGCTTCGCGTTTTCGCGCTGCAGAAGCATGTGCATGACCTGATAGTGGCTTCCGTTGTATTCGACCTGCAGCGTCCGCGCGGGCTGCGCGCCGTCGAAATCGGGAAGGATCTCTTTCAGATTCTGCCCGTCGTAGAGCGCGGAGAACGCGCTGTTGCGCCAGGTGATGCGCCCGGAAAGGTCGCAGATCGCGCTCGGAATGGAAATATTGTACGCCATGACGCCGACCGCCGTATCGTTCTCACGGAATACGCGGTCCATGGTCGCCTGCTGTTTCTTCGCAATGCCGTGCAGAACCAGGCACATGATCCCGAGCAGCACGAGTCCCGCGATCAGGATCCCGAGCGCGATGCGGTACTGGTCCGTGAAGACCGCCACAGCGCCCGCGCCGAGCGCGACCGCCGAGCCGAAACCGATCAGCAATCCGTTATACTGTTTCATTTCCGTATCCCGTCCTCTCCGACGTTCGTCCGTTTTCTCAGTGATGAAAGCATGCCGAGCAGCGTCAGAATGATCAGCATGACGGCAGGCAGCAGAACAAGCGCAGCGCACGTGACCGCGAACGGCCACTTTTTATTCGCCCTGCGGGAAAGCCTGCGCACCGCCGCAAGTCCCGCCAGCGAGCAGGGCATCCGCCAGGCGATCTCGGCGACGCCGGAGAGCGCATATCCGCTCTGCACGTCGGCAAGCCGCAGCAGCATCGAGACGATCGAAAAGCCCGCGACGCCGATCACATACCAGCGTTCGCAGCGCCAGTCTTCAAACCGCGGAAGCGCCGGAAGCGCAGCGCCGCCGCGCCGGTTCATCCGGTGCGAAAGCAGCGTTCCCGCAAGACCCGCTCCCATGGCGGGGACCATCAGCACCGGCACGCAGATCTGCTCCGCGTTCACCCGGTACCAGTCGATCATGGTTTCAAGATCGTTCAGCAGCGCCGTCATGCCGCTCTCCAGGGGCGACGCCGCGCGCAGCATCTCTTCCGTTACCCGGCCGTACAGCTCGGCGACCCGCCGGAACGGCAGGTACGCGTCGCCGTGCACGATCAGGTCCTTCAGACATACGAGCCCGAACAGCCCGATCAGCACCAGGACCGATTCGTACAGCACCGCGCGGAAGTTCGAAAGCTTCAGCCGCTGCAGCACGTACAGCCCCGCGCCGGGGATCACGACCGGCATCGCCGCGTACAGCGCGTCTCCGAGGTCGGCGAACAGAATCATCCCGAAGCCGACCGTAACGCCCGCAAGGCACGGCAGCAGCCACGGCGATCCGACGTGCGCCGTCCGCGCCCAGAGTGCCGGAACGATCAGAAGAAGCAGGACCGTCAGGATCTGCTTCAGAAAATACGCGCCGAGCTGCGCGCCCGGAGCCGCCGTCTCTCCCGCCGTCAGCCATACGTTGCTCGGCACGAATACGAGCAGCACCGAGCCGACCGCCGCGCCGAGCGCGGGCAGCCACAGCCGTGCCGCCGATTCGTACTGCTTACAAGATTCCATGTTTTCATTTTACGCATTTTCGGTCAACTCGTCAAGGGAAAACCGTTCCGGACCGAAAAGGACCCTCCCTTTTCGGGAGAGTCCTTCGCGTCTGTTCTTATTTTGCCTTGGCGCGGATCTCTTCGACGATCTTGTCCGCGAACGCGTCGACGGGCATGGTGCCGAGGTCGCCGTCCTTGCGCGAGCGCACCGCGACGGCGCCGCTCTCCGCTTCCTTGTCGCCGATGACGAGCATGTACGGGATTTTCATCATCTGCGCCTCGCGGATCTTGAAGCCGATCTTCTCGTTCCGGAGGTCGGTCTCCGCGCGCACGCCGAGCTTGTCGAGCTTCTCCGCAACCGCTTTCGCCGCGTCGTTCGCGCGGTCGGTGATCGTGAGGATCTTGACCTGCACCGGCGCGAGCCAGGTCGGGAACGCGCCCGCGAAATGCTCGGTGATGACGCCGATGAAGCGTTCGATCGAACCGAAGACGACGCGGTGGATCATGATCGGGCGATGGCGTTCGCCGTCCGCGCCGACGTATTCGAGCTCAAACCGCTCCGGCAGCTGGCTGTCGAGCTGGATGGTGCCGCACTGCCAGGTGCGTCCGAGGCAGTCCTCGATGTGGAAGTCGAGCTTCGGCCCGTAGAACGCGCCGTCGCCTTCGTTGATGACGAATTCCTTGCCCATCTCGGTGATCGCTTCCTTCAGAATGTCCTGGTTGCGCTCCCACTCCTCGACGGTGCCGATGTGGCTCTCCGGCATGGTGGACAGCTCGACCGTATAGTTCAGACCGAAGGTCGAATACACCTCGTCGAACAGGCGGACGACGTTCTTGATCTCGTCCTTCATCTGCTCGGGGGTCATGAAGATGTGCGCGTCGTCCTGGGTGAAGCAGCGCACGCGGAACAGTCCGCGCAGCGCGCCCGAAAGCTCGTGACGGTGCACGAGACCCAGTTCGCCGCAGCGCAGCGGCAGGTCGCGGTACGAATGCGGTTCGCTCGCGTAGACCAGCATGCCGCCCGGGCAGTTCATCGGCTTGATCGCGAAATCCTCGTCGTCGATGACGGTGGTGTACATGTTCTCTTTATAGTGCTCCCAGTGACCGGAGCGCTCCCAGAGCGTGCGGCGCAGGATGATCGGGGTGGAAACCTCGACGTATCCGTAGCGCTTGTGCACCTCGCGCCAGTAGTCGATCAGGGTGTTGCGAAGCTGCATGCCCTTCGGCAGGAAGAACGGGAAGCCCGGACCCTCGTCGAGCAGCATGAACAGGCCGAGGTCCTTGCCGAGCTTTCTGTGGTCGCGCTTCTTGGCTTCCTCGATGCGGGTGATGTACGCGTCGAGATCCGCCTTCTTTTCGAACGCGGTCGCGTAGATGCGCTGCAGCATCTTGTTCTTTTCGGAGCCGCGCCAGTAAGCGCCCGCAACGCTCATGAGCTTGATGTTCTTTACCTTGCCGGTGCTCGCGACGTGCGGACCCGCGCACAGGTCCACAAACTCGCCCTGGCGATAGAAGCTGATCGTCTCGCCCTCCGGGAGATCCTCGATGAGCTCGACCTTGTACGGTTCGTCCTTTTCCTGCATGAACGCGATCGCTTCCTCGCGCGGCAGTTCAAACCGCTCGAGTTTGTGGTTCTCGTTGACGATGCGGTCCATTTCCTTTTCAATCTTTTTGAGATCTTCGGGAGAAAACGGCTCCGGCGCATCGAAATCGTAATAGAAGCCGTCCGCGATCGCGGGACCGATGGCAAGCTTCACCTCGGGCCACAGGCGCTTGACCGCCTGCGCGAGGATGTGCGAGCCGGTGTGGCGGTACGCCCAGCGTCCGTTTTCGTCCTCCCAGGTCAAAAGCTTCAGCGTGCAGTCGGTTTCGATCGGACGGAACGCGTCCGCGCGCTCGCCGTCGATCTCGCAGCAGAGCGTTGCTTTCTTCAACCCGTTGGAGATCGCGCCCGCGATGTCCAGCGCGGTCATGCCGTTCTCGAATTCGCGCTTCGAGCCGTCGGGAAACGTAATGATCATAATAGTTGCCTCCTTTGTATCAAATAAAAAGACGTCCCTTGAAACAAGGGACGCCGGTTATGCGTGGTTCCACCCTATTTGGTGCTCTGTTCGCTGTATCGGGCGAGCCCGCTTTGATCCTCCGGCGGTCTTCACGCTGTACTTCGTGCGGCGCTTTCACCCTCCGCCGCTCGCTTTCCGAAGCCGATAAACGTTACTGCTTCCGAATTCGCCTCAAAGATGGACATATTATACCACACTCTTTGCGTTTGTCAACCGGAAAAACGGGCGGAAATTGACAGCCGGCCGCCGCTCTGCTATGATGGTACCGGAAACGGAGGCCGCTATGAACAAAGTCAAACTCACCGTACTGGAAAGCCGCTGCCGCGACGGGCTCTGCGCCGCGGGCGACACGTTCCTCGTCGAAAACACCTGTCCCCCGCTCTGCCACGAGCTCTGGAGCGTGATCTACCCGCAGGTGTTCGCGCTTCTGAACGGCGCTGCGCTCGATCACGGCGACGAACGCGCCTTCTGTTTCGAAGCATCCTGTCCGGACGGCGGACGCGTGAAGATCCGCGGCGAACTTACGGAAAACCCGTAACGGAACGTAAAAAAAAGACTGCCCTGCGGCAGTCTTTTTTTGATTGATCGGGTCAGATCCGTTCGACGGAAAGCGTGATCGCGTTTCCGTTCAGATCCCAGTCCTTCGTGTAGCCGAACGCGCCCTCTTCGATGCGTTCCGCGAGCGTGTCCTTTTTGACGCTGTCCGCGTACTTCAGAAGCGCATTCTTCGCGGCTCCGCCGTTGACGTAGCCGATGCGGATGTGGTCCGCAACCTCAAAGCCCGCTTCCTTGCGCATCGTCTGCAGTTTCGAAACGAGTTCGCGCACGAGACCCTCCTCGACCAGTTCCGGCGTGAGGTTCGTATCAAGCACGACGGTCACGCCGTTTCCGGTTTCGGAAACGAGCCCCTCCTTCTGCTGCGTGGAAACCAGCACGTCGTCCGGCGAAAGCGTAACGTCCGTTCCGTCGACGGTGAACGTGTAATCGCGTCCCTCGTGGTGCGTACGCACGATCGCGTCGCCGTTTTCCGCAAGATGCGCGGAGATCTTTCCGAGCAGTTTTCCGTAGCGCGGTCCGAGCGTGCGGAGCTGAGGCTTGACCTTGTAGCTCATCAGTTCATCCGCGTTCTCGATGAATTCGATCGCCTTGACGTTCAGTTCCTCGGTGACGATCTCGGCGGCGCGCGCCGAAAGCGCTTCGCCCTGCACGTACATCTTCGCAAGCGGCTGACGCGTCTTCTGCGCCGCGCTGCTTCTCGCGCTTCTGCCGACGGTAACGATGTTCAGGATCTTTGCCATCTCCTCCTCGAGACCGGCATCGACGAACGATTCGTCCGCCTCGGGGTAGTCGTTGAGATGCACGGAGATCGGCGCGGTCGGATCCACGCTTCTCACGATGTTCTGATAGATCGCTTCCGTCATGAACGGACAGAACGGCGCGGCCAGCAGCGAGACCGTTTTGAGAACGGTAAAGAGCGTCATGTACGCGGCTTCCTTGTCGTCGGTCATTTCCGCGCCCCAGTACCGGTCGCGGCAGCGGCGCACGTACCAGTTCGAAAGCTCGTCCGCAAAGTCGATCAGTTCTCTGCCGGCTTCGGTGATGCGGAACGCCTCGAGATTGCCGTCGACGCGCTTCACGAGCGTCTGCAGTCTGGACAGGATCCAGCGGTCCATCAGCGTGAGGTTCCCGCGCTTTAAGGAATGCTTCGTCGGATCGAAGCCGTCGATGTCGGCGTAAAGCACGTAGAACGCGTAAGTGTTCCACAGCGTGCTCATGAACTTGCGCTGGTATTCGCTGACCGCCTCGCCCGAGAAGCGCGAGGGCAGCCACGGCGCGGACGCCGTGTAGAAGTACCAGCGGACCGCGTCGGCGCCCTGCTTGTCGAGCACATCCGCGGGTGCGATGACGTTGCCGATGTGCTTGGACATCTTCTTGCCGTCCTTGTCGCACACGAGACCGAGAACGAGGCAGTTCTCAAACGGCGCCTTGTCGAACAGGCAGGCCGCGACCGCCATCAGCGTATAGAACCAGCCGCGCGTCTGATCGACCGCTTCCGAGATGAACGCGGCGGGATAGCGGCGCTCGAACTCCTCTTTGTTTTCAAAGGGATAATGCCACTGCGCGAACGGCATGGAGCCGCTGTCGAACCAGCAGTCGATGACGACCGGCTCGCGCTTCATGATCTTTCCGCATTCCGGACACACGACCTCGACCTGGTCGATGTAGGGCTTGTGCAGCTCGATGTCCTCCGGGCAGTTGCGGCTCATCTTTTTGAGCTCTTCACGGCTGCCGATGACGTGCACGTGACCGCATTCGCACATCCAGACGGGCAGCGGCGTGCCCCAGTAACGCTCGCGGGAGATGCCCCAGTCGATGACGTTCTCGAGGAAGTTGCCCATGCGGCCCTCGCCGATCGTCTCGGGGATCCAGTTGACCGACTTGTTGAACGCGATCAGTTTGTCCTTGACCGCGGTCATCCTGATGAACCAGCTTTCGCGGGCGTAATAGATCAGCGGCGTGTCGCAGCGCCAGCAGAACGGATAGCTGTGCTCGAACGGAAGCGCCGCAAAGAGCTTGCCGCTCTCCTCGAGCGCCTTCAGGATCGGCTTGTCCGCGTCCTTGACGAACAGACCGTCCCACGGCGTGCCGCCGCACATATGACCGGACGTGTTGACCAGCTGCAAAAACGGCAGATCCCACACCTTGCCGACGCGGTTGTCGTCTTCGCCGAACGCCGGCGCGATGTGTACGACGCCGGTGCCGTCGGTCAGCGTGACGTAATCGTCCGCCACGACGCGATAGCCCTTCTTGCCGCGGAAGTTCACCGGAAGCTCGAACAGCGGTTCGTATTCGGTGCCGACGAGGCTTTCGCCGGAGAACGTTTCGACGATCTCGGCGCCCTCGCCCAGAACCGAGGGAACCAGCGCCTCCGCCATGATGTAGGTCTTGCCTTCCGAAACGACCCTGCAGTACGTTTCGTGCGCGTTGACGCACAGCGCGACGTTCGAAGGCAGCGTCCACGGCGTGGTCGTCCACGCGAGGATCGCCGTGCCGCTTCCGTCCTTCAGATAGAAGCGCGCGATCGCGGAGACCTCTTTCACGTCGTGATAGCCCTGCGCGACCTCGTGGCTCGAAAGCGCCGTGCCGCAGCGCGGGCAGTACGGCACGATCTTATGTCCCTTATAGAGCAGACCCTTTTCGTGGATCGTCTTCAGCGCCCACCACTCGGACTCGATATAGTCGTCCTTATAGGTGACGTACGGATTGTCCATGTCGCACCAGAAACCGACGCGATCGCTCATCTCGCGCCACTGGGACTCGTATTTCCACACGGACTGCTTGCACGCCTGAATGAACGGCTCGACGCCGTACGCTTCGATCTGTTCCTTGCCGTCGAGACCCAGCTGTTTTTCGACCTCGAGCTCGACCGGAAGGCCGTGCGTATCCCAGCCCGCCTTGCGGAGGACGTCGCAGCCCTTCATGGTCTTGTAGCGCGGGATCAGGTCCTTGATGCTTCTGGTCAGAACGTGACCGATGTGCGGCTTGCCGTTCGCCGTAGGCGGTCCGTCAAAGAACGTAAAGGCAGGCGCGCCCTTGCGCCATTCCACGCTCTGCTCAAAAACACGGTTCTCCTTCCAGAATGCCAGCGTTTCCTTCTCGCGGGAAACGAAGTCCATGTCCGTACTTACCTTCTTGTACATGCTTTCCTCCAAAAATAAAATACTCCGTCCTGTTGAGGACGAAGTTCATCTCCGCGGTACCACCTCGGTTGACAGGGATTCCCCTGCCCGCTCATTGCCCCTTAACGCGGGGATACGGGAAGAGCTACTCTGCCGAAGCCTTTCGCCGTTCCACTCCCGGGCGATCTTCACGCTCGTTCCGCCGCCGCCTTGCACCGAACGCGGCTCGCTGAGGGTTTTCCGAAGCGCTACTCGTCCCGATCAACGATTTCCGAACTATTATATCTGAAACGATCCGGTTTGTAAAGCCCCGAAAACGCGGTTTTTCGCGGATTTTACCTCGGATCGCGCATTCGCTTGCCTTGCGCCGCGAAGTATGATATGCTTCTTCCATCCGATGGACTGTGGGAGGAACCGTTATGGTCTGGAAAATCGCCGTGATCGCGGCCGTGACCGTCGCCTGGCTGTACGAGCTGTTTCTGCATTGGCTTTCGATGCGCTCAAAGAACAATCCCGTCCCGCCGTGCGTTAAAGACGTTTACGACGCGGACACGTACCGGAAGCAGCTTCTTTATAAGGCGGACAAAAACCGTATCGGTCTGTTTCGCAGTACCGTTGAATACACCGTCGATCTTTTGCTTTTGGTCTTCAACCTGCACGCCGCGTTTGCCGCGCTGTTTCCCGCAAATCCGTGGAACCGGATGTTCGCGGCGGTGCTGCTGACGGCGCTTGCATCGCTCGTCACGATCCCGTTTGACTGGTATGACACGATGAAGGTCGAGGGGCGTTACGGCTTCAACCGCACGACGGGCAGGACGTTTTTCACCGATCATATCAAGCAGTTTTTGCTGGGTCTCGGATTGATGACCGGTCTCGGTTCTCTGCTTTTAGGGCTGCACCAAAGCTTCGGCGACTGGCTGATCGTGCTGTTTGCCGCATTTGCCACGCTGTTTCTCCTGTTCTTTGCTTTCATTTTTCCCTTTTTCACGAAGCTGTTCAACAAGTTCCGTCCGCTCGAGGACGGCGAGCTCAAGGAGCGGATCACCGCGCTGCTCGAAAAGAACGGCTACCGTGTGCGCGCAATCAATGTAATGGACGCCTCGCGCCGTTCCACGAAAGGGAACGCGTATTTTGCGGGCTTCGGCAAAACGAAGACGATCGTTCTGTACGACACGCTCATCGAAACCATGACGACCGACGAGATCGTCGCAGTTTTCGCGCACGAGCTCGGGCACGGACTGCACAAAGATACGCTGAAAAACCAGCTGATGACGTTCGCGGAAATGCTGATCCTCGGTACGCTTGCCTGGCTGACGCTGCGTACGCCCGCGCTGTTTACGGCGTTCGGGTTTGACGACGTCAACTACGGCTTTGCACTGATTCTGATCATGAGCGCGGAGTTTGCGCTTTTCTCACCGCTGTTCGGTCTTTTCACCAACCTGCTCTCGCGCCGCGCCGAATACCGCGCCGACGCGCATGCCGTCAGGGAAGGGTACGGTGACGCGCTGATCTCCGGGCTCAAAAAACTGGCGAAGCAGAACTATTCGGACCTGTCCCCCTCTCCGCTGCTCGTTGCGCTCACCTATTCGCATCCGACGCTCGCGCAGCGCATCGAGGCGATCCGCCGTCTTCGGGAAGGAGCCTGAGATGTCCCTGCGGGAAAAACTGCTTGCGTTTGCCAAAAAGCGGAACGGCACCGCTCCCGAATACCCCTGGATGCGGTTTCCGGACTATGCGGTCCTCCGCCATGCCGATCATCCAAAGTGGTTCGGGCTGATCATGAATATTCCGTACGAACGGCTCGGCGAAGATCGAGGCGGCATCGTCGACGTGCTGAACGTAAAGCTTCCCGATCCGATCCTGATGGATCTTCTGCTGCAGCAGCCCGGCTATTATCCCGGATATCATCTGCACAAAGGAAACTGGATCTCGATCCTTCTGGACGGCACCGTGCCGTTCGAGGACATTTGCCGCGCGCTGGACGAGAGCTACCGTGCGACCGCGTCCGCCGCGAAAAAGAAGGAGATCCGCCCGCCGAAGGACTGGCTCGTGCCCGCGAACCCGAAGTATTACGACGTGGACCGCGCGTTTGACGCCGCCGACGAGATCCTTTGGAAACAGGGTGCGGGCATCCGAAAAGGCGACACGGTCTATCTGTACGTCGCGGCGCCCGTTTCCGCGATCCGCTACCGCTGCAAAGTGACGGAAACCGATCTCCCGTATTCCTTTCGGGACGGTTCGCTTTCCATCAGAAGAGTCATGCGGATCCGGCTTCTCAGGCGGTATCCGCCCGACCGGTTCCCGTTCGCGCTGCTCGGCGAAGCGTTCGGCATCTATGCCGTCCGCGGTCCGCGCGGGATCCCGGAATCCCTGAAGCGCGCGCTGGAACTCTGAACGAAAAAATCCCCTGCTTTTGCAGGGGATTTTCCTTTTTCTCAGCCTTCCTTGATCAGTTTTTCGAGGAACTTGATCGTCAGGATGTTCTTCTGCGTCGCGGGATACTTTGCGGCGAGCGCGTCCGCGCTGACCGAACCCGTCGGCTTGTACCAGTCAAACTTGCTGAAATACTTATAGTAATTGCTCGAATCGCCGAACTTGTGTCCGCCGCGCGCGAACATCTCGTTGCGCGCATAGCCCAGAAGCTGCAGAAGCGTCATGTCGTCGGTCTGCGGGATGTCCCACAGCTCGTCGTACGTCAGCGTTTCGGTCAGGCTCTTTGCCATGACGAGACCGTCCTTGTCGAACGGGCTCTTATCCTTGTTTTCCGCAAAGACCATGCTGCCGCCGGAGAGCGTATAGATCTTGTAATCCCGGAGATCCTCGGTGCTGCCCGCCTCTCTGCGGTCGGTCACCGTGTGGAAATTCACGTCGCTCTCCTTATAACCCGTTTCGAGCTCCAGATCGTACACGTCCGCAATGAAATACTCCGTTCCGGTCGACGTCGTGATCGCGTAAACGATGCGGAAGACGTTGCCGTGATCCGCGGACGAGTTGCCGACGCCGAAATAGTTATAGCGCACCTCGCTTGATTCCATCCGGCTGCCGTAATGCGTTTCCTTCGCCGCGCGGATCGCCTTGCGGACTTCGGTCTGATCGAAACCGTACAGCGAATCGATTGCGTTCGCGTTGCGCTGCGGCGTTGTCGGTGTAGTCGAGGGCGTTGCACCCGGCACGTCGTTGAACGTGCCGGACGGCGTCGTCGGCGCATCCGTTTCGGGCGCGGTCGTATCGGGCGCCTGCGTTTCCGGCGCCTGCGTTTCCGGCGCCTGCGTTTCCGGCGCCTGCGTTTCCGGCGTGTACGGCGTCAGCTCGCCGATATGCGCTTCCATTTCCTGCTCCGACCACGTAACGACCGTGTTCACAACGCGCAAACCCGCGTTTTTCAGATCGTCCATGACCGTCTGCCGGTTGCTCGTCGCTTCGATCCGGTAGCCGTCGTCCGTTTTTCTGCAGGACGCGCCGAGGCTTCGGATCGCCAGCGCGCCGAGCGAATCGGATGCGGGATCGATCCCTGCGTCCATCAGCATTTTCACGGTATCGAGCTCCGCGGTGAAGCTGCCGTCCGCGCGTTTCCGGATACGGACGTAATCCTTGAATTCCAGAATGCCCGTTTCCTTCTCCGGCGCGTTTTTCCCGACGCGCGCGGCGACCTGTTCCTTCGTCCACGACCATTCCGTATTGATCAGTTTGATCCCGCCCTTTTTGAGGGCCGCGGTGGGATCTTCGCCGTACGTGACCGTCGTGAAGACGTATTCGCCCCCCTGCTCCGCCACTCTCAGCCCGAGCGACTGCAGCGCGCCGATCTCCGGATACCGGTCGAGCGCGTCCGCGGGCGGATTGACGAGATGCTCCTCGTAGATCATGCGGTCGACGTTCAGTTTGAACTCGTATTCGCCCTGTTCGTTCTGCGTGACGTCCACGTACTGCGGCACGTCGATGCGCTGCAGCTGCCGTCCGCTCATCACGTAAATGCCGATGATCACGGCGCAGATCAGAAGGATCAGCCCTGCGCCGATGCCGCCGACCATTCTTCGGATCGTTTTGTTCGACATAAGCCGTTCCTCCTTTACACGCGCTTTCCGCAATGGATGCAGAACGCGGAGTCGTCGTCGATCAGACCGCCGCAGTAGATGCAGCGCTTCATGCCGGGCTCCGGTCTCCGCTCCTCCGGCTCTTCCGGCTCTTCCGCTTCTTCCGGTTCTTCCGGCTCTTCCGGCTCCTCCGGACGGAACAGCGGTTCGGGCCGCATGAACGCTTCCTCCGGATCCTCGTCCGGTTCGGGCTCCTCCTGCTCGTCGGTCGCGAACAGCGCTCTGCGCTGCTTGCGCTTGATCTCCGGCGACCACGTTTCGTCCGCTTCCTCGGCGCGTTCCTCGGGAACGGTCTCCTCTTCGAGGAATTCCTCATCGTCCTCGTCTTCAAAGAGATCGTGCTTTCTGCGCGCGCCGTCGTCGCGGAACGATACGATCGCCACCGTCATGATCACGAACGAAAGCACGCAGCCGATCCCGATCACAAGCGCGGCGAATCCGGTCTCACGGAACAGCTGATAGATCGACCGTCCGGTGAACGTCAGATTCAGGCGCATCGCGACCAGCGCGAAGATCCCGTAGATCAGCGTCGTGACCCCGAAGGTCGCAAGAATGGTTCGAATGGTTTTCATATGCGTCTCCTTATTTCTCGATCAGCGATTGAATTTCGCGGAGCAGGCGAATATTATTGCGCTCCGTCTCCGTCATCCGTCCGGACAGGTCCGGATCCTTCGGCTCATACCAGTCGTACGACCGGTAATGTTCATTGAATTCACGCTCCGTTTTCGGATCGAACGCGACGTAATAGCGCGCGTAGATCTCCTTTCGGGCATAGCGCAGCAGGTTTGCGAGCGAGTGCCCGTCCACGGCGGTCAGGCTCCAGATCATGTCCTCCGTCAGCGCGTCGTACGTCGGCGACCAGTACACGCCGTTCGCCAGGCGGTAGCTCGTCGGCTGACCGGGGAACCGCACGAATCCGTTGAGATCGAACCCGGGTCTGCCGTCGACGCGCACGCCGCCGCCCGAAAGCTTCGTCACGGTCCCGTTGGACGGCATGCGCCGGCTCTCCTCCTCGCTTTCGCAGATGGAAACGTCGATCGCGCCGAACAGGATCCTTCCCTCCGAACGGTACAGGTCGTAAATGTCGACCGTGAACCAGAGCGTGAACGGCTCCGTGTTTTCGTCGGGACGGAAGACGGCGGTGTAGCTCGCACGGTACAGATTTCTGTGCCGTCCGCCTGTAAATACTATAAACGCCGTTTGCGTCTTAGTTGTGTCATAATTGTTTCCGAACAACTCGTTGCACAAAGAATCTCGCTCGCTGTGCACCGCTTCGCATACGGCGCGCAGGTTCAGGCCGTTTCCGTTCGCATCCAGCAGCGAGGTAAGGTACCCGTCTTCCGCATCCGGATCGGGCGTGGCGGGCGGCGCGGGCGTCGCGGTCGGCGGCAGCGGAACGGGCGTGGGCGTCGCGCCCTCGACGAAGCCCTTGATCTGCTGTTCCCACGTCGTTTCGGCAAAGCGGATCCCGTATGCTTCGAGCGTTTCGGTGTCCGCCTCGATCGTCACGCGCATGTGCTCGTCGTCCAGCGGCGTGAGATGCATCTTCGCCGTACAGAGCGCATACACCTCCGGATAATCCTCGGCGTTCACGCCGGGTCGGTTCGGGTTCGGAAGGTGCAGGTCGTTCAGGATCGCGTCCACGTCCAGCAGCACCGCGGGGTTGCCGCCCGCGTCCGTGCCGACGTTCACGTAGTTTTTGAGATCGATCACGGCGGCGGATCTCCGCGTACAGGAAAGCGCGGCGATCAGGACCGTCAGTCCGAGCACGATCCCGGATGCGATCCAAAGAAGCCGTATTCTGCGTTTGACGCTTTTTTCACCGTTCCCCGTTTTCATACTCCCCAGTATAGCACGTTTCCGTCGCCTTGCAAAGAGTCCCTGCGCTCTTTCCCGAAATACCTCGCTTCTTTGTGTTTGGTTGCAAAAAAGCAGAAGCGCTGTTTGACGCTCCTGCTTTTTACTGTGATGTTCCGTTACCGCTTCGGCAGCGGGATCTCGATCTTCGCAAGTTCCCGATCTGCCGTCATCAGTTCCGGAAGGTTCCCTTCCGAAACATCCCACGACCAGTCGTCGCGCGGTTCCTGTCCGACCGCGCCGGTCGCATATACGGCAAAGATCGTAAGTTCCACACCTTCCGCCGTTTCATACTCCTCCGGCTTTACGTCGATCTCGAGGCGACTGAGATTCGTCGCGCCCCAGAACACGCGGATCATGCCGGAAACGCGAACCGCTTTGTCCGTGCGAAGCGCACGGGCGCCCGCCTTGAGCGCTCCTCCGTCTGGTCCGCCGTTGATCGCCGCATACAGCGCGGTCTGCTGCGCTTCCGAAAGCGCGCCGGGTTCCTTGATCGAAAGGATTACGAAGACGCCCTGCTCGGTATAGTGAATCTCGGCATCCAGCGTCACGCCGTCGAGGTTCACGCGCTCGTTCCGAAATCCCGTTCCCGTATGCACGGAGAGGACGTACGCGCCGGACAGCGGCACCGCGACGTGTACCGGGTCTGCAACGTGCAGAAGTCTGTCCGCATCGAACGTGAACGTCTGCTGCACAATGAGGATCGTCGTATCCGCGTACGCTTCGCCGGTCTCAGGCGCGTACGGTTCCGTTCTTAAAAGCGAAGCGCCGCATCGGATCGTCACCTCGCCGCCCGTCGGCAGCGCGGCGGGCCAGTCCGGATAGACCTCCGGGAGTGCGCAGATGTACGGGATGCGCGCCACCCATTCGCTGTCCTCCTCGGCATAGGTGATCTCGCCCGGAGAAACGAAGTCGATCGTCGCGCCCGCGTCCGGCGTATTCATGCCGCCCTCGACGTTGAAGAAACAGCGCGCGGTGCCGCGCAGGAGATGCGCACGCTCTTCAAACGGATTTCCGTCCTCACCGCCCTTCGGAAGCCGAAGCTCGGTCGTCCAGCGCACCGACGCCGCCGTTGCCGAAAGATCGGTCACGTTCGTTTTGAGACCGTACCATTCCGCATCCGTTCCGGAAGGCTCGGAGGAGCGGTTTTCGAACCGGTCGACGCACGATACGTCGTCGTCGTCCGCGATCGCGGCAACGGACGAAACCGGCACGCTCACGATCGCCATCGGCGCATACTGCGAGACGAACAGGACGCTGCCGTTGCCGATCAGCCGCGAAAGAATCGCATCGTTCTTCTGCATGTAATATGCGGCGTATAGGTCACGCTTGACGCCGATCGCCTGATCAAGAAGGTCCGGATCACTCTGTTTCGCATTCCGCCAGGCATCGTACAGTTCCGGATACCGGGACCGCAGCTGCTCCGCGACGGTGTCGTCGGTGCCCGTATCTTTAAACCAGACCAAAAGATCGACCGTTTCGCCGCACGACGGATCGTTCAGCGCGTTTTTGAGCGTATCCGTAAGCTTCTCGTTTTCCGGCGTCTTCGGCGGCGTCGTGTCCGTTCCTGCCGGAATCCCATAGATGCAATGCGACTCCGCAAGGATCAGCGGCTGCTCCGTCGGCGTCTCGGAGGGTATCGCATTGGTTTGTTCCGTCGGCTGCGCGGCGATCATGCCGTCGCCGAGATGCACGTTTCGCGCGATCACGAACGCGCCGACGCCGAGTGTTACAAGCAGCAGCGCCGCCGCTGCGGGAACCGCAATCCACATACGCATCGTGGGACGCCGTTCGTTCGATTGCGCGGCCGCCGGACGTTTCGCTGCGGTTCTTCCGACCGCCGCGTCGATCCGCCGCTTGAGTTGTTTTCCGTTCAAAAGGCTGCCGTTCAAGGCCGCATGATAAAACTCTTTTTCCTTCATAACGCATACCTCACTCGTTTCGAATCTGGTTTTGACCGACCGCAAGCCGTTTGCGCACGGCGGCTCTTGCGCGGTGCAGGCGGCTTTTGACCGCTTCCGTGCCGAGCATGGTCTCCTTTGCGATCTCGGCGACGGTCATGCCGAACCCGTAGTAAAGCACGAATACGCGATAACTGTCCGGCGAAAGCGATTTTGCCGCTTTCAGTACCTGCTCCGCCATCGCACGGTCCATCGCAAGTTCCTCGACCGAAACCGGATCGACGGCGTCCGATTCCTCGTACGATTCCGTCTCGTACGCGCTGCGCCGCGTGCGTTCGGCGTAGCGCTTTACGATCTCGTGCTTCAGCATCCGCATCAGATACGCCTGCGGCGCAAACACGTCGGCATGTCCGCGCGATTCGATCCTGCGATAGAACTCGACGTAGACGTTCTGCAGCGCGTCCTCGGCGTCGACGGGATCGCTCAAATGCACGATTGCATAACGCAAAAGCGGTCGATAGGTCTTTTCGTATACCCCGTCAAAGTACTCCTGTTTCATGGCACCGGTCCTTTTTTGTAAGTCCTTACACGTAATAAGAGCCGTGCTGTCACGGTTCGGTTGCGCGAGACTTTAAAAAACATACAAAAAGCGCCCCTTTCGGAGCGCTGAGAAGGGAATGATCAGAAGGCAAAGTTGCCGTCGATGAAGACCGGGATCTCTTTGCCGTCGCGCGTGTAGCCCGTGATCTTCAGGTCGGACGTGCCCACCATGAAGTCGACGTGCGTGATCGAGTCGTTGATGCCCGCCGCCGCGAGCTCTTCCTTCGTCATGCCCGCGCCGCCCTCGACGTTGGAAGCATACGCCTTGCCGAACGCGAAGTGGCACGCGGCGTTCTCGTCGAACAGGGTCTCGTAATAGAGCGTCTTGGAATTGGAGATCGGGGAATCGTACGGCACGAGCGCGACCTCGCCGAAGTACGACGCGCCCTCGTCGACGCTGATCGCGGCTTTCAGAACGTCCTCGCCCTTCGTCGCTTCCGCGTTTACGATCTTGCCGTCCTTCATGGTGAAGCGGATGTTTTCGATGACGTTGCCGTCGAGACAGAGCGGCAGCGCGGCGCATACGACGCCGTTGACGCCGGTCTTTTTGTTCGCGGTGAAGCATTCCTCGGTCGGGATGTTCGGCATGTAGTCCTGTCCGCTCGCCGTGCGGTCGCCGCCCGCTTCCCAGACGTGCGTGTCGGCGAGCTCGACCCAAAGGTCCGTGCCGAGCGCGTTCTCGTAATGCAGCTTTTCAAAGTGATAGCCGTTCAGAAGCTCGACGTGCTTTTTGAGGTTCTCCGCGTGCTTGCGCCACGCTTCGACCGCCGTGCCGTCGCCCTTGACGCGGCAGGCCGCAAAGATCTTGTCCCAGAGCGCGTTGACGGCGTCCGCCTCGCAGAGATCCGGAAAGACCTTCTTTGCCCACTTCGGGCTTGCGAGCGCGCCGATGCCCCACGGGAACACGTTCTGATCCTGATAGCGGCGGTATTCCTTGAGCTTTTCGCCCGACGCCTTGCGCGCGCGCAGGATGCGGTCGCTGTCGACGCCCACGAGGTTTTCGGGATCGTCGGAGATGATATGCAGGAACGCCGCGCCCTCCTTGGCGTAGTGCGTGTAGAGGTCCGCGCGGAACTGCGGGAACTCGTCGAACACCGCGCCGTCGGCGTGCAGGAACCGTGCGCGGGTCATGTGATCGTCGTTCCACATCATCACGACCTCGCGGGCGCCCGCCTCATACGCGACGTCCGCGCACATGCGTGCGAACGGCGCCTGATCGACCGGCGAAAACAGCAGCAGCGTCTGGCCCTTCTGGATGTTGACGCCGACTTCGACCAACAGTTTTGCGTATTCCTTCAGTTTGTTTTCCATTCTCGTTTTCCTTTCCTGTTCAAAATCAGTGCGCCGTCGCCGCCATGGACGAGACGACGAACAGCAGAATGCCGGTCAGCATGATCGTCTGCAGCAGATCGCGCTTCTTTGCGAGCGTGTTCGGATCGAGCGGCGCCGCAAGCATCGCGTCGATCGCAGCGATCGAGGTCGCGTAAAACAGGCGCTGGCTGCGCCCGACGCGCATCATGGAAAAGCCCTTTTCCTCTTTCAGGCAGAGCGAAAGCTCGCGGATCGTCTTTGCGGTCTCCTCCTCCGGCACGTCGAGCGACGCAAGGAACGCCAGCAGCGGCAGATCGAGCATCTCGCGGTTCTTTTCGCCCGCCTCGCGGACGAGATCGTACAGCCGCTCGGTCTTCTGCGCAAGCGCGTCCGCCGGCTGATCCGAAAGCGCGATCGCAAAGCTTGCCGCCTGCGCGGCGTTGCTGCGCCCGAACCGTTCGGACAGCAGATCCATCGCCGCGTCCGCGCGCGGGAAGAGCACGTCCTTTTCGGCGTCGTACATGGCGAACAGCACGGCGTACATCACGTCCTCGCCGCCGGTCAGGATCCGGTGCGCGTGCCGCATCTCGAGATAATTCTCGTGCGCCTTTTCGGCGACGGCGTCGGCGCGGTCGTGGCTTTTCGCCATCAGAAACGCCGCCGGTCCGAGGTAATCGGTCGGCGCGAAGCCCGCCGCCTTGAGCTTGCGGAGGTTGTCCTTCGCGAAGTTCAGCCGCCGCTCGCCGTCCGAGCGCTCGCCGAGCTTGATCGCCGCGGGCGCCATGCCGAGCCCCCGGAACGCGGAAAACACGCCGGTATTCTTTTTGAGGATCTTCTTGCCGCGGCGGATCGACGCGAGGTCCGCGTCGCGATCGTCGAGCCCCAGAAGCAGCGCGCACAGACAGTGGATCTGCGGCGTGGACATCCGGAACGTGCGTTCGATCCGTTTTCTGTTCTCGATGAACTGCTCCGTACGGCGTACCGTCACACTCTGCATTCGGTTCTTCTCCCCTTTCGGTCTTTCTATTTATTATGCCACAACCGCGCGCGTTTGAAAAGGTTTTTTTGCGCATTTCGTATATGCATGCAACGGGCGACGAATCGTTCTCCGCCGCCGCTTTGTTTGTCGAAAACAGCATTCGCCCCGTTTCGCGTGCTATGCTCCGGAAAAACCGATCCGGAGGCGATTCCATGAACAAGACCCGACTGTTTCAGGCGCTTTGGCTGCTGCTGCTTTCCGTCGTGTGCGTGCTGACGTTTTATTACCGGCGCGAGTCGACGAAATCCCCGCAGGAGGTGATCGCGCGCGAGGATACGGTCGTCGCGCTTGCAACGGACAGCCGCACGCCGGCGCCGCTGCCGAGCGAAACGCCCTCCCCGTCGCCCACGCCCGCCCCGACGATCTATGAGATCACGGAAGTGTTCATTCCGCTGTACGAAACGCCGACGCCGTCCGTTCCGGCGACCGTGCCGCCCGCCGTGTCGTTTTCGCCCGTTCCCGCAAAAACCGCCGAACCCCTGCGCGAAACCGACGCCGCGCCGTTCTCGCTGATCTGGTTTTCCGACACGCAGTACTACGCCTACAAGCGTCCGGAGATCTTTCTCTCGATGGCGGACTGGGCGCTGCGCATCCGCGACGAGTACCGCGCGATCGCGGTCGTCTGCACCGGCGACATCGTGGACAACCGCAACTATGAGCGGCACTGGACGAACGCCGAGGCGGCGATCCTGCGCATCCGCGAACAGATGCCGTTCTACTGCGTGGCGGGCAATCACGACGTCGGCGCGGACAAGGCCGACTATTCGATCTACGCGAAATACGATTTCTGCACCGTGCCGGAGGAAATGACCGTCTCCGACGACGGCAAATGCTGGGTGCTGCCGATCCCCGAGCACGGCATCCTGCTCGTCGGCGTCGGCTGGCAGAACGACGCCGCCTACGCCGACTGGGTGAACGCGCGGATCGCGGAGCATAAGGAGCTTACGGCGATCCTGCTCGTGCACAGCTTTCTGAACGACGACGGCACGCTTTCGGTCAACGGCAAGCGCGTGGAAAAGGCGATCCTGCAGAATTCGCCTTCCGTGCGGCTCGTGCTGTGCGGGCACAACGACGGCTCCGCGCGCTGGTCGAAAAAATATGACGACGGACACGTCGTCAACGCGATGATGTACAATTTTCAGGACGACAAGAAATACGGCCTCGGCTACGCGCGGATCCTGATGTTCAATCCCGGCACGCGCAACGTGGCGGTCACGACCTACTCGCCGTTTCTGAACGATTACAATTACTATCGGGATTCGCAGCGCGACACGTTCACGCTGTACGACGCGTGGTGAAAAAAGCGGGCGAGCAGCCCGCTTTTGATTTGCCGTTCGGCTCAACGATCGGAACCCGTGTTTTCACGAGGGAGCTGTACCGACGTATGCGACCGAGAGAAAACGCGGATGGTTTGCGGCGATTATGATCAAAGAAAGGGCGCGATTCGCGCCCTTTCTTCCTATCGGTGTTTATTGCGATCCAATCGCTGCAAACGGTCTGATCCCTTTTACGACAGCCTGCGGTTACATATCGTTGAGCTTCTTGTAGTAGTCGATCTTCTCGTTCGCCTCGTTCTCGGCGCGGGTGAAGAGTTCCTCCGCGACCTCCGGGAACTGCTTGGTGAGCGCGGCGTAACGCGCTTCGCCCATGATGAACTCGCGGTAGCTCGCCTTCGGATCCTTGGAATCGAGCTGGAACGGGTTCTTGCCTTCGAGCGCGAGATCCGGGTTGTACCGATACATCGGCCAGTAACCGGCTTCGACCGCCTTCTTCTCTTCTTCCTGGCTGTGGCCCATGTTGATGCCGTGGTTGATGCAGGGCGCGTACGCGATGATCAGGGACGGTCCCTTGTACGCTTCCGCCTCGTTGACGGCCTTCAGGAGCTGGTTCGGGTCGGCGCCCATGCAGACCTTGGCGACGTAGACGTAGCCGTAGGACATTGCCATGAGGCCGAGGTCCTTCTTCTTGGTGCGCTTGCCGGCTGCCGCGAACTTCGCGATCGGGCCGGTCGGCGTCGCCTTGGAGGACTGACCGCCGGTGTTCGAGTAGACCTCGGTGTCCACGACGAGCACGTTGACGTCTTCGTCCTGCGCGAGCACGTGGTCGAGTCCGCCGTAGCCGATGTCGTACGCCCAGCCGTCGCCGCCGAATACCCAGATGGACGGCTTCACGAGCTGGTCCTTCTGCGCCAGCACTTCACGCGCGAGCGTGCAGGCCTCGCAGTCGCAGCCCTTCGTGGCGTACGGATGTCTTTCGATCAGCTCAACGAGCTTGTCGCCCGCTTCGCGGGAACCCTGCGCGTCGTTCATCTTCTCGAGCCATTCCTTGCCCGCCGCCGCGATGTCCTCGTCGAGATACTCGACCGCGATCATGTTCTTCACGGTCTCCGCGAGGTGCGCACGGCGCTGCTTCACGGCGATGTTCATGCCGTAGCCGAACTCCGCGTTGTCCTCGAACAGGGAGTTCGCCCATGCCGGGCCCTGACCCTTGTCGTTCTTGCAGTACGGAGCCGTCGGTGCGGAACCGCCGTAGATGGAGGTACAGCCGGTCGCGTTTGCGATGATCATGCGATCGCCGAACAGCTGGGTAAGGAGCTTGATGTACGGGGTCTCGCCGCAGCCTGCGCATGCGCCGGAGAACTCGAACAGCGGACGCAGGAACTGGCTTCCCTTGACCGTCTTGCGGTTGACATCCAGCTTCTTGTCGGGCAGGTTGATCGCGTACTCCCAGTTCTTCTCTTCCTTGGCAACGCTCTTCTCAAGCGGCTCCATCGCGAGCGCCTTGACCTTTGCCGGGCAGACGTCGATGCAGTTGCCGCAGCCGGTGCAGTCCAGCGGGCTGATCTGCATGCGGTAGGTCATGTTCGGCATATCCTTGCCTGCGGGCTTCGTGGCGAAGCCTTCGGGCTTGTTCGCCTCTTCCTGCTCGTTCAGAACGAACGGACGGATGCAGGCGTGCGGGCAGACCAGCGAGCAGCGTCCGCACTGGATGCAGTTCTCGGGGATCCAGGAGGGAACGTCAACCGCGATGCCGCGCTTCTCGTAGCGGGTCGTGCCGGTCGGAACCGTGCCGTCCGGATTCATCTTCGAGACGGGCAGATCGTCGCCCTTCTGCTCGAGGATCGGCTTGATGAACTCGAGGAAGTACGGATCGTCGGTGACGGCGATGGGCTTTGCGCCCTCGGTCGTGGTCGCCCAGGATTCCGGATACTTGATCTCTTCGACCGCGTCCATGCCGGCGTCGATCGCGGCGAAGTTCTTCGCGACGACCGCGTCGCCCTTCTTGGCGTAGGACTTCTTGGCGGCGGCCTTCATGTATTCAAGCGCTTCTTCCGCCGGAATGACCTTCGCGAGCTTGAAGAACGCGGACTGCATGATCGTGTTGATACGGCCGCCCATGCCGACTTCGCGCGCGAGCTTGATCGCGTCGATGTTGTAGAACTTGAGATGGTTCTTTGCGATCGCGTTCTTCATGGACGCGGGCAGCTCCTTCTCCATCTCTTCAAGGGTCCACGGCGAGTTCAGCAGGAACGTGCCGCCTTCCTTGATGCCCTCGGCAACCGCGTAACGGGTGACGTAGGACGGGTTGTGGCATGCCGCAAAGTCCGCCTGGTCGATCAGGTACGGGCTCTGGATCGGCGTCTTGCCGAAGCGCAGGTGGGATACCGTGAAGCCGCCGGACTTCTTGGAGTCGTAGGCGAAGTAGCCCTGCGCGTACATGTCGGTGTGGTCGCCGATGATCTTGATGCTGTTCTTGTTCGCGCCGACCGTACCGTCGGAACCGAGACCGAAGAACTTGCAGGCGATCGTGCCTTCCGGCGCGGCGTTCACGAGCGGACCCATCGGGAGGCTGGTGAAGCTGACGTCGTCGACGATGCCGACCGTGAAGTGATTCTTGGGCTCGTCGAGGTCGAGGTTGTCGTAAACCGCCTTGACCATCGTCGGCGTAAATTCCTTGCTGCCGAGGCCGTAGCGTCCGCCGACGACCTTGACGCCGCAGCGGCCCGCTTCGCGAAGCGCGGTCATGACGTCCTCATACAGCGGCTCGCCGAGGGAGCCGGGCTCCTTCGTGCGGTCGAGCACCGCGATCTTCTTGCAGGTCGCCGGGATCGCTTCGAGGAACTTATCCGCCGCGAACGGACGGTACAGACGGACCTTGATGAGACCGAGCTTCTCGCCCTTGCCGTTCAGGTAGTTGATCGTCTCTTCCGCAACGTCCGCGCCGCTGCCCATAACGATGACGACCTTCTCCGCGTCGGGCGCGCCGACGTAGTCGAACAGATGATAGCTGCGGCCCGTGATCTTGCCGACCTCGTCCATGTAATGCTGGACGATCTCGGGGATCTTGGTGTAGTAGTTGTTCGCCGCTTCGCGATTCTGGAAGTAGATGTCCGGGTTCTGCGCCGTACCGCCGAGGTGCGGGTGATCCGGGTTCATCGCGCGGGCACGGAACGCCGCGACCGCGTCGCGATCGAGCAGCTTATCCATGTCGGCATAGTCGATCATTTCGATCTTCTGGACTTCGTGGGACGTACGGAAGCCGTCGAAGAAGTGGCAGAACGGAACGGACGCCTTGATCGCGGAAAGATGCGAAACAAGCGCGAGGTCCATGACTTCCTGCACGGATGCGGAGGCCAGGAACGCAAAGCCCGTCTGACGGCAGGCCATCACGTCGCTGTGATCACCGAAGATGGAGAGCGCGTGCGCCGCGAGTGCACGGGCGGATACGTGGAACACGCCGGGAAGCAGCTCGCCGCTGATCTTGTACATGTTGGGGATCATCAGGAGCAGGCCCTGCGACGCCGTAAAGGTCGTCGTCAGCGCGCCCGCCTTGAGCGAGCCGTGAACCGCGCCCGCCGCGCCCGCTTCGGACTGCATTTCCGCGATGCGGACTTTCTGTCCGAACAGGTTCAGCCGGCCGTTGGCTGCCCACTCGTCTGCGACTTCCGCCATCGGAGAGGACGGCGTGATCGGATAAATTGCGGCAACGTCGGAAAATGCGTACGCTACGTGCGCAGCAGCGGTATTGCCGTCGATCGTCATGGTTTTTGCCATTCTGTTTCCTCCTACTATTTTTGGGGTTTCCCCCTTTTCTACCAAAGTGCATTATATCAAAGGAACGCGTATACTGTCAACGGCAAACCGACCGAAATTCCCGTTTGCCCGCTTGAAAGTTTTTTGCTTGCCAAGACACGGGAAACCCGCTATAATGCATGATATGAATACGATTCTGCAATTTCTGTGGGACCACGTCCTTCTGTACTCCGTGATGGCCGCGATCGGCATCCTCGCGGTGTTTTTCACTGCGCTGCTTCTCTGCATGCGCCGGGAGCAGAACTGGGTGCGGCAGCTCTTTCTGATGATCGCCTCGCTCGCCGGGCTTCTCGCCGGAGCGAAGCTGTTCGGCGCGATCTCGTACGCGACGCGGCTCATGCAGCTCGGCCAGCCCGTGTCGATCGTCCGCTGCTTCAAGGACTCCGGCATCGTGTTTTACGGCGGCCTGCTCGGATACCTTCTGACTTTCTGGATCCTTTCGAAATTCTTTCTCGTCCGCCGGCGGCTCGGGCGCGATATCGTCGCCGTCACGATCCCGCTGTTCCACGGATTCGCCCGCATCGGCTGCTATCTCGGCCGCGACACCTATGATGCGGCTTCCGGCTGGTGGTGGAACCCCTCCTGCTTCGGCATGCCGATCCAGGCGCGCTCGGACAGTCTGATCTGGCATCCGTGCTGCTACGGCGTGAAGATGGAGGGCAGCGCGTTCTGCGCGCACTTCTGGGATCACCGGCTTCCCGTGCAGCTGTTTGAATCGGCGTTCAACTTCATCCTGTTCGCCGCGCTGCTCGTGTTCTTCCTGCGCGAAAAGAAGGATGAACGCCGCGGACGCATGCTCTATCCGTACCTGATCGCATACGCGGTCTTCCGCTTCGTCATCGAGTTCTACCGCGACGACGCGGTGCGCGGCGGCATCGGTCCGTTCTCGTTCTCGCAGGTCGTGAGCCTTCTGATCCTCCTCGGCGTCGCGGTCTTCCTGATCCTCCGAAAGACCGGCGTGATCAAGCCGCTTCCGGTCGATCCGTACGATCCGGGCGTCGACCTGTACCGGCTCGGCAAGCAGAAGACGGTTCGCGAGCCGATCGTGTTCGACGAGGGCAAACCGCCGAAAAAAGACGACTGACGCAAAAAGCAAGCCCGAAGCGGCTTGCTTTTTTTATCCGGTCTGATCGGCGTTTACGCGCAGTCGTCCGGTTCGGTCACCGTCCCGTCCTTGTCTGCGGGATTCTGTTTCGCGTCCTTTGCGGCTTTCTTCGCCGTAACGATCCACCAGCAGGAAATGAGGATCACGACGACAGCGGAACACATCGTTGAAAAAAGCACTTGCCGAGGCAAGTGCTTTTTTCTGATTAAAGATTGCTATTTCAACAAGAACACCCACATCGTTAAATCTCATAACACGGATATTCTGTTGTTTTTTGGTTTTACAGCTTTTTGCTGGTGAAATCGTCGTATATCACACAGCCATCGCCGAATGTCAGCTTGAGCATGCCGCCCTTGCGGCCAAACTCATTTACTCCGATGGGATAGAGGCGGAAGCTCATCTCATCCCCGTCTTCGTCTATGGCCTTGGCGTGAAGCTCACCGTCCTTCAGAAAGACCTCGTCGACGATGAAGTCAGCGTCATCTGGATGCTCGTATTTGCCGCAGTAGCTTTCCCACTTCGATTTGTCTGGATCCTTGACCGCGATATCCTCGATGGTTTGAATCGGCGCGGGTTCCTTGCCCTTAGCGATCTCGCGCATGCCGACGAAAAGACCGTCGTGCGCTCTTATATCCTGCTCTTCCCGATTGCAGAGAATCACGAGTACGCTGTCCGTGTCGAGAAAACGCTTGAACCACGTATGGACGCCGGGCATGCCGCCCGAATGGCTGACGATGCGCCCGATCTCATCATCATTTGTAATGAACCAGCCGAAGCCGTAGCCGTCTCCGTCCTCATCAACGAATTCCTCGCCGCTGTTCAGGCGCACGGGCGTGTACATCAGTTTCTGCTCCTCGGGCGTGAGCACGCCGCCCTCTTTGAGCGCTCTGTCCCACCTGAGCATATCGAAGATGTTGGTATAAACGTAATCGTCGCCGTTCAGACCGTCGAAGGCGATCACAACGCGGGCCTCCTCGGAATCCACATCGGCAACGTATTTGCCGTCCTCGATCACTGACGCGCGGGCGTAGTTTTCAAACGGAACGCCGTCGCGGCGGATATGGCAGCAGCGTGTGCTTTTCATGCCCGCGGGCTCGAACACGTTCTTCTCAAGGAACGTCTCAAACGGTACGCCGGAAACCCGCTCGACGATCTCCGCCAAAATATTATAGCCGGAATTGGAGTATTGCCACTTTTCGCCCGGCGCGCCGTAGGGCTCCGCCTTCGTTTCGCAGAGGAAACGCACGATCTCGGAGTTTGCGGGAACGCGGTCCTCTTTCTTCCAAAGATCGATAAACCAGTCCGCATCGTCGAAATAATCGGGAATGCCGCTCGTGTGCGTCAGAAGATGACGGACGGTCGCGCCCTTGTACTGTTCAAGCGCCGGGAAGAACTTCGTGACCTCGTCGTCGAGGTTCAGAAGCCCCTGCCGCACCGCCAGCATAACGGCCGTCGCGGTAAACTGCTTGGTGACCGACGCAAGCTGAAAGATCGTGTCCTCGGTGACCGGCAGCGTGTCGTCCGGATCTCGAAAACCGATCGCGCCGGAACTTATGATCTCGCCCTTTTCCGCATACAGCCAGGCACCGTTGAAGCTGTCCCTTTCATATGCTTCACGGGCGAGCTTTTCCATCATAGCTTTCTTATCCATAATTTTGCCTTTCTTTACTCTTACAGTTTTTTGCATGTGATCCCGTCGATTACGAGGCAGTTGTCGCCGAACTCGATCTGCGCGAAGCCGCCCTTCCTGCCGAAGGTCTTTTTGCCGATCGGATAGAGTTCATAGACCTTTTCGCCTTCTTCGGTGATGACCCGCGCAAACAGCGTTTCGTCTTCCATAAAGATCTCATCGACGCGGAAGTCCTTGACGTTCTGCTCGTATTTGCCGCAGAAGGATTTCCGGCCGCGCTTGCACAGATCCTCGTTCATGGCCGCTTCCACGGTCTGATAGAGCTCCAATGCGACGTACGTCTGCGCCCAGTCGATCTTGTCGTTGGAGCGGTTCGTCATGCTTGCGACGCAAAGATCCTTATCGAGCGAGAACATCCATTCCGTAATGAAGCCCTCGTTCCAGCCGCCGTGTTCGCCGATATCGCCGCGGAAATTGTTCACGCAAAGCCCGTAGTTTTCCATGACCGGCGTGAGCATCCGCCGCGCGGTCTTCTTTTTGAGGAATCCGCCTCTCCGGTAGCTTCTCGAAAGCGCGAGACCGATCTTTGTAAGCTCGGTCGGCGTGGACCAGAGCCCCGCCGCCGCGTGCTCGGGATAGTAATGATAGCCGTGCGCCGCGTCTTCCTTGTACGCAAGCCGTCCGCCGAACGCCGCATTCGAGAGAAGCTCCCCGTCAAGCGGCTGGAAATAGCCGGTGCGCTTGAGGCCCAGCGGTTCCGCGACTTCCTTTTGGAACGCTTCTTTTAGCGTCATGCCGGTGATGCGCTCAAAGGCAAGCTGCGCAAGCGTGATGCCGCCGCCGGAATATTCATGCTGCATGCCGTAGGGCTTGATCCGGCGAAGCTTCGGGGTATTGCCCTTGCCGTTCAGCACGTCTTCAAGCGAAAGCGGCTCGTGCTTTGCCGGATAGCCCGGGAAGCCGTGCACGTTATAGCCCGCAGTGTGAGAGAGAAGCGCGGCAAAGGTCACCGGGCCCTTCTTGACAAATTCCGGCACCACACCCGAGATATCCGCGTCAAGATCGATCAGCCCCTTGTCCACGTACCGCAGGAGAG
>CAMKES010000012.1 GCA_946411635.1 uncultured Clostridia bacterium | reverse complement strand
ACCGGCAACGTGACGGTCAAGGATATTGCCATGACCGATACGCTGGTCACGCTCAATGAGGCGGCGTTCACGCTGGCTCCGGAAGGCACGAAGACGATCACCTACACCTACACGGTCACGCAGGCCGACGTTGATGCGGGCAAGATCGACAACACCGCAACGGCGAAGGGCAAAGACCCGAAGGGCAACGAAGTGAAGGCGTCTGATTCCGCGACGGTCACCACCGTTGAAGCGGCGCCGGCACTCACGGTCAAGAAGACTGCAGACCCGACGAGCAACGTCAAGGTCGGCGACACGATCACCTACACGGTCGTCATCACCAACACCGGCAACGTCACCGTGAAGGATATCGCGATGACCGATACGCTGGTCACGCTCAATGAGGCGGCGTTCACGCTGGCTCCGGGCGCAAGCAAGACGATCACCTACACCTACACGGTGAAGCAGAGCGACGTCGACGCGGGCAAGATCGACAACACCGCAACGGCCACCGGTAAGGATCCGGCGAACAAGGACGTCACCGCGTCCGACGACGCGACGGTCACCACCGTCACGGCAGCGCCGGCACTCACGGTCGAGAAGACCGCGGATCCGGCGAGCAACGTCAAGGTCGGCGACACGATCACCTACACGGTCGTCGTCACCAACACCGGCAACGTGACGGTCAAGGATATTGCCATGACCGATACGCTGGTCACGCTCAATGAGGCGGCGTTCACGCTGGCTCCGGAAGGCACGAAGACGATCACCTACACCTACACGGTCACGCAGGCCGACGTTGATGCGGGCAAGATCGACAACACCGCAACGGCGAAGGGCAAAGACCCGAAGGGCAACGAAGTGAAGGCGTCTGATTCCGCGACGGTCACCACCGTTGAAGCGGCGCCGGCACTCACGGTCAAGAAGACTGCAGACCCGACGAGCAACGTCAAGGTCGGCGACACGATCACCTACACGGTCGTCATCACCAACACCGGCAACGTCACCGTGAAGGATATCGCGATGACCGATACGCTGGTCACCCTGAACGAGGCGGCGTTCACGCTGGCTCCGGAAGGCACGAAGACGATCACCTACACCTACGTGGTCACGCAGGCCGACGTTGACGCGGGCAAGATCGACAACACCGCGACGGCGAAGGGCAAAGACCCGAAGGGCAAGGACGTCACCGCGTCCGACAGCGCACAGGTCACCGCCGTTGAAGCGGCTGCGGCGCTGAAGGTCGAAAAGACCGCAGACCCGACGAGCAACGTCAAGGTCGGCGACACGATCACCTACACGGTCGTCGTCACCAACACCGGCAACGTCACCGTGAAGAACGGTACGCTCTCGGACGATCACGCGGATCTGTCCGCCGAGACGTTCGAGCTGGCGCCGGGCAAGAGCGCGACCTTCACCTACACCTACGTGGTCACGCAGGACGACGTTGACGCGGGCGAGATCGTGAACACGGTCAAGGCAAACGCGAAGGCGGTCCGCGGCGACGATCCGGCGGAGGCCACCGCAAGCGCGACGGTCACCACGGTTGATGCCGAGTCGAAGCTCAGCATTACGAAGACGGCGAACCCGACGAGCGGCGTCGCAGTCGGCGACACGATCACCTACACGGTTGTCGTGAAGAATGAAGGCAACGTCACCGTGAAGAACGGCAAGCTCGAGGACGACCACGCGGATCTCTCCGGCGAGACGTTCGAGCTGGCTCCGGGCAAGAGTGCGACCTTCACCTACACCTACACGGTCACGCAGGACGACGTCGACGCGGGCAAGATCGTGAACACGGTCAAAGCGAACGCGAAGGCGGTCCGCGGCAATGATCCGGCGGAGGTCAGTGCAAGCGCAACGGTCACCACGGTCGACGCGAGCGCGAAACTCAGCATCACGAAGACGGCGAACCCGACGGCGGATGCGCCGGTCGGTTCGGATATCACCTACACGATCGTCGTCAAGAACGAAGGCAACGTCACGCTGAAGAACGTGAAGGTCGCCGACGATCTGACGGGCGACGAATGGACGATCGAGTCCCTTGCTCCGGGCAAGAGCGAGACCTTCACCGCGACGCACACCGTCACGCAGGCGGACGTCGACGCGGGCGAGCTGAACAATACGGCAACCGCGAACGCGAAGGCGGTCCGCGGCGAAGATCCGGAAGAGGTCAGCGCGAGCGCGAAGGTCACCTTCACGCAGACGCCGGCGCTGACGGTCGAAAAGGTCGTGACCTCGAACCCGTCCGATCCGTACGATCAGTACGTGCTGGACGATGAGGTCGTCTACGAGATCACCGTCACCAACAGCGGCAACGTCACGCTGAAGAACGTGAAGATCACGGACGAACTGACGGGCGACGAATGGACGATCGAGTCCCTCGCGCCGGGCAAGAGCCAGACCTTCACCACCGCGCCGTACAAGGTCACGGTCGACGACGTCGTCAAAGGCAGCATCAAGAACGTTGCAGTCGGCACCGCGACCGCGCCGAAGGGCGAGGAAGTCAATGACGAGGCGGAAGTCGAAGTCTATACCATGAAGCGCACCGACAACGATATCGACGTTGATTCCGGCAATATCGAAGTCGTGTACGACGGCAAGGCGCACACCTCCACGGCGAGCGCGACGGTCGAGGGCTCCACCGTCTGGTACAGCACCGACGGCGGCAAGACCTGGACGAAGACCGCGCCGAGCCGCACGGCGGTCGGAACCACCGAGTTCTCGATCAAGGCGACGCATCCGGCGTACGAAGACGTCGTGAAGGACGGCTTCACGATCACCGTCACCCCGAAGGGTCTGACTGTCACCATCGATGACAAGGATAAGATCTACGGCGACGAGGATCCCGAACTGACCGTTACGATCGACGGCCTCGTGGAAGGCGAAACGATCCCGGCAGGCTTCTTCACGATCTACCGTGACAGCGGCGAAGACGTCGGCAAGTACACGATCCATGCGGACACCGCAACGTCGTTGAACCGCTTCTTCGACATGACGGTGATGCCGGTCGCAACGGCGAGCACCTTTGATGCGAGCAACTACGACATCACGATCAACGAAGGCACGTTCACGATCAAGCCGCGCACGGTCACCGTCACGGCGGACAGCCTGACGAAGCTCAAGGGCACGGACGATCCGGAACTGACGGCGACGGTCGAAGGCCTCGTCAACGGCGACACGATCAGCTACACGCTGAGCCGTGAGCCCGGTGAATCGGTCGGCAAGTACCCGATCACGCCGGAAGGCGAAGCGACGCAGGGCAACTACACGGTGGTGTTCGTACCCGGCACGCTGACGATCGTCAAGCCGAAGCAGAAGATGGGCGACTTCTCGCTGGTCTGGTTCTCCGACCTGCTGCTCACCGGCGAAGGCGCGCATGACGACGCGTTCCTCGCGATGGTCCAGAAGGTGCACGGCATCGGCGCGCTTGCAACGCTCCATACCGGCAACATGGTCGACGCGTTCGATAACGAGAACGCATGGGCGTCCGCGAAGGAGACCCTCAAGTCGATCAAGACCGCGTTCTACGGAATCGCGGGCGCGAAGGACGTGAACGGCGACGAGACGAACTACGACGCGTACCTCGCGGCGAACCTGAACAGCAAGACGCATGAGAACGCCGACGGTTCCGTCTGGTACAAGACGCTCAAGAGCCAGCCCGTGCTGATCATCGGTATCGGTTACAACAAGATCGCCGAGACCGACGAGGAGAAGGAACTCGAAGAGCAGCGGTTCGCATTCGCTCAGAAGGCGATCGCGCAGAACCCGGATAAGTACACGGTCCTGCTGGTCAACGACTACATCGACGCGAACGGCGAGCTGACTGCGTTCGGCAAGCTGGTCGAAGAGAAGCTGGTCAAGGACAACGAGAACGTCAGCCTGATCCTCTGCGGCGGCGCAGACGGCGCGGCGCACGTTGAGATGACCTACGGCGAACGCAAGGTCAACGCGGTCATGTACAACTACACCGCGGACGAAGAGAACGGCCTCGGCTTCATGCGGGTGCTGACCTTCAACGGCAAGGAAAAGACCATCACGTTCACCACGATCAACGCGCTCAACGACAAGACCGCGTACGACGAGACCAAGCCCGAGCTCGATAACTTCACCATCGACGAAGCGTTCTGAGAACGGCAACGATAAAAAGGAACCTCCCAAACGGGAGGTTCCTTTTCTGTCCGAAAGAAAAACCCCTCGAAAGAGGGGCTGTTTTTTTATTTCTCGTGCGCGGCCTTCCACGCCTTGATCTGCGCGAGCCGCTCCTTGAACCGGCCTTCGAGACCCTGCTCCGTCGGTTCGTAGTAGACCGTGCCGAGCAGCGAATCGGGCAGGCAGCGCATATCGGTCAGCTTGTCTTCGGTGTCGTGCGCGTACTGGTACCCCTTGCCGTAGCCGACCTCCTTCATGAGCTTCGTCACCGCGTTGCGGATGTGCAGCGGCACCGGCTCCGCAAGCTGCGTGATCGCGTCGCGCTTCGCGTGCTCGTACGCCATATAGAGCGCGTTCGACTTCGGCGCGAGCGACAGGTACACGACGGCCTCCGTCAGATGCACGGAGCACTCCGGCATGCCGATCAGGTGGCACGCCTGAAACGCCGCGACCGCAAGCTCCAGCGCGCGCGGGTCGGCGAGCCCCACGTCCTCGCTCGCGAAGCGCGTCACGCGCCGCGCGATGTACAGCGGATCCTCGCCCGCCTCAAGCATGCGCGCGAGCCAGTAGACCGCCGCGTCCGGATCGGAGTTTCGCATCGATTTGTGCAGCGCGGAGATCAGGTTGTAATGCTCTTCGCCGGTCTTGTCGTACAGCAGGGATTTTTTCGAGGTGCACTGCTCGACGGTCTCGACCGTCACGGTCGTCGCGCCGTTTTCGTAATCGCCGTTCAGCACCGCCATTTCGAGCGTGGACAGCGCGGTCCGCGCGTCGCCGTTTGCGAACACCGCGATCATGCGCAGTACGTCGTCGGAAACGTCGACTTTCTGATCGCCGAAGCCCTTTTCGCTTTCGATCGCGCGGCGCAGAAGCGCCCTAAGGTCGTCCTCGGACAGCGCCTTTAAGACGAACACCTTGCACCGCGACAACAGCGCGCCGTTGACCTCGAACGAGGGGTTCTCGGTCGTCGCGCCGATCAGGATGATGCTGCCCTTCTCCACGAACGGCAGAAACGCGTCCTGCTGCGCCTTGTTGAAGCGGTGGATCTCGTCGACGAACACGATCGTCTTTTCGCCGAACATGCGGTTCTCGTCCGCCTGCTGCATGACGGTGCGGATCTCCTTGATGCCGCTCGTGACCGCCGAGAAGTTGATGAACTTCGCCTTCGTGTGGTTGGCGATCACGTGCGCGAGCGTCGTCTTGCCCACGCCCGGCGGACCCCAGAAGATCATCGAGGACACCGCGTCCTGTTCGATGATGCGGCGCAGGATCCGGCCCGGACCCAGAAGGTGCTCCTGCCCCACGACCTCGTCGATCGTTTCGGGACGCAGGCGCGCCGCCAGCGGTTCGGATAGATTGGTATTCAGCAGCGTCTGTTGTTTTTGCACGTACATCGCTCCCTTGCGGTTCTGTTCTTTTATTATATCAAATCCGGTGTTCGGTTTCAATCACGGAACGGACAAAAACCTTGCGGGAAACCGTTTTGCGCTGTATAATCGGAGCGGAGCGGAAAAAGCAACCGCAGGTTGCGAAGATTCCAGCAAAAGATGGTGGAACGCAACCGCGGGATCCGGTATGATGCGGACAGAAAAACAGAGGAGGAACAAAGAACATGACGCTTTCGGAAAAGATTGCATACTGCCGCCGCAGGAACGGGCTTTCGCAGGAGGAGCTTGCGGAAAAGATCGGCGTCTCGCGCCAGGCGGTTTCGAAGTGGGAGACCGGCGAGGCGCAGCCGGAGATCGGAAAGCTTCGTCAGCTTTCGGACGCGTTCGGCGTTTCGACGGACTGGCTTCTGAGCGAAGAGGAACCGGTCGAACCGAAACAGGCGCCGGTTCAAAATACCGCGTCGGAAGCGGAAAAGCTGCCCGGCATCCTCGGCAAACTGTTTCGCAGATTCGGATGGCTTGCAGGCGTTTATACGATCGTCGCGGGCACGCTGATCTCGATCGTCGGTCTTGCGGCGATCCTGATCTCCAACGCCATGCTGAACGGTTTTCATGAGAGCACTTCGCAGATGTACGGCGGGTTCGGATCCATGGCGTCCGTCATGGAGCCCGCGACGCCGATCAACCCCGTTGCGATCATCGGCACGATCGTTCTGGTGTTCGGCGTTCTCGTACTGATCTTCGGGATCGTGCTGACGGTCTTGCTGCTGCGGCTCCGGAAAAAGGCACAAGCCGAAGGATGACGTCAAAAAAAGCCCCGCGTAAAGCGGGGCTTTTCATATGCGTTACCGTTTAGTTGATTTCCGTGGTGTAGACCGTGGTGGTCGTGACGCCGGTCGTCTTCCAGAAGAAGACGTTCTCGTTCGCCGCGCGGCCGACCATGAAGTAGCCCTTCGCGTTGAACGACAGGTGCGCGTTCGTGCGGCTCGCGGCGTTGGTCGCGTCGACCGCCGCGCCGTTCATCGCGAACGCCCAGCGGCAGTAGTTCGCCGTGTCGGTCTTGTAGCTGTACAGATAGCTGCCCTTGCTCGCAAGATACGTGCCGGTCGCCGCGTTCTTCACGGAGAACTTGCCGCCGACGGCGGTGATCCGGAAGATATACGCGTCCGCAACGTCGGTGAGCGTCGTTCCGGAAAGGCTGATGCCGGTGCCGGCAAGCGCGGCTGCGCCGCCCGCGTTCGCGGATTCATACTTCTTCGTGCCGGAGAGACCCTTCAGCACGGTCGCATCCGCGCCGTTCCCGTACGTGATGACGTAGCTGCCTTCCCAGTTCTCGGGCGCTTCGGTCAACAGTTCAAAGCCGCCCGCGACGGTGTCGGTGTGCGAATAGAGCGCCTTCAGCGTGACGTCCGCGTTCACGGTGTAACTGCCGGTGAGTACGTTCGGAAGCGTTGTGACGTTGGTATAGTCCTGCGTGACCCAGCCGAGGAAGTCGTAGCCTGCGGGCGCGGCCGCGGTCGGGAGCGTGATGCTTGCGCCGGCCTGCGCGTTCACGGGCGCGGGCGCGGTGACGCCGGCAGGCACGGAGAAGGTCACCGTGTAGCCGAGCGGATCGACGTAGCTGTCCACGAAGGAATATCCGCAGACGGTGCAGGTGTGCGTCGTGTAGCCCTGCGCTGTGGCGGTGGGCGCGGTCACGACGTCTTGATAGGTGCAGTTCTCAGTGACCGTATCGCCGCAGTCCGCGCACGTCTTGCTGTGCGTGCCGTCGTTGTTCGACGTCCAGTCGCCGTACGCGTGCGTATGCGGCGCGACGGGATCGGTGTTGTAGTAGGTGACGCCCTCGACGGCTTCCTTCCAGAGCTGCGTCTTGTTGGTGGTGTAGCCCGTGTTGATTACAAAGTAGGAGCCGGATCCCTTTACAAGGTACGGATAGTTGGAGCTTGCAGAGTTGCTGACCTTCATGCAGATGTTGTAGAGGTCATACTCGACCCCCCAGTTGCAATAGCTTGAGCTGTAAGTGGAGCGGCTGTAGAGATAGCTGTTGTAACTGCCCAGGTACGTGCCGGTCGAAGCGTTTTTGATGGTATAGCTCGATCCGGTGGGCGCGATCTCGAACACGTAGGCGCTGCCGACGTTTTTGAGCGTTTCGCCGCTGAGCGTCATGCCGGCGTTGGCAAACGTTACGGTGCCGCCGACGCTGGAGGACTCATAACTGGTGTTGCCGGAAAGCCCTTTCAGCACATACATACTCGTGTCCTTGCCGCAGGTAATGACGAAGTTGCCGCTCCAGTCGGCGAGGTTGTCGTTGACAAGCTGATAAACCAGATCGCCGGTACCCTCAAAGCGGGTGAACAGGGCGTACAGCGTGACGTTTCCGGTGACGGTATACGCCGCGCCGGGCTCGTGGAACGCCGGTACGTTCACGGTCTCCGAAACCGCAGCCTCGCTCCAGCCGGCGAACGTCCAGCCGTTCGGGACGTTGTCGACGGAGGCGGGCAGGGTGATCACGTCGTAGATCTGCGCGGTCGCACTGCCTGCGGACGCGCCCGCGGACACGTACGTCACCGTGTAGGTGGGCTTCGGCGAGAAGATGACGCGGATCGTGCAGTCGCTTTCCGGCGCGACGTTGATGCTGTTGCCGTTGATCGTTGCCGTTGCGGTGCCGCTCACGACCTCATAGCCGGAAACGTAGTACCCTTCGGCGGGCGTTGCGGTGATCTTCGTGCCGTTGACGGAGACGGTGCCGAAGGCGGGATTGTTGGACACGGCGGTCACGACGTAGGTCAGGTCGTTGGTGTACGCCTTGATGCGGTAGTCGCCGTTGTCCGGGCAGTCGGTCCACGCGCCGTTCGGCTCCTGATAGTAGGAGGTGTTTCCGTGGTTTGCGTGTACCCAGCTGCACCAGGAAACGATGCTGCTGTTGTTGAAGGTGGCGTCGTACGGCGTATGGACGTACTTGCCGTCCTCGTCGGCTTCCGGTACGTTCTGCGTGACGACGACCGAGAAGGTATCGCCTGCCGCCAGTGGAACCGGCGTGCTCAGCGGGATGGTGTAGTAGCCGGAGAAGGCCAGCGTGCCGGTCTCCGTCGCCATCAGCGTACCGGAGGACGGGTTGCCCGCGGCGGGATTCTTGTAAACCTGAACGGTGTAGTTCAGACCTTCGTCCCAGTTGCAGTACGCGACGGCTTCGAGCTGTTCGCTTCCTTTTGCGGTGAAGACGTTCGCGACTTTGGTGTTGTTTTCAAAGCCGACGTAGTAATCCGCGGAGGAAGGCCAGCCCTTGCCGTAGCAAACGACGTTGCAGGAACCGTCGTACTGATAGTTGTGCGCATAGTTGTCGATGGGCTCGGCGTCGTAGAAATAGATATATCCCTCGAGCACGGTGGTGTCCGCGTAGGAGATGTAGCAGTAGCCGCCGTCAAAATAACTCGAGCCCCAGCTGTTCTTGCAGATCCACGCGCCGTTGGAACCGGGCTTGTTCGGAGAGAACTTCGAGGAAGCGATGCTGTCGTCCCAGCCGATGACGGTGATCGCGTGGTTCGCCCATTTATGCGAGCTGCTGTCCTGGCTGGTATTGTCGATCGTGCAGATGTAGGTGTACGCGCTGCCGGTTTCGTAGTAGCTGATGTTGCCCGCGCCGTACTGCATGATCGCTTCCTTGACGGCGTCGATGTCCGTCGCGGGGATCCAGACGGAGTTCTGAACGTGGCAGACGTTCGAGCCGTACGCGTACTGGCTGTCGAGACCGGAGCTGTTGACTGTGCTCGCCCTGCTGTACGCGAGCGCGGAGACGGATTCGCTTGCCGCGCCGGTCCAGCGCTGCAGGGTGTACGCGGACATTTCGCCGTTGCCGCCCTGATCCAGGCAGGCGTCGTCCGACGTGGATTTATCGCCGGTCAGCATGCCCTCGGCGTCGTAGGCGCTGGTGTAGTTGAAGAAGCAGTGCTGCGTCTCGGACAGATTCAGGCTCGTCGTGGCGGCCGCGCCGGTTCCGACCGGGACGCCGTATTTGATCATGTAGCTTTCAATACTGGCGACCGCGGCGTGCGCCCAGCACGAACCGTACGGGTTCTGGTTTTTCATGGAGGTGACCAGATTCAGATCGCGGCTGTCGTACTTCGAGGGCAGCGGATCGCGCGTGGGTTCTTTGCCGGAGAGACGGTAGTACGTCTCCATGTCGCCGCGCAGATACGCTTCGGTGACGGCGCGGGTGCCGTGCTCCGGCGAGCGCCGGTAGCCGTTCGGCGGAGGCGTTTCGTCAACCGATCCGGGCCGGTCGATCCGCCGTTCGGCAAGCGCCGTCGCGGGAACCAGCGCAAGGACCATAACCGCTGCAAGAAGCAGGGCGAAAAGCTTCAGGGTCTTCCGTTTCATCAGAGATCTCCTATCCTTGAATTTGTGCCTTTTGACAGGCACGCTAACAGTATGATTATACTATAACCTGCAAGAAAATCCAATAGATTTATATAAAATATGTAGTTTTTTCGGCGCGGCGCGAACGAAAAAAGAGACGCTCCGGCGTCTCCTTTCAACGATCCGTTCTTTTCGGTCAGGCTTCACAGAACGGGCGGCGGGCGCGCGCAAAACTGCCGTCGTCCGGCGCGGTCAGGTCCGCGAGCATGCGCCGGAGCAGCGCGTTTGCGCCGTCAAGATCGCCGCGCGCGATCCGCTTTTCGAGCGAGTCCTCGTTGTACACGATGCGCGTAAACCACAGCGCGTGATACAGCGTATAGATTTCCCGGCCGACGCGCCGTTCCGCTTCCGTCAGCGGCCGGACGGACAGATAGCCGTTCAGAAAAGCGGGGAACAGCCGTTCGCGCAGGGATGCGGGCGCGCCCTCCTCGAGATCCATCTCGTACGCGGTCAGAAGACCCTCCAGAACGAGGTCGGAGACCAGAACCACGTCGCCCGCGTTGTTGTAATCGAACACCAGCAGACCGTCCGGCGTGTCGATCAGGTTGTTGACGGAAATATCCCCCTGCACGGCGGACTTCGGAAGCGCGTCCCACTCTGCGCGCATGGCGGCGAGCTTTCGTTCGATTTCCGCGTCGATCCGCTTTGCAACAGATCGGTCGATCCCTTCGGAGGCCGCGAGCGTTCGGAACCGGTCGAAGCAGCAGACGTCGTTCTCCTCCGCCGCGGAAAACAGCGTGCCGACGCCGATCCGGCAGTTATGCGCCAGCGAGATCGTGTGGATCCGCGCAACCAGCGCGCCGATGCGGAACGCGAGCGGCTCCGTGATCGTCGCGATCTCTTTGCCGCAATCATCCTCCGCCGTCAGAACGCAGGGAACGCCCGAGAAGACGGTTTCGACGCAGAAGCGATCCCCGGCGCGGTAATACTGCGGCGTCAGGATCCCGTGCCCGCGAAGGAGCTGTGCAAAAGCGCACTGTTTTTCGACGGTGTTCCGCAGTTCGGCGAGCGCGTCCGGCGCGTCGCCGGAACAATCACGGACAAATTTCAGCACGAGATGCCGACCGTCGGCGGTCTCGACGCCGACGATGTGCTTGAAATATTCGTCCTCGTACGCTTCGTGCAGAAAAACCGCCGGTTCCCCGACCGCTTCCGGAAAGCCGAAGCGCGAAAGCGCCGCGTTGAGTTCGCAAAGCGCGTCCCGCTGTTCCATACCCTGCTCCTTTTCCGCCCCCGACGGGGCGGGATCCGTTTTCCACAGTATAGCACGGCACGCGAACGTCTGTAAATAAAAAACCGGCGCCGAACGACGCCGGTTTTGTGAAAATGCGATCAGCCGAGCTTCGCGCAGAGATCGCGCAAAGCGTCGGTCAGCGCCTCCTCGAAGGTCGGATGCGGACGCATCGCCCTGAGCAGGTCCTCTGGGGTGAGCCCGTTCGCGATCGCCTCGCCGAGCTCGCCGATCATGTCGCTCACGTTCACGCCCGCCATCTGCACGCCGAGGATCTTCCGCGTTTCCGCGTGCGCGACCACCTTCATAAAGCCGCGGTCGCCGTTGACGATGACCGTGCGGCCGTTCGAAAACGTCGTGACCTTGCCGACCTTCACCGGGATCTCCGCGTCCCTCGCCTCCTGCTCGGTCATGCCGACGGAAGCGATCTCGGGCCGCGTATACACGCAGCTCGGCACGATCGAAAGATCGACGCCGTTCGGCTTCTTTGCGATCTCGTTGACCGCATAAAGTCCCTGCGCCGTCGCAACGTGCGCGAGCTGGATCTTTGCGGACACGTCGCCGATCGCGTACACGCCCGGCATCGAGGTCTCGAAGTTCTCGCTGACCTTGATGCGGCGGCCTTCCATCTCAAGCGCGACGCCCTCGCCGAACAGCCCGTCGGTATACGGACGGCGGCCGATCGCGCAGAGCACGACCTCGGCTTCGGCGCTGGCGGGCGCGCCCTTGGCCTCGAAGTTGACCGAAAGACCGGTTTCGGTCCTTGTGACCGACTTGACCATCGCGCCGGTGAAGATCTTCACACCGCGCTTTTTCATGATCATGGAAAGGTTCTGTCCGAGCTCCTTGTCCAAAAGCGGCAGCAGCCGGTCGAGTCCCTCGACCACGGTCACGTCGACGCCGAGGTCATTGTAGAACGTGGCGAACTCCATGCCGATGACGCCGCCGCCGATGATGACGATCGACGAAAACGGCGCGACGCCTTTGAGCAGCTCGTCCGAGGTGTAAACGCCTTCGAGGTCCAGACCGGGGATCGGCGGACGCGCGGGCACGGAGCCCGTCGCGAGCAGGACGTTTTCGGCGGTATAGACCGCGTCGCCGACCGCAACGGTGTGTTCCGCCGTCAGCGTGCCGACGCCGTTCACGGCCGTGACCTTCGCGCTCTTCAGCAGTCCTTCGACACCGCCGCGCAGTTTTTCGACGACCTGCTGCTTGTACGCGTAGACCGCGGAAAGGTCGATCGCGGGTTCGCAGGTCACGCCGAAGGCCGCGCCGTTCTTCGCTTCCTCATAGACCGAGGACGCGTGCAGAAGCGCCTTGGTCGGGATGCAGCCGCGATTCAGGCACGTGCCGCCGACAAAGTCCTTTTCGACGAGCGCGGTCCTGAGACCGAGCTTTGCGGCATGCAGCGCCGCTTCGTATCCGCCGGGGCCGCCGCCCACGACGATCAGATCAAAATCGTACATATGATGCTCTCCTTTGATGCAGCGTGTTAAGAATTATGTTTCCGGATCATTTCCAGCGCTTCGTCCATGGAAACGCAATCGGCGAACAGGTCGGGCCAGACCTCGTTCATGTAATACTCGTAAGTCGTTTTTCCGGACATATACGGATTGTCGAACGTGGAATTGGTCCCATCGGGAATGATCACGTCGTAGCCCCGTTCGAAAGCGGATTTCACGGTTGCGTCGATGCAGAAGTTCGTCTGCAGGCCGACGATCAATAACGTATCGCCTTCTTCTTTCTCCAGATATGCCGCAAGCTCCCGGTTGGTAAAGCTGCTGCTGGCTCTCTTGACAAAGACCTTCTCACCCGCCTGCGGCGCAACTTCGTCGGCGATCTCAAACGCCTCATCCCCAACGGAGAAGCCCGTGCCCGCGCCTGCGTCGTGCTGGACGTAGATCACTTCGACACGGTTCGCTCTGGCGGCTTCGATCAGTTTGGAAACGTTCTCCAAAAGCCCGTTCAGATTGTAAAGCTCATCGTCCATGAGCGCTTTTTGCATATCGATTACGATCAGTTTCATAAAATGCTCCTTCCGAATCGTTTGTGTTCTTCAGAGTACGGAGGCGATCAGCTCGATCAGGTTCGCCTGCACGTTCGGCTCGATGCCGGATCTTTGCAGCGCCTGTCCGATCGCGTCCTTCCGGAGGGGACAGTGGACCAGGACCGATTCCAGCCTTGCCGCAAGTCCGTCGTCCATGGCGTCGGTGTACACCGCGGCGTCCGTGATCACGCCGCGATCGACAGAGAGCTGCAGCTCAGCGACGCCCCACGCAAAGCGGTCCTCGCAGCGGAGCGTGAACGGAAGCTTCCGTCCGAACAGCCACGCGTCGCTCGCGTAATGCGCCGCAAGCTCTTCGATCCGCGCTTCGTCTGGGACGGGCGGCGGACAGAGCGGAAGGTCATAGACCTCCGAAAACGCCCGCTTCATCGCATCCTTCAGCGCGTCGACCGTGATCGCGTGGTTCAGCTCTTTGAGGTTCACGACCCGCGAACGCACGCTTTCGACGCCCTTCGACTGAAGCTTCGCCTTCGACGGGCTCAGGTAACGCGCCATCGCCTCGCCGTCGGTATCGACGAGCAGCGTGCCGTGGTGATACGCGCGCCCCTCGTGATGATAGAACGCGTTGCCGGAGAACTTGCGTCCGCCGGCGAGCACGTCGTTTCGTCCGGAGCGCTCGGTTTCGACGCCGAGCAGGCGGCACGCGCGCTCGATGACCGAGAGCTGCCGGTCGAGGTCGTAGTCCTGCTCGCGCATCAGAAACGTGAAGTTCAGGTTTCCGAGGTCGTGATACACCGCGCCGCCGCCGGACAGCCGCCTTGCAAGCCTGCCGCCGTCGCGGAACAGCGCTTCGGTGCGGCACTCCGCCCACGCGTTCTGGTTCCTGCCGATCACGACCGTGCGCGCGTTCTGCCAGAGATAAAGAAGGCAGCACCCGCCTTCGACGGTCTCCAGCAGGTGCTGCTCAATGGCTAAATTGCGATGGGGATCGACCCCGTCGCTTTCATAGATCCGAAGCGTGTCGATCATGCGAAATCATACCGCACGATCGGGCTGCGCGCGGCCTTGACTTCGTCGGGACGGCCGATCGGGGTGTGATGCGGCGCGCCGTGCATGGTCTCGGGATCGGTCCTGCCGAGCTCGTAGAGCTTCCTAAACACGTCCGCCGCCCAGTCGAGCGTTTCGATGCTTTCCGTTTCGGTCGGCTCGAGCATCAGCGCTTCGTGCACGATCAGCGGGAAGTACATGGTCGGCGGATGCATGCCCCAGTCGATCAGCGACTTCGCCACGTCGAGCGCGGAGACGCCGGTCTCCTTCTCGTACTGCGAAAGGTCGAGCACGAACTCGTGCATGCAGATGCGGTCGAACGCGGGCGTGAACGTGCCCTTGATCCGACTCATCAGATAGTTCGCGTTGAGCACCGCGTTCGTCGACGCCTCGGGGATGCCTTCGCGGCCGAGCGTCATCACGTACGCAAGCGCGCGCACGCAAACGAGGAAGTTGCCCATGAACGCGCGGACCTGGATGCGGCCCGGCATCTCCATCATCGCCGAATGCGGCAGGAACGGCTTCAGAAATTCCTTGCAGCCGACCGCGCCCGCGCCCGGACCGCCGCCGCCGTGCGGGGTGGCGAACGTCTTGTGGAGGTTCAGATGCACGCAGTCGAAGCCCATGTCGCCCGGACGCACGACGCCCATGATCGCATTGAGGTTCGCGCCGTCGTAGTAGCACAGACCGCCCGCCTCGTGCACGAGCTTCGTGATCTCGAGGATGTTCTCGTCAAAGATGCCGACCGTGTTCGGGTTCGTGAGCATCAGACCCGCAACGTCGTCGCCGAGAACGCTCTTGAGCGCTTCGAGGTCGACGCAGCCGTTCGGCGCGGAGGGGATGTTCACGACCTGATAGCCGCACATCGCCGCCGTCGCGGGGTTCGTTCCGTGCGCGGAATCCGGCACGATGATCTTGCAGCGCTTCGTATCGTTACGCGAATCATGGTACTGCTTGATCAGCAGCACGCCGGTGAACTCGCCGTGCGCGCCCGCCGCGGGCTGGAAGGTCATGCCGTCCATGCCGGTGATCTCGCAGAGATCCGCGCGGAGCGTATCGAGCACTTCGAGCGAGCCGCGGACCGTGGATTTCGGTGCGAGCGGATGGACGTTCGTAAAGCCCTCCATCGCCGCCGCCTCTTCGTCGATGCGCGGATTGTACTTCATGGTGCAGGAGCCGAGCGGGTAGAAGCCGCAGTTCACGCCGTGCACCTGCTTGTTGAGCTCGGTGTAGTGGCGCGACACGTCGGTCTCGCTCATTTCGGGAAGCCGCGGCGCGGTTTCGCGTCTGAGGTTCTCCGGCAGCGCGACGGGTTCGACGTCGCACTTCGGCAGGATGCAGCTTCTGCGTCCCTTGACGCTCTTTTCAAAGATCAGGTTCATGCGAGCACCTCCTTCACGACGGAAACGACCTCGTCGAGCGTTTCCTTCGACGCCTTTTCGGTGACGCACCAGAGCATGCCGCCCTCATACGGAAGACCGGAAAGGATGCCGTTTGCCGCCAACGCCGTTTCGATCTCTTTGCACTTCGGCATATCGAGCAGGAACTCGTGGAAGAACGCGCCGTCGTAGCGCAGCTTCACGCCGTCGAGTTTGCAGAGCTCTTTCTGGAGATAGTGCGCCTTCGCCATGCACTGGTTCGCGACGTCCGCCATGCCGTCGGGACCCATCGTTGCCATATAGAGCCCCGCGGTCAGCGCGCACAGCGCCTCGTTCGAGCAGATGTTCGAGCTCGCCTTTTCGCGGCGGATGTGCTGTTCGCGCGCCTGCAGCGAAAGCACGTACGCGCGCCTGCCGTCGTGATCCGTCGTTTCGCCGACGATGCGGCCGGGGAGCTTGCGGATATGCTTCATCGTGGTCGCCATGAAGCCGAGGTACGGACCGCCGAATCCGATCGGCATGCCCAGCGGCTGGCCTTCGCCGACCGCCGCGTCCGCGCCGCAGTCGCGCGGCGTCTTCATGATCGCGAGCGCGATGGGGTTGCATCCCATCACGAACATCGCGCCCGCCTCGTGCACGAGCGCGCCGAGCGCTTCCGCGTCCTCAAAGAGACCGAAGAAGTTCGGCTGCTGCACGTAGAACGACGCGACGCCTTCGTTCAGAAGCGCCTTCAATGCGTCCTTGTCGGTCTTGCCGTCCTTCATGGGCACGACGACGAGCTCGTCGTTGGTGCCGTAGCAGTAGGTGCGGACGGTGTTGATCACGTCGGGATGCGTCGTCGCGGAGATCAGCGTGACGCGGCGCTTGCGGTCGCGGCACATCGCCGCGGCTTCCGCCGCTGCGGTCGCCCCGTCGTACACGGACGCGTTGGACGCGTCCATGCCGGTCAGCTCCGCGATCATCGTCTGATACTCGAAGATCGACTGCAGAATGCCCTGGCTGATCTCAGCCTGATAGGGCGTGTACGCGGTGAGGAACTCTTCCTTCGCGGGGATATACTTCACGATCGACGGAATGTAATGATCGTACGCGCCCGCGCCGCGAAGCACGGTCTCGAACACCGTGTTCTTCGCCGCCATCTTTGCCATGGCGCTGCGGACTTCGAGCTCGCTCTTGCCTTCGGGAAGGTCGAGCGGGCGGTTCAGGATCATGCTTTCCGGGACGTCGCGATAGAGCTCACGGTAATCCGAGAGCCCGATCGCCTTGAGCATTTCCCGACGCTGTTCCTCGGTGGAAGGAACGTAGCTTCCCATGCGTTATGCCTCCGCGCAGAACGCTTCGTAGGCAGCCGCGTCGAGGAGTTCCTCGGTCGCGGTCACGTCGGACACCTTAATGATCCATGCGCCGTACGGATCCTCGTTGAGCTTTTCGGGCGCGTCGAGGAGTTCCTCGTTGATCTCGGCAACGGTGCCGGAGACCGGGGAAAGAAGATCGGAAACCGCCTTGACGGATTCGACGTCGCCGAACGCTTCACCCGCGGTGACCGCGTCGCCGACTTCCGGCAGATTCACGAACACGAGATCGCCGAGCGCGTCCTGCGCGAAATCGGAGATACCGATCACGGTGAGGCCGTCTTCTTCCTTGAGCCACTCATGGTCCTTGCTGTACTGTAATTCGGGTTTGATCGTCATACTTGTATCCTCCTGAATGTTTTTTGGATTTAGTTCGCTTTATAAACGACCGGCACCACGTAGGGCGGTACGTTGTTCGTGATATGCTTCGACGGAATGACGGCCTTCAGACGCTTGCCGCGCACGTCGACCTCGACCTCGCCGTTCACCGGAACGTCGGACCGGATATACGCGATGCCGATCGCGCGCTTGCCGGTCTCGGGAAGGAGCTTCACGTCCGCGCCTTCGCCTTCGGTCATGAAGTACGGAATGCTCGTGCCGCTGGTGACCCAGCCGATCCTCTCGCCGTTGCGGAAGACTTCCATGCCGTGCCGCATGACGCCGCGGTCGACGAGCGCGATCGGACGCACGCGCATGGGCAGCGCCGCCATCGCTTCGGGATTGTAATCCTTCGCCTTGAAGCACGCCTGCGCCGCCGCCTGTTTTTTGAGCGCTTCGCGGCCGACGAAATCGCCCTTCGCTTCATCGAAGGAGACCGCGAACTTTGCGAGCGCGAGCGCGAAGATCGGCATCGGATTGCCGGCTTCGTCGACGCCCATCTCGTCGCCGTACAGCGGGAGCATGCCTTCCATGCGGAGCGTGTCGCGCGCGCCGAGGCCCGCCGGCTTGCCGCCGAGCTCGATCAGGCGGTTCCACATCCAGTGCGCATCCGCGTTGTCGAGGAACAGCTCGTAGCCGATCGGCTCCGCGGTATAGCCCGTTCTGGAAACGAGGACCTTGCGGCCTTCGATCATCAGCGTGGAAAGGTTGTTGCGCGCGGGCTTGGTGACCTCGTCGACGCCCGCGAGGGTCTTCAGGATCGCTTCGCTCTTCGGACCCTGCACCGCGATCGAAACGGTTTCGTTCGTGATGTTCCGGATCGTGCAGTCGTAGTTCTTTACGATCGGCGCAAACCACGCGAGGTCCTTATCGGTGTTCGACGCGTTGACGACGAGCAGGAACCGTTCCTCCTCGAAGCGGTACAGATACGCGTCGTCGACCGCGCTGCCGTCCTCGGCGGGAATGATGCAGTACTGCGCCTGGTTGAGACCGAGCGCGAGCACGTTGCTCGAAAGCACGTGCTGCAAAAACGCCGTGCGGTCCGGTCCTTCGATCAGCAGACGGCCCATATGGGACACGTCGAACAGTCCGCATGCGCTTCTGGTGTACAGATGTTCCGCGACGATGCCTTCGGGATACTGGATCGGCATTTCCCAGCCGCCGAAGTCGACCATCTTTGCGCCCGCCGCAACGTGCGCGTCGTACAGTTGAGTCCGTTTGAGTTCGCTCATGAGAGTCCTCCTTGAATCGTTTTTGAAATGCGTCCGCGGCCTCGCCGCGGAAAAAGAAAAACGCAAAGTACGCCCGTACCTTGCGCCTCCGTTCTTAGCCTGAGAGATTCCCGCGCGGAAGGCGGTTGCACCATCGGCGTAAAGGGACGTGCCCTTTCCTTTCCGGAGTCCCGTCCGGGTCCGATCCTTCTGCCTGAGAGTTTCTGCAGTCCCCTTCGGCGCCGTGCTTTCACGACCTCTCCCGGGCCCATCGTTCGGGACGATATGCGGTTGTTTCCTTGTATACGATACCGCGAAAACGGGGACTTTGTCAAGAGGAAACGCAACGAAAAACGGGGAATTGTTCTTATTATGTTTACACGAACCCGACCCCTTGCGGTTGCTTTTTCCCGGACGCTGTGCTATGATACGATTAAGGTATTATAGTCGCAAGAAGTATGCGCTGAAAACGCCTGCTTTGCTGCGCGAAAAAAACGGAGTGCGTATGTACCGGAATTTTTGGAAACGATTTTTCGACCTCGTACTGTCGGGACTGGCGATCGTGATCCTGTCGCCGCTGTTTCTGATCCTCTGCCTCTGGATCAAGCTGGATTCGAAAGGACCCGTGCTGTTCCGGCAGAAGCGCATCGGGCGGTACCGCACGACGTTTGAGATCATGAAGTTCCGCACCATGCGCATCGATACGCCGCACGACGTGCCGACGCATCTTCTGAAGAATCCGGAGCAGTGGATCACGCGGGCGGGACGGATCCTCCGCAAAACAAGTCTCGACGAGCTGCCGCAGCTTCTGCAGATCTTCACCGGCAAGATGGCGATCGTGGGACCGCGGCCGGCGCTCTGGAATCAGGACGATCTCGTCGCCGAGCGTGAAAAATACGGCGCGAACGACGTGCGCCCGGGGCTGACCGGCCTTGCGCAGGTCAACGGACGCGACGTGCTTTCGATCGAAGACAAGGCGGAGCTGGACGGCATGTATGCCGCGCACGTGACGCTTCGGACGGATCTGACGTGCCTTTGGAAAACGGTCGTCGCGGTCCTGACGAGAAAGGGCTTTCAGGAAGGCGAGCATGCGAACGAGCATCGGACGGAGGACGAATGAAACGGATCCTGATCACGGGTGAAGACAGCTATATCGGCACGCATCTGGAAGCGTACCTTGCGCGGTTTCCCGGCGATTACGCCGTGGAAACGCTCGCGATGAAGGGACACACGCCCGGCGAATACGCGTTTCGCGGCGCGGACGCGATCGTCCACGTCGCCGCGATCGTGCATCGGAAGGAAACGGCGGAAACGCCCGCGCTGTACGAAACGGTCAACTGCGATCTTGCGTATGCCGTCGCCGAACAGGCGAAGCGCGAGGGCGTGAAGCAGTTCGTGTTTTTCAGCTCGATGAGCGTGTACGGAAAGGTGACCGGCACGATCACGAAGGATACCGTTCCCGCGCCGGACACGCAGTACGGCAAGAGCAAGCTTCAGGCGGAACGGCGCATCGCGGCGCTTGCCGACGGGACGTTCCGCGTCACGATCCTGCGTCCGCCGATGGTGTTCGGTCCCGGCGCGAAGGGCAATCCCGCGCGGCTCGAACGGATCGCGAACCGCCTGCCGTTCTGTCCCGATTTTGAAAACCGCCGCAGCATGGTGTCGATCGACACGCTGTGCGAAGCGCTGAAGGGCTATATCGACGCGCCGCGCTCCGGCGTCTTTTTCCCGCAGGAGGCGGCGCCGCTTTCCACGGCCGATCTGATGGAGCGGATGCGCAGGGCGCAGAACAAGCCGGTCCGCCGTTCGAAGCTTCTGAACCCGGCGATCCGGGCGCTGCGGCGCTTTACCCGCGCCGGCAAAAAGGCGTTCGGCGATCTGACCTACGAGGACCTTTTTGAGCTTCCGCTGCCGAAAGAGGAGGCGGACAAATGACCCCGCGCGTCAGCGTCGTCGTGCCCGCGTACCGCTGCGCGAAAACCGTCGAAGAGGCCGTCCGTTCCGCGCTGAACGGAACGCTCCGCGAGATCGAAGTGATCGCGGTCGACGACGGCTCCGGCGACGATACGCCGGAAACGCTCGAACGGCTCCGGACGGAGGACGCGCGCGTCCGCGTGATCGCGCTTTCCGAAAACGCCGGCGTCGCAAACGCGCGCAATACCGGCGTGAGGGCCGCCGAAGCGGAATGGATCGCGTTTCTGGACAGCGACGACGCGTGGGAAGCGGAAAAGCTTGCCCGCCAGCTCGAAACGGCGGAATGCACCGGCGCGTCGCTCGTCTACACCGCGGCGGCGTGCATCGACGAAGCGGGAAACAAAACCGGCAAGGTCTTTTCCGTGCCCGAAACGGTCACGGCGAACGGCCTTTTGAAGGGGAACGACCTGATCACCAGCACGGTGCTCGTGAAAAAAACGCTTGCGGCGGATCATCCGATGGAGCGCAGCGATCTGCACGAGGACCTGATCTGCTGGTACGGGATCCTGAAGGACGGCGCAAAGGCGGTCGGCGTCAACGAGCCGCTCGTGCGCTACCGCGTTTCGAAGGGATCGAAGTCCGGCGATAAAAAGAAGTCCGCGCGGATGACGTGGAACACGTACCGGCATCTCGGTCTCGGCTTTTTCCGGCGGATCGGCAGTTTTCTGGGCTATTGCCTGCACGGCGTGAAACGGTACTGGCTATGAAGGAATCGCTGTTTGCAAAACTGAAACGCATCCGGTTCGGCGACATCGGGCACTTCTTCCTGTTTTTGATCGCGCTGCTGCCGGCCGCGATCTACAAACGGAAGCGCAGGCACCTGTGGCTTCTGTGCGAGTACGCGAAGGAGGCGCAGGACAACGCGTTCGCGCTGTTCCGCTACCTCAGGAAGAACCGTCCGGAGATCGACGCGGTCTACGCAATCGACCGCCGCTCGCCCGCGAAGGCTGCGGTGGACGCGGTCGGGCCCACGGTTTGTTTCGGCACGCTGAAGCACTGGATCTACTACCTTGCCGCCGAGGTCAATATCTCGAGCCAGAAGGGCGGCAAGCCGAACGCCGCCGTGTGCTACCTGCTCGAGGTCGTGCTGGGGGTTCTCAAAAACCGGCGCGTGTTCCTGCAGCACGGCGTAACGAAGGACGATCTGCCGTTTCTGCATGCGGAAAACGCCAGGCTCAGCCTGTTCTGCTGCGCGGCGAAGCCGGAGTACGAATTTATCCGCGACACGTTCGGCTACGCGCCCGGCGTGGTGCGCTACACCGGATTCTGCCGTTTCGACGATCTTTTGAACGCCGTGGCGGACCCGGATCTCATCCTGATCCTGCCGACGTGGCGGATGTGGCTCGAACGCGACTGCAAAACGGATGCGGCGTTCCGCGAGAGCGAATACTTTAAGGGCTGGGACGCGTTTCTGAACGATCCCGCGCTCGACGCGCTCCTGAAGGAGACCGGCAAACGCGCCGTGTTCTGCGTGCACCGCAATGTTTCGCGGTACGAAACGTGCTTCACCTCGGCGTCGGCGCGCGTTGCCGTCAAAAAGTGGGACGAGGTCTCCGTGCCGGCGCTGCTCCGGTCCGCGGCGCTGCTCGTGACGGATTTTTCAAGCGTGTACATGGACTTTGCGTTCATGAAAAAGCCGGTCGTCTATTACCAGTTCGACCGGGAGACCTACCGGAAGGGACACCTTCCGACGGGATATTTCGACTACGGCAGAGACGGCTTCGGCCCGATCGCCGAAACCGAAAAGGATGCGATCGGCGCGATGCGCCGCATCGTTGAAAACGGACTTTTGATGGAGCCGCAGTACGAAGAACGGGTCGACCGGTTCTTCACGCTGCGCGATGCGAACAGTTCGGAACGAACGACGGAAGCAATTAAGGAGATGATCGGAACGAAATGAGAAAATTTCTGAAACTTACAAAGGAGCGGTTCCGCAAGTTTGCCCAGTACTGGGATCTTCTGGTGCTGCTCGTGCAGCGCGACATCAAGCTGAAATACCGGAGGAGCTTTCTGGGTTATCTCTGGAGCATTCTGACGCCGCTTCTGTCGATGGCGGTCATGGCGATCGTTTTCACGCGGATTTTCGAGCGCAGCAAGGAGGTCAACTTCCCGCTGTACCTGATCTGCGGCAACATTCTGTTCTCGTTCATGCGCGAATCGACGACGCTGGCGATGAACTCCGTGGTCGGAAGCGCGTCGCTGCTGAAAAAGACGTACGTGCCGAAATACATCTTTACGCTTTCGAAGGTCACGAGCTGCATGGTCAATTTCGTGCTTTCGCTCGGCGCGCTGCTGATCGTTATGGTCGCGACGGGCGAGCCGTTCCGCTGGATCAACTTCCTGGGGCTCGTGCCGATCCTCGAGCTGTACGTGTTCTGTGTCGGGCTCGGGCTTCTGCTGGCGGCGACGACGGTCTTTTTCCGGGATCTTCGGAACATCTGGAGCGTCGTCACGCTTGCGTGGATGTACATGACGCCGATCTTCTGGTTCATGTCGGACAAGCTCGGCGATCTCGGCGTGTTTATCCGCCGGTTCAATCCGATGTATATGTTCATTCAGCAGTTCCGGTACTTCATCATGGGATACCAGACGGTCGGCATCGATCCGTCGGCGTGGGTGCTGATGCTGCGCGGCGCGATCTGCGCGGTCGCGATGCTGATCATCGGACTGTTCACCTTTAACCGCGTCAAGAACCGGTTCATCCTATTCATCTGAGGGCAGGCGTATGGAAGAAACGATCATCGGAAGAACGCAGGGCGGCCCCTGCATCAAACTCACCAACGCCTCCGTCCGCTTCAACATCGCGGGCGAGAAGGTCGACAATCTGAAGGAGTATTTCATCAAGTTCCTGAAGCGCGAGCTCCGGTTCAAGGAGTTTTACGCGCTGAAGAACATCAATCTCACGATCAATCAGGGGGAATCGTGGGCGCTGATCGGCGCGAACGGCGCGGGCAAGAGCACGCTTCTGAAGCTCATCTGCCGCATTCTTTCGCCGTATCGCGGCACCGTCGAGGTGCACGGCACGATCGCGCCGATGATCGAGCTCGGCGCGGGCTTCGATCCGAACCTCACCGCAAAGGAGAACATCTTCATCAACGGCGCGGTCCTGGGCCACAGCCGCAAGTTCATGCGCGAGCAGTACGAGCAGATCGTGAACTTCGCGGAGCTGTGGGACTTCATGGAGCTGCCGATCAAGAACTACTCGAGCGGCATGCGCGCGCGTCTCGGCTTTGCGGTCGCGACGATCGTCGATCCGGACATCCTGATCGTGGACGAGGTGCTGGCGGTCGGCGACACGGCGTTCCAGGAAAAATGCCGCGCCCGCATCCAGGAGCTTCTCGACAAAGGCACGACGCTGCTGTTCGTTTCGCATTCGAAGCAGCCGGTTCTGGAGCTTTGCGAAAAAGCGGTATGGCTCGATCACGGCGAGATCAAAATGATCGACACGCCGGAGAACGTTTACGCGGAATACGATCCGTTTATGGCGGAAAAACGAACACTCGGAATCAAAAAATAAAAGGAGCATGAGGGGGCAATATGGAACAGAATCAACCTTTGGTCAGCGTCATCATTCCGGTATACAACGTTGAGAACTATCTCGGTTTTTGCCTGGAATCGATCACGGCACAGACGTATCAGAACTGGGAGGCCATTCTTATCGACGACGGGTCAAAGGACGGCAGCGGCGCGATCTGCGACGAGGCGGCGGCGAAGGATCCGCGCTTCCGCGTCATTCACAAGGAAAACGGCGGCGTTTCGATCGCGCGCAACATCGGTATCGAAACGGCGCAGGGCAAGTACATCCTGTTCGTCGATTCCGACGACCTCGTCACGGAAAACTATCTTGAGGAAATGGTCAAAGCGGGCGAAACGTACGGCACGGATCTCGTGCTCTGCGGCTTCGAACGGTTCAACGACAATTGGAAAAGAACGTACCGGCTTACGCGGTTTTACATCGCCATGTTCCGTGACGTGAGCCACTACCTCATGCTGTATACGGTGCCGCGGACGAATATGTTCGGCGTTTCCATCTGGGCGAAGCTGTTCCGCCGCGACATTCTCATGGAGCACAACGTGCGCTTTGATCCGAGTATCAGCTACGAAGAGGACTGCAACTTCATGGCGGACGTGATCCCGCATCTCAAAACGGTCTCGTCGCTCGGCGAATCGATGTACCGCTACCGTCAGATGGAGGAATCACTCTCGAAGGGCTACCGCAAGAACACGTTCCAGTTCCTCGTAAACGGCTATCAGAGACGCTGCGAGCTTCTGAAATCGCACGACCTCAAAGAGTTTCTTCCGAAGCTCAAGAACATCTTCTTCACCGTGGTCAAGTCGGCGTGCCAGAAGATCGCGCGTTCCGACATGTCCAAGGAGGAAAAGATCGAAGAGTATGCGAAGCTGATGGAGTTCCCGGAGGTGATCAATTCCGTCACCTTTGACCGCAAGTCCAAGTCGGGTCTCACGAACCGCATCTGCGCGGCGATCAAGAAAAAAGATCCGAAGGAGCTTGAACGCACCATGCGGCTGTGGCTCATCAAGGACAAGGCGGTCAGCCGCATGAAGGCCGTGAAGCGCAAGATTGGGATTCTGAAGTACAGGCTCAAGGGCGGCAAAATCGTCGAGACCGTCGAGGCTGCCGAAGACGAGGCGAAGAACGATCCGGAAGCAAAGGCGGATCCGGAAGAGAATGAAGAACAGGACGGAAAGGAAGAGCAGGAATGAAGGTAGGCATTATCACGTTCCATTTCCCGTTTAACTGCGGGGCGGCGCTGCAGTGCTTTGCGCTCGAGTCGAAGCTCGAGGAGCTCGGCAGCGACGTGCAGGTCATCAACTACGTCCCGTGGTATCACTGGAACCGCTACGCATCGTATAAGAATCCGGTCTACTACGCGAACAAGAAACTGCACGAGCCTGCGCGCAACCTCGTGACGCGCACGTATCACGGCGTGAAGGGCTTTTACGATACGGTGCGTTCGTGGAAAAACGCGAAGGTCAGGAAGGGACGTGAGCAGAAGTTCGCTGCGTTCCGCAAGGCGCATCTGCATGAAACGCGCAAGTACCGCACGATCAAACAGCTGCGCGCGCATCCGCCGAAATGCGATCTGTATCTTGCGGGCAGCGACCAGATCTGGAACAGCAAGCTGACCGACGGCAAGTTCGATCCGGCGTACTTCATGGACTTCGGCGGCAAAAACGTCAGGCGCATGACCTATGCGGTCGGCACGTACTTCGACGATCCCAAAGCGGCGCAGAAGGAGATCGGTCCGATGCTGAAAAAGCTCGACGCCGTTTCGCTGCGCGAGATCAAGTTCATGCGTCCCGTCATGGCCGCGTCCGATCCGAAAACGCCGATGCACATCGACGTCGACCCGACGCTGCTGCCGGACGTTTCCGTATACGAAAAGCTGATCCGGAAGGAGCCGCTCGAAAAGAATCCGTTCATCGTCGTCTATACGATGCCGGGTCCCGCGCAGAACCAGGTGAATATCGCGGCGAAAAAGCTCGCCGCGCGCACCGGCCTGCATCTGATCGACGTCAACGGCAACCCGAACGCGGGCAACCGGCAGATCAAGGATTCCCGCATCGTTTCGCCCGAGGAGTTCCTCTGGTATATCAAGAACGCGGCGTACGTCGTGACCAACTCGTTCCACGGCACGGTCTTTTCGGTGCTGTTTCATAAGCGCTTCGCCACGATCCTGCACAAGGAAACGGGCAACCGCGTGTCGGAGCTGCTCGACAAGCTCACGCTCTCCGCGCGCTATACCGAGGAGACGGACGCCGTCGACGGCATCGTCGATCTTCCGGTCGAGTGGGACGAGGCGGAAAAAGCGCTTGCCGCTCTGCGCGCCGAATCCGTGCGCTATCTGAAGTTCGCCGTCGGCGAAAAGGAACAGCCCGCCTTCCTGAAGGAACAGGACCTGCCCGACGAGACGGCGGCGACGCCCGAAAAGAAGCCGGAACTGAAAAAGCCCGCCGCACCGGCCGTGCCGGTCCGCGCGCAGATCGAAGCGGCGAAGAAAGGAACGCACATGTATACGGACGATAAAAACGCGCAGGTCGTCCTTGCGCTTCTCAAGAAATACAACATCCGGAAGATCGTCGTATCCCCCGGCACCACGAACGTGCCGATCGCGCGCGCGGTGCAGTTCGACCCGTTCTTCGAGGTCTACTCGGCGGTCGACGAGCGCGGCGCGGCGTACCTTGCCGGCGGGCTTGCGTTTGCGACTGGCGAACCGGTCGTGATCTCGTGCACGGGCGCGACGGCCTCGCGCGATTACGTGCCCGGCATGACCGAGGCGTACTACCGCAATCTTCCCGTGATCGCGATCACGTCCCAGCATCACTCGCCGTGTCCGAGCGATCTGATGCCGCAGATGACGGACCGCACCGTGACGCAGAACGACGTCAAGCGGTTTGCGGCGATCCTCCCGCTCATCAAGGACGACGAGGACTACCGCCGCTGCGTGCAGCTGCTGAACGAGGCGTTCTATACCGCGACGCGGCACGACGCCGGTCCGGTGCATATCAACCTGCCGGTCGGGAACCTGTATTCGTTCAAGACGAAGGAGCTGCCCGACGTGCAGAAGATCGACGTGTACGACGCCGAGGACTTCCCGGAGGACGCGCTGATCGCGGCGATGAAGGGCAAGCGCGTGGCGCTGTTCATCGGCTCGCACAAGCCGTTCGACGCGACGACGAAGGCGGCGATCGAGCGCTTCGCGGAAAATCTCGACGCGCCGGTGTTCTGCGACCATACCGCAAACTACGCGGGCAAAAACCGCGTGCTGAGCGCGGTCGCGGGCGATCTTGCGGAGCTCAGGGAGCTGCCCGATCTCGTGATCGATCTCGGCTCCGTCTCCGGCGATTACAGCGCGAGCCGCCTGTTCCGCGGCAAGCGCGTGTGGCGCATCTCGGAGGACCGCAAGTTCCACAACCGCCACGGCGCGGAGATCGTGGAAAAGCTGTTCTTCTGCTCGGAGAAATTCTTCTTCACGCATCTTCAGGACGCGGAGGGCTCGAGCCCGTACTACCGCGTGATCCGCGAATCGGTCGCGGGAACGAAGCTTCCCACCGTTCCGCTTTCGAACATCTACGTTTCGTCGAAGCTGTCCGCGCAGATCCCGAAGCACAGCTATCTGCACCTTGCGATCCTGAACTCGCTGCGCAGCATGAACTTCTTCGCGCTCGATCCGAGCGTGACGGTCAGCTGCAACGTCGGCGGCTTCGGCATCGACGGCGCGCTTTCCACGGCGCTCGGCCAGTCGCTTGCGGATCCGGATACGCTTTCGTTCTGCCTGCTCGGCGACCTCGCGTTCTTCTATGACATGAACGCGCTCGGCAACCGCCACGTCGGAAAGAACCTGCGCATCCTGCTCGTCAACAATTCGCGCGGCGTGGAGTTCCGTCTGAACACGAGCCTCGAACGGCTCTGGGGCTCCGACACCGACGATCTGATCGCCGCAAAGGGCCACTTCGGCAGCGCGAAGGGCTGGGCGGAGTCGATGGGCTTCGCGTACATGACCGCCGACACGAAGGAAAGCTTCGACGCGCAGATCGGTTCGTTCTGCGACCGCGATCCGAAGAAGTTCGACAATAAGCCCGTCGTGTTCGAGGTCTTCACGAGCGCCGAGGACGAGAAGGAAGCGCTCTCGAACGTGCGCGCCTTCAACCGTCCGATCGGGTGACGCCTATGGAAGAGAAACGGGTTTTGCTGCTGGGCGGCACCGGCGCGATCGGACAGTACCTTGCGCCGGAGCTCAAAAAGCGCGGTTTTACGGTGTATATCACGAGCCGTTCGGCGCACGCGTCGAACGAGCGCGGCGTCGTCTATCTGCAGGGCAACGCCAAGGACGACGCGTTCCTTGACGAGCTGCTCGACGAGCGGTTCGACGCGATCGTGGATTTCATGATCTACACGACCGAATCGTTCGCCGCGCGCGTTCAGAAGCTGGTCTCGAGCACGGAGCACTATCTGTTCCTGTCCTCGTACCGCGTGTACGGCGACAATCACGGAAAGCCGATCACCGAGGAGAGTCCGCGGCTTCTGGACAGCGTGGACGATCCGGAGTATCTGCAGACCGACGAATACGGGCTCACCAAGGCGCGGCAGGAAAACGCGCTGCGGGCCTGCGGACGGAAGAACTTCACGATCATCCGCCCCGCGATCACCTATTCGGGCGACCGGTTCCAGCTCGGTACGATGGAAGCAAACGAGTTTCTCGTGCGCGCGCTCAAGAAAAAGCCGATCATCTTCCCCAAAGAGATGAAAGGAAAACAGGCGACGATGTCGTGGTCGGGCGACGTGGGCAAAATGATCGCGCGGCTCGTGCTGAACGAGGCGGCGTACGGCGAAACGTACACCGCGGCGACGGCGGAGCATCATACCTGGGGCGAGATCCTGAAGATCTATCAATCCATTCTCGGCATGAAGGTCAAGACGGTTTCGCTCGACCGGTACCGCGAGGTCGTGGGCCGTCCCTGGCAGATCAAGTACGACCGCATGCTCGACCGCGTGATCGACAACTCAAAGATCCTGAACGCGACCGGCATGAAGCAGTCGGAGCTGACGCCGCTCAAAGAAGGTCTTCGCATGGAGCTGCAGCGCTTTTCGCGCGATCCGAAGTTCCGCACCGTGGACGCGGCGATGCAGAAGCGGTTCGACCGCGTCGCGGGAACGGGCAGCGCGGCGAACAAGGCGCGCGGGCTGATCGCGGATCTCAGGCGCGTCAACGATTACCGCAAACGCGGGCTTCTGAAGGGCGCGGTCAAAAAGCGCCTGTACCGGATCGCACCGCTGCGCAAACTCGCGCACGGCGTGAAGCGGCTGATCAAAAAATAACGGAACGGGAGGAGCGATCCTCCCGTTTTTCGTTATAAATGTAGCAATTCGGTAAACCTTCGCCGTTTCTCTTGCAAAAAACGCGAATCTCGGATAAGATATAAAAGGAAACCTGTCGACCGAAAACGAACGAAAGGAGGGCGTCCATGGATCTTCTGAAAAAAACGATATGTCTGGTCCTGTTCGGCTGCCTGCTGATCGCCGCGGCCGCGTGCCGCGACACGCAGGAAGAACCGGTCACGGAGCCCTCGGAAAAGCCAGCAACCGAACCGGTCGCCGAAGCGACGCCCGAATCGACGGCAACGCCGCGTCCGACGCGCGCGCCGAAGGAAGGCGACATCTGCTTTGAGAACTTCCCGGATTACGATACCGGCGTCGACGCGGATTACAGTTATCAGTCCGACGAGCTGCGCATCGCGATCCGCCGGTACGAGGATCCGGAGATCTGCTCGATCTACTACGTCGCGGATATCTGGATGCGAAACATCAGCTGTTTCCGCGCGGGCTTCGGCAACGGCGCGTTCAACCACGGCAATGAAGACGCGGAGTCGTTTTCGACCCGCGAGCACGCGATCCTGGCGATCAACGGCAGTTACAACAAGGGCCTCGTGATCCACGACGGTGTTCTGAAAAAGAAACTGGACGACAAGCATACCGGCGTCATGGTCCTGTACCGCGACGGCTCGATGGAAACGGTGCGCCGGACGAGCTTCGATCTTGCGGCCGCGCAGGAAAAGGGCATCGTCCACGCATGGCAGTTCGGGCCGATGCTGGTGCATGACGGCAAGCCGAGCGATGCGAATTACAACACCTATGCCACCCGGCATTCGCGCATCATCTTCGGATATTACGAACCGGGCCATTACGTGGCGGTCGCGGTTGACGGCCGGCGCAAGGATGCGATCGGTATGAACAATCTGGAGATGGTCGAGCTCATGACCGAGCTCGGCTGCAAAGAGGCGATGAACCTCGACGGCGGGTACAGCGCGATCATGACGTTCATGGGGAAGATCGTCAATGATCCGCCGAAGCCCGACAGCAAAGAAGAAGAGAAAGGCGGAAGAAAACTGATGGATATGCTCCTGTTTGCCGAATATGATGCAAACGGGAACGCACCGTCACTGGATGAGATCACTGCGGACCGTGTGCCGCAGGATTGATCCGTTCCGGAAAGGAAACCAAAACCGAAATGATCACAAAATATAAGAGAATCATCACCGCCGCTTTGTGCGTGCTGCTTCTTGCCGGCACGTTCGCATGCGGCGGACAAAACGACGAATCGACGGAGATCGTCTCCGCGGCGACGCCTGCATCGGCCGATCCCGATGAGGAGACCGTCGTCGTCAGCAGCACCGCACCGGGAAATACCGCAGGCGCGCTTCCGGATCAGACGCCGGACCCGACGCCCGTACCGACGCCGATCACCACGCGCCCGCCGATGGAGGGCGACGTTTCGAAGGACCGCTTCCCGGATCACGATATCGGCGGCAGCGCGGACTACAGCTATCAGTCCGACGAGCTGCGCATTGCGATCACGCGGCACGAGGATGAGGACAACCGCCTCGTCTATTACGTCGCGGACGTCTGGATCCGCAACATCAACACCTTCCGGATGGGGATCGGCAACGGAAAATTCAATTCGGGCCGCGAGGATCCGGAGCACTTCGCACAGCGCGAGCACGCGATCTTCGGCGTCAGCGGCACGATGAATTCGGGCCTCGTGATCCATAACGGCGTGCAGATCAAGAAGAACGTCGAAAAGAGCGACATTCGCTTCCGTTCCGGCGTGCTGATCATCTATCGCGACGGTACGGTCAAGACGATCAACCGCGCGAAGAAACAGACCTACAATTACAACAACGAAAACAAAACGCACGGCGGCGTCTGGCACGCGCTGCAGTTCGGACCGGTGCTCGTCCAGAACGGCGAGATCGCGTCCGGCCTCAAGAAGAACGAGCGGCATCCGCGCATCATTTTCGGATACTGCGAGCCGGGACACTATATCCTCGTGGCGGTCGACGGACGCACCAAGACGTCCATCGGCGTCACGGAAAAGGAAATGGCGGACCTGATGCTTTCGCTCGGCTGTACGGAAGCGATGAACCTTGACGGCGGCAACAGCGCGGTCATGCTGTTCATGGGCAAAACGATCAACACGCCGTCCGGAAAGGACAAGGACGGAGACGGCATCGCCGGCCGCAACATCGTGGATCTTCTGATGTTTGCGGAATACGATGCGGAAGGCAACGCGCCCGACCTTTCGAACGTGCACGCGGACCGGTTCAACGGGGAGTAACACCATGAAAAAAGAAACATTGAAGAAGACGGGATGGATCGTCGGCATCGTCGTGATGTCGATCTTGACGCTGGCGGCGCTGGCGCTGGACGTATTCTTCCTGTTCATCATCTGAGGTGACGCAATGGAAACGGAAAAACAGCAAAAACCGAACCGGAAACTGCGGATCGCTTTCTTTTCGCTGTGCATCGCGTTCCTTCTGCTCGCCGTGCTCGCCGCGATCGTCGGGCACAACAAGGTGCAGATGTGCCGCGACCTGCGCTTCTTCTCGTGTGACAGCAAGGGCTTCAAGATCGCTTCGTGCGGTCCCGGCTTTGCGGAGCGCAAGGACGGTCCGATCGACGTGAACGCGCTGCCCACGCCCGACGCGGAACTGTTCAACGAAGCGATGAGCAAGGACACCGACTATTACGAGTCCGGCGAGATCAAAGAGGTGCCGATCTACGAACAGAAAAAGATCGACCGGTTCATCTTCACCATGCTGATCGTCGTGCAGAACGGCTCGGTCTCTTCGTCGGAAAAGCAGACGGACATGATGTTTATCGCGTCCTATAACCAGCTGCAGCAGAAATTCACGGTCGTCTCGGTCGCGCGCGACACGCTCGTTCCGCTTTCCGAAAGCGAATGGAAGCGTGTGAACACCGCGTATTCGCGCGGCGGCATCGGCATGCTGATCAACACGATCAACGACGTCTTTGAGCTGGATATCCAGAATTACGTCATCACCGGCACGGACGAGCTTGCGATCCTTGCGGACGACATCGGCGGCATCCCCGCGACGCTGACCGAAGCGGAGGCCGCGACGATCAACGCCGCCTGCGGGTCCGACCTGACCGCCGGAAGACGGCAGCTGTCCGGAAAACAGATCGTCACGCTGCTGCTCGACCGCACGTCCGACAACAAGGGCGACCTCGGCAGAGCGGACAAGCAGGTCGAGATCGTGCACGACGCGTTCGACTATATGCAGGACAAGTTCGACAGCACGTTCCTGTATCCGTTCTTCCGCACGATCTTCAAGAGCATCAGCACGAACGTCGATTTCGAAACGCTCCGCGGCGTCGGATACGAGATGGCGGTCTCGGACGAGCTGACGTTCGCCACGCTCCGACTGCCGTTCGACGGCTCCTACACCGAATTGAACGTGGACGGTTCATACGCGCTGCTTCCGGAGTTCGAAAAGAACCGCATCCTTCTGAAGCAGGCGCTGTACGGAAAAGAATAAGCTTCGGCATTCAAAAAGAGCAGGCGTTTGCCTGCTCTTTTCGTTTGCCTGTTTTTATCGCTCCTTACCGTAGAAGAACACCGCGACGGTGCCGGGACCGGCGTGACAGCCGATGGTCATGCCGATCATGTAGACCTCGATCGCGCCGTCGATGTTCTTGAACCGCTCCTCGATCTGCGCCTTGACGCTCAGCGCGTCCTCAAGGCAGTCCGAATGGCTGATGAACACGCGGCCGCTGTACTGCTCGCCGCCGTCCGCAAGCTCCGCCATCTGATCGACGAGCGCGCGCAGCGCGCGCTTCTTGGTGCGGACGCGCGAATGGATGGTGAGGTGTCCCGGCCGGTCCATGCGCATGACGGGGCAGATGCCCAGAAGATTCCCGATCCGTCCCGCGGTCGCCGAGATGCGTCCGCCGCGCACGTAATAGGTCAGCGTCGTCGAACAGAACAGATGCTGCACGCGCAGACGGTTTTCGGTCGCCCATTCATACACCTCTTCGATCGGCTTTCCCGCGTCGCGCATCGCCGCGAGCGTCGCAACCAGCAGTCCGTAGCCGGAGGACGCGCCGAGCGAGTCGACGATATAGAGCCTGCGCTCCGGGAAGCGTTCGCGAAGAACGGCCGCGGCGTTCAGCGCGGACTGATACGTGCCGCTCAACCCGCTCGAGAGGCAGACGTGCAGCACGTCCTTGCCCTCCCTCTCGAACAGATCCGTGAAATACTCGATGTATTCGGCGGGCGTGATCTGGCTCGTTACGCCCTTTTCGCCCGCGCGGATGCGGTCGTAAAATTCGCCGTACGTCATCGTCTTGCCGAGGTCGTCCTTAAATGGAACGCCGTCCATCGAAAAATCGTTGCAGAGCAGGCGGACGTCCATGGCGTCCAGCTTTTCCTGCGTAACGTCGGCGGCCGAGCAGCAGCTCAGAATGTAATCGTGCATAGGTCCTCTCCCGTCTTGCGCATATTTCTGATTTTATTATAAAGGCAAACGCACCGGAAACGCAATGCATCCGGAAAATTTTCTTCTCTACGATATGAAAATCGCACGGTAGAATCCCGTTGCGGAACTCTACCGTGCGTGGAACTGCAGGGATTTCGGGGTTTTTCCGGCTCAGAACTTGCCGGAATGCCCGCCGTGCGTACCGCCGGAGGACGACGTATGCGTCGAGCTGCCGCCGTGGAAGCCGCCGCCCCCGCCGCCGCGTCCGCCGCTGCCGGACGAGGTCTGCACCACGTGGACGCTGCGCGACACGTGCGAGCCGAGCAGCACGTCGCTGTTCTGCTTCAGCATGAAGGACTGCGGCGCGAGATAGCTGTCCGCGCTCGTCTGCTTCGAAACGCTCGTCATCTGCCGCTTCATTTTGTTGACGGGACCGATCGCCAGCACGCCGCCGCCGAACAGCGAGGCGATCAGCGCGAAGAGGTTGATCGGATGCCGCTTGAAGATCGATTCGCAACGATCCAGATACGTCGTGACGGCGCCGTTCGTGTCGCCCGCGTCGAGGTACGGCACGACCGCCTCCTCGATCGCCTTGAGGTCCGCGTCGTCGAACTTTTGCTCGGCGTCGGAGCCGCGCAGGAAGATCTTATGCTCCGTCGCGTTCGCGGCGAACAGGATACAATCCCCTTCCGAAACGCGTTCGCTCATGAACCGCTTTGCAAACGCGTCAAGATCGTTCGCGTCCGCAATGCGGAAGAAGTAGGCCGCGATGCCGTAGTTCGGCTCATAGACCTCCGCGCGGCTGTTCGCATTCGTAAGCTCCGTCTGCGTCATATACAGCGGATCCGCAAGGATATGCGTGACGTCGTACGGCATGCCGTCGCGCGCCATTCGGAGCAGCTTTTCACAGTCGTTTGCAAAGACCCGGAAGCCTTGGCTGTAATCGTTGTTTCCGAGGTACGGCAAAAACGCCGGCTCCAGATACGTCTGGATGCCGTAATCGGTGAACGCCGTGATCCCGTAACCGCTCGTGCCGATCGCAAAGTCGCGGTCCGCCATCGAGAGCAGCAGCAGAATGCCGTCGCCGTCGATCGTTTTGCCGGTCTCGTCGGGCGTCGCGCCGTAGCCGTAGCCGTTATAATCGAAATAATCGTCCGCATATTCCTCGGCGGTCTTATATCCGAGATCCGGCACGGTCACGATGATCACGTCGCACTGATAGGCGGTCCCGATCTCAACGAGACGCTTCGAAAGCGCTTCGGCTTCGTCGGCGGAAAGCAGTCCGCATTCGTCGACCAGCGCCGGCTTGCCGCCGTCGGTTTTCGCAATATACTCCGGAACCTCGAACGCGTCCGATTCGCCGTCCGCGAACGCCGCGGAAACGGGAAGCAGCACGAGCGCCGCGATCAGCAGAAGAACAAAGATCCGTTTCACAGGCAGCCACCTCCGCATCCGAGAAAATGACCGAGCACGACCGCGCCGGCGAACAGACCCGCGAACAGCAGGCCGTACAGGAACCAGTACTTCCGGACCTGCGCTTTGTCGATCGGCAGGTCGCCGACGAGCTTGCCGGTCTGGCCGTTCATGGCAAAGGTGTACAGCTTGCCCTTCCAGCGCACGTGCAGAAGCCACACGGGCAGCAGCGCGTATTCGCGCACGTTGTTGCGCTCCGCCATCGACGAGGTCTCCAGCGCGACCGAGTTGAATCCGGTCGTCGTCGAGGACATCAGACGTGAGATCGTTCGGTTGAACCGCGTCTTTGCGCGTTCGACGCTGATGTCCGCCTCGACGTCGTAACGGTCGGAGAAGAAGCCCGACAGATACGCCGTCTGAAAATCGACCGCCTCACTGAAATCGAACGGCTCCAGAGAATCCATCAGCGCGTCGTCCATCTTTTCGGACCCGTCGACGGGCAGCCGCGTGAAGTGTGCGTCCGCCGTACGCAGCAGCGCGTAGTTCGTGGTTTCCAGATAATCGTAGCCGCCGGAGGTCCATGCCCGCGAGCGTGCGCCCTTATAGCGCGCGCTGACGGACAGATCCGTCGAGAACAGCCAGAACGGCACGTAAATGCCCTTGATCTCCTCGATGTTCGATTCGGAACGGAACGCCTTCGCGAGCAGTTTTTTGCCGTGCATGTGTTTGCGGAACGCGTCCTGCGCCGCCTTGCGGTCGAGCTTGAACGGCAGCACGAGATCCGGCTTCCATTCGCCGGTAAACTGCCGCTTCATGATGACCGTGTTGTCGCAGAACGGACACCGCGCGGAGGCAAGCGTATCGTCGCCGAGCACCTCGCCGCCGCAAGCCGCGCACACGTAAACGTTCAGACCGGTCGCTTCGTCCTTTTCCCAGACGTTCGGGTCCTTTTTCCACGAATCGCTCTGTTCGTTTGCGGCGTCCTGCTTTAGAAACGCGTCGTAATCGATCAGCGACTGCGGCGAAAACGACGAGTCGCAGTACGGGCAGACGACCTGCTGCGAGGCGCTGTCGAACTGCAGCGACGCGCCGCACGCGGGGCATCTGTATTCCAATAATTGCTGAGGCATAGATCCTCCTTATATGCAAGATGGAAGAAAGGGTGCGGAGGTGCTCCGCACCCTTTTATACGTGGGTGTCGCAGGGACGATTACGCCTCAAAGCGGCTGCCGCATTCGGGGCAGAACTTCGGCGGATTGGCGGGATCCGCGGGCGTATAGCCGCACTTCGGGCAGCGCACGACGGCTTCTTCGGGCTTCTTCGTGCCGCACTGCGTGCAGAACTTGCCGGTGTTCACCGCGCCGCACGCGCAGGTCCAGCTGCCGGCGGGAGCGGGCTTCTTTGCGCCGCACTCGGGGCAGAAATTGCCGGTCGCGGGCTTGCCGCAGGTCGGGCAGACCCACGTGTTGGCCGCCTGTGCCTGCGCCGCCGCCTGGGCTTCCTTCTGCGCCTGTCCCTGCTGGAACAGAGCCGCGGTGGTGTTGCCCATTGCGCCGCCGACGTTGCCGACCATGCCCATGCCCATAAAGCCGGCCATGGAACCGTTCGTGTTGGACGCGGCAGCCTTCATGGCCTCCGCGCTCGCCTGCGTCATGGTCGCAGCCGCCATCGTCGGATCGCGGTTGATCGCGGCGCGCTGCGCGGCCTTGATCATCTCGGCGTCCTCTTCGGTCAGCGTGATCGGGTTCATCGCGATGGAGACGACCTCAAGGCCTCTCTTCTCGCCCCAGAGCTTCGAAAGCTCGACGTTCATCGCGTCGCAGAGCTCGGTGGTGTGCGCCGGGACCTGGTTCGGACGGACTTCGAGGTCCGAGATCTTCGCCATGGCGGGCTGCAGCGCGTTGACGAACTCGGTCTTCAGCTGCGCGTCGATCTCGCTGCGCAGATAGTCGCCGGACACGTTGCCGCAGACTTCCGTGTAGAACAGGATCGGGTCGACCATCCGGTAGGAATAGACGCCGTTGCAGCGGAGATTGACGTCGATGTCGAGGTTGATGTTGCGGTCGACGACGCGGAACATGATCGGGTTCGACGTGCCGAACTTGTTGTCCATGATCTCCTTGGTGTTGAAGTAATACACCCGCTGATCCTTGCCGGTATCACCGCCGAAGGTGAAACGGCGGCCGAGCGTCTTGAAGGATTCCAGAATGCTCTTGCCGAGGCTGCCGGCGAAGATGCTCGGTTCGGTCGAGGTGTCGTAAATGAATTCGCCGGGTTCGGCGCTGACCTCCACGACCTTGCCCTGTTCCACGATGATCATGCACTGACCGTCCGCGACGGCAATGACGGAACCGTTCGAGATGATGTTGTCGCTGCCCTTCGTGTTGGAGGAGCGGCCCCCGACTCTCTTCTGTCCCTTGGTCACCAGAACGTCTTTGCTGAGCGCTTCACAGTAGAAGAACTCTTTCCATTGATCGGCGAGAACGCCGCCCAACGCGCCGATGCCGGCTTTGATAAGTCCCATAGTGTTTCTCCTTTCAGTTTGTCGGTTCTATCGAAAAAGGTTGAATCGCCTTGATCGCCGTGATCGTCCGGTCCGCCGAAACGCTTCGGCGGGTCACTCGCCGCGCTTCTCCGCGTACGAATCGCGGACCTTTCGGGAATACGGATTCTTGTTCTCCGGAGCGGGGACGCGATGCGCGGCTCCGTAGCGCGCGAACAGCACGAGCAGCGTGCGCAGAAGCACGATAAACGCCCAGGCGCCGAGCGCGACCCAGAACCATACGAGCGGAAGACCGATCGTGAAATGCAGCGCCAGCAGCACCCACGCGGGGATCGTCAGAAAGGCGTACATCAGAGCGTTCCAAAGCAGACACAGGAAAAACCCGCCGCGTTCTTTCTTTTCCATCGCAGCCGCCTCCTTTCCATACGTTTCCTTATCTATTATAGCGGATTCGTATATAAAATGCAATTCCTTTTTCGGATACAGCATACCGCGCCGGTCCTCGTTTGAACAGGGAACCCGGGGCGGATCGGCGGGCCGTATTGCCGCAAAAACGCGGAAATAGGAGGGGCCGGCCCCGGCGCGCCCCGGTTTCGGTTTCCTATGGAAATCCGGGCCGGGCTGTGGTAAAATAGATCCGGAACGGATCCGCCCCGGTGCGGAAGATCCGCCGCATCCCGGCAAACGAAGGAGGATCTGATGGAACTGCACATCCGTGAAATCGAAACGAAGAACGTGATCACAAAGACGGATATTCCCGTCTGCGATTACGCGGTCAATCCGTACGTCGGCTGCACGCACGGCTGCAGATACTGCTACGCGAGCTTCATGAAGCGGTTTACCAACCATCCCGAGGACTGGGGTACGTTTCTGGACGTAAAGTACTGGCCGGAGATCCGGCGTCCGGAAACGTATGCGGGCAGGGAACTGTTCTTCGGCACGGTCACCGATCCGTATCTGCCGCAGGAGGAAACGTACCGCCGTACCCGCGCGCTGCTGGAACAGCTCAAAGGAAGCGGGGTGAAGATCAGCATCCAGACGAAGTCCGATCTGGTTCTGCGCGACGTCGATCTTCTCAGATCCTTTCCGGATGCACGCGTCGGTTTTTCAATCAACACGCTGGACGAGGGGTTCCGTGCGGACATGGACCGCGCGGTTTCCGTCGAACGACGTCTGTCCGCCATGAAAGCGCTGCACGACGCGGGCATCCGCACGACCTGCTTCATTTCGCCGATCTTCCCGGGCATTACAAACGTGCCCGCGATCATCGACCGGGTGAAGGAACAGTGCCAGCTCGTCTGGCTTGAAAACCTGAATCTGCGCGGGAGCTTTCAGAGCGTGATCCTGGCGTACGTGCGCGAAACGCATCCGGAGCTGGTCCCGCTGTATGATGAGATCTACAAAAAGAAAAACCGCGTCTACTGGGAAGCACTCGACGCGGAACTTCGGGCATACGCCGCGCGCGAGGGGCTTTTCTACGTACGCGACGACGACAGCATGCTTCGTCCGTTCGACGCGCCGCCCGCGATCGTCAATTATTTCTATCATGAGGAAGTCAAAAAATCCGCAAAGAACTGCGTGAAAGCGGAGCGGTGAGATGGAGATACGGGAATTCGGAAAAGCGGACGCGCGGACGGTTCTGATCCAGCCGGTCGACGAGCATGACCTTGCGGCGATCGGGAGCGAAGTCGGACTGATCCGCGAAGCGACGGAGGATTTCCGTCTGATCACGGTGAAGGTGAACGACTGGAATACGGACCTGTCTCCGTGGGAGGCACCGCCGGTATTCGGCACCGCTCGTTTCGGCGCGGGCGCGCCGGCGTTTCTCGACGGGATCCTCTCGCTTTGCGCGGACAGGAGCAGGACGTACGGGATCGGCGGGTATTCGCTTGCCGGGCTGTTCGCGCTGTGGGCGGCCTGTCAGACGAACGTGTTTGCGGGCGTCGCCGCCGCGTCGCCTTCGATCTGGTTCCCGCGCTTCACGGATTACATGCGGGAACGGCCGATCCGCTGCAGACACGTGTATCTCAGCCTGGGTGACCGGGAAGAACGGACGCGCAGCCCGGTCATGGCCGCGGTCGGAACAAAGATCCGCGAGGCGTACGATGTGCTCTGCGCGCAGGGCGTAGGCTGCGTGCTCGAATGGAATGAAGGCAATCATTTCCGGGAGCCGGACCGGCGAACGGCAAAAGCGTTCGTCCGGCTGCTGAACGAAATAAACAGGGAGGGATGACGATGCTCGACACAAGACTTTCCGCGTTCCTGGGCGGGATCCTGGAGTTTGCCGCGGACGGCTCGGCATGGGTGGGACACTCGTGCCTGGGCGTTTCCGCGTACACGGCCGCCGGCTGGCAGAAAGCGTTCCGCCGGCACTATCACGTCCGTCCGTTCAAGACCGTCGAAGCGGACGAATCGTTCTTCCAGGCGCTCGGCGAGTGGCTTGAGGAAACGCCGGGCGAGCTGACGCAGAAGGTCGTTTCGCACGTTGTGTACCGGCTCGGCGAGCCGGTCCGCGTGCTCCGCGCCGAGGACACGGCAAAACTCACCGAGGATCTGAGCAGCTGCAACGGCGGCATCGGCGCGTACTGGTTTACCGACGGCGTGTTTTTCGTGGAATTCAAAACGCACGTGCTTGCCTTCCTTTCGGGGACCTTCGATTGAACCGGAAAGAAAAAAGGCTGTGAGGAAAAAGCCTCGCAGCCTTATTTTGACGGTTCCTTACGCCATAAACAGCGCGCGGATTGCTTCGGACACGTCGGCGACGCGGACGAGACGGCAGGCGTGATCCGAGACCTTGCCGCGGGCGGGGATCAGCACCGTTTCATAGCCGAGCCGCACCGCTTCTCTGACGCGCACGTCGAGCTGCGCGGCCGGGCGGATCTCGCCGGTCAGGCCGACCTCGCCGATCAGCACGGTCTTTTCGGGCAGCGGCTTTTCGAGCACCGACGAGGCGACGCACATCGCCGTCGCCAGGTCTGCGCCGCGGTCGAGCACGCGGAGATTCCCCGCGATGTCGCAGTACACGTCCTTGTCGGAAACCTTCAGCCGCGCCTTGCGTTCGAGCACGGCGAGGATCACGTTCAGCCGGTTCAGGTCGAGCCCGACGGCGGTGCGGCGCGGGCTCTGGAACGCGGTGGGGCACAGGAGCGACTGGATCTCGCACAGCAGCGGACGCGAGCCCTCGAGCACGCAGGTCAGCGCCGTTCCCGCAACGTTCCGTCCCGAAACGAACAGCGCACCGGGATCGCTTACCTCGCGCATGCCGGTCTCACACATCTCGAACACGCCGAGCTCGTTCGTCGAGCCAAAGCGGTTCTTGACGGAGCGCAGAAGCCGGAGCCCCTCGTGCCGGTCGCCCTCGAAGTACAGAACGGTGTCGACGATGTGCTCGAGCACGCGCGGTCCCGCGATCGCGCCCTCCTTGGTGACGTGACCGACGATCCATACGATCGTGCCGGTCTCCTTTGCGAACCGCGTGAACAGCGCGGTCGCCGCGCGCACCTGCGAAACGCTGCCCGCCGCGCTTTCGGCGGCCTCGGTTTCCATCGTCTGGATCGAATCGACGATCAGCATGCCCGCGCGGCATTCCTTTGCGCGTTCGATCGCCTCCTCCGCGGAGGTCTCGGTGTATAAAAAGAGGTTTTCGCCCTTCACGCCGAGCCGGTCGGCGCGCAGCCTGATCTGCGAATTGCTCTCCTCGCCGGAAACGTACAGCACCGGCGCGGACGCGGAAAGGTTGTCCGCAGCTTCCAGAAGCAGCGTCGATTTGCCGATGCCGGGATCGCCGCCCAGCAGCACGACCATGCCCTTCACGAGCCCGCCGCCGAGCACGCGGTCGAGCTCTTTGATGCCGGTGGAGATGCGCGTCTGCGCTTCGGCGTTGACGTTCTTCAGCGGAACGGCCCTGACGCCGGTCTGCCCGGTCGGACGCGAAAGCACGCGCTCCTCCTCGACGAGCGTGTTCCAGCTGCCGCATCCGGGGCATTTGCCCATCCAGCGCGGCGTTTCATAACCGCATTCTCCGCAGACGTACAGGGTTTTTTCTTTCATTTTGATTCTCCGACCGTCATGATCTCCATAATGTCCTTGTCACGCCAGCTCACGTCCATCCACACCATCACGTCGCCGCCCGCGCCCAGAAGCATGGCGGTCTCGTCGCTTCGGGTGGTGCAGAAGGTCGTGCCGTCGCCGTAGTAATACACGTAGTTTTTGTCGTAGCGCGAGTACGCGATAAATCCGTTGCCGAGCGCGAAATCGACCGCGCCGCTCGCGATCTCGACCGTCTTTTCGCCGTCGTACCAGAGCACGTGTCCGGACGCCGTATGATCGGAATCGAGGAACGCGATCCCGTCCGCGTTCATCTGCGGATCGTGCACGTACGCCGCGTCGACCGCGGGCGTTTCCGTCCTGCCCGTCTTCAGATCCAGCGCGGTCAGCGTGCCGTCGGGCGCGACGTACAGAAGCGTGCTTCCGTACACGAACGGGCGCGAGAGCGCGTACGGCGAATCGTCGTAGATCGCGAGGGTCGCGCTTTCGCCGGTCACGAGATCGACGGCGAAGAGCTTGTCGCGCGACTGGCCGGTCCGCTCGATCCAGAACGCGGTGTTTTCATACAGAACGGGTTTCGGAAGCCCCGTATGCACGGTCTTGAGTTCGCGCGCTTCCTTTGTGCCGCGGTCGTACGCCATCATGCGCCCGCCGCCGTTCGCCGCGGAATCGAGATAGACGACCCAGCGGTCGTTCACGGCGGGGAAGCGGATGCTCTTGTACTGCATCGGCAGCGCGAGCAGCGTGTGCCCGTTCGTTTTCGTATCGTACAGCAGCAGCCGCACGAACGCCGCCGTGCCGTCGGGCGTATAGTTGCCGACCGACGCGGTCAGCGTCGTTTTCCAGAAGCCCACGTCCGTCGCGTACTGGTACTCGGGGATCACGATCTCGGTCTGCATCGTCAGAAGATCCGCGTTGTACAGCGCGTGATTCGGATACGGATCGGGCGTCGGCTCCTCGGTGGGAAGCGGCGTTTCGGGCGCGGGGGTCGCGGGCGCGGTGCGCTCGCACGAATAGGCGTGGTTTGCAAGGTTTCTGAAAAACGGCACGCCGAACTTCCAGACCGCGAATCCGAGCGCGGCAAGAAGCCCCAGCCCGAGCAGGATCTCGAGGTAGGGCAGCGCGCGGAACCGCGACAGGCGTTTTCCGAATTTTCCGGTGGAACGGTACCGTTTTTCGTGCTTCATGCCGTTATTTTACCACGCGACCCGGTTTCCGGTCAATCGTTCCGGGAAAATCGGCGCGCCGTGATTTTGGCATTGTGCAACCGGAGCGGATGTGTTATACTGCATTATGAAAGAGTGTGCGGTTTGCGCCGCACCCGGAAAGGAACGAACCCTTGGCAAGACGCGCATTGTATCGCGAATACCGTCCCGCGACGTTTTCGGCCGTCGTCGGGCAGGAGCATATCACGACCATTCTGAAAAATCAGGTGCGGGAGGGCAAGCTCTCCCACGCGTACCTGTTCTGCGGCTCGCGCGGAACGGGCAAAACGACGTCCGCGAAGATCCTTTCGCGCGCGGTCAACTGCCTCGATCCGAAGGACGGCGAGCCGTGCGGAACGTGCGCCGCGTGCAGGCTTGCCGCGGCGGGCAGCGCGGACGTGATCGAGATCGACGCGGCGTCGAACAACGGCGTCGACGACGTCCGTTCGCTGATCGAGCAGGCGCAGTTCGCGCCGCTCGAGCTGAAATACCGCGTGTTCATCATCGACGAGGTGCACATGCTTTCGACCGCGGCGTTCAACGCGCTTCTCAAAACGCTTGAGGAACCGCCCGCGCACGTGCTGTTCATCCTCGCCACGACCGAACCGCAAAAGCTTCCCGCGACGATCGTTTCGCGCTGTCAGCGCTTTGATTTCCACCGGCTCACGATCGCGCACATCGTCGCGTGCCTCGGGTCGGTCCTCGAAAAGGCGGGCGCAAGGATCGAGCCGAACGGACTGCGGCTGATCGCCCGCGCGGCGGACGGCGGCATGCGCGACGCGCTTTCGCTCGCCGATCAGTGCCTTTCCTACGCGGGGAACGACGTATCCGAGCAGGACGTTCTGGACGCGCTCGGCACGGTTTCCTCCGCCATGCTCGAAAACACCGCTTCGGCGCTGCTTTCGGGAAACGCGGCGGACGCGATCCGCGCGCTGAACGAGGTCGTGAGAAACGGCCGCGATCTCGGCGTGTTCCTGGGCGATCTTTCCAAACATTTCCGCGCGCTGCTGCTTGCGAAAACGTGCGGCGAATGCGCGGACCTTCTGGACTGCACGGACGATCAGATGCAGCGGTATCTGAAAACCGCGAAGGGCGTGGACGAAGCGCGCATCCTGTACGCGTCGGAGCAGATCCTGCTCGTGCAGAGCAGGCTCAGGCTGTTCCCGTCGCCGCGGATCCCGATCGAGGCGGCGTTCGTGCGCATCTGCCGTCCGGTCGACGACGAAAGCGTTGCGGCGCTCGAGGCGCGCGTCGCGCTTCTGGAACAGCGCCCCGCCGCGCCCGCGGCGGAACCCGTAAAAGCCGCCGCCCCCGCGCCGGTCGAAACACCGCCGTGGGAAGAACCGGCTCCCGTCGAAGCGCCGCCGTGGGAAGAACCGGCTCCCGTCGAAGCGCCGCCCGAAACGCCCGCGCCCGCACCGGCGCAAGCGGCGAACGGCGAGGCGGAAGCGGTCTGGATGCAGGTGAAGCAAAAGATCATGGAGATCAATCGGATGGTCTATATGTACGCGAAGGATACGCGCGGCGCGGATCTCAGAGACGGCGTGCTGACGGTCGAGTTCCCCGCGACGCAGGAGGGCAAGCTGAACGGCATACGGAACGCGCGCAACCTGGTCGTGGTCAAGACCGCGCTTTCCGCGGTGCTGCCCGATGCGGAGCTTGCGTTCCGGCTCGCGGCGCTGAAGGACGAAAACGAAGAAAAACTGAAGGAGCTGTTCGGCAGCTCCCTGACGATCAATTAACGGAGGTACGAACATGGCAAAAGGCGGATTCCCCAGAGGCGGCATGAATATGCAGCAGATGATGATGAAGGCGCAGAAGATGCAGCAGGAGATCCAGAAAAAACAGCAGGAGCTCAACGAAACCGAGTTCTCGGCGACGGCGGGCGGCGGCATGGTCACGGTGACAGTGCTCGGCGACAAGACGGTGCAGTCGATCAAGCTCGACCCCGCGTGCGTCGACCCGGACGACGTCGAAATGTTGGAAGATCTGATCGTTGCGGGCGTGAACGCCGCGCTCAAGGAAGCGGGAGACACGGTCGACCGCGAAATGGGAAGGATCACCGGAGGCATGGGCCTCGGTTTCTGATATGGCGATCGAATCCATCGAAAAACTGACGACGCAGCTTGCGCGCCTGCCCGGCGTCGGGCGCAAAACGGCGCAGCGGCTCGCGTATCATCTGCTGAGCGTGCAGAAGGAGCAGGCGACCGAGCTTGCGGAGGCGATCCTCGCCGCGCGGGAAAAGGTGCATCCGTGCCCGGTGTGCGGCGCGTTTACCGATCTCGAGACCTGCGAGCTGTGCGCCGATCCGAAGCGCACGGACGAGGTCGTCTGCGTCGTGAGCGACGCGCGCGACGTGCTCTCCATGGAAAAAACGCGCGAGTTTCACGGCCGCTATCACGTGCTGAACGGCTCGCTCTCGCCGATGAACGGCATCGGCCCGGGCGCGCTGCGCATCAACGCGCTTCTGGAACGCTGCAAGACCGGCACGGTCAAAGAGGTCATCCTCGCCACGAATCCCGACGTGGAGGGCGAGGCGACCGCTGCGTATATCGCAAGACTATTAAAGCCGCTCGGGATCACGACCTCGCGCATCGCGCACGGCATCCCGATCGGCGGCAACCTGGAATACACCGACGAGGTCACACTCGCCAAGGCGCTGGAAGGACGCAGGATCCTGTAAGATGAAACGGCTTTGGATCGCGGCAGCTTTGTTGCTGGCGCTTGCGCTCGGCTGCTCGAACGGGCAGGAGGCGGAAGCGCCGGTTTCGCCTGCCCCGACGGAAACGCCCGCGCCGACGGAAACGCCGGAGCCCACGGAGGAGGCCGTTGCGATCGAAACGCCCGCGCCGACGGAAGCGCCGACGCTGCCGCCGGTACCCACGCCGCCGCCGACGCCCACGCCCGCGCCGCCGCTTTCCGGCATCCGGATCGGGATCGACCCGGGACATCAGCTCGAGCCGGATTACGAAACGGAGCCGATCGCGCCGGATTCCGAGGAACAGGCGGTGAGATGCGCCGCCGGCACGCGCGGCGTCGTTTCGGACGTATACGAGTACGAGGTCAATCTGCGCGTCGCGCAGAAGCTCAAAACGCTTCTGGAAGCGCAGGGCGCGACGGTCTTTCTCACGCGAAACAGGAATGAAATGCGGATCAGCAACGCGGAGCGCGCGGATTATTTCCGCACGAAGCAGGTCGATCTCGCCGTGGAGCTGCACTGCAACGGCTCGGACGACCCGGAGGCGCGCGGCGCGTTCATGATCGTGCCGTCGGTGAACCGCACGGAATCCTATTCCGAAAACGTACAGGCGGCGACGGAGATCCTCTCGCACTACTGCGCCGCGACGGGTCTTTCCACGCGCCGGCATAACGGCATCACGTTCCGCAGCGACCGCACGATCTTCAACTGGAGCGCGCAGCCGATCGTCTGTATCGAAATGGGATACTTAAGCAATGAAACGGAAGACTTGCTCTTGACGAACGACAAGTTTCAGGATAAGATGTCATTTGGGATTTGCGAGGGGATCGTCGCGTATTTCAACGGCGGAACGACGCCGGAAGGAGGAACTCCATGAAAAAACCGATTTGCGTGCAGTCCGAGGTCGGTCGGCTCAAAACCGTTATGCTGCATTGCCCGGGCGCGGAGCTGGAGAATCTGATGCCCGATTATCTTGCAAGGCAGCTGTTTGACGATATTCCGTATCTCGTCCATGCCAAGGAAGAGCACGACCGGTTCGCGAAGACGCTGCGCGACTGCGGCGTCGAGGTGCTGTATCTCGATACGCTCCTCAAGGAAGCGGTGGAAGCCGCGAACGCAAAGGACGAGCTGATCTGGGAGTACATCCGCGAGGCGAACATCGCGGCGGAGGGCGCCGAGCAGGCGGTCAACGCGTACCTGTCCGAACAGCCGCTGGACAAGCTGATCCAGATCCTTGCGGGCGGCGTTCGCAAGAGCGACATTCCGAAGGTCGAAAAGCGGCATCTCGTCGACTTTACCGACGACAAGTATCCCTTCTACGTCGACCCCATGCCGAACCTCTATTTCACGCGCGACCCGTTCATGAACGTCGGCGACGGCGTGCTGATCTCGCGCATGGCGAACGAGGTCCGCAGAAGAGAAACGCTCTTTGCGAAATATGTGTTCAAGTATCATCCCGTCTATAAATGGGTCCCGAAGTACCATGACCGTACCGACGTGCATTCGCTCGAGGGCGGCGACTGTCTCGTGCTTTCGTCCGAAGCAGTGGCGTTCGGCATGTCGCAGCGCACCAGCGCGCAGGCGGTCGAGCTTGCGGCGAACCGTCTGATCGGCGATCGCACCGGCATCAAGCAGATCCTCGCGGTCGATATTCCGAAGGTGCGCGCGTTCATGCATCTGGACACCGTTATGACCATGGTCGACGTCGACACGTTCGTCGTGCATCCGAACATCCTGCGCGTCATGCGCGCGTTCCGGCTTTCGAAGCCCGACGGAAACCGCCTGGCGATCGAAGAGGATCCGCGTCCGCTCGAGGACGTCTTCTCCGACGTGCTGGGACGGAAGGTCCGCTTCATCGAATGCGGCGGCGCAAGCGAGATCGACGCGGCGCGCGAGCAGTGGAACGACGGCGCGAACACGCTCTGCGTGTCGCCCGGCGAGGTCATCACCTATTCGCGCAACTACGTCACGAACCGCATCCTCCGCGAAAACGGCATCACGGTCCACGAGATCCCGTCCGCGGAGCTGTCGAGAGGCCGCGGCGGCCCGCGCTGCATGAGCATGCCGTTCGTCCGCGAACCCATTCAGTAAACAACGGATCTCCGTTCAAATATCAACAAACAGAAAGGAAACTCACTATGTTCCAAGGAAGAAACTTTCTCACGCTGCTCGACTACACCCCCGATGAGATCCGCGCGCTTCTGAAGCTCGCGCATCAGGTCAAGGCCGAAAAGAAACAGGGCATTTTCCCGAAGCGCATGGCGAACAAGAACGTCGTGCTGCTGTTCGAGAAGACCAGCACCCGCACCCGCTGCGCGTTTGAGACCGCGGCGTACGACGAGGGCGCGAACGTCACGTTCCTGAGCAACAGCCAGATGGGTAAGAAGGAATCCCTCGAAGACACCGCAAAGGTGCTCGGCCGCTTCTATGACGGCATCGAATTCCGCGGCTTCAAGCAGGAGACCGTTGAGCTGCTCGCAAAATACAGCGGCGTTCCGGTATGGAACGGCCTCACCGACCTGTACCATCCCACGCAGGTCCTCGCGGACTGGATGACCATCGAAGAGCACGTCAAAAAGCCCTTGAACAAGGTCAAGTTCGTCTACGTCGGCGACGCGCGCAACAACATGGGCAACTCCCTGATGATCGGCTGCGCCAAGATGGGCATGCACTTCGTCGGCATCGCGCCGAAGGCGCTGTTCCCGTCCGAGGAGCTCGTCGAAAGAATGCGCGAGCTCTGCAAGGAGACCGGCGGCAAGATCGAGCTGTCCGATTCGATCGACGCGGTCGAAGGCGCGGACGTCATCTACACCGACGTTTGGGTATCCATGGGCGAGGAAGCGCAGTTCGAAGAGCGCATCCGTCTTCTGGAGCCGTATCGCGTCACGATGGACATGCTGAAGAAGACCGGCAATCCCGACGTCATCTTCGAGCACTGCCTGCCGTCCTTCCACGACCTCGAGACGAGCGTCGGCAAGGACATCTACGATCGCTTCGGCCTGAAGGAAATGGAAGTCAGCGACGAGGTCTTCCGTTCGAAGCACAGCGTCGTCTTCGACGAGGCGGAAAACCGCATGCACACCATCAAGGCGGTCATGGTCGCCACGATGTCCGACACGCTGGACAAATAAGCAAAACAAAAACGCCGGGAAGCGATTCCCGGCGTTTTTTTATTCGGTTCAGATGCGCGCGACGCCGCTGCGTCTTGCCGCCTCTGCGACGGCCGCCGCGACCGCCTTGCCCACGCGCGGGTCGAAGGCCTTCGGAATGATGTAGTCCGCCGAAAGTTCTTCGTCCGAGATCAGGTCGGCCAGCGCCTTCGCCGCCGCCATCTTCATCTCCTCGTTGATGTCGCTTGCGCGGACGTCGAACGTGCCGCGGAAGATGCCCGGGAACGCGAGGACGTTGTTGATCTGGTTCGGGTAGTCGCTTCTGCCCGTTGCGATGACCTTTGCGCCGCCGGCCTTCGCGTCGTCCGGGAAGATCTCCGGCGTCGGGTTCGCGCAGGCAAAGACGATCGCGTCCCGATTCATGGTTTTGACCATCTCGGTCGTGACCGTGCCGGGCGCCGAAACGCCGATGAACACGTCCGCGCCTTTGAGCATGTCCGCAAGGCTGCCCGCCTTGTGCTCAAGGTTCGTGACCTCCGCCATCTCTTCCTTGATCCAGTTCAGACCGTCGCGTCCCTTGTAGATCGCGCCCTTGCGGTCGCACATGGTGACGTTTTGGAAGCCCGCGGAAAGCAGGAGCTTGACGATCGAGACCGCCGCCGCGCCCGCGCCGGAGGTGACGACCTTGACGTCCTCCTTTTTCTTGCCCACGACCTTCAGCGCGTTGGTGAGCCCCGCGAGCGTGATGACCGCGGTGCCGTGCTGGTCGTCGTGGAAGATCGGGATGTCGCATTTTTCCTTGAGCTTGCGTTCGATCTCAAAGCAGCGCGGCGCGGAGATGTCCTCCAGATTGATGCCGCCAAAAGACCCGGAGAGCAGATACACCGCGTTGACGAACTCGTCCACGTCGTGCGTCTTGATGCACAGCGGGAACGCGTCGACGTTGCCGAACGACTTGAAGAGCACGCACTTGCCCTCCATGACGGGCATGCCGGCTTCGGGACCGATGTCGCCGAGGCCCAGCACCGCGCTGCCGTCGGTGATGACCGCGCAGAGATTGTGGCGGCGGGTGAGCTCATAGCTCTTGTTGATGTCCTTCTGGATCTCCAGGCACGGCTGCGCCACGCCGGGGGTGTAAGCCAGGCTCAGGTCCTCTTTGGTCGCCACGGGAACCGTTGCGATGACTTCGATCTTGCCCTTCCATTCTCCGTGCAGACGGAGCGACTCTTTTGCGTAATTCATATCTTCTCTCCCGTTTCAGTGTTTTCTTTTCAATACGGCTTTGACCTGCTCTTCAACGTGCGCGGCGGTGAGCCCGAACCGCTCCTGCAGATATCCCACCGTGCCGACTTCGCCGAACTCGTCCTCGACCGCGACGCACGCGGCGGGAACGGGGCAGCGCTCCGCAAGCACCTCCAGGACCGAGTCGTACAGACCGCCGTGGCGGTTCGCGTTCTCCGCGACGACGACCGCGCCGCATTTCTTCGCCCACGCTTCGACCGCGTCCGCGTCGATCGGCTTGATCGTGAAGCAGTCGACGACCGCGCACGAAACGCCCTGCGCCTCGAGCGAGGCGGCGGCCTTCATGGCTTCATGGAGCAGGATGCCGGCGGCAAAGATCGCAACGTCCGTGCCCTCACGGAGCGTAACGGCCTTGCCGATCGGAAGCTCGCTGCCGTCCGCATAGATCCTCGCGTACTGCTTTCTGCCGACGCGGATATACTTGATGCCCGGGCGGTTCACGCACTGGCGCAGAACGCTTTCGAGACAGGTCGGGTCGGACGCGTCGATCACGGTCGCGCCGGGCAGCGCGTTATAGAGCGCGACGTCCTCGAACGGCATATGCGTGCCGCCGTTCATCGCGGCGGTGACGCCGGGGTCGGTGCCGATGACCGTGATGTCGTTCTTCGCATAGCCGCCGGACAGAAAGATCTGGTCGTAGCAGCGGCGCGAAGCGAACGTGCCGAAGCTGTGGATGATCGGCTTGAAGCCCGCGGCGGCCAATCCTGCCGCGACGCCCGCCATGTTCGATTCGGCGATGCCGCAGTCGATCGCGCGGTCGCCGTGCGTTTTGGACCATTTCAGCGTGCCGGAGCAGCTCATCAGGTCCGCGTCCAGAAAGATCACGTCGGGGTCGTGTTCGACGAGGTCGGCGACCGTCGCGCCGATGACGTCCTTGCAGAGCCGCGGATCCGTTTCTCCGTTATAAACTACTTTCGTCATGGTTTCAGCCCTCCAGTGCATCGAGCTTTGCTTTGAGTTCCGCGGTCCACCGTTCGAACCGCTCGTCGGTCACCGGCATGCTGTGGTTCATCGCGGTGTTCTCGACCTCCTCCACGCCGTGTCCCTTGACGGTGTCGAGCACGATCGCGTACGGCTTGTCGCCGCCGTTTCTCGTGCGCTCCAGCGCGGCCGCGATCGCGTCCACGTCGCCGCCGTCGACCGTGACGGTGTCGAAGCCGAACGATTCCATCTTTGCGGCGAAATCGCCCATCGGCAGGACCTCGTCCAGATAGCCGTCGAGCTGACGCTTGTTCCAGTCGATCAGAACGACGAGATTTCCGAGCTTTTTCGCGCTTGCGAACAGGAAGGATTCCCAGCACTGTCCCTCGTTCATTTCGCCGTCGCCGACGATCAGGAACACGCGGTTTTTGCGGCCCTTGAGCTTGTTGCCGAGCGCAAGACCCGCCGCCTGCGAGGTGCCCTGGCCGAGAGAGCCGGTCGTCATGTCGACGCCGGGCGTCTTGTTGCGGTCGCAATGGCTCGGAAGCCGCGTGCCGCCGCGGTTCAGCGTTCTGAGCTCCTCATACGGGAAGAAGCCCTTTAACGCCAGCGTCGCGTACACGGCGGGACCCGCGTGCCCCTTCGACATAACGAGTTCGTCGCGGTCGGGCCACTTCGGATCGTCGGGACGGACCTGCATCTCGCGTCCGTACAGCACGGCAAGCGCGTCGGAAATGCTCATGACGCCGCCGACGTGACCGGAGCCGATCGAATGAATCGCATCGAGCGCCGCCATGCGGATCTTCAGAGCAAACGCTTCGATTGCTTTTCTCTCTTGTAATTCCATAGCTTCCTCCTTTACGATTTCCGGCGAAGCGATCCGCCGGTTCTGCATCTTTATCAGTATATCAGTTTTCCGGGTCCTTCGCAATGACTTTCGCCGATTTTCCGGGTCAGCCGACGAGAAAAATCAAGGGCTCGCCCGCTGCGGCGACCGCGCCGTTTCGCACCGTGATCCCGGCGCCGGAAAGAAGCTCCCGGTACGTGCCGTCCGCAAGCGGAACGGGCGTTCGTGCGGGTCGTCCCTTCAGGCTGAACACGCCGACCGCCGTGCGCCCGTCCTTCGTCCGCGACGCGACGACCGTGTCGTTCTCCCGCGCTTCGAGCGAACACACGCCCGTGTCGAACAGCGGATCCTTTTTCATCGCGATCAGCGTGCGCAAAAGCGCCTCGTGCGCCGGCGCGCCTTCGCGTGCGACCGGATCCGCGTCGAACAGCGACGGGGTATGATCCGCCGCCCATTCCTGCCCGCAGTAGAGCATCGGCATGCCCGTCTGAAAGAACGTCCAGGCGATCCAGTTCCGCTGCACGGCGGAATCGGGGAACAGCGCCGCCGTGCGCGGGCGGTCGTGGTTCTCGGTGCAGCGCAGCTTCACGTAGGCTTCGGGATACGTGCTCTCCTGCTTGACGAGCGCGCCGACGTACGCTTCGAGCGGGATCCGCCCTTCGGCGTACGCGCGGAATTCGGGATAGACGTCGTAATCGTAGCAGACGTCGAACGCCTGATAGAGCTCGGAATCGGACAGCGCCGCAAGCCCCTGCGCGCGGCAGTAACGGATGAAATCGTGCTCGACCGATTCGGCAAGCCAGATGCAGCCGGGGCGCACGGTCTCGACGCGGCTTCGCGCCTCCTTCCAGAAGCCGAGCGGCACCAGCGAAGCGACGTCGCAGCGGAACCCGTCGACGTACCGCGCCCAGAAGCAGAGCGTGTCGATGAGCGCGTCCCAAAGGTTCCGGTCGGAGAAGTCAAGATCGATGATATCGCTCCATTCGCCGACGTGGTTGCCGAACGCGCCGTCCGGCTTTCGATAGAAGTATTCGGGATGCGTTTTCGCGAGCACGGAATCCGGCGAGGTGTGATGATACACGACGTCGATCAGCACCTTCATGCCGAGCGCGTGCGCCGCCTCGGTCAGCGCGATGAAGTCCTCCATCGTGCCGAATTCCGGATTGACCGCGCGGTAATCCGCAATCGCGTACGGCGAGCCCAGAGAGCCCTTGCGCTTTTCGACGCCGACCGGATGGATCGGCAGAAGCCAGATCGCGTCGACGCCGAGCGCGCGGATGCGGGGAAGGTCGTCCCTGACGGCGTTGAACGTTCCGCCGAAATTGCGGATAAAGATCGAATACAGTGTCATATTGCGAAGCGGCATGGCGGTTCCTCCGTTCGGATTTGCTGTTTTCATTATACCATGCGCGCCGGGAAAAGCAAAGGGGCGCGGAACGCGGACGATTCTTGAATAAACCGTGAATTTTGGCGGTTTTTGCAGCATTTCCGGCCGGATCCGTGTCATAATACAGAGAAAGAACGGAAAGGGAGAATGAAAATGAAAAGACAGGTGAAGGCGATCCTTCTCATGATAATCGCGAGCGTCGTTCTGCTTGCGATCGTTCTGACGGCCGGCGCGCTCGTGCATCGCTGCGAGAGGCCGCTTACCGACCGGGACTTCCGTTCCACGCCGCTTCTGTGGAAGGTGACCGACGCCGAGGGACACGAACTGTATCTGTTCGGCACGATCCACGTCGGCGACGACCGGAACGACGAAGCGCTTTCCAATCTTTCGCCGTATCTCGACAAATGCGACGCGCTCGCGGTCGAGTTCGACATGGTCGCGTATCAGCAGAACGCCGGCACGATGATGCAGATGATGTCGCAGTACGTGCTCACCGACGGTACGACGATCGAGGACCATATGCCTGCGGATCTCTATTCGCGCGCGTATGCGCTGGTCGAGGAGGCGGGGCTCATGCCCGGCATGATGAAGAACTACAACCTCGCGATGTGGGCGCAGCTCGTGCAGTCGGCGGCGATCATGACGCACTGCGAGCTCGATTCCGGCAAGGCGATGGACCTGATGCTGATCAACCGCGCGTATGAAAAGCAGATGCCGGTTCTCGAGGTGGAGTCCGCGGCGTTCCAGATGGGTCTGCTCAACAGCTTCGACGAGGAAACGTATCTCTGGCAGATCCGATCCACGATCGACAATCTCGACCTGTACGGCGCGTCGATCGAGGCGCTGTACAGCCTGTGGCTGTCCGGCAATCAGGATACGTTCTGGGGGGCGGTCGCGGCGGACGCGGACGCCGACGACACCGGCGCGTACAACACGGCGCTGATCGACGAGCGCAACGTGAACATGGCGGAGAAGGCGAAGGAATACCTTGCGAGCGGCAAGACCGTATTCTTTGCGGTCGGCGCGGCGCACATGGCGAACGAGACCGGCATCGTGCAGCTGCTCACGGACGCCGGCTATACCGTCGAGCGGATCGTGTACTGAGACCGAAAAAAAGCCGAAAGGACCCGAACGGGTCCTTTTTTGTTCGTCGATTCCCGGCTTGCAAGCGGGCGGGAGTTTTGGTATACTGTAAACTGAAGAAATCTGTGGGAGGGCATATGGAGCACACGCGAAAAAAGACAATTGATCCGGCGCGGAAAAAAGCGATCCTGCGCGAGGTGCGCGCGGTCGTGCTGATGTCGCTGATGATCACGATCGAAGCGCTGGCGGTCACGCTGCTGTATACGCCGGCGGGCGTCGTCACGGGCGGCGTGACCGGTATTTCCATGCTGATCACCTTCGCGACGAACGGGACGGTCCCGAACTGGATCTTCGTCGCTGTCGCGAACACGCCGCTTCTGATCCTTGCGTTCCGGCATCTGCACATCCGCTTTACGGTCTACACGCTGCTGATGACGGTCCTGTTCGCGGCGGAGCTGGCGCTGTTCGACAATATCCGTTTCCCGCAGCTGTTCGACGTTTCGGAACCCGCCTGGCGCGTGGTGAGCGTGGTCTTCGGCGCGGTGACGATGGGCTTCGCGGGCGGCGTGATCGTGCGTCTCGGCGGCAGCACGGGCGGCATGGATATCGTATCGCTTCTTCTGAATCGCAGATATTCGATCTCGATGGGCACGATCTCGATGTCGCTGAACGTCGTGATCGCACTCGCGCTCGGCGTCGTCAGGGCGGTCGGCGCGCACAATTTCCGCGCCGGCGTGGAAGGCGCTTCGCTGTCGATCATCGCGCTGTTCGTCATGAGCATCGCGTTCAACAACGTGATCCTCGGCATCAACCGGACCAAAACGCTGTTCATCATCTCCGACAAGTGGGACGAGATCGCGCCGGAGGTCCTCAACAGAATGCATCGCGGCGTGACCTATATCCCGTGCCGCGGAGCATACACGAATCAGGAAAAGACGCTGGTCTATATCCTCACGAAAACGATCGAGCTTGCGAGCATCCGCAGGATCGTCCTCGAGCGGGATCCGAAGGCCATCATCTCCATTATCGATACGCGGGAGGTCATCGGAAAAGGCTTCTCCGCAGTCAACTGACAGAAAGGAAGGAACAAACATGAAGAATTGGATCGAACAAACGCTGCGCGACCAGATCGAGGACCTCAAGGCGATCGTGCGCATCCCGTCCGTTTCCCGCGGCGATCCCGCGGAGCCCGGAAAACCGTTCGGCAGGACCGTGTACGACGCGCTGCAGGCGACGCTCGGAATCGCGCGCCGGCTCGGCCTTTCGGCGTGGGACGTCGACGGCTACTGCGGCGTGGTCGAGTACGGCGAGGGCGAGGAGCTTCTGGGCATTCTCGCGCACCTCGACGTCGTGCCGGAGGGCGAGGGCTGGAGCGTTCCGCCGTATTCCGCGACGGAAAAGGACGGCCGCATCATCGGCCGCGGCACGCTGGACGACAAGAGCCCCGCGCTTTCCGCGATCTACGCGCTCGCCGCGATCAGGGAAAGCGGCGCAAAGATGAAGCGCCGCGTCCGCGTCATCCTCGGCTGCGACGAGGAGATCGGGTCTCTGGGCGTCGAGCATTATCTGAAGGTCGAAGGTCAGCCGACGCTCGCGTTCACGCCGGATGCGGAGTATCCGGTCGTCAACTCCGAGATGGGCATCATGCACGCTTCCTATGAAAAGCATTACGCGTCCGCGCTGCGGATCGACTGCGGCACGGCGGCGAACGTCATCCCCGGCGTGATCCGCGCGGAACTGCCCTGCAAGGCGATCCCGGTCGCCGCGCCCGAGGGCTTTACGGCGACGTTCGACGGAAACCGCATCACGGTCGAGGGCCGCGGCGGACACGCGTCTATGCCGGAATTTGCCAAGAACGCGCTGCTGGCGCTGCTGGGCATCCTCGCGCAGCAGCCGCTTCCCGAAGAGGATCTCGGGACCGTCAGGGCGCTGCACGAAGTCTGGGCGTACGATCTGCACGGCGAAACGCTGGGCATCGACGTGACCGACGAATCGGGCCGCACCACGCACTCGCCCGACGTGATCCGCTTCAACGAGGACGGCGTCCGCTTCATCTGCGACTGCCGCCATCCGTTCACCCTGAAGGCGGAGGACATCCTTGCAAAGTGGGACGCGGCGTACGCGAAGGCGGGATTCGCCCGCACGGACGTCGTGATCAAGCCCGGTCATTTCATTCCGGCGGACAGCGAGCTCGTGTCCACGCTGATGAACGTGTACAACGAGCTGAACGGCTCCGACTCGAAGCCGCTGTCGATGGGCGGCGGCACCTACGCGCGCGAGATGGAGAACGCGGTCGCGTTCGGCATCGTCCGCGAGGGCGAGGAGAGCATGTGCCATATGCCGGACGAGTCGATCTCGATCGAGGACATCCGGTTCAACACGGCGGTCATGGCGGAGGCGATCCGCCGGCTCGCGGCCGAATAATATGGAACGCATTTATCTCGTCGAGGACGATCCCGATATCCGCGAGATGGAGACCTACGCGTTGAACAGCGCGGGTCTTTCGGTCACGCCGTTCGATTCGGCGGCGCCGTTTTTCGACGCGCTGCGGCGCTCGCATCCGGATCTCGTGCTGCTGGACGTCATGCTTCCGGGCACGGACGGCATGCAGATCCTGAAGCGGCTGCGGGACGATCCCGACACGCAGGCGATCCCGATCATCCTGGTCACGGCGAAAACGTCCGAGGCGGACAAGGTCCGGGGTCTCGACTCCGGCGCGGACGATTACCTCACGAAGCCGTTCGGCGTCATGGAGCTCGTCTCCCGCTGCAAGGCGCTTCTGCGCCGCGCGAACCGCACGGCTCCGTCGCTTTCGTTCAACGCGATCGAGCTGGACGACGCCCGCCACCGCGTGACCGCGAACGGGCGCGAGATCGAACTGACGTTCAAGGAATACGGACTGCTGAAATACCTGCTTGCGCACCGCGGCGACGCGGTCTCGCGCGATACGCTGATGGAAGCCGTCTGGGGCTTTGCGTTTGCGGGCGAAACGCGCACCGTCGATATGCACGTCAAAACGCTGCGCAAGAAACTCGGCGCGGCGGGCGAGTGCATCGAGACCGTCCGCAACGTGGGCTACCGGCTCGGGAGGTAAGCGATGAACGATGCAATGCTTCCGGGCATTCTCGACGCCATGGAGGACGGCGTCGCCGCGTTCGACCTTGAGGGCACGGCGCTCTGTCTGAACAAGAAGGCGCGTTCGCTCCTGCACGCGGAGGAGGACGGGATCCGAAGGATCGACGATCTGCCGCAGCCGGTGCGCGCGTTCTTCGGCGGCGTCCGCAGCGGACAGAGCGAAACGATCGAACTGTTCGGGCAGGCGGTGCGTCTGCACTATCAGGACATGACCGAAAACGGGCTGCGCATCGGCGCGGTGCTCGTGCTTACCGATCTCGGCGAGCAGCAGCGCGCGGAGCGGCTTCGCCGCGAGTTCACCGCAAACGTCTCGCATGAGCTCAAGACGCCGCTGACCTCGATCTCCGGCTACGCCGAACTGATCGAGACCGGCATGGCGAAGGACGGGGACGTCCGCGTGTTTGCGGAGCGCATCCGCCGCGAATCGAACCGCATGCTTTCGCTCATCACCGACGTCATCACGCTCTCCGAGCTTGAGGAGCGCGCCGTTATGGAACATGCGGAAACGGTCGATCTCTACGCGATCGCGCGGGAGGCGACGGAAACGCTGAAGAGCGCGGCCATGGCGCGCGGCGTGTCGGTACAGATTTCCGGCGGGCCCACGCCGGTCAGGGGCGTGCGTTCGCTGCTCTCGGAGCTCGTCTATAACCTTTTGGACAATGCGATCCGCTACAACCGCGCGAACGGCACGGTCTCGGTGCGGACCGCGGATCGGACGCTGACCGTGCGCGACACGGGCATCGGTATTCCGAAACGCTTTCAGAGCCGCATCTTTGAGCGGTTCTTCCGCGTCGACAAGAGCCGCAGCAAAACGACGGGCGGCACCGGGCTCGGGCTTGCGATCGTCAAGCACGTCTGCGAGCAGCACGGCGCCGCGATCCGCCTTTCGAGCGCGGAGGGCATCGGCACGGAGATCACGGTGACGTTCCCGGAAAACGAATAACGACAGGATCGGAGGTATCGTATGCAGTGGTGGCACATTGCGCTGATCGCGCTCGGAGGGCTTCTTTTGCTGTACGGCGGCGGACGCGCCGTATACCGCGCGACGAGCGGCTGGAGAAGCCGGCTGAAAACGCTGAAGGACGCGCTGGACGAGGCGATCGAAGCGGATAAGGAACCGCCGAAGCCGCGCTCGCTCTCGTCGCTGGAATCCGTTGCGCTGCCGCAGATCCTGAAGGATTTTCCCGACTTCAACGCGCGGGTGTTCGCCCAGCGCGTGCGCCGCGACGCGAAGACGTATTATGAGAGCGGCAGGGAGGGCAAGGTCCTCTTTGACAAGGACGCGACCGACACGTTCCGCGAGACCTTCGAGGACCGTCTGCCCGAAAACGTCGGCGGCGGGATCGAGGTGCATCGCGTTTCGCTGTCCGGCTACGACAATTCCGGACGCAGAAAGCTTCTGACCTGTCAGGCGGCGGTCGGGTTCAGCGATCCGGGCGGCGCGCCGCAGCAGCGCCGGCTCGTGCTGGTCTACGTCGCGGGCTACGCGGACGATCCCGAAAGCGAGATCGTCGGCTTCAACTGCCCGAACTGCGGCGGACCGCTGCCGGCGGTCGGCGCGCGTGTGTGCGTCTACTGCGGCACCGCGTTTTCCGCGCCGGTCGACCGCGGTTTCCTGCTGTTCGATGCGAGGGAGGGCTGACGCATGCCGATCGACAAGGAAGATTACCTCGAACCGAACTGCGTTCTGTGCGGCGAGCCCTTCGGCGCGGAGCCGAAGATCAGGCCCGTGCCGCAGCAGCGGATCATGGAAAAGGTCGACGAATACATGAGCCGCCGCGACTACGCGGGCGTGGAGCGGCATCTGCTGTACTGGCTCGAGGAGGCGAAGCTCGGCCGCGACGAAAAGGGCGAACTGATGATCCGCAACGAGCTGATCGGGCATTACCGCAAGGTCCTCGACCGCGAAAACGCGTTCAGGCAGATCGACGCGGCGGTCGCGCTGATCGACGCGATGGACTATGCGGATACGATCTCGGCGGGCACGACGTACGTCAACGCCGCAACGGCGATGAACGCGTTCGGCGAAAACGAGCGCGCGATCGAACTGTTCCGGAAGGCGCGCGCGGTCTATGAATCGGCTCCGGCGCTGAAACCGGAGCTTTTAGGCGGGCTTTACAACAATATGGCGCTGACGCTCGTTTCGCTCGGGCGCTTCCGCGAGGCGGACGAGCTGTACCGGAACGCGCTCGAAACGATGGCGCGCGCGGAAAACGGCGCGCTCGAGCAGGCGATCACGTATCTCAATATGGCGAACGCCGCCGAGGACGAGTCGGGACTCGTCGACGCGGCGGAAACGATCGACGAGGATCTTTCAAAGGCGCAGGCGCTTCTGGACACGCCGTCCGTTCCGCGCAACGGATACTATGCGTTCGTGTGCGAAAAATGCGCGCCGACGTTCGCGTACTACGGCTGGTTCGCGTACGAAGCGGAACTGAACGAAAGGGCGAAAACGCTGTATGAACGGGCTTGAACTCTCCGAACGCTTCTATCGGGAATGCGGAAAACCGATGCTCGAGGAGCAGTTTTCCGATCTTCTGCCGTACCTTGCCGTCGGCCTGTTCGGCAGCGGCTCGGAGTGTTTCGGCTTCGACGACGAGGTGAGCCGCGATCACGATTTTGAGCCGGGATTCATGCTGCTTCTGCCGGGCGAGGACGTTGTCGACCGCAGGGAGGCGTTCCGGCTGGAGCGCGCGTACGCAAAGCTGCCGAAGGAATTTCTCGGCTTTCCGCGCAGCGCGGTCGCGCCGGTCGGCGGCGCAAGACACGGCGTCATCCGCACGGCGGAATGGTTCACGGACAAGGTCGGTTCGCCCGACGGGATCCTGACGGTGCGGCAGTGGCTGACCGTGCCGGAGCACGCGCTCGCGGAAGCCGTGAACGGCAAGCTGTTCTTCGACGGATACGGCGAGGTCACGCGCATCCGCGCATCGCTTTCGCGGTATCCCGAGGATATCCGCAGAAAAAAGCTTGCCGGAGAGCTCCTTCTGATGGCGCAGTCGGGGCAGTACAACTATCTGCGGTGCCTGAAACACGGCGAGACCGGCGCGGCGCAGCTGGCGGCCGCGGCGTTTGTAAAGGCCGCGATGCACGCGGCGTTTCTGCTGAACGGCGTCTACGAGCCCTATTATAAATGGAGTTTCCGCGCGATGCGGGCGCTTCCGGAGCTGTCGCTGCTCGCCGAAACGCTCGAGGTGCTTCTGACCACCGACAACGAGCCGGAGACCGCGGGATCGAAATACGACATGATCGAGGACGCCGCGGCGGACGTGATCGACGCGCTCGTTTCGCAGGGGCTTACGAAAGCGATCTGCGGCGATCTCGAAAAGCACGCGTATTCCGTCAACGACGGCGTCGCGGACGGGGAGATCCGCAATCTCCATATTCTTGCGGCGATCTGAGGAGGAACGATGAAGATTCACGGCTTACAGAAAATGACGCTTCTGGACTTTCCGGGACGTGTGGCGTGCACGGTGTTTTTGGGCGGGTGCGATCTTCGCTGTCCGTTCTGCCACAACGCCGAGCTGATCGACGGCACGGCGGAGCCGGTCATGGACGACGCGGAACTGCTTGCGTTCCTCGAAAAGCGCAAAGGACTGCTGGACGGCGTCGCGTTCACCGGCGGCGAGCCCACGCTCAGGAAAGACCTTCCCGATCTGTTCCGGAAGATCAAGGCGATGGGCTATCCCGTGAAGCTCGACACGAACGGCATGCATCCGGACCGGCTCAGAGCGCTCATCGACGAAGGGCTCGTCGATTACGTCGCGATGGACGTCAAGGGCGGACCGCATCATTATGCGCATATCTGCGGACTCGAACAAATGGATCTTGCGCCGGTCCGCGAGAGCGTTTCGATCCTTCTGAACGGCACGATCGACTATGAATTCCGCACGACCGTCGTCGACGAACTGCACGATATGTCCGACTTTATCGCGATTTCCGAGTGGATCGCGGGCGCAAAGGCATACTACCTGCAGGCGTTCACCGACCGCGATACGGTTGTGTACGAAAACTTCCACGCGCCCTCGAAAGAATGCATGGAACAGTATGCTTCTGTTGTCCGAAAAACCGTACCGAACACCGCGCTGAGGGGCATATAGTCTGACTTTTTTCAAGGTTTGCCCGTCGCATACCCCGTTCTGTATATGCAACGCATAAATACAAGATATTGTATGATTTGTTAACAATCACCACAACATATTGACACAGAACCCCTTCTTGTGGTACAGTTACAACGCTCGGAATCGCGGGAAAAATTCCCGCGGCTCCCATTTTTACCAAACTGTGCCTGCGAGGGGGATTTTTATGTATCAGGTCATTAAAAGAGACGGAAAACTGGCCGAGTTCTCGATCGGCAAGATCAGCGCGGCGATCACCAAGGCGTTCGAAGCGACGGGGAAACAGTATCATCCGAGCGTGATCGAGCTTCTTGCGCTCCACGTCACGAGCGATTTCGAGAGCAAGATCAAGGATGGCAAGATCACGGTCGAGGAGATCCAGGACAGCGTCGAAAAGGTTCTGTCGGAATCCGGCTATGCGGACGTCGCCAAGGCGTACATTCTGTACCGCAAGCAGCGTGAGAAGATCCGCAACATCAATTCGACGATGCTGAACTACAAGGATCTGGTCGACAACTATCTGCAGATCAACGACTGGCGCGTCAAGGAGAACTCGACGGTCACGTATTCGGTCGGCGGCCTGATTCTTTCGAACTCCGGCGCGATCACCGCGAACTACTGGCTGACCGAGATCTACGACAACGAGATCGCGGAAGCGCACCGCAGCGCGGCGATCCATCTGCACGACCTTTCCATGCTCACCGGTTACTGCGCAGGCTGGAGTCTGAAGCAGCTCATTCAGGAAGGTCTCGGCGGCGTTCCGGGCAAGATCACGTCCTCGCCGGCCAGCCATCTGTCCACGCTGTGCAACCAGATGGTCAACTTCCTCGGCATCATGCAGAACGAGTGGGCGGGCGCGCAGGCGTTCTCGTCGTTCGACACGTATCTCGCGCCGTTCGTCAAGGTCGACAATCTTTCCCAGAAGGAAGTCAAGCAGTGCGTGCAGTCCTTCATCTACGGCGTCAACACGCCGTCCCGCTGGGGCACGCAGGCGCCGTTCTCCAACATCACCCTTGACTGGACCGTTCCGAAGGACCTCGAGAACCTGCCCGCGATCGTCGGCGGCAAGGAGATGGACTTCACCTACGGCGACTGCAAGAAGGAAATGGACATGGTGAACAAGGCGTTCATCGAGATCATGATCGAGGGCGACGCCAACGGCCGCGGCTTCCAGTACCCCATCCCCACCTACTCCATCACCCGGGACTTCGACTGGAGCGAGACCGAGAACAACAAGCTCCTGTTCGAGATGACCGCCAAGTACGGCACGCCGTATTTCTCGAACTACATCAACTCGGACATGGAGCCGAGCGACGTGCGTTCGATGTGCTGCCGTCTGCGTCTGGACCTTCGCGAGCTTCGCAAAAAGTCCGGCGGCTTCTTCGGCTCCGGCGAATCGACGGGTTCCGTCGGCGTGGTCACGATCAACATGCCGCGCATCGCGTACCTGGCGAAGGACGAGAAGGACTTCTACGCCGAGCTTGATAAGATGATGGACATCGCGGCGCGCAGTCTGAAGACCAAGCGCACCGTCATCACGAAGCTGCTCGACGCGGGCCTGTATCCGTACACCAAGCGCTACCTCGGCACGTTCAACAACCACTTCTCGACGATCGGTCTGATCGGCATGAACGAGGTCGGTCTGAACGCCAAGTGGCTCCGGAAGGACCTCACGCATCCCGAAACGCAGAAGTTCACCCGCGAGGTGCTGAACCACATGCGCGAGCGCCTCTCCGACTATCAGGAGAAGTACGGCGACCT
>CAMKES010000011.1 GCA_946411635.1 uncultured Clostridia bacterium | reverse complement strand
GTAAGATCGGCTGCGCAGTTCGGAGAACAAGCAGACGCGTCTGAAACGCCGGAAGCGGAAAAACGCACTTGACAACGCCGTTCCGGTATTGTAGAATAATCGGGCACGGGGATGTAGCTCAGCTGGTCAGAGCGCTGTGTTCACATCGCAGAGGTCTAGGGTTCGAGCCCCTACATCCCCACCAATTCATCACCCGCCCGAAAGGCGGGTTTTTTGCTGCCCGAACAAACCTCTTGGATTCGTAAACTTTTTTCGTTTCTCTTTCCATTTGCGCGCGAAAGGTATATACTGTATCCGAAGAAAGGAGCAGACTATGGAATCGTTCAACACGGCGTTTACGATCGGCGGCGTTCCGCTTGCATGGAGCGCGATCCTTGTCGCGCTTGCCGTTTTTACCGCATTTATCGTTTCCGCCGTCCTTGTCAGGAAACGCGGCGCGTATAAGGATCTTGCGCTCGACGCCTGCATCGTTTCGATCCCGTGCGGACTGCTCGGCGCGCGTCTGTTTTCCGTGCTTTCTTGCAAGATTGCTTTGTCTTCTTTCTTCTCGCTGTCGACTCCCGGTCTGAATCTTCCCGGCGCGCTCGTCTTTATCACGATCGGTCTTCTGATCTATCTCAGAGTGCGCAGGCTTCCCGTCGGCGAATCGTTCGACGTGCTGCTTCCCGGCGCGTTCTTCGGACTTGCGATCGGTCGATGGGCGGACTTTTTCCTCTGCGAGGGTCTCGGCCCGGTCGCCGGGGAAGGCGTTCCGAAGTTTTTCCCGCTCGTCACGTTTACCGCTCAGTACTTCGAAGACGGCGTTTCCGTTGCGTACGCCGTATTCTTCCTCGATTTTCTCGTTTGCCTTGCGCTCGGAATCGCTGCGCTGCTGCTTTCCCGTAAATGGAAACCGGGAAAAACCGCGCTTTTTACGATGACGGCGTACGTGTTTCTTGCGTTCATTCTCGAATGGCTGCGCGACGGAAGCACGCGCGGCGTCGTATTCGGAGGGATCCGCTTCAATCAGATCGTGCTTTTCGTGATGCTGCTTGCGCTGATCGGCGTAACGCTGTACACGGATTTCCGCAAGCCGGGCGAACCGGCCGACGTTCCGGACGAACCGGCATCTCCCGAAACGGACGAGGCGGAAAGCGCGCAGGATACGGAGGACCCCGCATGAGATCGGCAAGACTTTACATCATTCTGATCGCGCTGCTGCTGTTCGGCTGCACGTCCCAGGAAGCGCATCTGATCTATCTGAACGACATATCGCCGGAGCCGGAATCGTTCGCAACGCCGACGCCGAAACCGGAACCGGAGCCGATCGCGATCGCGCCGATCGAGGGCGAAGGGTTTCCGCTCGATGCGAACGGACTTCCGATTCTGAACGAGCAAACGCATTATTACGATTATTATCTGTCCGTATCAAACCTTCGGATCTACGAGTACAACGGTGAAACGCTGATCGACGCGACGATCACGAACAGCTTTCAGCGCCCCCTGACCGGCGGTCTTCGCATCACGTTTTACGAGAACAATCTGCAGTTCGGATACGCCGATTTCTACACGGCGGCAGGCGGGCTAAAGCTTTTTTCGGGCGAAAACCGCGTCTATGCCGACGTGCTGACGGAGGTCGACGTGCAGATGATGGATTTCGAGATCTCGGTCACAACGCCGTTCGTACCGGAGCCGTAGGACGTTTTCCGATCCAACGTACAAAAAACGGATCCCCGGGGGGTCCGTTTTTGCTTCTTCAGATTTTGATGCGCAGCAGATCGCCCGGCGAAAGCGGAACGTCCGTGCGGATCGTCAGGATCTGCCGGACCTTGTTTGCAATCTCCACGGGTTCCCCGGACGCGTCGCGCAGATCGTCCGCTTTCACGACCGCATGCCTGAGAGTCGGCGAAACGACCTCAAGCACGTCGCCGCGGGCGAACCGGTTGCGCTGTTCCATGACGGCGACGCCGTTTTCATACGAAAGCACCGTTCCGGCAAACCGATGCGTCTGCGAATACGTTCCCGCATTGCTGTGGTCGTTCGGCAGCTCCCCGTGATAGAATCCGGTCGTATACGGACGGTGCGAAACGGTCAGAAGCTCGCGGCGCGCATCCTCGATCGGCATCGTTCCGTCGAGAACGCCGCGGTATGCGTTTGTCACGACGGCGACGTAGTATTCGGTCTTCATGCGTCCTTCGATCTTCAGCGACGTCACGCCGGCGTCGATCAGTTCGCCGACCAAATCGATGCAGTTCAGATCGCGCGACGAAAGCACGAAACTGTGCGCGCCTTCCTGCACGATCGGAAAACTCTGGTTCGGCCGCGATTCCTCGACGAGCGCGTAGGACCACCGGCACGGCTGCGCGCAGTCGCCGCGGTTGCCGGACCTTCCGAGGATCGCGGAGGATAAAAGACATCTTCCGGAGTACGCCATGCACATGGCGCCGTGCACGAACGCCTCCAGCTCAAGATCTTCGGGGATTCGCTTTTTCAGCTTCCGGATCTCGTCGATCGACATTTCCCTCGCGAGAACGACGCGCTTTGCGCCGAGATCGTACCACGCCTTTGCCGCGGCGTAGTTCATGCAGCTTGCCTGCGTGCTGACGTGCAGCTCCAGCTCCGGACACGATTTCCGGATCGTTGTGAGAACGCCGATATCAGACACGATCGCGGCGTCCGCGCCGCAGTCCTTGAGACGGTTTGCGTACGCCGGCAGCGCGTCGATCTCGTCGTTGTATGCGAGCGCGTTTACGGTAACGTACAGCTTTTTGCCCGCACGGTGCACTTCTTCTGCGGCTTGAGCAAGTTTCTCGAACGAGAACGCAGCGCTTTCGGCGCGCAGCTGCAGATACGGTCCGCCGAGATAGACGGCGTCCGCGCCGAAACGAATCGCGCAGTGCAGAGCGGCTTCGGAGCCGACGGGGGAAAGAAGTTCGGTCATAGGTCGTGCCTCCGGCATTCGGAAGAGTTTCATTCAGTATAACAGGGCGGCGCGTCTTCGTCAACGCACGCCGTGCCGTTTTCCGCGTCTTGCATCCGACGTATAAATATGGTACAATCAAAATTCGATAAAACGGATTCAACAGGAAAGGACCTTATGCTGCATATCGGCTGTCATCTTTCTCCCTCGGAGGGACTTCTGAAAATGGCGCGCACCGCTTCGTCGATCGGCGCGGACACGTTCCAGTTCTTCTCGCGCAATCCGAGAGGGAGCAAAGCGAAACCGCTTGATGAAGCGGATTCGGATGCTATGAACGCGTATCTTTCCGGGCAGGCGTTCGCGCCGGTGCTCGTCCACGCGCCGTACACGCTGAACCCGTGCGCCGAAAAACAGGAGACCGCACAGTTTGCGGAACTCGTCATGCGCGACGATCTGCAGCGCTGTACCGCCATGCGCAAGCCGTATTATAATTTTCATCCGGGCAGTCACGTCGGTCAGGGAGAAGCTGCAGGTATCGAGAAAACCGCAGCGCTGCTGAACCGGATCCTTTCCGACGATACCGACACGACGGTCCTGATCGAAACGATGTCGGGACAGGGGAGCGAGATCGGCGGCACGTTTGAATCGGTTCGCGCGATCATCGACGAGGTCCGGCTGAACGGACGCGTGGGCGTTTGCCTCGATACCTGTCACGTATTTCAGGCGGGGTACGATCTCGTAAACGACCTTGACGGCGTGCTGAGCGCGTTCGACCGTGTGATCGGGCTTGAACGGCTGCTGTTTATCCATCTGAACGACTCCAAATATGAGATCGGACAGCATAAGGACCGGCATGCGCCGATCGGCGAGGGCTTTATCGGATGCGAAGCGGTGGATCGCATCGTGAACCATCCGGCGCTTTCCAATCTTCCGTTTTGTCTGGAAACGCCGCATGAATCGCTGCGCGAATATGCCGACGAGATCGCGCTCGTACGGAGGATGACCGAATGAAGACGGATCCGGTTTCCATCGTACCCTGTGCGGACTACGCGCCCGAAACGTGTGAACGCGCGCTGTCCGAAGTACTGCGGCCCCTCGGCGGGCTCGATTGGGTGAAGCCCGGCATGCGGATCGCGATCAAGGCGAACCTCGTTTCCGCCGCCAAACCGGAAAAAGCGGTCACGACGCATCCGGCTCTGCTCGCCGCGCTTACGCGGCTTCTGATCGCGCGCGGCGCATCGGTCGTGATCGGCGACAGCCCCGGCAATCTGTTCAACGCATCGGTGCTGAATCGCGTCTATTCCGTAAGCGGGCTTGCCGAGGCCGAACGGGCCGGCGCGGAACTGAATCATGATTTTTCGGAAAAAGAAGCGTTCTATCCGGACGCCGTTCAGGCAAAATCCTTTTCGTATACCGCATGGCTCGATCACGCGGACGCGATCATCAATTTCTGCAAGCTGAAATCGCACGGCATGATGTCGCTTTCGGCGGCAGCAAAAAACATGTTCGGAACCGTTCCCGGAACCAAGAAGCCGGAATACCATTACCGCTTCCCGAACCCGAACGACTTTGCGGAGATGATCGTCGATCTGGACGAATATTTCCGGCCCGCTCTGCATATCTGCGACGCAGTCGTGGCGATGGAGGGCAACGGACCGACGCAGGGAAAGCCGAAAGCGCTCGGCTGTCTGCTTGCATCGAAGGATCCGCACTGCCTCGACGTGCTTGCGGCGACGCTGATCGGTCTTTCTCCCGCCGAGGTGCCGACGATCGCCGCCGCACAGAGAAGAGGACTTGCGCCCGAACGCGTCGAGCAGCTTACGGTCGCGGGCGACGCGTCCGCGTTTATGCGCGGCGATTTCGAACTGATCCGCAATCGCAACAGCCACCTGTTCGTCAGCGGCAGGACCGTTTTCGGACGCGCGCTGCAAGCGGGCATGAACGCCTGCCTCGTTTCGAAGCCGAAGGTTTCCCGCAGAGCGTGCGTCGGGTGCGGGAGATGCCGCGACGTGTGCCCGGCGCATACGATCTCGATCGTGAACGGCAAAGCGGTCATCGATCGCAAACACTGTATCAAATGCTTTTGCTGTCAGGAGTTCTGCCCGGTCGGCGCGATGCGCGTGCATCGCGCGGCGGTCGCGCGGATCCTCACGCGCTGAAAGGAGACAGGGGATGAAACCCTTCGGAAGAATCATTGCGGTCTGTCTGTGCCTTTTGCTGCTGCCCGTTTTTCAGGCGTGCGGCAGGACGGAGAAGACCGCAGACAAGCCGACCGTCATCGTAACGATCTTCCCGCAGTACGACTTTATCCGCCGCATTGCGGGCGACAGCGTCAATCTGATCATGCTCGTCAAGCCCGGCAGCGAAGTGCACGGCTTTGATCCGAGCATGTCCGAAATGTCCGAGATCCTGTCGGCCGATCTGTTCGTATACGTCGGAGGCGAGACCGACCGCTGGGTCGACGATCTGCTCCGCACGAACGGGCAGGGGCTCAACGCCGTTGCGCTGATGGATCTTGTCGAAACGGTCGACGAAGAGCTTTCTCCGGGCATGCAGGGGGAGCGGGAAGAACGTCCCGAAGCGGACGAACACGTCTGGACAAGCCCGAAAAACGCGATCCGGATCGTCAACGGCCTGTGCGACGCGCTTTGCGGGATCCTTCCGGATCGCGCGGATGAACTGCGGAAAAACACGGCGGACTACGTTGCCGAACTGGAAGCGCTGGACGAGGCGTTTCTCGCGGTGATGAAGGACGCGAAGCATACGACCGTCGTGTTTGCGGAACGGTTTCCGTTCCGGTATCTGTGCGACGAACTCGGCCTCACGTATTACGCCGCGCTGCCCGGCTGCTCCAGCAACGAGGAAGTCGCGCTTTCCACGGTTTCGTTCCTGATCGATACCGTACGGGAACAGGACCTTCCCGGCGTGTTCTATATCGAGTTCTCCGATCAGAAGATCGCAAACACGATCGCGGACGCGACCGGATGCGAAACCTGGCTGCTGCATTCGTGTCACAACGTCAGCAAAGAGGATTTCGACGCGGGCGTCACGTATCTCGATCTGATGCGGCAAAACCTTGAGAATCTGAAAAAGGCGGTGAATTGAGTGGCGATCCTGACCTTTGAAAACGTGGGCCTTGCGTACGGCGGCGTCAGCGTGGCGCACGACGTGAGCTTCCGCGTGAACGCGGGTGAATTCTGGGGGATCATCGGAGAAAACGGATCCGGGAAAACGACGCTGATGAAAGCGCTTCTCGGGCTCATTCCCTGCGCGTCCGGACGGATCGTGATGGGCGAAGGCCTGAAACCGAACGAGATCGGGTATCTTCCGCAGCAGAGCGCGATCCAAAAGGATTTTCCGGCGTCTGTCGAGGAGGTCGTGCTTTCCGGCACCATCGGATATCGCGGGTGGAAACCGTTTTACGGCAGGCGCGAACGGGCGATCGCGGACGGAAACATGGAAAAACTCGGTCTGCTTCCGCTGAAAAAGGACAGCTTCCAGGAGCTTTCGGGCGGTCAGCAGCAACGCGTCCTGCTCGCTCGGGCGCTTTGCGCGACGAAGAAGTGCCTGGTGCTCGACGAGCCGACGACCGGTCTCGATCCGGTCGTGACGGCAGAGTTCTACCGCATGGTCCGGGAGATCAACAAAAACGGAATGACGGTCATCATGGTCTCGCACGACGTGGAGGAGGCGGTGAAATGCTGCAGCCATATTCTGCATCTTTCCTGCCATCCGCTGTTCATCGGCACGACCGCGGAGTATAAAAACAGTCCGGTCGGACGGAAGTATTTACAGGAGAACGCGCTATGACGGACGTGATTTCGATCTTTCAGAATATCCCTGGCATCGCGATCCGCGCGATCGTCGTAGGCTCGCTCGTTTCTCTCTGCGCAAGTCTTCTGGGCGTCACGCTCGTTCTGAAGCGGTATTCCATGATCGGCGACGGGCTTTCGCACGTCGGCTTCGGCGCGCTTGCGATCGCGTCCGTGCTGCAGATCGGCAACGCTTCGATGGCAATCTCGCTTCCGATCGTTATGGCGGCGGCCTTTATCCTGATGGTGCTGAACGAAAAGCGCCGCATGCAGGGCGATGCGGCGATCGCCGTTCTCTCGACCGGCGCGATCGCGATCGGCACGCTTCTGTACCGTCTGTCCGACGGGCAGTATTCGCAGGACGTCTGCAACTCCCTTTTCGGCACGTCCTCGATCAATCTGCTGCTCGAGTCGGATATGTGGATCGCGATCGGCGTTTCGGTCGTCGTTCTTACGGCGTTCATCCTGTTTTACACGCGGATCTTCAGCGTTACGTTCGATCAGACCTTCGCGAAAGCGACGGGCGTGCATGTCGGCGTTTACAGCATGATGCTTGCAGGACTGACCGCCGTGACCGTCGTCATCGGGATGAAAATGATCGGCGCGATCATGATCTCCGGCCTGATCATTTTCCCGGCGCTTTCCGCCATGCGCGTGACGAAACGGTTTAAATCGGTCATGATCACCTCGGCCGTGCTTTCACTCGTTTGTTTTGCGTTCGGCTTTTTCCTTTCGCTTGTGATCGGCGCGCAGCCCGGACCGGCCATCATTGCCGTTCACGTGGCTTGCTTCCTGATCTGTTCGCTGATCGGCTGGCTGAAGACGCGCAAGCGTGCCCGGATGAGCCGCAGCATCATCGTCGAGCCCGAATGCGTCGATAAAATGAAATAACCTTATTCGCCGAGCTGCTTTCCGAGATACAGCGCCGCGGTCTTCAGGATCGAAAGCTCCGTGTCTCGCAGCGGAAGCCGTTCGTCGAGCGAGCAGATCAGCACGCTGCCGTTTACGTCTCCCGATTGAATGATCGGAACGGACGCAAGGCGAAAAAGCGTGTCCTCGTTTTCCAGCAGACGATACCCCTCGGGAGAGAGGATCGTCTGTTTTTTTCGCATCTGTTCAACGTACTGGGAGGACAAAGGCGCGCGAAGCAGCGTTTTCTTCATCGATCCCGCGCTGAACAGGATCGATTCGGTATCCGTGACGCATGCGGAAAAGCCGAGCGCTCCGGTAAGCGCCTGGCAGTAGGTTTCCGCATAATCGCCGAGCTCGCGGATGCGCGCGTATTTTTTGAGAACGACGCGATCTTCGTCCGTGAAGATCTCGATCGGGTCGCCTTCGCGGATACGCAGGACCCGCCGGATCTCCTTCGGGATCACGATCCGTCCGAGTTCGTCGATGCGCCGTACAATTCCGGTTGCTTTCATGTTTTTTCCTTCTTCATATGATCTTCGGATAGGATATCCCGATTTGATTCGCGTCATACGCGGTTGAACGACGCGCCGCGAAAGTCCGGATCGCGCACGGTTCGTGCGCCTGCGTCGGTCGGGGTTGCTTTTTGTCGGAAGTTCCTGTATACTTATCGTGAATAATTACGGACTGTTATTTGTCCGACAGGGAAAGGAACGGAATGAAACAGACGGTTTTGGTTACGGGCGGCGCCGGATACATCGGCTCGCACACGGTCGTGGAGCTTCTCAACGCCGGTGAACGCGTTCTGATTGCGGATAATCTTGTCAACAGCAAGGAAGCTGTTCTGGACCGCATCGAAGCGATCACGGGGAAGCGTCCGGAATTTGTCAGGATCGACGTTTGTGATCGCGAAGCGATGCGCAAACTGTTTGCAGAGCACGCGATCGGCTCGATCATTCATTTCGCGGGACTGAAGGCCGTCGGCGAAAGCGTTGCAAAGCCCGTCGAATACTATCGAAACAACCTTGACGCGACGCTGACCCTGCTCGAATGCATGCGCGAGTTCGGCGTCAAGCGCATCGTGTTCAGCTCTTCCGCAACGGTTTACGGCGTTCCGCAGGTACCGATCCGAGAGGACGCGCCGCTCTGGTGTACCAATCCGTACGGCTGGACGAAATTCATGGGCGAACAGATCCTTTCCGACTACGCCGCCGCGTATCCCGACGCGTCCGTCGTCCTTCTGCGCTACTTCAATCCGATCGGCGCCCACGATTCCGGTCTGATCGGCGAGGACCCGCAGGGGATCCCGAACAATCTGCTGCCCTATATTAATCAGGTCGCAACGGGGAAACGCCCGATGCTTCGCGTTTTCGGAAACGACTATCCTACGCCCGACGGGACCGGCGTGCGGGATTACATTCACGTCGTCGACCTCGCAAAGGGCCATCTCCTCGCGCTTGCATACGCCGAAGAGCACACGGGCGTGGAGGCGATCAACCTCGGCACCGGAACGGGCTACAGCGTGCTGGACGTCATTCATGCATATGAGGACGCGAACGGCGTCCGGATCCCGTATGAGATCACGTCGCGGCGTCCGGGCGACGTTGCGGAGAATTATGCGGATCCGTCCAAAGCGGAGCGGCTGCTCGGCTGGAAGGCGGAACGCGATCTGTTCGATATGTGCAAGACCGGCTACCGCTGGCAGTCGATGAATCCGATCGGTTACGACGAATAACGAACGGAAGGGGCATGCCCGGACGGGGGCAGGGTGATACTGTGGGCCGAACGCAAAACAAAAAACGGAGTCTGATCAAAAGAGAGCGGATCTCGCGCGTTCTCGTGTTCATCAGTCTGGATATTCTGATGCTGATGGCGGCGGCGATCCTGGCGTGCTTTGCGCCGCGTCTCGCCGTTCCGGCGGGGGAGCGCGACGCGTTCGTCTTTCCGCTGTCCTATCTTGCCGAATCCAACGGCAGGCTCGTCGTCGAAGCAACGTTCACGATCGTGCAGCTCGTACTCTTCGCCGCGATCTATATCGGCGTTTTCTTCGCGCTGCGGCTGTATTCGAATATGTGGAAGCTGTCCGGCATGGACGAAGGCATCCACATCGTCGCGGCCGTCGGCGCATCCACCATCGCGTGCTATCTGCTGAACCGGTTCGTGCTGTATGAGTTCATCAACCCGAAGGTGTTCCCGGCAAACAACGGCTTCAACATCCTTTTGATGGGTGTGATCATGATGTTCCTCGTCGGAATCAGCCGCTTCAGTCTGCGCTGGCTCAGGAACGGGCTCCACACGGGACGGTTCCGCATGTCCAGAAACGGACAAAAGGCGATCCTGATCGTCGGCGCGGGATTCTTCGGCACGTACGTAAAGCGCCAGATCGAATCCGGCGAGGAAGGGAAGACCAGCTACGTTGCGGCGTTCGTCGACGACGATCTTTCTAAGGTCGGTCTTCGCGTCGGAGGCGTCAAGATCGTCGGCACCATCGACGACATCCCGAAGGCGGTCGAACGGTATAAGATCCAGGAGATCATCGTCGCGATCCCGTCCGTGTCCGAAAAGCGCCGTTCGGAGATCCTCAATCTCTGCATCCAGACCAAGTGCCACATCCGCTCCGTTGCGCGTCTGCAGGAGCTGACCGACACGCCGACCATGCGCGACGTGCGCGAAACGAAGATCTCCGATATTCTGTTCCGCACCGAAGTCGAACTCGACAAGGAACTCGTCGAAAAGTATCTGACGCACAAGACGGTTCTCGTGACCGGCGGCGGCGGATCGATCGGGTCCGAGATCGCGCGCCAGGTCGCGCGGTTCTACCCGAGAAAGATCATTCTGTTCGACGTATATGAGAACACGACCTACGAACTGTTCGTCGAGTTGAAACGCATGTATCCGTGGCTCGACGTTGAGATCGCGATCGGTTCCATCCGCGATAAAGTGCGCCTCGACGAGGTCATGGAATCCAAAAAGCCGGACATCGTTCTGCATTGCGCGGCACATAAGCACGTGCCGCTGATGGAGTCGAGCCCTGCGGAAGCGATCAAGAATAACGTCGGCGGAACGCTGAACGTTCTCCGTTCCGCGGACGAGCACGGCGTGGAGCGTTTCGTGCAGCTTTCCACCGACAAGGCGGTCAATCCGACCAACGTCATGGGCGCAAGCAAACGCATCTGCGAACTGCTCGTGCAGGATTTTGCGCGCGGCTCCGAAATGAAATGCATGACCGTCCGGTTCGGAAACGTTCTCGGCTCGCACGGAAGCGTCATTCCGCTTTTCGAACGGCAGATCGCCGCAGGCGGTCCCGTCATGGTCACCGATCCGAATATCACGCGGTATTTTATGACGATCCCGGAAGCGGCGCAGCTCGTTCTGCAGGCGGGCGCGTACGGCGAGACCGGCGCGATTTACGTTCTCGATATGGGACAACCCGTAAAGATCATGGATCTTGCCGAAAAGGTCATTCGTTTCCACGGATACGAGCCAAACAAGGACATGCCGATCGAGATCATCGGACTGCGCCCCGGCGAAAAGCTGACGGAAGAGCTTCTGATGGACGAGGAAGCCGACAAGATGCAGAAAACGGAGCACGGCCGCATCTTCAAGGCGCATCCCTCCGAGATCGACCGCGACACGTTCCGGCTCGAGCTCGGCGCGCTTCTGCGGATGGCGGAGACCGGCGATCCTCATCTCGAGGAGCAGATCCAGAAGATCGTGCCGAATTTCCGGCATCTGCACAATACGGACGGCACGCGCATGATGTAAACCCCATTTAAGATAAAACAAAAAAGAGGCGCACGCCTCTTTTTTATGTACACGGAAACCGAAAAACGGGATTCCTTTTTTCGCGGCGTGTCGCCGGCATTGAAAAAGACGGGGCAGTGAAAGCCCCGCCTTCCCGGTATTTTGTTGTTCAGAGCACGCCCTCAAGAAGCTTTCTGTGGGCTTCGAAGGCCCTTGCCAGATATTCCTCCGGTCCCATACCGAAGTAGGGATCATCCGCCGCGGACAGCAGCGCTTTTCCGAATTCCGTGGTCTGCGGATGTTCGATTTCGAGACTCCATGCACCTGCGTATGCGGATGCAAGCAGTTCACGGCGAACCGCGGTCCAGTCGATCGTACCGTCGCCCGGGATGTTGTGCGCGTCGCGCGTTCCGTCGTTATCGTGCAGATGCACGGCTTTGATGCGGGAGGCGAAATCAACGGCGATCCGCCGGTCGGGGCAGAAAACGTGATTGTGCCCGGAATCGAAGCAGACGCCAATGCGCGGCGAATCGATCCGGAGCAGAAATTCATACAGCCGCTCCGGCGCGCGCAGGTTCTCAAAAGCAAGGGTTACCCCCGCGCGTTCCGCGACCTCGCACAACCGCAGGAAGCGCGAGCAGCCGATCTCCGAAAACGGGGGAGGCGTCAGAGAACGCGTCAGATGGACGACTAAAGTCGGCACGCCGTAAACGCCCGCTTCCGCAATGAGACCCGCAAGCTCGGCGCAGTAATGCTCGCCTTCGCAGCCGTCAAGCCAAAGCGAATTCACACCGTCAAACTGCAAATGCGCGTTTTCGACGGCAAGACCGTATTTCGCGGCGGTCTCGAGCTTTTGCGGAACAGGCGGTTCGAACGTCGATTCGACAGCCCACCAAAGCAGAACGCTTTGAAATCCGGCTTCTTTGATGAGTCGAAGCCGGTCACTTAATTCCAGCGGATAGCCGAACCATCCGGCCATGGCGGGCGTTGCGTTGAACATATGCGATCCTTCCCGATCAGGCGTACAGCTTGCCGATCACGCGGTTTGCGAGTCCCGCCGGAAGGAGCTTCATCAGCACCAGAACGGCGGAGTAAGCGAAGCCGACGGAGCAGAACGGCTTCGGATGCTTCTGTTTCGAGAGCTTCAGGAATTTCGCGGCGATCCGGTCCGGCGACATGCCGTGCTGCTCGTCGTGTTCCATCTTTTCGACGGAACGGACCTCGTTCGGATACAGCGCCGCATGTACTTCGTTCTTCTCGCGCGCCGCGGTGAACCCGGTTTTGACGTCGCCCGGAAGAACGGCGGCAACGCGGATCCCGGTCCCTTTCAGTTCGTTTCGCAGCGCCATGACGAGGCTGTTGATCGACGCCTTTGCCGCGGAATAAAAAGCCTGATAGGGGATCGGAACGACGCCGGCGACGGAGGAGGTGAACAGGACCGTGCCCTTCGTCGTGCGAAGCGACGGCAGCGCAGCCTTCAGAACCCGGAACGCGCCGAACAGGCAGACGTCGAACTGCTTTTTCGCCGCTTCGACCGTCGTCGTTTCCACGGGTCCGGAAATACCGAAGCCGGCGTTCAGAAGAAGAACGTCGATCCGGCCCGCTTCGCGCAGGACCGTTTCGATCGCGTTTGCGCACTGCGCATCATCGGTGACGTCGCACGGAACGAAGCGAGCGTTCTCATCCTTCGGATCGTGCCGGGACAGGTTGAACACGCGATCTCCGTTTTGCGAAAAAGCGGCTGCCGCCGCTTTCCCGATTCCCTGCGAAGCGCCGGTGATTACGACGATTCGTTGTTCAGATGCCATATTCGGTAAACACCTCTTTGATGATGCCGAGCGCTTCGTCAAGCAGCGCTTCGGTGTGCGTCGCCATGTAGCTCGTGCGCAGCAGACATTCGCTGGGATGCACGGCGGGCGGCAGCACGGGATTGACGTACACGCCGCGCTCAAACAGCACTTTTCCGACACGCAGCGTCGTTTCGATGTCGTGCGTGAAAAGCGGAATGATCGGCGTCGTGCTTTCGCGGATCGAGATGCCTTCGCGCTTGAGATTGTTCCGCATGTACATGGAAAGCTCCATGAGCCGTTTCGGAAGCTCCGGCTGTTCGATCAGGATGTGCAGCGCTTCGATGACGGTCGCGCAGGAGGCGGGGGGGATCGATGCGCAGAAGATGAACGGACGGGAAACGTGCCGCACATAATCGACGATCTCTTCCTTCGCCGCCATGAATCCGCCGATACCGGCGAGCGACTTTGAGAACGTGCCCATGATAATGTCCACGTCGTCGGACAGACCGAAATGATCCGCGGTTCCTTTTCCGCCTTCACCGAGCACGCCGAGTCCGTGCGCGTCGTCGACCATGACGCGGGCGCCGTACTTTTTCGCAAGCCGGACGATCTCCGGAAGATTGCAGATATCGCCGCCCATGGAGAACACGCCGTCGGTCACGATCAGCCGTCCGGCTTTGTCCGGAATGTTCGAAAGCTTCTTCTCGAGATCTTCCATATCGTTATGCCGGAAACGGACCATTTCGGCATAACTGAGTTTGCATCCGTCGTAGATGCTCGCATGGTTTTCGCGGTCGCAGAGGATCACGTCGCCGCGTCCGGCGATCGCACTGATGATTCCGAGGTTGGATTGGAATCCGGTCGAGAAGGTCATGACAGACTCCTTGCCGAGGAACGCGGCAAGCTCGCGTTCCAGCTGCGTATGCAGCACGAGCGTGCCGTTCAGAAAACGCGATCCCGCGCAGCCGGAGCCGAATTTGCGAATCGCTTCGACGCCCGCTTCGATGACACGGGGATGCGTGGCAAGACCCAGATAACCGTTCGAACCGAGCATGATGCGCCGTTTGCCTTCCATAATGACTTCGGGCGCCTGCATCGATTCAAGCTCGTGAAAATACGGATAGATGTTTTTTGCGCGGGCTTCTTCGACGATCGGATTGTGACACTTGGAGAACAGGTCCATCGGAATCCTCCTTTCTTGAAATTTATCGGCATCTATTATAGTATACATTTCACCCAAATGCAAGAAAGATATACGAAAACGATCGGATTTTCTTTCGAGCCGGGCAGGTCCGATTCCCGCGGCGAAGGGCGTTCGGAACGAAAAGAATTGAGAAAATGAAAAAAAGTCTTGCATTTTTTCTCAAGTTGTGTATAATAAGATTCCGCAAGGGGTTATAGCTCAGTTGGTTAGAGCGCCACGTTGACATCGTGGAGGTCATTGGTTCGAGCCCAACTAACCCCACCAGTTTGGATAATCCTGCGGTGTGCGTTACGTTTTTTGTGATAAACCCACAGAGTGATTACGGGAAAGCACGCGTCGGTCGACCCAAAATCAAGCCCGCTTCGACGGGAAGATTGCGGGCTCCGCAGTGTACCCACCTGCCGAGTGGCGGGTATTATCATCTCAGAACGGACGGCATCTCGGGATTTTCTGAAGCTAATGCCGAATTGTGTAATGGTAGCACCTACGACTCTGACTCGTATTGTCTAGGTTCGAATCCTAGTTCGGCAGCCAGAACAGGCACCCGCTGATCCGGGTGCTTTTTTTGTTCCCGTTATTTTTTCAAAAGATCGTTTTTCCGTGCGATTACCTCTTCACGAATGCAGGGACAGGTGATATACTATATACGTGTAAGATTATACCATGATTGACGAACCGATTCAGAAAGGAAACCCTATGAGCATCGTCGGCAAAAGCGAGATCCGTGTGGACGCGTACGACAAGGCGACCGGACGGACCAAGTACTACGAAGACCGGATGCCGCCGGACGCGCTTTACGTTCGGATCAGGCACTCCGAGATCGCGCACGGCATCGTGAGATCCGTCGACACGACCGAAGCCGAAAAAATCAAAGGCGTCGTAAAGGTCCTGACCTGCTTCGACGCGCCCGAGATCGATTTCCCGACGGCGGGGCATCCGTGGTCGATGGACCCGGAACATCAGGACGTTGCGGACCGGCGTCTTCTGAATACGCACGTCCGTTACTACGGCGACGACGTTGCGGTCGTCATCGCGGAGGACGAAGTCGCGGCAATGCAGGGTGTGCGCGCGATCAAAGTGGAATACGATCCGCTTCCGTTCGTGCTCGATCCGCAGAAGGCGATGGAGGACGGTGCGCCGCAGCTGCATGAGGCGTACGAACACAATATTCTGAAGCATACGTCCATCCGGAAGGGCGACTATGAAAACGCGATCCGGGAGTCGGGGCTGATCCGTGTCGAGGGCTGGTATGAAACGCCGACGGTGCAGCACTGCCACATCGAGAATCACGGCTGCTTCGCCTATGAGGAGAACGGTCGGATCACGGTCGTTTCGTCCACGCAGATCCCGCACATCGTTCGCCGGGTCGTCGGGCAGGCGATCGGACGTCCCTGGGCGGACGTGCAGATCATCAAGCCCTATATCGGCGGCGGGTTCGGCAATAAGCAGGACGCGCTTTACGAGCCGCTCTGCGCATGGTGCAGCACGCAGGTCGGCGGCAGGCCGGTGCGCATCGACTGCTCGCGTGAAGAGACCTTTGTATCGAACCGCGTCCGTCACGCCATTCGCTTCCATATCACGAGCTGGATCCGCAAAGACGGCAGCATGGCGGCGAGAAAAGTCGATCTCTTTTCCAATCAGGGCGCGTACGCGAGTCACGGACACAGCATCGTCGCAAAGGCGATGGGATCGTTCCCGCAGCTGTACCCGTGTGACAACATGGAATGCGATGCGTACACGGTTTATACAAATCTTCCGGCTGCCGGCGCGATGCGCGGATACGGCATGCCGCAGGCGTCGTTTGCGAACGATTCCAATATCGAAGAATGCGCGCACGCGATCGGTATGGATCCGGTCGAATACCGCAACCGCTACATCATGCCGCAGGGCTTTGAAGACGGTTTTTCCAAGAACGTCAACTATTACGATTCGCACCGCGAATGTCTCGAAAAAGGAAAAGAACTGATCGACTACGACCGGAAGGTCCGGGAATTCGCAAACGACAAAGGCCCGATCCGCAGAGGCATCGGCTGCGCTTCGTTCTGGTACAATACGGCGGTCTGGCCGATCGCGCTCGAGACCTCGTCGAACCGCATGCTGCTGAATCTCGACGGTACGGTCACGATGCAGTGCGGCGAAACCGAGATCGGACAGGGCGCGGACACCGCCTTTTCGCAGATGGCGGCCGAAGCGATCGGGCTGAAGAGCTATCGGGACGTGCACGTTGTTTCCTGTCAGGATACGGACGTCACGCCGACCGGCCTCGGCGCCTACGCGTCGCGCCAGACGTACGTCGCGGGCTTTTCGATCCGGCAGACGGCGGAGCTTCTGAAACAGAAGATCTTCGCCTATGCGAACAAACTGACGCGGCAGTCCGTCGACAATATGGAGGTACGCGATGGTAACGTCGTCAGAAAGAGCGACGGAAAGGTGCTGATTTCGCTCTCCGAGCTGGCAATGACCGCGCAGTACAATCAGCAGGACAGCGAGCATATCACGGCGGAAAGCACGTTTACGATCAAGAACAACGCGTATTCCTTCGGTTGCACGTTTGCGGAGGTCGAGGTCGATATCCCGATGTGCAAGGTGACCGTTAAGAACATCGTCAACGTGCACGACTGCGGCAATCTCATCAACCCCGCGCTTGCGGAAGCGCAGGTCCACGGCGGGATGTCGATGGCGATCGGATACGGACTGTCCGAACAGCTTCTGTTCGACCCGAAGACCGGACGCCCGCTGAACAACAATCTGCTGGATTACAAACTTTCGACCGTTCTGGATCATCCGGACCTCGAAGCGGCTTTTATTGAGAATCCGGAGCCCACGAGCGTGTTCGGCACGAAAGCGCTGGGCGAGCCGCCTGCATGCTCGGGCGCGCCTGCGATCCGCAACGCGATCTACAACGCGACCGGCGTTGCGCTGTACAAACTTCCGATGAATCCGCATAATCTGTTCGCGGCGTTTACCGAAGCCGGTTTGATCCGCGACCCGTGGCAGGAGGGCTGACCTATGTACGACTTGAAAGCATTGTATGAAGCGACGAGCGTTCAAAACGCCGTTGAACTTCGCCTGGAACATCCCGAGGCGCAGATCATTGCCGGCGGCAGCGACGTGCTCGTGCAGATGCGCGAGGGCAAGCGCGCGGGCAAGGAACTGATCTCGATCTACGGGCTCGACGAACTGCGCGGCGTGACGATCGATGCGGACGAGAACATCCGGATCGGCAGTCTGACGAGCTTTTCGCACATCACGCGCGATCCGATTATTCAGAAGTACATCAACGTGCTCGGAGAGGCGGTCGACATGGTCGGAGGCCCGCAGATCCGCAACATCGGCACGATCGGCGGAAACACCTGCAACGGCGTGACCAGCGCCGATTCCGCGTCGACGCTGCACGCATGGGAGGCGATCGTGGAGCTGACCGGAAAGAACGGCGTCCGCCGCCTTCCGATCAAGGACTTCTATATCAAGGCGGGGCAGGTCGATATCCGCGTCGAGGACGGCGAGATCCAGACGGCGATCCTGATCCCGAAGGCAAGCTACGAGAATACCTTCGGGCATTACATCAAATATGCGATGCGCAACGCAATGGACATCGCAACGCTCGGCTGTTCCGTCAACGTCCGGCTTTCGCCCGACAAAAAAACGATCGAACGCGCAAGGATCGCGTACGGCGTTGCCGGACCGGTGCCGATGCGCGCGGAAAGCGCGGAAGCGGCCGCAAACGGCGCGCCCTCCACGCGCGAGGTGATCGAACGGTTCGGGCTTGCCGTTCTGAACGACATCCATCCGCGCGATTCCTGGCGCGCCTCGAAGGCGTTCCGCCAGCACATTGCCGTGGAGATGGCGAAACGCTGTCTCCTTGAATCCATCCGGCTTGCGGGAGGTGAGATCGAGTGAGTCAATACAAACTGATCCGATGCACGATCAACGGAAAAGAAGTCGAACGCATGATCGACGTGCGCGCTTCGCTTACGGATCTTCTGCGCAACGACTTCCATCTGACCTCCGTCAAAAAAGGCTGCGAGGTCGGCGAATGCGGCGCGTGCAACGTCCTGATCGACGGCGAGTGCTACAATTCCTGCATCTACCTTGCGGCATGGGCGGACGGCAAAAACATCCGCACACTCGAAAGCCTGACCGGACCGAACGGCGAGCTATCCGACATTCAGCAGGCCTTCCTTGAGGAAGCCGCGATCCAATGCGGATTCTGTACGCCGGGCTTCATCATGACGGCCGTCGAGATCCTCGAGACAGGCAAACTGTATACGCGCGACGAGCTTCGCAAACTGCTTTCCGGGCATCTCTGCCGCTGCACCGGCTATGAAAACATTCTGAACGCGGTTGAGAAGACCATGAAGCGCCGGCTCGGGATGCCGACGGAATGATCCGTATTGTCGACGCCGTCCTTTGCGGACGGCGTTTTTTACTGTCGGGCGGAGTTTTGTTTTTGAAGAATTTGCATTTTGTACGCAATTCGGGGTTTACCGGAATGGGGAAATGTGGTAAACTGTGTTCAGTTTTTAAGAGGTAAGGCATGAAACGCACAACAAGATTCCTTGTATTGATATTGGCTTTGACGATGCTTCCCGGCGTCGTCGCATGCGGCGGTCAGACGCCTGCGCAGAACGCGGAGGTTTCTCCGTCGACCGGCGGTGAAGAAGTCGTCACGCCGGAAACGATCGCTACCCCCGAGCCGCCGACCGAAGACGTGATCGTGGCGGTTGAAACGCCGACTCCGCCGACGCTTCCGCCCACACCGGAACCGACGCCGACGCCGCCTCCGACGCCCACGCCGGAACCGACCGAGATCCCGTTTTCGTACTACGCGCCGACCGTCAACATGTCGTTTGAAGAGCTCGTCGGCTCTCTGCCCGATTTCGACGAATCCAATCCGAGAAGCAACGCGACCTTTATCGTTCCGAAAGGCTATCCCGCACCGGATACCTACCGGATCATCGTCGATCTGTACTGGCAGGTCGTCATGGTTTACACGAAAGACGAAAACGGCAACTATACCGTTCCCGTCCGCTATATGCTCTGCTCGTCCGGCAACCCGAAACGTTACAGCGAAACGCAGGCCGGCGTCTTCAAAATGAAGCCGACGCGCGTCCGGTTCGGAAACTTCAAAACGGGCGAGACCGCGCAGTACTGGTCGCTGATCCGCAGCCGCACGTATTTCCATTCGACGCTGTATTCCAAGTACCGCGACCTGAGCTCCGTCGACAAGGCGTCCTATGAAGCGCTTGCCGCCGGACAGAAAGCGTCGCATGCCTGCATCCGGCTGACCGTTCCGGACGCGCGGTGGATCTATTACAATATCAGTTACGACACCGAGTGCGAGATTCGCAAGGGCAGCAAGGACGACGCCGAAACCGAAGCGATCCGCGCACAGCTGCATCTTGCGCCCTGGAAGGACAATGCGAACCTATCGACCGCGACCACGCCTTATACGGACAACTGGCGCATCGAAGACGTGCAGATCGACGTTCCGTACATTCACGCAACGCAGCCGCCCGTGCCGGTCGATTGAAAAACAGATCTTCGGATCCTCCGATTTCCGGAGGATCCTTTTTTGCGCCGTTTTTTCGGAATACTTGACCGTTTCCCCGCGTAATTTGTTGCAGCAAGGGGGAAAAAGGTATGAAACTTGACGAAATGAAAGTCCAGTTTGAACGGGAACGGGACGGCTTTACATCCGAATCGGAATTTGCGGTGAAAAAAGAAAAGGAAGGTCTTCCGAAGATCGATGCGAGCGGCATTGCGATCAAGATCGGAATGTGCGCGGCGGTGCTTGCGCTGGCGATCATTGTGCGCGCGTTCGGCGCCGGTAAGCCTGTCGAACGCGTTGCCGAAACGAGTACGCATTCCGGGTCGAACGAAGCGGTCGGCACCGGCTCCGTCGGATCGCTCCATTACGTGGAAGCGGGCACAAAAAAATGGGCGGCTCCCGTCAAAGCGAACGATATTGAGCTGTTCCCGGACGGCAGGCTCCTGCGTTTCACGGCCGCGTCCTCCGACGTGCTCTCCTGCACGTCCGGAAAGGTGCTTTCCGTCGGCATCGACGAATCGTACGGGAATTATGTCCGGGTGCAGACGTCGGACGATGTGGAAACCGTCTATTTCGGATTTGACACGGTCACGGTCTCCGAAGGCGCTTCCGTACAGTCGGGCGACGTGATCGGCACGGTTTCCGCCGGCAGAAGCATGTTCCTGAAAGTGTACGTGAACGGTGCGCCGCAGGATCCCACGCAGTTTGTCGATCTGGGATTGCAGAATTGATGCGGTTTACTGTCGGAAGAACGGAAGTAAGCGTGTCCTTCGCGGTGCTTCCGTTCTTTTTATGGTGCATCCTGATCGGGGAGGGCGCGGCGCTTCTCTGCGGTTCGCTGTCGCTGCTCGTTCATGAATGCGCGCACCTGATCGCCGCACGCAATCTCGGGCGCGAAACGGCGGCGATCCGCATCCATCCGATCGGCGCGGTCCTCCGCTTCCGAAATGAACAGTCGGATCCAAAGGCGGAATGGATCGTCGCGGCGGCCGGACCGCTCGGCTCGTTTGCGTTCGCGGCGTTTCTGGATCTGATCCGATCGGCGTCCGGGATCGGATCGGAGGCGGTCGGTATGCTGCAGAGAACGAGTACGGCGATCGCGCTCCTGAATCTGATCCCCGCGTTTCCGCTGGACGGGGGAAGGGTCGCCAAAACGCTGCTGTGCCGTATTCTGAAGGAAAGAACGGCGAAGCGGATCGCGCTTGGCTTTACGTGCCTTTGCGCCTGCACGTTTGCGGCGATCGGAATCGTTTTGCTCATAAAGGGGATCCTGACGGCATGGACGCTGGTCGCGCTTCCCGTTTTTCTTCTGTCGGCTGCGGCGCAGGAGTGGAAAACGCCGGAGCCGGGCGTGATCGGCGACGTACTGGACCGTACCCGCGCGATCCGAAGCGGCGGTTCGCGAAAAGCGGAATTTGTCGTGCTGTCATCCGAAGCGACCGTCGGCGACGCGGTGTCGGCGATATCGTCGTCGAAGATCACGTTTCTTCGGATCGTGGACGAAAACGCGATCTATGAGATCAGCGAAACGGATCTGCTCCGCGCGGCCGGACGGATCGGCTATGAAGGTACGCTGAAATCGCTGATTTCGTCATTGACCTTGCGGAAACCTTGTGTTATAATTCATTAGTTATAATACGCGGTACGTATCGGATGAGGAAAGAAACGTTGGATCCTGTCGTTCTGGACAAGCTGCTGAGCCGTGTCGAAAAGCCTGCGCGGTACATCGGCAACGAGTGGAATATGATCAGCAAGAAGTCGTTTGACTTCCGCTTTGCGCTGTGCTTTCCCGACGTGTACGAGATCGGCATGTCGCATCAGGGAAGCCGGATCCTGTATCACGTTCTGAACGCAATGGAAGGCGTTTACTGCGAACGCTGCTATGCGCCCTGGACCGATATGGAGCGCGCGCTCACGGAAGCGGGGGAACGGCTCTTTACGCTCGAAACCAAATCGCCGCTTGCGGACTTTGACGTCGTCGGATTCTCGCTTCTGTACGAAATGTGCTACACGAACGTGCTGACGATGCTGAAGCTTTCGGGCATTCCGTTTCTTGCCGCCGATCGCGATGAATCGTACCCGCTGATCGTGGCGGGCGGTCCTTGCACCTGCAACCCGGAACCGATCGCCGACCTGTTCGACGCGATTCTTCTGGGCGACGGGGAAGAAATGGACTGCGAACTCGTCGAGACCGTCCGCGCCGCAAAGCGCGAGGGTCTGGACAAACCGTCGCTTCTGAAGCGGCTTTCGGAGATCGAGGGCGTCTACGTTCCTTCTTTCTATCGCCCCGTGTATGAAGACGGGCGATACGTTTGCACGGAACGCCTTTGGGAGGGCGCGCCCGCGCATCCGAAACGCCGGATCGTCCGCGATCTCGATGCGACTCCGTACGTCGGCAATCAGCTTGTGCCGCACATTCAGATCGTGCATGACCGCGTCGCGGTCGAGGTCATGCGCGGCTGCTCGCGCGGCTGCCGGTTCTGCCAGGCGGGATACATCTATCGACCCGTGCGTGAACGCAGAAAAGAAACGCTTCTTTCGCAGGCGCGCGAACTGGTCCGCTGCACGGGATACGACGAGGTCTCGCTGCTGTCGCTTTCGACGGGCGATTATTCCGAGCTGCACGAACTGCTCCCGCGTATTATCGACGATATGTCCGAACAGAAAGTATCCGTTTCGCTTCCCTCGCTTCGGATCGACTCTCTGCTCAAAGACGATCTCGAAAAGATGCAGACGGTTCGCAAGGGCGGGCTGACGTTCGCGCCGGAAGCCGGCACGCAGCGCATGCGCGACGTGATCAACAAGAACGTCACCGAAGAGGACCTTCTTCGCGCCGTGACCGACGCGTTCACGGCCGGATGGTGCGGCGTCAAGCTGTACTTTATGATCGGGCTTCCCACGGAGACCGACGAGGACATCGTCGGGATCGCCGAGCTTGCCCGAAAGGTCAGCGGCTGTTTCTACAGGCTCCCGAAGGAAAAACGCGGCGCGGGATTCCGCGTGACGGTGAGCGTTTCGACGTTCGTTCCGAAGCCCTGGACCGCGTTCCAGTGGTGCCCGCAGAACACGCAGGAGGAGATCCGCCGCAAGCAGCAGCTTCTGAAAACGGCGCTGAAAGGCGTACGCGGCGCGGAACTGCATTGTCATCCTTCCGTGCTTTCGGTTCTGGAAGCCGTCTTTTCGCGCGGAGACAGAAGGCTGACGAACGTTCTGATCAACGCGTTTGAACGAGGCTGCCGGTTCGATTCGTGGGCGGAGCATTTCAAACCGGACGAGTGGGCGGAAGCGTTCGCCGCGAACGGGCTCACGATGGACGAGTACGCGTACCGCGAACGCGATCTTGACGAACCGCTCCCGTGGGAGACGGTCGACGTATTGACGACGGTCGCGTATCTGAAGCGGGAATGGAAGCGCGCAACGGAAGCGCGCACGACGAAGGACTGCAGAGAAGGCTGCAACGGATGTTTCGGAGAACGCTGTGAGGATTATTGCCGCATTTGAAAAAACCAAAGAGCTGTCTTATACGTCGCATCTGGACGTACAGAGAACGCTGCAGCGCACGTTCCGGCGCGCAGCGCTGCCGCTCGCGTATTCGAAGGGCTTTAACCCGCATCCGAAACTGTCGTTTGCCACGGCGCTCGCAACCGGCTATACGAGCGCGGGAGAATGGTTCGAGGTGGAACTGGATCAGGACCTCGAGCCGACGGCGTTCAAAGACCGCGTGAACGCCGCGCTGCCGAACGGCATGCGCATCGTCGAGTCGTTTGAAGCGGATGACGGCATCGACACGCTGTCCAAACTGATTCGGGCGGCGCACTATGAACTTACCGTACACTTCGACACGCCCGTTTCGCCGGACGCCGTTTTCGAAGCGGTGCGGTCGATCATGGGACCGGATCCCGTGATCGTTGAAAAAAAGACGAAGAGCGGCGTGAGACCCGCCGACATTCGTCCCGACATTTTGGAGGCCTCCGTCAAGGAGTGTTCGGATTCCACTGCGATCATTGACGTCGTGGGCTCGCTGACGGCAGCTGGCGGGCTGCGTGCGGAAACGTTTGTACGCGCGCTGCTCGACCGATTGCACCTGAACGGCTATTTCACGGCGCATCGCATTTCCCTCGGCTTCGAGGGGTCCGACCGCCTGCCGCGCCTCTCGTAAAGAAAGGGTATTATGAATAAAGAAATCTTGGTTGACGCAAACGCGTTCAATACGCGTGTTGCGGTCGTCGAGGACGGCACGCCCGTCGAGCTCTACGTGGAGCAGGAGGGCAGCGAGCGTCTCGTCGGCAACATCTATCTCGGAAAGGTACAGAACGTTCTTCCCGGCATGCAGGCGGCGTTCGTCGACATCGGCCTCGAAAAGAACGCGTTCCTTTATGCGGGCGACGTGTTCACGCCCGGCGACGCATACGACGAACTGGAGACGATCCCCGAAACCCGGAAGATCAGCGACATGCTGAAGCCCGGGCAGAGCGTCGTCGTGCAGGTCGCAAAGGATCCGATCGGCACGAAGGGCGCGCGCGTTACGACGCATCTGACGCTTGCGGGACGGTCGCTTGTGCTGATGCCGACGGTCGAGTACATCGGCGTTTCCCGCCGTATCGAAAAGGAAGACGAGCGTACGCGGCTCAGGAAGCTCATCAAGGAACTCAAGCCGGAAGGCATGGGCATCATCGTCCGCACGGCCTCTGCGGGACGCACGAAGGAAGCTTTTATCGAAGAGATCGAAAGCCTGAAGCTCCTGTATGAAGACATCCGGAAAAAAGCAAAATCGCAGCGTGCGCCGAAGCTGCTGCATGCGGAACAGAGCCTTTTGTTCCGTACGGTCCGCGACCTTCTGATGCGCGACGTCGACCGCCTGTTCGTCAATGACCGCGATGCGTTCGAGCAGCTGAAGGATATCGCATCCGTCATGGCGCCGAAGCTGAAGGCCCGCATCCTCTTTAAGGACAGCGAAGCGCTGTTCGAACGCTGCGAAGCCGAAAGCAAGATCGAAAAGGCGCTTGCCCGCAAGGTCTGGCTGAAGAGCGGCGGATATCTGATCATCGACCGCGCGGAGGCGTTGACCGTCATCGACGTCAATACCGGCAAGTACGTCGGCAAGGATAACCTCGAAAAGACGATCACCGCGACGAACTGTGAAGCCGCCGCGGAGATCGCGCTGCAGCTCCGTCTGCGCGATATCGGCGGCATCGTGGTCATCGACTTCATCGATATGGAAAAGGAGTCGAATCGCCAGCTCGTTCTGCAGACGCTGAAAAACGCCATGCACGAGGACCACACGCGCTCGCACGTCTTCGGCTTTACGCGACTCGGGCTTGTCGAACTGACGCGCAAGAAGACCGGCCGGAGCATCGGCGACACGCTGAAGGTCACCTGCCCGTGCTGCGAGGGAGAAGGGAAAGTGCTCGCGCCGCATACCGTGTTCAACAAGCTGCGCAAGCAGACGCTGCAGATCCTGAAGGGATCGAAGATCCGCCGCATGTACATCGAGGTGCATCCGGATGTCAAGGCGGCCATGGAATCCCTGTTCAAAAAGAACGGAACGCTGTTCCCGGAGGTCCCCGACGCGACGTTCTACGTGCGCGGAAACGAGACTATGCATCCGGAAAAATACGTTGTTCGTCCGCTGCCGGACAAGAAACTTGCCGAGGCAAAACGCGTCTGCACCGTTCTGCACTGAAAACGCGAAAAAGTCCCGAAAAATCTTGAAAAAAGCCGTTGACAACGGCTTTTTTCTGTGTTATAGTCATGCGGTGAGCCGCTTCGGAGCGGTATTTAAGTATGCCGAAAGGGCATCTCCGTATTTGAGCGAGTCTGGGAAGAAGGAGGAAGCACAAAGCAATGTACGCAATCATTCAGACCGGTGGTAAACAGTATAAGGTCCAGGTCGGCGACGAAGTTCTCGTTGAGAAGCTCGACGCGGAGATCGGTACCGAAGTCACCATGGATGTTCTGCTCGTAGCGGACGGCGAAACCGTCACGGTCGGCAAGCCCGTCGTGGAAGGCGTAAAGGCAACCGCAAAGGTTCTCGAGCATGGCAAGGGCAAGAAGGTCATCGTCTTCAAGTATAAGCCCAAGAAGAACATCCGCAAGAAGCGCGGCCATCGTCAGCCTTTCACCAAGGTTGAGATCACCGCGATCGGCTGATCCATGATCACCGTAAACGTGACCCGCGAAAACGGAACGCCCGTCGGCTTTACCGTCAGCGGACACGCGAATATGGGTGAGTACGGGGAAGACCTCGTTTGCGCGGCGGTTTCCGCAATCGTGCAGACGGCGATCCTCGGGATCACGGAAGTATGTCACGTTCAGGCAGGTGTTTCGATCGAAGAAGGTCGAACGACCTGCATCCTCAGTAAGGATACGGATCCGGAAGCGATCCGCCGCGCGGGCATCGTGTTTGATACGATGATCGCGGGGTTACGGAGCATTCAGGCGTCGTATCCAAAGACCCTCAAATTTCGGAACAAGGAGGTTTAGATCATGTTTCAGATGAATCTGCAGCTGTTCGCACATAAAAAGGGCGTCGGTTCGTCCCGTAACGGCAGAGACAGCGAATCCAAGCGTCTCGGACCGAAGCGTGCAGACGGTCAGTTCGTCCTCGCAGGCAACATCCTCGTTCGCCAGCGCGGTACGCACTTCCATCCCGGCACCAACGTCGGCATCGGCAAGGATGACACGCTGTTCGCGAAGATCGACGGTATCGTCCGTTTCGAGATCCGCCACGCGGGCAAGAAGACGGTCAGCGTTTACGCCGAAGAGAAGGCCGAAGCATAATGCAGGCTGTCGCTGACGGCGCCGGAACATTTGCGTCGAAGGCATAACCTGATAAATCCATGTATAAAGAAAGAGCATGCGCTCTTTCTTTTTTTTCTCGCAGTTAATCAGCCGCGTTTACGCATGGCCGCATACTTCAGAGCAGCTCCCATACGAATAACGCGGCTTCCGACGCCATTTTCAACAGCCAGACAGCGTACGGGATACCGCGTTGTTTTTCATATTGCTTTATGCAGCATGTGTTACAGGTTCGGCATCATTCGGATCATCTGATAGACCAGTTCGATCGAAAAGAGGATGACGAACAGAATGCCGCCGACCGGGATCAATCTGTCGACGGTCCGGTTCTTATACAAGCGGGTATATGAGAAGAGCAGCGTGACCGGCGACATGATCAGCATATATAAGCCTTTGCCGACGCCCACGTTTATTATGACCTGAAACAGAGGTTCAAGCTGATCCTCCGATTCGATGCCCTTGAGCGTGAGCGCAAAGATGATCGGAAGGATAATGAACATCAACACGTCGATGACAGCGCCGATGATAAAGATCAGAAAAACCCGAAGCGAGAACTGCAGCGAGTTCCGGTTCGTTTTCAGGTAACGCATATATTCCGTATGCGTAAAGCCGCTTTTGCGGAATCGGCGCTCGCGCTTTTTGATAAAGACCGCAATCGCAAGGAAGATAAAGAACAGGATCGGCGGCTTTGTCGTCAAAAAAGGCCAGACGTAGTACGGCAGAACGATCTCGCCGAGTCCGGCGAGCAGCTTCAATACGACGCTTGCGATCTCGTAAGCGATCGGAAGGACCGCGAGACAGCGGAACAGAATGTGCCCCTTTCCCTTAAAGAGCCGCCGCGGCTGATAGGACAGGAAAAACATCAGAAGCGTGCACAGGAACAGATCGATAAAGATGTTGAACGAAAGACAGCCGTACGGTGAGACGATGGACAGGATCTGAAGCACGGCGTCGGTTCCTTCCGCGCGATTCCCGAGCAGAACTTCAAAGATGCCGAACGCGTAATGTTCAAGACTGAAGATGAAGCAAAAGATCAACAGCAGCGCGGAGGACGCATACGTAATGAGCAGCTGCCGATACCCGTTCTTCGCGTTCAGGATCACCGTGAAATTGGCGAGCATGAACAACGGCAGCGCGAGATTTGAGAAATTGGAAAAGAGCTGACCGAAGTCGTTGACGGCAGGAAGCAGATTCGGGATAAACCTGTATGCGATGAGAAGGATCGACCCGCCTGCGGCGATCGCGCACATCAGCCACGCGAGGATGCGGAGATGCCGATAGGAAAGGGGACCGCGATATTTGATATCGTTCCCGTCAAGCACCTTACGGATCTTCTCATGACGCTTCGGGCGAAACGGTCGGCTGAAACGGGGCGCGGTGAAAGTCGATTCAAGATGCTTGCGGCGGTCCGCCTCGGCGGTTTCTGCGGACACCTTCGCCCGGATGCGGTGCAGGAACCGGGGCCGGCGCAACGGATTCATGTTTTCTTCGGAAGAGACCGACTGCGATTCCGCGTCGGACGAAGGCAGCGTCTCGCAGCTCGTTTCCGGTTCCGTTCCGGATTCCTTTGTAAGGACCTGTTCTTTACGGCGTTTCATAAATGCTCTCCCGCGCATGCTTATCATATTCAGTATAACATCGCAGACGAAAGAAATCAAACGGAATTCACGGGAACGCGGCGCGGCGGGTCAGCGATGGATATACATCCGCGTGAGGTCCGGCTCGCCGTCGCCCTGCACCATGCAGAGAAACTCCCAGCCGTAGCGCTCGTAGAAGCCTGTATGGTCGGTAACAAGATAAACGGGGGAAACGCCGTGACTGCGGAGATCCTCGACCGCCATAGTTAAAAGAACGCCCGCGATCCCGCGATTTCTGTGGCTTTCCTCGGTATAGACCGCGCACACGTTCGGCGCGAGATCCTTTCGGTCGTGAAAATCGTTTTCGATCACGCCGAGCCCGCCGACGATCCGCTCGCCGTCGAGACACAGATACCAGCCGTATTCCGTTTCGCCGGAAAGATACGCATCCATGCATTCGAGATACGCTTCTTCGGGGACGCCCCATTTCGAGCTGAACCATTGCGCGGCGGTCTGCTCAAGCGCGGGACGCTCGCGCAGTGTGATAAAACGGAGCGCGGGGGAAAGATCGAGACGATAGATCCGATGCGGGGCAATGCTGTCGAAATAAAAGACATAATCCTTCGGCGGTTCGACGGTTTCCAGAAGACGCGCGCCGAGATGCTCGATCGTGCGGATCGAGGCATGATTGTCGAAATCGCAGGAGAAGATCAGATGATCCATGCCGTGCGCTGCCGCAACGGGTTCGAGCATACGGCAGGCATAATAGGCATAATGATGTCCGCGGTACGGCTCGTCGATCTCATAGCCGACGTTTCCGTTATAATATGAATGATAATTATGCCCGAGACGCAGCGAGATAGCGCCGATCGTTTCACCGGTCGCCTTCAGGGCGATGTTCCAGTAATAGAACGGTATGATCTGATCGTCGCCCGCGTCTGTCTCGATCAGATCAAGATCAAGAAGCGGACCGGAGATGTGAAAGAACGACTTGCGGAACGGTGCTTCGGACATAGGGTGCTCCTTTCAGGGATAAAAAAGGGGTTGCAACCGAAATTGCAACCCATGTGGTGGAGCATAGGAGATTCGAACTCCTGACCTCAACATTGCGAACGTTGCGCGCTACCAACTGTGCTAATGCCCCGCGAACAGAAAACATTATACACGCTTTTCCCGAAAATGCAAGTGTTTTTTCAAAATAATTTTACGTACGGGGAAAATATATCTTGCTTTTTCAGGGTGATTGTTGTAAGATAGCAAAGGTGCAGCAAAAACGCCGTGCAGAGATGGCTGAGCTGGTCTAAGGCGCACGACTGGAAATCGTGTATACGGGGAACCGTATCGAGGGTTCGAATCCCTCTCTCTGCGCCACGTCGTCGCGGGCTTCACATAGCTCGCGACGATTTCTTTATTGCAAAAACAAATCATCGCATGCCTCTCCTCATTTCCGCAAAAAGTCACGTTCGGTTCTAGCATAGCATGATTTTATAGTTTATTCATTTGCATTCGCTTCGCCTGCGGGGTACAATATATAAGGGAGGGAAGAGAAATGCAGATCGTTGTATTGGACGGCTATTGCGTGAACCCCGGCGACGTTGACTGGAGTCCGATCAAAGCGCTCGGCACGCTTTCGGTCTACGACCGTACGCACCCGGATATGGTCGCACAGCGGCTCAGAGGCGCGGACGCGGTGTTTGTCAATAAGGTTAAGCTGAACCGCGAGATCCTGCAGAACGCGCGGCAGCTGAAATTTATCGGCGTCCTTGCGACCGGCTATGACGTGATCGACGTTGAAGCGGCAAAAGAACGCGGGATCGTCGTCTGCAACGTGCCGGCTTACAGCACGGAAGCGGTCGCGCAGCACACGATCGCGCTGCTGCTTGCGATCTGTCAGCACGTCGAATATCATGCCTCGCTCGTCCGGCAGGGCGCATGGACCGCCCAGCCCGATTTCTCCTGGTGGGAGATCGCGCCGGTCCTTCTGTACGGCAAAACCATCGGCATCATCGGCTGCGGCAGGATCGGAACGCGCGTTGCGCGCATCGCCGAGGCGCTCGGTATGCGGGTGCTCGGCTACAGCCCGCATGAGAAACAGGGCTTCCCGGGAACGTTCGTTCCCCTCGACGTCCTGTTGAAGGAGTCCGACGTGGTCAGCCTGCACTGCCCGTCGAAGGCGGACACCGTCGGATTGATTCGCAGCGATACCATTGCGGGGATGAAGGACGGGGCGATCCTGATCAATACCGCGCGGGGAAGCCTGATCTCGGAATCCGACGTGCGGGATGCGCTCGTTTCGGGAAAGCTTGCCGCCTACGGCACGGACGTCGCGTCCGAGGAGCCGATCCGGCTTCGCAATCCGCTTCTGACCGCGCCGAATTGTCTCATCACCTCGCACTACGCATGGTCGCCGAAACCGATGCGGCAGAACCTGATCGACGTTTCCGCAAAGAACCTGCGGTCTTTTCTGTACGGGTATCCGCAAAACGTCGTAAGCTGAACGGATCCGACGCGCTCCCGATCGGGAGCGCTTTTTCATTTCTTTTACGGAATTGTCATTTCAATTTTTCATTTGATACTTGCCAAAACGCCGTTTTCGGGGTAAAATACTCTTATCTATTCCCGGAGTTGTGTATCATGTTTCTGTGGACCGATTCGACATGGCGAAAATGCCGCGTATCCGAAGACGACGCGGTGCTCGCAGCGCTGTCGGGCGGCGCGGACTCCGTGGCTTTGCTGCTGGAACTTCTGGAACTTCAAAGGAACGGACTGATCGGCGGGATCGCCGCCGCGCACCTGAACCACGGTATCCGCGGACAGGAGGCGGACGAGGATGAAGCGTTCGTACGTTCTCTGTGCGATTCGCTCGGGATCCGGCTGATCGTAAAACGAGTCGACGTTCCCGCATCGGCAAAACGGAGCGGCGTTTCGCTCGAACTTGCCGCGCGGTGCGAACGGTACGCGTTCCTTTCGGAAGCCAAAACAGAAGCCGGCTGCGACGTGATCGCGCTCGGTCATCATCGCGACGATCAGGCGGAAACGGTCCTTCTGCATCTGCTGCGCGGCAGCGGAACGGACGGGCTCGCGGGGATGCGGCTTCGTTCCGGCGATCTGATCCGGCCGCTGCTTCTGACCGGCAAAGACGAGATCCTTGCGTTTCTTGCCGAACGCGGACAGCCGTATCGCATCGATTCGACGAATCTCAACGCGGACGCCACGAGAAACCGGATCCGGCTGAACGTGATGCCGGTTCTGGAAACGATCAATCCGCAGGCGCGAAAGGCGCTTTCCGACGCGGCTTTCCGCATCGCGGAAGACGCGGACTATCTCGGATCGCTTGCGGATGAAGCGTTCACTGCTGTCGGGTATGACCGCAAGAAACTTGCGGCGCTTCCGCGGCCGGTGCGGCTGCGCGTTCTGAAGCGAATGCTTCCGTACGACGACTGTACGAGCGCCGATCTTCTGCGGCTGGAATCGCTTCTTTCGGGACAGACGGGAGATCGCGCAACGCTGAAGAACGGCGTCGTCGCGTGGCTGGACGCTTTCGGACTCCGATTCGACCGGATCGGTTCCGAACCGTTTTGGATCCCGCTGGGAGAGGAAGGGACGTACCGGCTTCCGAACGGCACGCTGACGGTCCGCACCGTCGAAAAGCCCGTTCTGCCCTGCGGCGGATGCGACGCGTATATCGACGCAGACCGGATTGCGGGAAACGTGTTCGTCCGCTCGCCGCTTCCCGGAGACCGGTTCACGCCGTTCGGCATGCGGGTGAGCCGGCTATTAAGCGATTATCTGACCGACAGAAAGATTCCGCGTTTTGAGCGGAACGTGCCGCTGATCTGCGACGAAGAGGGGATCCTATTCGTTGCGGGACATACGATCGACAACCGTGTGCGCATCGACGCGTCGACAGCGCATATTCGACACTATCATTATGAGGAGGATTGACTATGTGGGGAAAAACGTTCATGGCGCAGGACATTGAAGAAGTCCTGCTTTCCGAGGAACAGATCAGGAAACGCGTACAGGAACTCGGGGATCAGATCTCCAAGGATTACGACGGTCAGGAGATCATCGTTCTTTGCGTCCTGAAGGGTGCGAGCATCTTCTTTGCCGATCTGTGCAGAGCAATCAGCGTGCATCTCAAAATGGACTTCATGGCGATCTCCAGCTATGGCGACGCGCAGAAAACGAGCGGGATCGTACGCATCACGAAGGACATGGATTCCAGCATCACCGGCAAGCACGTTCTGATCGCGGAGGACATTATGGACAGCGGTCTGACGCTTTCCTATCTGACGCGCATGCTGAACGAACGGCAGCCGGCGTCGATCCGCTCCTGCTGCTTCCTTGACAAGCCTGAACGCCGCGAATGCGAGATCACGCCGGACTACTGCGGCTTTGTGATTCCGAACAAATTCGTCGTCGGTTACGGCCTCGATTACAAACAGAAATATCGCAACCTGCCGTATATCGGCATCTTAAAACCCGAGATCTACAGCTGATCTTTGGGATACGGGCAAAACCCGTGAACGGAGGAAACATTGGAATTTAACCCGAACAACAGATCAAACAATCCGAACGATCCGAACCAGAGACGCGGTTTCGACCCGAGAAAACTCGTCACACTGCTCGTCTGGGGTCTGATTATCGTGCTCCTGTTTTTCATGGTCACGAACGGATGCTCCGGTCAGAAGGTGAACGAGATCAACTCGTCGGAATTCAAAAAACTGTATAACGAAGGCAAGATCAAAGCCGTTTACGAAGTTCTGGAATCCGATACGTTCTACGGCCTGCTGACGAGCAGCGAAGCGGACGCGAAGAATCTCCCTTCCAAGGCGGATTTCGTTCTGTATCAGAATGACGAGCAGTTCCACCGCGACGTGCGGACGATCGTTTCGCAGAAGACCGGCGTCGATCCCGAGAAGATCACGACGGGCGACTACGGCTTCGTTTACAACAGCGGTCTTCCGGAGGGAACGTCCATCTGGCTCATCCTGCTGCAGTACCTTCCGCTTGTCATTTTGATGGTCGTAATGATGGTATTCATCTACCGTCAGCAGGGCGGCGGAAGACAGATGATGAATTTCTCAAAGTCCCGCGCGAGACTGAGCGATCCCTCCAAGGAGAAGATCACGTTCAAGGACGTCGCAGGACTCGTTGAGGAAAAGGAAGAACTGAAGGAGGTCGTCGACTTCCTGCGCGATCACAGACGCTTCACCGAAAACGGCGCGCGTATCCCGAAGGGCGTTCTGCTCGTCGGACCTCCGGGCACCGGTAAAACGCTTATGGCGAAGGCGGTCGCAGGGGAGGCCGGCGTGCCGTTCTTTTCGATCTCCGGCTCCGACTTCGTCGAAATGTTCGTCGGCGTCGGCGCATCGCGCGTCCGCGATCTGTTCGACACGGCAAAACGCAGCGCGCCCGCCGTCGTCTTCATCGATGAGATCGATGCGGTCGGCCGTCAGCGCGGAGCGGGTCTCGGCGGCGGTCACGACGAACGCGAGCAGACGCTGAATCAGCTGCTCGTCGAGATGGACGGCTTCCAGGCAAACGAGGGCATCATCGTGCTCGCGGCAACGAACCGCGCCGATATCCTCGATCCCGCGCTGCTCAGACCGGGCCGTTTCGACCGCCGCATCACCGTCGGCTATCCGGACGTCAAGGGCAGAGAAGAGATCCTGCTCGTGCATGCGCGGAACAAGCATTTTGCCAAGGACGTCAGCCTCAGGACGCTCGCGCGGCGCACGCCGTATTTCACGGGCGCCGATCTTGAGAACATCCTGAACGAGGCGGCGATCCTCTGCACGCGCGACAAGCGGAAAGAGATCACGCAGGCGGATCTGGAAGAAGCGGTCACACGCGTTCAGATGGGTCCCGAAAAGAAGAGCCGCGTCGTTACCGAAAAGGACAAGCGGATCACCGCCTATCACGAATGCGGTCACGCGATCCTTGCGCACGAGCTTGAAAACTGCGACGATCTTCACGAGGTTTCCATCATTTCCCGCGGATGGGCCGCCGGCTACACGATGGTGCTTCCGAAAGAGGATATCCATCACACGCTGAAATCGCACATGCTCGACGACATCTGCATGGGAATGGGCGGCCGTGTCGCCGAGAAGCTCGTGTTTACCGACGTTTCGACCGGCGCGATTCAGGACCTGAAGCAGGCCACGCAGACCGCGCGCAAGATGGTCGAAGAATACGGCATGTCCGACGCGGTCGGTCCCGTGTTCCTCGGCGGTGATACCGAGGTCTTCATCGCGAAGGATTGGGGACACGCCAAAAACTATTCCGAGGCGCTTTCCGCCAAAATCGACGCCGAGATCCGGCGGATCCTGGAAGGACAGTTCGAGCGCGCGGAACAGATCCTGACCGAGCATCGCGACGGTCTCGAACGCTGTGCCGCAATGCTGCTGAAGTACGAACGTGTGACGGGCGACCAGTTCGTCGCCGTATATGACGGAGAGGACATGGACGCAGTCATGAATCCGGACGCTTCCGCCGAACCGGAAGACGCGAAGGAAGAACACAGTGAAGATACCGGAACGGTCGTTCCGCCGTGCCCGGGAGAAGAAAAAGACGATTGAGGACAGTTTGATCCATGACGGAAAACCGGTTTGATCTTCATATCCACAGCATCATTTCCGACGGCACCGTACAGCCGTCGGAGATCGTGACGACTGCGGCCGGATCGAACCTGAAACTCATCGCTTTGACCGATCACGACAGCATTCTCGGCGTAAAGGAAGCCGTCGAAACGGGACGCAAGGTCGGGCTGCCGGTCTTGCCCGCCGTTGAAATGGATAACGAATGGCGCCATGAGCTGCATATCATCGGGCTTGACGTGGATCCGGACAATCCGACGCTCGTTCGCGCGCTGGAGATTGCCAGAGACCGAAGAGAACGCAGGAACAAGATCATCTACCGCAACCTCAAGGAAGCGGGGTACGACGTGCAGCCGCTTGTACAGCGGCCCGAGTCGATGACGACCAAGCTTCATATCGCGCACGCGCTGATCAAAGCCGGTTATGCGGTCGACGTTCGTGATGCGTTCTCGAAATATCTCCGCCCCGGACGGCCCGGCTACTATACGGAGCCGCGGTTCACGCCGCAGCAGGTGATCGACATCATCCATATCGCGGACGGGCTTCCGATCCTCGCGCATCCGTGTCATATCCGCGACAATCCGCACGGGTTGATCCGGGAGCTGTACGATATGGGACTGATGGGACTCGAAGCCTATTATCCGAGTTCCACGCCGCGGCAGACGGAAATGTACGTTTCCATCGCGCGGCAGTATCAGATGCTCGTCACCTGCGGCAGCGATTTTCACGGCGACAATCGCCCCGGCGTGCTGATCGGATGCGCCTGGAGAAACGTTCCCGTCCTGGAAAAAACGTACGAAACGCTCGTTCGTCGAATGAACTCCTGAATTTCAGGATCCCGCCCCGGTTCGTCCGGGGCTTTTTTATCTTCGCGGCGGAAAACTATTTTTCGGTCGGGGGTTGCAAACGGACGTTTCATCGGATATAATACATGCGATATAGTTTGTCGTGGAGGGAAACATGAACGATCGAATTTTACGGCTCCGCAATGCCATGCGCGAGCACGGGCTCGATGCGGTCATTCTGAAATCGGTGACCGCGATCCGCTACTTTTCCGGGTTTACGAGCGAGGATGCAAGCGTTGTCGTAACGGAAGACAGAAGCGTGCTTTTGACCGATTTCCGTTATACGATCCAGGCGAAGGCACAGTCGGGCGACTGCTGCGAGATCATGGAAGTCGCCGGCGCGGCGCATAACGAAGCGATCAAAAAGATCCTTGCAGACGGGAACGTCCGCAAGATGGGCTTTGAAGAGGATTACGTCAGCTTTGCGGCGTATCAGGTTTATGAATCGTTCGGCGCGGAACTCGTTCCGTTCGCTAAGCAGCTGCATCATCTGCGCATCGTGAAGTCGCAGGAAGAGATCGATTCTCTGCAGAAGGCGCAGGCGATCGCGGACGCCGCCTTTGAAGAGCTTCTGAAGACGATCCATCCCGGCATGACGGAACGCCGTGTTGCCGCAGAGCTCGAATACATCTGCGCAAAGCTCGGCAGCGAAGGCCCTTCGTTCGACACGATCGTCGGATCCGGCCCGAACGGAGCAATGTGCCACGCGGTTCCCGGCGACCGGAAACTGCAGGAAGGCGACCTCGTCGTTCTCGACTACGGCTGTCTCTATAACGGGTATCACTCCGACATGACGCGTACGTTCGCCGTCGGAAAGGTCGATCCGTTTGCCGAAGAGATCTACAACATCGTTCGCGAAGCGCAGCAGCGCGCGCTTGACGCGCTGAAACCCGGCATCACCGGCAAGGAACTTGATGCGATCGCGCGCGATTACATCAAAGAAAAGGGCTACGGCGAATGCTTCGGCCATTCGCTCGGTCACGGATTCGGCCTTTTGATCCACGAAGCGCCGTCCGCTTCCGTTCTCGGAGAGACCGTGTTTGAAGAGGGCATGACGATCACCGTCGAGCCCGGCATCTACATTGAAGATAAGTTCGGTGTGCGCATCGAAGACTGCTGCGTCGTCACAAAGGACGGAAAACTCGATCTCGTCCGCTCGACCAAAGAACTGATGCATATCAACTGATCTATCATACGACAGAATACAATTGGGAGGATAAGTACTTATGATTATGGCAGGCGATTTCCGCAAGGGCGTGACGGTTGAAATTGACGGCGTTGTGTGGTCGATCTCCGATTTCCAGCACGTAAAACCCGGCAAAGGAGCGGCGTTCGTACGCACCAAGCTCAAGAACGTCATGACCGGGGCGGTTCTCGAACGTACGTTCAGCCCGACGGACAAATATCCGCTGGCGCACATCGAAACGAAGGACATGGAATACCTGTATTCCGACGGCGAACTGTATTACTTCATGGACGTCGAAACCTACGAGCAGATCCCGCTGAACTTTGAACAGGTCGAAGACGCGATCGATTTCATCAAGGAAAACGATCAGGTCAAGATGCGGTTCTACAAGGGCAGCGCGTTCTCCGTCGAAGCGCCCAATTTCGTCGAACTGAAAGTCACGCAGACGGAGCCCGGCTTTAAGGGCGATACCGCGACCGGAACGACCAAGCCGGCCGTTCTGGAGACCGGATACCATATCGCAGTCCCGCTGTTTGTCAACGAAGGCGATACGATCCGTATCGATACGAGAACCGGCGAATACATGTCCCGCGTATAACATTCTAACTTTACGGAGGTGCAGCATGAGCAGAATTTCTGAGAAAGTCGCATATCTCGACGGTCTGATGGAAGGCCTCAACATTCAGGACGACAAATACGCAAAGGTTTTTTCGGCGATCGTCGACGCGCTCGATCTGATCGCGGAGGAAATGGCGGATCACGAGGATACGCTTGCGGATCTGGACGACAGCGTGGAAGAGATCTTTGAGAATCTCGATGAATACGATGATTTCCTGTACGGCGATGAAGAGGATGACGATGAGGACGAGGAATTTGACGACGACGACTTTTTCGAGATCGTCTGCCCGAACTGCGGGGAAACCATCTATTTCGATCAGGACATGCTTGACCGCCCCGACGGTCTGATCTGCCCGAACTGCAACGAGCCGATCGAACTGCATATTCCGGACGCGAAGCCGGAAGACTGATCCCCGTTGAACATGAAGAGGAGCGGATTCGCTCCTCTTTTTGCATATATTTACATTCTATTCCTATTCTGATTCGCCGGATCATGCGATTTCTCTTTACATTTTTCGCGCTTCGGGGTAAAATACTGTTGGAAACGGTATGAATACTTACCGTCGGCATTCAAAAAATATACGGAGATCAAATGGTAGAAACAGCAAGAAAAATCTGCAGACGACTGCACGCATATCTGGACATGGACCGCTATGCCGGAACGGTTTACGCGGTGTATCCCGACGTTGTCTATTGCAGCACGTCCGTCGGGATGGTCTCCATCCTGACCAACGCGCGCTGCCTGATGCCGTTCTCGATCGTCGTGAACTCAACGAAGCCGCTTACGCGCTATGAGATCGCGGAAGGACAGGAGGTTCTTCTCGGAAACGAAAAGATCGAGATCCCCGCGTGCGAATTCACCGTCGACCTGTCCCTTGCGACGGATTACGAGCTTTCGCTCGGCTCCGTGCAGGCGGTGTTTTTGCCCGTTGATCTGGATATCCGGATGCGTCACGTCCTGCGCGCGATCGAAACGAACGCCGTCGAAGACGATCTTTCCGCGCTTGCGGCGGACGGAAAACGAAACGCTTTCTGTGAAACGGTTGCGCCGCATCTCGACCGCCTGCACGCCGCGTTCCGGGAGCAGATCACCGCGGAATGCAGGGAAGTCGGCGCTTCGATTTCCGGCGTCGGGCTCGGGATTACGCCGGCCTCCGATCTTTTCCTTTGCGGATATCTCGCAGGGTACGCCGCGCTGAGCGTCGCGCTCGGCAGAAGCCGGGACCGCGTTCTGGAAATCACACGGGAAACGGCGGGCGGCGCTGCCGCGCACACGAACGAACTCGGCGCCGCGCTGCTGCTGCAAAGCGGCGAAGGGCTCGTATCCGAGGACCTGTTCCAGCTCCTCTGCAACCTGTTCTCCGATGCGAATTATGCTGCGATCGTTGCCAACGCGAACAAGATCGCATCCGAAACCGATCGGGGCGGCACGGATCTGCTGACCGGCGTCTGGCTTTCGATCGTGCACCAGTACGGCGGGAAACCGCTTGAATAAACCGATACACGGAACAACGGTTCGCCGTTGTTCTTTTTCTTTTCTTGCAAATTCTGTTTCCTGCGTATACAATGGGTTTATCAAGGATAAGGAGGAACGTATGGAATCCGTAAAGATCAATGATTTTTTGCAGTATCGGTTCCTGTCGAACGTTCGGTATTCGCCGGACGGAAGGCGCGCCGCGTTCGTCGTTTCAAACTGCAACGAGGACGAAAACTGTTATGAAAGCCGCCTGTGGCTTTACGACGGTTCGCTGAAGCAGCTGACCGATCTCGGAAAAGAGATGCGCTATACCTGGGAGGACGCCGATACGATCCTGTTTCCTGCGGTCCGTTCCGCCTCGGAAAAGAAACGCGCGGAAGCGAAAGAGCAGTTTACGAGCTATTACAGGCTGTCGCTCTCCGGCGGCGAGGCGCTGCATGCGTTCACGCTTCCGTTCTCCGCAAGCTGGATCCGAAAACTGCCGAACGGCTCCTTTGCCGTGCTCGGATCGATCGACGCGAACGTGCCGGACTACTACTGCATGAGCAGGGAAGACCGCGAAAAGGTGCAGAAGCAATACGCGGACGATGCGGATTACGAGGTCTTTGACGAACTGCCGTACTGGTTCAACGGCGGCGGGATCATCAATAAATCGCGCACGGCGCTGTTTCTCGTCTCGCCCGAAGCAAAGGAGATCCGGCGTGTTACCGAACCGGACTTCTCGGTTGATTCCGTCGAGACGATCGGCGATCTCGTGTATTATCTCGGCGATTCCTACACCGCGCGCCGCGATCTGACACATCCGAAACTGTACGCGGCGGACGGAAACACCGGGGAGAGCCGTCTTCTGAAAGCCTATGAAGGACTGTATGCCGATCGGATCAAGGCGGTCGGTGAAACGCTCCTTCTGACGGCGACGGAGGGCAAGGATATCGGCCTCAATGAGAACGTCGACTTCTATACCGTCGACCGAGAAACCGGCGAACTGTCCATGCTGTACGAGAACACCGAGAGCCTTTGGAACTCGGTCGGGAGCGACGCGCGTTACGGCGGAGGCGAAACGACGTACGCGGCAAACGGACGCCTGTATTACGTCACTACGCGCGGCGACAGCTCGCATTTGTACGCTTTGGACCTTCAGGGGAACATTTTCCCGATCGCAACGGAAACGGGCAGCATTGACGCCTGCGCGATCCATCCGGACAACGAGATTGCGCTGTTCGTCGCGCTGTACGAAGGCAGTCTGCAGGAGCTGTATGCAAAGAACCTGAAAACCGGCGAACTCAAAAAGCTCTCGCATTTCAACGACGATGCGCTGAAGGACAAATACGTTGCCGTGTGCGAGCCTCTTTCGGTCGAGAGCGAAGGATGGAAGATCGACGGCTGGGTGCTGAAGCCCAAAGATTACGATCCCGCGAAGAAATACCCCGCGGTGTTCGATATCCACGGCGGACCGAAGACGGTCTACGGCACGGTGTTTTATCACGAGATGCAGGTGTGGGCCGGCATGGGCTATTTCGTGTTCTTCTGCAACCCGAAGGGCTCGGACGGCAGGGGAGACGCATTTGCGGACATCATGGGACACTACGGTGAAACGGACTACCGCAATCTGATGGACTTTGCTGACGAGGTGCTGAAGCGGTATCCGGCGATCGATCCGAAGCGCGTCTGCGAAACGGGCGGCAGCTACGGCGGCTTTATGACGAACTGGATCATCGGGCACACCGACCGGTTCTGCGCCTGCGCGTCGCAGCGGTCGATCTCAAACTGGCTGAGCTTCAACGGCATTTCCGATATCGGCTATTACTTCGTCGGCGATCAGAATCACGCGGATTTCTATACGGATCACGCAAAGCTTTGGAATCACAGCCCGCTGAAATACGCAAAGAACGTGAAAACGCCGACGCTGTTCATCCATTCCGACGAGGATTACCGCTGTCCGATCGATCAGGGCCTGCAGATGTATGCGGCGCTCGTCGACCGCGGGATCCCGGCGCGCATCTGCGTGTTCCACGGCGAAAACCACGAGCTGTCCCGCTCCGGCAAGCCGAAGCACCGCATCCGCAGGCTCACCGAGATCACGAACTGGTTCGAGAAGTACGCAAAAGAATAAGCAAAACGACCGAGCGATTCGCTCGGTCGTTTTGCTTTGAAAGATACACGTTATCGTTTCTTATACAGCACAAGCTCCGGGTTTTTGCCCTCCGCTTCGTAGGTGCAGATCAGAATGAAATCCATGTTGGCAAGTACGCCGAAACACCGGTCTCCGCCGAACTCCGATTCGAGCTGGGTGCCGAGATAGGTCGTTCCGTCGTTCAGGAACCTTACGCTTGCGCCGCTCGGAAGCGGATAAGCGAGATTCACGAAGCTGCCGACCAGCGCGTTGAGCCGTTCGACCTTCGGCATACCCTCGATATGCAGGTCGTTGATCTCGCAGATGAGCTGCTTCTTGAACGCTTCAAACTGTCCGTCGTCGCTCAGCGCCTCGTAGCGCTTCCAGTAATCCAGCGTAGGCAGGACCTGTTTCAGATATGCGCGGGCCTGCTCTTCGGAAAAGGATTCGTTGACCATATGCGGGATACATACGTCGATCAGCTCATCCATATCGCTGTAGGTATATGTACCGTCGGCATAGCACCACTTGCAGTACGCTTCATTCGGCGTACCGTCCTTGTCCTTGCCGATGATCTCGTCCTGAAGCGGCATGCCGCAGCACTGGCAGATCAGTTGGTGCGGAGAGCCAAGCAGGGTATTGATGGAGACGTTGAACAGCCTGGAAAGCAGCTTCAGTGTTTCCGTATTCGGAACCGTTTCACCGTTTTCCCAACGCGATACCGCCTGCCGCGTCACAAAGACCTTTTCGGCTAGTTCATCCTGAGAAAGACCGTTCTTGGTCCGCAGTTCGAAAATGACGTCTTTTGTATCCATACATACCTCCTGTTTGTTGCTGTCGGTATTGTACCATCGGACGGAAGGATTGACAAGCAACCGTCTGTTGCGATTTCCGAACTCCGGAGAACGGTTGCTTCGGGGGATCGAGCCGTCAAACGTCCTTGCGCTTGCGGTTGATCGCACGGTTGCGGCGATCTGCATGGGATCGCCTGCTCCGTTACGGCTTTCGGTAAAACGTGTAATGATATGCGTTTGAAAACCCGATCGACGCGTAAAAAACCTGGTCCGAAATGACGTAAACCGTTTTTGCTCCGAGCGTCCCGGCATGATTCATCGCCGCGCAGAGGAGCGCTTTCGCGAGTCCTTTTCTGCGTGCGGACGGGATCGTGCAGACCGGTTCTACGTAGGCATAGTCGGTATCCGGATGCTTCCACAGGCACGCATACGCAACCGGAACGCCGTCCGGAGAATAGGCGCACATGCTCAGTTCGCGATTGAAATGCGGACGCGGTAGGGGAGGCGCCTGCGGTTCTCTCAGAAAAGCCTCGTAATCCTCTCCGTGATCGAAGCCCTGCCAGAACAGCCATTGCATGCGTTCCGCGCAGTCCTTCGGGTCGATCGCGGCGATCGAATACCCGGACGGAAGAACGACGGGAAAGCTGCGATCGGGAGCGATCTGCATGATCGTTTCGTACTGTGCGATCGGGGAAAAGCCGCATTTTACCGCAGCGTCGATCTCTGCGGCGCTGCCGTCCTCGATCGCAACGGCGAGCCCGGATTCGTCCTGCATATGGCCGTACGCGTAGTTGAGAACGTCGGGATACAGCGATTCATAACCCGGCAGAACGCCGCAAAACGCTTCGCCGAAGTACATGTCGAACAATGCGGCGCCGACGATTCGATCCTTTTCGAACCAAAGACCGATGGAACCGAGCAGAGACCGGTCCGTATACGGATGCCCGTACATCCATTCAAACCGCGCCCAGTTCCAGTTGATATGCGACCGGTCGGTGCGGTTCAGCTCGATCAAAAACCGGCAGACCGGTTCATAATCGGTATCCCGATAGGTCCGGAACGCCGCCATCAGTCGAGAAGCCTTTCCGCTTCCGGCGCGTCGAGCCGTTCGACGTCCTTCAGCTTGCGGTTGATCGCGCGCGTGCGGGTCCCGATCAGCGTATCGAGATCGTCGTTGACCTGGCGAAGCTTTTGCTGCGAACGGTCGAGAATGTCGTCGAACTTCTCAAACTCGGTCTTGACGGCGCCGAGCACCTGCCAGACCTCGCTCGAACGCTTTTGGATGGCGAGCGTACGGAAGCCCATCTGCAGACTGTTCAAAAACGCCGCCATCGTGGACGGTCCGGTCACGTTGATGCGGTACGCGCGCTGCAGCTCCTCGATAAATCCGCGGTTGACCGCTTCGGCGTAAAGACCCTCGAAGGGAAGGAAGAGGATTCCGAAATCGGTCGTGTGGGGCGGATCGATATACTTGTCGCGAATATCCTTTGCTTCGGCCTTCAGCCGGATCTCCAGCATCTTGGCCGCCGCCGCGATCTGCTCGGGATCGCCGCTGTCGTACGCGTCCTGCAGCTGCGAGAACGTTTCGCCGGGGAATTTGGCGTCGATCGGCAGCAGAACGGGTTCGTCTCCGTCGCCGGGCAGACGGATCGCGAACTCGACGCGGTCGCGGGAGCCGGGCTTCGTTGCGGTATCGACCGCATACTGCTCGGGCGACAAAATCTCGGAAAGGATCGCCGAAAGCTGCGCCTCACCGAGGATGCCGCGCGTCTTGACGTTTGAAAGCACCTTTTTGAGGTCGGTAACGCCGGCGGCGACCGCCTGCATCTCGCCGAGTCCCTTATAAACCTGTTCGAGCTGCGTGGAAACGACCTTGAACGATTCGGAAATCCGCGATTCGAGCGTTTTCTGCAGTTTTTCGTCGACGACCTTCTGCATCTCGGAAAGCTTTTCCGCATTCTCGGTCTGAATCGCGGAAAGCCTGCGTTCCATCGTCTGCCGGATCGCTTCGAGTTTTTCCTCGTTGGATTTTTCCAGCGAACTGATGCGATCCTCCTGTGATTTGCGCAGGCGATCGAAATCGTTCGCGTTATTGTTTTCCATACTGAGCAGTCGCTTGTCCTGCGATTCGGACGCGGCCCGCTGGTTGTCGGAAATCGTCTTTCCGAACGCCTGCAGACTGTTGTTCAGTTCCATGCGCAGTTCCGACTGTCCGTCCTTTCTGGAATTGAGGATCAGAACGAACAGTACGATGACCAGGATCAGAAATGAAATGCCGGAAAGGATCAGCGCGGCAAGTTCCATAGGTACCTCCGATTCGGCGAAACGGCGTTCCGCCGCTATTCTGTTTTGATTATAACACAGAAATCGCGTATTGCGTAGATGTATTTTCTATGATATACTTTTTATCATCCGGGATTGCGGTTTTTCGCGCCCGAAGAAAAAAGGAGGACAAACATACATGCAGTATTCCCGCGACGTGGAAGAAATGGTATGCGTCAAAAAAGGCGCGAAGCATGAACCCGCTCCGATTCCCGAGGAGGGCAAGTGGGTCAAGGCGAAACAGATCAAGGACATCAGCGGATTGACGCACGGCATCGGCTGGTGCGCACCGCAGCAGGGCGCCTGCAAGCTGACGCTGAACATCAAAGAAGGCGTCATCGAAGAAGCGCTCGTTGAAACGATCGGCTGTTCCGGCATGACGCATTCCGCTGCCATGGCGGCGGAGATCCTGCCCGGGAAGACGATCCTGGAAGCGCTGAATTCCGACCTCGTGTGCGACGCGATCAACACGGCGATGCGTGAGCTGTTCCTGCAGATCGTTTACGGCAGAAGCCAGAGCGCGTTCTCGGACGACGGTCTGACCATCGGCGCCGGACTTGAGGACCTCGGCAAGGGACTTCGTTCCCAGATCGGCACGATGTACGGCACGAAAGCGAAGGGCCCGCGCTACCTTGAAATGGCGGAGGGCTACGTCCTGAAGATCGGTCTTGACGAGGAAGGCGAGATCATCGGATATCAGTTTGTCAGCCTCGGCAAGATGATGGACGCGATCAAGAAGGGCATGGATCCCAAGGAAGCGTTCGAAAAGAACATCGGGACCTACGGACGGTTCGCAAACGCCGCCAAGGTCATTGACCCGCGCAAGGAATAACGGAGGTGCCGCATGATTACGTTTGAAGGATACGAAAGAAGAATCGATAAGATCACGAAGGTGCTGAACGAATACGGCATCAAGGATCTTGAAGAAGCGAAAGCGATCTGCGACGCGCACGGCGTGGATCCGTACGGCATTGTCAAGGGCATTCAGCCGATCGCGTTTGAGAACGCGGGCTGGGCATACACCGTCGGTGCGGCGATCGCCTATAAGAAGGGCGTTAAAAACGCGGCCGAGGCGTCCGAAGCCATCGGCATCGGTCTGCAGTCGTTCTGCATTCCGGGTTCCGTTGCCGATCAGCGCAAGGTCGGTCTCGGACACGGCAATCTCGGCGCGATGCTCCTGAGAGAAGAAACCAACTGCTTTGCGTTCCTTGCGGGCCATGAATCGTTCGCGGCCGCGGAAGGCGCAATCGGCATCGCACGTACGGCAAACAAGGTCCGTCAGAAGCCGCTGCAGGTCATTCTGAACGGTCTCGGCAAGGATGCGGCGTACATCATCTCCCGCATCAACGGCTTTACCTACGTCGAAACCGAATACGACTATTATACCGGCGATCTGAAGATCGTCTATACGAAGCCGTTCTCCGACGGCGAGCGTGCGAAGGTGCGCTGCTACGGCGCGGACGACGTCAACGAGGGCGTTGCGATCATGCGTCATGAGAACGTCGACGTTTCCATTACCGGAAACTCCACGAACCCGACCCGCTTCCAGCATCCCGTTGCCGGCACCTACAAGAAATGGTGCGTCGAAAACGGAAAGAAATACTTCTCCGTCGCGTCCGGCGGCGGCACGGGCAGAACGCTGCATCCCGACAATATGGCTGCCGGTCCCGCTTCCTACGGCATGACCGACACCATGGGCAGAATGCACAGCGACGCGCAGTTTGCGGGATCCAGCTCGGTTCCTGCGCACGTCGAGATGATGGGCCTTATCGGCATGGGCAACAACCCGATGGTCGGCGCAACGGTCGCCGTTGCTGTCGCGATCGCGCAGAGTCTGTAATGGTACATCCTGGAGGGCGTTTCGCCCTCCTTTTTCATTTGGAGGACGTATGGAACAGCATCGATTCGGTCCCGGCGAGCTTCTGAATGCGAACGGGGATCTTTCCGAACCGGGATACGCGACGGCGCTTTTGAAGCGTTACGATCGTTCCGCGATCAGAGCGCCGCGATTCCGCATCAAGGAATGGGACTATTATCTGATCACGAACGATCGCTTCGGCGTCGCGCTGACGATCGACGATAACGGTTACATGGGACTGCTGTCGGCTTCCGTGCTGGATTTTGAAGCGGCGTCGGAAACGACCGTTTCGCCGATGTTCTGGTTCCCGATGGGAAAGACCGGATTTCCGGCTTCGTCTGCATCGGGCGACGTGCAAAAGCGCATGAAGCATGCGTCCGGATCGTTTGCGCATACCGACGAAGGCCGCAGGCTTCGTTTCCGGATCGATTCGTTTCGTGACGGAAGGCCGTTTGCGTGCGATATTCTGCTCACGCACGAGCCGAAGGATTCCATGGTGATCGCGACGCCGTTTGAAAAGAAGCGCCGGTTTTACTACAATCAGAAGATCATCGGCATGCGCGCCGAAGGGTGGTTCTCCGTCGGTGAGGAGCGATTTGAGCTCGATCCTTCGGACACGTTCGGGCTTCTGGATTGGGGCAGAGGCGTGTGGACCTACCGGAATACGTGGTACTGGAGCGCGGCGCAGGGCGAGATCGACGGTCACACGTTCGGGTTCAATCTCGGGTACGGATTCGGCGATACGAAAGCCGCGTCGGAGAATATGTTCTTTTATGACGGGATCGCGCACAAACTTGACCGTGTCGATTTCGGGATCCCGATAAAACCGGACGGCGCCGACGATCTGCTTTCGCCATGGCATTTTACCGACAGCGAAGGCCGGCTGGATATGATCTTTGCTCCGATCATGGACCGCGCGTCCAAAACGGACGTCAAGGTCATATGTTCCGATCAGCATCAGGTGTTCGGACGGTTTACCGGTACGGTGCGTCTCGACGACGGGACCTGCCTGCATCTGAACGATTGTCTCGGATTTGCGGAAAAAGTCTTCAATAAATGGTGACGGTTCGTTCGAAATCACAGGAGATCCTCCCGTTCGCATAGTATGGACGGGAGGATGTTTTTATGGTCGAAGAATTTGTTGCATATCTGAAAGAACAGGTCAGGAATCACAGCATCTACGTTTGGGGCGCACAGGGTCAAAAGAAACCGACGATCACGGAAGCGTGGATCCGGAAAAAAGAAAAGACGCGCAGGAATGCGGATCGTGCGATCGCACATTGGAAAAAAGAAGTGCGCGACGGTTACGGCGACGTTCTGCGCGCGTTCGATTGCTCGGGCCTCGGTACGTTTTATTTTCTGAAGCACGACCTGATCGATCACGATCTGAACGCCAACGGGCTGTTTCTGCTTTGCGACCCGATCGAGCGGAGCGCGCTTCGCGCCGGCGACATGGTTTTCCGCATCAGCGGCGGTAGAGCGGTGCACGTCGGATATGCGATCGACGCCGACCGCATTGTTGAAGCAAAGGGAAGAGACGTCGGCGTGGTCGAAAGTCCGGTCAAGGGGTGGGACCGGTTCGGCAGGCCTCCGTTTTTCAGATCGCGGCGCATCCTGAAGCTTCGGTCTCCGTATATGAGGGGAGAGGACGTGCGCGAGCTGCAGAGAGCGCTGAAGCAGAACGGCTTCGATCCCGGTCAGCCGGACGGTGTGTTCGGCAAAAAAACAGAGCGCGCCCTGAAACGGTATCAGCGCGCGCACGGATTGAAAGCCGACGGGATCGCGGGGAAGATGACGTATGAAGCGCTGGGACTCCGCGCGTGATTTATAAGTCGGGACTGCAGCGGAACAGATCCCAGAAGCTCCATCCGGAATCGGAGGGTGCATCGGTCGGATCCGGAGAAGGAGAAACGGCCGGATCGTTTCCGGGCGTTGCCTGCGGCGTTTCGATCTGAACGTCGTAGGACGGGATCGCCGTCGGCGCGGGCGTCGGCGGCATATCGTATTCCTCAACGATCAGGTCGCCCGTAAACACCGTTTGTCCGCGAAAACGGATCTCGACAGTTCCGGCCTTCGTGCCGACGGGCGCGGAATAGGACGTGATCGTATAGTTGAGGTATTCTTCCGGAAACGGATCGATCAGGAACAGGTCCGACTGCCAGCGGGGAAGCGCCTGTATCCGATCGGCGTCCCACGCAATGCGATAGAGTGCGGCCGACGCGACGTACGTATCCGGGTCAAGCGTGACGGCATAGGTGTCGGGCAGACATTTATCGGCAAGGTCTGCGACGGAGACCGAAACGAGGTCGTTCTGAAATGCGTATTCGAACAATTCGATCGCGTCAAAGAACCGCTGTGCGGAGTACAGATCCTTTTCAACGCCTTTCGTGCCTTCGGGGGCGTTTTTTCCGCGCAGCAGAACGAGGATATACGTCGTTTCCCCGCGTTTTGCGGCGGCGACAAGACATTTGCCGGCAAGGTGCGTGTCGCCGGTTTTCACGCCGATAGCGTCAGGATACAGACAGGAATACGGCGTGTATCCGGTGACGATCACGTCCCGCAGAAGCCGGTTGCTCGTTTTCAGCTCGATCGAACGTCCGTCGGAGGAATGCGCGGTATACTCCGTCGAGGAGACGATCTCCCGGAACGTTTCGTTCTGCATTGCGTACGCCGTCAGGATCGAAAGGTCTCTCGCCGTGGTATAATGGTCGCTGTTGTGCAGACCGTGCGGATTGAGAAAATGCGATCCGGTCATGCCGATCCGTTCCGCGGTCTGATTCATCAGATCCGCAAACCCGCTGACGGATCCGCCGACGTGCTCGGCGATCGCGATCGCTGCGTCGTTGCCGGACGGAAGCATGAGTCCGTAGAGCAGATCGATCATGGGGTAGGACTCTCCGGCCTTGAGCCCCATGCGGGAATTGCGCTTTGAAAGATTGCACGCCTTTTTGCTGACCGTGACGAGCTCGTCGGGCGATGCGTTTTCGAGCGCGACGATGCAGGTCATGATCTTGGTTGTGCTGGCAGGATATCGTTTTGCGTCCGCGTTGCGCGCAAGACCCAGGATCGCGGTTCCCGGGTCGTCGGCATTCGCCAAAAATACAGTGTCCTCCGCAAGGCTTTTGAGGTCGAACTCTGTCGAAACGGCGGTTTCGGCGTTTCCGCGGAGCGGAAGGAGAAGAAGACTCAAAAGAATGCAGAGGACGATTCGTTTCATAGGATTCTTTTACCTGTCGTAATAATCGTTTTCGCGCATCCGCGCACGCTGGGCGGCTCTTTTCCGCGCGGCCCTGCGGCGGCGTTTGTTTTCTGCGCGAACGTAGAGCACGAACAGAAGAATGATCGCAGCCAGAAGAACGCCGACGATGATGAGGGCGATCGGGATCCAGCGATAATCCTCACTGCTGCCGATTCCGGTTCCCTGATTTGCATCGTTGCCGGAAACGGACGGATCGTTTGCCGGGCCGATCATGCTGCCGCTTCCGTTGGGATCGGACGACTGCGGTACGATGTCGGTTTGCGCGTTGCCGGCCTTGATGGTGCGCGTTGCGATCAGATTGGTCCGGTAGATCGTCTGACCGTTGCACTGATAGGCCACGACGCCGACCGTTTCATCCTGATAGATCGTCGCGTACGTTTTGTTGTAGGTCAGAACCGGCTCGATGTGTACGCTCGAGAGCGTTGCGTTCGGATCGACCATCATAATGGAAACGGGGAGGTCCGGGTTGATTTCCGCCTTGACTTTCAGCTTGCCGTTTTCAGGGTCGTCTGCGGGCGCGTTCGGGATTTCGACTTCAAACTCGGTCTGCATGCCGCCGGCAACCAGTTCGGAAACGGTATAGGACCGATTCATGTCGGCAAACGCATACTCGAACATCGCTTTTGCGTCCTGGAAGCGGCGTGCGTTGTATTTATCCTTGCGCGCGTCGGTCCACCCGCCGTTGTATTCGGGGTCGTTCAGCGTTCCGCCGTAAAGCACGGCGATCATGGTGACGTTGTCTTTTTCCGCAGCCGCAACGAGGCACTTGCCTGCCGGCGTCGTGTCGCCCGTCTTTACGCCGATGGCGTATTCATACAGACAGGAGATCGGGGAGGGGAAGTCTTCCGTCGGCGGAATATCCGCGAGCATTCGATTGGAGTTGAGCAGTTCAATGGCGCGCGGGCCGGATTCGGCCGTGTATTTTGCGGTGCCGACGATCTCGCGGAACTCCTTTTGCTTTACGCTCTTTGTCAGAGCGTACGAGGTCAGGATCGCCATGTCGCGAACGGTTGTGTAGTGATCCTCGTTGTGTTTGCCGTGAACGGTCACGAAATGCGAATGGCTCATGCCGAGCTCCTTCGCTTTGGCGTTCATTTTTTCCGCGAACGCCTCGGTGCTTCCGGCAATGTGTTCCGCGATCGCGATCGCAGCGTCGTTTCCGGACGGAAGCATCATACCGTACAGAAGGTCGCGAAGCGAATAGGTATCGCCTTCTTCCAGTCCCATAAGCGAGTTTCCGCGGCCGAAATCGACCGCTTTGGCGGATACGGTGACCATGTCGTCAAGATTGCCTTCTTCGAGCGCGATGATGCAGGAAAGGATCTTCGTTGTGCTCGCCGGGTATACGCGCGTATCGGCCTCCTGCTCGATCCCGCGATAGGAGACGGTCGGCGTATCGGCATTGACGAGGATAAAGTACGGCTCGTACACGGACGAAAGATCAAACGACTCTGCTTTTGCCTCGGAAGGAGCAAGAGAAGGTACGATCCCGATCCATAAAAGAGCGGAGAGAACAAGCGATAGGATTCGTTTCATGTTTATGATAAACCTTTCGGATACGTTCGGATTCTCTAACAGTTTACTTTCAATATATGCGCTTGTCAATGCATAAAAGTGTTGAAAGTTTGTGAATAATACGAGAATAGAAAAGCTATAAATACAGCAGTTCAACGTCTGCGGCGCCGCGCGAAAGGGTAAGCAGCGCCATGCTCGGACCTTTCAGCGTCCGCGGACGGGATAAGCTTCCGGGGTTGATCATCGTCACGCCGCCTGTCGTTTCGACGGAAGGGACGTGAGAATGCCCGAACAGAACGATATCCGCGCCGTTCTGCTCGGCGAAATAAAAGAGGTTCACCCGGCCGGAGACGGTGTGACCGTGCAGCAGCAGGATGCGATGACCTTCCCAATCGACCGTTCTGGTCAGCGGCGCATCGGAAAACGGGTCGCAGTTTCCGCGGACGGAAACGAATCCGCAGTTGAAGATCTGCGAGAGCGGCAGCGCGTCATCCGCGTGATCGCCGAGATGGTACAGCGCGTCGACCTGTCCGGTTTTTTTTCGGAACAGGTATGCGTTTTCAATGGATCCGTGCGAATCAGAAATGATTGCGATTTTCGGCATCGAGCGCCTCCCGGAGAAGCATCAGAGCGCGTTTTCTGTGGCTGACGGAGTTCTTTTCCTCCTCGGAAAGCTCGGCAAAGCTTTTATGAAACGGCGCGTAGTAGAAATACGGATCGTATCCGAACCCGTTGCAGCCGTGCGCTTCGTGCAGGATCGTTCCATCGACCTCGCCCTGAACGATGATCGGCGGCTTTGATTTCCGGGCAAGCGCGACACAGCAGCAGAATCGTGCGGTGCGGTTTTCGTCGGGCACGTTTTCCAGAAGAGCGATCAGTTTTCTGTTGTTGGCCGCGTCGTTATGCGCCTCTCCAGAGAAGCGTGCCGAATAGACGCCGGGCGCGCCGTTCAGCGCGTCGACGCACAGTCCGCTGTCATCCGCAAGTACGGCGTCGAACCGGTCGCCTGCGACGGCGAGCGTTTCGACTGCTTTTTTCAGCGCGTTTTCACGGAACGTTTCGCCGTCTTCAACGACGTCGAGCTCAATGCCGGCTTCGCGCATCGTCATCAGTTCCGAAACGCTTCCGCCGAGGATCTCGCGGATTTCACGCGCCTTGTGTGCATTGTTGGTTGCGAGCAAAAGCTTCATGTTTCCTCCTTGACGCGGTACGGCTCGATCGATTCGAGCGAGGGCGTTGCGTACAGCGTGTGCTGTTGAAAATAATTGACGTATCCGGGCTTTGCGCCGGACGGCTTTTTTACGTATCGTACGCGCGTATAATCGACGGGAACGTTTTCCGAAGCGGAAACGCTGCTGTGATACGCGGCGATCGCCGCGGCGATCGAGAGATCTTCGCGCGAAGGCTCTTTCGTGCAGAGCACGACGTGCGACGCAGGAACGTTTTTCGCGTGCAGCCAGACGTGATCCGGATCGGAGGTCCGGACGAGACGTTCGTTCTGCAGATTGTTCTTCCCGACGAGAATATCGGTGCCGGATATCGTCCGGTATCGGATCGGATGACTTTGCTGCTTCTGCTGCGGCTTCGGCCCGTTGCCCGTTTCGCGAATAAACCGAAGGCGAACAAGTTCGTCGCGGATCTCGTTCAGTTCTTCGCGGGTCGTGCAGACGGATACGTTCAGTAGCTGCCCTTTCAGATAATCCAGCTCCTCGTTCAGCGCGCCGAGCTGTTCGACCGCATACGCGTGCGCGGCTTTGTTTTTTCGGTAGCGTTTGAAGTATCGCTGCGCGTTGTCGGCGGCAGAGTACTTCGGATCAAGAGGAACGTCGACCGGTTCGGGCGGGTCGGCGTAATAATTGAGCACCGTGACCGATTTTCGACCGGCAGAGGAGCCGTGATACGTCAGAAGCAATTCGCCGTACAAACGATCCTTTTCGATATGCGCTTCGTCGCCAATCGTCTTGAGACAGTCGTTCAGTTTCTTTTCCGTTCGTTTTCTCGCGTGTTCGAGAACGTTGCGAAGCGACGTCGCAAGCTTCGTCAGGAACTGCTGCTCGTCGCGATGCTGATAGAACGCGTCAAACGCGTCGTTCATGCTTTCGTATCGTTCGAACGGCGTATTCTTCGGCGCAAACGGCAGAATGCCGACGCCGGGAATGACGGACGGCGCGAAACGATGCGCGGCAAGCGCGTCGAAAACGGAGCGGATCGCGGACGCGATGCGCTCCGGCGGCGTTCCCTCGGCGACGATCTGTTCCGCGCAAAGCTTCGATATGCCGGAAACCGAAGCGCTCAGCCACGCGGACGGCATCCGTCCGTTCGCAAGAGCGGCCAGCCGGCTTTCGGAGATCGTAAACGGATCGGCCTTTTCGATCTCGGGGGGCGCTTCATACGGCACGTTCGGAAGGCAGACTCTCGCCGCGGTTTCGGAGATGCCGAAATGACGCATGCAATCTATGATCCTTCCGTTTTCGTCAAGGAGAAACAGATTGCCGTGACGGCCCATCAGTTCAACGACGAGCTGAAGATGAACGGCATCCATCAGTTCGTTCCTGCCGGAGAGGGTGAGCACTGCGATGCGGTTCAGACCGGCCTGAGCGACGGATACGATGCGGCATCCGATCAGGTACTTGCGCAGCAGCATGCAGAATGCGGGTGCCGCGTCGGGGTTTTCGAACGATCGTGAAACGGTCTGGATGCGCCCGTTTTCCGCGTGAATGCACAGCATCAGCTTCATGCGGCCGGCGTTCGGCCCGTGAACGTGCAGCAGAATCATATCCCTGTCGGGCTGCTGGACTTTGTCGATCCGGCATCCGACAAGGCTGTTCAATTCCGTTATGCATGCATATAACGATAATCCGTCCGTTGCCATGTCTTCTCCTTACCGTTATTCTACCGTCCGCGGATCCAAAATTCAAGAGGACGGCATAACAAAAGCGTCCGATCGGATCGGACGCCTGTTTTGATGCGAATACCGGGGTTCAGTTGTTTGCGGCTGCGCGCTTCTTTGCCAACTGTGCCTTTTTGCGATCTGCGGCGTTCTTGTGAATAACGCCTTTCGCGGCAGACTGATCAACGGTCTTGACAGCCGCGAGGTAAGCCGTTTCGACAGCTTCCTTATCGCCGGACTTCAGCGCTTCATCAAAACGACGGACAGCGGTCTTCAGTTCGGACTTGTCCATGCGATTTCTGAGGTTTTCACCAACGGAAGTCTTCGCACGCTTCATTGCGGACTTGATGTTTGCCAAAGCATTTCACCCCCTGTAAGATTTGTCCGATCGGGTCTTCCGATACGAACGGAGTACATTTTAACACAAAGAATCCTACAATGCAAGGATTATTTTTGCGATTTTTGACCTTTTTTCGGCTGTATCGGTCCGCACCCGATCCGAAGCGCGCTGCGTGTGATGAAAACGGATCCCGACGCATATCCTTTCGGGACGGGAACCGGGAGGGATACGCCTCCGACGCGGGCAGAGTTCACAACTTCGTTGCAATTCCACGATTGACATTGCATGCGCGCACCACTATAATAGGGACGATGGTTAGCACTCGTACTGTTTGAGTGCTAAATACACATGCAGGAGGTATGAGTTATGTCATTGAAACCGTTGTTCGATCGCGTTGTGATCCGCAACATCGAAACGGAAGAAGTCACCAAGGGCGGCATCCTTCTTACGAGCGCTTCAAAGGAAAAACCGCAGATGGCGGAAGTGATCGCGGTCGGCCCCGGAGCAAAGGACGTCGAGATGGTGGTGAAGGTCGGCGATAGAGTCGTTTACACGAAGTACGCCGGCACGGAGGTAAAACTGGACGGGCAGGAAGTCATCGTGATCAAGCAGGGTGACATTCTCGCCGTTGTCGAATAACAGGAGGAACGGAACATGGCAAAACAGTTGAAATACGGCGAAGAGGCCAGAAAAGCACTGGAAAACGGGTTGAATCAGCTTGCGGATACCGTCAAGATCACGCTCGGACCGAAGGGAAGGAACGTTGTTCTCGAAAAGAAATTCGGCGCGCCGCTCATCACGAACGACGGCGTTACGATCGCGAAAGAGATCGAGCTTGAGGATCCGTTTGAAAATATGGGTGCTCAGCTCGTGAAGGAAGTTGCGACCAAGACGAACGACGTTGCGGGCGACGGCACCACGACGGCGACGCTGCTTGCGCAGGCGATCGTTCGCGAAGGTCTGCGCAACGTTGCGGCAGGAGCGAACCCGATGGTCGTCCGCCGCGGCATCGAAGCGGCGGTCAACGAGGCGGTCGAGGGACTGAAGGAGCTTTCCGTTCCGGTCGGCAGCAAGCAGGCGATCGAACAGGTCGCAGCCATCTCCGCAAGCGACGAGACCGTCGGCAAGATGATCGCGGACGCGATGGAGAAGGTCGGCAACGACGGCGTCATCACGATCGAAGAAAGCAAGACGATGAAGACCGAGCTCAACATCGTTGAGGGCATGCAGTTCGACCGCGGTTATTGCTCCGCCTATATGGCGACGGATACCGACAAAATGGAAGCCGTTCTCGACAACCCGTTCATTCTGATCACCGAAAAGAAAATCAGCAACATTCAGGAAATCCTTCCGGTGCTTGAACAGATCGCGCAGGCGGGAAGAAAACTGCTGATCATTGCGGAGGACGTCGAGGGCGAAGCACTTGCAACGCTCGTGATCAACAAGCTTCGCGGCACGTTCACCTGCGTCGCGGTCAAGGCGCCCGGTTTCGGTGACAGACGCAAGGCGATGCTGCAGGATATCGCGGTGTTGACCGGCGGTCAGGTGATCTCCGACGAGCTCGGCATGGATCTGAAGGAAACGACGCTCGATATGCTCGGCAGCGCCAAGCAGGTCAAGGTCGATAAAGAAAAGACGGTCATCGTGGAAGGCGCAGGGGATCCCGAAGAGATCAAGGCCCGCGTGAAATCGATCCGCGCGCAGATCGAAGAAACGACCTCCGACTATGATAAGGAAAAACTGCAGGAACGTCTCGCGAAGCTCGCGGGCGGCGTTGCGGTCATCGCAGTCGGCGCCGCGACTGAAGTTGAGATGAAGGATTCCAAGCTTCGTATGGAGGATGCGCTGAACGCGACGCGTGCCGCCGTTGAAGAAGGAATCGTTCCGGGCGGCGGCGTTGCGCTCCTGTCGGTTGCGGAACGCGTGAAAGCGCTTGCGGAAAAGGAGACGGGCGATAAGAAGACCGGTATTCAGATCGTGCTCCGCGCACTGGAAGAGCCGATCCGTCAGATCGCAAAGAACGCGGGCGTCGAGGGCTCCGTTATCATCGAAAACATTCGCCGTGCAGACAAGATCGGCTACGGCTACGATGCGGCAACCGATACGTACGGCATGATGAACGAGAAGGGCATCGTCGATCCGACGAAGGTCACCCGTTCCGCGCTGCAGAACGCCGCTTCCGTCGCGGCTATGGTGCTGACGACCGAGAGCATCGTCGCGGATATTCCGAAGCCCGAACCGGCAGCGCCCGACATGGGCGGCGCAGGCATGGGCGGCATGTATTGATCCGTTCTCGATTCAAGAGGACTTCCGAACGGAAGCCCTCTTTTCGTTTATCTTGATTTTCGGCGGGAATTGCGATACAATATTAAAAAGCGTAATCCGATATGAAAAGATTGTTAGCCATTCTGATTTCTGTTCTGCTCGCGTTCCTGCTCCTTCCGGCCGCAGGATCCGTTTCGTATGCGGAAGAAGTCGTTTTCGGCGACGCTGACGGCGACGGGGAACTGACGGTTCAGGACGCCAGCTCCGTTTCGCGGTTTGTATCCGGATTTTCGGGTATGAGCGCGGTCGACAGAAGCCGCGCGGATATCGACGGCGACGGAAAGGTCACGTCGTACGATTCCTCATTGATCCTGAGTTCCTTTGTTTCTCACGAGGGGCAGATCGGAACGGTCGCGCGCTGTTCGTTCCTGGTTACCTCCGATCTCTCGGGCATTGCATGGACGGACCCGTCTCTCAAACGCGGATCGTCCTGCTCGGCGCTGAATGCCGCGTCCTGTATTCTCGAACAAAAAGCCTCGGACAGTTCCGCCATTCTGCTTGATGCAGGCGGATCTCTGTTCGGTTCATCCATCGCCGATGAGTACGTGAATCATACGAACAAGCGCTTCGGCCCGATTACCGCGCTGTTTATGAAACTGCAGTACGACGCCGTGCTTCTCGGCGACGAAGCGTATGCGTATCCGTCGAATACGGTCCGCAGAGAGGTCAACGCGCTGCTTGACGCCAAGATCCCCGTTCTCGGAGCCAACCTCATGAGAAGCGAGATCACCGAATTCGACGATGAGAACAAGCCCTGGAACAATCTCCTTCCTTACGTCATCAAAGAAGTTCCGCAGAAGGACGGAACGGTGTTCCGCGTTGCAATCGTCGGACTTGTCGCGCCGGACCTGGCTGATTGGGACGACGAAGTAAAGCCTGTCGATCCGCTTGACCGATACAATGCGCTGTTTCCGACGCTGATGGAATCCTCCGATTTTATCGTGCTCCTGTATCACGGAAACGTCGAATCGGACGAATCGAAGCCCGATGCGTTTTCCCTTCGCTCGTTTATCCGACAGTCGCGGGGCGTTGACCTTGTGCTTTCTGCGCACGGCAGCGTTCGTACGGATCGGAACGAATGCGATTCCGAAGGAAAGGAAGTTCCGATGATCTGTCTCGCCGGCGGACCGGACGTCGTCACGTACGTTTCCGTTGCGACGCGGGAGAATGCGCCGACCGGGTTTTTCGTATCGTATCTCGATACGATGGGATACACGCCCGATCAGTCGATGAGCGATCTGATCGCCCCGTACGTCAGTACGGTCTCCGGCATAATGGACACGATCATCTGCACCAATTCCGAACGGATCGATCCATATGATCCGGGCATGCTCGGATCATCCGACTGCATGGATCTGATCCATGAAATGCAGATCTGGTCGGCGGAAAGATGGATCAGGCAGAACGGTGCGGATCTTCCTCCGACCGTTATATCGATCGCGTACCCGTATCTTGCGACGGAGGGCATTCCGGCAGGCGTCGTCCTGTATCGCGACCTTTGCGGCCTCACATGTGAAATGCCGCAGTATACGCTTCTGATCGTACGCGGCTCGGAAATCCGGGCGTGGCTGCTTTCTTATAAGGACCGGATCATGACGGACGATCCCGTGTATTCGCTTTACGGCTTATCCTACCTGATCAACACGATGAACCCCGAAACGCCGCTCGGTTTTCTCGAACACAGTTCCGGGCTCTCGGTGGAGGACGACGAGCTGTTTACGCTGATCATTGCGGAAGAGCCCGGCATGGAATCGATCCTGAGACCCTATCTCGACGAAACCTGGATGGCGTACGACGACCGGGTCGTTTCCGAATTTGAAATGCCGCGTCCCGTTGCGACGGAGACTTCAAGCCTGTACCGCGGGATCGACGCGCTTACCGCCTATCTGGAAAACGTCGGAACGCTCAGACTGCCTCATTTTTACAGCTGGATCGTTCTTTGATCGAACACCGCGCCGCCGCGCGGTGTTTTTGTATGAAATCGCCCCGTTTCGTCATATGCTTTATCATGAAAAACAAACGATTTCGTCATCGCCTCCTTCGAGCGGCGGAGCTTCCGCAGGATCTTGATCCGAGCCTGTTCTTTATTCAGTGGACCGGAAACGGCGAGCTTCTGATCGAACAGCATCGGGGGATTCTTCGGTTCGATTCCGCCGAGATCCGTTTCAAAACGGATCAGGGCGTCGTGCGTGTTTCCGGCAGTGCGCTCACGCTGGACCGCATGTCCGAAAGCCGCGCACTGATCTTCGGAACGATCTTCGGGGTGTCGCTGGAGGCGAAAAGTTAATGTGGCTTTTTTTCAGAGGGTATGTTATAATTCAAATTGAGGGAGACTCGATTGCCGCGTTCCTGAGAACGCTGACAAACACGGGGATTCCGATCGCCCACGCAGTGCGCACGGACGATCGTACGGTCCTTGTCGAGATTCCCGCAAAGCGGTTTTTTGATCTGAGAAAACTGAAACGCGGCCGTCGCCTCAGCATTCATATCCGAAAGCGTGCGGGCGTTCCGTTTCTCGTTTGGCGCGCGCTTAAAAGACCGGTCCTGCTGTGGGGGTCTGTCGCCGCGCTGATCGCTTTGACCGTCCTGTCGCAGAGGATCTGGCTGATCCGGATCGAAGGCGCGGATCGCGTCGATCCGAATGAGATCCGATCCATGCTCTCCGAGCATTCCGTTACGGTCGGTTCACGGCCGGTCGGACCGGTCCTTATCACGGCGGCAAACGATCTTTCGGCAAGGATCCGCGACGCGGCATGGATCGGATTGGACAGGGAAGGGATCACGCTGAAGGTCACGGTCAGGGAAGCGCTTCCCGCATCGCCGAAAAAGACAGACCGCGTGCCCTCCGATATTCGCGCCGAAAAGGACGGCGTCGTGACGTCCGTCAGGGTTATGCGCGGACAGGCAAAGGTGCATGCGGGCGATCGCGTGAAGAAGGGGGACGTTCTGATCTCCGGAACGGTCTTTAATAAAGACGCAGGCTATGAAACCAATGCCGACGGGACCGTTTCCGCGGCCGTACGGTATGAAGCAAAAAGCGCGGTCCCGTCGTCCGTTCGGGAAGCGAAGGAAACGGGCCGTTCGGAAACGGTCAGGGTCTTTCGGATCGGTTCGCTTGAACTGTTCCGTTCCGAGCCTTCCTTTGCGTTTTACCGTCTGACGCCGTTTGAAACGGCCGGAGATCAGCGGTTGCTGCCGGTCTTCGCGGACCGTGCGACGGCGTATGAGATCGTTTTTGAAGACCGGGAGCTCGATCCCGACGAAGCAGACGAGCTTGCGCTCGTACAGGCGCGGGATCTCGCGCTCGGATCCGTGCCTGCGGACACGGCGATCATCAATCAGTACAGCACGATCCGTACGGAGAACGGGATCAGATCGGCATATGTTGTGATCACAACGGAAGAAATCATCGGAAGAACGGAGGAAGTACCGAATGACGGATGAAAAGGGAAGGACGATCGAACGGATCGAACTCGAATCGATGGACGACTCCATCGGCCTGTTCGGTGTATTTGACGAGAACCTGACCGTATTTGAAGAAGAGACAGGCGTTAAGCTGAAGATCCGCTCCGACGGGATCGCCATCGAAGGCGACGAAGAACAAGTCGCGCTGTGCAGGACGGTCCTGGAAAAGCTTCTCGACATGCAGAGAAAGGGCGAGCCGATCAATCGCGGAAGGATCCGCTATGCGATCGATCTTGCAAAGGAAGGCAACGCCGATATGATCTCTCAGATCATGGGAGACGTCGTCGCGCTCACGAACCGCGGCAAGCAGGTAAAATGCAAAACGCTCGGACAGAAAAAATACGTCCAGGCGCTGAAGTCGCATGAGCTTGTTTTCGGCGTCGGACCTGCAGGAACCGGTAAAACGTATCTCGCCGTTGCGATGGCTGTTGTCGCTTTTAAGAATAAAGAAGTCGAACGGATCATCCTGACGCGCCCGGCTGTGGAAGCCGGCGAAAAGCTCGGTTTTTTGCCGGGCGATCTGCAGAATAAAGTCGATCCGTACCTTCGTCCGCTTTACGATGCGCTTCAGGAGTTCTTCGGCCTTGAAACGTACAAGCAGCTGATGGAACGCGGCGCGATCGAAGTTGCGCCTCTCGCCTATATGCGCGGTCGCACGCTGAACAATGCGTTCATCATATTGGATGAAGCGCAGAACTGCTCGATCGAACAAATGAAAATGTTCCTGACCCGCTTCGGCGAAGGCAGCCGCATCGTCGTGACCGGCGACGTCACACAGATCGACCTTCCGAAGGAAAAGACGAGCGGACTCGTTCATGCGATCCGCGTTCTGGACGGTGTGGAGGGCATTTCGGTCGTGAAACTGACGCACAAGGACGTCGTTCGTCACGAACTCGTACAGCGCATCATTCAGGCGTACGAGCGCCACGAAAACGCGCGCGACAGGAGCCGCAAAGATGATTGACGTGTATTCCGAAACGATCGCGATCACGGAGGACGAACGGACAAGCATCGTTCGCGCGGCGCAGGCGGCGCTGGATTCCGAGCAGAGGGACGGCGATCTGACGATCCTGATCGATACGCCGGAGCGGATCCGTACGCTGAATCGCGAGTTCCGCAACGTCGACCGCGTGACGGACGTATTGACGTTTCCGGCATGGGAAGGCGAGATCTCGCTTTCTGCCGACGGATATCTGGGCGACATTATGATCTGTTACGACCGCGCAAAGGAACAGGCGGAGGAGTTCGGTCATTCGCTCAGACGGGAGCTTTCGTTTCTTGCCGTGCACGGCGTGCTTCACCTGCTCGGCTACGATCATATGACGGAAGCGGACGAGAAGCGTATGCGTGAAAAACAAACTGCCATACTCGAAGGGATCGGAGTAACAAGATAATGGATAAACGAACGATAAACAAACTTCTGAAGCTCGCGGAAGAAGCGAGATCGTACTCGTACTCGCCGTATTCGCATTACGGCGTCGGCGCGGCCCTTCTCACAAAGAACGGGAAGATCTATCAGGGATGCAACATCGAAAATGCATCCTTTACGCCTACGATCTGCGCGGAACGCACGGCGTTCTTCAAAGCCGTTTATGACGGCGAGCGCGCGTTCTCCGCGATCGCCGTGATCGGAACGGGCGACCTGCCCGCGTTTCCGTGCGGCGTCTGCCGTCAGGTCATGGCGGAGTTCTGCGACGCCGACTTTGTGATCATCACGGCAAACCGCGATCTGTCGACCGTCGTTGTAAAGACCCTTGACGAAATGCTTCCGGAACGGTTCGGACCGAAGGATCTTCTATGATGCAGGAAGGTTACAAGAGCGGGTTCTTCAGCATCGTCGGATGTCCGAACGTCGGCAAATCGACGCTGATCAACGCGCTGGTCGGACAAAAAATCGCGATCGTGACCGACCGCGCGCAGACGACGCGCAATCGGATCACGGGCGTGCTGACCAGAAAACAGTATCAGATGATCTTTCTGGATACGCCCGGCATGACGCATCCGAGAAGCAAGCTCGGCGCATATATGCAGAAGGTCGCGGAGGATTCCTCCAAGGACACGGAAGCGATTCTGTTCGTTGTCGATGCGCTCAAAGGCGTCATGGAACGCGACCGGGACGTGATCGCGTTTTTGAAAAACGCGCGATCTCCGGTGATCGTCCTCATCAATAAGTGCGACGCCGCAAGCGCGGAACAGATGGAAGCCGTCCGGAGCGCCGTTGCCGAAGCCGGGTTCTCGAACGTTCTTGCGATATCCGCGAAGACAGGGGAAAACCTGGATCAACTCGAGCGGCTGCTGTACGGGTATCTGACGGAAGGTCCGCAATACTATCCGGAAGACATGGTCACGGATCAGCCCGAACGGCTGATCTGCGCCGAAATGATCCGCGAAAAAACGCTGGAGCTCCTGCGTGAGGAGATCCCGCACGGGATCGGCGTTGCGATCGATAAAATGGAGCTCCGGAAGGACGGCACGCTGATGGACGTTTGGGCGACGATCTATTGCGAACGCGAGAGCCACAAAGGCATCATCATCGGCCGCGGCGGAAAAATGCTGAAACGGATCGGCTCGGAAGCCCGAAAGGACATCGAATGGCTGCTGGACGTACAGGTCAATCTTCAGCTGTGGATCAAAGTCAAAGAGGACTGGCGGAATCGTCAGCAGATGCTCAACGAACTGGGGTATCGTGACGAATGAGAGTATGATCCCGTTCGCGGGGCATACTTTCCGTATGGAAGAACGAAGAGAAACCGAATGGGAAAAGTTCGCAAGGACCGGAAAAGTATCCGACTATCTTGCGTATAAAAAGGCGGAAAAGACAGAATGCCGACGGAATGTGTCCAGGCCATCGTAACCGGATATACGGACTATCGCGACAACGACAGAATGCTGACGCTGTTTTCCGCGGACAGGGGCCGGATCGACTGCAAAGCGAGAAACTGCCGCAAACCGACCGCGCCGCTTCTGGCCTGCGCGCAGCCGTTTGTGTTCGGTGAATTTGAATTGTTCGCGCAGAGCGATCGTGTGACCGTCAACGGATGTGACGTCCGTGAATCGTTTTACCCGATCCGCGAGGACGTCGATCGGTTCATGGCCGCATCGACTGCGGCGCAGCTTGTGAATCGCGTGATCGAGCACGATTCTCCGGATGAGCCGCTGTTTTCGCTGCTGTATCATACGCTTTCGTTTCTCGCTTACGCGGACGTCGTTCCGAAAGATATGCTGATCGCGTTTCTGCTCCGGTTTCTCGATCACGCCGGATACCGCCCTTCGCTGACGCGCTGCTCTGTCTGCAGACGGGACGTCCGGAGCGACGCGGTGCTGTTCTATTCCGCCGACTCCGGCGGCGTCGTTTGCGTCGCGTGTCCCCATGGCGGCAAGCCCGTTTCCAAGCTCTCCCTCGAAGCGATGCGAAGGATCCTGCTTCTGGAGCATGACGAACTGCGCCGCGTCCGGTTGACCGAGGCGCTTCGGAACGAAATTTACCCGTTGCTGCGGAATTCCTGCGCGGTTATGCTCGGTGAAAACGATAAATCGATCACCATGCTCGATCAAATCCAATAAAAACTGCCAAAAATCTTTCCCGATGCAAGAAAAAATCTTGCATCGTTTCATTTTTCTTGCTATAATAAATCGTTACAAAATATCAGGAGGATGTAGCAGTGGCTAAAAAGTATGTCTATCTGTTCAGCGAAGGAAACGCGGAAATGCGGAACCTGTTGGGCGGCAAAGGCGCAAACCTGGCTGAGATGACCAACCTCGGTCTTCCGGTCCCGCAGGGCTTTACGATTTCGACGGAAGCCTGCACCCAGTATTATGAAGACGGTCGTACGATCAATCCCGAGATCCAAGAGCAGATCATGGAATACATTGAGAAGATGGAAAAGATCACCGGCAAGAAGTTCGGCGATCTCGAGAATCCGCTTCTCGTTTCCGTTCGTTCCGGTGCGCGCGCGTCGATGCCCGGCATGATGGACACGATTCTGAATCTCGGTCTCAACGAGCAGGTCGTCGAAGTCATCGCGAAAAAGTCCAACAATCCGCGTTGGGCGTGGGACTGCTATCGCAGATTCATTCAGATGTTCTCCGACGTCGTCATGGAAGTCGGCAAGAAGTACTTTGAGATCCTGATCGACCGCATGAAAGAACAGAAGGGCGTCAAGCAGGACGTCGATCTGACCGCGGACGATCTGAAAGAGCTCGCGAACCAGTTCAAGGCCGAATATAAGGAAAAGATCGGTGAAGAGTTCCCGTCCGATCCGAAGGTACAGCTCTTTGAGGCGATCAAAGCGGTCTTCCGTTCCTGGGACAACCCGCGTGCAAACGTCTATCGCCGTGACAACGACATCCCGTATTCCTGGGGCACCGCGGTCAACGTGCAGTCGATGGCGTTCGGCAACATGGGCGACGACTGCGG
>CAMKES010000010.1 GCA_946411635.1 uncultured Clostridia bacterium | reverse complement strand
CAGAGCCGCGCCGTGACCGAGCCGCAGCGAGAAGCGACTCTCCCCGCCTCCACCAGAAAAGGATTGCTATTTTAACAAGATAGCAATCCTTTTTTCACAGCATCAAAAGCGATTACCTTTCGTATTTGAACTGCTTTTCTTTTCAAAAAAATGTAAAGAAAACTTTGCAAAAACTATTGACAAGTAAACTTGTCAATGCTATAATGCAAATGTGCAAAGAAAACTTTGCAAATAAAAGGAGGCAGTTTTCATGAAAAAAGAAGAAATCCTTGCAAAAGCCCAGAGAGATGGAAAAGAAAAGGATCTCCCCGAACAGGAGGCAAGAAAAAACGGGGCGTGGTTGGCTTATATAATCGGCGTCATTCTGTTAATTCTTGTAGATACCGTAAACGGATTCGTACTACACTATGTAAACAGAGGCGCTGATTTCGCGCTGTTTTCAATGCCGTTCGTCATTTTCACGGTTAAATACCTCAGGCTTCGGCGGCGCCATGAACTGGTCGCTGCGATCATCTGGGGTGTTCTGGCATTATCGATGCTGGTCATGTGGATTCTTCAGTTGAGCGGGGTAATCTGATATGGAAGACGAGCTGATTCTACGTAACAATCTCGCAGAAGTCAGGAAAGAGAAAGGACTGTCACAGTCGGAATTGGCAAAGATGGTCGGTGTTTCCAGAAACACCATCAGTTCAATAGAAACAGGACAGTTCGGCCCGACAGCGAAGCTTGCGTTGATTCTATGCATCGCTTTGGATAGAAAGTTTGAAGAGCTATTCTACTTCTGAGATTGGAATGCCCGGTGAATCTCGTCAAAAGACACTTCTTTACTACTATTGAGAAGCAAAAGAAAATCCGCAGCGTTACGAAATGTAACGATGCGGGTTTTCTTGTTGAAATAGCAATCTTTAGCCAAAAATAAAACAGGGCATTCTTGCCCTTTTTTTTGCAAAGGGAAGGGAGAGTCGAACTCGGCGCGGAGGTGAATGAAGCCGCAGTGCGGCTTCAGAGCCGCGCCGTGACCGAGCCGCAGCGAGAAGCGACTCTCCCCGCCTCCACCACGTCGCCGCAAGCTTCACCTGCTTGCGGCGACTTTATTATTTCATAAACAAGTCACCGCGGCGCTTTGTTCCGCTGCGGCTCCTTTCCGCAAACGATCACACTTGCTTCGGCTGTTCGGTTGTAAACGCCCTCACAACGCCTCCGCATCGTTACCAATCGTTTGCGGTTCATGCCGTGACCGAGCCTTTTTCAATTTCTCCGTCGGAATTGTTGATTATTGAAGGCGCAGGGGAAACGTGGTATACTCTCATCAGAAGTCCTACTTATGGGGGAAAACGATGACAGAACTCAGACCGATCACAGAGGAGAACTTCAAAGACGCATTCCGTCTCAAGCTCGCACCGGGGCAGGAATCCTTCGTATCTCACCCGATCCGCAGTCTTGCACAGGCGTACGTTTACCGGAATCAATGTCAGCCGTTCGGCATTTATGTCGAGGGAAAGATGGTCGGATACGTCATGGTGATCTACGATTATGACGTCCCCGAGTACGATATCTGGCACATGATGATCGACGCATCGGAACAGGGACGCGGCTGCGGCGGCGACGCTTTGGACCGCGTGATCGAATACATCCGGACGAAGCCGTTCGGCGATTCGGACCGGATCGCGCTGACCTGCAGCAAAGGCAATCCCGCCGCGAGGAAGCTCTATGAAAGCAAGGGCTTTGCCGCGACCGGAAACGAGGACGAGGACGAGATCGAACTTGCAATGACGATTCGGTAACGGAGCACGGTATGAAACTGATCGAGCCTACAATCGCATACGACCGCCAGATCCAGGCGTATCGAAGTGAGTTTCTGCATCCCGGCATGTCGATGGACGGCGGCGGGTCGCTGATCCGCTATGACCGCACGCAGGACTGGCTGGATCTCGTCGCGCGGTGCGGCAATCCGGAAACCGTGCCCGCGGGTTTCGTTCCGGCGACGCAGTTCATCTACGTTCGCGAATCGGACGATAAGATCGTCGGCGTGATCCAGATCCGGCATTATCTGAACGACGTCCTTGCAAAATACAGCGGGCACATCGGCTACTCGGTCGCGCCGAGCGAGCGGCGCAAAGGATATGCGACGCAGATGCTGACGCGGGTGCTTCCGATCTGCAGGGAACTGGGGATCGAAAAGGTCTTGATCACTTGCGTTCGCGGCAACGAGGGCAGCCGACGGACGATCGTAAAATGCGGCGGTGTCTTTGAATCCGAAGTCTATGAGCCGGAACGCGACCGGTATCTTGAGCGGTACTGGATCGATCTTTCCGAGTAAAGTGATCCGTGCGCGAAGCCTGAAAAGAAAGCGATAAGGGAATGGAAGGATCGAACCCGATCAAACAACACTATCATACTGTGATCATCGGCGCGGGACCCGCCGGCCTCGCGTGCGCGCTGACGCTGCTTGAACATGGTGTCGAAGACGTGCTGGTGGCGGAAAAATACGCATTTCCGCGCGATAAATGCTGCGCCGGATATATCACCCGAAAAACCGACAGGGAGTACAAGCGTCTCGGGCTCGATCCTGCCGACTGCGGGTATACCCTGATCAAGGATTTCAGATTGTATTTCAAGCTGAAATGCAGGCAGAGGATCGACAACCGTTTCCTTCTGACCAGCCGCGAAATCAATCGTGTCGCACTCGACGACGCCTTTTACCGGCTGGCAAAGGCGCGAGGCGTCCGGATTGCCGAAAACATGCCGATCACGGGTCACGATCCGGAAACAAAAACGGTCGTCATCGGGAAAACGCACACCATCGGATATGACAATCTTGTTTTTGCCGACGGAACGCTGGGATTCGGCAGCATCAGCCAGAATACGAGGCGCAGGAATCTTGCGATGCAGCTGATATTTCCGAGCGATCGTCCGGACGGCATCGAGATTCATTTCGGGATCACGAAACGCGGCTATTGCTGGGTCAGCTCGTTCAAAGGCGTCACAAACGTCGGAATAACAGACGAATACCGTGAGACGGCAAACTACAGGGACGTGTTCGCCGCGTTTCTGAAAGATCTCGGCATGCAGCCGAATATGTCCTCTCTGTATTCCGCGTTCACGCCGATCGGCGTCAGAAAGCCCGTGATCGGTGATCATATTTATTACGTCGGCGACGCAATGGGCGCGTGTGATCCGTTTACATTGTCCGGCGTCAGAAACGGGCTCGTCAGCGGCGAAAAAGCGGCGCAGGCGATCGCAGCGGGCAATCCGGGGATTCTCAAACGGTATGCCCGCAGTCTCGGCGTGAAGTTTTTCTTCACGCGCGGGATCATGAAACTGTTTTACGTTCGCTGGATCCGCCGTCTCGTATTCGACGTCGGATGCAGATTCCTGAGCGGAGCCGTAACCTTCTTCTTCAATCGGTTCCTGAATAAAAAATAACGTTGAACGTGCGAAACGAAAGACATGAAATCCTACACCAATCCATTTCATAACGGACATCTGTATCTGAAGATCGGGGAAGCGGAAGCGGACGCGATCCGTCCGTCGCAGTTCGACGAACTGATCGAAACGCACCGCAAGCCGCTGCAGGTCATGGTACCGTCGGGCAAAACGCGCCTCATCGGTCTGCTGCTGCGCTCCGGCTTCGTTCTGAAACGCAGATGCTATGAAACGGAGGCCGGCGCGGAAGATCTGATCCTGCCGATGACGGACGATTTCGATCCGCTTCCGACCGCCGAACGCGGAACGACCGCGTACGAACGGTGCGCGGCGCTGATGTTTCGCTATTATGCCGAAACGCACCGGCCTGTCAACCCGCTGACGGCGACGGAACCGGAGTTTTTCGCGATCCTTCCGGACCTCGCGCTTTACGAAACGACGAACGGCCGCGTCAGCTGCGCGGCGTATGTCGAGGACGACGAGATCGCCTACGTCTGCTCCGACGACAGATCGGCGTTTCCCGCGTTCGCCCGCGCGCTCGTCTGCACCATGCTGAAACGGCATGAGAGCATCTGCTTCGAAGCGGACGACGTCGACTGGGCCGCGACGGAGCTGCGGGGACTGTTTTCGGTCAAAGGCGGCGAATCCTTCGACACGTATGTGAAGCCGCTGCCCGCCCGGATCGACGAGCGGACTTATCTTGCGGATCCGTGCGGCGCTTCCTCGCTTCCGTTCTGGAAGACGGAGCGGTTTGCGGTCCCGGACGGCGTAACGGTCCTTCGCGACGATGCGTTCCGCGAGACGAAGCCGGACGGCATGGATGAGCCGTATTTCAAGCTGATGCACGACCTGAAGAACGTCGATCCGCCGTCGCTGCCTCCGCAGTTTGAAACGGTCGCATGCGGCGCAGCGGACTATGCCGCGCATATCAACGCATGCTATGCGGTGGAGGGCGTCACGGAGGAGGAACTTGCGTCCTGTACGCGGCGTCCGACGTACGATCCGTCGCTGTGGATCGCGGTCCGCGACAGGACGAGCGGCCGGATCGCCGCAACCGGCATTGCGGAACTCGATGCGCGTATCGGCGAGGGGATCCTCGAGTGGATCCAGGTTTCGCCCGATTGCCGCCGCAAAGGGCTCGGACGGTTCGTCGTAAACGAGCTGCTTCGGCGCATGCAGGGCAAAGCCTCGTTCTGTACGGTTTCCGGAAAGCGGAACGATCCCTGCGATCCGCTTGCGCTGTACCGGTCGTGCGGCTTTCAGAATATGACGGTATGGCACGTTATCAAAAAAGTGAGGAACGGTATGAAAAAACAGGTCATTTTGCTGAACGGACCGTCCGGCAGCGGAAAGTCCACGCTCGCAAAAACCCTGCGGGAGCGGATCGCGGCGGAACGCGGGGAGCGGTATGCGATCGTTTCGATCGACGATTTCATGCGGATCACGACGGACGAGCCCATCTATGAGGATGACGTTTTCGAGATTTCCGGCGAGATGTGCGGGCAAATACAGGCGGATCTGCGCACTTTCGACGGCGTGATCGTCGATCACGTGATCACGAGCGCGCGGATCTTTGAACAGCTCAAGGATTCGCTCCGCGGCCGTTCGCTGTTTGCGGTCCACGTGACCTGCCCGCTTGCGGAGCTTGAACGGCGTGAACGCGCGCGCGGAGACCGGCACCCCGGCACGGCGGAGGCGTCCTATACGTACCTGTATCCGAAAGACGGATACGATCTGACTTTGGACACGTCCGGAACGCCGCCGGAAGCGTGCGCCGATGCGATTCTCGCCGCGGTGTTTTCACCGGCGGGAACAACGGACGACCGATGAATTTCATGCGGCGCAAGCGCTTCGCCATCCGGCGGGGCGTTTTCTTTTGAAAAAGATATGGACACATCCGCACGATGAATGATATAATATTCTTTCAGAGAAGCAATCATCGAAGACAGGAGGGGCGCATGGGCGTTTTTTCCAGATATCTGAGATACCGCGAGGCGGGCGAGGACCCGAACGTCAATAACGTCGAGCGCTTCGGTCAGCCGTTCCGTTCGCTGTTTACCTCGACCAAAGTCTTTACGCTGCATCACCGGATCGAGATCGTCGATGAACGGGAGCGCGTCGCGTATCGCGCCGAATCGAGGGCGATCTCGCTGCACGACAAAACGGATCTGTACGACGCGAACGATGCGCCCGTTGCGCATATCGAGCGCAAGATCATTACCCTTCACGAACGGCATTTCGTAACGATGGCGGACGGAACGTGCTTCGAACTGTCCAACGAACTGTTCCACGTCTTCAAGGATATCACCAACATCGAGGGGCTCGGCTGGCAGCTTCGCGGAAACATCGTCGGCCTGAATTTCGAGCTGTACGACGAAACCGGCGGAATCATCGCCGTGATCAGTCAAAAAATGATCTCGCTGCACGACAAATACTGCGTCGACGTCTATCGCCCGGATGCGGAGCCGATCGTCGTCGCGATTCTGATCACGCTGCAGCACATGATGCGAGACAGAGCGGCAAAGGCGGCCGCATATTCCGACAACCGATAAAAGGAAAGGCATATGAAAAACAAGCATTCAAAAGCAAAGAAACTTCTGCACCTTCTCTGGATCGTGCCGATGCTGATCGTTCTGGTTTTCCTGACGCTGATGTACGTGGTGCCGACGTTCGAAACGGTGGACGGCACGAAGGTCGACGGCTCGGCCGACTGGATGGCGGCGCTTGACGACGGAACGTATCTGTCCGAGGTCGTTCTGCCCGGCACGCACGACAGCGCGACGAAGAACGTACAGCTGGCTTACGTCATGAGATGTCAGGCGCTTACGATCGGCGAACAGCTGGAAGCCGGTTTCCGGTACCTGGATATCCGGCTTGCCGGAACCAATGAGAAGCTCAAGCTGATGCACGGCTTCACGAACTGCACGACGTCCGGATGGCCGTGGGCGGGCACGCTGATGCTTGACGACGTGCTTGACGATTGCTATGCGTTCCTTGCCGCGCATCCGACCGAAACGATCGTGTTCGCGGTCAAGCAGGAGTACGGCAGCGAAACGCCGGAAGCGTTCGAGGCGCTGCTCTCCGCCTACATCGAAAAGACGCCGCAGGCGTGGCTTCTGACGGACCGGATCCCGACGGTCGGCGAAGCGCGCGGCCGGATCGTCCTGCTCCGTCACTATGAGAAACAATCCGATCCGGTCCCGACGCTCGGGATCCCGTGCTATTGGCAGTCGCAGAAGGGACACGACGACGTATCGCTGAACGCGGCTACGCACAAAAACGGCGGCTATACGCTGATCGTTCAGGACCGGTACGAGTACGACGCGGAGGACAAGCTTAACGCTTTCCGCGCGGGCCTCAAAGCGGGGCAGACCGGGGAGACGTTCCTTTCGATCCATTTTCTTTCCACAAAGGGGACGTCGTCGTTCGGACATCCTTACGGGCTCGCGAAAAAACTGAACGCAGAGCTTCTGTCCTCAACGGACGTACTGAACGGCTGGATCGTCGTCGATTTCGCTTCCGCCCGTCTTGCCGAGCGGGTTTACCGGACAAATTTTGATCGCTGACAGGTTTCATCACGAAAGGGGAACGGTTATGAAAAAAGCATTGAAAATCATCGCGCTCGTTCTGGGCGTGATCCTTCTGATCGCCGCAGGATATCTTGCGTACGTCTTTATCAGTTATCATCGCATCGGCGATCAGCCGATCGACGTCAGCGGCGAAGCGGCCGGCACGATCGGGACCGGAACGGAATACAAGATCGTTTCCTACAACATCGGTTTCGGCGCGTACGAGGATGACTTCGGGTTCTTTATGGACGGCGGCGACCGTGCCTGGGCATGGTCGAAGGAACGTCTGGACCTGAACCTGAAGAACATCGCAAAGCTTCTTGCGGAACAGAACGCCGATCTGTATCTCGTGCAGGAGGTCGACATCGACTCGACGCGCAGCTATCATTTCGACGAGCGGGAGTACCTGATCCCCGCGCTCGGCGGCATGTCGTACACGTTCGCGCAGAATTACGATTCGCCGTTCCTGTTCTATCCGATCACGCAGCCGCACGGCTCCGCGAAGTCGGGACTGCTGACGTTCTCGACCGCCGCGATCCGGTCTGCGGAGCGCGTGGAACTGCCGATCGAATCCGGTCTGACGAAGTTCCTCGATCTCGACCGCTGCTACAGCAAGAACCGCATTCCGCTTTCCGACGGAAAGGAACTGGTGCTGTACAACCTGCATCTGTCCGCCTATACCTCCGACGGCACGATCGCCACGGAGCAGCTGAAGCTCCTGCTCAACGACATGCAGAAGGAATATGAAGCGGGCAATTACTGCATCGCGGGCGGCGACTTCAACAAGGATCTGCTCGGCGATTCCTCGAAGTATTTCGGCAAATCGGACAAGGAATACACCTGGGCGCAGCCGATCCCCGAGGGGACCTTTGACGGATTCAACGTCCGTCTGATCGCGCCGATCGACGAGAAGGACCCCGTTGCAAGCTGCCGCAACGCGGACGGTCCGTATCACCCCGGACAGTATAAGCTGACGGTCGACGGATTCATGGTGACCGACAACGTAGACGTGATCGAAGCGGACGTGATCGACGCTGCGTTCCGCTATTCCGATCACAACCCGGTCGAGATGCGGTTCAAACTGAACTGATCCGGCAGAACGGGGAAGGGAGGTCCGAATGATGAAAAAGCTTCTGATCTATTACAGCCTGTCCGGAAACGGCGACGCCGTCGCCGCGTATCTTGCGGACAGGGGCTTCGACGTCCGAAAAGTCGAGCCGATGAATCAGCCGCCGAAGAAGTTTTTCGCGCAGATCCTCAGATGCGGCTTCAACGCCGGGCGAAAGCACTGCGAACCGCTGCGGGACTTCGATCCGGACGTATCCGCGTACGATGAGATCGTGATCGGATCGCCCGTCTGGAACGGACGGCTTTCCTGTCCGGTCAATACGGTCCTGCGCGACGCGGACCTGTCCGGAAAGCGGGTCACGTTCGTGCTGTATTCCGGCAGCGGCGGAGCGTCCAAAGCGGAAAAGCAGATCCGCGGGCGGATCCCGAACGCCGCGATCCTGCATCTCAGGGAACCGAAAAAGAACCCGGAGACGCTCGATCGTCTCTCGTCGCTGTGACAGACCGGAGGTGACAGATGAGATCCCGGAAGCTTCTGCGCTGCACGGCGGCGCTTGCGGCGGCAGCCGCGCTTTTCACCGGATGCGCGAAGAGCGCACCGAAGTATCACGTCGATTACGGTGAAAAAAAGGGCATTTTCGTTGACGCGGAGGACGCGTATGAAGCGGGGGAGGAGGTGCGTCTCAAAACGTACGTCGTGATGGACGCCTCGCCGACGGTAACGGCGGACGGCGTACGGCTTTCTCCCGAGTACGACGGATATGCGTACCTCGTTTACACCTTCATCATGCCCGACCACGACATTGAGGTGACGTATTCGCTCGGCGGCAGCGACATGCTCATGCAGCCGCTTCCGATCGAATATGACGGCGACGTCGGCCGCCTGATCGATCCGCCCGGAACGGCATATCCGGGAGAAACCGTCATTCTGAAGCTCGGTCTGATCTTTGACGTGTCGACCGAGGTCCTCGTGAACGGTACGGCCGCGCAGCAGACGGACGGTCCCGACAGCGATTATCTGTATTATGAATTCGTCATGCCGTACGAGGACGTCACGGTCGAGATCCGGTCAAAGAACATTTCGGCGGTCGACCCCGAATAACGAATGCAAAACGGTAATGAAAAAGACCCGCGAAATCGCGGGTCTTTTGTTTGAAGCGAAGGGTCAATTCTTTTCGTTGACTTTGCCGGAAGTGACCTTGATGTACTCGGAGAACATGAAGCCGGTCTTGCCGTCGCTGGTCTTGACGTAGTACCATTTTCTGCCGGAGCCGTCCTTCTTGTAGTAGAAGATCTTCAGGCTCTCGCCGTTATAGTACTGCTTGATGCAGGTCGAGCCCTTGTCCGGTTCTTTGCGCAGCGCAATGGTCGAAGCAATGACCTTGCCGGTTGCTTCCGTGCTCGAAGGCGTCGAAGGCGCGGAGCCCTTTGCAACGTAGTCCTTCTTGATGTAGCCGTATTTGTCTCCGCACTTCACGAACCACCAGCCCTCCTGCTCGACGTAGAGCGTGAGTTCGGTGTTCTTTGCGATCTTTTCCTTAACAAGCGTCGAGTTCTTGTTCGGCTCCTTGCGCATGTTGACCTTATCGTGGCTGACGTAGCCCTTCTGCGCGTTTTGCTTCATCGCGCTGGTCGGCTTGGTGTAGTACGTCGGTCCGGGCGTTGCCGTCGGTTCGGCGGAACCGGATGCGGGCGCATCGGTGCCGGAGGTGGGCGTATTTACAACAACGGGCGGAATGGATGCGCTGCCGGACGGATCGGCCGAAGGATCCGCGCTCGCCGTATTGTCGGGGTCGGTATCGTCGGGCGTTGCGCTGGGATCGACGGGATCTGCAGAACCGATGGGTTCCGTAGAGCCGATCGGCTCGGTGGAAGGCAGCGCAGAATCGACAGGTTCGATCGATGCGACGGCGGATGCATCCGCATCCGGGTCGACCGTTCTCGTCGTATTGCAGTTCTTGACTGCCATCACTGTCAGAACGATGATCGCGATCAGCAGTACGGCAATGGCAGACAGGAACATGATTCCGGCCGGAGTGGGCTTAAATCTGATTTTCTTTGCCATAAAGAATCCCCTTCCTAATATAATACTCCTATGGGTACATATATCATACACGATTTGAACGAAAAAGAAAAGTATGCAAATTCATTTTTTTGCTATTTTTTTGCGGAATTTTCATGACCAAACGGCTTTTATACGAAAAATATAGAAAAAGATGTTGCAAAAATCTATGGAAATCACGGGAGTAGTATGCTATAATATCCTTTGGTCAGTTATCTGAACTTCTAAGGAGGATGTATGACGAACAAGATTACTGAGATCCCGTTCCGGGGAACCCCCGAGCAGGAGGCGCAACTGAAGGAAGTCATCGCGCAGCACAAGGGCCAGTCCGGCGCGATGATGCCTGTGCTCCAGAAGGCGCAGGAGATCTATGGGTATCTGCCGATCGAGGTGCAGACGATGGTAGCCGAAGGACTCGGTGTTTCGCTCGAGCAGGTGTACGGCGTTTCCACGTTCTATTCGTGGTTCACGCTCGAGCCGAAGGGTGAGCATCTGATCCGTGTCTGCCTCGGTACTGCGTGCTACGTCAAAGGTTCCGCGGACATTCTTGCGGAGCTGGAGCGTCAGCTCGGCATCAAGGCGGGTCACACGACGAACGACGGCAAGTTCACGCTGGAAGCAACGCGCTGCCTCGGCTGCTGCGGTCTTGCTCCGGTCATGACGATCGACGACGAAGTGTACGGCCGTCTGGTTCCGGCGGACGTCAAGGGCATTGTAGACAAATTCCGCGCATAATCGAAAGGAAACGAACATGACGATCCGGGAGATGGCCGAACGCCTGAACGCAACCGTGTATGCCGAGCCCGAACAGCTCGACGAGGATCTGACCGGTGCGTTCGGCAGCGACATGATGAGCGACGTGCTTGCTTTTGCGGAGAATCGCGACGTCCTTCTGACGGGACTGCTGAATCCGCAGATCGTACGCACTGCGCACATGCTGGATATGCGCTGCATCATCATCGTACGCGGCAAGATCGCAACGACCGAGATCAAGCGGCTTGCCGAGGAAAACCATATCGCGTTGCTGGAAACGGACCTTACCATGTATGAGTCCAGTGGAAAACTATACGAAGGCGGCTTGGGACGATGACACCGGAACAGGGAGCACTGCATTTCCATTACGACGTAGACGGAAACAATTTCACGTCTGCCGGCGAAGCATCCGTGCAGGTCAAGCGCATGCTTCGGCAGATGGGATTCCATCCGGATCTAATCCGGAGGATCTCCGTCGCCATGTATGAAGGCGAGATCAATATGGTCATCCACGCCAAGGGCGGAGACGCGGACGTCTACGTGACGCCGGAGTGCGTCACGGTCATTCTGAAGGACGTCGGCCCCGGCATCAAGGACGTAAACCTTGCGATGCAGGAAGGGTATTCGACCGCACCGGACAACATTCGTTCGCTCGGCTTCGGAGCAGGCATGGGCCTTCCGAATATGAAACGGTATTCGGACGAACTCAAGATCGATTCCGTTGTCGGTGTCGGCACGACGATCGAAATGAAATTCAGATCCGCATAAGGAGGAGACATGATCGTATACAAGCATTCCGTATCCCTGGATGAGACGAAGTGCAAGGGGTGTACCACCTGCTTGCGCCGCTGCCCCACGCAGGCGATCCGGATCCGAAACGGCAAAGCTTGTATCAATCCGAACCTCTGTATCGACTGCGGCGAATGCATTCGGCATTGTCCGTACAAGGCAAAAAAAGCGAGCTTCGACGAATGGGATTCGATCGATCACGACAAGTATCTGATCGCGCTTCCCGCGCCGTCGCTGTTCGGCCAGTTTGCCAATCTGGACGATACGGATTATCTGCTGCAGGGTCTCATTAACCTCGGCTTCAGCGAGGTTTTCGAAGTCGCGAAAGCGGCGGAAATGGTCACGGACTACACGCGCACGTACATGCAGCGCATGGGAATGTCACACGCGCCGTTCATCAGCACCGCGTGCCCGGTCGTCGTCCGTCTGATCTCGCTGCGTTTCCCGACGCTCAGAAACAAGATGGTCCCGATCGCGCCGCCGATCGAGCTTGCAGGCAAGCTCGCGAAGGAGCGCGCGCTGAAGGAAAACCCCGAACTGAAACCGGAAGACGTCCGCACCGTGTTCATTTCACCCTGTCCCGCGAAGGTGAGCTGGGTCAAGAACACGCCGCCGGATAAGGAACGTTACGTCGACTACGTCGTTTCGATGAGCGATATTTACTTCCGCCTCCTGTCCAAAATGGATCGGGCAAGGATCCCCGAGATCACATCCGAGTCCGGCATGATCGGCATGAGCTGGTCGTCGTCCGGCGGCGAAGCAAGCGCGCTGATGAACGACCATTATCTCGCGGCGGACGGCATCGAGAACATCATCCGCGTGCTTGACGATATCGAGATGGGACATTTCCCGGATCTGAAATTCGTCGAGATGAACGCCTGTCCCGGCGGCTGCGTCGGCGGCGTTATGGCGGTCGAGAATCCCTATATCGCGCGCGTCCGCATCCGGACGCTGCAGCGGTATATGCCGGTCGCGCAGAATCACGTCATTCTCGGCGAGAACGAACCGATCCCGCATGAAGTCATGACGGTCGAACCGGGCGAATACAGCTCTGCCGAGATCCTGAACGCGGACCGGATGCTTTCTTTCCGCATGATGTCCGAGATCGAGCGGATCAGAAATCTGCTTCCCGGAATGGACTGCGGCTCGTGCGGCGCGCCGACGTGCCGCGCGCACGCGGAGGACGTCGTCCGCGGAGAATCAAAGCTTGACGACTGCGTGATCCGCATGCGGGAACTGCTGCGGGAGCTGGAACGCGACGACGGAAAGTGAGAACGATATGACGGTACGCGAACTGATCGAAAAAACCGGATATGAGCCCTTACTGCTGTCCGACGGAGATCGCGATATCACCGGCGGATACGCGGGGGATCTGCTGAGCTGGGTCATGGGCCGCGCCGAGAGCGGCGACTGCTGGGTCACGATCATGTCGAACGTGAACGTTGCGGCGGTCGGACAGCTGACCGACTGCGCCTGCATCGTGTTTTCTGAAGGCGTCCGTCCGGACGAAGCCGCGGTCAACGCGGCGAGGGTCCACGGGCTGAACCTTCTGCTTTCGGATAAGTCGACCTTTTCCGTCTGCGTCGAAGTCGGCGCACTGATCGGATGAGGACGCTGAAGTACGATCTGCATCTGCATTCGTGCCTGTCCCCGTGCGGGGACATGGATATGACGCCCTGCAACATTGCGGGCATGGCGCATCTCAATGAGATCGGACTTCTCGCGCTGACCGATCACAACGCGGTCGACAACTGTCCGGCATTCTTTGCCGCGTGCGGGGAATACGGGATCGTTCCCGTGGCCGGGATGGAACTGACGACGGCGGAGGACATCCACCTTCTGTGCGTCTTCGAAACGCTTGAAGCGGCGATGTCGTTCGGGAAAGAGATCCGGCCGCACCGGATGCGGATCAAAAACCGCGTCGACGTGTTCGGCGAACAGCCGATTTTGAACGAGCGCGACGAGAAGATCGGCGAAGAACCGTTCTTCCTGCCGGCGGCGACGGACCTGGATCTGTGTGCCGCTGCGGAGCTCGTCGCATCGTACGACGGCGTATGCTGGCCGGCGCACATCGACCGCGATTCGAACGGACTTCTGGCAGTCCTCGGATCGTTTCCGCCGGAGCCCGTGTTTCACATTGCGGAACTGCGCGAGGCGAAGAACCGCGATCTGGCGGAGGGACGCGCGATCATTCTGAGCTCGGATGCACACCGGCTTTGGGAGATCGGCGATGCGGGCGGAAGCATCACGCTGGACGTGGAAGGCACGGAACCCGAAGCGGTGCGGCATGCACTGTTCCGGAAGCTGCGGGAGGGAACGCTTTGAAAGAGCTTTCGCTGAACATTCTTGACATCACGCAGAATTCGATCCGCGCCGAAGCGACGTTGATCGAGATCCTGCTGGACGAAACGGAAACGACGCTCACGATCACGATCCGCGACAACGGATACGGCATGTCCGAAGCATTTTTAAAGACCGTCGTCGATCCGTTCTCCACGACGCGCACCACGCGCAAGGTCGGGATGGGGATCCCGCTTCTGAAGCTGGCGGCCGAACAGACCGGAGGATCGCTTTCGATCCGTTCCGTGGAACGATCGGTCGATCCGGAACACTGCGGGACGGAGATCACGGCGACGTTCGATAAGACGCATCTGGATTTCACGCCGCTCGGCGATGTAGTTTCCACGATCACGCTCCTGATCCGCGGAAGCGCGGAAACGGATTTTGTTTTCCGGCACACGCTGCCGGATCGCACGGTCGAACTCGACACGCGCGAGCTGAGACAGGTATTGGGAGAAGAGGTACCTCTCGACGAATACGAGGTCCTCGCATGGATCCGGGATATGCTGACGGAGCAGTATGCTGCGGAGGCTTGACGATATTCAAAAATAACAGAACGAAAGGATCAATCACATGAAAACGTTGGAAGAACTTGCACAGATTCGTGACAGAATGAAAAACAAGGTCGCGCTTCGGGAAGGCACCGGTGAGATCCGCGTCGTCGTCGGCATGGCGACCTGCGGCATCGCGGCAGGCGCGCGTCCCGTTCTGAACGCGCTTGTGGAACAGGTTGCGGAGCAGAACCTCGGAGATCGCGTGACCGTCACGCAAACCGGCTGCATCGGCATGTGCCGCTTTGAGCCGATCGTTGAAGTATTCGAGGGTGACAAGGAGCGCGTGACCTACGTCAAGGTCAAGCCCGAAATGGTTCCCGAGATCGTTAAAGAGCATCTGATCGGCGGCAAGCCCGTCACAAAATATACCATCGGTGCGGTGGAAGGATAACGGAGGAAAGACAGAATGATTCGTACGCATGTTTTGATTTGCGGCGGTACGGGGTGTACCTCTTCCGGCAGCGTCAAGATTGCCGATTCGCTGGAAGAACAAATCGCGTTGAACGGCCTTGCCGACGAAGTCAAGGTCGTACGCACGGGCTGCTTCGGCCTTTGCGCATTGGGTCCGGTCATGATCGTGTACCCTGAGGGCACGTTCTACAGCCGCGTGAAGCTTGAGGACGTTCCGGAGATCGTTACGGAGCATCTTCTCAAGGGCCGCGTGGTCGACCGTCTCGTGTATCGCGAGAGCGAAGGCGAGGAAAAGGTAGAGGTCCCGTCTCTGCAGGAGACCGGCTTCTACAAGACGCAGATGCGTGTTGCGCTTCGCAACTGCGGCGTCATCAACCCGGAACAGATCGAAGAGTACATTGCGATGGACGGCTATGCCGCGCTCGGCAAGGTCCTCACCGAAATGACCCCGGAACAGGTTATCCAGGTCATGAAGGATTCGGGCCTCAGAGGCAGAGGCGGCGCAGGCTTCCCGACCGGCATGAAATGGGAGTTTGCCGCGAAGAACAAGGTTCCGCAGAAGTACGTCGTCTGCAACGCGGACGAGGGCGACCCCGGCGCGTTCATGGACCGTTCCGTTCTCGAAGGCGACCCGCATGCGGTGCTCGAGGCAATGGCGATCGCAGGTTATGCGATCGGCGCGAACAAGGGTTACATCTACGTCCGTGCTGAGTACCCGATCGCCGTCAAGCGTCTTGAGATCGCGATCGGACAGGCTCGCGAATACGGCCTGCTCGGCACCGACATCTTCGGCACCGGCTTTGATTTCGACATCGAAGTCCGTCTCGGCGCAGGCGCGTTCGTCTGCGGCGAAGAGACCGCGCTTCTGACCTCCATCGAGGGCAACCGCGGCGAGCCGAGAAACAAGCCCCCGTTCCCGGCGAACAAGGGTCTGTTCGGTCAGCCGACCATCATCAACAACGTCGAGACCCTCGCGAACATCCCGCAGATCATTCTGAAGGGTGCGGAATGGTTCGCTTCCATGGGTACCGAGCGCAGCAAGGGCACCAAGGTCTTCGCACTCGGCGGCAAGATCGTCAACACCGGCCTCGTCGAAATCCCGATGGGCACGACGCTCCGCGAGATCATCTACGACATCGGCGGCGGCATCCCGAACGGCAAGAAGTTCAAGGCCGTTCAGACCGGCGGTCCGTCCGGCGGCTGCATCCCGGCGGAATTCCTCGATCTGCCGATCGACTACGACAACCTGACCAAGATCGGCGCGATGATGGGCTCCGGCGGTATGATCGTCATGGACGAAACCACCTGTATGGTCGACGTCGCCCGCTTCTTCCTCGACTTCACGGTCGACGAGAGCTGCGGCAAGTGCACGCCGTGCCGTATCGGTACGAGACGCCTTCTCGAAATGCTTGACAAGATCACGTCCGGCAACGGCACGCTCGAAGATCTCGACAAGATGGAAGAACTCTGCAAGTACATCAAGGCGAACGCGATGTGCGCGCTCGGCCAGACGGCGCCGAACCCGGTTCTGTCCACGCTGAAGTACTTCCGCGACGAGTATGAGGCGCACGTTGTCGAAAAGCGCTGCCCGGCGGGCGTCTGCAAGAATCTCATGCATTATGAGATCCAGCCCGACAAGTGCCGCGGCTGCACGCTCTGCGCGCGCAAGTGCCCGGCAGGCGCGATCACCGGCAAGGTCAAGGAACCGCACGTCATCGATCAGTCGAAGTGCATCAAGTGCGGCGCCTGCATGGAAGGCTGTAAGTTCTCGGCCATCATCAAGAAATAAGGAGGGCGACCATGGATACCATCAAAATGAAAATCAACGGAATGGAGATCGAAGTTCCCGCGGGTTCCACGATTCTGGAAGCGGCGGAGCTTGCCGGCATCCGGATTCCGACCCTTTGCTACATGAAGCAGATCAACGCGATCGGCGCATGCCGTATGTGCGTTGTCGAAGTCAAGGGCGCGCGTTCGAACCCCGTTGCGTGCCTGATGCAGGTCGCCGAAGGCATGGAAGTGCAGACGAACACGCCCGCGCTTCGCGAATCCCGCAAGATGACGCTCGAACTGATGCTTTCGAACCATCGCATGGACTGCCTGAGCTGCGTAAGAAGCGGCAACTGCGAACTGCAGGCACTCTCTCAGGAATACGGCTGCGATGCGCATAAGTTCGAAGGCGCACCCACCGAACCGGACATCGACGATTCCGCGATCCATCTGATCCGCGACAACTCGAAGTGCATCCTTTGCCGTCGCTGCGTGGCTGTCTGCAAATACAACCAGCACTGCAACGTCATCGGCGCAAACGAGCGCGGCTTCAAGACCCACATCGCAAGCGCATTCGATCTTCCGCTCGCGACCACGTCCTGCGTCAACTGCGGTCAGTGCATCAGCGTTTGCCCGACCGGCGCGCTCACCGAACGCGACGATACCGACAAGGTCTGGAAAGCGCTTTCCGATCCCGAAATGCACGTGGTCGTCGGCCCGGCGCCGTCCGTCCGCGTACAGCTCGGCGAGGAATTTGATATGCCGATCGGCACGAACGTTGAAGGCAAGATGATCGCGGCGCTCCGCCGTCTCGGCTTCGACAAGGTCTTCGACGTCGACAATGCGGCTGACGTGACCATCATGGAAGAGGGCACCGAGCTCATCAACCGCCTCAAGAACGGCGGCAAGCTCCCGCTGATCACGAGCTGCAGCCCCGGCTGGATCAAGTTCTGCGAGCACTACTATCCGGAATTCATTCCGAATCTGTCCAGCTGCAAGTCGCCGCAGGGCATGTTCGGCGCACTCGTCAAGTCCTACTATGCCGAGAAGATGGGCATCGACCCGAAGAAGATCTTCGTCGTTTCCATCATGCCGTGCACCGCGAAGAAGTTCGAGGTGCAGCGTTCCGAACTCGGTCGGGACGGCAGACCGGACGTCGACGTGTCGCTCACCACGCGTGAACTGGCGCGCATGATCCGCCGCGCGGGCATCAAGTTCGCGGAGCTCCCCGAAGAGGTCTGCGATCCGATGCTGGGCGTTGCGTCCGGCGCAGGTCACATCTTCGGCGCGACCGGCGGCGTTATGGAAGCTGCGCTGCGTACCGCGTACGAAGTCGTCACCGGCAAGACGCTTGAAAAGGTCGAATTCCACGACGTCCGCGGCACCGCGGCGATCAAGGAAGCCGAATACGACCTCAACGGCGTCAAGGTCCGCGTTGCGGTCACAAGCGGCCTCGAGAATGCCTCGAAGCTCCTTGACATGATCAAGAACGGCGAGAAGCAGTACGAGTTCGTCGAGGTCATGGCGTGCCCCGGCGGCTGCGTCAACGGCGGCGGTCAGCCGATCCAGCCCGGTTCCGTCCGGAACTTCGTCGATCTCCGCGCAAAGCGTGCGGCCGGCCTCTACGGCGAGGACGACAATATGCCGCTCCGCAAGAGCCACGAGAACCCCGAAGTGCAGGCGCTTTACCGCGACTACCTCGGCGAGCCGAACGGCCACAAGGCGCACGAGCTTCTGCATACGCATTACACCGAGCGCGGTCTGTACAAATAATCAACCGATCCGAAAGGCGGGAGAGCGATCTCCCGCCTTTTTTGCATCTTTTGCAACGATTTGCAGCCGTTTCGGACGAACGGATGTTTTTTTCATAGGAAAAAAGGATTTTTTGGAGTTTTGTCGTATATATTTATAGAATGTTTTTGCGGAGGCCGATATGGAAGAGGGATCAGTCCGGAAAATGCGGGAAGAATGGGAGAAACAGATGCTTTCTCCGTTCGCGACGCTTTCCGTCAACACGCGCGGGAGAGAGGAACCGATGCCGCTTTGCCCGGTCCGCACCGAGTTCGTCCGCGATCGCGACAGGATCCTGCACAGCAAATCTTTTCGCCGTCTGAAGCATAAAACACAGGTCTTTCTGGCGCCGAAAGGCGATCACTACCGCACGCGTCTGACGCATACGCTGGAAGTCACGCAGATCGCAAGAACGATCGCGCGCGCCCTGCGGCTGAACGAGGACCTTGCCGAAGCGATCGCAATGGGTCACGACCTCGGTCATACGCCGTTTGGTCACGCGGGGGAAGAGGTTCTGAACGAGCTTCTGCCCGGCGGATTCAAGCATAACGAGCAGAGCCTTCGCGTCGTGGAAAAACTCGAATACGACGGCAAAGGCCTGAACCTCACGTGGGAAGTGCGCGACGGGATCGTGAATCACACGAGCAGCGGCCATCCCGCGACCGTCGAGGGCAAGGTGGTATCGCTTGCCGACCGGATCGCGTACATCAATCACGACATCGACGACGCGATGCGCGCAGGCGTTCTGACCGAAGAGGACCTTCCGCGCTCCTGCATCGATCTGTTCGGTCCGACCCATTCAAAGCGGATCAACAGCCTGATCATCAACGTGATCGAAAACAGTCAGAACAGTGCAGAGATCCGTTTTTCCCCGGATTATGCGGAGGAGTTCAAGGTCCTGCGCAAGTTCATGTTCGATCGCGTCTACCTGAATCCGATCGCCAAAAGCGAAGAAGGAAAGGCGAAGGGTGTTGTCCGCGCGCTGTATCAGTACTATTTCGATCATCCGGAGCTTCTGGACGATGAATATCGCAGCACGCTCGAGCAGGAAGGCAAAGAACGCGCGGTAGCGGACTTCATCGCCGGTATGAGCGACATCTACGCGATCGGCACCTACGAGCATCTGTTCGTGCCGAAAAGCTGGAGTTAACGTTTTGTCAAATACGGGGAAAGGAGGAACGCGATGGCATTCCCGAGCGCATGGCTCGACGAGCTGATGCACAAAAACGATATCGTTTCCGTCGTTTCGGAATACGTGGAACTGAAGCCGAAGGGACGCAAGCTTTGGGCGTGCTGTCCGCTGCACGGCGAAAAGACGCCGTCGTTTTCCGTTTCTCCGGACAAGCAGCTGTTTTACTGCTTCGGCTGTCACGCGGGCGGCACGGTGATCCAGTTTGTCATGGACGTGGAACGGCTTTCGTTCTATGAAGCGGTCCAGCAGCTGGCAAACCGCGTCGGCATGGAGCTTCCGAACGAGATCAACGATCGGGAACTGCAGCGTCAGCGCGCGTACAAGAAACGCCTGATCGAAGCAAATACCGAAGCGGCGCGTTACTATTGCGGCGTCTTTCTGGATCCGAAAACAGGCAAAGACGCGCAGCTTTACGCCGCGAAACGCGGGCTGAACGCCGAGATCGTCAAGCGATTCGGCATCGGCTTCGCGCCGGACACCTGGGATTCGCTTTTCAGGCATCTCAAAGAAAAGGGATACGCCGAAAAGGAACTGGTGGACGCGGGACTGCTCGTGCACAACAGCGAACGCGGGACCGTATACGATGCGTTCCGCGGTCGGCTGATCTTCCCGATCCTCGGCGTGAACGGGCAGGTTTTAGGCTTCGGTGCGCGCGTGATGGGCGATGAAAAGCCGAAGTACATCAACACGGGCGATACGCCGGTCTACAACAAGCGCAACAATCTGTACGGTCTGTATCTGCATCGCAATGAAAAACTCAACGATCTGATCATGGTCGAAGGGTACATGGACGTGATCGGACTTTACAAGGCAGGCGTGACCAACGCGGTCGCCAGTCTCGGAACGGCTCTGACGCAGCAGCAGGCAAGGCTTCTGAAACGCTTCGTCGAGAAGGTCTACATCGCTTACGACGGCGATGCAGCCGGGCAGAACGCCATGGTGCGCGGGCTCGACATTCTGAGAGCCGAAGGCCTGGAAGTCCGCGTCATCACGTTCCCGGACGACCTCGATCCGGACGAATACGTCCAGATCTACGGAAAAGAAGGCTTCGACCGGCTCAAGGAAAACGCGCTTTCGCTGAATGCGTTCAAGCTTGAGACGATGGCGAAGAAATACGATCTTACCGATGAAAACGGAAGGGAGCAGTACGCGAAGGCCGCATGCGCGTTCGTCGCCGGACTGCAGCCAATCGAACAGGAGCGGTATTATCGTCTGATCGGCAAAAAGACGGGCTATGCGCTCGAAGCGCTGCAGGCGCAGGGTATGCGCAGCGGCGGGCTCATGCCGACGGATCCGGGTACGACGATCCGCGGCGGTTTCCGCAAACGCATCGATGAAACCGAGGACCCCAGAGAGATCATCGAACGCACGCTGCTGTTGGCCTGTCTGCACGACGGCGCTGTGATCCGCAGGATCGACGGCGACGCGGCGGAAAAACTGTTCCGCAACGCGACGTATCGGGAGATGTTCCGCGCGATGCGGGAACAGGGCGCGGCGTTTTCGGTCTCCAAGTATATCGGCGAGCTTCCCGAGAATGAAGCCGAGACCGCGTCTGCGATCCTTCACGAGGAGGACGCGCTTGAGAACGCCGACCGCGCGGCGGAGGACTGCATCAAACGCCTTGAGCAGGAGAACGACGCGGAAGAGATCCTTCGGCTGCAGGCCGAACTGAAACGACCGGATTTGACGGCGGAGGAACGAAACGCCGTTTTGAAAGAGATCACATCACGCATACGGGCAAATAAATAAGGAGACGGGACATGGAAGAAACCAAGATCAAGAAGGCAAAAAAGACCAAGACGGAAGAAGCCGTCGAAACGATCGAAACGACGGCGGAAGCGGCGGACAAGCCTGCAAAGACCAAGCGCGCACCGAAGCCGAAAGCTAAGCCGGAAGAACCGAAACCGGAAGAACCGGCGTCGCCCGCGGTCGAAATGAGCGAGCCTGCGCCCGAGAAGCCGAAAAAGGCGTCGCGCAGCAAAAAAGCGCCGGTAACGGAGAACGCGCAGAAGCCGGCGGAAGCGGAAGAAGCAGCCGAACCGACGGCCGGGATCGAGGAACCGATCGCGGCGGAGCCTGTTCTGCCGGAACCCGAAAAGCCGAAAAAGGCGTCGCGCAGCAAAGCCAAAAAAGCGGAACCCGTCGAGGCCGACGAGCGGGAAGATGCGCAGCCCGCGACCGACGAAGACACGGACGCGTCCGATGAGGACCCCGATCTCGTCGGGAAACCCGTGAACGCGGAGCAGCGTATCCGCGAGCTCCTGGAGGCGGGCAAGCAGAAGGGGATTCTGACCGTCAACGAGGTCATGGACACGCTGAACGAGATCGGTGTGGACGCGGACCAGATGGACAAGATCTACATGGAACTTCAGGACCTGAACATCGACATCGTCGAGGAAGTCGAGGTTCCCGAAGACATCAATGAGGAGATCGCCGAGATCGAAACGATGCTTGCGCCGACCGAGGGCATCAACATCGACGACCCTGTCCGCATGTACCTCAAGGAGATCGGCAAAGTTCCGCTGTTGAACGCAAATGAGGAGATCGAGATCGCACAGCGCATGGCGGAAGGCGATCTGGACGCCAAGCATCAGCTTGCGGAAGCGAACCTTCGTCTCGTCGTATCCATTGCGAAACGCTACGTCGGCCGCGGCATGCTGTTCCTCGACCTCATTCAGGAGGGCAATCTCGGCCTTATCAAGGCGGTCGAAAAGTTCGATTACCGCAAGGGCTACAAGTTCTCGACCTACGCGACGTGGTGGATCCGTCAGGCCATCACCCGCGCGATCGCGGACCAGGCGCGCACGATCCGCATTCCCGTGCATATGGTGGAAACGATCAATAAGCTGATCCGCGTCAACCGTCAGCTCGTTCAGGAGCTCGGCCGCGATCCGCGTCCCGATGAGATCGCAAAGGAAATGGGCATTTCCGAGGACAAGGTCCGCGAGATCCTGAAGATCGCGCAGGAGCCGGTCTCGCTCGAAACGCCGATCGGCGAAGAGGACGATTCGCACCTGGGCGACTTCATTCCCGACGACGATGCGCCCGCGCCCGCGGACGCAGTTGCGGTCGCGCTGCTCAAGGAACAGCTCGTCGAAGTGCTGAACACCCTGACTCCGCGTGAAGCCAAGGTCCTGCGCCTCCGCTACGGTCTTGACGACGGCAAAGCGAGGACGCTCGAAGAGGTCGGCAAGGAGTTCAACGTCACGCGTGAGCGTATCCGCCAGATCGAGGCAAAGGCGCTTCGCAAACTCCGTCATCCCTCGAGAAGCAAGAAACTCAAGGACTTCCTGGAATAAGAGAAACCAAGTACGCTTATGGAAAACGAAAAAAACATCATCCTCACCGGCGACCGTCCCACGGGACGGCTGCATCTCGGACACTACGTCGGTTCGCTGAAGCGCCGCGTCGAGCTGCAGAATTCCGGCAGGTTCGATCAGATCAACATCCTGATCGCGGACGATCAGGCGCTGACCGACAACGCCGACAACCCGGGCAAGATCCGCGACAATATGATCCAGGTCGCGCTGGACTATCTTTCCGTCGGCATCGATCCCGACAAGTCCACGATCTGCGTGCAGTCCGCGCTTCCCGCGCTGCATGCGCTGACGTTCTATTACATGAATCTCGTCACCACCGCGCGCCTTTCGCGGAATCCCACCGTCAAGGCGGAGATCCAGATGCGCGGCTTTGCGGACGAGGGCCTGCCCGCGGGCTTTTTCAGCTATCCCGTTTCGCAGGCGGCGGACATCACCGCGTTCAACGCGAACGTCGTTCCGGTCGGCGAGGATCAGCTGCCGATGATCGAGCAGACGCGTGAGATCGTCGAGAAGTTCAACAAGATTTACGGCGATACGCTCGTGCTGCCGAAGGCGATGATCCCCGAGAATAAGACGCAGCGCAGACTTCCCGGCATCGACGGCAAGGCCAAGATGTCGAAGTCGCTCGGCAACTGCATCTACCTGTCCGACGATTCGAAGACCGTCAAAAAGCAGGTCAACGGCAAGATGTTTACCGATCCGCAGCATCTTCGCATCGAGGATCCCGGTCACATCGAAGGCAACGTCGTGTTCACGTATCTCGATGCGTTTTCGACCGACGCGCACTTTGCGGAGTTTCTGCCGGAGTACGCGAATCTCGACGAAATGAAGGCGCACTATATGCGCGGCGGCTTAGGCGACGGCACGTGCAAAAAGTTCCTGATCAACGTCCTTGAAGAGGAGCTCACTCCGATCCGCGCAGCGCGCGCAAAGTGGGAAGCGGACATCGATTCCGTATACGACATTCTCGTTGCGGGCACAAAGAAAGCGGTCGAGATCACGAACGAAACGCTCGCGCGCGTCCGCGCCGCGATGCGGATCAACTACTTCGACGATCGATCGATCGTCAAAGAATGGGAAGCGCTTCTGAAAGCGGCAAAGCAGTAATGAAAACGATATTGCTGATCGGCGCAGGCGGGGGAATGGGCTCTGCCTGCGCCCGTACGTTTCTGAACAACGGCGACCGCGTCCTCGGGCTCGATCGCCCCGGCGCGGCAATGCCGGAAGGCGTGACGCCGCTTTTTGCCGATCTCACGCAGCCGGAGCAGATCGAATCGGCGTTTGCCGCAGCGAAAGGCTCGGTCGATGCGATCGACGCCGTCGTCTACGCGGCGGGGATCTACGATGCGGATTCGCTGGTTGAGATCGACGATGCGCGTATGCAGCGGATCTTTGACGTTAACGTTTTCGGCGCATATCGTACGATCCGAGCGTTTCTTCCGCTTCTGAAGCGCAACGCGCGCGTCGTGCTCGTCACGAGCGAACTGGCGGATCTCGATCCGCTGCCGTTTACGGGTCTGTACGGGATCACGAAATCGACGCTCGACCGGTATGCGTTCTCGCTTGCCATGGAACTGCAGATGCTCGGCATGCGCGTTTCGACGCTCCGTCCGGGCGCCGTAGAGACCGGCCTGCTTGACAATTCAGTCAGCCGGATCAAGTCGTTTACGGAACGCACGAAGCTCTATCCCGGCGTCGCGGCGAAGTTCCTGCGCGTTACGCAGCGCGTCGAGGCAAAGGCCGTCTCTCCGGAGCGCGTTGCGCGTAAGATCCAGGCGATCCTCGCAAATAAACGCCCGCGCTTTTCGTATTCGCTGAACCGGAATCCGCTGCTGCGGCTGTACGGCGTGCTTCCGAAGCGGCTGAAGCTGTTTGCGATCCGCACGTACCTGAAAGCAAAATAATAAAAAGGACTGTCGCTCGACAGTCCTTTTTCGGTATTTCAATCAGTTCAATTCAAGAGCGCCGGTTTCATGGATGGCAAGCGCGCTCTCGTAAAACGCCTTGACCGCGCGGACCATATAGTCCGTATCCTTGACGCCGCCGGTCTCGACCGCGGAGTGCATCGCAAATTGCGCAAGTCCGATATCGACGGTCTTCAGGGAAACGCGCGTATTGCTGATGCTGCCGAGCGTGCCGCCGCCCGCAATGTCGCTGCGGTTTGCAAAATGCTGGACCGGAACGTCCGCGCGCAGGCAGATCTCCGCGAACAGCGCTTCGGAAAGCGCGTCGGTCGCATAGCGCTGATTGGCGTTATGCTTGATCACGACGCCGCCGTTCAGATGCGGCGCATTCTTCGCATCGGAAAGCTCCGGATGGTTCGGGTGCAGCGCATGCCCGTTGTCGCAGGAAAGCATCAGCGAGGCGGGAAGCATTTCGGAAAGCGTCTTTCCGTAATGCGCCGCGATCCGCGTCAGCGTGTCGAACAGCAGCGTGCTTGCGGCGCCCTGCTTCGTTTCGCTTCCGACCTCTTCGTTGTCGAACAACGCGTAGACCGGGATCGCCTTCGGCGCTTCCGATTCCAGAAGCGCGGCAAGCGTCGTATACGCGCACTGCAGATCGTCGATGCGCGGCGCACAGAAGAACGCGTCGTCTGCGCCGAACACGGAACCGCGCGTGCGGTTGATCACGAACAGATCCATCGAAACGATCGCGTCCGCATCCACGCCGAGCGCTTCCGCGACCAGCGTTTTCACAACGCCCTTCTCGGTGGAATTGCAGAGAAGCGGCAGGGTGTCGACCGCTTTGTTGTATTTGTATCCGTTGTTGATCTCCCGGTTGAAGTGAATGCAGACGTTCGGAATGATGCAAAGATCGCGGTCAAACGTGACGACGCGCGTTTCAAACGCAGAGCCGTTCTTCACGATCGCGCGTCCTGCCAGCGAAAGCGGACGGTCGAACCAGCTGGAAACGATCATTCCGCCGTAGCCCTCGGTGTTCAGCTTCAGGTACCGATCGACCGCAACGACTTCACAGTCCGTCTTGAGCTTGAAGGCGGGGGAGTCGCTGTGGCTCGCGGCGATCATGAATCCGGGATGCGCGTCTGCAGGCACCGTGAACGCGATCAGCGAGGAACCGTTCCGCGTGACGTAGTATTTCCCGTTCGGCAGAAGCGTCCACGGATCCGTGAACGAAAGACGCCGGAAACCGTTCTGCTCCAGCATGGATTCCGCTTCGCGGACCGCGGCGAAGCTGACAGGGGAACGCTCGATGAAATCAAGCAGCGCGTTGGTGCGATCGAGGTCGGATCGATTCATTTCATTACCCTCCATTATGATTGCTTATGAGAGCGCTGTTTTCCCGGCTGCGATGCGGAGATCTGCAGAAAGATGCCGGAAAGCAGGCACAGGATCGGAATGATCAGGTAGCCGTAGTCAAACAGGAAGAAGTTGCTTCTTGCGAATTCGCCGACGGAAGGCAGAAACTGTGAGATCACGAGCAGGACGAGATACGCGAGCGCCGCAAGAAGTCCGGCATGCGCGAGGATCAGGGTAATAACGCGGGTGGATTTTCTCATGGTTGCCTCCTTACGGTTCGATGATCGCGAGGATATCGCTGTGATGACGGTCGTTGTGACCGAAGACGGTCTTGTTCCAGCACATGCTCGAGGATCCGCCGCCGTCCAGGTTATAAGCCGCTTTCATACCGAGACTCTCGCAAAGTGCGGAAAGCTCCGGCAGCGACATGCCTGCGGCGCTCTGTTTGCCGCAGTCTTTGCCGTTGTAATCGTACGTGTGCCGGTCGCCGAGCACGACGACAAACGCATAGTGCCCGGGTTCATAGTAGCCGAGGACCGTACGCGGATTCGCGGAGCGGAGCGTGGAATTAAACGAATCCTTTTTCGTACCGTTCGCATTCAGCAGACTCGGTCCGAAATAGAACGCCTGATAGACGGCGGGGGATCCGCTTAACAGCGCGTCGGAGTCGATCTTGTCCTTCTTATAGTCGAAGGTCTTCATCGTACCGTCCGTGAACAGGAAGCAGGGATCGGCGGTGAACACATGGTAGTTCTGACTCTTGCGGGTCATTTTCTGCCCGTTACGAACGATCAGACCGTCTTTCAGTTTCCCGGCGGCGAAGTTGTCTCCGTTTATGGCAACGAGCGCGTGGATCGAATCATAGTATCCGGGCGTGTTTGTCTGCTTGCCGGAGTCCGCTTCATACGCGGTAACGAAGCAGCGGATATCGCGGACGTAGATATCGGCAACCTGATACTCCTCTTTGCCTTTGCTGAAGTGGTAAATGTCGATCGCCGTCATCTTTCCGGAATAGCGATAGATCAGCGATTTGACCGTACCGTCGGGAAGCGTTTCCACAACGTTCGAGCGATCGAACACCTGCACCTCGGGCTCGTCCGAAAACTTGTATGCGTACGCTTCGCTGACAAGTCCGGTCCACGGCGTCGGCGTCGGCGTATCTGCCGGCGCGGTCGTCGCGGCCTGCGGCGTTTCGCTCGAGCCGGCGGCGGGCGTCGCGTCAGGCAGGGCGGAAGGGTTTTCCGTAGGAACAACGACGACGGGATCTTCGCTTGCGGGAACGACCGTTTCCACGGCGGTCGGCACGGGCGCAAGGGATTCCTCGATCCAATCGCTTTCGGCAAGACCGCAGCGAACGAGAATGTTGCAGCTGTGCACGACGATGATCACCGAAATCGCGGCAAACAGGATAAAATCGATGAGAATGGTCAGCCACAGCCGTCCGGCGGAAAAGCGCCGTTTTTGGAACGCGCCGTCCAGGAACAGCAGGTCGTACAGAAGCACTGCGATCACGAACAGCACCGGGATCAGCGTGGACAGGGCGGGTATGATCGGCAGATCCGTGCCTTCGATAAAGGAAAGCATCGGATTGAAATGATCCAGTATGTGATACAGAATATAGACTGCCGATAAAACGATCGCAAGGTTCAGCACGACCGATGCGATCCCATGCAGCACGCGCTGCAGCTTTTGCGGAATACGCGAGGATTGTTCTTTCATAGTCATTCTCCGGGGTTGGATTCTGGATTCTCTTTGCGCTTAAAGACGATCGCCCGCTGAAGCAGGAACGAAACGGGGTACAGAATGATCTGAACGATCACGTAGAACACCCGGTCGTTGAATCCGATCGAGGCGGCGCCGGCGGTCAGGCCGGCCTGCAGGCACAGCATGATCACGACGAGAAGCACGTATTTGGCGAAGCTCAGCGACGTGTTCCGCGCGCCGAAAACGAAATGCCGGTTCAGAAGATAATTGCAGGTCGACGAGACCGCACGCGCGCAAACGGTACTGAGGATGATGATCGTCGTCAGATACGGTCTGATCGCGGACATGATCGACGAGAACGAATCGGACGCCGTCTCGACCGAACTGCGGATGGCATCCCCGAACAGCAGATCGGGGAACAGTCCGCGGAACATCAGGAACAGCAGATAGTCGATCAGGAAACAGAAGAACGACGAGGCGACGAACCGGATAAACGACGTGCCGAGCAGCAGGACCTTATAGATCCGGAACGAGTCCTTGACAGCATGAAAATGCGAAGACCGGTTTTCTTCGATATATACGGTGTCGATCCATTCCTCGACGATCTCAATGTTGTGCTTCGTGCAATAGATCAGCTGATTGATCTCATATTCGTAGCGATCGCCCTTGAGCACGAGCATTTCGGGGATCCTCGCCGCGGAGAACGCGCGCAGACCGGTCTGCGTGTCGTAAACGCGGACGCCGGTGCAGAATCGGAAAACGGTGCGTGTGATCGCATTGCCGGCGCGGCTTTTGAACGGCACGTTTCCGGTAAACCGGCGCGATCCCATCACGAGTGCGTTCGGATTTTTCGAAAGCGTTTCGGCAACGCGGACCGCGTCCGAAACGAGGTGCTGTCCGTCCGCGTCGACGGTCATGACGGACTCGTCGGCGGGGAAGTGATCGCGAATATATGCAAACGCCGTTTTCATGGCGGCGCCTTTTCCTTTGTTGACCTCGTGCTCCAAAAGCATCACCCGTTCAAAGGAACGCGCGGCGTCAAAAACAGGACGGCATGCTTCGCTGCTGCCGTCGTTCACAACGACGATCGGGAAAACGGTTTGTTCGCTAAAATCCTTCAGTACGCCGAGCAGTTTCTCGTCCGGTTCGTACGCGGGAATCACAACGATCATGCGTTGACCTCCATACTTCACTAGTATACAGTATACCACATCTGTATCCGGAAAGGAAAGGATTATTTTCTCCGGCCGGAAAAACGGTTTTGCAACCTTTTTGTTCCGTACCAAGTATACCTGATAAATGCGTTGTTTTTGTAAAATGTTCGTAACGATTCCGTTTTATCGTGGAATTTTTGCGGAAATGATAGTAGAATGAAACCGTAAAAAGTCCTGAAAGGATTTTGTGTAATGGATAAGAAAAAGAAGATTATTCTTCTGTCATCAATTGCGGCGGGCGTCGTGATCCTCGGCGTCGTGATCGCGATCGTGATCGGAAGCCTCGGCACGAGTTCCGCGTTCCGGAACGGAGGCTCCTGCGGCGGCAGCACGCCTCAGGATGCGCAAACCGGCGAGGATCCGATCGTTACGCCCGATCCGAACGGCATCATTATCACGACGGACGATCCCGGACAAACCGCGCCGGCGTCGGCGGATCCCGCTGCGGAAACGCCGGAGGTTCAGCCGACCGAACCGCCGGTCGATCCGTATCAGGAGCTGGTCGAGCAGGCAGACACGGCAATGATGAAGGATATCGTCAATATCCTTCTGGTCGGCGTCGACTATTCTACGGAACGAGAGACCTGGCACGGCAAAAAAGAATGGCATTCGGACGTCATGATGGTCCTTGCGATCAATTTCGACGAGAACCGCGCCGACCTGATCTCGCTTCCGCGCGACACGTATGCGAGCATTCCCGACGTAAAGGGGATCTATAAACTGAACGCTTCCCTGAACTGCGGCGGCGGTCTTTACAACAAGGACGGCAGCTTCAATCCGAAGGGCCTTGAAAAAGTCTGTGACGCGGCGGAGTGGATGCTCGGCGGGATCAAGGTCGATTATTACTACGCGGTCACGATGACCTCCCTGAAGGATCTCGTCGATCTGTGCGGCGGTCTGGAGTACGACATGGACATCAGCTTCAAGATCCAGGGCCGTTCGTATGAAAAGGGTCTGCAGCACGTAAACGGACAGGGCTTCCTGGATTACTGCCGCGTCCGCAAGGGCGTAAACGGTCTTCCGTCCAGCGAAACGGGCGATGCGAACCGCGTCAACCGCCAGAAGCGGATGCTGGTCGCGATGTTTCGTCAGATGCAGGTCGATCGCCTGATCACGAAGATCCCCGAGATCATCGAAACGTTCGACGGCGATCTGTTCACGAACTGCACGCCGGCACAGACCGCGGCGCTTGCCGTATTCGCCTACAATCTCGACGCGAACAACATCGGCATGTATTCCATGAGCGGCGCCACGACGTCGCTCTTCCAGTGGAATTTCTGCTTTACCGATCAGAAGAACCGCGTGGACGTGATCGAAAAGGTCTACGGCGTCAAGACGAAGCAGTATCATCAGTATACGCTGAAATACGGCCGCTACCGTTGGTGCGACATGCTCTATGATCACTATCGCGAGCTGATCGATCCGTTGACGAAGTACGTTCAGAAGCTGATCGACGAAGACGATCTGCTTCCCGAATTTACCCCGTCGCCGAGTCCGACCGCGTCGCCGACGCCCAGCCCGACTGCGCCGACGTCGAAGCCTTCGGCAACGCCGAGCACAAAGCCCTCGACGCCTCCGCCGACGCCGACCGATAAGCCGACGGAGAAGCCGACGGAAAAGCCGACCGAAACGCCGACCCAGGAGCCGACCGAGGAACCGACGGAACCGCCGACGGAGCCGCCGACCGAGCCGCCTACGCCGGATCCGACGCCCGAGCCCTCGGACGAGGGAGAGACGGCAGCCGTTGCCTGCGGCGTGACGCGGTGCTCCGTCCTATTCGATCAGGACGGCGTCCGGAAGTATACGCCGGAACAGAGAGAACTGTTCGAAGAATACAAAGAAGCGATCCAGGAGCTTGAGAAGATCAAGAAAGAAGCGGATAAGGAAGCGAAGAAAGCGCGCAACGGCAGCAGCAACTCTCTGAACTCCGTATCGCAGGATTATCTTCTGAAACTCAAGCAGGTCCAGGAGCTGGCGATCCTCGTCGCGAAAGAGTTCAACTACACCAAGGTCAAGAATTTCACGGTCCCGTTCGCGCCGACCGGTTCCGGCTGGAACAGTTCTCCCTGGGCGGTGAACTACGGCAAGGACAAGAAATTCAACGAAGTCATCGTCGATTTCAACTAAATCCATATTGACATTTATCAAAACAGATGCTAAAATGATTTCGATAAGTATCGAAATGAAATGAGGTGTCTGTTTTGACGGTTTTGGAAGCATACAACAGCAAACTCGACGCGGAGGCGCTTCGCGAGAAGACCCTCGCGGAATTCGCGCGGGAGGCCGGCGACGCGAGAGCGCAGTCGATCCATCTGATGAAGGCGAGCATGCTCGGCGACATGCTGAAGGCGCTCGGCCGCGTCCAGCATAACGGCATGCGTCCGGACGCGCTGATCACGCTGATCGAATCGTTTTCCTCGGAAGCGGAGAAGCAGCGCAGGCTCGGCGATTACGACGAATCGGACCGTGCCGAACAAAAGGCGATCACGGTGCAGTTTGCGCTCGACGCGCTGACGGAGGCGGAGCGGGATGGAGAATAATGCCCTGATTCTGCTGAAAACGCTTGCGGACGACACGCGGCTCAGGATCGTAAGAGCGCTGTTCGAGAAGGATCTGTACGTGGAACTGCTTGCCGAACGGCTGGGGCTCACGCCGGCGACCGTTTCGTTCCATATGAAAAAGCTTCAGCAAGCGGGTCTTGTCGATGCGCGCCGCGAGCAGTATTACACGATCTATTCGCTCAGACGCGATATTTTCTCGCATTCGCTCGAACAGATCGTTCTGCCGGGCGACGGGGGAGAAACGGTTGAACGGCTCCGTGAGGAACAGTATCGCCGCAAGGTGTTGAAGTCATTTATGCCGAACGGCGTATGCGAACAGCTTCCCGCGCAGCTGAAAAAGCGCGTGATCGTTTTCCGGGAGATCTTCGCACGGTTCACGCCGGGGCGCACCTATACGGAAAAGGAAGTCAACGCGATCATCTCCGCCGTCCACACGGATTACTGCACGGTCCGGAGAGGATTTGTCGCGATGGGATGGATGGATCGGACCAACGGGGTCTACACCGTGAATCCGGATCCCGATTGGGAGCGTTACGCCGAGATCAACGGATGAGAGGTCGGAAACGATGAAAGAAACGACAGATTACGGGATCCTGAACACACAGCACGATCCGCGCTTTTCCGAACGAAGATTCGGACGGTTCGGTACGATCGCGAAAAACGGATGCGGCATGATTGCCCTCTATAACGTGGAGCGGGCCGCGGATCCGGATATTCGGTTTGAAGAATTCTATTCCGCGCGCAAGCCGATCAAGACGAATCTGTTCGGTTTGCTGGGCACGCGTCCTTCGACGATCGCAAAAAACCTTCGCAGAAAACGATTCGACGTGACTCGTATCCGCGTCAGGGATGCGCACAGCGCGGAACTGTTCGACGCGGTCATCGTTCTGTACTGGCACTTTTTCGGCGCGCATTACGTGACCGGCATCCGCAACCGGGCAGGCGCGTATACGTTTTATAACGAGTTCAAAACGCCGATGTCCATGACGCTCGGCGCGTTTCTCGATCACGTCAGAAAACGGAAGCTGCATCCGTACCGGATCTGGGGCATCCGCTTCCCGGAGACGGAGGCATCCTGAAACATCAAAAAAACAGACGCGCAAAACGCGTCTGTTTTTTCGGTTTCGGTCATCCGCGCAGGGATCGGATCATATCTGCGGGATTGTTCGCTTTGAATACGGCGCTTCCTGCGACAAGAATATCCGCGCCCGCCTCGATGCACTGCTTTGCGGTCTCGGGATTGACGCCGCCGTCGATCTCGATCAGCGTGGACAAGCCGCGCGCGTCGATTTCGGCGCGCAGCGCGCGGATCTTGCTGAGCGTTTCCGGAATGAACGATTGTCCGCCGAAGCCGGGATTGACGCTCATCAAAAGCACGAGGTCGCAGTCGGCCAGCAGATGCGTGCAGGTACAGATCGGCGTCGCGGGATTCAGAACGACGCCTGCCTTCATGCCCGCGGCATGGATCGCCTGCAGCGCACGGTGCAGGTGACGCTCGGAGGATTCCACGTGGATCGTCAGCACGTCCGCGCCGGCGTTCTTGAACGGTTCGATCCAGTCGGACGGATGCTCGACCATCAGATGAACGTCGATCGGCAGATCCGTATATGCGCGGATCGCCTTGCACATCCCGGGGCCGAAGGTGATGTTGGGCACGAAATTGCCGTCCATCACGTCAAAATGCACCCAGTCGGCGCCCTGTTCTTTCAGCATTGCGACGGCTTTTCCCATTGCGGCAAAGTCGGCGGAAAGGATCGACGGAGCAATTTTAATCATAACGGTGTTTCCTCCTCATTTGACAGTCTTTTGCGATCTCGACGTACCGCTCGTAACGGGCGGCGGGCAGATCGCCGGTATCGATCAGCGGTTTCACACCGCAGTCCGGTTCGGTCACGTGCATACATCCGGGGAACCGGCACGGCGACGCCTTCCGGAACTCCGGATAGCAGGCGTCAAGCTGTTCCTGCTCGAGACACTCGGTCTCAAACAGGGAGAACCCCGGCGTATCGAGAACGGCGCCGCCCAGATACGGCCACAGCTCCGCATGCCGCGTCGTATGCCGCCCGCGGTCCGTCTTTCGGGAAAGGCCGCCGGTTTCCAGATGCAGGTCGGGCAGCAGACGGTTCAGGATCGACGATTTCCCGACTGCGGACTGCCCGGCAAAGCAGGTCACCTTTCCGGCAAGCCGCGCGTTCAGCCGGTTGATCCCTTCGCCGGTTTCGGCGCTGACCGTCAGGGTGTCGAACGCCTTGTAATCATTCAGAAACGCATTCCGGATCGAAGCGTCCGCCGTGTCGACCTTGTTCAGCACGGGGATCGGCTCGATGCCCAGATACTCCGCGGCGATGATCAAACGGTCCAGAAGCATCCAGTCCGGCGGAGGAACGGAGGCGGATACGACGATCATCAGCTGGTCGACGTTTGCGACGGCCGGCCGGATCAGAACGTTCTTTCGCGGCAGGATCGTCGCAAGCTGCGCGTATCCGCGTTCCTGCCGCTCGATCCCGACACGGTCTCCGACCGTCGGCACGAGTCCTTCGCGCCGGAACGCGCCGCGCGCCTTGCAGGTGACGGTGTCGCCCGCATCCGTCAGCACCTCGTAAAAACTGCCGACGCCCTTTAACAGCAATCCGTACTCCATCATTTTGTAAAGGTGACGGACTGCGGGGAAGAGACCTGCTCGCCGTTGACCAGCAGATACAGCCTTCTCGTCGCTTCGTTGTATCCGTAGACGGTCACGGTTTCGCTGATTTCAACGTTCTCCGACAGCCGCGTGCGTGAATGCAGGATCAGGCGGTAGGGAATGTTGTCGTAGTTCGTTTCGTCGCAGGCGATCTCCACGAGCGATTCGCCCGCGTCCGGAAGCGTGAACGTGAACGATACGTCCGCCTTATACGTGCCCTGCTGTTTCCGGTACACGATCAGCCGGATCGGCGTCGTGGAACTGCAGAGCGTTTCGCCGCGGATCTCTTCCTCTTCGCCGTACGGATCGAGGATGACCGTGACGACCGTATTGCTCTGCGTATAGCTCGACGCGGTATCGGTGAACTGCACGGACAGCTCGGTGAACCCGTTGTCCGCATATAAAACGTACAGCGCATCGTCCATCCGAAGTCCGGTCACGTCGGGCAGAAGACGCGTCTCTTCCGGCACCGCGGTCGGCGCTTCGGTCGCATCGGGCGGAACGCTTGCCGTGATCGGAACGTAATCCGTTTCATCGGGGTCTGCCGGCTCCGGTACGGAGGTGTGGCAGGAATTTGCGTAGATCAGAACGATGACGCCGATAAGCAGGATCGGCAAAAACACGCACGTCGCGATCAGAACGTAAACGGAAGGCCGCTTTCTTGCGGTTTTCTGTTTTTTGTCCTCCGGTTCATTCACGAACGTTCCGTTCGGATCGGAAAGCGACCGAACGAGATCGGAGCGCATGGACCGCGCGGTCTGATAACGCGCCTCCGGTTCTTTCTCAAGCGCCTTCAGAACGATATCGTTCAGGGACGGGGGAAGATCCTGCCGCTTTTCGATCGGCGGGACGGGTTTGTCCTGCAGATGCATCAGCGCGACGGTCACCGTGGAATCCGCTTCGAACGGAACGGTCCCGGTAAGCATTTCATAAAGACATACGCCCACGGAGTACAGGTCGCTCTGTTCGGTCGCAAGCGTTCCCTTCGCCTGTTCGGGGGAGATATAGTGTACGGAACCGAGCACCTTTTGCCCGGAAAACGTTACGGTAGAAGCCTTTGCTTCCCGCGCGATGCCGAAGTCGGCGAGCTTGACGCGGCCTTTGTCGGTCACGATCACGTTCTGCGGCTTGACGTCGCGGTGGATGATCCCGTGCGCGTGAGCGGCGGAAAGCGCGTCGAGGATCTGACAGGTGATGCCGATCGCGGTTCGGACGGGCAGAGAGCCGTTCGCCGCGATCAGATCCTTCAGCGTGCGGCCTTCGACGTATTCCATCACGAGATACGGCAGTCCGTCGTGCGTCCCGGCGTCGAACGCGCGCACGATGTTTTCATGCGACAGCGTCAGGATCGCGTTCGCTTCGCGCGAGAACCGGCGAAGGAATTCCGCGTCGTTTTTATATTCCTCCTTCAGCATCTTGACTGCGACGGTGCGGCGGTTGCTCATATTGACCGCCTTGTAGACCTGCGCCATGCCGCCCGTGCCGATCAGCTCCGTAATGCGGTATTTGCGATCGAGAATCGTACCGATCATGCGTCGCCTCCGTCGTTCTTCACCAGTACAACGGTGATGTTGTCGCGGCTTCCGCATGTAAGCGCGTGGGCGATCAGTTCGCTGCATGCTGCGTCAAGGTCTTCGCATCCGCGCAGATGCTCCGCCATCTCCTCGTCGGAGAGAACGCCGCAGAGTCCGTCGGAGCAAAGCAGCAGCATATCGCCTTTTTTCCATTCACAGGAGAACACGTCGACAGAGACCCGCATTTCCGCGCCGATCGCGCGCGTAATCAGATTGCGCCGCGGATGAGTTTTCGCCTCCTCGGGCGTGATCGCGCCGCGGCGGACAAGCTCGGCGACGAACGAATGATCGTGCGTGACCTGCTTCAGCGTTTCTCCGTCAAAGCAATACAGGCGGGAATCGCCGACGTTGGCGGCAATAAACGTCGTTTCGTCGAACGCGGCGGCGACCAACGTACAGCCCATGCCGTACATGGAGTCGTCGGACGACGCGAGAACGCGGACCGCTTCGTTCGCGGCCTTGAACGCTTCAAACAGCAGGGATTCCCGGTTGTCCCCGCCGGAGGAAAGAACGCGCTCCGCGGCTTCCACAGCCGTACGGCTCGCGACTTCGCCGGCGCGGTGACCGCCCATTCCGTCGGCTACGGCGACTGCGTCGAACGCCTCCGTGCGGAGAAGCATATAGGTATCCTCGTTTTGCGGCCGTAATCCGGTTTCCGTTTTACCCGTGAATCTCATCGAGTACCCTCCTTCGTAATTGCCCGCAGGCGCCTTCGATATCCGTTCCCATCTCGCGTCGAACCGTGGCGGAGATGCGGCGCTGTTCCAGCCATTCGCGGAACCGGTGCGCGTGCTGCCGCGTGACGCCGTTCAGACCGCGTTCCCTGACCGGATTCAGCGGGATCAGGTTCACGTGGCAGAGCAGACCTTTCAGCAGATCCGCGAGCGCGTTCGCGTCGGCTTCGGAATCGTTCGTTCCGCCGATCAGCGCGTATTCAAACACAACGCGCCTGCCGGTCCTGTCCGCGTACGCCTTCGCCGCCTCAAGGACCTGCTCGATCGGGTAGACCTTGTTGATCGGCATCAGCTCGCTGCGGACTTTGTTGTCGTGCGCGTGCAGCGAGATCGAGAGCGTCACGTGCGGCGCGTCTTCGATCAGCCGGCAGATCTTCGGAACGATCCCGCAGGTCGAGAGCGAAATGTTGCGCGCACTGATGTTCGGTCCGTCCTCGCTCGTCACGCGGTTGAGAAACGTCACGACGTTGTCGTAATTGTCCAGGGGCTCGCCGCTTCCCATCAGAACGATGTTCGTGACGGTACGCGGCTTTCCGTCGGCGGGCGGCTCGTCGCGTTCGATCTCCGCGAGGAACGAGAGCATCTCGCCCGGACGCAGCGAACGCACGCAGCCTTCGAGCGTGCTCGCGCAGAATTTACAGCCCATATTGCAGCCGACCTGCGTGGAGAGGCAGACCGTGTTTCCGTAGGAATACCGCATCAGAACGCCTTCGACAAGGTTTCCGTCCTCCAGCTCAAAGAGGTACTTGACCGTGCCGTCCTTGGGGGATACGCGCTTTTCATAGATCACGGCCCCGCCGAACGGGATCGTCTCAAGCTTCTCGCGCAGATCCTTTGGCAGATTGGTCATGTCCTTCGGCCGAACGCCTTTTCTGAGCCATTCCTTGACCTGCCCGACGCGGAATTTCGGCACGCCGAACGCGCCGACTGCATCGGCGATCTCCTGTTCGGTCATGTCCATCCAGTACATCGGTCAAAGCCTCCTGAGTCTTGCGTAGTAAAAACCGTCCGTCCCGTCGCGGCTCGGCAGCAACTGCCGTTCTTCTTCCGGGGCATAGTCCGGATGCACATCCAGAAACGTGCGGATCTGCGCTTCGTTTTCGCGTTTTGAGATCGTGCAGGTCGCATAGACGAGCACGCCGCCCTTGCGAACGTATTGCGCGCATGCCGAGAGGATCGCGCGCTGCGTTTCGGCGAGCGCTTCGACGGTCTCTTTCGATTTATGCAGCCGCACGTCGGGTTTGTCGGCCAACAGACCGAATCCGCTGCACGGCGCGTCGATCAGTACGGCGTCAAACGCGTCCGCACAGGCGGGGTCGAAAACCGAAGCGTCCCTGCAGGCGGTCGTCGCGTTCACGTGAAGTCTCCGGAATGCGGCGTCCATCAGATCCTTTCGGTGCGGATGCAGTTCCCATGCCGTCAGCTTCGCGGTATTTCCGGAAAGCGACGCAAGGTACGCGGTCTTGCCGCCGGGTGCGGCGCACGCGTCCAGAACAGACTTGCCTCCGACGTCCCCGAGCGCGCGGCAGATCAGCATCGCGCCTTCGCTCTGCACCGTATACCTGCCGTCCGCAAACAGCGGATCGTTCTGAAAATCAAAGCCTTCGGAGAGCAGAAGCCCGTTCGGATCGAGACGGCAGGGGACCGAAGCGACGGGCAGCGCTGCGCGGAGCTGTTCCGTCGTATACGGATACTGCGCGCGAACGACCGTTCCGACGGGCGGCGCGGCAAGGATCGCTTCCGCTTCCGCGGCGCCGAACGACGAGATCCACTCCGAAACGAGAAATTCCGGGAACCCGTACCGGATCGCAAGCCGCTTTTCCGGTTCCTCCGGCAGCGGAGGCAGTGTGCCGCGTTCGCGGTCGATCCTTCGCAGGACCGCATTGACGAGCCGCGAGCTGTCTTCCTTTCCGATCTCGCGGCAAAGCTTGACGGATTCGTTGACGACCGCATGCGCCGGCGTGTTCATAAACATCAGCTCCGCAAACGACATCCGAAGCAGATTGCGGACCGCGCGCTTCTGACGCCTGCAATAGTGCGCGAGCACGTAGTCGGCATAGGAACAGCGCAGGACCGCTTCGTTCACGAGCGCGTACAGAAACGGCACGTCCTTTTCGGGCATGGATGCGGCCGCTTCCTTCAGCGCGAGATTCGTATATGCGCCGTCCTCCAGGATTCGGATCAGCGTTTCCAGCGCGGCGCGGCGAACGTTCAGCATAGGATCTTCCCGTCGAGAGTACAGCCGCGAAGGAACGCGCCTGCTTCCATGCGCTTTTTCCCGCTCGCCTGCAGCGAAACGATCTCGAGCGCGCCGTCTTCGCAGCAAAGGAAAAGCTTTCCGCCGCGTTCGCGCAGCGTTCCCGGCACGTCGGAGAAGGTCGCGTCCGTCAAACGCGTTTCAAATACTTTCAGCGGCGATCCGTCCAGCATCGCATACGCGCACGGCCACGGATTCGTGCCGCGGACGAGGTCGTGAATCCGCTTCGCCGGACGGTTCGGATCGATCCGCCCGTCTTCTTTCGTCAGCATATGGCACACCGTTGCAGCCTCGGGATCCTGCGGCGTTCTCGTGAGCGTGCCGTTTTCCAGCTGCTCAAGCGTCTTCAGAAGCAGATCCGCACCGATCACGGCAAGCCGCTCGGAGAGCTGTTCATACGTTTCGTCCGGATCGATCGGCGTCGCCGCCTTCAGCAGCATATCGCCGGTATCCATGCCGACGTCCGTCATCATCGTCGTAACGCCCGTTTCCGTTTCGCCTGCAATGATCGCGCTCTGAATCGGCGACGCGCCGCGGTATTTCGGAAGCAGCGATCCGTGGACATTGATCGTCCCGAGACGCGGGATCGCAAGATTCTTTGCGGACAGAATCTGCCCGAACGCCGCGGTGACCATCAGATCCGGCGCAAACGATTCGAGCGCCTCGCGGCCTTCGGCGGAGCGGATCCGATCAAACTGAAAGACCGGGATCCCGTGTGCTTCGGCAAGGACCTTCACCGGCGGAGGCGTCAGGATCGCCTTTCGCCCGACGGGCCGGTCCGGCTGCGTAAAGACCGCAAGCGTATCGCCGCGGTCGATGAGCGCGCGGAGGGAGGGAAGCGCGAATTCCGGGGTACCGAGAAAAGCGATGCGCATGCGTTACTCCTTGAAATCCTTCGGCGGTTCGGTCACGAGCCGCAGATAAACCTTTCCGTCCAGATGATCGGTCTCGTGGAAAACGGCTCTTGCAAACAGACCTTCGCCCTCGTATTCGTACAGATCGCCGTGCCGGTCGTACGCTTCGACCTTGACACGGTTCGGCCGCACGACGTATCCGCTCTCGCCGGGGAAGGAGAGACAGCCTTCCATGCCGCCCTGCTCGCCGGACGATTCAAGGATCACGGGATTGACGAGCTCGACCGGTCCGTCGCCGACGTCGATCACCGCAACGCGGCGAAGCACGCCGATCTGCGGCGCGGCAAGACCGACGCCGTCGGCGTCGTTCATCGTTTCGATCATATCGTCGATCAGCTGTGCAAGCCGCGCGTCAAATTTGCGGACTTCCTTGCACGTTTTGTACAGGACCGGGTCGTCGTTCGTGCGAATGATGCGTATAGCCATAAATACCCTCCATTTCAAAATAATATTATACAGTTTTTATTGACCTTTGTAAACAAAATCGCTAAAATATCCTTGTAAACAGCGGATTCAACCGACTTCGGACAGCAAACGGACACAATTCAACCGAACGTAGAGAGCGAAAAGGAGCGACTCAACCGACAGGGTAGAGCAATTTTTGCAAATTCAACCGACGGTCGATGGTTCAACCGGAACGAATCTGATATGCTTCAGCCATCGAAAGAAGGAGGAAACTTTCATGGAAAAAAACGAAACGCTCGGCAAGCGCATTGCCGCATTGAGAAAAGAAAAGGGACTCACCCAGGAACAGCTCGCCGAGAAGGTCGGCGTCTCCGCGCAGGCGGTCAGTAAATGGGAAAACGACGTCAGCTGTCCGGACATCACGCTTCTTCCGCTGCTTGCGGATCTGTTCGGCGTCTCGGTCGACGAGCTTCTCGGCGTCAAGCCGGTCGAACCGCACGTGATCATTCTGGATAAGGATGAAATGCCCAAGGACGAAAAGAAGAAGGAAAGCTTCAACTTTGAATGGAACAAGCACCACGGCAAGTGGTCCACGATCGCCTGCTGCATCGGCGCGATCCTCGTCTGCCTGTTCTTCATCCTGCACAGCATGGCGAACGTATTTCCCTATATTGAGACCTCCGATCTGACGCTCAAGGGATGGAACTACGTCTGGCCGATCCTCGTGTTCACGCTCGGCCTCTCGTCCGTTCCGGAGCATATCGCGTTCGGCTCCGCAATGATGGCGTTCGGCGGCTATGAATTCGTCCGCCGCGTTTTGCTCGGCTACAACGTCTGCAAGCTGCCCGCGGTCCCGTGGTACGTGATCGTTCTCGTCTTTGCGATCGTCGGTCTGCTCACCGTCATCTTCGGCAGAACGCTGTTCTGCAGACGCAGACGCCGCGCCATGGAAAAACACGGCGTGTACGGTGACCGCTCCGGACGCACCCGGATGGAGTATTCGGACGAAAACAACTACCTGAAAGCCGACATGAGCTTCGGCAACGGCGCGGTCAATTACGAACGCGACGTGCTTGCGGGCGGTTCCGTCGATTCGAGCTTCGGCGACTACACGATCGACCTCACGCAGGTCGTCACCTTTGCGGATTCCTGCCTGCTGAAGGTCGACGCAAGCTTCGGCAACATCACGATCCTGCTTCCGCGCAGCGTACGGCTCGTGAAGTCTTCCGACACGTCGTTTGCGGCGTTTGTCGTCACCGGCGATCCGGATCCGGACGCGACGCAGACGATCATCATCCGCGCGGACGTCAACTTCGGCTCCGTACAGGTCAAGTACAGATAACAAACGGCAAAAAGAAACCGGTCGGGATGTCCCGGCCGGTTTTTCGTATCGGTTTATTTGAGCACTTCCTGCATCGCGTCCTCCTGGTATTGGTGCATGTAGAGGTCGTGATAGTAGCCGCCCTTTTCCAGCAGCGTTTCGTGGTTGCCTTCTTCGACGATCGCGCCGTCGCGGATCACCAGGATGCGGTCGGCGTTGCGGATCGTCGAGAGACGGTGCGCGACGACGACGCTCGTGCGGTGACGGAGGACCTCGGTGATCGCGTTCTGGATCAGCTGCTCGGTCTCGGTATCGATCGAGCTCGTCGCTTCGTCCAGCACGAAGATCTGCGGATCGGCAAGAATGACGCGCGCAAACGAGATCAGCTGCTTCTGACCGGTCGAAAGCCGTACGCCGCCCTCGCCGACCTCGGTGTCGTAGCCCTTCGGCTGCCGTTCGATGAACTCGTCAGCATGGACCAGCGCCGCGGCGCGTTTCACGCTTTCCTCGTCCGCGTCCGGACGGCCGAAGCGAATGTTGTCGCGGATCGTTCCGGAGAACAGATGCGGACTCTGCAGAACGTACCCGAGCGACGACTGCAGCCAGAGCTGCGACCGTTCGCGGTAGTCTTTGCCGTCGACCAGGATGCGCCCGTTTTTCGGCTCGTAGAAGCGGCAGAGAAGATTCACGATCGTGCTCTTTCCCGCGCCGGTCTCGCCGACGAGCGCAACGGTCTCGCCCGCATGGATATGCAGATTGAAATCGCGCAGCAGCGGTTCGGATTCCTTATAGCAGAAGTCCACGTGATCGAACACGATATCGCCGTTGATCGGTTCCCAGTTTTCCCGCTTGGGATCCATCGAGGTGCCATACTTTTCCTCCGCTTCGGGCGTATCCCTGACTTCGGATTCCGTGTCGAGCAGACCGAGCACGCGCTCCGCGCTTGCCTGCGCGCTCTGCATATCCGCAAAGATGCCCGCAAGCTGCTGGATCGGATCGAACAGGCTTGCCGCGTAGGTGATGAACATCACGAGCTTACCGGCGTCGATCTCACCGAGGAAGGTGCTCTTATGTACGAGATTCGCACCGACGCCCGCGCCGCCGAAGATCAGAGCCATCGTCGTTCCGACTGCGCCGAGCGATACGACGAGGGGGAAGAAGGACGCGGACAGCACGGAAGCCTTTACGCTCGCCTTGCGCATATCTGTCGTGATCGTCTCGAACTCTTTCGCGTTTTCCTCCTCGCGCACGAGCGTCTTGGTGGTCATCGCGCCCATGATGCCTTCGTTGAACGCACTCGTGATGCGCGAGTTGTGTTTCCTGGACACGCGCTGATAGCGCAGGATCTTTCTCTGCAGATACAGGCTGACGATCGCAAGCGGCGGAATGACCGCCAGAACGATCAGCGTCAGCTTCCAGTTGAAATACAGCATCGTAACGGTGCTTGCGAAGATGTAGAAGAACGCCCACAGAAAGTCGGTGATGCTCCACGCGATCATTTCCGAAAGACGCGAGACGTCGCTCACCATACGCGCCATCAGATAGCCGACGGACGTCTTGTCGTAGAACGAGAAGGACAGCGTCTGCAGTTTCAGGTAGGCTTCCTGGCGGATCGTGTAGGAGATGAACGTCTCGAGCCGACCCGTCCGGCTGATAAAGCGGAACGTGCAGAAGCCCTGCAGAAGCACGAGGGCGGCATACACGCCGAAGAACAGCCAGATGCCGTCGGTCGTCGGCGTGCCGTCCGGACGAACGAAATTCGTGATCGCGTTTCCGGTCAGGACCGGATAGATCACGTCGATGAGAGAGGTGATCAGCATGAAGATCACGACCTTCCAGAACAGTCCGGGTTTCCGGACCGCGTAACGGAACAGCCGCTTCCAGAGCTTCGAATCCATTTTTTCGGTTTTGTCATATTCAAGCTCGGTATCGTAACTCACGCGCAAACACCTCCTTCCGTCGGGAAATCCTGAATGACGGCGATCCTGCGGTACAGCCCGCTTTCGCGGATCAGTTCATCATGCGTGCCCTGCTGAACGAGCTTTCCGTGGTCGAGCACGAGGATCCGGTCCGCCTCGCACAGCGTCGTGATGCGGTGCGAGATGATGAACAGAATGCCGTCGCCGTGATGACGGCGCAGCGCTTCGCGGATCCTGGCGTCGGTCTCGGTATCGACCGCGCTCATGGAATCGTCGAAGATCATGATCGGCGCTTTCTGCATCAGCGCGCGCGCAATGGCTACGCGCTGCTGCTGTCCGCCGGACAGCGTGACGCCGCGTTCGCCGACGATCGTATCGTACCCGTCCGCGAACTTCTCGATCACGTCGTGCACCGCCGCTTCCCGCGCGGCCTCGAACATCTCCGCTTCGTCCGCATCGGGCGAGGTCAGCGTGATGTTTTCGCGGATCGTTCTCGAATACAGGAACGGCTCCTGCAGAACGATCGCGATGTTTCTGCGAAGCATGGCGTGGTCGATGTCGTTGATCGGCGTTCTGTTGATCGTGATCTCGCCGCCCGTCACGCAGTACAGCCGCTGCAGCAGCTGCACGAGCGAGCTCTTGCCGCTTCCGGTGCTTCCCAGAATGCCGATCGTTTCGCCGGCTTTCGCCGTGAACGTGATATCGTCAAGCACGTCGTTCGGCGTATCATATCCGAACGAAACGTGGGAGAACGTCACGTCGCCCTTCATCGTGCAGTCCGTGAGCGCTTTGCCCGGCTCGGTTTCGTTCTCGGCGTTCATGATCTCGTTGAGACGGTCCAGGGAGACTGTAGCCTTGCCCATTTCGGCAAGCACGCGGCCGAGCTGCCGCACGGGCCACGTCAGTCTCCCGGTCAGCGCGACGAACAGATAAATGCTGCCGAGCGAGAAAGCGCCGTCCGTTTTGACGTAGAAGAGGATGCCGAACACGAGCGAAAGCGCGATCTGCAGATATCCGATCGCGTCGGTCGTGCCCCAATAAAGGCCGAGCAGGTCGATGAGCCGGATGTTCTTCTTCGAGAAATCGTCGTTCTGCGCCGTGAACTTGTCGTATTCGGCGCGCTGCTGCCCGAACGCGCGCACCACGCGCACGCCGGTGAGATTCTCCTGGATCGTCGTGGACATCGCGCCCTCGGCTTCGTCGACCTCCGTGAAGAATTTGCGCACGAAGCGGAAATACAGGAAGCTCGACACCGTCAGGATCGGCATGACCGCCATCGAGATCAGCGTCATCTTCCAGCTGATCGAAAACATCATGACGGCGGCGACCGTGAACATCACCGTGACGCGCACGATCTCCATCAGCTGGTTGACGACGAACCGCCGGATGGTTTCCACGTCGGAGGTGCAGCGCTGCACGAGATCGCCGGTCGATACGTGCTTATGATAATCATAGGGGACCGCGTTCAGCTTGCGGTAAAGCCGGTCGCGCATGACCTTCGCCATGTGCTCTGCGCCCTTCGCAACGTTTTTGCGGCGCAGAAAACCGAACAGGCCGCTGAACGCCGTCAGCACGAAAAACGCAAGACCGCAGGCCCAGTAACTGACCGAGACGGGTCCGAGCGATTTCAGGAACGCAAAGAGCGCCTTCGGGATCGAAGGCTCCTTGCCAAGCAGTACGTAATCGAGGATATAGCTCGTAACGAACGCGGAGAAGTACAGCGCGACGATGTCGAGGATGACCTCGACCGCGCTGACCAGAAAGTATCTGCGCGCCCCGTGCAGGGCGGGCAGGAATAACGGTTTATATCGATGATTGTTTTTCATATCAAAACATCTCCTGCGGGTTGATTTCCATCTGTACCTCCGCACAGTCTTCACGATGCCTTCCGTGAAACGCCGCCGTCGTTCCGATCGCGTCGCGCAGCCGCTTTGTGCGAAGCAGCTTCACAAGGATCTGATATCGGGAAAAACCCGAGATCCGCGCGATCGGCGCTTCCGCCGCAACGAGCAGCAGAAGATCCTGACGGCCTTCTTCGCCGAGAACGGCGCGCAGTTCCGACTCGAGCGATTTTGCGCAGTCGAGACATGCGCGTTCCGCCGTGCGTTCGTCCCGATCGGCAAAAACGATGCGGATGAACAGAGAGAAGGGGGGATAGAGCAGCTTTTTGCGCTCCATGATCTCGTAATGGTAAAATCCGACGTAATCCTGTTCCCTTGCGAAACGGATGATCGGATGATTCGGTTCGTACGTCTGCAGCACGACGCGTCCGGGAAGATTGTCGCGTCCCGCACGGCCCGCGACCTGCGTCAGCAGCTGAAACGTTCGCTCCGGCGCGCGGTAGTCCGGCAGATTCAGGGTCGTATCCGCCGCCACGACGCCGACGAGCGTCACGTTCGGGAAATCGTGTCCCTTCGCGATCATCTGCGTCCCGATCAGCACCTGCGCTTCACCGCGGTGAAATGCGGACAGCAGGTTTTCATAGCTGCCCTTTTCGCGCATCGTGTCCGTGTCCATGCGCAGCGTGCGAACGCTCGGAAAGAGCCGATGCACCGTTTCCTCGACCTGCTCGGTCCCGATGCCGAATTGTTTGATGAACGGCTTTTTGCAGTTCGGACATTCCTTCGGCAGCGGCTTCACGGCGCCGCAGTAATGACAGCGTGTGCGCGACTCCGTTTTATGGTACGTCATCGAAATGTCGCAGTTATCGCATTTGAGGACGTATCCGCAATTGCGGCAGCTGACGAACGTCGCGTACCCGCGCCGGTTGATGAACAGCATTGCCTGCTGCCCGTTCGACAGGCACTCGGACAGACGCTCCGTCAACCGGTCGGAGAAGATGCCGTTGTTTCCCATCAGCAGCTCGTCGCGCATATTGACCACTTCGACCGTCGGAAGCGATCGTCCGGCGATCCGCGCGGGCAGCGTCAGAAGCCTGTATTTCCCGGAAAGCGCCCGGGAATAGCTCATCAGGGACGGCGTCGCGCTGCCGAGCACGAGCGCGCCGTTCTGCATGCGCACCCGTTTTGCGGCGACCTCTCCCGCAAGATAACGCGGCTGCGATTCGCTCTGGTAACTGGATTCATGCTCTTCGTCGATGATGATCAGGCCGAGCCGTTCGAGCGGGGCGAACACGGCGCTTCGCGCGCCGATCACGATGTCCGCGATCCCGAAGCGGATTCGCCGCCACTCGTCGAAGCGTTCGCCTGCGGAAAGCCGGCTGTGCAGCACCGCGATGCGATCGCCGAACCGGCCGGTGAATCTGCCGACCGTCTGCGGCGTCAGCGAGATCTCCGGAACGAGCACGATCGCCTGCCTGCCTGCCGACAGACAGTCCTCGATCGCTTTGAGGTAGACCTCCGTTTTGCCGCTTCCGGTCACGCCGTGCAGCAGCAGGACGTCGCCTGCGCCGCGCTCCAGCGCCGATCGGATCTCGTTTGCGGCCGTGTTCTGCGCATCGGTCAGTTCGTATGCCGGCGCGTGAAGCGTCAGCTTCTTCGGATGCCGGAAAACGACCGCGCTGTTCTCGGCGAGGTATCCGCGCGCGATCAGCGCGTTGACGGCGGCCGTGCTGTTCGGATAAAACGCGTTCAGATCCGGAACGGAAACCGCGGCGCCGATTTTTGCGGCAAGCTCGAGCACCCGTTTCTGAGCAGGCGCTTTCTTAAGCGTTTCCAGCGCGGCGGTCACGTCGAGCCCGTCGGGGACGACGACCGTGCGAACTTTTTTCTCGCGGATCCGCATGCCGCGCATCTGCGCGGGGATCATCAGACGCAGCGCGTCCACAAACAGACAGTGATACGCCTCCTGCATCCATTCGGCGAGCGCGATCTGTTCTTTGAGGAGGACGGGGTAGGGCTCGATCAGCTTTCGGATCTCCTTGACGTCCGGGTAATCGGATTCGTCTTTGAGCGCGACGACAAAGCCTTCCTTCAGATGGTCTCCCAGCCCGAACGGGACCAGAACACGGTGCCCGGCGGCAACGGGAAGCTCATCGGGAACGCGATAGGTGAATCTGCGATCCACGGCGGTATGCGCAATGTCGACGATCACCTCGGCGAACAAGGGATAATCCTCCTCAAGAATGAAATAAGCCCGTTACGGGAACGCAACGGGCGGAAAGAAACCGTTCAGTTTTCTTTCGGTGCGTTCAGGATCAGTTTATCGTGATACAGTTCGTCCACTGCCATCGAAACGGGTTTGTTCATTCCCAGCTTCTCCGGATGGTCCTGGAGCTGACGCGCGCGGTTCGCGACGGCGGTCACCAGCATGTAGCGGCAGCCGGCCTTCTGAACCAGCTCGTTCAAAGACGGATAATTCATCATATCGTTTCGCCTCCTGTCAATTTGTTGATCAGATCATGATTTCTGTCCGTTCGGCAGAGCTCCGCGGTCAGAATGCATTCCATTTCGGAAACGGCTTCGTCCACGACGTCGTTAATGACCATGTAGTCGTATTTCGGAAGCAGTTTGAGTTCTTCAAGCGCGGTTGCGGTCCGCACGTCGATCGATTCCTGCGTTTCGGTCCCGCGTCCCACGAGCCGGTCCTTGAGGATCTTCAGGGACGGGGGAGCGATGAACACGAGCACCGCGTCGGGGCATGTTTCCTTTACCCGCATCGCGCCCTTCACGTCGATCTCGAGAATGACGTGATTGCCTTTTTCACGCTCCGCATCCACGAACGCGCGCGGCGTTCCGTAATAGTTCATGCCGAAAACGTGCATGTATTCCAGAAACGCGTTTTCTTCGATCATCCGGTCGAACTCTTCCTTCGTGCGGAAGAAGTAGTGCACGCCGTCGATCTCGCCGGGACGCGGCGCGCGCGTCGTGGCGGAAACCGACATTCTGATCTCCGGATGCCGCCGCATCAGCTCTGCGTTGACCGTGCCCTTTCCGACGCCTGCCGGACCGGAAACCACGAGCAGAAGTCCCTTTTTCTTCCTGGCCATACGATTCTCCTTATTCCTCCGTATTCCATTCGGCGTTCATGCGCCGCGCGATCGTTTCGGACTGCAGGGCGGACAGAACGACGTGTCCGCTGTCCATCACGAGAACGGAACGCGTTTTTCTGCCGCAGCTCGCATCGATCAGTAGCCTGCGCTCACGCGCGTCCTGAATGAGACGCTTGACGGGAGCGGATTCCGGAACGACGAGCGCGATGATCCGCGCTGCGGAAACGATGTTTCCGAATCCTACGGAAACAAGACCCTGATCCTTCGCCATGCCGTCACTCCACGTTCTGGATCTGCTCGCGCAGTTTCTCGATCTCCGCTTTGCAGGCGAGCACGGCGGCGGTCAGAACGGAATCGTTCGCTTTGCTGCCGATCGTATTGCATTCGCGGTTCATTTCCTGCACGATGAAATCCATATTTCTGCCGACGGGTTCGTCGGATAACAGATACGTTCTGAACTGCGCGATATGACTCTTGAGCCGGACGAGCTCTTCGTCAATGCAGCAGCGGTCGGCGAACAGAGCGACCTCGGTCGCGAGCCGCGCGCGGTCGATCTCCGCGTCCGTCAGGACCGATTCGATACGCTCGTTCAGCTTCTTCCGATAGTCCTCGGGAACGAACGGCGCGCGCGCAAGGATCTGCTCGCGGAATCCGTCCATATTTGCGACGCCGGCTTCCAGCGCGGTCTGAAGGCGTCTGCCCTCCGCTTCCCGCATGGCGACGAGCGCGTCGAGCGCACGTCCCGCGGCTTCGACGGCGAGCCGGATCAGCGCGTCGTTGTCTTCCTCGGAGGAGATAATCTCGGTCACGTCGGGAAGACGCAGCACGCAGGCCAGCGTCAGATCGTCCCGAAGCGACAGGGAAGCGTTCGCTTCGCGCGCGGCTTTCACGTACGCGGAGAGCAGCGTTTCGTCAACGCGAACGCTCTTCGCATCGTTGCGCGTGTTGCGGTAGTTGACGAACACGTCCACGTGTCCGCGGCTCAGACGCTTTCCGATCTCGGACCGGAGCGGATCTTCAATGCAGGAAAGCACGCGGGGAAGACGCATCGATACGTCGAGAAACCGATGATTGACGCTTTTCAGTTCAACGGTGAGTTCGCGTCCGTCCTGCGACGCGACGCCCTTGCCGTACCCGGTCATGCTTTTCATACACATACCTCCACAAATTTGAATTATAACACAGTCCGTATCAAAAAAACAAGCCCGAAGCTTGTTTTTCTGACGTTTATCCGTTAAAAGAGCCGGTACAGCTCGTCCGCACCCGGCGGCGCGAGCGGGGAGCCGTCCGATTCCGCAAATCCGGAAGCCGTGATCCGTCCGATCGGGGCGGCGGGAATGCCGGCCGCATGCAGCGCGTCCGTCATTGCGGCGCCGTCTTCGCACGCGATCAGAAGGGAACCGCTCGACATCAACCGGAACGGATCGAGCCCTGTCGCCCGGCAGATCGAAATCGTTTCGGGAAGGATCGGGACCGAGCCGCGGTCGACGGTCGCGCCGCAGCCGTTCTGCGCGGCAAGTTCCCACACCGCGCCGAATACGCCGCCTTCCGTTGCGTCGTGCATGGCGTGCGCACCGTTTGCGAGCGCGATCCGGCTTTCGGGTACGACGGAAAGATGCCGGGAAAGCCGTTTTGCGCGGTCGATCATTTCCCCGGGAACGTCCCGGAGCATCGCCTCGCGTTCCTCTGCGATCAGCATGGTGCCCTCGAGACCCGCCCATTTGGTCATGACGATCGCATCGCCCGGACGAACGCCGGAAAGAACGCCGTTTCGCGGCGTTTTCGCAAGAACGGTCGTGCAGGTCGTTACACGCGTCACGGCGTCGGTGATCTCGGTATGCCCGCCGATGATATCCACGCCGGCCCGCTCCGCCGCGTCCGCAAGATCCTCCGCGACCCGCGCGACGGTCTCCTCCGTTTCATGCGGCGGAAGCAGCAGCGTGACCAGAAGTGCGACCGGCTCCGCGCCGCCTGCTGCGGCGTCGTTGCAGTTGACGTGCACGGAAAGTGCGCCGATATGCCGCGCGTCCGCGCTTGTGATCGGGTCGCAGCTCGTGACGATCAGCTGATCGCCGAAATCGAGCATGGCGCAGTCCATTCCGATCCGGGGCGGTCCGAACGATTCGGGCCGCGTTTTCCGAAAGCGGCTCAGTATGAGCTTTTCCAGTGTATCGTTGTTCAGTTTTCCGGGTTTCATCATTCGATCCGTTTCAAAAATTCTTCTTCGGTCAGCATCGGAATGCCGAGTTCTTTCGCTTTATCCGCCTTGCTTCCGGCGTTCTCGCCGACAACGACAAAGGCGGTTTTCTTCGAAACGCTGCCGGCGGCTTTTCCGCCGTTCGTTTCGACCAGCGCCTCCGCATCGCGGCGGGAAAGCGTGGAAAGCGTTCCGGTGATGACGACGGTCAGTCCCTTCAGAGGCAGATCGCCGGCGTCGCCTGCAACGGTTTCCTCCGGCTGTACGCCGAGTTCCAGAAGCCGGTCGATCTGCGCCGCAATGCGCGCGTCGCGGAAGAAGTCCGACACGTCCTTTGCAACGACCGGACCGACGTCTTCGATCTCGGACAGCTCCGCCTCGGACGCGGCGCGCAGCGCGGCGAGCGTACCGAAGTGCCGCGCGAGATCCTTCGCCGTCTTTGTTCCGACGTTCGGGATCCCGAGCGCATAGAGAAACGCAGGGAGGGGACGGTGCTTGCTCGCTTCCAGCGCGTCGATGAGGTTCTTTGCTTTCTTATCGCCGAACCGGTCGAGCGCGGACAACTGCTCGTGCGAGAGCGCGTACAACTCGGGGATCGTACGGATACCGAACGCGTCAATCAGCTGTTCGGCGGTTTTTCCGGCAAACGTGTCGATGTCCATCGCGTCGCGCGAGGCGTAGTGCGAAAGCCGCGCCGCGATCTGGGGACGGCAGGACAGCGAGTTCGTGCAGTACAGGTGCGCGCCGCGCATCTCCACGTGCGCGCCGCACTGCGGACAGACGGACGGCTTTTCGACGGGACGGAGCGGCGTATCGTCCGGCACGGCGCCGAGGATCTCGGGGATCACGTCGTTGCTGCGGCGGATGAATACGCGGGAACCGATGCCGACGCGCTTTCTCTGCACGTCGTCCCAGTTGTTCAGCGTCGCCTTGCGTACGGTCACGCCGGAGAATTCGACCGGCTCGATGTGCGCAAGCGGCGTCAGCTTGCCGGTCCGTCCGACCTCCCAGGTAACGTCGGTCACCGTCGCGGTCAGCTCTTCCGCGGCGAACTTGTACGCCATCGCCCAGCGCGGGAATTTCTCGGTCGCGCCGAGCGCTTCGCGCAGCGCGAAATCCGTGACCTTCACGACCATGCCGTCGATCAGAAAATCGAGCGAATCGCGGCGCTGCTCGGCGAGGTCGATCTCGTGCATGATCTCGTCGGGCGTTCTGAGCCAGCGGACGAACGGACAGACGGGCAACCCGTTCTCCTTCAGGAAATCGAGCATCTCCTTCTGATCGTGCAGCTCTTTTCCCTCGATATACCCGACGTTGTAACAGAACACGTCAAGCTTCCGCGCGGCGGTCACGGCCGGATCGAGATTGCGCAATGCGCCTGCCGCGGCGTTGCGCGCGTTTTTCAGCGGCTCGGAGGCGGTGCGGTTATAGGCGTCCAGAACGCTCAGCCGCATGATGCACTCGCCCTGTACCTCCATTCGTCCTTTGAACGGGATCGTGAGAGGCACGCCGCGGATCGTGCGGATCTGCGGCAGGATCGCTTCGCCTACGACGCCGTTGCCGCGCGTCGCGCCCTGCACGAGCACGCCGTTCTCGTACGTCAGGTTCACAGTCAGACCGTCGAACTTGTATTCGAGAGCAAAGAGCGGAGGCGTCGGGGAGGCGTCCGTGACCTTTCGGACGAAATCAAGAAGCCCTTCGCGCGTTCGGACCTTGTCAAGACTCCAGAGCCTGCCGAGGTGCACGTGCTGCGCAAAGCTTTTGAGCGGCGCGCCGCCGACGCGCAGCGTGGGGCTGTCCGGCAGTACGACGCCGCTTTCCGATTCGAGCTTCAGCAGCTCGTCGTACAGCCTGTCGTACTCCGCGTCGGAAACGAGCGGCGCGTCCTGCTCGTAATATGCGGCCGCATACCGGTTCAGAATTGCAACGAGTTCTTTCTGTCGATCCATGCTTTACTCCAATATCGTCAGCGGAGCGAACCCCGCCGCAAGTTTTTTCACTGCGCCGTTGTCAAACCGGATCTGAACGATCATCGACGCGCCGCTGCCCTCAAGACCGAGGATCAGACCGTCGCCGAAGACCTTGTGCCGCACGCGGTCTCCGACCTTGCCGGCAAACGCCTGCACCTTCTTCGCGGGCTCCGGCTTCGTCCCGAGATCGGCATGCGCGGGCTTCGGCGGTTCCGTGCGGATCGGCGCGGAGAATGCGGATGGCGCAAAGGACGCGGCGCGTCGGTACGACTCGGACGTGCGGGCGGCGCGGCGCTCCGGAAGCCGGATCACGTCCTCCATCTCGGTCAGGAACCGCGACGGAAGCGCGGCGTCCGTTCTTCCGTAGAGCGTGCGTTCCCTTGCATAGGAAAGGAACAGGCGCTTTTTCGCGCGCGTGATGCCGACGTAGCACAGCCGCCGTTCCTCCTCCAGACGGTCCTCCTCGTACACGGACTGGCCGGAGGGGAACAGCCCTTCCTCGAGTCCGCAGAGAAACACGTTCGGGAACTCCAGTCCCTTTGCCGCATGCAGCGTCATGAGATTGACGCAGCCGTTCGTTTCGTCCACGTTGTCGGCCTGCGAGAACAGCGCGACGTTCGTGAGAAACGCCTGCAGCACGTCGCCGTCCGGATCGTTGTAGCCGTTTTCGAATTCTTCGATATAGCCCAAAAGCTCCTCGACGGTCTCCGCGCGCGTCTCATAGTTTTCCTTTTTATCTTCTTTCAGATACGCGTCGTATCCGATCGCCTCGAGCAGTCCGCGCGTAAAGTCCGCAAGCGGCATCGTGCCGAACGCCTCGTACTGCTTCTTGAACAGATCGAGGAACGGACTGAACTTCGCGGCGGTCCGTGCGGGAAGATCATCGGGGGAAATGACGGCCGACATCAGAGGAATGCCGCGTCTGTGTGCGTTTTCCGAAAGCGCGAGAATGCTTTGCGCGCCGATCCCGCGCGAGGGCAGATTGACGACGCGCAGGAACGCTTCGTCGTCCGCGGGATTCAGGATCAGCCGGAGATAGGCAAGGATGTCCTTGACCTCGGCCCGCGAGAAGAAGGAGATGCCTCCGTAAACGCGGTAGGGGATCAGGAAGCTTTTCAGCATCATTTCCAGCACACGGCTTTGCGCGTGGGTGCGGTACAGGATCGCGTAATCGTCGTACCGCGCTCCCGCACGCGCGCCGTTTGCGATCCGCGAGCAGATGTAATATGCTTCGTCGCGCTCGTCTGTCGCCTCGTGCACGTCGATCGGATCGCCGCCGCGTTCGGCGGTCCAGAGCTTTTTCTCCTTGCGGTCTCTGTTGTTGCGGATCACGGCGTTCGCCGCGTCGAGAATCGTTTCGGTCGAGCGGTAGTTCTGCTCGAGCCGGATGACCCGGCATCCCTCGAAATCCTTTTCGAACTCGAGGATGTTGCGGATGTCCGCGCCGCGCCAGGCGTAAATGCTCTGGTCGTCGTCGCCGACGACGCACAGATTCCGGTGCACCTTCGCGAGCAGATTCACGATGTGATACTGCGCAAGGTTCGTATCCTGATACTCGTCGACAAGGATGTAGCGGAAGCGTTCGCGGTACTTTTCAAGCACGTCAGGGAACTCCTCGAACAGCCGGATCGTCATCAGAAGCAGATCGTCAAAGTCCAGCGCGTTCGCTTCCTTCAAACGCTTTTCATAGAGCTTGAAGGCGTCGATGACCGGCGCCGGCTGTCCGGTCTCGCGCAGGAATGCGAGCGGGGAAAGGGAGTGGTTCTTCGCGCCCGAAAAGATCCCGGCGAGCATGCGCTTGGTATAGACCTTGTCGTTCAGGTTCAGGTCCTTTATGACGTGTCCGATCAGCGACTGCTGGTCCTGCTCGTCGTAGATGATAAACGCTTTTCCGTAGCCGAGCCGCTCGATCTCCATCGAAAGCAGCCTTGCGCAGAAGCCGTGAAACGTCGCGACCCAGATGGAGCGCGCGTCGGCCTCGACGAGCGCGTCGACGCGCTCGCGCATTTCTTTCGCGGCCTTGTTCGTAAACGTCAGCGCAAGGATACGGTAAGGGGGAACGCCCTTTTCTTCGATCAGGTAGGCGATTCGGTGCGTCAGCACGCGCGTTTTTCCGCTGCCCGCGCCGGCAAGGATCAGAAGCGGCCCTTCGGTCGTCGTCACGGCTTCGCGCTGCTGCGGATTCAGGTTCGAAAGATCCATGGTTTTTCAATGCGTCTGTTTTTCAGACAGGATGTCCCAGATGTAATTGTAAACGGACTCGTTGACGTCCTCCCAGCGGCTTCGCATCCGAAGCGCCTGTTCTTCGCTTGCAACGTCGATCGAAACGGAGAATACGACGCGGTCGCGCTCGTTGAGAAGGAGATGCAGCACGAAGCCGTCGCCGGTCTTCTCGATGCGGCTGCTCACCTGCGTTTCTCTCGTAAAAACGCCTCTGTGCAGAGAAAGGTACTCGTCAAGACGGTTTCGCTCGTCCTGCGGAACAGTCTTCTCGAACATGGAAAGCGCCTCTCTGCCGAGGTCTGTCACGCCGAGGCAGGTACCGAACGGCTTCGGCACTTCGGCGAGCATTCCGTCCTCCAGAAGCTCGGCGAGCGCCTCTTCGAAATCGAAGTAGGACATCTCCGAGTTCATGATCGCGGTACGGTACAGCTGCTCGCGCGTCGGGATCGCGTCGGCACGGTCCGAAACGTAAAGCAGGATCAGTTTGTTCTTGGTTTCTCCGTGTGTAAAGTAAGGCATTGCGTTCCTCCGTATTCTCAAACAGTTTACCATACATGCGCGTCCTTCACAACCCCCGAAACAAACAATTCCGGACGCCGTTTTTCATAAATCTTACAAAATATATCCAAATTCCCCTTTACAAGGCCCATATCCTGTGGTATGATGCTTCCGATCAAAGGATCCTTTAATCCGGTACGAGATGCCGGCAAGGCCGTCATAACGCAGTGCGTAGAGTCTGTCTTGCCGTGCAAACGGCAAGTTTTTTTATGCGGAGGATGCGATGGACGAACGTATTCTGGTCGATGCGCAGACGATGGATCGCATGCTGATGCGTCTTTCGCACGAGATCATCGAAAAGAGCGAGGGGGCAAAGGAACTCTGTCTCGTCGGGATCCGCCGCCGCGGCGTTCCGCTTGCGGAGCGGATCAAGGCGAACATCGAGCGCATCTCCGACGTAAAGGTCCTGCTCGGCGCGCTCGACATCACGCTCTACCGCGACGATCTCAAGGAACTCTTTCCGATGCCGCAGGTGCACGGAACGAACGTTCCGTTCGACGTGACCGGCAAGATCGTGATTCTCGTTGACGACGTGCTGTACACCGGCCGCACCGCGCGCGCGGCGATGGACGCGCTGATCGAACTCGGCAGACCCGCCGCGATCCGCCTTTGCGTAGCGGTCGACCGCGGACATCGCGAGCTTCCGATCGCAGCCAATTTTGTCGGAAAGAATATTCCCACCTCGCGCGACGAATTTGTCAGCGTCCGCGTCGAGGCGTTCGACGGCAGAAACGAGATCGCGCTTCGCCGCCGGGAATCGAACTGAATCAAGGATCGCAAAGCGGTCTTTGCATAGACACAGCATAATAAAAGGACACAGGGAGGTACATTATGAATCTGGTCTACAACATTAAGGACAAACCGAAATTCGGTCAGACGCTGCTCTTTGCGCTGCAGCAGCTGCTCGCGATCATGGCGGCGACCATTGCGGTCCCGGCGATCGTCGGTCACGGCATGAGCTCGACCGCCGCGCTGTTCGGCGCCGGCGTCGGCACGCTCGTCTACCTGCTCTTCACGAAGTTCAGAAGCCCGGTCTTCCTCGGAAGCTCGTTCGCGTTCCTCGGCTCGATGGCCGCAGCGTTCGCGGGCGGCGTTTCGATGTACCTCGGCTATCTCGGTCTGATCATCGGCGCGTGCTTTGCGGGTCTCGTTTACGTCGTCATTGCGCTCGTCGTCAAGCTTGCGGGCGTCAAGTGGATCAACAAGCTGATGCCTGCGATCGTCATCGGACCGATCGTTGCGATCATCGGTCTTTCGCTCGCGGGCAACGCGATCGGCGACCTCACCAAGGGCAACGTTTCCACGCCCGTTTCGATCGTAGAAATGCATGAGATCACGGCGGATGATCTGATCAAAAAAGAGCTGAACGTCGTTGTCGGAACGACTGACGCGGTGGTTGATCCCGCTGTCGTCGAGATCGCGGAAAAAGATATCTTTGATTCGCTGAAAGAGAAGGATAACGTCCTGGTCAAGAAAGACGTCTACGTACAGAACGCGTCTCCGTATCTTTGTCTGATCGTAGGTCTCGTTACGCTTGCGGTTACGATGCTTTGCTCGGTGTACGGCAAGAAGATGCTCAAGATGATCCCGTTCATCGTCGGCATCCTCGCGGGCTACGCGGTCGCGGCGATCTTCACCGTGATCGGCATCAGCACCAAGAATCCCGCGCTGATGATCATCGACTTCTCCAAGTTCCAGAATCTCCAGATCTTTGCGGTTCCGGACTTCACGTTCCTGACGGCGTACAAGGGCTTCGGCGAGATCAGCGGCGCATACATCCTCACGATCCTCGTCGCGTACGTTCCGGTTGCGTTCGTCGTGTTCGCGGAGCACATTGCGGACCATAAGAACCTGTCCACGATCGTCGGCGTCGACCTGACGGAGGATCCGGGTCTGCACCGCACGCTGCTCGGCGATGGCGTCGGCTCCTTTGCGGGTGCGATCTTCGGCGGCTGCCCGAACACCACCTACGGCGAATCGATCGGCTGCGTCGCGATCTCCGGCAACGCGTCCGTCATCACGATCCTGTACACCGCGATCCTCGCGATCCTCATCAGCTTCATCGGACCGTTCGCAGCGTTCCTCGCGTCGATCCCGAGCTGCGTCATGGGCGGCGTCTGCATGGCGCTCTACGGCTTCATCGCGGTCTCCGGTCTCAAGATGATCCAGAAGGTCGACCTGAACGACAACCGCAACCTGTTCGTCGTTTCCGTTATTCTGATCGCGGGCGTCGGCGGACTGACCGTCAGCTTCGGCGCGGTCAACCTGACCACGGTCGCGTGCGCGCTGATCCTCGGCGTTCTCACGAACCTGATCCTCGGCGGCATGAAGAAGAAAAAGGAATCCAAATAAGGATCGAACGAATCGTAAAAAGCCCGCATTCGCGGGCTTTTTTGCTGTCCGTACGCATATGCTTACAAAAAACGGCGGAGGACAGACGATGCAAACGCTTCGATTCGGAGACAAGGGGCTATACGTACGGTATCTGCAGGCCGCGCTTTTGCACGCGGGAGAGGAGCCGGGCAGTATCGACGGCATCTTCGGCAGACGCACCGAGCGCGCGCTGACCGGATTTCAGAACCGGTTCGGTCTTCGCACGGACGGCGTCGCGGGCCGCCTCACGTGGGCGGCGCTGTATCCGTTTCTGACCGGCGCGGCGGTTTCGATCCTTCGCGAAGGGGAAACGGTGAACGACCTTGCGGACCGGTTCGACACGACGCCCGGGCGGATCCGTACGGCAAACCCGTCCGCCGCCTGGACGCAGGGGGAGCAGGTCGTCGTTCCGCTCGGATTCGACGTCGTATTCACAGACGTGCCGTACTCTGCATTTCTGACCGCGTGCGTGCTGGAGGGTTTGACGCTGCGGTATCCGTATCTCGTCAGATTTCCGATCGGCGCGAGCGTTACCGGAAAACGGATCGAAGCCGTCCGGATCGGCGCAGGACCGCTACGCGTCGGCGTGAACGCCGCGCATCACGCGAACGAATGGATCACGACGCCGCTCGTTCTGCTGTTTCTGGAACGGTATCTGTCCGCGCTCTCCGACAAAACGGAGATCGGCGGCGTTCCGGCTAAAGGACTGTTTGAGACCTCCACGCTGACGCTCGTCCCGCTCGTCAACCCGGACGGCGTCGATCTCGTGACCGGCGCATTGCCGGAAGGCGACAGCTATTACGAGAGCGCAAGGGCGCTGTCGGCGTTTTATCCGTCGATCCCGTTCCCGGACGGGTGGAAAGCGAACGTCTCCGGGATCGATCTGAATCTCGGGTACCCGGCGGGATGGGAAAACGCGCGTGCGATCAAGTTCGCAAACGGCTATACGCGCCCCGGACCGCGGGACTACGTCGGAACGCGCCCGCTCGAAGCGCCCGAAAACCGGGCGATGTATGAACTGACGGTCGACGACCGGTACGACCGCGCGATCGCATATCACACGCAGGGCTGCGAGATCTATTGGGAGTACCGGGGAAACGCGCCGAAAGGCGCGCGCGCCCTTGCTGAACGGTTTGCGGCGGTATCGGGATACGCCGTTTCGGACGTCCCGTATGACAGCGGCTTTGCCGGATACAAGGACTGGGTGATCGGAACGCTCGGCGGGAAGGGCTTTACGATCGAGGCGGGCAGAGGATCGAATCCGCTCCCGATCGGCGATCTGCAAACGCTGTATGCGCAAAACGAGCCGCTCCTCGTCGAAGCGCTGCGGGACACCTGATACTTGAAATACGGTACGGAATCTGCTATACTGATTTTTATGGAAACGACGAAGAGAACAACGTTTATCAAGGGCGCGGCGATCCTGACGGTCGCGGGACTGATCTGTAAGGTGATCGGTCTTTTGATTCGTGTTTACGCGCTGAAGATCATCAAAATGGAAGGCATGTTCTATTATGAACTTGTTTTTCCGACGTATTCGTGGCTTCTGATCATCTCCAGTTCCGGCATTCCGACCGCAATCTCCCGCATGGTTGCCGAGCGGATGGGCGTAGGCAATTACGACGGCGCAAAGCGTGTGTTCCGTCGTTCGCTGCTTCTTTTGCTGATCATCGGCGTAGCCACGACCGCGATCATGTTTTTCGGAGCGCCATTTTTCGGGATGCATCTCCTGCATGGAGGGGAAGGCGCGATCCTTGCACTGCGCGCACTTGCGCCTGCATTGGTGTTCGTATCTGTTATCTGCGCGTTCCGCGGATACCTGCAGGGCCTTCAGCGAATGACGGGAACCAGCGTTTCCCAGCTCGCGGAGCAGGTGTTCAAGTTCGTCTTCGGTTTGCTGCTCGCAAAACTGCTCATGGACAAGTATGCCGGTTCGCCGATCCAATACGCGGCGGGTGCGGCAGGACTTCTGCTCGGTGTCACCATCTCCGAAGCGCTTGCACTCATAGCGATCCTGATCTTTTTTGCACGTACGAAAGGCAAGTTTACCGCACTGATTGTCGACCCTGACCCGAACGAAAAGGTTCTCGGACCGATGCTTGCGATCGCGATCCCGATCACGCTCGGGGCATCGATCCTTCCGCTTGCGAACATGCTGGATACCTGGATGATCAAACCGCTTCTCGGTCGTGCCGGCTTATCGGAGCAGGCTGCTCAGCTCAATTTCACGGCGCTTTGCACACATGTTCGTTCCATTATCAATCTGCCCGCAACGCTGACCGTCGCCGTCGCGATGTCCGTAGTTCCCGCGATCTCCACCGCGCGCGTGCGAAAGGATCGGGAAGGCGTCAAAAACCTTTCGCTCCTGAGCCTGAAGATCGCGATGGCGGTCGGCATTCCCTGCGCGGTCGGCCTTTGCGTGCTTGCACGGCCGATCATTTCGATGCTGTATCCGAATCCGCCCGAGGCGGTCGACGTTGCGGCGCCGCTGATGCGCGTTGCTGCATTTACGGTCATATTCATTTCACTTGTGCAGTCTGCGACGGGCGCGCTGCAGGGCGTCGGCCGTCAGCGGCTCCCGATGTGGTTCCTTCTGATCGGCGGTGCGACAAAGGTCGTCGTCAATCTCGTATTTATTCCGATGAAGGACGTCAATATTCTCGGTGCGGTCTTCTCCAATCTCGCATGCTTCGGGATTGCCGGAATCCTTGATATGATCGCCCTTTTGAAGGTTACTCACGCGAAACTGAACGTGCTCGACACGTTCCTGAAACCTGCGTTCGCTTCCGCGCTGATGGGTGCGGCGGCGTGGGCCGTGCAGGAACTATTGAACCGCATCCCGCTGTTCCAGACCGGATGGATGTCGCGCGCCGCGACGATCGTCGCGATCCTCATTGCCGTTGCCGTCTATGCGGCGTTCACGATGCTGTTCGGCATGTTCACCAAGGAAGAACTCACGTATATTCCGGGCGGAAGAAAGCTCGCCCGCTTTGCAAGGAGATAATATGAAAACCATCACGATCGCGCCGCTTTCCACGCCGCAAACGCTTACGCGCGCCGCGTGGGACGCCGTTCTCTGCGCTTCGAAACTGTATCTGCAGACTGCCGAACACCCGTCCGCGGGACCGGTGCTCGACGCAGGTCTGCCGTTCGTTTCCATGGACGATCTTTACGAGTCTTCCGACGACTACGACGCATTGAACGACGCCATCGCGGACAGGCTCGTTTCGGACGGCGACTGCGTGTACGCCGTCATGGGCGACGGATGCTTTTCACAGCTTTCTGCGATCCGGGAAGCCGCCAAAAAGCACGGCTTCCGCGTGGACGTGCTCCCGGGCGTTTCGTATGCGAAAGCAGCGTTTCCGGAGCTGCAGGACGCGCAGATTTATACGGCGAGAACGCTTCCGAAGCGCGTCGATCCGTCCGTTCCGCTCTGCGTACAGGAGCTGGACAATCCGATCATCGCCGGCGAGGTCAAGCTCGCGCTTTCCGAGATCTATCCGGACGAATGGCCGGTCACGCTTGCCACGATGCAGAAGGACGGGCACTATTCCCGCCGCACCTTTCCGCTCACGGAACTGGACCGGAAGCGCACGCTGTTCGCCGGATCCGTTCTGCTCGTGATGCCCGCCTCGTTTGAAGAGCGCACGCGCTACGGCTATTACGACCTCGTTTCCGTCATGCAGCGCCTTCGCGCGCCGGGCGGCTGTCCGTGGGACCGCGAACAAACGCACGAAAGCCTTAAGGCCGATCTCATCGAGGAGTGTTACGAGCTCAACGATGCGATCGACGAGCAGGACGACGCGCATATCGTCGAGGAGCTCGGCGACGTGCTGATGGACGTCGTATTTCATTCGACGATCGCTTCCGAGCAGGGGCGGTTCACTGAGAACGACGTTGCCGACGGCATCGTGAATAAGATGATCTACCGGCATCCGCACGTGTTCGGAACGGAGAAGGCGGAAACGACCGAAGCCGTGCTGAAGCGCTGGGATGAACTCAAACAGGCGGAAAAGCATCAGAAGACGCAGAAGGAGATCCTCTGCGCCGTTCCGAAGCGGTTTCCTGCGCTGATGCGGAGCGCCAAAGTGCAGAAGCGAGCGCGCAAGGTCGGCTTCGACTGGAACGACGTAACGGAAGCGCTTCCGAAGGTATATGAGGAGCTCGACGAGCTGAAGGCCGCGATGAACGGAAGCGGCGACGTCTCCGAGGAGGCGGGGGATCTGCTGTTTGCGATCGTCAACGTTGTCCGGCTGCTCGGTCTCGACGGCGAGCAGATCCTGCACGACGCGACGGACAAGTTCATCGCCCGGTTCGGCAATATGGAAGAGCTCGCGGCGGCCGACGGACACGTTTTATCGGATCTGTCGCTTTCCGAACAGGACAGGTATTGGGAAAAGGCGAAAAAATGCCTGTTTTCCGAGTAAAATCGAAAATTAGGTCTTGACGAACAGGGAATTGATTGGTAAAATAGGCACGCTCGTCAAAGAGTAACCATCACCTTTTGAAAACTATTATGGAGGAATAATCATGAACAAGACTGAACTCATCGCGGCTGTTGCGAAGAAGAGCGAACTGTCCAAGAAGGATGCAGAGATTGCGGTTAACGCAGTTGTCAACACCATCGTCGACGCGCTGAAGGCGGACGAGAAGGTTTCCATCGTCGGCTTCGGCACCTTTGAAGCGAAGACCCGTCCGGCGCGCAAGGGCCACAACCCGGCGACCGGCAAGGAGATCGAGATCGCTGCGACCAAGGCTGCTGCATTCAAAGCGGGCAAAGCTCTGAAGGACGCGCTCAACTAATCGATTTTGATAAACGGAAAAGGACCGCATCGCGGTCCTTTTTTGTTATTCGCGGATCGTCGCCTGCAGGTCTTCGGCAAGCGCTTTCATTCGTTCGGGATCCGTCTTGACCGTCTTGCGGTCGTACGAAAGGATGCCGTTTCGTTCCTGTTCCACGTCCGAGATCTGCGTGTAGACGGCGCCGCACAAGCCTTTTTCGACGGCGGGCAGGATCTGTTCCCGATACAGCTTTTCGACTGCGTCGCGGTACGCCGCGGGATCCGTAAAGAACCGGTATCCGTATTTCTTTCCCGCCTGTTCCGTAAACACGTATCCGCCGAATTCGGAAAGCAGGAGCGGCTTTTTTCCGGGTTTCGGACGGAACTTTCGGAAGTAAACGTGTTCGCTGATCACGTCGCTTTCCTTTTGCGCGAACCAGCCCGACGTCGCGTCGAAAAACCGCGTCGGGTCGAGGGGCTTCAATTCGCGGTATACGTCGTCTGCGCAGAACTGCCCCCAGCCCTCGTTGAAGATCGTCCATCCGGCGATGCACGGCGCGTTAAACAGATGCCGGATCGTTTCCTTCGCGGTATCCGTAAAGATCTTCCGCACGCGCGGGTCGCGGTTCCGGTGCCGGTCGTTCATGCGCCTGATCCCGATCGTCGGCAGAACGGTATCGCGGAAGAACCGGTATTCGCCGTTGTTCACGAAATCCTGGACCACGAGCATGCCGAGCCGGTCGCACGCCTCGTAGAACGGCAGCGGCTCGACGCGGATATGCTTTCGCAGCGTATTGAAACCCTGCGCTTTCGCGGCGAGGATATCGCGCTCGTATCCGTCGCCGTCCGGCGGAAGGCAGATCCCGTCCGGCCAGTATCCCTGATCCAGCAGTCCGTGAAAAAAGTACGGTTCTCTGTTCAGCAGCAGACGGGGCACGCCGTTTCTTTCGCCGATTGAAACGGTCCGCAGAGCAAAATAGGAGCGCACGCGGTCGCTGCCGCATTCGATCGTGACCGGATAAAGATGCGGATGCTCCGGCGTCCAGAGCACGGGATCCGGGATCGGGACGGTCTGCTTTGCATCGGAAAACGCGATCCGGATGGGCTTCGTGCCGGTTTCGATCGTCACGTGCGCGCCGGGAAACACGCCGTTCGTTTCGATCCCGATCGTGACGGAATCGAGCCCAGGGATAAACGACAGCGCCGTTACGTGCGTGTCCGGCACGACCTCGAGCCATACCGTCTGCCAGATGCCGGAAAACGGGGTAAACCACATCCCGCCGTTTTTCTGTTTCTGCTTGCCCCAGGGAAAGGCGTGATCGAGCGTGTCGACCGCGTTGACGACGAGCTCGTTCTCCGCACGCAGAAGATCGGTGATATCGGCTGAAAACGGCAGATAACCGCCTGCGTGTCTCGTGACGAGCGTATCGTTCAGAAGCACTTCGCAGAACTGGTCGACCGCTCCGAAATGCAGGATCACGCGTTCGTCCGCGCCGTATTCCGGCGCGTCGAACGTGCGGCGGTACCACATCGATTCGTTCGGAAGAATGCGGCGTTCAAGGCCGGACAGCGGCGATTCGGGAGGATAGGGAACGCGGATCGTGTCCGGATACGACCGCGGCGGTTCGCCGTCCGTTACGGAAAACTCCCATACGCCGTTCAGATCATAATAACGGTCCCGCTTCAGCTGCGGCCGCGGATAGACGCTATGCATTCCGGCTTGCCTTTCCGGCGCGAACGGCTTCAACAGCGATCAGAACAGCGATCGGCAGAAGCACGATGCCCGCCCATAAGAAGATATTGGCGTTCGGGATGAAGGAGAGTGTTCCGTCGTCGTTCGTCACCTTCTGCGCGCCGGCAAGAACGAGTTTGCCGATCTCCGGACCGATCACGCCGGGGATCAGGACCTGACCGATGATGCGGAGGCCCTGGAACCGTCCGGCCATACCGTCGGGCGTGCAGTCGCGGATGCGCGCGCCGAACACCGCCATGCCGCAGAGGTATCCGCACATCATCAGAAGCGAGCCCGCGAATACGAGCGCAACGCCGTTGAACAGGAACAGGACCGCATAGCCGAGCAGCAGAACGGCAAGCGACGGAACGAGCGATTTCTGGTATCCGATCCGGTCGTATACGCGTCCGTACAGCACGGTCGCAACGGCGGCAAGCACGATTGCCGGGGCCATGACCAGAACATAATTGTCAAGATGCAGGGCTTCGGTATAGTACAGGATCAGATACGGCATAAAGACCTGGATCGAAATGCCGAAAACGGTGAACCCGAGCAGGGTCAGATACAGGTCGGGGTTTTCGCGGATCACACGCGGGCGGAAGCCGTAAAACAGCGTCCGGAGGTATCCGTCCTGCGGCGCATCGCGCCGTTCCGGTTCGTCGATAAGGAAGAAGCCGAGGATTCCGGTGACAAGTACGATCCCGCCGATGATAAGGAAGAGGATCGTCCAGTGGGCGGCGTTGTCCTTTTCCGCCCACATCGTGCCGCCGAACACGACGAGGATCGCAAGGAGCGGCATCATCGCGTTGACGCCTTCCGCTTTTCCGCGGTTCGTTTCATCCGTGCTGTCCGTGAGCCACGCGTTGAAGCAGGCGTCGTTTGCCGTGGAGCCGAAGAACGTCATCAGACAGTCGAACGCGATCACGAGCGCGATCCCGATCGATGCGGCCTTCGCGGTCTTTCCCGCGGCGGCGGGGAAGAGCTGTTCGATCCAGTCGACCCGAAGCGCGGCGAACAGCAGGATCGAAACGCCCCAGGCGATATAGCCGAAGGTAATGAACGCCTTGCGCTTTCCGAGCCGATCGGAAAGCGCTCCGATAAACAGCGTGGTCAGCGTCGCGGCGACGGCGCTCGCCTGCACCATCAGTGCAATGTCGTTTTCCGTCGCATGGAACATATGATAAATGAAGACGTTGAAATACATGTTTTCAACGACCCAGGCGATCTGCCCCATCAGACTGAAAACGATCAGCGCGATCCAGAAACGGTTTCGTTTCATGCTTTATTCCTCCGTATACAGTTCGTAAACGCCGCGTTTGCGGACCGAAAGCGGCATGCAGGCGCCGGGCGAGAGCACGCGGTCCGTTTCCGCACAGAAATCGTTGAGCAGATCGTTCGGAACGATCGCAAGCACCGTACCGGCAAAGCCTCCGCCGTGAACGCGGACCGCGCCGCGCCCGTTCAGGATCCGCTTTGCATAGCAGATCGTGAAGGCAACGGCCTGCGCGTTGTCGTGTCCCTCGACAATGACGTTCTGCAGCATCATATAGGAGGATTCGCCGGACGCGTTCAGCTGCGCGAGGAACGTATCGAACTCGTTTCGCTCGAGCGCTTCCTTCGCCTTCCGAACGCGCTTGTTTTCGTCAAAGATATGCATGGCGCGAAGAACGGCGCGGTCTCCGCAGAGCCGCCGCAAAACGGGAAGGGAAGCGCAGAAATCCTGTTCGGAGACGTCGCGCAGCGCGGTCGCGCCGAAAAACGCGTCGAGCGCGGCGAGCTCTTTCGTGATCGCCGCGTAGCAGTCGGTCAATCCGGCGTGATCCGCGCCGGTATCGATGATCACCGGCGTGTGCCCGCTTGTCGAAAAATCGAAGTCAACGCGCTGTGCGAGCGGCGCAACGGGATCGGAAAAATCGAAGAACTGAATGCCGCCCAGCGCGCATGCCATCTGATCGAGCAGTCCGGAAGGCTTTCCGAAATACACGTTTTCCGCATGCTGACCGATCACAGCAAGCGCGATCTCGTTCAGCTCTCCGTCCAGATAGTATCCGTTCATCACGCCGCCGAGAAGCACCTCGATCGCTGCGGACGAGCTCAGTCCGCTGCCCGAAAGCACGTGAGACACGACGTAAATATCGAGTCCGAAGGGATTGGCTCCGCGTTCGACGATGCCCGCAAGCACCCCGCGCAGCAGCGCGGTCGTGGTGCCGTATTCCCCGGGATCCGGCTCAAGCTCGGCAAGCGCGACGGAGCAGGCAGGGAAGCCCTTGGAAAGGAGGCGGATCTCGTCGCGGTCGTTCGGCGCGGCAAGCGCGATCGCGGACAGATTCACGCCGCAGGCAAGAACAAGTCCGTGCTGGTGATCGGTGTGATTGCCGATCAGTTCGGACCGTCCGCAGGCCGAAAAAATGCGTTCGGCCGCGTGCCCGAAGGAAGCCGCATATTCTTTGCGTAAGGATTCGATGGATTCCATGTTCAATTCTCCTCGTACAGAAACTTGAATTTTGTCGTTCGCGTGTAAAAGAGCAGGTCCGGCGCAAGGACGTTCTCCTCGGCGACCGGCGCGTTCCGCAGCGTCTGGCGGCCTTCCGTTTCCAGACAGACCGCGCCGAACGGACCGTATTGCGCGCCGCCTTTTCCGTTCCGCTCGCTCAGGAACTTCGCGTTGTAAACCTGTACGGCCTTGCAGGTCGTCCGGACCTCCATGCCGATCCCGCGGTTTCCCCAAAGCCGGATCGGACTGCCGGAGAGAACAAAGCTGTGGTCGTACTCGCCGCCGATCTCGCGCGGCCTGCGAAAATCGAACCGCGTTCCGGCAACGTCCGCTTCGCCGCCGGTCGGAATCAGGTCGGGGCCAACGGGCACATAGCGATCCGCGGGGATCTCAAGCGTATGGGAGCGCGCGTCTCCGGCGTCGTGTCCGTTCAGATTCCAGTAGGCGTGGTTGGTCGGATTCCACGCGGTGACCGCGTCCGAGCGTCCTGCATAGGTGACGGTCAATTCTCTGCCCGCAAGACGGTATATCGCCCTGAACACTACGTTTCCCGGATAGCCCTCCTCGCCGCAGGGTGAGACGATATCGAATTGCACGGTATTCCCTGTATGGACGTCGGCGTGCCAGAAACGCCTGCCGAAGCAGGCTTTGCCGCTGTGCAGATGGTTCTTGCCGTCGTTCGCCGTGACGGGGAAGACCTCGTTTCCGACGCGCAGCAGGGAATCCGGAATGCGGCCCGCAAACCGCCCGATCGACGCGCCGAGGAAGCCGTCGTTCCGCTCGTACGCTTCGACCGAATCGTAGCCGAGAACGATATCGACCCGCCCGCCTTTGTGCGGGAGCACGACCGACTGGAGCGCCGCGCCGTAATCGAGCACGGTCACGGAGACGCCCCGGCCGCTCGTGATCGTGTACGCGGTCGCGGGAAGACCGTCTTTCGTTGTGCCAAACGGCTTTTTCGTTACCATAAACGCCCTCCGTGTTCCTTTTTATTATACAGATCAATTATACAAAATGAGCGGGTAAAACGCAAGCGGTGCAACTGCGTGATACAAAAAAAGAACGCCTCAGGCGTTCTCTTTTTCTTCTTCCTTGCGGTAGTCAAAGTATTTGTACACGGAATAGGTATCCAGTTTTTCTTTCAGGAACCCCTCGACTTCATTCTGCAGTTTGCGCTGTGCGTCCTTCGCGGAGAGCGTGTCGTCCGGGAAGAACGGATCGGAGATGAACACCGTCCGCTTCGGCTGCTTGATGAACTTCAGGCGGCGCTGCTGATACGTCACCGCGACGGCCACGCTCGGAAGACCGAGGTGTACGGGGTACCGGAAGGATCCGCTTTTCATCGGACGCAGGAACGTGCAGTAGTTCCACATATGCGCTTCCGGAAAAACGCTGATGCAGCATTTTTGCTCCGCGCGAAGCCGGATCGCGTCGAGGAACGACGCCATGCCCTTGAGCCCCTGCGGGATCGGGATCGCGCCGACCATCTGGACAAAGTTCCGCAGCCCTTTGATGGAAACGGTGTCGGGTCCAACGATCACGTACGCTTTCTTCGGGAACGCCACGATCGGCGCAAGGAACGCGTCGGTGAAATGTGAATGATTCGCATAGAGGAAGAATCCGGACTTCCGGACCTTTTTGATCGCCTTGCGGTTCTTCACACGGAAGCCGCAGACGACATAACAGTAGAAGAACACGAGCGGGATCGCGACGACGTAGTACGCGATAAATGCGAGCGCCGTCCAGAGCCAGCCGGTCGGTGCGAACGGAAAATCCGCGCCGATGACTTTGGTGTCGATGTTCGTGCCCGCGTAGTCTTCGTTTTCCGCGTCACGGTAATAAATGACGCGTTTCGGTTCCCGGATCTTAGTCATGATGATACTCCTTTACCGCGTCGAACAGCATTTGTTCCATGCGGTCCATGCAATGTTCGTACTCGTGCTGTTCCACAAACCCCTTGTAGCGTTCGGCGAGCGCCTTCTTCTCCTCGGGATGCTCGATCCAGTAGTCAAGCCGCATCGCAAGATCCTTAGCGTCCTTATTGTGGAACAGGTTGCGCTCGTCCAGCGCAAAGTAACGCGTCGCGCTGCGGGGCGAATTGGCGATCACGGGAACGAGCCCGCAGGAGATCGCCTCGAGACAGGCGATCGCTTCGATCTCGATCTCGGCGGGATGGACGTAGAGATCGGACATATTCAGCTGCGTTATGAGATCCTGCCGGGAATAAAAATGGAATTCCGGCGGATTCGGCAGCTTTTTACCGCGTTTTTCCAGCTTTTCCCTCAGCGGACCGATCCCCGCAAAAACCAGCTGGATGCGGTCGCGGTATTTGGACAGATTGACCGCGTCGATCAGGACCTTGTGCGTTTTCTCCTTGCTGAGGCGTCCGGTAAAATGCACGAGGATCTTGCCGTCGTACTTCGGATCGCGCTCGACGGTCATCGGTCTGAACGCCATATTCACGCCGTTGCTGATCACGCAGCCCGGCGTTTCCCGGCGAATGGTATGTTCAAACGTGTCGCGGATAAACTGCGTGGGATAATGGATGCGCGTACAATTATGGTATGCGACGCCCCAGATCGTATGATAGAAGATCCGGTTCGCGACTTTGGAATCCTTCAGAAACAGATGCGAAGTAAAGTTTTCCGCCTGACAGTGGAACCCTGCGGTCAGAGGAATATGCCTGCGCTTTGCAAGCTTGATCGCCTTGCGGGACAAACGGAACGGCGTCATGAAGTGCACGACGTCCGCACCTTCGATCGCCTCCGTCACGGTCTTCGTAACGGGGCGGGAGAGCGCAACGCCGTTTTTCTTCAGATAACGGTTGATGAGCGGACCCAGATTCAGCGTAGGTACGATATAAAAGCCTTCCTGTCCTTCCCGGCTTTTGTCGGAGCAGATGACGCGAACGTTGTGTCCGCGCTCTTTCATTGCCTTGATCAGATTCAGCGCAGCGATCGTCGTTCCGTTATTCGCTTCTCCCAGAACGTCGCACACGATGGTAATGTTCATAAATCGATGTCCTTATTTGTATATACACAGTGCAATAATGCTGCTATTATAACATAAACGAATGGAAAAACAAGACAGATTTGTATATAACTGTCGAATAAGAATGAATATATTATCTCGATATACAAAAAAAACTCAGACCGTTCGGATGCGGTTCCATTCGGAAACGAGGCGTTCAAAACTCCACGCGGCGTTCGCGGGACTGGTGGAGGGAAGCAGGATCGCATCGCGGCCCGTCAGGGGCCGTACGTATTCGGAGTAGCATTGAAACGATTGTTTCCCGTTGCAGAAGATCGCCGCGATCGGCGCGGCGGAAAGGATCCGGGAGAGATCGTTCGGAACGACGTCCCGGATCGAACTGTCGGAACTGCCTTCGATCGAACAGCGTCCGATGCTGTCCCAAAGCGCGATGCGGTTCCGTTCGAGGAACGCTTTCTTTTCTTCGATCGAACCGGGAACGGCGTCGGAAAACACGGCAGCGGTCACGCGCCAGAACCGGTTTTGCGGATGTCCGTAAAAGAACATCTGCTCCCGGGATTTCACGGAAGGAAAGCTGCCGAGGATCAGGATATGCGAATCCGCTCTGAAAAAAGGCGGGAAGGGATGTGTGATCTCCATGCGTTTCATACGGATATGGTAACACAGGATCGATCCCCGGGCAAGAGCAATATGACCGATCTGAAAAACGTAAAATTAGGTGTTGACTTTTTTGACGCCGCATCGTATAATACACGATGCGCGGCAGTGCTGGAATTGGCAGACAGGCACGTTTGAGGTGCGTGTGCGCAGGCGTATGGGTTCAAGTCCCATCTGCCGCACCAAAAACAAATACCACCCCTTGCGGGTGGTATTTGTTTTTTTATCGGTCGGGACTTGACCGCGTGCGGCTTTTCGGAAGCCGTATCCGACGACACAGCGCGTCGTCGGATAGCGGGTGGCTTGCGGC
>CAMKES010000009.1 GCA_946411635.1 uncultured Clostridia bacterium | reverse complement strand
TCACCGTGTAGGTGTAGGTGATCGTCTTGCTTGCGCCCGGAGCCAGCGTGAACGCTTCCTCGCTGAGCGTGACCAGCGTATCGGTCATGGCAATATCCTTGACCGTCACGTTGCCGGTGTTGGTGACGACGACCGTGTAGGTGATCGTGTCGCCGACCTTGACGTTGCTCGTCGGGTTCGCGGTCTTTTTGACCTTCAGCGCCGGGGCCGCCGCTTCGGTGGTGACCGTCGCGTCGTCCGTTGCGGTGACGTCCTTGTTTGCCGGATCCTTACCGGTCGCGGTGACCGTGTTGTCGATCTTGCCCGCATCGACGTCCGCCTGCGTGACGGTGTAGGTGTAGGTGATCGTCTTCGTGCCGTTCGGCGCGAGGTCGAACGCTGCTTCGGTGATCGCAACGAGCGTATCGTCGAGCGTGATGCCCTTGACGGTCACGTTGCCGCTGTTGGTCACAACGACCGTGTAGGTGATCGTGTCGCCGACCTTGACGTTGCTCGCCGGGTTCGCGGTCTTTTCAACCGTCAGCGCCGGAGCCGCGGCGACGGTGGTAACCGTCGCGTTTGCGGAAGCCGCTACGTCTTTGTTCGCCGGATCCTTACCGGTCGCGGTGACCGTGTTCAGAATCTTGCCCGCATCGACGTCCGCCTGCGTGACAGTGTAGGTGTAGGTGATCGTCTTGGTTTCGCCCGGAGCCAGCGTGAACGCAGCTTCATTGACGGTAACGAGCGTATCGTCGAGCGTGATGCCCTTGACGGTCACGTTACCCGTGTTCTTCACAACGATGGTGTAAGTCACGGTGTCGCCGACCTTGACGTTGCTCGCCGGGTTCGCGGTCTTTTCAACCGTCAGACCCGCGTTCGGATCAGCGGTCTTGACTTCGCAGTCGTCGGATGCGGTGACGTCGCTGCCCTTCGGATCCTTACCGGTCGCGGTGACGGTGTTCGGGATCTTGCCCGTATCGACGTCGTCCTGCGTGACGATGTAGGTATAGGTGATCGTCTTGCTTGCGCTCGGCGCGAGGTCGAACGCTTCTTCATCGATGGTAACGAGCGTATCACTGAGCGTGATGCCCTTGATCGTGACGTTGCCGGTGTTGGTGACGACGACCGTGTAGGTGACGGTTGCGCCCGCCGCTGCGCCGGTCATCGGCGTCGCGGTCTTCTCGACCGTGAGTGCCGGCGCCGCGGCGACGGTGGTGACGGTTGCGCTTGCGGTGACTTCCGCGGGGTTATTGCCGCGGACTGCCGTCGCGTTCGCCTTGACGGTGTTCTTGATCGTGCCCGCGTCGACGTCGTCCTGCGTCACCACGTAGGTGTACGTGAACGTCTCGCTCTTACCCGGTTCAAGGGTGAACGTCTTGTCGGACAGATCCGCGTGATCGTCGTCAAGCTTGCCGTCCTTGACGGTGACGTTGCCTTCGTTGGTCACAACGACCGTGTAGGTCACGGTGTCGCCGACCTTCAAACCGCTCGTCGGGTTCGCGGTCTTCGTGATGCTGAGCTTTGCACTCGCCGTAACCGCATTGATCGTGACGGTGTCGCTGTCGCTCACGTTATTGCCCTTCGGATCCTTTCCTGTCGCGGTCGCAGTATTGTCGACCTTGCCTGCATCGATGTCTGCCTGCGTCACTTCATAGGTGTACTCGTATTCGCGCGATTCGCCCGGCGCCAGGTCGAACGATGCGGGCATCGTTTCGTTCACGGGGATCGTGACGAGCGAGTCGGAAAGCGTGATGCCTGTGATCGTAACGTTGCCGGTGTTCGTGACGGTGACAATGTAGCGAATGATGTAGCCGACCTGCACGTTGCTATCCGGATCCGCGGTCTTTTCGACTGTGAGCGCCGGCGCTGCCGTGACGGTGGTGACCGTCGCGTCGTCGGACGCGGTGACGTCCTTGTTCGCCGGATCCTTACCGGTCGCGGTGACCGTGTTATCGATCTTGCCCGCGTCGACGTCCGCCTGCGTGACGGTGTAGGTATAGGTGATCGTCTTCGTGCCGTTCGGCGCGAGGTCGAACGCCGCTTCGGTGATCGCAACGAGCGTATCGTCGAGCGTGATGCCGGTGACGGTCACGTTGCCGCTGTTGGTCACAACGACCGTGTAGGTCACGGTGTCGCCGACCTTGACGTTGCTCGCCGGGTTCGCGGTCTTCTCGACCGTGAGTGCCGGCGCCGCGGTGACAGTGGTGACCGTCGCGGAATCGGACGCGGTGACGTCCTTGTTCGCCGGATCCTTACCGGTGGCCGTTGCGGTGTTGTCGATCTTGCCCGCGTCGACGTCGCTCTGCTTCACCGTGTAGGTGTAGGTGATCGTCTTGCTTGCGCCCGGAGCCAGCGTGAACGCCGCCTCATTGAGCGTGACCAGCGTATCGGTCATCGCGATATCCTTCACGGTGACGTTGCCGGTGTTCGTAACGACGACCGTGTAGGTGATCGTGTCGCCGACCTTGACGTTGCTCGCCGGATCCGCGGTCTTCTCGACCGTGAGTGCCGGCGCTGCCGTGACGGTGGTGACCGTCGCGTCGTCGGACGCGGTGACGTCCTTGTTCGCCGGATCCTTACCGGTGGCCGTTGCGGTGTTGTCGATCTTGCCCGCGTCGACGTCGCTCTGCTTCACCGTGTAGGTGTAGGTGATCGTCTTGCTTGCGCCGGGCTCCAGATCAAACGCCGTCTCGGTGCTGGGAACGAGCGTATCGTCCAGCGTTATGCCGCTGATCTTGACGTTGCCGTTGTTGGTCACAACGACCGTGTAGGTCACGGTGTCGCCGACCTTGACGTTGCTCGTCGGGCTTGCGGTCTTGGTGACCGTAAGCGAAGGCTCTGCAGCCGCCATATTGACGGTCGCGGTCGCGGTCTTCTCAAGATCGTCGATCTTCGCCTTGACCGTGTTGGTGAAGCTGCCCGCTACGACGTCTGCGCCGGTAACGACGTAGGTTGCCGTTGCGGTGACGCTTGCGCCAGCCGGAACGTTCTCAAACACGCTCTGGCTCAGCGTGACGCCTTCGATCTCCGTGAGGGTGATCGTCTTCGGCTCGTCGTAGATATTCGTCGCGGTGACGGTGAACGTGACCGTGTCGCCGACGTTGTACGCCTTCGTCGCGTCGTCCGCAACCTTCTTCACGACCAGATCGTCCGGCACGTTCTCGTCCGTAACGGTCAGCGTGCCTTTCACGGGGGTGATGACGTAGTTCGACGCCTTGGTGTTGTCGTTCAGCGTATAGGTGAACGTGTTCTCGCTCTGGCCTACCAGCGTCTGGCTGCCGGTGACGTCATACGTCGCGCCTTCGCCCGGAGCAAAGCCTTCGCCGCCGACCGTAACCGTGTCGTTCGTGAGCGCCGTGCCGTCGTACGGCTTCTCATCCGTTGCGCTCGTCAGCGTGACTTTGCGCGGGAAGATCTTCAGCCAGCCGTCGCGGATCGTGATCTCGTCGATCTCATAGTTGTCGGTGTTGTAGGTGAAGAAGGTTTCGTCGAGGAACATCCGGTAGATCTCCGTGATGCCGTCGAGCGTGTCGGGTCCGACAACGTCGACGCCCTTCGCCACAGCTTCCTTGCCGTCCGCAAGACGGAAGTTGAGGTCCGTCGGCCACTTATCCGGATTGATCTGTTTGAACTCGTTGCTCTCCGAATCGTAAACCTCGATGACAACGACATCGAATCCTTCGGCCTTGTGTTCGGTTCCGTCGTAGACCGGGCCGTCGTTGACGGCGCCTTCCACGGTGATGCGGATCTTCATCTTGTTGATCTTCAGCGTGCCGAAGACCGGCTCGAATTCCGGATACTGCGCGGAGACGTCGTCGCCCGCGGCATTCGTGATCGTGTAGGTGAACGTATTGTTGTTCGGCGCGTTGTCCGCAACGGTCGTGACGCCCGCAGCGGTCGGGGTGATGGTGATCACGTCGCCCGTCGGGAGCGTGAAGACCTTGCCGGTCGCGTCCGCGGTCAGCGTATTGCCGTCGTACGTGACGGTGTATTCTTCCTTCTTATGCGTATCGCCGTCATAGTCCCACTCGCCGTCCGCAGAGACGATCGTGATCGGTCCGCGGTAGGTGTTGGTGAACACGATCTCATGGTTGCCGTGAATTGTGCCGCCGGTCGAAACGTTTTCACCGTTTTCGCCGACCGTCGCGCCGACGGATCCGACGTAGTTCGGCGTGCCTTCTTCTATGATCTGATATCTCGCGCCGTAGATGATCGGAGCGATCGTCATGCTCTGGCCGTGCTTCAGCGTGAACTCTTTGTAGATGTATTTGTCGCTGTGATCGCCGACCAGCAGCTGATCGACCATCTCCGAAACACTCGCATCAACCTCTTCTTGCGTAAAGAGATCGCCGAAATCGCCCAGGAACATGTCGATTGCAGTCGAAACGTCGCCAATGTCTTCGACTTTGACGTAGATGCCGAAGCGGAACTTGAATTCCTGATCGGGATCGCCGTCAACGACTTCTTTGCTGATCTTCAGGCTGCCTTCGCGGATATTCGTGACGACACGGTTCTCCTGATCGTAATATACCCGATATCCGCTGGGAACGATTTCACTCACTACATAGTTGATTTCCTCGTTCACCGTCGCATCGCCGGAAGTCGTCTCCTGATACTTCGGCAGGTTCTCGAATTTGAACGTCCAGCCGCCCTCTGCGGTAGCCGTCGTGGATGCGAGGATATCATTGGGCGCCTTCTTATCGGCAATCCGGACCGTGATGGTGTCGGGACGCAGTCCGTCATGATTGTCGTCATCGATCCATTCCTTGATGCCTTCGATCGTGATCAGTTCATTCTCGATCACGAGTTTGCCGGGGACGTACGTGATCACGTAATAGGGCGGAACGACGTCGTCCATTGCGCCGGAAATATAGGCGGAGTTAATCCACGCGCCGGACGGAACGATCTTGTTCTCGTATTCGCCGATGAGCGTTTCCTGACCGTTCAGCGAGATCTGCGTCAGGCTGTCGTCGGGCAGCAGACCTTCAACCGTGACCTTCTGGTCAAGGTTCGAGGTGTAGGTTGCGTTGTTTTCGCCCTGCGCCTCGCCGTTGTAGGTGTAGGTCTGTGCGTTCGCGGTGATCGTCAGCGGCAGCGTGTAGTATACGATGATTTCGTTGCCGCTTGCCTTCACCGTGATCGTCCGGGACGGGTTATAGGAATCCGCCGTCAGGTCAAAGCCGGAGAAGCCGGACAGGAACGCCGTCGCGGGCTGCGCCGTGTACTCCGTATCGATCACAGCGGTTTCCGTCACGTCGTCCGCGACCTTGGTGGTCGTGCCCTTCAGGTAGTGATGCACGGTGACCGGCGCGGAATTGAGCTTCCAGACCGCGTACAGCGTGACGACCGCGCCGTCCTCGGACGCGAGGTTGATGACCTCCTGCGTGTCGGTGTAGGTCGCCGTCGTCGCGTTCGGATCGGTGCTCCAGCCGAGGAACGTGTAGTTCGTGCGGGTGTACGTGTTCGCGGTCAGGTTCTGCGCCTCGTCATAGGTGAACGCCTGATCTGCCATCTGGCTGCCGGTACCGCCGTTCTTATCGAACACGACGGTGTAGTGGATCGGCTCCCAGATCGCGTACAGATCGTCGTAGGGACGCTTTTCGTCCGCGGCGACGTAGGTTGCCGTGCTGCCGTTGTACTTGAAGTTCGTGCCGTCCCATGCGATCCACGGGGTGGTGGCATCCGCACTCTTTGCCCAGCCGATGAACGTATAGCCCGGGCGGGTGAAGGTATTCGCCGGCTTGATCACGACCGCCTGGTTGATCGCGAAGTACTCGACGCCCGTCGTGCCGTCGTCCAGCGTGTTGGTCTTGACGACGTTACCGGTGCCGTTGTTCGCGTGCCAGTAGATGTGCGTCGGGGTATCCTGTTCCTTGTTGGTGTACTCCGCGCGGAGACGGACCGTGTAGGTCGCGGTCTTGATCATCGTATGCGTGGAATCCGGAGCGGTCGTGCCGGGCTGCGGGTTGGAAACCGTCAGAACGTCATTCTCGTTGTTCGGGTTGACCCACTCGGTGACGAGCACCTTCGCGTCCGCCTTGAGAACTTCAAAGGTCGCGCCGGGGTAGACTTCCACTTCGGTGTCGACGAATTCGGATCCGTTCCATTTCTGAACGACCCAGTACGCAAACACCTGATTCTCGGTATCGTTGGGGATGGACGCCGCTCCCGCCGTCGCTTTGGCGAGGTCCTTATAGAGCAGGTCGTCCGTGGGCGCGCCGGTGCCGTTGCCCGCAACGTACTCCACGCCGATGCCTTCCGCGCCGCTGATCTTGCTGCGCCAGCGCGCGTACAGATCGAGGCAGTTGTTGATCCACGGACGATTGACGTCCTTATTTTCGCTGCTCGTCACGTTGCCGTACAGGTCGGTCTCCGTGGAGCGGGACTTGTTGTACGCGCCGGTGACGTTCTCGTCGTTGAACGGATACGCGTTGAAGTTGAACGAATGCTGGAAATCGGAATCCGTATACCAGCCGACCAGCTCAAATTCTTCGCGGTGGCCGTCGATGTACTCCAGCGAATCGCCGTAATTCATACGGAACGACGTCGCCTGGCCGCCCAGGAACGTATCGGGCTCCGTGGTCGGCACGTTGGGATGCAGGAACACGCGGTACTGCGTGTTGTGCCACTTCGCGTAGACCGTGAGACCGCCCTCGGGCATCGTGGTGAAGTCCGCCGGAGAGTTGCACGCCTTGTCCAGATACCAGCCGAGGAAGACGTAGCCGAGCGGCGCGTTTTCCGGTACGTAGTCGTTGAGATCGCTGATGTCCGCGCCGTACGCGATCGCGTCGCTCACGTGGATCTGCTGATCGGTCTTGCTGTCCACTTGTTCGTCGGAGTTGCCGGCGACGTAGACGCCATCCATAAAGTTGACGGTGTAGACCGCTCGATTGAAGAACACATACAGATCACTCGAGAAAGATGCGGTCTGATAGCCCGACTGACTTGGATCGGCATCATAGTAGTAATTTCCGCTCTGATCCATCAGCGCACCGACGGTATGCCAGTTGCTGGTGTTGTTGGACGTATTCCATGCCACGCACTTGAATCCGTTGTATTTGTCGGAAAGGTTGAAGCTCGTCGCAGAGGTGAGAATCGTGTTAGCTATCGAATACCCGTTGCCGTCGGCATTCTGCTTCAGGAAGTAGATGTGCCGCGTTCCTGACGGTTCATTTCCGTAGAAATTGACGGTTGTGTCCGTGCTGGTCGGAAGGAACGCATCCAGGAAGGTGGTGCGGGTTCCAGACCCCTCATTGTTATAGTTGTAAGTAGAATACCAGTCGTATTCTGTCGGCCATGTATATCCGTTGTCCACAAGGGTGGAACCATACAAACCTGTCATAGTCATATACTCATGCCAGGACTCTGGATTTCTTGTATATACCGTTCCGGAATAAATCGTTCCATTGCTGGTTCTGAATGCACCATTCCACCAATAAACGCGCTGATATGTCCCGTTAATATAGCCGTACTTTTCCGGGTTATTGTCATTGTCGTTATTGGAGACCGTATAAGTATAGCCGTAGACGTTAAATACAAATGTGATTTCGTTGCGGCTGTAGTACACGTTGATGACCGTGTCGCCCTTGGGGCCGACCGTGGCGGTCAGAGCCGGATCGAAATGATCGAAGTGGAAACCGGTGAAGTCCTTTTTGATCGTCGCGTTGGTGTTGCTTGCACGGTACTGTACGCCGTTGATCGTAGCGTAGGCGTCGTTGCCGGTTCCGTTGCTGCTGACCTTGCCGAGGGACGCGATCGTGCTGCCGACCGCCGCGTTTTCAAAGACGAAAACGTCGTAGAAGTCGTAGCCGTCGCCCGCCACGTTCTGCTTCCAGAGCAGGACCGTGTACTTCGCGGTCGTTTTTTCCGTCCACTTTGCGTAAACGGTCGTCGTTTCGGTGAGCGTGCCGCCGAACGTGAAGGGCGTGGTGCACGCCGCTTCCCGGAACCAGCCGCCGAAGTCGTAACCGTCGCGGGTCGGCTCTTCCGGCTCGAAGGTAACGTCGCTGCTTTCAAGGAACTGCGGCTTCGTGTAGGTCGCGCCGGAGCCGTTCTCCTTGAAGATGAGCCATGCGCCGGAGGGTGCGTATACGCTCAGCGTGACGCTGCCTTTCAGTTTGATCGCCGTGCCGTTCGGATAAGCGGTGGTCGCAACGACCGGATCGCCGTTCGCCAGCGTGGCGTTCGCAGCGGGCGAAATGTACCAGCCGATGAAGTTCTGATCCGGATCCTCGACCGTGTAATCCATGCTGATGGTATAGTCGGTTTCCGTGGTGTCGGGCTGCTCCAGCTTGGTCGCCGAACCGAGGACCGTGCCTTTCGGGTCCTTATAGGTCACGACGAACGGCTTGAACACCGCCGCGTAATATGTGAGCTCTTCGCCGTCGGTCACGCCCGCGTTCAGCTTGGTGCGGACAGTATCACGGATCTGCTCGATGGTTACCTTTTCGGAGGTATCCGTATAATTCTCATCGGCGGACCATCCGTAGAACGAGATGCCCTGGCCGAGATCGCCTGCGCCGGGATCGTACAGAACGGTCTCGTAATGCTGATCGTCCGTGTCCGTCAGGTCTGCTTTCTTGACCATGATGGTCACGACTTGGCCGCCGTACTGCACGAAGTTGACCGCGAGACGCGCGTCGTCGCCTTCCGCAACGACCACGTAGACGGAGAACGCGCCGCTCGTGAAGTAGCCGCCGTTCTTCGACGCGTTCGACATGAATTCCATCGAACCGGATTCGGTCACGTGGTAGATCGTGAACGTCTCGCCGGACAGCGCGTTTGCCGTCGACAGGCTGACGCGAACGTCCTTTCCGTCCTTCGGCTCGATCTTGTTGCCCGCCGCGTCGATGAACGTGATGTCGACCGCGATCGCGCCCATGAGCACGCGGCCTTCTCTGACAGCCTTCAGCGCGAGGGTTTTCGCGGTGCGGCTGTCGACCGCGGTCACGCGCATTCTGGTGCCGGCGGGGAAGACGCCCGCGTCGACGCTCGCCTTGACCGTGACGCCGTTTGCCGCGACGCCGACGAAGTTCTGTGCGGGCATCTCTTCGGGCTCGTCGCCATCCTCATAGCGCGCGTATACGCGCAGGATGGTGTTGACGATCGTGTCCGCCTTCAGGCGATAGCCGTTCTTGGTGTACCAACCCGTGAAGTGCTTGCCTTCGACCGCCGGAGCGGACGGAAGCTTGCCGACCGGGCTGCCCGCCAAAACCGACAACCGGACGAGGAAGTTTCCGTCCTCATCCAGGAAAATAACGGGGTATTCGATTGTCAGACCGGGCTTGTCGCCGGGCTTGCCGTCGTCCGGATCCTGCGGCTTCTGCGTGCCTTCCGGATCTTCGGGCTGCGGCGTTTCCACCGGCTGCTCCGTTTCGATCGGCTGCTCCGTTTCGATCGGCTGTTCCGTCTCGATCGGCTGCGGCGTCTCGACCGGCTGCTCCGTCTCGACGGGCTGTTCCGTCTCGACCGGCTGCTCCGTTTCGACCGGATGCTCCGGGTCTTCGGGATCCTCGTCGCCGTCACGATCGATCAGATCGCTTGCGTGACCGGCGCCGATGCCTTCTCCGCTGTCGTCACCGTCGCCGAAAGACGGACGGTCCGCTCTGTTGCGGTTGAGCGTGTCGGCAAACGTTACCGCAGGCATCAGCTGCAGCACCATGACGATCGCGAGAAGGATCGCCCAGAAACGTCTGCCAAGGATCTTGTTCAGCTTAGACATGTTCCATTTCCTCCGTGTGTTTGTTTGCAACAGTCTTGCATTATACTATAGGGAATGTCCCGATCCGCGGAGCGCTGTCCCCAGACCTCTACCTATATCATAGGCAGTATAATGCACGTATCATTATATATGAAAGGTTTGCAAATTGCAAGCCCATATTTACAATTTAACCGACAAAATTCACAAAAATCGAACGAAATTTAACAAATTTACCGTTCGGGACCGTCCGCGCGAGGCAAACGGGGAAAATTTCTTCGCCGTGAAACAAAAAAGGAACGGTTTCCCGTTCCTTATTATCAGTTTTGCGCGGTCAGTCGTTTCCGACGATCGTGCGGTAAATGCGGTCGAGGTCCTCGCGCGAGTAGTAATGGATGACGAGCTTGCCCTTGTCCTCGGTACCCTGCACGGCGACCTTGGTGCCGAGCTCCGCGCGCATCCGGTGCAGCGCGCTGCGAAATTCCGGCGACGGCTCCGGCCTCTGTTTTTTCTTCTTTTTGGGCATTTCGGCGAACCGCAGCTCGTCCTCGAGCCGCCGCACCGACCAGTCGCCGTCGACGCATTTTTCCGCAAGCTCCATCTGCAGCTTCACGTCGCCCACGCCCGCGAGCATCTTGCCGTGCCCGGCGGACAGCCGGCCGTCCTTGATGAGCTTCTGCACGGATTTCGCCAGCGTCAGAAGGCGCAGCGCGTTCGCGATCGCCGGACGGCTCTTGCCCACGCGCTCGGAAACCTCCTCCTGCGTCAGATCGTGCTGATCCATCAGCAGCTTCAGCGCCGCCGCTTCTTCGATCGGGTTCAGGTTCTCGCGCTGGATGTTCTCGACGAGCGAGATCTCCATCAGCGCATCCTCATCGACGTCCGTGATTACGGCGGGCACGCGCATGAGACCCGCCTGACGCGCCGCGCGATAGCGGCGTTCGCCCGCGACGATCGTGTACCGCGCGCCGTTTTTGCGCACCAGGATCGGCTGCACCACGCCGTGCCGCCGGATCGACGCGGCGAGCTCCGAAAGCTTTTCCGGATCGAACGTCTTGCGCGGCTGATGCGGATTCGTGTCGATATCGTACAGATCGAGCTCGATCTGTCCCTGCTGTTCCGGCTGCGGCGCGTCGAGTTCGTCCAGAAGCGCGTCGAGCCCGCGGCCCAATCCCTTGTTTTTCGCCATGTTATGCCTCCCGTTTGATAAATTCTTCTGCAAGCGCCGTGTACGCCTTCGCGCCGACGTTGCGCGAATCGTACAGCGTGATCGGCAGTCCGTGGCTCGGCGCCTCGCTCATGCGGACCGAGCGCGGAATGATCGTGTTGTACACCTTGTCGCGGAAATACTTCCGGACCTCCTCGACGACCTGCACGCACAGGTTCAGACGCGACGAGAACATCGTCAGCACCACGCCCGAAATGTCGAGACGGTCATTCAGATTCCGCCGCACGAGCCGCACCGTGTTCATCAGCTGCGACAGCCCCTCGAGCGCGTAGTATTCGCACTGAATCGGCACGAGCAGCGAGTCCGACGCGGTCAGAGCGTTCAGCGTCAGAAGCCCGAGCGACGGCGGACAGTCGATAAAAATGAAGTCGTAGCGGTCCTTCATCGGCCGCAGCGCCTCCTTCAGGCGCTTTTCGCGCGCGGTCATCGAAACGAGCTCGACCTCCGCGCCCGCCAGCTCGATGCGCGACGGCAGCACGTCCAGTGTGTCGATCATGGTCGGACGGATGGCTTCGAGCGCCGGCACGCCGCCGATCAGCACGTCGTAACTGCACGGAAATTCCTTTTTCTTGCTCACGCCGAGTCCGCTCGTGCTGTTTCCCTGCGGATCCAGGTCGACGAGCAGCACGCGCTTGCCCGCCTGCGCGACGCACGCGGCGAGGTTGATCGCGGTCGTCGTTTTGCCGACGCCGCCTTTTTGATTCGTAATCGAAATGATCTTTCCCATATTCGCTCCTTTACCCGTCCATTATAACGGAACGGTCCCCGTTTTGCAAGGGCGTTGCGCCGTTTTTTTTCCTGTTTCACGTGAAACACGCCTCAGACGCGCGCGTCTGAAGTTTCACGTGAAACAAATAAAAAGAGCCGTACGTGACGGCTCTTTTCGCGGATCTTCGTTATGCTTCGGTCTTTTTCGCGGCCGGTTTCTTTGCCGCGGGCTTCTTTGCGGGCGCCTTTTCCGAGGCGGGCTTTCCCGCACGCGGCGCGCGTCTGCGCACGGGCGCGGGCTCCGGTTCCGGAAGTCCCAGAAGGCCGCGGTACAGCTCCATGTACTTGCGCGCCGAGACCGCCCACGAGAAATCCGTCTTCATCGCGCGCTTCATCAGACGCTCCCACATCGGACGGTCATCGTACCAGTATCCGACGGCGTTCTCGAGCACGTGCAGCATATCGTGCGCGTTGTAATCGTGGAAGCTGAAGCCGTTTCCGTCGTCCGTGTACCAGTTGTACGGCAGCACGCTGTCGCGGAGACCGCCGGTCTCGCGCACGACGGGGATCGAGCCGTAGCGCATCGCGATCATCTGCGACAGGCCGCACGGCTCAAACTGCGACGGCATCAGATACATGTCGCTCGCGGCGTATACGCGCCGCGCGATCTGCTCGTCGTGCCGGAGACAGCAGACGAACCGGCCCGGGAAACGGTACTGCGCGTCCCGGAACGCGTCCTCGAAATACTTGTCGCCCGTGCCGACGACGACCATCTGCACGTCCATGCGCATAATGTCGTTCAGCACGCAGGTGATCAGGTCGAGACCCTTCTGCGCCGTCAGCCGCGTCACCAGCCCGATCAGCGGCACGTCGCGCGGTTCGAGCCCCAGTTCCTTCTGCAGCTCCGCCTTGCAGATCTTCTTGCCCGAGGTGTCCGCCGCGTTGAAATGAGCGGGAATTTGAATATCTGTACTCGGATCGAACGATATTACATCAATTCCGTTCAGGATGCCCGACAGGACGTTCTGTCTTGCGCGCAGAAGTCCGTCGAGGCGCTCGCCGAAGTAGCCGGTACGGATCTCCTCCGCATAGGTCGGGCTGACGGTCGTGATGCGGTTCGCGAACACGAGGCCGGCCTTCATGAACGACAGGAGCCCGTAGAACTCGAGGTTGTTCGGCGAGAAATAGCCCTCGTTGAGCCCGAGCACGCTGTTGATTCGGTGCCAGTCGAAAATGCCCTGATATTTCAGGTTGTGGATCGTGTACACCGTATGCACGTCGCGGTATCCGTCGAGCGAGCGGTACTGATCGTTCAGCAGCACCGGAATGAGACCGGTCTGCCAGTCGTTGCAGTGGATGACGTCCGGATAGTAATTGAGGTGCTTGAACGATTCCAGCACGGCGCGGCAGAAGAACGCGAAACGGAAGCCCTCCTGCTCGTCGCCCGTGTAGATCTTGTCGCCGCCGAAAACGGCGAGATTGTCGATGAAATAGATGCGGACGTTGTCCTGCACCAGCGAATCGATGCCGCAGAAGACGGAATAGCTGCCGAACTGCACGGTGAAATGGCAGATGTGCTCCATGCGGAGGATGTAGTACTCGTCGATCTGTGTGTATTTCGGCAGCATGACGGCGACTTCGGCGCCCTCGCGCACGAGCTCCTTGGGAAGCGAACCGACGACGTCGGCAAGCCCGCCCGTCTTGATGTACGGGAAGCATTCGCTTGCGGCAAACAGTATCTTCATGATGATCCTCCTGTTCCCGGTCGTTATACGGTAAGATTCTTGCGGAACACGAGCGGGATGCCCTCGTATCCGGTCAGCGTGTGGCCCGCGTTCACGGTCACGTTCTTGTCAAGGATGACATGGTCGAGCGAAGCGCCCGCGCGCACGGTCACGCCCTGCATCAGGATCGAATTCTTCACGGAGGCGCCGCGCTCCACGGTCACGCCGCGGAACACGATCGAATCCTCGACCGTGCCGTCGATCAGACAGCCGTCCGCCATCACGGTGTTGCGCACGACCGCGGTCTCGCCGTATTTGGTGCCGATCTCGTCCTTGACCTTGGTGTAGATCGGATGCTGCATGTTGTACAGATCCTTCGCGGCCTTTGCGTCGAGCAGCTCCATGCTGTGCATGAAATAGGTGTTGATCGAATCGATCCGCGCAACGTATCCGTCGTACCGCCAGCCCATGTATTTGAGCTCCCGGACCTTCGGAAGCAGGACCTCGCGCACGAAATCGATGCAGCCGCGCGAATACGCGTCCTCCACGAGGTCCTCGAACAGGTCCTTGTCGATGACGGTGATCTCGCAGGAACGGTAGTTCGAGCCGGGGCGGCGCGGGTTCCATTCGAGCTCGCGGATCGTTTTGCCGTCCTCTTCGAACAGCATGACGAGATCGCGGTTCTGTTCCTCCGGCGTGTAGCGCGGATCCTCATTGTACATGATGGTGATGTCCGCGCCGCTCTCGCGGTGCTGTTTGAGGATCGCGTCAAACGTCGTGTTGAACACGGTATGGCTGCCGCACAGCACCAGGTATTTCTGGTTCGAACGGCGGATGTACTGCATGACGGAGTGGAACGCGTCGATGTCGCCGCGGTATACGCCCGTATTGTCCTTGGTGGAGAACGGCGGGAGCATGAACAGACCGTCGCGCTTGCGGTTCAGATCCCACTCCTTGCCGGTGCCGAGATGGTCCATCAGGGAATGATAGTTCTTCTGCGTGATGAGGCCGACGTTCCGGATGCCGGAGTTGACGAGATTCGAAAGCACGAAGTCGATGATGCGGTACCGTCCGCCGAACGGAACGGCGGCGACGGCGCGGCTCAGAACGAGATCGCGCATATAGGGGTTCGCTTCCCCCGTAAAGATCAGACCGAATGCGTCCTGATTCATGCGTTTGCACCTCCGTTGATATAGTGTTCCAGCGTTTCCTGCGTGACGACCGCGCCGCGCGGAATGACCGTGCCCGCCGGCACGACGACGTCGTTACCGATCAGCACGATGTCGCCGGTGAGCTTATTGTCGACGGTCTCGCCCTCTTTCGGCGGAACGCCGAGCTTCGAGCCCGCGCCGATCACGGCGTTTTCCCCGACGATCGCCTTGCTGACCGTGCAGGACGGGCCGATCTCCGCGTTCGGGAACACGACGGACAGCGCTACGTCCGCGGCCTCTTCGATCTTGGCGCCGCAGAACAGCACGGAATCGTGCACCGCGCCGCGCACGACGCAGCCCTCGGTCACGATGCTGTTCTGCACGTCGGCCATGCGGTCGGTGTAGTGTGGCGGCATGACCGGGTTTCTCGTATAAATGCGCCAGGACGGATCGTTGAGGTCGAGCACCGGATTGTCGCCGAGCAGGTCCATGTTGGACTCCCACAGGCTCTGGATCGTTCCGACGTCCTTCCAGTATCCCTCGAAGGGATAGGCGACCATCTTCTCGCCCGCGTTCAGCATGGCGGGAATGATGTTCTTGCCGAAATCGTTGTCGCTCTCCGGATCCGCGTCGTCGCGCTCCATGAATTCGCGCAAAAGTTTCCAGTTGAAGATATAGATGCCCATCGAGGCGTTGTTGCTCTTCGGGACTTTCGGCTTTTCCTCGAACGAAACGATCGTGCCGGCTTCGTCCGTATTCATGATGCCGAAGCGATGCGCTTCCTCCATCGGAACCTTCAGAACGGCGATCGTCGCCGCGGCCTCGTGCGCAGCGTGGAACCGCAGCATTTTCATGTAGTCCATCTTATAGATGTGATCGCCCGAAAGGATCAGCACGTAATCGGGATCGTACTGATCGACGAACGCGCGGTTCTGCCAGATCGCGTTCGCGGTGCCGGAATACCAGCGCCCGTCGTGCTCCGTCATGTACGGCGGCAGCACGAACACGCCGCCGTTCGAGCGGTCGAGGTCCCAGTGCTGACCGGTGCCGAGATACGAATTCAGCGCGAGCGGCCGGTACTGCGTGAGAACGCCGACGGTGTCGATGTCGGAGTTCACGCAGTTTGAAAGCGGAAAGTCAATGATGCGGTACTTCCCGCCGAACGGAACCGCGGGTTTCGCCATGCCGGACGTCAGGATGCCGAGACGGCTGCCCTGTCCGCCCGCGAGCAGCATTGCGACGATCTTTTTCTTCATTCTTTTTCTCCTTTCGAAGCGGGTTCCGGTTCCGGATCCGGCGTGAACCGGAAGAATACGGCGCCGTACGCCGGAAGTTTCACGTGCAGACGGTGGCGGAACTTATCGAACGGTTCCTCCGCGGTCTTCACGGGTTCGTTGAACGACATCCCGCCGCCGCCGAAATACGGCGCATCGGTCGAGAAGATCTCCTCATAGACGCCGGCCTTTTCGCTGCCGAGGCAGTAATCGTCCCACGGGACCGGCGTAAAGTTGAACACGCACAGGATCGGATCGCCCTTTTCGTCCTTGCGCACGAACGACGCGATCGAATGCACGGCGTCGTCCACCGCGATCCAGTCGAAGCCGTTCCAGTCGTCGTCGCGCTGCCAGAACGCCGGCGTGCGGCGGTAGAACTTGTTCATCTCGCGCACGAAGCACTGCATCTCGGCGTGCTTCGGATAATCCAGCAGCATCCAGTCAAGCGATTCGTCGAACCGCCACTCGATGAACTGGCCGAACTCCATGCCCATGAACGTGAGCTTTTTGCCCGGATGCGACATCTGATACGCGTACAGCAGCCGCAGCTGCGCGAACTTCTGCCAGTAATCGCCCGGCATCTTGTTCAGCATGGAATACTTGCCGTGCACGACCTCGTCGTGCGAGAACGAGAGGATGTAATGCTCGGAGAACGCGTACATCAGGCTGAACGTCAGCTTGTCGTGATGCCACTTGCGGAACAGCGAATCCATCGACATATAGCGGAGCATGTCGTTCATCCAGCCCATGTTCCACTTGTAGTCGAAGCCGAGGCTGTCCTCGTGCTTGTTCGTCACGCGCGGGAACGCCGTGCTCTCCTCGGCGATCAGCATCTTGCTGCCCGGGATCTCTTTGACCGCCGCGGCGATCTTGTGAAACAGATTGATCGCGTCCAGATTTTCCTTGCCGCCGTACTGATTCGGCAGCCATTCACCGTCGTTGCGTCCGTAATCGAGATACAGCATGCAGCTGACCGCGTCGACGCGAAGACCGTCGATGTGAAACTCCTTGAGCCAGTAGCACGCGTTCGAAACGAGGAAGCTCTGCACCTGCGTCCGGCCGTAGTCGAACAGCAGCGTGCCCCACTGCTTCATCTCGGAGCGGCGCCAGTCGGGATGCTCGTACGTCGGCGTCCCGTCAAAGTACGCGAGCCCGTAGCTGTCGCGCGTGAAGTGGGCGGGGACCCAGTCCATGATCACGCCGATGCCTTTTGCGTGCGCGCAGTCCACGAAATACCGGAAATCGTCCGGCGTGCCGTAGCGCGTCGTCGGCGCGTAATAGCCGGTGACCTGATAGCCCCAGCTCGGATTGAACGGATACGCCATCAGCGGCATGCACTCGATGTGCGTATAGCCCATGTCGGCCGCGTAGTCGATGAGCTCGTGCGCGAGCTCGCGGTAGCCGAGCCCCTTCCGCCACGATCCGAGATGCACCTCATAGATGTTCATCGGCTCGTTGTGCCGCTTCGTGCAGCGGGAAAGGTACGCCTCGTCCGTCCACGGGAACTCCGACGCCTCCCAGACCATGGAAGCCGTGCCGGCGACCTCGCAGCGCTGCGCGTACGGGTCCGCTTTCATCTGGACGTTGCCGTCCGGGCCCTGCACCGCGTATTTGTAGAGCTGATACTCCCGCGCAATGCCGATCAGGCATTCCCAGACGCCCGTCGAGCCGACCGGCGTCATCCGGTCCGCGTCCGTATTCCACCAGTTCCAGTCGCCGACGACCGAAACGCTCCGCGCGTTCGGCGCCCAGACGGCGAACCGCCAGACGGTTTCGCCGTTATGCTCGACTTTGTGGCAGCCGAGCGAGCGATACGCGGTCTTCGTCGTGCCCTCGTTGAAATAATACAATTCCTCGTCCGTCAGATGCGACATCCGTTTCACCTCGTCCCCGGGCGGCGGAAGATCTCCCTCGCCCCATATTTTTACAGATACATCATACCATATATTTTCGCCGATGGAAAGTCCCCCGAACGGCGAAATGATTGCGAAAGTGTGAAAAGTTTCCGCGAACCGTTTCCTTTTTCGCCCGAATTGTGATATACTGCAGCAAAACGGGAAAGGAGGCGGCGCACGTGAAAGAAAAAACGCTCGGACGGATCCTGCTCGGCGGGGTCGCGTTCGTTCTCGTCGTGCTTGCCGTGCTGCTGCCCGCAACGCGCGGGGACGCCGCGCCGAAGCTTTCCGCCGCGGAGCCGCGCGTGATCCTCACCCCCGTTCCGAAGCCCGAGGAGGACGCCGTCAAAGCGGCGACGCCCGTTCCGACGCCCGTTCACATCATCGAAACGCCGACGCCGTATCTGCCGCGCAGCGCGGTCAATCTGCTCGTCAACGGCACGCCGATCTTCGCGGTCGATTCGCGCGAGGCGGCCGACCGGCTCGTGCATCTGTATCTCGAGGAATGCGCGTACGAAAACATGGGCGAAAACGCCGTTCTTCTGAAGGCGGCGGTCGACGCGGAGCTTTCCACCGTGCCCGCGGACGGCTCGGTCGAGTACTGCGAATTCGACGTCGCCCTGAACCGCCTCCGCAAGAACCGCTCGCTCATTCCGGTGCACCGCACCGTCGAGCGCGCCGTCGTGTCCGTCACGCCGTACGAAACGCATAAAGAGACCACCAAGCTGCTGCCGGAGGGCTCGCGCATCTTCCGCCGCATCGGCGTCGCGGCGCGGACGCTTTCGCTTTCCGAAACGCTGTACATCGACGGCATGGCAAGCTCCGACGCCGAAACGCTGAACGTTCCGGTGCTGACGGCGGTCGACGCCCGCGTGCTGAACGGCACGGTCCGCATCGCCGCGATCACGACCGACGCGACCTTCGGACACCGCGGTCCGGACGCGCCGTCGCTTTCGTTCCGGTATCCGGTCCGCGGAACGCTCTCGTCGTTCTTCGGCCCCGCGCAGGGCGAAATGCACTACGGCGTGGACTTCACCGCCGCGAACGGCTCGCGCGTATTTGCGCCGGAATCCGGCACGGTCGTCTTCTGCGGCGAACGCCCCGGCTACGGACCGACGGTCGAGATCCGGCACGAAAACGGCTTCATCTCGCGCCTTTCTCCGGTCAAAGCGCCGGATCTGATGCTCGAGCAGCACGTGTCCGCCGGCGATCCGATCGGCGCGCTTCCCGAGACCGAAAACGGCGCGTCGGCGACGCTGCACTACGAGCTTCTGATCGACGGCATCCCGTACAATCCGATGTTCTATCTGCCCGAACAATAATCAGTTCAAACCGAGCGCGGGAGTCCCGCGCTCTTTTTACGGAGGTCAAAATGGTTGCATCATCCGGTTCTCCCGTCTTTGTGCGGGAAGGGATCGTCGGGGCAAGCCTGTGCGACGCGTCCGGCCGGCTCGGCCTGTCGCAGCAGTTTTCGATCCTGCAGGACCTTGCCTCGGAACACGCGGCGCTGCTCGGCGTCGGCGCCGACGATATGCGCAGACGCGGTCTCTACTGGGTCGTGACGCACACGCGGCTCCGGATCTGCGCCCGCGCAGAGCTGAACGCGCCGCTCACGATGACGACGTGGCCGAACCGCTGCGCGCCCGAGGACGTCCGCACGTACCGCTCGTACCGGATCGAAAGCGCGGGAACGCTGCTTGCCGAAGGCCGCGCGGAGTGGATCGTGCTGAACGCGGAAACGAACCGCCCCGTGCGCACGCGCGACTCCGGCTTTCCCTTCGGACTCGCGTTCTGCGAAACGGTCGCCGTGCCGGAGCCGTTTCTGCGCGAGCGCGACGGCTTTGCCGAAACCGACGCCGTTCTCACGCGGCCGGTTGTTTCATCGGAGATCGATTCCGCGCATCATATGAACAACGTCGCCTACGTGCGCGCCATGCTCGACGCGTTTTCCGCGCGGGAGCGTTCCGAGCTTCCCGTGTCCGCGATCGAGGTCCGCTACGGCGATCCGTGCCGCGAGGGCGACCGCATTACGATCGCGAAACGCGCGGTCGAAACCGGCTTCCGGCTGGCCGTTCTGAAGGAAAACGGACGGATAGCCTCCTCGGCGGCCCTGCATTTATGAACGAATCGTAAACACGGCGGACAACACGGCAAACGCAGGTGAATCAAGATTGACATCGCCCCGCGTTTGCCGTAAAATATATAATGTAGAATGGTATGGCATTCGAACCGAAAATCAAACTGAATTGAGAGGGGTTTCCATGGAAGAAAAGAAAAAAAGAACGATCACCAAGGTCGAGAAAAAAGTCTCCGAAGAAGCGGTCGAACCGAAAAAAGCCGCGAAGCGCGTTGACAGTCTGACCACGGCGGAAGAAAAGAGCAAAGCAACGACCCTGCGGATCGTCGCGTTCATCCTCTGGGCGGTTGCGATCGCGTGCGAAGTGATCGCGATCCTGCTGATCAACGAAAAGATCAAGCTGCCGTTCTTCAGCACGCATGACGACGTCCGCATCGCGCTGTGGATCCCGCTGGCGATCTTCGTCGTGATCGACCTCGCCTGCTGCATCATTGCGGGCTTCCTCTGGAAGAAGTCCAACCGACTCGCTCCGTTCAAGAAGAACAACAACAAGTTCCTCTTCTACGTGCTGTCCCAGCTCGGCTCGATCATGGCGGTCATCTGCTTCCTGCCGCTGATCATCCTGATCCTCACGAACAAGAATCTCGACAAGAAAACCAAGACGTTCGGCACCGTCCTTGCAGCCGTCGCGCTCGTGATCGCGTTCCTGCTCGGATGGGACTTCAACCCGATCTCCCAGGAAGAAAAAGCTGCCGCGATGCAGACCATCACGGACGACGTTTACTGGTCGCAGTACGGCAGAAAGTATCATCTGTATGACGATTGCCAGACGATCCGCAACTCCGATCTTCTGACCGGCAGCGTGCAGGACGCGATCGACAACGGCCGCGAATCCCTCTGCGCCTTCTGTGCAAAGCGCGCGGACATCGATAACGAGAACATCAAGATCGAGCAGCGCAGCGACGTGGAAGAAGCGCTCGAAACCGTAACCGACGGAGAATAAGCCATGGCAGGAATCGATATCAATTCCCTGATGGGACTCGTCGGAACCGACGGCGTCAACGAGATCGCAAAGCTCACCAAGACCGACGGCAGCAAGGTCACGGCGGTTCTGACCGACGCGCTGCCCGTGCTCGTCGGCAAGCTGTCCGACAACGCCTCCACGAAGGAGGGCGCCGCGTCCCTGAACAAGGCGCTGAACGAGCATAAGACGGGCGACGTCATCGACGTCGCGTCGTTCCTCGACGGCGTGGACAGCAAGGACGGCAAAAAGATCCTCGGCCACATCCTCGGCGACGATCAGAAGGCGGCGACCAAGGCGCTCTCGAGGAAGAGCGGTCTGTCCGGCTCGAAGGTCGGCACGATCCTGACGATGGTCGCGCCGCTGCTGCTTTCGCAGCTTGGCAACAAGAAGGACGACGACGATGACAGCGGCTCCTCGCTCGGCGGGCTCCTCGGCGGGCTCCTCGGCGGCGGTTCGTCCGGCGCGGGCGGCATCGGCGCTTCGCTGCTCGGCGGGCTCCTCGGCAGCGCGGGCGGCTCCTCCGGCTCCGGCGGTCTGCTCGGCGGGCTTCTGGGCGGGCTCGGCGGACTGTTCGGCGGCGGCAAGAAGGAAGAAAAGAAGGACGAGGAAAGCTCCGGCTCCGCGCTCGGCGGCCTGCTCGGCGGCCTGTTCGGCGGAAGCAGCGACGATTCGTCCTCCTCCAAGAAGAAGACCGCGAAGAAGAAGACCGGCTCGACCTCGACCGCCAAGAAAAAGACGACCGCAAAGAAGACCGGCTCGACTTCGACCGCCAAGAAAAAAACCGTGAAAAAGAAATAACCCGAATCGAACCGGGCGTCCGCAGGGGCGCCCGTTTTTTGTCTCCGCCGATCGTTTTGCCCCCTTGCAAACGCTTCCGGCGCTTGTTATAATGTACACAACAGAATGAGCAAAATTGTTCATTTTCGGTGAAAGGAAGCCTATGAACGAACACAAAAAGGTCGGCCTTGCGCTCGCGTCCGGAGGCGGACGCGGCGCGGCGCACATCGGCGTGCTGCAGGTGCTGACCGAACACAACATCCCGATCGACATGATCTCCGGCACCAGCGCGGGCGCGCTGTGCGCCGCGATCTACGCCGCCGGCACCGATCTGTACGTGCTCGGCAAATACCTTTGCGCACTTGCGCCGAAGGACCTGATCGATCCGACGATCGTCACGCGCGGCGGGCTGATCTCGGGCAACAAGGTCGCCGAGCTGATCCGCACGCTGTCGCACGACCTGACGGTCGAAGAAACGCGGATTCCTTGCTACATCGGCGCGGCCGATCTCGAAACGGCGGAATTTCATATCTTCGAGCACTGCAAGCTCTATGAGGCGGCGCGTGCAAGCATGGCGATCCCCGGCGTGTTCACGCCGGTGAAGATCGACGGGCACTGGTACGTCGACGGCGGCATGCTGCAGGAGCTTCCGGTCGAGGTGCTCCGGGCGCACGGCGCGGATATCGTGATCGGCGTCGACCTGTCGATCAAAAAGCCGTTCGTCGTCGCCGGAGACAAGGCGCCCGGCGCGCATTCGGCGCTTCTCCGGACGTTTGCCGTCATGCAGAAGGAGATCAGCCGCCTGCGGAACGACCGCGTCGACGTGCGCATCAAGCCGGACGTGTCGTTTATGGGCATGATCTCGACCGCCGGCGCCGAAGAGGCGATCCGCATCGGCCGAGAATGCGCCGAACAGGCGCTTCCCGAGATCGAAGCGCTGCTGAACGAATAACCCCCGAACGAGTTCCGAACGAATCATCACTGCTGCGGAGGAAACGCTTTATGAACAACATGCAGGATCTGCCGCGTTATCAGCGCATCGCCGACGAGCTGCGCGTCCGGCTCCAGTCTCTGCCGCTCGGCGCGCCGTTTGATACGGAGATCGAACTTGCGGAAGAATTCGGCGTCAGCCGCGGCACGATCCGTCAGGCGATCGACATTCTGGTCCGCGAAGGGCTGCTGACCCGCACGAAGGGCCGCGGCTCGTTCCGTTCGCAGCAGCTGCCCACGCATTCCTTTGCGCTGGTCCGCAGTCTGACGTCCGCCATCCGCGAGATCGGCAGCAAAAGCGAGGTCCGCGATCTGTCCATCACGCTTGTTCCCGCGCCGCCGGAGATCGCCGACAAACTGAACGTGCCCCACGGCGCGAAGGTGCGCCGCGTCAGCCGCATCCGCATCGTCAACGACATCCCGTTTGCGTACGGCGTCAGTTACCTGCGCACGGACCGCGTTCCGAAGTTTTTCAAGCGCGATTTCAAATCGAGCCTCTCCGATCTCGTGCGGAACACGCTGAACGTACACATTGAAGACCGTCACTGCGAATGCTTCGCCTCCGCCGCGGATCCCGTGACGGCGGAAGCGCTTTCCGTTCCCGTCGGCGCGCCGGTGCTGAACCTCGTGTTCATCTGCTGCGGGTACGAAAAAGAGCCTCTGCTTATGGACCATTTCCGCTTCCCGTCGACGCAGGTCCTGCGCTTCATCATGACGAATTCCACGTTCTGATCGTCCGAAAACCGCACGCCCGCCTGCAAAGGCGGGCTTTTTTTGATTTTGTTCGCATCGTTTTGTATGGATCGGCGCGCACGTGTCCATACTACGGCTGAGGTGATGAAACATGGAAGAACCGATGCGTAAACAATCGGATCGTATGGAAGCGTTCCGCCTTTTTCTGCGGAACAACGGATTCTACGTCGCGCTGGTCGTCGGCCTGCTCGTGCTCGGCGGCGCGATCCTTTTGATGGCCCTGCCGGAAACGCAGGAACAGGTCGCGGAATCGCCCGCGACGAGCGGCCCGATCGTGATCGTCGGGCAGACGAACGACGAGCGGCTTTCCGGACTGCTGCACGCCGCGACCCCCGCGCCGGAAAAGCTGATGCCCGCGCCGACGCTCCTGCCGCCCGTCGTGCCGACGCCCGAACCGACCGCCGCGCCGACGGTGAAGCCCGCGAGCGCGCCCTCGAAGGCCGCGCCGCCGGCGGACGGCGAGGTGATCTTCGGGTTTGCCGTCGATAAGCTGCTGTACTCGGTCACGCTCGATCAATGGACCACGCACGGCGCGGTCGACATTGCGGCCGACGTCGGCACGCCGGTCAAATGCGTATTCTCCGGCACGGTCGAACGCGTCGAAAAGGACGACGCGCTGGGCTGGTCGGTGACGGTGCGGCACGCGAACGGGCGGACGACGCTGTACGCGAACCTCGGCGAGGACCTTCGCGTCAAGGTCGGCGACCGCGTGAACGCGGGCGACACGCTCGGCACGGTCGGCACGAGCGCGATCTCCGAGTGCGCCGAAAAACCGCACGTGCACTTCGCGGTCTTTGAGGACGGCGTTCCGAAGGACCCGGCCAAATACGTCCGGCTTCGCTGAACCCTTTTTCCCGAACGCGCAAAAGCGGCGGATCCTTCGATCCGCCGCTCTTTGTTTCGTTTCGTTATTCGCCGTCCCCGGCGTCCTCGTCCCCGGCGTTTTCGTCTTCGCCGTCCTCCGGGTTTTCGGCGTCCCCGTCCCCGGCGTTTTCGGCGCCGTCCGGGGCGCCGGACGGTTCTTCGGCCGGCGGTTCCGGCGCTTCGGGAACGGTCAGGTCCTCCTCGCGGAACTCGATGAACGGCTCGCCCTTTTTCCATCTGCGGGAGAGGATCAGGATCACGATCCCCGCGATGAGGATGCCGAAGCTGATCCACTGCGAGGTGGAGAACAGTCCGTATACGCCGCGGATCTTGTCGCCGCGGAAGCCCTCGATGCCGAACCGCCACAGCGCGTACAGCACGAGATACCAGCCCGTGACCCTGCCGAGCTTCTTTTCCCGGCGATAGATCAGCACGAGCACGGCGCACAGTACGAACAGGAAGATCGCTTCCATCAGCGGCACGGGAAGCCGCCAAGCGAGGCCAGCGCCCTCATTGTTCGGAAGCTGCGGATACCAGACCGCGCAGGTCCCCTGATACGTCGCCGCGCCGAACAGCATCGGCTCGCCCTTCGCCACGCCGTAGCAGCAGCCGACGAGCAGACACCCGATCCGTCCGAACGCGTGCGCCACGCAGAAGCACGGCGCCATCAGGTCGGAAAACTCGAAGAAGTTCTTTTTCTTTCTGCGCGCGACGATCACGATGCCGAGGATCCCGCCCAGAAGCCCGCCGTAAAAGACCATGCCCTCCATCAGAAGCGACAGCAGTCCCGGGAAGAAGCCGTTTGCGAACGCGTTTTTGAACACGCCGGGCGTCACGATCCAGTAGAGCACCTTCATGCCCACGAAGCCCAGGAACACCGCCCAGATGATCGCGTCGACGACCTCGCCGTTCCAGTCGAGCGCGGATTTTTTTCTGAGAAGCCAGCTTAACAGAACGGCAAGCACCGCGCCGACGAGACAGCAGACGCCCATCGTCGGCAGGCCGAAGCTGCCGATGCGGAATAAATATGTACCGATCATAGGAACACTCCTTTCTGAACTTTCAGTGTATCATATCTTCTGCGGCTTGTCAAAAAACCTCCTTTGTCCGCCGGACAAAAGAGGTTTTGAAAGATCCGATTGAGCCGTTACCGCTGTGAAACGGTGAACAGCGAGTAGAAGTAACCCTTTTCCTCCATCAGCTCGTCGAACGTGCCCCGCTCCTCGACCACGCCGTTTTTCAGCGTGAAGAGGCCGGTGCAGCGGCGGAGAATGTTCTCGTCGAGGTCGTGCGTGACGATCACGCGGGTATAGCCGTCGAGGTTCAGGATCGCGTCCAGCACCTCGAACGACGTCTCCGCGTCGAGCGACGCCGTCGCTTCGTCGACAAACAGCACGGGGGTTTTGCGAAGCAGCGCTCGAGCAATCGAGATCCTTTGCCGCTCACCGCCGGACAGTCCGGAGCCGTTTTCGCCGCAAAGATACCCTTCGCCCTTTTCCGCAATGAGCTTACTTAGACCGGAAAGCCGCACCGCGCGGTCGACCTCCTCCTTCGGGAATTCGGAAAACATCGTGATGTTGTCGCGGATCGTGCTGTTGAACACGAACACGTTCTGTTGAATGATGGAAACGAGATCATAGAGCGAGCTTGTTGAGATGCCTTTGAGCTCCCTGCCGTCATACAGGATCTCGCCGTTGTAGTTTTCGGACGACGCCATCAGAAGGTTCAAGATCGTCGATTTGCCGCTGCCGGAGCCGCCGACGAGCGCATAGCAGCCGCCCGCTTTCATATCCATATCGACGTCATGGAGAACCGTCTTTCCCTCCTCATACGCAAAGTTCAGATCGCGAAGCTCGATGCCGTTTTCGAGCTTCGGCTCGATGGGCTCGCCCTCGTCGGGGATGTTCTTGTTGAGCGCTGCCGCCAGCTTATCGATCAGCGCATACGAGGACTTCATGCCGGCAAAGAAATCCGGGAAAAACTCGATCGGTCCGAGCACGTAGTTTAATAGCTGCACAAAGACGATCGCGGTACCGGCGGTGATGCCTCCCTTGCCGGACAGCGCGAGCGCCGCGGCGACGAAGAACACGCCGAACTGCAAAACCCCGCCCGCAAGGCCGGTTGCGTAGGCGACGAGCACACTTACCCGCGTGCGCTTTTTCGACGCGTCCGCAACGCCTTCGTTGCTTTCGTCATGGATGCGGGAGATGTTTTTCTCCGCCTTGAAGCTCTTGATGACCGAGAAGCCCGAAAGAGCGTCCTTCAGCAAACCGGTGTAGGATTCCTTTTTGTCGGAAACGCGCTTTTCCGCGACCGCCGCTTTATTTCCGAGCACGATGGAAACGATGATCGGCAGCAGCGAGATGCCGATCGCGATCAGCGTCAGAAGCGGGCTGTACCAAATCATCATGATCAGCGCGCCGACAAACGTAACGGCGACCTCAACTACCTTTTGCAGTTTCCTGACATAATCCTGCTCGATCGTGTTCAGGTCATTAGAAAGCGCGGAGATATAGAGCGAGGTGTTCTCGCCGGAGAATGCCTGAATGCCCTTTTCCATCAACCGGTCGAAGGCGTATTCGCGGTACTGTTTCATCGCCTTTGCACGGAACTCGGAGAGGAAGGTCCGGTCGAGCACCCATGCCAGGATCAGCAGCGCAATGCCGACGCCTGCGACGAGAAGCAGCGTCCAAAAGCCGATCGAGCCATCGCCGGAGATCAGGTCGGAAACCCCCTTGAGCGTCCACGAGATCATCAGACCGGAAGCCGCCGACAGCAGCGAAGCGAGCAGCGTCAAGGCAAAACTGAACTTGTTCTTTCGGAACAGCTCTTTGAGAAACGGGCGGCGCAGCGCCTTTAATTCTTTCTTATCCATACAATACTCCTTTATTCCTGTGTTACCGGTCTTCTTCTCAGGCGGAACAGTCTTCTCTTTTCTTCCTCTTCGCCCTGCCATGCAAAGTACGTCAAGGATTCGACCTCAAAATACGGCGCAAGGATCGCTTCCCATTCGGCGTCCGTCCGGGAGACGAGGCGCAGAACGCCGTCCATGTACACCTTGCAGCCGTCCGTAAGCGCCATGCCTTTTTCCGCGGCGGCTTCCGGCGAAAGCCAATGGTTGAGACCGACGAGTATCTCAGCGTCTTCGGTCACAACGCGGGCAGCCTCCTTGATAATCTCCTCAGCGGTTTCCAGCGGAACCGTGTCCAGCACGTTGCTGCAAAAGAACCCGTCGAACGAATCCGCCGGCACGGTTTTCAGCCAGTCTTCGCCGCTGCAGACCGGATGCACCCGATCGGAAACGCCGAGCAGTTCGGAAAGGAACCGCGTCATTTCCGCGGCGTTCGGCGCGGGATCCGCCGCCGTGACGTTTTCGCATCCGCTCTTCGCCGCTGCGATCGCCGCCCAGCCATTGCCGCAGCCGTAATCCAGCACCTTCTTTTTCTCACTGAGCGCACACACCGCTTTCAAAAGCTTTTCCGACGGCGCAAGCGCCTCCCACGGGCCGACGCCCTCCTGCCGCGCGCCTTCCTTATCCGCTTCGGAAAGCGCAAAGGCGCTGTTCCAGAATGATACAAGCGTCTGATTGCCACGCATCGTTTGTTCGTTCATTGATCTGTCTCCTCCTTGATGCTGTTCCAAAGCGCGGTAAACGCTTCCTTTTCATATTCGTCGACGACGCTCTGGATCGCGTCCATTGCCGTCGCGCCGATGTCGTCGTGGACGCTTGCGCCCTCGATGCGGTCGATAAAGCGGATATCGCTTTCGTCATAGCTCGGGGATGCGTCGAAGATTACGGCAAGTTTTTTCGCTTTTATCAGGGACTCGCGCGCGGCGTCGGCGTCTCCCGCTTCAAACTGCACCTGCGCCTTTGCCGCAAGAAAAGCGCTGCTCACCTTGTCGAAAAAGTTCGGCTTGCCGTCCATGCGAAGTCCCGAAAGAACGTCGACGCCCCAGTCCAGGATCGCTTCGGCGGAAGCAAAATCTCTTCTCTGACCGAAAACGTTCATATATCCGCTGACGATGTTGCACAGATCCGCGGTGAGTTTTGCCATTGCCTCCGAAAGATACGGCGCCGCCTCCTCCGCACGGTCGATCTGGGCGAGCGTATTCCCGATCTTGCTGTTGAAAAGCCCGCCGGCGTTGTTCTGCTTCATCAGTTCGATTCCCTTTTCCACTTCATCCAGTCCCAGATACGTTTCTGCGATCTTTGCGCAGATCGTCTGGTCATTGATCTCCGGATCCGTGTTCTGGTCGAGCAGCAGACGGGATCGTTCGAGCAGCTCCAGCGCGCGGTGAAGCATTGCTTTATCCTTACACTCAATGCCGAACGCGCGAAAGATCGCGGCGCTTTCCTTTACGATCTGAAACGAGTGCGGATACCGTTTCAGCGCTTTCTCTGCCTCCGCAAGCCCTTCCCGGTCCTTTTTGCGGCGGCATTCCCGCATGCGCTTTACGATCGCGTCGACGTGGTTGTCCCTCAAGGTATAGCCGAGCAGCGCGTCCACAGAGGTGTCGAAAAAGTCCGCCATTTCCATAATGAGACCGATGTCCGGGATCGAAAGCGCCGCCTCCCATTTGTAAACGGCGCCGGGCGTGACGCCCAGAACCTCGGCAAGCTGCTCCTGTGTCAGCTTCCGCGCCTTGCGGAAGCTGCGGATGTTTTCGGAAAGCTTCATATCCATGCGACTGACCTCTCATTCTGTCTTCTGCTTTGCATTGTATCCGAAAAGCGACCGCTTCGCAAGATACTGTTAATACCAGTTCGATCTTGTTTTTTCTACTGTTGGTATGAATATCCGTGCAAAACGCGACGGGTGCGTCGAAAACGGAAGGCAAGACCGGCGTTCGCCGCGAATTGCGGGCGTCTTTTTCCTGTAAATCGGTTGACAAAACGCCCCAAAAAGTTATATCCTATTATATCTATCGGGCAACCGATGAAAGGAGCATTTCATGGCAGATATTTACGACTTCAACGCCGTCGAAAAGAAATGGCAGGCACGCTGGGAAGCGGCGCGCTGCTTCGAGGCGGAGGCGGATCATACCAAGCCGAAATTCTACGCGCTCGTGGAGTTTCCGTACCCGTCCGGCGCGGGCATGCACGTCGGACACATCAAGGCGTACACGAGCCTTGAGGTGCTTTCCAGAAAGCGCCGCATGCAGGGCTATAACGTGCTGTTCCCGATGGGCTTCGACTCGTTCGGCCTGCCCGCCGAGAACTACGCGATCAAGACCAACACGCATCCGCACGTGATCACGACCGCGAACATCGAGCATTTCAAGGACCAGATGAAGCGCGTCGGCTATTCGTTCGACTGGACGCGCGAGATCGCCACGTCCGTGCCCGAATACTACAAGTGGACGCAGTGGATCTTCCGGAAGCTGTTCGATCACGGGCTCGTGTTCCGCGCGAAGACGCTGGTCAACTACTGTCCGAACTGCAAGGTCGTCCTCTCGAACGAGGATTCGCAGGGCGGCAAGTGCGACGTATGCCACAGCGACGTCGTGCAGCTTCCGAAGGACGTGTGGTATCTGAAGATCACGGCGTACGCCGACAAGCTCCTGGAGGGACTTTCTGACGTCGATTATCCCGACTCGATCAAGCAGCAGGAGATCGACTGGATCGGAAAATCCGTCGGCGCGTTCGTGAATTTCCGGATCAAGGACGTTCCCGAATCGCTCGAGATCTATACGACGCGCTGCGACACGCTGTTCGGCGTGACGTTCATGGTCATCGCGCCCGAGCATCCGATGCTCGACAAATACCGCGCGCGCATCGAAAACTGGAACGAGGTCGAGGCGTACCGCGCGGCCTGCGCGAAAAAGACCGAGTTCGAGCGCACGCAGCTCAGCAAGGAAAAGACCGGCGTGAAGCTCAAAGGCTTTACAGCGATCAATCCGGTAAGCGGCAGGGAGATCCCGGTGTTCATCGCCGACTACGTCATGATGGGCTACGGCACCGGCGCGATCATGGCGGTCCCCGCGCACGATCAGCGCGACTGGGAGTTTGCGAAGAAGTTCGGCGCGGAGATCCTGCCGGTCATCGAGGGCGGCGACGTCGAAAAGGAAGCCTACACGGGCGACGGCCGGATGATCAATTCCGGTTTCCTGAACGCGTACGACAACAAAAAGGACTCGATCGCCGCGATGCTCCGGTTCCTCGCGGAAAAGGGCATCGGCAGAAAGGGCGTTCAGTACAAGATGAAGGACTGGGCGTTCAACCGCCAGCGCTACTGGGGCGAGCCGATCCCGCTCGTGCACTGCCCGAAGTGCGGCACGGTCGGCGTTCCGTACGAGGAGCTGCCGCTCAGGCTTCCGGACGTCGAGAACTTCGCGCCCGGCACCGACGGGCAGAGCCCGCTCGCGCGGATCGAATCGTTCGTGAACTGCGCCTGTCCGCAGTGCGGCGGTCCCGCAAAGCGCGAGACCGACACCATGCCGCAGTGGGCGGGGTCCAGCTGGTACTATCTGCGCTTCATCGATCCGCATAACGACAAGGTCTTCTGCGATCCGGAGGAAATGCGGTACTGGATGCCGGTAGACTGGTACAACGGCGGCATGGAGCACGTTACGCGGCATCTTCTGTATTCGCGCTTCTGGCATCACTTCCTGTACGATATCGGCGAGGTCAACACGCCGGAGCCGTACGCGAAGCGCACGTATCAGGGCCTGATCCTGGGTCCCGACGGCGACAAGATGAGCAAGTCCAAGGGCAACGTGGTCGACCCGATCGGCGTCATCGAGCGGCTCGGCGCGGACACCCTGCGCGTTTACGTGATGTTCATGGGCGACTACATGGCGGCCACGCCGTGGAGCGAGGAGTCCGCGAACGGCTGCAAGCGCTTCCTCGACCGCATCTGGCGTCTGCGTGACATGGTCCGGGGCGAAGGCTGGACCGACGGCGAGCTGCGCACGAAGGTCAACGCCTGCATCAAGAAGGTCGGCGAGGACTACGAGCGCATGAAGTTCAACACCGCGATCGCCGCGATGATGTCGCTCGTCAACGACTTCTACGCGAAGGGCTCGCTCACGAAGGACGAGTTCCGCGCGCTGCTGCTGCTTTTGAACCCCGTCGCGCCGCATCTCTCCGAGGAGCTGAACGAAACGCTCGGCTTCGAGCCGCTGTACCGCAGCGCGTGGCCGGATTACGATCCCACCGCGCTCGTTGAGGATTCCGTCGAATACGGCGTGCAGGTCAACGGCAAGGTCCGCGCGCGCATCCGTCTCCCGAAGACCATGGAACAGGCCGCGATCGTCGAAGCCGCGCTGGCGCTCGACGAGGTAAAGCCCTTCGTCGAAGGCAAGACGATCAAGAAGACGATCGTCGTCAAAAATATCATCAATCTGGTGGCGGTATGAGGTACGCATTTTTGTTTGATGAAGCCGCGGCGGGATCCGAAAAGCCGGATTTCCTCGCGAAGATCGAAGCCTTTCTCGGCAACTCGATCGTCAGCGCCGTTTTGCGCGTGATCGCCGCGATCGCGATCCTGATCATCGGCATCAAGCTGATCGGCTGGGTAACGAAGAAGATCGGAAAAGCCAAAGCCTTTTCCAGGATGTCGCCGGACCTCCGGTCGTTCCTGCACAACGTGCTGCGCGTCGTTCTGTACGTGATGCTGATCCTCAGCGTCGTGGCCATGATCGGTGTGCCGATGGCGTCGATCATCGCCGTGGTCAGCTCGGTCGCGCTGGCGATCGGCCTGGCGCTGCAGGGGTCGCTGTCGAACCTTGCGGGCGGCATGATGATCGCCATGTTCCATCCGTTCCGCATCGGCGACTACATCACGACCGAGGACATGACCGGCACCGTGACGGATCTCGGTCTCTTTTACACGACGATCGAAACGGTCGACAACCGCCGCATCCTACTGCCGAACGCGAACCTGTCCAACAACGCGATCGTGAACACGACCGCGAAGGAAACGCGCCGTCTCGAGCTCAACTTCCCGCTGATGCAGGAGGCGGACTTCGAGCAGGTCAAAGCGATCCTGCTGCCGTTCGGCGATCAGCCGGAAACGCTGCGCGAGCCCGCGGAGCCCGAGGTCGTGATCTCGTCGCTCACGCCGCTCGCCATGACGGTCACGCTGCGCTTCTGGTGCAAAACCGAGGACTACTGGCCGCTGTATTTCCGCATCAATCCGCAGACGATGAAGGCGCTGAACGACGCAAACGTCCCGTTCGCGCACGCCGAGCCGGATTACGAGATCGAATAACCGACCGAAGCACGGCGTTCTGCCGTGCTTTTCTTTCTTACTTACTGCATACCTGGAGGGGAATGATGGAGCAGCGGAAACCGAATCTTCTGATCCGTCCGGAAACGGAAGCGGATTTCAGAGCCGTCGAGAACCTCGTGCGCGAAGCGTTCTGGAACGTGTACCGCCCGGGCTGTCTCGAACATTACGTGATCCACGTGCTGCGGGACGATCCCGCGTTCGTGAAGGCGCTCGATTTCGTCATGGAGCTGGACGGACGGCTCATCGGGCAGAACGTGTTTATGAAAACGCACATCGACGCCGACGACGGCCGGCGCGTCGAGGTGCTGACGATGGGTCCGATCGGCATCGCGCCGGATCTGAAGCGGCGGGGGTACGGCAAGATCCTGCTCGATTATTCGCTCGAAAAGGCGAGGGAACTGGGCTTTTCCGCCGTGCTGTTCGAAGGCAATATCGGCTTTTACGGGCACAGCGGCTTCGATTACGCCCGGAACTTCGGCATCCGCTATCACGACCTCGAGGCGGGCGAGGACGACTCGTTCTTCCTCTGCAAAGAGCTGATCCCGGGCGCGCTTTCGGACGTCGCCGGCGTCTATCGGACGCCCGCGGGCTATTACGTGGACCCGGACGACGCGGAGGCGTTCGACGCGTCCTTCCCGCCGAAGGAAAAAAAGAAGCTGCCGGGACAGCTGTTTGACTGACCGATGGAAAAGTATTTCAACATCAACGACGCGGGCGCAAGCATCCGCTGCAAGCTGTACGCCGCGGACCCGAAGGACGTCCGTACGCTCGTTCTGTACGGACACGGATTCGGCGGAAACAAGGACAACCGCGCCGCCGAACGTCTCGCCGAACGCCTTATCGCAAAGAACCGCGGCGCGGCCGTTCTGACCTTCGACTGGCCCTGCCACGGCGACGACGTCCGCAAGTCGCTGCGGCTTCCGGACTGCGACCTCTATCTCGGCACGATCCTTGCGTGGATCGGACGCACGTATCCCGCGGCGGTCCCGTACGCCTGCGCCGTCAGCTTCGGCGGGTATCTGATCCTGAAATACGTCTCCGAGCACGGCGATCCGTTCCGGAAGATCGCGCTGCGCTGTCCCGCCGTGCGGCTGTACGACGTGCTCGTTTCGTCCGTCCTGACGGACGAGGATCTCAAAAAGCTCGAAAAAGGCAAGCCGGCGCTCATCGGCTTCGACCGCAAGGTCGCCGTCGACCGGACCTATCTTGAGAGCGTGCGGGAAGCGGACCTGACCGCGCGGGATTTCATGCCCTACGCGGACGAGATCCTGATCCTGCACGGCACGAAGGACGAGCTCGTTCCCTTCGGCGATTCCAAAGAATTTGCGGAGAACAACGTGATCGACTTCGAGCCGGTCGAAAACGCCGATCACCGCTTTCAGTCGCCGGAAAAGATGGATTTCGCGATCGCAAAGATCTGCGCATATTTCGGACTGAAATAAGCAAAAAGGACCGCCGGACGGCGGTCCTTTCGTTTTTGCCTTATTTCCGCTTTGCGAGCAGAGACTTGAGCCGCTCGATCTCGCGGAGGTTCTCGTCGACACCCTCGCCGTCGGTGGTGCCGTAGTCGGTTCTGAGGCAGTCGATGATCCGCCTGCGGTCCTCGATCGCGCCCGCGTAATCGCCGATCTCCTCGTGCACCTGCGCTCTTGCGAACAGCCCGTCGGTATAGCGCGGCGCGCTCTGCATGGCGAAGCTCTTTTCGAACGCGTCGAGCGCTTCCTCGTGCATGCCCAGCGCCAGGTATCCCTCGCCCAGGGCGTCGGTCGCCTGCCAGCGGTTCGGATAGTCCGCCGCCGCCTTCCTCCAGAGGCGCAGCGCTTCCTCGCGATCGCCCTTCAGGAACGCGAGCTTCGCGCTGTAACTGAGGTGCGCGTCGTCCTTCTTCATCTGCGCGATCGCTGCTTCCGCCTCGTCGAGCCGGTGATCCGCAAGCAGGTTCTCCGCAAGGATGATCTTTGCGTAGCGGTCGTCCGGGTTCTTTTCGAGGAACGCGCGGATGAAGCGGATCACGGAGAAGTGGTTGTCGAGCCAGTTGTCGCCGCACGGCGCGTTATTCGCCTCGAGGTACGCCGCCCACACGTTGTTTTCGTCCGCGGGATCGGCGTCGAGCGCGCGCTCCGCGTAATAGGACGCGTTCTCGTGATCGCCGTGCGCGCGGTGGTTGTAAAGCTCGGCGAGCAGGGTAAGCGCTTCCGCGTCCTTCGGGTCCTCCTTGAGGATGCCTTCGAGATACCGCACGGTGCGCTCGAAGGTCTCGGGCTTGATGCGGCGCTCGTCCCAGATCATGTTCCGGATGCGCTCCATGTGCTCGGCGCGCGGCACCTCGAACAGCTCGTCGATGGCGACGCCGAAGTATCCCGCGATCGCCGGCAGCAGCGCCACGTCGGGGTCGCTCGCGCCGGTCTCCCATTTGCTGACCGCCTGCGCGGAAACGCCGATCGCGTCCGCAAGGGTTTCCTGTTTGATATGTTTTTCCTGTCTCAGCTGTTTGATGTTCATGCCGATCATGTTGTGTTCCTCCTAAACCGTTGTTTGTTTTCCGTTTTCGTCAGATCGATCTTATGCCTTTATTATATCTGCATTTTTTGAAAAAACAAGAGAGGCAAATTCTTTTTCATCCAACCGCCGGTTGATTCGACGTCCCGGACGGTCCTTTCGGAAACGAAAGCGTGCGGTTGACGCGCACCCCTTCCGTTTGCTATGATGGAAGCTGGGAGGCGCCGGCGCCCGCCGCGGCGGACCGGCGGATCGGGTCATGATCAACCGCACGTTCAAACTGTCCGTTCTGTTCGGATTCTACTGGATGACGTCCTGCGTGGTCTATTCCTACGCGGAACGCTTTTTGCTGTACTACGGCTTCCGCACGGACGAGATCGGACTCGTGCTTGCGGCGGCGTATCTGCTCGGCATGCTCCTTCAGCCGCTGCTTTCGCAGGCGGCGGACCGCGAACGCCGCGTGACGCTGAAGAGCGGGATCTGCGTTTCGGCGGCGGCCTGCGTCGTCCTCGGCGCGCTTACGCTGTTTTCCGCACGCGTGCTGCCGCTTTTCGCCGCGCTGTTCGGCGCGATGACCTGCGTGACGCTCGCCATGCAGCCGCTGATCAATGCGGTCGGCTTTCACTATCTGAACCGCGGCGAGTCGCTCGACCTGTCCTTTGCCCGCGGCGTCGGCAGCGTCGCCTACGCGCTCGCGTCGCTGCTGCTCGGCGCGCTCGCGGAACGGCACGTCGACTGGCTTCTGTGGTTTTACCTCGCCGCGAACGCGGGGCTTTTGCTGACGGCGCTGCGGTTCGCGCCGCACCGCACGGAATGCCGCGATGCGGTTCCGGTCGGAAACGTGTTCTCCCTGATCCGCAAATACCCGCGGCTGCTGCTGTTCTGTCTGGGCACGCTCGTTCTGAACGTGCCGCATATGTTCATCAACTCCTATCTGGCCAGCATCACGGCGGTGACCGGCGGCGAGATGAGCGTTATGATCGCGATTGCCGCGATCGTCGAATTCCCCGCCATGATCGCGTATTCCCACGTCCGCAAACGCACCGGCGACCGCCCGCTGCTGCTCTTTTCCGCGGCGGTCTATCTGCTGAAGACCGGTCTTCTGCTGCTTGCGGCGGCGACGTCCGTCGGTCCGTGGGCGGTCTACGCGTCGTTCGTCCTGCAGATGTTCTGCTATGCGATCTTCACGCCCGCGTCCCTGTACTACGCGAACGATGCCGTCGCGCCCGCGGATCACGTCAAAGGGCAGATGCTCCTCACCGAGACCGGACTGCTTTCCGGCGTCGTCAGCATGCTGTTCGGCGGTCTTTCCCTGTCGCATCTCGGCGTCGTGCCGTCGCTTTTGCTCTGCGAAGGACTCGTCCTTCTCGGCGTGATCCTCGTTTTCTTCGCCGCCCGCAGACCGCCGTCCGACGCGCGCTGACCCCGGCGTCCCGTTCGCCTCTCCCTGCACGGGAGAGGTTTTTTCGTCCGATTTTGACAGAAATATGGCGATTGTGTTTCCTTTGTGACGTTTAGCACTCTCCTATTGACAGTGCTAAAAGCTTGCGTATAATGGGTATTGAAAGAAAGAAACGGGGCATCCTGAAGGGTGTCCGAGGGCACAGGGACTTGTGCAAAAGAAAGGAAGTGTGACCTATGCTGCCCAGTATTTGGAATAACAATTGGATCGATGATTTGTTTGACAGGAGTTTCCGTCTGACGCCGTGGCCCGACGAACGCGAGCTGTACGGCAAGCATGCGCGGAACCTGATGAAGACCGACGTGCATGAAACGGAGGACAGCTACGAGATGAACGTGGATCTGCCCGGCTTCAAGAAGGAAGACATCCACGTGGACCTCAAGGAAGGCTATCTGACCGTCCGCGCGGAGAAGAACCTCGAGAAGGAAGAAAAGAAGGAAAAGAAGGTCATTCGCAGCGAGCGTTACGTCGGCTCGATGAGCCGCACCTTCTACGTGGGCGACGTGAAGCCGGAATCGGTGAAATGCCGCTACGAGGACGGCGTGCTGACGCTGGAGTTCCCGAAGTTCGAACAGCCGAAGCTTCCGGAAACGCACGCGATCACGATCGAATAACCCCGGAATCCGAACGGGACGGCGTTTGTACGCCGTCCTTTTTTTGCCGCCCCGTTTTCGGGACCGCGCCGGAAAAAACGGGGCGTTCGACAATCGTTTTAAAAGTTCCGACGCGAACGCACGTTTTCGGATACTGTACGATCCCGGCCGCCGACCGTACAATATGGGTAACAAAGAACGCAGGGCGCAAGCCCCTGAAGGAGGACGGCATGACAAAGATCCGCGTATTGCTGGTCGACGACGACACCCGGTTTACCGATCTCGTAAAGGGATATCTGTCCACGGAGGAACGCTTCGGCGAGATCGACGTTGCCTCGGACGGCGAAGAGGCGCTTGCAAAGCTCAGGGACAGGCATTACGACCTGATGGCGCTCGATCTGATCATGCCGAACGTCGACGGACTGACGGTGCTCGAACAGCTTCCCGCGGTCTGCGGCGCCGCCGCGCCGGCGGTGATCGTGATCTCCGCGCTGCGCAACGAAACGATGGTCCGCCGCTGCTGCGCGCTCGGCGCGCGCTACTTCATGGTCAAGCCGGTCGAGCCGGAAACGATCAAAAAGCGCGCGATCGACCTGCTCGAAAACGACCGGGAGACCGGCGGCGTGCTGCACCTGAACCAGGCGCCGAAGTCGTTCGACGAAAAGGTCACGGCGATCTTCCTCGTCGCGGGCATCCCCGCGCATATCAAGGGTTATCATTACCTGCGCGAGGGCATCCGCATGGTCTATGAGGACCAGAGCCTGATCAACCGCATCACCAAGGAGCTGTATCCCGGCATCGCGAAGAAGTTCAACACCTCCGCGAGCAAGGTGGAGCGCGCGATCCGCCATTCGATCGAGGTCGCATGGACGCGCGGCAAGATCGAGAACCTCAACGCGCTGTTCGGCTACAACATCTACGGCAAGAACGACAAACCCACCAACGGCGAGTTCATCGCGCTCGTCGCGGACAAGCTCTTAATGGAAGAACAAAGCAAGAAAGCGGGATAAAACCCCTGCCCCCTGAATTGACCGTCTGTATTCAAGCTTGCATGGAGAAGCCCCGTCTCCCTGCAGGAAATGCCCCAACCTCATAATCCGTGAAGGACCGTCGTTTGAAATACCGCAAGGGATCAAGCGGCGGTTCTTCACGTCGGCGCGGTCCCGGCTCCTGCGGAGGATTCGTCGGGCAGAACGCGGGAAAGCGGATCGTAGGGGACGCGCGGCAGGGACGCGGCATTTGTGCCCGTTTTTGCACTTATCCACCGTGCAGGGTGTCGAAAAACGCCCGAAAACAGACGGATTGTGGACAAGTCGGTGGATAAGGTGGAAAAGCATCGTGGAAAACGTGGCCGCGCGCGAATGCGGACGAATTACGGAGAATCCGTGAATCTTGCCATCTTTTTCTGTTCAAAGCGGCGATCCTATGCTATACTGATATCATGAAGAAGTTTTGGTGTCTTTTGCTGATCGCGCTGCTGCTTGCCGGCTGCGCGGCGGAACCGGACGCGCCGATCGCGGCCGCAAGTCCCGACACGGCGACGCCCTCGCCCGTGCCGGAGACGCCTTCGCCCGTGCCGACGGAGCCGCCGACCCCGGAACCCACGCCTGCGCCCACGCCAGAGCCGACGCAGTCGCCCGAGGATCGGCTCCTTGCGTACGTCGACGGCATGAGCGACGCGGAGAAGATCGGACAGCTGTGCATGTTCGGCTTTTCGGGCACGGAAACGATCAGCGCGGAGTTTAGAAAGATCCTGCGGGAGTATCATATCGGCAGCGTGATCCTGTACGGGCAGAAGAACGTGGACCGCACGCGGAAGGACGGCGGCTTTGCGCTGTGCCGGGGTCTGACCGACAGCGTGCGCGCCGCGAACGAAAGTGAGATCCCGCTTCTGATCAGCACGGACGTCGAGGGCGGATCCGTCACGCGGTTCCGCTGGAAAAAGTCGCTTCTGAGCGCGCAGACGCTCGGCAAAAAGAACGACGAGGATCTGGCGCGCGAGCAGTTCCGCTATATTGGGGAGGGGCTTCTCGGCGTCGGGATCAACGTGGACCTTGCGCCGTGTCTGGACGTGGCGAAGGCGCCTTCGGAAACGTTCCTGAAAAAGCGGATCATTTCGTCCGACCGCGACGTGGCGAGCCGCATCGGCGTCGCCTGCATCGAGGGTCTGCACGAGGGCGGGGTTCTTTCCATCGTCAAGCATTTTCCGGGACACGGCGCGACGAACGCCGACTCGCACGACAAAACGCCGGTCGTGGACAAATCGTATGACTCGCTGCGGATGTACGAGCTCGTGCCGTTTGCGGAAGCGGTCGGTCACGCGGACGGCGTGATGGTCGCGCACATCCTGTATCCGTCGGTCGACGACGAACACATCGCGAGCCAGTCGGAGGTCTTCATCACGGAGATCCTGCGCGGAGAGCTCGGGTTCGAAGGGTTTGTCATGAGCGACGATTTCCGCATGGCGGGGCTCAGAACGCAGGTCTCGCCGAAAAACGGCGCGGTGCAGTTCATCCTCGCGGGCGGGGATCTGATCCTGTGCGGCGCGAATCACACGTATCAGCGGCAGATCCTGGAGGGTCTTACCGAAGCGGTCGCCAACGGCACGATCAGCCGCGAGCGGCTCAACGAAAGCGTATACCGGATCCTTTCGGCAAAGATGAAGACCGGCTGGGATCCGTTTGAAAATGAGGATTGAGGAGAGGGACTATGGCAAGGATCGGGTTTGACAACGACAAGTACATTTCGATGCAGTCGCAGAAGATCCTGGAGCGCATCGAGCGCTTCGGGGACAAGCTGTATCTGGAGTTCGGCGGCAAGCTGTTCGACGACTATCACGCGGCGCGCGTGCTGCCGGGCTTTGCGCCGGACAGCAAGATCCGCATGCTGGAACAGCTCAAGGACAGCGCGGAGATCATCATTGCGATCCACGCGGGCGACATCGAGCACAACAAGGTGCGCAACGACCTCGACATCGCGTACGACCGCGAGGTGCTGCGGCTCACCGACGCGTTCCGGAAGAAGGGACTGCTCGTTTCCGGCGTCGTCATCACGCGGTACGCCGGGCAGCCCTCGGTCGACGCGTTCAGCGCGCGGCTCGAGCGGCTGGGCGTCAAGGTCTACCGGCACTATCCGATCGCGGGCTATCCGCAGAACCCGGGTCTGATCCTGAGCCCCGAGGGCTTCGGCAAAAACGAGTTCGTGGAAACGACGCGGCCGCTGGTCGTCGTCACCGCGCCGGGTCCGGGCAGCGGCAAGCTCGCCGTGTGCCTTTCGCAGGTCTATCAGGAATACGCGCGCGGTGTGCGCGCGGGCTACGCGAAGTTCGAGACGTTCCCGATCTGGAACCTGCCGGTGTCGCATCCGGTCAACCTCGCGTACGAGGCGGCGACGACCGACCTCGACGACGTGAACCTGATCGACCCGTTCCACCTCGAGGCGTACGGGCAGACGACCACGAACTACAACCGCGACGTCGAGTCCTTCCCCGTGCTGAACGCGATGTTCGAGCACATCTACGGCACTTCGCCCTATCATTCGCCGACGGACATGGGCGTCAACATGGTCGGCTTCTGCATCACCGACGACGACGCGGTGCGCAAGGCCGCGTGCCAGGAGATCATCCGCCGCTACTACAGCGCGGCGTGCGCGTGCAAGCGCGGTCTCATCGACCGCGAACAGGTCGACAAGGCGGAATACCTGATGACCCGCGCGAACGTGACGATCGCCGACCGTCCCGTCGTGGCGGCGGCGCTTGCGCGCGATAAGGAGACCGGCGGCGCCGCAATGGCGATCGAGCTGCCCGACGGCAGCATGGTCACCGGCAAGAACGGCACGATGATGGGCGCCGCGGCGGGCGCGCTGATGAACGCGCTGAAGGCGCTCGCAGGCATCCAGCCGGACATCGACCTGATCGCGCCGATCGTTCTGCAGCCGATCCGCGAGCTCAAAACGAACCATTTCGGCAGTGAAAACCCGCGTCTGCACAGCGACGAGCTTCTATACGCGCTCAGCATCTGCGCCACGATGAACCCGACCGCCGGACGCGCCATGAAGGCGCTCGGAAGCCTCAAGGGTCTCGAAGCGCATTCGACCGTCATGCTTTCGCGCGTGGACCTCGAGGTCTACCGCCGTCTCGGCGTCAACCTGACCTGCGAGCCGCAGCGCAAGACCAACCGCCTTTACGACAAGAACTGATCATGAAACGAGTCCTTCTGCTCCTCCTTGCGCTGCTGCTTGCGGCGTGCGCGGGAGGAGAACCCGCATCCGTACCGGAAACCGACGCGCCGGAACGCACCGCAGCGCCTTCTGCGAGCGCGCCGGTCGGGGAAGACGTGATCGAAGCGGTCACGCCCGCGCCGACGGACACGCCCGCGCCCACGCCGGAGCCGACGCCCGAACCCACGCCGGAGCCGACGCCCGAGCCGGAGCCGTTCGCCGCGCTTGCGCTGCCCGACGGGATGCGGCTTCGCAGCGGATTCTCGGCGCTCGACGCGCCCGGCGCCGTCCGGCGCGATTCCGACGGCGCGTGCTTTGCCTACGGCTCGGTCGGCGAAACGGAGCCCTGCTTCTTTCCGTGCGATGAAAACGGCGCCGTCGCCCCGGGCGAAGCGCCGGCCGAGGTGATCTGCGCCGTGCCGCTGTACACCCCGACCGAACGGCCGGAGCGCGACGGGCAGAAGCTTCTCGTCGTGTATCTCGGCTCGCAGAGCGTCGTCGCGTACGAAGCGCAGGACGGCGACTGGATCCAGCTGCGCGTCATGATCTGCTCGACCGGCAGAAAAGGCCACGAAACGCCGACCGGCAGCTACAAGATCACCGAACGCTACGCATATCACAAGCTCGGCACCGGCGACACGCGCTGCTACGGCTTCTGGGCATGCCGGTTCAAACACCACTATCTGTTCCATTCCGTGCCGATCAGCGTCGACGCGACGAAGGCCGAGCAGGGACATTCGATGTGCGACATGCACAAGTTTGAAAAGCTCGGTTCGGTCGCTTCGGACGGATGCGTCCGCGTGACCGTCGGCGACGCGAAATGGATCTACGACCTGTCCGCCGACGAGACCGTGAGCGTCCGCATCGTCAATGACGACGGCCCGATCGCGGAAAAACCGCCCGCGGTCATCTGGGAGGAGCCGTACACCGACCGGCACGGCTACGGCTGGGACCCGACCGATCCCGATCCGAACAATCCGTACCGCGCGGTCTATCCGTTCGCTGGCTCGTGAGCGCCGTCCCCGAAACCCGAATCTTCGCCTCCCCTGCGGGAGGCTTTTTTCATGCCGTTTCCCCTTGCAAACGCGCGCGGGATGGCGTATACTGAAGGTAAGATGGGGCGGTATGGGAAACCGCCGCCCCGCAATGCATCACAGCAAAGGAGAATACGAAATGGATCTCGAATATCTCGGCATCATCAACCCGAAGGCGGTCTACCGCAATCTGACGGTCCCGGAGCTCTACGAACACGCGCTCGCGCGCAAGGAAGGCGTCATCATGGACAACGGCGCGCTGCTCGTCAAGACCGGCAAATACACCGGCCGCAGCGCACAGGACAAGTTCATCGTGGACAGCGAAGGCGTGCACGACCTGATCGCATGGGGCAAGGTGAACGTGCCCGTCAAGCGTGAGAAGTTCGACGCGATCAAGGCCAAGATGGTCGCGTACCTGCAGGGCCGCGACGTGTTCGTGTTCGACGGCTTCGCCGGCGCGGACAAGAAATACGCAAAGAAATTCCGCGTGATCTGCGAGCTCGCGAGCGAAGCGCTGTTCATCCGCGACCTGCTCGTGCGTCCGACCGAGGAGGAGCTCGCTTCCTTCGGCGAGCCGGATTACACGCTGATCGCCTGCCCGGGCTTCAAGTGCAGCCCGGAGATCGACGGCACGCGTTCCGAAGCCGCGATCATGATCGACTACGAGGCGCACGCGATCCTCGTCGCGGGCAGCCAGTACGCGGGCGAGATCAAGAAATCCGTCTTCTCCACCATGAACTTCGTGCTGCCGCTCGAGGGCACGCTGCCCATGCACTGCTCGGCGAACATGGATCCCGAAACGAAAGAGACCGCGGTCTTCTTCGGTCTTTCCGGCACCGGCAAAACGACGCTGTCCGCCGACCCGAACCGCATGCTGATCGGCGACGACGAGCACGGCTGGGACGAAGAGGGCATCTTCAACATCGAAGGCGGCTGCTACGCGAAGTGCATCGACCTCGTCGAGGAGGAACAGCCCGAGATCTACCGCGCGATCCGCTTCGGCGCACTGGTCGAGAACGTCGTGGTCAACGAGAAGCGCCATCCGGACTATTCCGATCCGAGCCTTGCGATCAACAGCCGTGTCGGCTATCCGGTCGAGTACATCCCGAACGCCGCGATCCCCGGCATCGGCGGCATCCCGAAGGTCGTCATCTTCCTGACCTGCGACTCGTTCGGCGTGCTCCCGCCCATCTCCCTGCTCTCGAAGGAAGCGGCGATGTATCAGTTCGTGACCGGCTTCACCTCGAAGGTCGCCGGCACCGAGATCGGCATCAACGAGCCGGTCCCGACGTTCTCCACGCTGTTCGGCGAGCCGTTCATGCCGCTGCGCGCGTCGGTCTACGCGGGCATGCTCGGCGAACGCATCGAAAAGTACAACACGAAGGTCTACCTCGTGAACACCGGCTGGGTCAGCGGTCCCGCGGTCAATCCCGACGGCACCAAGAACCCGCGCATGAAGCTGCGCTACACCCGCGCGATGATCACCGCCGCTTTGAACGACGCGTACGCGAAGGAAAACGTTCCGTTCACGCACAACGACCTCTTTAACCTCGACGTGCCCGCGTTCGTGCCCGGCGCCGACGTGCCCGCCGAGATCATGGATCCCAGAAACCTCTGGGCGGACAAGGCGGCGTACGACGCGCAGGCAAAGAAGCTTGCCGGCATGTTCCAGAAGAACTTCGAGTCGAAGTATCCGGATATGCCCGACGCGATCAAGAACGCCGGTCCCAGGGCGTAAGGCTGTCGATAACCGAACCGGAACACGTGCGGCGAAAAATGCAAACCAATCAACGGTAAGAAGAAAGGGCTTCAACGCCCTTTCTTTTTTCGGGCAGAAAAAGCACCGGCGATTTCTTCCGAATGTGCTTTTGGGTTGTCAGCCGTCGGGACCTGTGATAAGATACAGTCAACAAACCGAGATTTGCGAAGGAGAAAGAAATGTTCAGAGAAATGCGGAGGTTCAAGCAAAAGATAAGCAATGAAGAATGTATTCATGTGCTTAAAACACAGCCGAGAGGGGTTCTTTCTATGATCGGTGACGATGGGTATCCATACGGCATTCCGATGGATCATTGGTATTCCGAAGCAGACAATACCATATATTTCCATTGTGCAAAAACCGGTCATAAGATAGACGCCATTGCCGCATGCAACAAGGTCAGTTACTTTGTGATGGATGAGGGCTTTCGCAAAGAAGGTGAATGGGCGCTCAATTTCAACAGCGTAGTTGTGTTCGGACGAATGCATATTGTAGAGGATGATGCGAAGAAACAGGAAATCTGCACGAACCTTGTCAGAAAGTTTACGGATGACGAAGAATATCTCAAAAGGGAACTGATAAACGCTTTTCCAAGGGTTACCTGTTTGGCGCTTATGATCGAGCACATGTCCGGCAAACGGGTTAACGAATCATAATCCGCCTAAAAGGGTGATTGTCAAAGCCCGATCGATACCGGTATCGGGTCTGCAGAAAAGAAAAACCGATCATGAAACCGAACGGCTTCCGTTCTTTCGTGCACGGCGGAAAATTGTTTCCATCGGACACAAAAATTGCTTGCTTTTTCCCACGTTTCCTTTATAATGAAGGTAACGACACGTTGCGCCCGAACGCATCGGACGGGCCGGACCCGGCCGGAGGTATCCCCTTGATCTTCGGAAAACACATCAACCGATATTATCTTAAATACGCGCCGCAGCTGCTGCTCGGCGCCGTTGCGCTGATCCTCGTCGATTACGTGCAGCTGATCATTCCGGAGCTGTACCGGATGCTGATCAACGGCCTGAACGAGGGACAGATCGACGGCGTCCCATTCAACACGCCGTTTTTGCTGGACAAGATCTGCCTGCCAATCGTCTTCGTGATCCTGGTCATGGTCGTGGGACGGTTCCTATGGCGCGTCTGCTTCTTCGGCTCGGCGATCCGCGTCGAGACGGACCTGCGCATCAAGATGTTCGACCACTGCAAGGACCTGTCGCGCGAATACTATCAGGTCAACAAGGTCGGAAACCTGATGAGCCTGTTCACCAACGACCTCGACACGATCCAGGAGTGCTTCGGCGACGGCATGCTGATGCTGTTCGACGCGCTGTTCCTGGGCGTTCTGGCGTTCGTCAAGATGTGGCGCATGGACGTGAAGCTGACGCTGCTCACGCTGATCCCGCTCGGTCTCATCATGGCGATCGGCGTTCTGATGGGCAAGACCATGATGAAGAAATGGGAGATCCGTCAGCGCGCGTTCTCGAACCTAAGTGACTTCGCGCAGGAGAGCTTTTCGGGCTACGCGGTCATCAAGGCGTTCGTGAAGGAGCTCAAGCAGCTGCTGTCGTTCCGTAAGCTGAACGTCGAAAACGAGGACACGAACGTCGATTACGTGCGCGTTTCCACGCTGATGCACGTGTTCATCGTGCTGCTCGTAGAGACCGTCATCTGCGTCATCCTGGGCTACGGCGGCTGGCTCGTTTACAACAAGCAGTTCAACGCCGGTCAGCTCGTGGAATACATCGCCTACTTCCAGTCGGTCGTATGGCCGGTCATGGCGGTCGCGATGCTGATCGAAAAGAGCGCGCGCGGCAAGGCGTCGATGAAGCGCGTTTCCGAGCTTCTGGAAGCCGAGATCACCGTAAAGGACGAACCGGGCGTCACGGACCTGAAAGACGTCCGCGGCGGCATTGAGTTCCGGGATCTCACGTTCTGCTATCCGGACGGCGAGTTCAACGCGCTCTCGCACGCGTCGTTCAAAATCGAGCCCGGCGAAAGCGTGGGGCTCATCGGCAAGACGGGCGCGGGCAAGACGACGATCGTCGATCTGATCCTGCGCACGTACAACGTGCCGAAGGGCACGCTGTTCATCGACGGACACGACGTGACGGACGTTTCGATCCGCTCGGTGCGCGACGCGTGCGCGTACGTCCCGCAGGACAACTTCCTGTTCTCCGACACGATCGAGAACAACATCAACTTCGCGTACGACGAACTCGACGAAGCGGCAGTCGAGCAGGCGGCGATCCTGTCCGACGTGCATTCGAACGTGATCGAGTTCCGCGACGGCTACAAGACGATCCTCGGCGAGCGCGGCGTGACCGTGTCCGGCGGGCAGAAGCAGCGCATCAGCATTGCGCGCGCGCTGATGAAGAACGCGCCGATCCTGATCCTCGACGACTCCGTTTCGGCGGTCGACACCGACACCGAAAAGGTCATCCTGCAGAACCTCCGCGAGACCCGGGACGGCAGGACGACGATCCTGATCGCGCACCGCATCTCGACCGTGCGCGGGCTTGACAAGCTGATCTTCGTGGAGGACGGCCGCATCCTGGCCGTCGGCAGCCACGACGAACTCATGACGACCTGTCCGGCATACGCCCGGATGGTCGAACTGCAGCGGCTCGAAGAAGCCGCGAACGCGTAAAGGAGGTGACGGACATGCACGACTATTATCCCTTGCTTCTCGCAGGCGGCATCATCGGCCTGATCTCCGTCATCCTGATCGTCGCGTTTGCCATGATCAAGGACAAAAAGCAGGCGATCGGCTTTGACCGGCACATGAAGGACGGCGAGATCCTCAAGCGCCTCATGCACTACGCAAAGCCCTACGCCGGCAAGTTCATTTTCGTCGGTTTCATCGTGCTCATCGGCATCGCGTACGACGTCGTGTCCCCGATGCTGATCGGCAGGATCACGGACCTCATCCGCGCCGACTTCGAGCTCAAACCGCTGTTCCTCCTCGTCGGCACGTACGCGAGCATCCTGATCGTATCCATGATCTGCACCTACGTGCAGGCGATCGTGCTGCAGAAGGTGGGCCAGCGGATCATCTCCGTCATGCGCGAGGATCTGTTCACGCACATCGAATCACTTTCGCACGAGCAGATGAACTCGATCCCGGTCGGCAAGCTCGTCACGCGCGTCACGAACGACACGAACGCGATCTCGCTGATGTTCACGTCGCTTCTGGTCAACCTCGTCAAGAACGCGTTCGTCATCCTCGGCGTGTTCGCCGCGATGGTCGCGCTGAACTACGAGCTGACGCTGATGGTGCTGTGCTTCGTGCCGTTCATCGTGCTGTTCACGATCATCTTCCGCAAGTTCGCGCGCCGCGCGTACCGCCGCGTCAAGGACCGCACGACGGACATCAACACGTATCTTTCCGAAAACCTCTCCGGCATCAAGATCACGCAGATCTTCAACCGCGAGGGCGAAAAGCTGCGCGACTTTACCGACAAGAGCAACCGCCTGGGCAAGGCGAAGCGCGAGCAGATCCTGGTGTTCGGCATCTTCCGTCCGCTCGTGTACATGCTGTACATCAGCTCGGTGCTGTGCCTGTTCTTCCTCGGCGGCAAGGGGTATCTCGACGGCGCCGTGTTCCTCGGTCAGACGCTGGAAGTCGGCACGATCGTCAGCTTCTATATGTACATCAATAAGTTCTTCAACCCGATCCAGGAGCTTGCCGAGCAGTTCAACTGGCTGCAGTCCGCGTTCGCGAGCGCCGAAAAGGTCTTCACGATCATGGACATCGTACCGGCGCTTCGGGACGCGCCCGACGCGATCGAGCTCACAGAGGTCCGCGGCGAGATCGAGTTCAAACACGTCTGGTTCAGCTACATTCCGGACGAATGGGTTCTGAAGGACGTGTCGTTCCGCGTGAACCCGAACGACACCGTGGCGTTCGTCGGCGCGACCGGCTCCGGCAAGACGACGATCCTGTCGCTGATCTGCCGCAACTACGAGTTCCAGAAGGGCGAGATCCTGATCGACGGCGTCGACATCCGCAAGATCAAGGCCGCGTCGCTGCGCAGGCACTTCGGGCAGATGCTGCAGGACGTGTTCCTGTTCTCGGGCACGATCCGCAGCAACATCCTGCTCGGTCTCGACGGCGTAAGCGACGACGAGGTCCTGGCCGCATGCCGCTACGTCAACGCGGATCACTTCATCGACCGTCTCGAGCACGGGCTCGACGAGATCGTGCGCGAACGCGGCAACAACTTCTCGGCGGGACAGCGGCAGCTGTTGAGCTTCGCCCGCACGATCATCCACAAGCCCGCCGTCATGATCCTCGACGAGGCGACCGCGAACATCGACACCGAGACCGAGGTTCTCATTCAGGATTCGCTCGAAAAGATGATGAACATCGGCACCATGCTGATCGTCGCGCACCGTCTTTCCACGATCCAGCACGCGGACAACATCATCGTGCTGAACAAGGGCGAGGTCGTCGAGCAGGGCAACCATCAGGAGCTGCTCGAGCAGAAGGGCCGCTACTACGCGCTCTACACGCTCCAGTTCGAGAAGGAGCGCCTGCAGAAGGAAGCCCGCGCCGACGCGTAGAACCGAAAAGAACAGCCGCCCGAAAGGGCGGCTGTTTTCATTCCGGAAAGGTCGCCGAGAACGGCGGCGGAAGCCGTGTTTTCGCCCCGAACGATACGAACGTATGTGACGGGGTGAAAACGCGGCTGATTTGCGGCGAAACCAATAAAAAGAAAGGGCGAATTCGCCCTTTCTTCCTTATGAAGAGATGTAATACTGCCCTTTCGCCGCAAATGGTCCGGCATCGTTATCGACGACCGTCACATTTCGAGGTTTGCGGCGGTGCGAGGGAACGGCAGCACGTCGCGGATGTTCTGCATGCCGGTCAGGTACATGACCATGCGCTCGAAGCCGAGGCCGAAGCCCGCGTGCTTGACGCCGCCGTACTTCCGAAGGTCGAGGAACCACTGATACTCGCTCATATCCATGCCGAGCTCCTTGCAGCGCGCGTCGAGCACGTCGTAGCGCTCCTCGCGCTGGCTGCCGCCGACGATCTCGCCGACGCCCGGAACCAGCAGGTCCGCCGCCGCGACGGTCTTGCCGTCGTCGTTCTGGCGCATGTAGAACGATTTGATGTCCTTCGGATAGTCGGTGAGGAACACGGGCTTGCCGAAGACCTTCTCGGTCAGATAGCGCTCGTGCTCGCTCTGCAGGTCGACGCCCCACTCGACGGGGTACTCGAACTTCTCGCCGGAGTTTTTGAGGATCTCGATCGCCTCGGTATAGGTCAGGCGGCGGAACTCGTTGTTCAGCACGTTGTGCAGCCGCTCGAACAGTCCCTTGTCCACGAACTTGTTGAAGAACTCCATCTCGGCGGGGCAGCGGTCGAGCACGGTCTGAATGATGTACTTGACCATCGCCTCGGCCACGTCCATGTCGCCCTCGAGGTCGCAGAACGCCATCTCCGGCTCGATCATCCAGAACTCGCTCGCGTGGCGCGCGGTGAAGCTGTACTCGGCGCGGAAGGTCGGTCCGAAGGTATAGATGTCGCGGAACGCCAGCGCGAACGCTTCGCCGTAGAGCTGACCGGAGCCCGAAAGATGCACCGGCTTTTTGAAGAAGTCCTGCGAATAGTCGACCTTGCCGTCCTCGGTGCGGGGCAGGTTCTCAAGGTCGAGCGTCGTGACCTGGAACATCTCGCCGCGGCCCTCGCAGTCGGCGTTCGTCAGGATCGGCGTGTGCACGTACACGAATCCGCGGTCCTGGAAGAACTCGTGGATCGCCGCCGCCACGACCGAGCGCACGCGGAACGTCGCAAGGAACGTGTTCGTGCGCGGACGGAGCGTCTGCATGGTGCGGAGGTATTCGAGCGTGTGACGCTTTTTCTGCATCGGATAGTCCGGCGGGCACTCGCCCTCGATCGCGATCGCGTTCGCGTGGATCTCGAACGGTTGCGGCGCGTCCGGCGTGAGCACGAGCTCGCCGTCCACCACGATCGCGCAGCCGGTGGTCAGTCCCTTGCCGAGTTTGCGCTCGTCGTTTGCGTACACGATCTGCACGGGACGGAACGAGGTGCCGTCGTTCAGCTCGATAAAGCCGAACGCCTTGCCCTCGCGCACGGTGCGGACCCAGCCGCATACGGTGATCGCGCCGACGTAGGATTCCGGCGCGCTTTGAACGTCTTTGAGCTTCAGATACTGCATAAAAACCTGCCTCCTAAAGGGGTAATTCCGATCATGTACAGAGAATTATAACATATTTTTCACGATTTGCAATGGTAATTCTGTTTTCCGTGCGCTATAATAAGGGTATGGAAAACTACGTCTATTATTTTCTGGCGATCGCCGTCATGGTGCTGTCGCTCATCGCGCAGTCGCGCGTGCAGAGCGTGTTCAACAAATACGCGCAGATCCGCACCGTCCGCGGGATCACCGGCGTGCAGCTTGCAAACGAGCTGCTGCGCAAAAACGGAATCAGCATGCCGGTCACGCAGGTGTCCGGTTCGCTGACCGACCACTTCGACCCGAAGAATCAGGTCGTCGGTCTTTCGCAGTCCGTCTACAATTTCGATTCGGTCTCCGCGCTCGCCGTCGCCGCGCACGAGATCGGGCACGTCCTCCAGTACAACGAGGACTACCGGCCCATGAAAATGAGGACCGCGATCCTGCCGGTCGCGAACATCGGCTGCCGCATCGGACCGTTCCTGGTCATCGGCGGGCTTCTGCTGTCGCTGCTGGTCGAAAACGTCGGCAACACCGGCTATTATATCGCGATCGCCGGCGTCGCGCTGTACGTCGCGATGCTGCTGTTCCAGCTCGTCACGCTGCCGGTCGAGTTCAACGCGTCGAGCCGCGGGCTTTCGATGCTCACCGAGGGCGGTTACCTGACCGACGAAGAGCTGCCCGGCGCGAAAAAGATGCTCCGCGCCGCCGCGCTCACGTACGTGCTCGCCGCGCTCGGCTCGTTCGTGACCGTGCTGCGGCTGCTGTCGCTGGCGGCCGGCGCGAAGAGACGGTAATAGAGCAATCTGTTCAGGAAGGTTCTCTCTTTGCAGAGAACCTTTTTATACCCGGATCACAGGCGGCGTCCCCGCGTCCGGCAAAGAAGGCAGCCTTTTTGAATAATCGCTGCAATTCCGTCAATCCATTGCCATAGCCACAGTATCATGGTAACATATGTCGAATGCAGAGAAAGGTCGATAATGTAATGAATTTCAAAATGTTTAGGTATCTGTTCCTGATCCTGCTCGCCATGGCGCTGATCCTGACGACTGTCGGCTGTAAGCACAAAGCTGCGGAAACGGGCGATGAGACCGTGGATACGGCAGAAAACACCAAGCCGGAAGGAACCGGCGTCTGGAGAGCGATAAAATCCACCACATACAATTCATATGGCAACATTACGGAGTGGATCGAATGCGAGTTCGACGAGAACGGAAACGAGATCAAGAAAACATTTTATAAATATGACGGCAGCATCACAGACTGGGTCGAATACGAGAACGACGAGAACGGAAACGAGATCAAGAGTACAGTTTTCAGATCCGACGGCAGCATCTATCGTTGGACAGAATTCGAATATGACGTGGATGGAAACAATATCAGGGTGACTACGTATTATTCCGACGGAAGTATTTGCGATTGGGAAGAATTCGAATATGATGCGAACGGCAATCAGATCAAAAGCACGTATTATTACGCATACTTGGGCGCCGGCGGTTGGACCGAATCCGAGTATGACGAGAACGGAAACGAGATCAAGAGAACATATTATAACGATGAAGGCTGCAGTACTGGTTGGAATGAATACGAATACGGCAAGAACGAAAACGGGATCAAGAAAACTGAAACGGATTATGAAGCTGACGGCAGCATCGAAAGTAAGATCGAATCCGAGTACGACGAGAACGGAAACCGGATCAGATTAATATACTATTCCGCGGACGGCAGAATCGTCTCCCGGTATGAGTTCGAGTACGATGCAAACGGCAACGAGATCAAAGAAACGATATATCGAGCCGACGGCAGTATCTACTGTCGGTACGAAACGGAGTACGACGCGAACGGCAACAAGATCAAAACAACGGGGTATGAAGACAACGGCCGCATCGGTTATTGGAAAGAATACGAATGGCAGTACTTTGAAAAAGCGCCGAAAAAGTGACGGCGGCAACAGGCCGAAAAAAGATCTTCCGATGTAGAAGATCTTTTTTTATGCCGCTTACTCGAACTGCTCCGCCGCCTGTTTTAAGAGGTCGCGGATCGGAAGGTGCTGCGGACAGATCTCCTCGCACGCACCGCACTCGATGCAGTCCGACGCCTTGCCGCCGTTCTTCGTGACCCAGCCGTAGCGGCTGTTCGGACGGTTCGGGAACTTGATCCTGTCGTTCACGCAGCGGAAGATCCCGGGGATGTTGATCTGCATCGGGCAGCCCTCGGTGCAGTAGCGGCAGCCGGTACACGCGACGAGCGGCAGCGCGCGGATCATCCCGCGCACCGTTCGGATCGCCTCGTGCGCGGCGTCGGACAGCGGCTTCGCGTCCTTCATGAACGCGACGTTCTCCCTGACCTGATCGAGCGTCGTCATGCCGGACAGCACCATCACGACCTGCTCCTGCTCCGCGGCGAAGCGCAGCGCGATCTCCGCGGGCGAGCCCTCGTGCAGCGCGTTCAGCGTTTCGAGCGCCGCGTCGGGCAGGAACACGAGCCCGCCGCCCTTGACCGGCTCCATGACGAACACCGGCTTGTCGTGCTTTCTGCACACATCGAGGCAGCCCTGCGACTGCACGTTCGGATCGTCGAGGTCGAGGTAGTTAAACTGGATCTGCACGACCTCGATCTCCGGGTGCTCGGTCAGCACGCGGTCCAGAAACTCCGGCGAATCGTGGAACGACATGCCCACGTGCTTCACCTTTCCCTCCGCCTTCAGCTCCTGCACGATCTCGAACGCGCGGCAGTTCGTAAACTTTTCATAGTTGCCGTCGAACACCGAATGAATGAGATAAAAGTCGAAGTATTCGACGCCGCATGCAGCAAGCTGCGTTTCAAACAGCGGGCGGATCTCCTCCTCCTTCTCAAAGCAGGGCGAGGACAGCTTGTTCGTCAGCACGTACGATTCGCGCGGATAGCGGCTTGTGAGTCCCTCGCGGAGCGCGAGCTCGCTTTTTCCGTCGAAATACACGTGCGCCGTGTCGAAATAGTTGAAGCCCGCGTCGAGATAGCAGTCCACCATCGCGCGGAAATTGTCCATGTCGATCCCGCCGTCTTCCCTGCACTGCATCCGCATGCAGCCGAACGCGAACTTGCCTTTCAGAAGCTTCGAAAACCGTTCCATCTTTTTCCTCCGTGCGGTCGTTTTTCTTTATTGTAACGGCGCGCTTGCCGCGCTGTCAAGCAAAGAACGAAAAACGGACGCTCCCGTTCGGGAACGTCCGCTTTCGTTTTTACCCCTTATTCTTTCTCTACGAGAACGGTAGCCGCGATCGCAACGATCGGCATCAGGAACATTGCCACGCCGGGCGCGAAGTTGATCATGCTGCTCATGGAACCAAACTCACTCTTCAATTTGATGATGATGACCACGCAGATGATGACAGCCAGGATCGCAAGGACCATTGCGAGAATCGCCGCGATCTTCGCGATCTTGCCCTTGCCCAGAAGCAACGTGACGATCGCCACGACAGCCATAACGATCATGCCGAAGAAGCAGATGTTCAGCAGTAAGAAGGCGATGCCATAAATCGCTCCGGTGTTAAAAGCGGTGCCGATGTCCGTCATCGAACGAATCTCGGACACGGAATACATCTGACCCTCACCCATTGCCGACAGACCCGCAACGCTCGGCCAGAACAGCAGGACGATCATCAGACCAAGCAGCACCATCGCAACGATGTTCTTTACGTTCAGATTGAGTTTCATATGTTACCCCCAATTGTTTTTTACGGACCGGAAAACGGACCGTTGAGTACAGTTTACCGAAAAGATCGATTTTTGTCAACAAAAAGGGACGAGCCCGAACGGGAACGTCCCTTTTGCATCGAAACAGATCTTACGCTTCCTTCTTTGCAAAAATGCACGCCGCGATCGTAAAGATCGGAAGCAGGAACATGGAAACGCCGGGTACGATCTTGCATGCGTCTCCCAGACCGGTCAATTCCTTCGCAATCAACGCGTAAACGACGGAAACGACAACCGCAAGGATCGCAAGAATGATCATAATGATCGTCGCGAAATTCGACTTGTTCAGGATGATCATGACGATCGCCAGAACCGCCGCTGCGATCATGCCGAAGAAGCAGATGTTGATTACGATGGCCAGAATGCCGAGGAGTGTCATTCTGAAGCCGCCAATCTCGGCCGATTTAAAGAACAAATCCATGTTTTCCGTCATCTCGGAACGAACGCCGGAAACGGATTGCATTTGTCCCATTCCATATGCGGAAAGACCTACCACGCTCGGCCAGAACAGCAGAATGACGGAAAGGACGACCAGAACGATCGCTACGATGTGCTTTACAGAAAGTTTGAGATTCATACGTTACCCCCAATTTTTTTACGGATCTCAGTCCGTAATCAGTATTGTATAGGAATTGTCGGTTTCTGTCAATAAAAAGGGACCGAAGTCCCGTTCCGGTCCCGATCACTGGCATCTTCAGATCAGCTTGCTGCCGCAGTTCGGGCAGAACAGCGAACCGGGTTCCTGCTTCGTTCCGCAGTTTGAGCAGAACGCGGGCGTTTCGAATACCGGCTTCGGTTCGGGCTCGGGTTCCGGTTCGGGCTCGGGCTCCGGTTCAGGATCGGGTTTGGGCTCGGGCTCCGGTTCGGGCTCGGGTTCCGGTTCGGGCTCGGGTTCCGGCTCAGGCTCCGACTCCGGCTCGGGCTCGGGTTCGGGCATCACGGTTCCAACCGGAATCACCGGGATCACCGGAACGGATTCGACCGGGTTTTCGACCGTTTCGACCGGATCGACGGACGTCACCGGTTCGGCAGCGGGTTCCGCAACAGGTTCGGGCACATTCACGACAGGATCCGGCTTTTCTCTGCCGCAGTTGATGCAGAACCGCGCTTTCGCGATATTTCTCTCCTGACAGTTCGGGCAGACCCATTTGTCGACGGAAAGCAAAAGCTTCGGCTCACCGCAGTTCAGGCAGAAATTCGCCCTCGTTTCATTGTTCGCATGGCATTTCGGACAGGTCCATCCCTGCTCTTCAAACACCGGTTTTCTTGTGTAGCAGTTCACACATTTCATTTCATTCTCATTGTTTCTCGTTCCGCATCTCGGACAGGTCCACACGGAACGATTGGAATTCGTCTGCGATTCCGTATCTGAAAGTCTCTGTGTGTTGTCTTTCTTTTGATAGGTTCCCTGAATCCATGGATTGTCCTGCGGAGACTTCAATCTCTGACCGTCGTCTTCCTGATAAATAATACATGCGGCAAGCGAGAAAATAGGAATCAAGAACATCGAAGGGCCGCAGGAAAGACCATATGCAAATACGGAATCGTCGGAGTTGCTTTTCCCCACTGCAATGATACAGACGACGAAAAACAAAAGCGAAAGCAAAAAATGAAGAACCGTAAACGTCTTTGTTTTGTTGCACGCCATTGCGATCACCGCAACGGCAGCTAACCCTATCATCCCGAAGAACGCAATATTGGTTATAATACTGATGGTTTTGATTTCGGAATCATCAATTAGATCACTGATCTTTGTTACGTATTGCCTGAATTCCGAAAGACTGTTCTCCTGAATACCGGTCAGCTTGACAAACGCCGGCCAGAACAGAAAGATGAAGGTAAAGATCATCAGGATGACAGCAACGACCCGCCGTACCGTATAATTGTCGGATGTATTCATGGTAACCCCCTGTTTCTTTATCATACAAATTATACTTTTTTATCGATTTACTGTCAATAAAAAGGGACCGGAGTCTTTCTCCGGTCCTTGCGTTGATTCGGATCAGTTCAGCTTCGTGCCGCACTGCGGGCAGAAGGTTGCGCCGGGTCTCTGCTTTGCGCCGCAGCTCGCGCAGAAGAGGACTTCCTCCCGCTTCACGACGGGCGCCGGATTCTGCGTGCCGCAATAGGGGCATACCGGTTCGGACGGATCGTTCTTCGCCGTGCAGGACGGGCAGATCCACTCCGCGGGCGCGGCGGGTTTCACCGGCTGCTGCGGAACGAACGCGCCGCGCGTGACGGGCGGTACGTTCGCATATGCGGGCTGCGCCGCACGCGGCATAACCGCGCCGGGATAGCTCGTGTCGCGCTTGTACAGAATGCTCGCGGCAAGCGAGCAGAGCAGCAGAAGGATCGCGGCGGCGCCGGGATAGGCGATTTCTTTGACGCCGTAATTATTCATTTCTTCTGCGTACGTGATCAGATAATACACAAAATACGCGACGAACACAAGAACGGTGAAGAATGCAAGGATCGTATGCAGCACCGTAGCCGCCTTGCTGCGGTTGAAGAGCATCAGGACGATCGACATGCCCGCAAGTGCGATCAGACCGAAGAAGGCGAAGTTCGTAAAGAGCGCCATAATCAAACTGATCGTCAGTTCGGTATCTTCTCCGAATTCTTCAAACAACTGATCAATATCCTCCGTCATATTGGCGCGTATTTCCGAAAGCGTAATTCTGATCGTATAGGATTTTTTATTTCCGTACTGTTCATATTCCGATCTTTCACAGAGAAAGCTCGGCCAGAACAGGAAAACGATCGTACATGCCATCAGGATGATCGCGATCACGCGGCGGACCATCAATTTGCCGGAATGACTCATAAACTGCCCCCTTAAAAACGTTTTCTTTGCAGAAATATACAAAACCTTGTATAATCCATCTTTATAATTGTAATACGAACGAAAAAACATGTCAATAAAAAAGGACCGGTTTCCCGGTCCTTATTCGGATTTGTCAGTTGATTTTTTCGCCGCAGTTCGCGCAGAAGGATGCGCCCTCTTCCAGCTTCGCGCCGCAGTTCGGGCAGAACAGGAGTTTTTCCTCCGGGATCGGCGCAGCGTCGGGAACGAGCGTTTCCGGAACGACCGGCGCGCCTTCAAACGCGGGTCTCGGTGCGGCTGCCGGCTTTTTCACGAAGAAAATGAGGGATGCGATCGCAAAGATCGGAAGCAGGAACGCCGCCGCATGCGGGAAGAAGACGCCTTCCGATTTGATCACGAAAAACACGGCTTCCGCGGTGCACAGGCAGGTGATGACGATCAGGATTATCCCGCCGATCTTCGAATTGCTCAGCAGATACAGAACGGCCGCGAGCACGGCGGCGGCAATGACGGCGAAGAACAGGACGTTCAGGATCACGACGTGCGCGGTAAACTTCGCGATGCTGTCGGTGTTCACGAAGCCGCCCGTAATACTGCTCGTTTCATTTATCGCTTTGGAATCCTTGAGCAGGTTGATCGCGTTGAAGCTGACGCGCAGATCGTTCAGGGACAGATCCGGCTTGATGATGTGCTCGATCAGCCGGAACATGGCTTCCGCTTCGGATCTGTCGATCCCGTACTGCGACGTGATTTGCGTGATCGCAAGATCCTTAAAAGCCGTCAGGTAGCCCATATAGGACTGCGCTTCCTTCATGTACGTTCTTGCTTCCCCGCCGAAGCCGACGATCGGCGGCCAGAACAGCAGAAGAATGCACAGCAGCGCCAGAACGACTGCAAGGATCCGGAACAGACTCATTTTTTTAACGTTTTCCATCATCATACCCTCCTTATTGTGATCAGTTGAGTTTCGTGCCGCACTTGGTGCAGAATCTGACGCCTTCGCGGACCGGCGCGCCGCAGTTCGGACAGACGGGCGCCGCGTCGGGCTTTCTCGTGCCGCAGCCGGTGCAGAACTTGGAATCCGCTTCGTTGATCAGACCGCAGTTCGGGCAGGGCCATCCTTCAACGGCGGGTTCTTCGGTCGCAGGCTCCTCCGCGGGCGCGGGTTCTTCCGCAGGCGCGGGTTCCTCCGCAGGAACGAAGACCGGTTCCTCGGGCTGCGCTTCGATCGCTTCCTTCACGGGTTCGGGCGTAAATACAGGTTCCGGTTCGGGGGTGAACACGGGTTCCGGTTCGGGCGCGGGCGTGAACACGGGCGCGGCGACCGGCGCAACGTACGGTTCATACGCGGGCTGGATCGGCGCTTCGACGCGCGCGACGGGACGTTCTTTCTTTTCACGCTTCGGGAAAATGCCCTTGTAGCTCTTGTCGCGCTTATAGACGATGCAGGCGGCGATCGCAAGAATCGGCAGCGCGAACATGCTGACGCCCGGGATGAACATATGGAAGTCCTTAACGAGCATAAAGATCCAGAGCGCAATGAAAATGCCGGCGAACAGGACCGCAAAGATCGTAAACAGGATCACCCAGAACTTCGAGCGGTTCATGAACATCAGAACGATCGCGGCGATCGCGAGCGCGATGACCAGGAAGAACAGAACGTTGTAGCCGATGTTGCCGTACTTGATCCCTTTGATCGCGCCGTCGTACGCCTTCACTTCCGCCGGCCACATTTCGGAGGCTTTGTCCGCAAAATACGGAAGCTGACCGACGAGTTTGCGGATCTCGCTGAAGGAAAGACCGAGATCCTTTCCGGATCGATACAGTGTGCCGAAGAAGTCCGTGGTGATGTTGCGGTTCAGCTTTTCGGAAAACTCTCTGATGATCCCTGCGGCAACGGAATACGTTTCGTAGGTATCCATATCGCCGGCGGCTTTCGCCCGTTCGCCCGACCTGTACAGATACTCAAAGAGATAATTATACGTCTGACGCGCGGTGAACAGATCGACGGAACCGTATCGGTTTTCGAGCTCGTATCTGTTCTTTTCAACGTATTCCTCAAGAGAATCGATCTCCGCCTTCAGATCCTTGCGCATCGTTCCGCCGACGGCGATGACTGACGGCCAGAACAGGGATACGATCGCAAGACCGACGAGAATGATCGCGATAAAGCGGCGAATGAGTTTCGACGCATGACCGGTTTTCTGCACGATTGCTTCCATATTGCATGATTCCTTTCTCATAATAAAAGGGAAAACCCTTTTATTTATTTTACCTTTTCTGTATATAATTGTCAATGAAACAAAAAGCTGGGCGAAAAACCGCCCTGCTTTTTTTTTTTTTAATAGACGCGCATCGGAACGATCAGATACAGATATCCGCCGCCCTGCACCGGACGCACCACGCACGGACTGATCGGACTGTTGAACTCGAGATAGACCGTTTCGTCGGTGATGTTTTTGAGAATGTTGATGACGTAACGTGGGTTGAAGGCGATGTCGATCGGATCGCCGACGATCGAAACCTCCATCGTATCCTCCGCGCGGCCCACGTAACTCTCCGCGTTCATCGTCAGCGTGTCGCCTTCGAAGTGCATAACGACGCTGTTGTTGCCTTCCTTCGCGATCAGCTGCGCGCGGTCGGTCATCGTCAGAAGATCCTGGGTGTTGACGAGCACGCGCGTTTTGCATTCCTTCGGGATGATGCGCTTGTAATCGATGTAATTGCCGTCCAGAAGACGCGCGGTCAGCTTTGTGTCGTTGACCTCGACGGTCAGGTGCGTCTGCGTGAGTGAAAGCGTGACGTCCTTTTCGGTCTCCTCCGTCATTTTGGAGATCTCGCTCAGAACGCGGCCCTGCACGATCGTGCGCTTTTCGGCAACGGGACGGTCCATTTTCAGATTGGTCAGCGCGAACTGGAACGAGTCGGTCGCGACGAAGGTCAGGTCGGTATCGTTCGCCTCGATCAGTGTGCCGGTCAGGACCGGGCGCGAATCGTCCTGCGAAACCGCAAACACCGTGCGGTCGATCATGTTTCGGAGCTGATCCGCCCGGAGCGAAAGATCCACCGCGTCGCCCTTTGCGTGCATCATCGGATACTCGTCGAATTCGATGCACTGCAGACGCTGACGGACGCGTCCGCTTCTGATCTTCAGGATCATGCCTTCCTGTTCGGCGTACAGCGGCTCGTTCGGAAGCTTTCTCAGAACGTCTGCCAAAAACTTGCCCTTCAGAACGCATCTGCCTTCCTCTTCGACGGTCGCGGGAAGCGTGCATTCCTTTTGGAACATCAGATCGGAACAGACTAAATGAACGCCTTCGTTCGTCGCTTCGATCAGAACGCCTTCCAGAACGGACATGGTCGAACGCGCCGGAAGCGCTTTGATGACGGAAAGAACGCCTGCGCACAGGTCTTCGGTCTGCATGGTGAATTTCATATCGTTTCCTTTCTGCCGGTTATCCACCGGGCGGTGCGGTTTTGATGGTCGGTTTCAGTATGGTTACAGCAGTTGCAGCAGCAGGGGGTGCGGAAACTGCGGATAAGTATGTTACAGCGTTCTGTCCGCTGCGTTTTTCGGGTGGGCAACTTTTGGAAGTTCGTGTGGATAAACGCCCCGGTTATCCCCGTTTTCCGTCTTATCCCCGTTTTCCCGAAAACGTCCACTTTCCGTTTCCACGGTTTGTGGACAACTATCCCTCGCGGATGCGCGTGCGGATGCTTTCGATCGTGTCGGCAAATTCACGGTCCTCCGCGATCATCTGCGCGATCTTGTTGCAGGCGGCGATCGCCGTGGTGTGATCGTTCCGGTCGAACAGCATCGCAATGCGTTTATACGGAAGACTCAGCATCGTGTGGCAGAAATACATGGCGATCTGCCGCGGCATCACGACTTCCTTGTCGCGCCGCTGGGACAGGATGCTTTCAATCGGGACCGAATAGTATTCCGCGACGGTCTCGCGGATGCGGTCCGGCGTTACGACGACGTCCTGCTTCTGCGGAAGCATGTCCTTCATCGCTTCCTTTGCGAGCGGCAGGGTGATCGGAAGCCGCTTCAGACGGGCGTACGCGATCACGCGGTTCAGACTGCCCTCGAGCTTCCGGATGTTGTCGACGATGTTTTCCGCAATGAAATTGATGATCTCGTCGTCGACCTCGGCGTGCTCGTTCTGCGCGCGGTTCCGAAGGATCGCGGTACGCGTTTCCAGATCCGGCGCCTGGATGTCCGCCACGAGACCCCACTCAAAGCGCGACGAAAGCCGTTCCTCGAGCGCCTTGATCTCTTTCGGCGGGCGGTCGGAGCTGATGACGATCTGCTTCGCGGCGTTGTGCAGCGTGTTGAACGTGTTGAAGAACTCCTCCTGCACCGCCTGCTTGCCCGCGATGAACTGGATATCGTCGATCATCAGAAGATCCACATTGCGGTATCGCTGGCGGAACTCGACGTTTTTGCCGGCGCGCAGCGCTTCGATCAGGTCGTTCGTGAACATCTCGCTCGTGACGTACACGATCCGCGCCGCCGGGTTCTTTTCCTTCACGGCGTGTCCGATCGCGTGCATCAGATGCGTTTTGCCGAGACCCACGCCGCCGTACAGGAACAGCGGATTGTACGCCATGCCCGGCGCTTCGACGACCGCGAGCGCCGCCGCGTGCGCGAAGTTGTTGGACTTGCCGACGACGAAGGTGTCGAACGTGTAGCGCGGATTCAGCGTCAGCGAATTCAGCGGCACCTCGTCGGAGGCGATCCGCACGAAATCTCTGCGCTGCGCGGGCAGGATCAGGATTACGTCGAGAATGCCCGGCTCCGCCTTGCGCACGGCGGTGCGTACGTAGTCGAAATAGTACTCCGTCACCGTGTTTTTCACGACGTCGTTCTCCGCTTCCAGAACGAGGATCTCGTTCTGCACCACGACCGGATCGAGCGAATCGATCCAGCGGTGGAACGTTACTGCCGAGATCTGCGGGCGGATGAGCTCGCGCGCTTCCGACCAGATTTTTTTGAGATCTTCCATTTGTATTTTCCCCAATCTTTTACAGACGAAAACCGGACCGTTTCCGCGTCGATTTTCTTCCGCTATTATCATAACAGATTTTTCCCCGCTTGAAAAGTCCGTTTTTTGCAACATAAATATGTACGAAAAGAAAAGTTTTCCGCCGTATCCTTGCATCGGGCACGGCATGGCGGTATAATCGAACGTACAAGAGGTGATCTCATGAAACAGGACCAGAAGCCGATCGTCAATTCCGATCTGATCGGCGATTTCATCACGATCGAGCTTCCCGGATTTCCCGGAAAGCAGGCGAAGCCGGAACCCTGCCGCGTCCATTATCTGACGATGGGCAGCGGGGAGCCGCTTCTGCTCGTGCACGGGATCGGCCAGTCGATCTATACGTGGCGTGAGCTGATGCCGCTGCTTGCGGAATCCTACTGCGTCATCGCGATCGATCTTCCGGGCTTCGGGTTCTCCGACCGTCCGCTTTCGCTGAACTATTCGATGGACGAAACGGCGGATATCCTCGTGAAATGCCTCGACGCGCTCGGCGTGAAAAAAACGCATCTGCTCGGCGTCACGACCGGCGCGGTCTACGCGATGCACGCCGCGGCGAAGTTTCCCGACCGGTTCATGAAGGCGATCGCGCTGACGCCCGGCGGGATCACGGAACAGATGCCGAAAAAGCTGCGCCGCCTCGAAAAGCCGCTCGGACCCTTCTATCGCGAGATGTACGCGAAAAAGGATTTCGAAAAATACCTGCCCGATTTCTATTACGACGGCACGGTCTGCACGCCCGAGGTCGTTTCGCAGGTGTTCAAGACCTGCGACGATCACGCGTCGCGGCAGGCGATCATGTACGCGGTCCGCAATTTCGATTTCGAATACACGCTGGAAACGGTCCGAAACAACGAGCGCGAGTTCTTCGTCATCTGGGGCGAAGAGGACCGCATGAATCCGATGGAAAACCTGTTCGCGCTGCGCGAGCGGCTTCCGAAGAGCGTGTACCACAGCATCCGCAACACGGGGCACTGGCCGCACGAGGAAAAGGCGGCGCAGGTCGCCGAGGCGGTCGACCGGTATATCCGCTACGAGGGCGACGCGCAATGATCGGATCGTTTTCTCTGGGCGACACGGTTAAAATGAAAAAACCGCACGCCTGCGGCGCGGATACGTGGACGATCACGCGCGTCGGCGCGGACGTCAAGATCAGATGTCTCGGATGCGGACGCGTCGTGATGCTGGACCGGCTCGCGTTCTTAAAGGCGGCGAAACAAATAACGGCAAAGGGATCGGACGAATGACGGTGATCAAAACGTTCGCGAAGCTGAAACGCGAATCAACCAAACGAAACGATACGATGGCCGGCGGCGGCAAATGGCGCGCGCTGGATTTCGTGCTGTACCTCGTTCTCGTCGCGCTGATCCTCATCGCGCTGCGCGCGGTCGTGATCGATCCGGTGCGCGTGGACGGCCGGTCCATGCTGGATACCTTCAGCGACGAGGACATCATGATCGTCGACCGCACGGCGTACGCGTTCGCGTCCCCGAAGCGCGGCGACGTCGTGATCTGTTATTATCCGGATGAGTATTACGAGGACCACGGACTTACGTACGCCTCGCGCGTCAAGCGCGTGGTGGCCGTCGCGGGGGACGTGATCTATACGGAAAACGGCAGGCTGTTCGTGAACGGCGAGCCGGCGGACGAGCCGTACGTCTCCGCGGAGCGCGCGGGCGGGTATGAGATCGGATCCGCGGCGCATCCCGTCACGGTCGGCGAGGGCTGCGTGTTCGTGTGCGGCGACAACCGCCGCGAAAGCTCGGATTCGCGCCGCGCGGACGTCGGCGAGATCCCGCTCTGCCGCGTTGCCGGCAAGGTGCGGCTCGTGCTGTATCCCAAACTGCGCTGGGTCTGAATATGGAAACGCGGGCGAAGCGAAACGTAAAAGAATACCGTGCGCAGGGCGCGCTTAAGTGGATCTTTGCGGGAGTCCTCGGGCTTGCGCTGGTCCTGTTCGTGCTGTTCGTCTGGTTCTCGCCCGTGTACGTCGCGGACGAGTCGATGCAGCCGACGCTTCAGAAGGGCGACACGGTCTTTTACGACCGTCTGTACGGGCATTTTCATTCGTACGAGCGCGGGGACATGGTCGCGTTCCGCGATCCCGAGACCGGTTCGATCCTGATCAAGCGCATCGTCGCGCTCGGCGGGGAAACGATCGAGGCAAAGGACGGCGTGCTGATCATCGACGGGCAGTACGGCATGGACGAGCACCGCTACGAGGCGACGCCGCCGCTCGACATTCCGAAAACGCGCGTGCCCGAGGGACAGGTGTTCGTGCTGTCCGACGACCGCAACTACGGCGAGGACAGCCGCAACGGCGCGATCGGGTGTCTCGAGAAAAAGGATATTCTCGGGCTCGTGCGCGTCCGCATCCGCGACTTTACGTTTTTCACCCGCTGACCCTTGACGAAAGGCGGGGTTTTTGCTATAGTAGACCCGACGCAGGGGCGCCGAACGACCTTCGGCTGAGAAGCACCCTTGGAACCTGTTGGGTCATGCCATCGTAGGAAGCGTAACCATAGCTTTTCGATTGCCGCCCGACGGGGCGGCAATTCTATTATGTTCGGAGGAGTAAGGAAATGAAAAAAACAACAACCCGCATGCTGGCGGAAGGCGGCGTGAGCATCGGTCTCGCGCTCGCGCTGAGCTATCTGAAGATCCCGGTCGCGTCGCTCGGCGGCTCGATCGATTTCGTCATGGTCCCGCTGATCGTTTTCGCGTATCGCTGGGGTCTGTGGCAGGGACTGCTCGCGGGTCTTGCGTTCGGAACGCTGAAGTTCTTCATCGCGGGCGGCGCCGCGGTGAACTGGCAGAGCATGCTGCTGGACTATTCGGTCGCGTACGCGTTCGTCGGGTTTGCGGGACTGCTCCGCAAAAAGAAGGGCCTGCTGCCCGTGTCCGCGCTGATCGGATGCGCAGCGCGCTATCTCGTTCATTTTGTCAGCGGCATCACGATCTACAGAATGTATGCGGAGAATGAAGTGGACGTTCTGGGCTCGATGGTCGCAACGCCCAACGCGATCCTGTATTCCGTCGTCTACAACGCCGTGTACATGCTGCCGAACACGATCATCGCGATCGCCGTCTGCGCGCTGCTCCTCAAGCCGGTGGAGATGCTCGACCGGTTCTGAGCGAACGGAATCCCAAAGGGAAGGCGGAACGCCTTCTCTTTTTTTGTTTGCGGGGGTCAAGTATAACGAAAAATTCACACTCCGTTTACGGTTCGGTGACATCTTGATTTTATAATCAAGGCATGATACTACCGGAGGTCTATCCGTATGAAACGATATAAACCGATCCTTGCGGCGGGGCTCGCCCTGCTGTTTACGCTCGGCTGCTCGGCGCAGCCGGCGGTCATCCATTCCGGACAGGAGAACGACGACAAGATCCAGATCGTGGGCGAGATCGAAACGCCCTCCCCCGCGCCGGGAACCGAGCCCGTCCGGACGGAGACCGAGGCGCCCACCGAGATCCCGACCGAGGTCCCGACCGAAGCGCCGACCGAGGCGCCCACGCCCGAACCCACCGAGGAACCCACGCCCGCGCCCACGCCGGAGCCGACGGCCACGCCGGTGCCGGACCGCACGAAGGCGGAGCAGTTCTGCGATCTTGCGGAATCGCTCATCGACGTGCCGTATCAGCGGGGCGGCAAGACGCCGAGCGCGGGCTTCGATCCCTGCGGCTTCACGTACTACTGCCTGAATCAGGTCGGCGTTAAGGTGCGTCACAAGACGAGCAAGGGCTATTCCGAATACGAGGAATGGCAGCTCGTCGCGTCGATGGACGACCTGGAGCCCGGCGATCTCTGCTTCTTCATGACGCCCGGCAATGACAGCGTCAACTGCGTCTGCATCTATCTCGGCGACGGAAAGATGATCTATCCGTCCTCGAGCGAGGGCAAGATCATCACGGCGAAGATCACCGACAAATACTGGAAGGAGGCGTTCGTGTTCGCACGGCGCGTATTCTGAGCATGGAAAAACGGATCGATCGCGACACATGGCCGAGGCGCGCGCACGACGCGCTGTTCGCGCGGCTCGAGGTGCCGTTCTACAGCGTGACCTGGCGGCTCGACGTGACGCGGGCGTACGCGTACGCGAAACGGAACGGGCTTTCGTTTTTCACGGTCATGGTCTGGGTCACGATGCGCGCGATCAACGCCGTCGAAGCGTTCCGTTACGAGCTGCGCGGCGGCGAGGTGTGGCTTTTGGACCGCCGCGACCCGTCCTATACCTATTCGTGGGACGGCGAGCTGTTCGGCATCTGCGGCGTTCCGTGGCGCGAAAACGAATCGCCCGCGGACTTTGCGGCGCGCTGCAGAGCGGCGGAAGCCGCCTCTTCCTCTCCGGTCCCGACCGCGGAGGCGGATGCGGCGGGGCACGACGTGTATCTCTCGTCGCTGCCGTGGATCGATTACGAGCACGTTTCACAGGAGTTCCCGCTTGACGGCACGGACAGCACGCCACGCGTCATGTGGGGGAAATTTACGGAAAACGAGGCGGGCGCAAAGACGCTTTCGTACACCGTGCAGGTCAATCACCGTCTGATCGACGGGATCCACCTTGCCCGGCTGAACGACGCGCTCATCGGGGCGATCAACGCATTGGAGGACGACTGATGGAACAGGAAAACAAACGCACGAATCAAAACGCGTCCGGCGGCGCGAAGAAGGTGCTGAAAAAAGGCGCCTTCGTCGTGATCTGCATCGTGATCGCGGTCCTGCTGCTGGCGGGATCCGTTCTTGCGACGCTGAAGCTGATGCCGAAGATCAAAAAGAGCTGCCGGGGCGGTACGGCGGAAGCGACGCCCACGCCGGAGCCGACGCCCGTGCCCGCGATCCCGTACATCGCGGACCGGAATCCCGCGTCCGCGCCGCCGCTCGACAAGCTGGGTCTGACCGACGGGCATCTTGAGGAATACGGCGAATATCTGTCCGACGTGACGCGCTGGATCGACATGACGCCGGACGGCGCGAAGGGATACACGGTCATCCGCAGCATCGACCTCGGCGTTTCGTACGTGGTGAAGGACGGCGAATACTTCCGTCTGGGCGAAGGCGAGGACGGCAAGGGCGTGCTGCACCTGATCGAAACGGATATGAACGGCGACGACGAGCCGGACCTTCTGTATACCTATCACTTCGGCGCAAACGAGGATCAGTGCTCGAAGGTCGGCTGGTTCGACTTCGCCGATCCGGAGAACAAGGCGTTTTCCGGCTTCTCGCTGCACGACGGATTCCTCGTCGTCGTCGAGGAGAACGGCGAATACGTGCTGCTGCGCGCAGAGCGCAGCGCGGATATCGAGACCGGCTCGTTCGGTCTGACCCCCACGGAGCGCGTCGGCGTGATCGTCGAGCAGTACGGCGGGATCTTCCTCATCATGGAATAAAAGCCGGAACGGGACCGTTCGCGGCAAAGGGAACAACGGAATCATTTCATTCGGGAAAGGGCGGTCGTTCGCCCTTTCTTTTCGGTTCGTTTTATGCGGACTGTACAAAGCAAGCGGTTTTTTGCGGGCGCGGGACCGAAAAAAACGAAAAAAACCGCGATAATTCACAATTTTGCAAAAAACACCTGTGGACTTCCGGCGCCCTGTATGATAAAATAAACTGAAAACATACCGAAAGGTATCTCTGCATAACCAAATACGTTTTGCAATCGTGTGTGTACGCTGCGACTGGGGAGCCCGCGGCGGGAAGGGGACGGTTCCGGAAGGGGGACATTCCATGAAACACATTCGGATCGCAAGCTTTGCGCTGGCGCTGCTTCTTTTGGCAGCGCTTTTGCCGTTCGGCGTTTTTTCCGCCAAAGCCGAAGGAGAAGCGACGATCACGGTCGAAACGCGCGCCGGGCAGAACGAGTCGGTCGAAGTCAGTGAAACCGTAACGACCGACGCGGACGGCGTAAAAACGACCGAACACGCCGCGGAAGACTATACGACTGCTTCCGGCATGATCGTCGACTATACCGGAAAGAACGTCGAGTATCCGGACGGTCTCTATGCGTTTGAGGATCATTGGACCGCGCAGGACGCAAACGACACCTATGAAGCCGAAGGCGGCTCCGACAAGTCCAACGAATACCGCGCTCCGGCGACCGAGATCGGTATCCTGATCGGCGAGGACGACGTCGGCAAAACGAACACCGTGCCCGGTCCCGCGGTCGGCGTGATCGAAACCACCGGCGACGTGAAGGAAAACGACGCCGACGGGATTTACGACTATACCACGACGGAACGCATCACCCAGAGCGTGGTGAACGTTACCACGAAGTCCATGGAGATCACCGACGCCCACGGTGAGGTCAATCCGGACGATATGGAGTATCTCCATACCGAGCTTGTAGCAACGGCAGATAAAGAGATGCTCGATAAAAAAGGTAATGAAACTACCAACATGCCGCGTCTATCCAGACCCACTTCTCCCGCCGAAGTCCCCACGATTACAGATGGATATCAATACGTCATTCTCGGATCGGATCAGTTCAGCAAGTTTTGGGCTGCTTATTTGTACTTGTCTCCGGCAACGGAACCAGATCCAGCTAATGATAATCCGTATGGAGCGGACGAAGAACCTATTTATCAGGATGAGAACTATAGTTTCTACGCAAGAAGAAGACACGCAGCCTTTGGGAACTTAAAGTTTAATGAGTACTACTTGCCGAATCGCCAAGTTGTAAATGTCGTTGGAGAAGATGGAAAAGGGCTTCCCTTGAGATGGGATATGGTTGAGTTTTATACTCTGTCGGATGCCAATGCAAATCTCATTTCAGCCTACTGCGCAGATCAGTTTGAAGACGAAGATAAAGGATTCTGTTATAATATCCTGAATCTGGAGGATGCGAGTTACTATTCCGAAGAAGAAGCAGAGCACATTCGCGCAATCGGTAAAAAAGGTTATTGGGGTCAGGAATCCGGTCAGGGTTCCCTTGAAGCGTTGCAACAGACGATGCGTGATTCCGGTGAGTTTACAGACGCGGAAATCGTTAGGGTAACGCCTGGTATTGCAATGCATGCGACACAGATCGCAATTTGGAGTTACAGCAATGTAATGGATGATATTGCATTCTTGCATGCACATAAGGTCAAGTATTATCTGAACTCTATCACAGGTAATACGAATGCAGCCGGACCTGCCGACGAAGAGGAAATTGCACTAATTATGAAGCTGTATTATTTCCTGTACGATTTGGAACCGGAGGTAATCCCAAGTGGCAGCAATACAACCGAGAATACGATCATCAACGAAAAGAACTTCCTGAAGTCCGTCTCCTTTACCATCACCGGCAAGCCCGAAGATCACGCGAACAATCAGGACGCGGACAAGACCAACGACGTCTACACCGTCGATCTGGAAATCGCATTCAAGGTCAAGCCGCTCGAAGAGAACGGCGACGATCTGGTGCTGGAGATTCAGGATCAGAACGGCGATACGATCGTCAAGGCGCGCATCGCGGGCCCGATCCAGGACGGCGAAGTTCCGGCAACCGTCATCAGCGATGGTGTATACAAGATCGAAGGAATTCAGCTGCAGGAAGGCGAAACGGCGCTGAAGTTCGCACTGAGCGGCACGCAGAACCTTGAGAACGACGTTTACTTCTTCGAATCCGAGTGTCGAGAGGATCCGAACCCGAAAAACAGAGTATCACAGCCGATGGTCGGTATCGCAAAAGGCAAGCGTGACGTCAACATCTGGATGGATATCAGCTTCGAACTGGACGTGACCGACGAGGAAGTCAAGAAGGAGCACATCTGGAGGACCGAGGAGAAGATCCCGCATTACGTCGATATCCCGGTCGAAAAGGAATGGAAAGACGGCAAGAACGCGGACGGCGTGCGCCCGGAAAGTATTACGGTGCGGCTTCTTGCAGATGGGGTAGAGGTTGACAGTGCAACGGTTACGCCGAATGAAAACGGTGACTGGAACTATACCTTCAAGAACCTGCCGAAATACACGGAAGATGGCACGCGTGAGATCAAGTATACGATCACCGAGGATGAAGTGCCCGAGTATACGACCGAGATCGATCAGGGCACGTACACGATCACGAACAAGCACGGTCCCGAGACGGTGGAAAAGACCGTGACGAAGGAATGGGACGATGCGGAGAACGTGGACGGCGTGCGTCCGGAGAGCATCACGGTGCATCTTTTAGCAGACGGCAAGGAAGTGGCGTCTGCAACGATCACGCCGGATGAAGACGGAAAGTGGGAATACACGTTCACGGATCTTCCGAAGAACCGGGAAGGCGGCGGCGAGATCGAATACACGGTGACCGAGGATCCGGTGCCGGAGTACGAAGCGGAGATCGAGAATCTGCATATCACGAACAAGCACGTTCCGGAGACGGTGGAGATCCCGATCGAAAAGAAATGGGACGACGAGGAGAACCGGGACGGCGTACGTCCGGAAAGCATCACGGTTCGTCTCTATGCGGACGGCGAAGAAGTTGCGTCCGCGGAAGTCAAGCCGGATGAGAACGGCGACTGGACCTACACGTTTACGGATCTTCCGAAGTATAAGGAGCAGGGCGTTGAGATCGAATACACGGTCGACGAGGATCCTGTTTCTGCGTACGAGAAGAGCGTGGACGGCTACGTGATCACGAACAAGCACGTTTCGGAGCGGATCGACATCGAAGGCAAGAAGACGTGGGACGACGAGGACGACAAGAACGAGATGCGTCCGGTGAAGATCACGATCCGTCTGTTTGCGGACGGCAATGAGATCGACGCGAAGACGGTCACCGAGAAAGACGGCTGGGCGTGGAAGTGGGAGGATCTGCCGAAGTACAAGGACGGGAAGGAGATCAAATACACGATCAAAGAGGATCGCGTAAAGAGCTACCTGACGAAGATCGAAGGCTTCGACGTAACGAACACGTACACGACGCAAACGGGCGACGTGATGCAGCCGTGGCTGTGGATCGCGCTCTTGGGCGTCGCGCTGCTGCTGGGCGGCGGACTGCTGGCGCTCGAGTGGATCAGCAGACGGACGGAATAACGAACGAATGAAAAACGCCGCGGGAACCCCGCGGCGTTTTTGCGTGCGGACCGGACAAAGCCGTGGATTTTCCGCGCGCGCCGTTTCGGAAAACCGGCAGGAACCCGGGAATTATTTACAATTTCGCAAAAGAAGCCGGTAGACAACCCCGCCGTTCCGTGATAGGATAATGTGAAAGTATACCGATAGGTATACGCATTTACAACTGCATACCGTTTCAATCGTATGTGTATGCCGCGACTGGGGAGCCCGCGGCGGGAAGGAACGATTATGAAAAAAATCAGGATCGCAAGCCTTGTGCTGGCGCTGCTTTTGACTGCAGCGCTTTTGCCGTTCGGCATTTTTACGGCAAAAGCGGAAGGAGAATCGACTGCGCCGGTCATTGAAAAGCCGGTGCTGGTCACCGTGACCGACGAAACGGGTACGCCGAAAGCCGGCGCGACGGTGCAGGTGCTCGATTCGAACGGGACCGTGGTCGAAACCGTGACGAACGCGGACGAGACTTTCACGGTCTTTCTGCCCGCGGGCACGTATACGCTGAAGATTACTGCCGCGCCGGACGGATTCCTCCCCCCGAAGGAAGACGCGACGATCACCGTCGTGCTGACCGAAGCCGAGGAGAAGGACGATCTTCGCGGCGATACGATCTATCCGGAGATCGGCAATCCGATCTACATGCAGTATTGCGTCGCGCACGGCGATCCGCTTTCCTATGCAAACAGGCTTGAGACCTACGTGATCTATGACGAAGGCAATCCGGTCACGACGTATTGCTTCAACCAGAACTACGACGCGCCGACGCCGGATGATCCGGACGCCGCCTACAAGCGTCTGGTCGGCACGCCGGAGCTTCTGTACGAGCTCGCGCAGTGCAAGCTGCCCGGTCTTACCGAGCAGGAACTGTACGATCACGTCGTCTCCATGATCTATCATCGCGACTATATCAAGGAAAAATACGGCTTAGATGACTTTATCACGGATTTTCTGCTGGGCATCTGCATCAAGAATTTCACGGACGGCAATATGGAAACGCTTAAAACGCGCGACGAGGACGGAAACGAGATGCTCATCCGGAACCCGCTTTTTGACGAAAACGGGCATTTTCATTACAAGCCGGGCGGAAACTATCTCGGCTCCTGCGTTTATCACAGCATGGCCGACCACGCGAGCGATCCGGATTACGTGTTCCCGCAGGAATTCAAGGACGCGTGGCACGAGCTGATCGAGATGACCGATCATCCGGATGACTATTATCTGTACATTTACTACCCGAAGGTATTTCACGACGGGGCGTACTGGAAGCAGTGGTGCATCGACAACAACGTCCGATATGCCGGTTATCCCATCACCCGGTATGAATTCCTGTTTTTCGCAAACGATCCGCAGTGCATGCTCTCCGCTTTTACAGTCGAGCCGGTGCGCACGACGCTGAAGCTGGTCACGCCGATCGACGTTGAGATCACCAAGACGTGGGCGGATGAAAACGACCAGGACGGCTATCGCCCGACCGCCGAGGAATACACCG
>CAMKES010000008.1 GCA_946411635.1 uncultured Clostridia bacterium | reverse complement strand
GGTCTCCGCAAAGCACACACAAGCCGCGTTCCTTTTGTTTGAAAGAAAAAGACCCTGTCGGCCTTTGCTACGGCCTAATAGGGAAGTAATCAAAACAGAATTATAGGTGTTGCAAAGGCAAAGACAGTCCCAGAAGAGCACTTCTTCCGGGGCTGTCTTCTTTCGTGACCAGAGCTGTCACATCAACTGTTAATAAAACCTTTTTAGGCTCATATTCCGTTTTCATGGTAATTGAGTAAAAAAGGGGTGCAGTTGGCATGACGTAGGGAAGGGGCATAAAGCAATTTGTACGGCAATGTACAAAGCAGAGTTGATGGGAGTTGGCTTGATATTGCAGAAATAGAGTTGTCTGCCATTGGCCGCCAGTGCATTTCAAGCAACAGAATCCCGGATCTTCTTTCGCTTCAAAGATTGCTCGAACCGTGGGCTGCTGCAAGAAACGCCGCGCAGAAAGGTGTGGACTGGCAATTCACCGCCGATGACGCCAGGACCAAGCTGAAGCATCTATACCCCATCATAAAGATTTAGAATTTACAGAGTACTAGTTTATCATGGGCCAACGCCGCTTTACCCAATTCTGAGACAGCTACTCCTCATAGAGCTCCGGTTGGTTGGTCAGGGCTTCTGCGGCAAGCTGCATGCCCAGGCGGAAGCCGCTACGGAAGACCAGCCGGGCCTCGTAGTCCCGAAGCTCCGCCTGGTTGCCCTCCAGCTTTTCGAGAATGGCCCCGGCCTCCGGGTGCAGCGCCGCCAGCTCCGCCCGGTTCCGCTCCATCAGCCGCGCCAGGGCCTTCTGCTTTTCACCGGCCTGCTCCAATACCTGCCCAGGCATCACCGCCCCATACCACAGCGCGTCAATCAGATCGCATCTTCAAAATCTATCTTTAAATCTGTGATCGCATTGAGCTTATCCGCGATAAGCTCATCGTCACCTTCAACGCATGGTATCCACGCCGACAGGGTCCCGACGTCAACCCCCAGAGGAAAATTTCCGTATAAATATGCGGCCGTTTATGCCGCAAACCGGCCGTTCGCAAACCGCAACTGTGGCCGCCGGGCTCCGCAGAATGCATTTTGCCACCGCACATTCATAGGACGCATATTTGCCATCAATCGCTTCTCGATTCAGGTTGGCGAGAGAGGGCTTTTCACATTGGAACGGAAGCTTAATCTGCTGCTCACTCTCAAAATTGCAAACAACCACCCATCTTTCATTTCCCAATTTTCTGGCAAAAATGAAATAAGGATCATCGGCCGAAGAGATCACTTCCAAATCTCCATTCAGAAACGCATCGTTTGAACGGCGAAGTGCCAGCAAAGCCTGGTAGAATCGATATACGGATCGATCGGCAGCCAAATCCCCTTCTACATTGATTTCCTGATACCGGGAATGCAGCGCGATCCAGGGCTTCCCTGTGGAGAAACCACCGTTTGCCCCATTGCTCCACGCCATGGGATGACGGGCGTTGTCACGGCTGCCAAAATTGATCTTTCGCAGCGCTTCTTCGGGGGTCATTGTTTTACAGAATTCTTTGTATGTATTGACGCTTTCAATGTCGTCAAAACAGTCAATACGATCGTAGTTGGCTGCAGGCATGCCGATCTCTTGGCCCTGATAAATGAAGGGAACTCCTTTCAGTAAATAAAGCATAGCAGCCATCACAGTAGCCGCTTCATAGCGTTTCTCACGGTCGTTGCCAATCCGGGAAATCATGGGCGGCTGATCATGATTATCTGTAAACAGACTGTGAAGCAAATCATATTTCTCTGTTTCCTGCTGCCAATGAATCAGATGATTCCTCAATGTTTTCAAGCTATCCTGCTTGGGGGTAAACTTATCGATCCGTCCGCACTCCATATGGTCGAACAGGAACAGCGTGCTCAGTTCCCCGCGATCCGCAGCGCAATGTCGAATCATTTCATTGATATCATGAACGTCGCTTTCTCCAACGGTAAAGAGGTGCGCTGCCTTTTCCCGGCCAAAGAGATCGTGTATAAATTCATGAAGCCTGGGTCCGAACCCATTATACTCTTTGCTGAAGTCTTTGGAAATCATATCGATAACGTCGATACGGAAGCCGTCCACACCTTTTTCGATCCAGAAGTCCACTGTGTCCTGCATGGCCTTTACAACGGCTGGATTGTTCCAGTTCAAATCGGCCTGGCTGACAGCAAAAGAATGCAAATAATACTGGCCCCGTACAGAATCATATTCCCATGCGCTGCCTCGGAATTCAGATTCCCAATCATTGGGAATTTCATCGAACCAATAATAAAAATCGCTGTAAGGATTATCTTTTCCCTTCCGGGATTCCTGGAACCAGCGGTGGGAAGTGGAGGTATGATTCGGCACCAAATCCATGATCAGCTTCATACCCCGGGCATGGAGCGCTGTGATCAGCGCATCCATATCTTCCATGGTGCCAAACTCATCCATGATATCCCGGTAATCTGAAATGTCATAGCCATTATCATCGTTAGGGCTTTTATAGCAGGGGCATATCCAGACAGCGTTCACGCCCAAATCTTTCAGATAATCCAATTTCTGAATGATCCCTTGCAGATCACCAATACCATCGCCATTGCTGTCCATAAAGCTGCGGGGATAAATTTGATAAATCACCCAGCGAAGCTGCTCCTGATATTTTTTGCAAAGCATCCTTTTTTCCTCCTTTTATTCATTCAGCAGAAATATGATCGGTTCTTGCCTGGTTTCGCTGGTAGGAAGCTGTTCAACCCATTTTGTTTGCCCGTTGAACTTGAAAAAACGCCACCTTCCGTTGTCATAGCGCATATCCGCGTCCCACAGCAGACAGGTATAATGCTATATTGCATTTAGAGTTCCTCCATAAATCCCGATTTGTAAATTTGATCTTATTATAACATATTTCAAAGAAAGGAAGCAACCCGCAATGAAATGTCTTTTGAAATATCCCTGGGTCAAGCTGCCCCGGAACAAGGTTCCCGGCGGCAAGGGACTCATGGGAGCCTGGATGCGTCTGGCAGCGCGTGCGGCCTTTCGCAAGGGCGAAGGGCACTACTGTGGATATGACAATCCCGTCGTACCCGGAATGTGGGTCGGCGGGATTGTCGGTCTCAAGGCTATCCTGGGCCTCAGGCGGCGGGACGCGGCGCAAACGGCTCCCGCCGAAGAGAAGATCGACTTCTCGAATGTGGAGATCGAGCCGCTGTTCAAGGATTTCGTGGACTTTGAGACCTTCTCAAAATCCGATTTCCGCGCGGTCAAGGTGCTCGCCTGCGAAGCGGTGCCGAAGAGCAAGAAGCTCCTGAAGTTCACGCTGGACGACGGCACGGGAACGCCGCGCACGATCCTTTCGGGCATTCACGCGTTCTATGAGCCGGAAAGCCTCGTCGGCAAGACCTGCGTGGCGATCACCAATCTCCCGCCGCGTCCCATGATGGGCGTCGAATCCTGCGGCATGCTGCTCAGCGCGGTCCACACGGAAAACGGCGAAGAAAAACTGCATCTTCTGCAGCTCGATCCGCACATCCCGGCCGGCGCAAAACTCTATTGATCATCAAACGAAAGGACCCGATGCAAACGCACCGGGTCTTTTTTTTCACAAAAAAGGGCGGACCGCGGAATGCGGTTCGCCCGTTTGCTTTGCGCGGGTTACGCTCTTGCCTTCTTCGCTTTCTCGTACGCGAGGATGCGCTGCATCTCGTTGTAAACGATCATGTAGCCCTCGTCCACGCCCATGCCGGGCTTTGCGAGGATCTGGTCGGGACGGGTCGCCATCGCGCAGTGCACGCACACCTGCGCGGAACGGTCGGTCTCGTTGCAGGTGCCGCCCTGATACGCGCCGATGCCCTTTGCCTTGCAGTACAGCACCGCTTCGATCGTGTTGTTGATGCCGCCGAGGTCGGGCGTCTTGATCTGGACCATGTGCCCCGCCTTGTTGTCGGCGAAGTACTTGATGTCCTCGAGCGTGTTGCACCACTCGTCCGCAACGATCTCCACGTTGATGCCGCGGTCGTCGAGTTCCTTCGTGATCGCCTTCAGCGCGAGCATCTGCTTTTCACGGTCTTCGACGTCCATCGGGCCTTCGATGCGGAGATGGAACGGCTTCGCGGCTTCTTCGAGCTTTGCCATATAGTCCGCCATCGCCTGATAGTTGTCGTTGCCGAACGCCGCGCCGATCGTGCCGTACACGTCGATGTGGAAGATCGGGTTGTAGTCCTCGCTCGTGCGGAGCTTCAGCACGCGGTCGCGCAGCCAGCCGACGTACTCCAGCAGCTTTTCGCCGTGCTCGCCGAGCTTGGTCTTGACGTTGTTGATCAGCGCGTGCGGCAGGATCTGCGCGCCCTTGATGATCATCTTGTCGGAGTTCGTGTAGCGGTCGTCGCCGGACTGCGTGAACACGTCCAGCGGTCTGTCTTCGACGGTGCAGCCGTATTCGTCCGCGACGACTTCATACATCATGCGGTGCGTGGATTTCGCGACTGCGTCCAGAAGCGCCTGCGTCATGCCGTAGCGGATCGCGGTGTGCAGCCGTTTGCCTTCGACGGTGATCGCCTCGAGATCCGCGGCGAGCCTGCGGAAGTTGTCCGCTTCGCGGCCGACGAGCTGCGGCTTGATGTACTTGTCGATGATCGGGATGAAGTCCTTCGCCAGGAACAGCGGATCGCGTCCGCCGCATCCGGAATACTGGACCGCCGCGCAGTCGCCGAACGCGATCTGGCCGTCCTCGAGAACGAGCATGACGGAGATGGATTCGCCGGGCTGACGCACGGAAGTGAAGCCCGCGGTCTTCGGCTCGCCGATGTATGCGGCGCCGTCGGAAACCGCGCCCGCCTTGATGGCGCGCTGATCGTCGAAGTAGAAGCCGGTACGGCCTGCGGAACAGATTACGTCAATGATTTTCATGTTTGTCGCCTTTCTGTAATGCTTTTCTATGATTTGCGGATGATCCGCTTGCTTACGCTCTGGGTCTGCCGACGAGCCGGCCCTTGCTGATCGCGTAAACGTCGTCGGTGACCATCTGGAACGACGCGTTGCGCTTTTCGGCTTTGGCGCGCTCTTCGATCTTGGCGCGGTGATACGCCTTGATCTCGTCGGTGAACGGCAGGTTGCCCATATCGAGGATGCGGATCGCGCCGTCGTTGTCGCGCGCGGGAAGCATCTTGCCCGCGTTGAAGCGCGAGGGTGCGAACGGGATATCGACCGCGCCGCACATGACCGCTCTCACGGTGCCCTCCGCGATGTCGCCCTCGCCGAGCTCGAAGCACTTGTCGACGATGCAGCGGGTCTCCATGCGGATCATTTCCTTTTCTTCCTCGAGATTCGCGGCGGTGCAGACCTGGTCGGACAGCATGTGGATGACCTGCTTGGTGCAGCGGAGTCCCTGCGCGTTCGCTTCCATCGTCGGAACGCCCATCGCTTCGTGCGGCGTCTTGACGATGACCTTGGTCGCCTTCGAAAGCGCCGCCGTCGCGCTGCCCCAGCTGATGACGCCGAACGCCTTGGCTTCGTCCATCGGGAAGCCGCCCATCCACTGGTGGAACACCGTGGTGACGCAGACGTCCCGGTAGCCGCCCTTTTCGAGGTACTCGTTGGTGAGCTCCTCCAGCACGCGGATCGCCGCCACGTCCTGCACGAGGTTGCCGCACTGACCGTAGCCGACGGTGATGTTTTTCACGCCCTGTTCGGCGGCGAGAAGCGCCTCGATGATCGCGACCGCGTTCGAGATGCACGGCGGAACGAGCGTGCCGGTCAGCGGACCGTACGGCTCGCGGTTGATGGAAACGCCGGCTTCCTCATAGATGCCGGTGAGACGGTCGACGTACTGCCAGTCGGCGATCGTCTTTTCCATCGGAACGTTCTTCGCGTACGGCAGGTTGTAGGAAATGCCGCCGCCCTCGTAGCTCGTGAAGCCGCCCGCATAGGCGATCTCGGTCAGAAGACGCGCGTCCGGCGTGCCGTGGCGCACCTGAATCGGCGTGTTCAGCGCGTTGATGAGCCTGCGGCAGCCGTGTACGCCGTGATTGACGGCCGGGAAACCGTTCAGCATGGAACGGCCTTCCTTCATCGATTCGCGAATGCCGGTCTCCGCCTCCTGATACCGGTTCTGGCGGGTATAGCTGTCGATCGTGGTGGGCAGAAGATCCGCCTCGCCCTTGTCCTGCAGATAGGTCAGAAGCTCGATCTGCGCGTCGATCAGCGCCACGCCCGCGCGCGGCTGAATCAGCGTGACGCCCTTGTTTTTGGCGTCGACCAGCTTCTTGGAAAAGACCTTGTGATCCGGCAGCGATTTATGGAATGCGATCGCCTCTTTGAGATCGACTTCCGCGCCGGTCGGCCACTGCTTCAGAACTTCTTCGCGGATCGCGTTGAACTGATCATCCGGAATGCGCTTATTCTGTACGGTCATCTTCAATTAACTCCTCTTTCAAAATGGTGAGTGCCGCTTCGGGATCGTGCTGCGAGAGCAGTCCCATTGCGGCGATGATATAGCTGCGGTCCACGAGGACCCTGCATTTTCTGGGTTTCAGGGAACCGGGATCCTCTTCGTCGAAAAAGCCGTAGGATGCGATCCGGCCCGTGTGCGCGGTATGGATCAGCGATCCGCCGGTAACGATGAACCGGTCCACGTTCAAAAGGTTCTTTCCGGTCTGGATGAGCTGGAGCCCGCCGAGCCCGAAGATCTCCGAAAGCCGCCCCGCGTGGCGCGTCATTGCGACGCGGACCGCCATGCTCGCGAGCGCTTCGTCGGCGCGCTGCGTTTCCTCATCGTAAGGAAGCCGGTCGGTATGCGCCGCGAAAAACTCGACGATCTCCTGCATCCGTTCCTCGGAAAGACCCGCGATCTCCGCGATCTTTTTGAGGCCCGCCGCTTCCGTGATGCCCTTGATGCTGTACCGCATGCCGATGTCGCCCTCGACCGTGCGCTTGATGTACGGTTCGGGGAGCCCGCGCAAAGCCGTTCTCGGATCGTCCGGCAGCCCCTCCGCCACCGAATAGACGTCTGTCGTTGCGCCGCCGACGTCCACCGCGACGAGATCGCCGATGCCCTTCTGCGTTTCGGTGCCTTCCGCCAGAAGCTTGATCGCCGCCATAACGGCGCTCGGCGTCGGCATCATGATGCCGGAGATCAGCTCGCTCGCCTTCGAAAGCCCCTTCGCCTCGACGATGCGGTTCAGAAAGACCTCGCGGATCACCTGCTGCGTCGGCTCGATGTTCAGCGTGCCGAACGCGGGCATGACGTTCTCCGTCACGTGCACCTCGCGTCCCTCGAGGATGCGCGAGCACGTGCGCGCGGCGTTGCGGTTTCCGGCAAGGATGATCGGGTAATCGCCGCCGATCTCGTGCAGCACCTCCGCATTGTGCACGATGCAGGCGGTGTTGCCGCCGTCCGTGCCGCCGCAGAGCAGAAAGATGTCCGGATCGATCGCCTTGATCTCCTCCGCGTCGTCCTCGTTGAGCTGAAACGCATAGGTCTTCAGCACCTTCGCCCCCGCGCCGAGCGACGCGGTCTTCGCGGCCTCCGCAGTCAGCTCCGGCACCAGCCCGCTTGCGAGCATCCGCAGACCGCCGGCCGCGCTGGAGCACGCGTACCGCGCAACAAAATCGAGCTTGCCCGTCTTGCGCTCAAGCTGTTTGAGCGCGTCGGCAAGCCCGTCGTTGACGTCGGTCTGAACGGTGGTATAGGAATTTGCGGTCCCCAAAAGCCGGGGCGCGTCCACGTCCACCGCGGTCACTTTGGTATAGGTGCTTCCGAAGTCGATCAAAAGAACCGGTTTCATGATGATGCGATCAGTCTTCTACATGCAGGTCTTTTTTCAGGCATTCGATGTCCACTTCGGGCGCGGTTCCCGGCGGGAACGAGCGGTCGAAGCCCATCGCCTTGAAACGCTTTTCGACCTCGTCGAACGGCTGTTTGCCGATGACGATATTGCCGCCGACGTACAGAAGGATGCCCTCCAGGCCCGCCTCGTCGCACTTTTCGCGAAGACCGCGGCAGTCGAGCTCGCCCTGGCCGTACAGCGACGAAACGACGATCGCGTCCGCGTTCGTTTCGATGGCGGCGTTGATGAATTCCTCCTGCGAGACCATGACGCCGAGGTTGACGACGTTGAAGCCCGCTTCGGTGAATGCGTGGTACAGGATCTGATTGCCGACCGCGTGCACATCCGCGCCGATGACGCCGATGATCAGCGTTTTCTTTTGCTTTTCCATGACCGTCCTCACTAATCTGTATTTTCCGTCGGTCGGGGTCCGGACCGATGCGTCCGCAAAAGCCAACACCCCACCATTCTGTCGATACAAGGGAATGATACGCCGAATCCCGTCCAAAGTCAAGCCTGACGGGGGCGAATCGCACAATATACTTTCCCGCGCTCCGCGGCGTTATTTTTGCGACGCAAGATACGCGTTTCTGCCGGATTCGTAGAGATTGTTTCCTTCGCTGTCGATCACGCAGACGACGGGCAGATCCTCGACCCGAAGTCTTCTCACCGCCTCAGCGCCGAGATCCTCGTAGCAGACGATCTCCGCCTCCTTGATGCAGCTTGAAAGCAGCGCGCCCGCACCGCCGATCGCCGCGAAATACACCGCGCCGAACCGTTTCATGGCCTCGACGACCTCCGGTCCGCGCTTGCCCTTTCCGATCATGCCGGTCTCGCCCGCCTCGATCATCGCGGGAGAATACGCGTCCATGCGGTAGCTCGTCGTGGGACCTGCCGAGCCGATCACGCGGCCGGGCTTCGCGGGCGTCGGGCCAACGTAGTAGATCGTCGCGTCCTTCACGTCGAACGGAAGCGGTCTGCCCTCCCTGAGCAGCTCGCAGAGGCGCTTGTGCGCCGCGTCGCGCGCGGTGTAGATCACGCCGGAAAGCAGGCAGCTTTCGCCGCTTTTGATCGTTCTTGCGGTCTCCCGCGTAATGGGAAGCTGAATGCGTCTGTCCATGATTCCGCCTCCTTACAGCACCGCGGTCTTGTGCCGCGTGACGTGACAGTTGATGTTGACGGCGACCGGAAGCCCCGCGATGTGCGTGGGCATCCACTCGATATTGACCGCAAGCGCGGTCGTCCTGCCGCCGAAGCCCTGCGGTCCGACGCCGAGCGCGTTGATCGATTCCAGCAGCTCCGCCTCGAGCGCCGCGTAGTACGGATCCGCGTTCCGCTCGTCCGTGCTGCGCATCAGCGCTTTTTTCGCAAGATAGGCGGCCTTGTCGAACGTGCCGCCGATCCCCACGCCCACCACGACCGGCGGACACGGGTTCGGTCCCGCTTCCTCGACGGTCTTCCGGATGAACGCCTTGACGCCTTCGACGCCGTCGGAGGGCTTGAGCATCGCAAGCCTGCTCATGTTCTCGCTGCCGAAGCCCTTCGGCGCGACGGTGATCTCGATCCGGTCGCCCGGAACGAGCTCCGTATAGAGCATGGCGGGCGTGTTGTCGCCCGTGTTGACGCGGCGCAGCGGATCCTTCACGACGGATTTGCGGAGATACCCTTCGGCGTATCCCCTGCGGACGCCCTCGTCGACGGCGGCCCGAATGTCGCCCGTCAGATGCACGTCCTGTCCGATCTTCAGAAAGACGCAGCACACGCCGGTGTCCTGGCAGATCGGCACGGCGTTCGCTTCCGCGATGCCGTAGTTCTCGATGATCCTGTCCAGAATACCCTGCGCGGTCTCCCACGGTTCGGTCTTCCGCGCCTCTTCGATCCGTGCCTTGACGTCGCACGGAAGCACGCAGTTTGCTTCGACGCACAGCCGTGCGATCACGCCGGTCAGAGCGTCTGCGGATAGTTCTCTCATAGTCGGCTCCTTATTGCAAAACCTCGCGGATACGGTCGATCACGGTCCCGTCGCGGTAGATGACGTCGGCAACGATCTTCTCGCCGAGCCGCGGTTTGTCCGGCACCCCGCTGGTGCGTTCCGCGAGCGCTTTCAGTTCATGGATGTCGCGCACCTTGACGCCCGCGTCCTTCAGCCGCAGCAGAAGCTCCGGCCGGTTCGGATTGACGGCGACGCCCTTCTGCGTCACCAGCACGTCGACGGTGCTGCCGGGCGTGGAGATGCAGGTCACGCGGTCGGTCACGATCGGAAGCCGCGCGCGCGAAAGCGGCGCGATGATCATCGAAAGCTTCGCGCCCGCCGCCGTATCGCTGTGCCCGCCGGAACCGCCCATGATGCAGCCGTTCGAATCCGTATGCACGTTGATGTTGAAATCGGTGTCGATCTGCGTTGCGCCGAGGATGACGACGTCGAGCGAATCGACGACCGCGCTCTTCGCGCCGGGCGAGGCGTAATGCGTCGCGGAGATCTCGCAGTGACGCGGATTGCTCCGGATCGATTCGACCGCCTTCAGATCGAAGCACTGCACGTCCATCAGCGCGTCGAAGCAGCCTTCGTTCAGCATGTCCACGAGATACCCCGTGATGCCGCCGAGGCCGAAGCTGCCGCGGATCTTTTCTTTCAGCATGACGTCCTTCAGGAACTTCGCCGCCGCAAGCGACGCGCCGCCCGCGCCGGTCTGGAAGCTGAAGCCTTCCCTGAGCAGGCCGGACGCCCTGATGACGTCGACCGCCGTCATCGCCATCGAAAGGCCGACCGGATCGCGCGTGATCTTGGTCGTGCCGGAAACGATGCCCTTCGGATCGCCGATCGAATCCACGACGACGACCGCGTCCACGTCGGTCTCGGGGATCGACCGATCGGTCAGCGGATACGGATGCAGCTCGTCGGTGATCGCCACGACGTACTTCGCGTTCTTCGCGTCGGGGATCGCATAGCCCAAAGAACCGCACGCGCTCTTTCCCTGTTTGCCGGTGCAGTTGCCCATCGGGTCGCAGGCGGGCGCGGCGATGAACGCCACGTCGATCGGCGTTCTGCCGTTCTCGATGTCGGCGGGACGTCCGCCGTGCGTGCGGAACTGCACGGGGTTTTTCATGCCGCCCGCGGAGATGAATCCGCCGAGTCCCGCGGACATGTAGTCGGTCAGGATCGTCGTGACGACGCCGTTTTTGATATGCTCTTTGAGCGGAGCGTGCACGTCGAACAGCGAGCTTGCGTTGACGGTTAGATCGCGGATGCCGAGCTTTGCGATCTCGTCCATCACCATGTTCAGCACGAAATCGCCGTTCCGCAGATGATGGTGGAACGAGACGGTCATGCCGTCTTTGAGTCCGCTGTTCAGAATGGCTTCGCGAATCGAAGAAACCAGTTTATTCATCGTCTTCCACGCCTCCGATCCCCAGTTGTTTCGCCGCTTCCAGCGTCTGCCGCGCGCGTTCGACGATCGGCTTGTCGATCATCTTGCCGCGAAGCGACACGGCGCCCTTGCCCTGCTGCTTGCCGATTCGGATGGCTTCGAACACGAGCTTCGCGTATTCGACGTCCGCAAGCGACGGACTGAACACCTCGTTGATCGTGCGCACGTGCCGCGGCGCGATCGCGCTCTTGCCGGTGAAGCCCAGCGACTTTGCGTATTCCGCGTCGACGACGATCCCCTCGTCGTCGTTCACGTCGGTAAAGGGCGTGTCGTACACGTCGATCCCCGCGGCCCTTGCCGCGCAGACGAGGCGCTTTCTCGCGTAATCGATCTCGTTGCCGGCCTTGGTGCGCCTGCAGCGCAGATCCGCCGTCAGGTCCTCGCCGCCGAGGAACAGCGCGGTCACGCGCGGCGTCGCCGAAGCGATCTCAAACGCGCGTTCCACGCCGAGCGCCGTTTCGATCAGGGGGATCAGCTTCACGCCGCCGACGGGCATTCCGTTTTTCCGTTCGACGTCGGCAATGTACGCGTCGATCGTCTGCATGTCCGCCGCGCTCGACGCCTTCGGCGGCATGATGAGGTCCGGCTTCAGGGGAATGATCGCATCGAGATCGTCCTTCCAGTACGGCGTGTCGATCGCGTTGATGCGCACCGTGATCTCCACGTCCGCAAAGCCCATTTCCCGGATCGCGTTGCGAACCAGGATGCGCGCCGAATCCTTCTCGTCCGGCGAGACCGCGTCCTCCAGATCCAGAATGATGCTGTCCGCGCCGAGCGCGTCGCCGTTGATGATCATGTTCGGCGTATTGCCCGGCAAAAAGAGCATGCTTCTCCGCATAATACCCCTCCGTATTGATTCATAGGGATCGCGTCCCCATAGATATATGTATTATAACGCCGATCGGGGAAACATTCAATAACTATTTGCCCCGCCGCGGGCTCTCCGCCCGATTATATAAAGTTTTTCCCCATTGAGAATTGCGGAAATGTGTATTATAATAGGGTCGCAAAACAAAGCAGGAGGTCCCGCATGTCCTATTCCGGCAGAATGCAGCAGAATCATTCCTACAGCGTCTTCTTCGCGCCGCGCGGGCGCGACAGAATGTACGATCTCGGAATGCAGATCGCGCAGATGTATCTTTCCCCGTTCGATAAGCTGATCGGCATCATCGGCGAAGCCGGTTCCGGCAAAAGCATGCTGATCAAGGGTATGTTCCCCGGTCTGGAGCTGACGAACGACGACAACGGCATCAATATGCGTCCGCTCCCGATCCTCGATCAGTGCGAGGACGGGTATTTCCGCGCGCATACCTATCATCTCGATATCCGCTTCGAGTCGGCGTTCACGCAGCTGCCCGTGCTTGCGGACGCCATCAAAAAGGCGATCGAAAACGGCAAGCGCGTGATCGTCGAGCACTTTGAGATGGTCTATCCGCTGCTCGGCTTCAACGCGAACCTGATGATCGGCGTCGGCGACGAGGTCATCATCTCCCGTCCCACGATCTTCGGTCCGCTGCCCTCCGAGCTGAGCGAGCGCGTCGCGCGGTCGATCGAATACCGCCGCATGGCGCACACCGCCGAGGATCTGTGCGAGATCTTCCTCCCGCCCGAGGAATACGCGCGCTGCATTCACCGCGACATCAAGCACGGTTTTCTGCTCGCGTTCGAAGATCATCCGCCCAAGGTCGACCTCGACGAGCTGGAGCTGAAGGTCAGCACCGCGATCGCTTCCGATCTTCCGGTCTCCTACGTCGACGACGGACACGTACGCATCGGCGACGTCGTGCATCCCTGCACCGGTCCGCGCACGCACGTTTCGAGCACCGGCAAGGTCGACGAATTCCGGCTTCTGCACCGGATCGTCTACGACCCGATCGAGCACCAGTACCTGATCGCCGGCCGCGTCGGTCCCGGCATCGGCGGCGAATCTATTGACGACGTCAACGATTTCAGCCTCGACTGAGCACAAACGAACAACGACCCGCCGATTCATTCGGCGGGTCGTTTGATTTGCTTACAGTCTTGCCGCGAAGCCGGTATACGTTCCGACGGAAGCGCCTGCCGCGTCGGTCACCTCCGCGACGACCGAAAGGTCTTCCATTAGGCGCAGCCGCACGGTATATCCGTCCGCCAGCGCAACGCCGTCCACGGCGTAATACATGCCGTTCGTCCCGATCATGCGGATGAGATACGTTCCCGCGCCGCCGAGCGCGTCCAGCGAGACCTCGCACGTTTCGTTCGCGCCGAGCTTGGCAACCGTCGCCGTTCCCCATACCGTGGTCCTGCGGTTCTGTTCCGTGTCCGGAACGAACCAGACGTCGGCCTCCTCCGCCTCGTTGACGAACACGATCGTCGCTTCGGGCTTCATTTCCGGGCGCGGCGCGCATCCGGAAACGGCCGCGCCGAGCAGCAGGCACGCCGCAAGCAGCACTCTCTTTCTCATAACCGTTCCTCCGCTGCGTTTCTGTTTGTATTATACCACGGGATCCCGCCGCTTGTCATCATTCTGTTTGTTGCTTTCCGGAAAGGATTGATGTATAATATATAAAAAGTTCTGAAAGGATCCCGGCCATGAGAAAAACGAAGATCGTTTGCACCATCGGACCCTCGAGCGAAAGCCCAGAGGTCTTCAAGGCGATGTGCCTTGCCGGCCTGAACGTCGCCCGGCTGAATTTTTCACACGGAACGCACGAAGAGCATCAAAAGAAGATCGACATGATCAAAGCCGTGCGCGAGGAGCTCAACCTGCCGATCCCGATCATGCTCGACACCAAGGGTCCGGAATACCGGATCCGGACGTTCGAGAACGGAAAGATCACGCTGCACGACGGCGATCCCTTTACCTTTACGACGCGCGATATCGTCGGAAACGAGGAGATCGTATCCGTCAGCTATGACGGTCTTGCGGAGGATCTGTCCGTCGGCGACCGGATCCTCGTCAACAACGGGCTCGTCATCTTCGAGGTCGTTTCGATCGAAGGCACCGAGATCGAGTGCCGCGTCGTCACCGGCGGCGTGCTGTCCGACCGCAAGAGCATGAGCTTCCCCGGCAAGGTCATGCGGCAGAAATATCTGAGCGAGCAGGACAAGGCCGACCTGCTGTTCGGCATCAAAAACGGCGTGGAATTCGTCGCCGCCTCGTTCGTGTCTTGCAAGCAGGATCTTCTGGACCTCAAGGGCTTTCTGAACGAGCACGGCGGCGGATCGATCGACGTCATCGCGAAGATCGAAAACCGCCACGGCGTGGACAACATCGACGAGATCTGCTCCGCCTGCGAGGGCGTGATGGTCGCGCGCGGCGATCTCGGCGTGGAGGTCCCGTTCACCGAGCTGCCGGCGATCCAGAAACACCTGATCACCAAATGCCGCCTCCTCGGCAAGCGCGTCATCACCGCGACCGAGATGCTGGAAAGCATGATCAGCAATCCCCGCCCGACGCGCGCCGAGATCAGCGACGTCGCGAACGCGGTCTACGACGGCACGAGCGCGATCATGCTTTCGGGCGAATCCGCCGCGGGCAAATACCCGGTCGAATCGGTCCGCACGATGAGCGAGATCGCCGAAGAGACCGAACGCCACATCGACTACAAGGAGCAGTTCGAATCGCAGAGCTTCACGATCCGCAACCGCGTCGACGCGATCTCGCACGCCGCCTGCACGATGGCGATCGACCTGAACGCCAGCGCGATCGTCGTGACCTCGCTGAGCGGACTGACCGTGCGCATGGTCTCCCGCTTCCGCGCCCCGATCACGATCCTCGGTCTTGCGACGAACCGCAACGCCTGGTACAAGCTCGCGCTCTCCTGGGGCGTCGTGCCGGTGCTGACCGAACAGTTCCCGAGCATGGAGGTGCTGTATTACTACGCGGCGCGCTGCGCAAAGGCGACGCTCGGTCTCGAACCCGGCGCGACCGTCGTCATGACCGGCGGCGATACGACCGGCGAAAGCGGCAACACGAACGTGCTCCGGATCGAAACGATCCGCTGACCCCGAACGAAAAAACAAGCCCCGAAACGATTCGTTTCGGGGCGATTTTTTACGGATTACCGTTTCAGATACGCGGACGAGACCGGGAACGAAAAGTACGTATCCGGATACGGCTCGTTCTTCAGCACAAAGTGCCACCATTCGCAGTCAAGCGGCAGAAAGCCGTTCCGCATCATCGCCCGCCGAAGGATCATGCGGTTTTCATGCTGTTCCTCCGTGACGTCCGCGGAATCCGGATGCGAGATCTCGCCGAACAGATCGAACGGACTGCCCATATCGACTTCCTTTCCGGTGCGCATATCCAAAAGCGTCAGATCGACGGCGCTGCCGCGGCTGTGGCTCGACTGCTTGGCGATGTAGCCCTTCGCGAACAGCTCCTGCTTCTCAAGATCCGGATAGAAATACGGCTTCATGCGGATATCCTGATCCTCGATCCCCCAGAGGATGAACTGCCGGACCGCCGCGACGGGACGGTACGCGTCGAACACCTTCAGCCGGTATCCCTGCACGAACAGCTCGTTGGCGGCGCCTTTGAGCGCCCTTGCCGCTTCGATCGTCAGAAGCGCGCAGGGTTCCTCGTATCCGTCGATCCGCTCGCCGATGAAGTTATATGTCGAGTAATAGCGGATCTCCTGCACGATGCCCGGAACGAAGTCCGCCAGCACGACGAATCCGGACGGATCCGCCTCGATCGAATCGATATGATCAGTTCTCACGGTCTTTTCTTCCCTTCCGCCGAGACGGCGCTCGGATCACAGTTTGTCGTGCAGCTTTCTGAATTTGGAGGATTTCGCGTCAAGCGCCGCAAAGCTCTCCTCGGTGGGGATGTCGTTTTTGCCGGATTCGATGTAGTTTCTCAGAACGCCGACCAGCACGAACGGCTTGATAAACGTGGAATGCAGGATCGACCAGACGATGAGACCGCCGACCACTGCAAACACGATCGGAAGCGTCGCCGGATTCGTCAGAAACTGCGCGATGCTGCTCGTCGAATCCTCCAGCTCTTCGGCGATCTTCTGCGCGAGCGGCGCAATGAACGCCTGATTCTTCAGGATCAGATAGAAGATCGCGGCAAACGGCGCGCCGATCAGAAGCAGCGACGCAAGACCGATGCCGAACACGCGGCCCATGTTTTTGAACAACGTCTTTCCGTGCTTGAAATACAGGACCGAGCCTTCGAGCGCCGCTTTCGTCGGCTTCACGTCCTTGCGGTAGAAGATCCAGCCGAGGCAGCAGTCGCACAGGTAATTGACGATCGTCTGCATGACGGAGCTGACTGCGCTGCCGATCGTGCCGCCGGTTTCGCCCCCGATGCTCTCGCCGAGTTTCGTAACGCCTCTGCCGATCTGCAGGAAGATGCCTTTGATCGCGCGCGTGACCGCAAAGTAGACCGCAACCGTCGCAAAGCGCTCCCTGACGACCTTCTTGCCTTCGGCGATGACGTTGTCGGGAAGCTCGCCCTCCGTGACGCCGCGCGTCATCATCGCGATCTGTCCCGCCTTCAGCAGGTAGGAAACAAACCGTACGACGATGATGACCAGCACGAGACCGATCAGTCCGCCGATCAGCAGTCCGATCGGACCGTTTTTCGCGGCTTTTTCACCGATGAGATATCCGAGCGTGCCTGCCCCGAGCAAAAGAACGAGCGCAAGAACGTCCCACAGCACGCGCCGCAGAGAAAACCCGAGTGTTTTTCTGTATACTTCTTTATTGTTCATACCCTTTCCCCCTGTTATCCTTTCCGGAACGTCGTGCTCCGGTAAAACTCAATAGATCCACTTGTCCGTCGGGACCGGTTTTGAAAACCCCCAGTCCTCGGGCGCCGCATGCGCCGCGAGCGTGAACCCGTTCTTCTTCAGCACCTCGCCCGCAGCCGGATTGACCGCCATGGTGCTTGCCGCAACGATCTCGATATCCGTTTCGCGTTCGAGATACGAGATCAGAACGCCGATCGCTTCCACGGCGATCCCCTTCCGCCACCAGTCGAAGGCAAGACGGCAGCCGACGCTGATCTTCCGGATCGGTCTGCGGTAGCCGTAGAGCTCCGCAAGCCCGCAGAACGCGCCGCCGCGGAAGATCCCGAGGATCAGCGATTCCTCCAGACACTCCGTGTACAGGCGGTCGATCACCTCCGCGGCGGTCGGATACTTCCGCTCGAACAGAAACGTCGGCAGATACCGGTAGACGCGATCGTCGTGCGTAAACGCGTCCAGCGCGTCCGCGTCCGCCTGCGTCAGCGCGCGAAGCTCGATCGTTTTTCCCGCAAGGCGCGGGATCGTGCGGAACAGGTCTTTCATTTGCCGTTCCTTCTGTCGACGCGTCTGCGCGCGGATACGATCGCATGATTCGGACAGACCAGCCTGCACAGATGACAGCCGACGCATTTTTCGGCGTCCAGCACCGGTTTGCGATCTTCGTTCAGGCGAAGCGCCTGATGTCCGCCGTCCGCGCACGAAATGACGCATCGACCGCAGCCGATGCAGTTCTCGCGCCGGAATTTCGGGAAGATCACCGTGTCGCGTTCCAGCACGTTCGTCGTATCGCTGACGGAATCCAGCGCAAGCCCCTCCGCTTCCCGCACGTTTCGGAAGCCCTTCTCCGCCAGATAGAGCGCAAGTCCCGTTTTGAGATCGTCGATGATGCGATAGCCGTACTGCATGACGGCGGTCGTGACCTGAACGCTGCCCGCGCCGAGCAGAAGAAACTCCAGCGCATCCAGCCACGTTTCGACGCCGCCCATTCCGCTCAGATGCATCCCCCTGAGGTTCGGATTCTGTCCGAGCTCTGCGATAAAACGGAGCGCGATCGGCTTGACCGCGTTGCCGCTGTAACCGCCGACCGCAGACCGGCCGTGGACCGCCGGTGCGGAAACGTACGTATGCGGATTGATCCCCGTAATGCTTTTGATCGTGTTGATTGCGGAGATGCCATCCGCGCCGCCGCGCTTTGCCGCCTCCGCCGCGTCGCGCATGGACGCCACGTTCGGAGTCAGCTTCACGAGAATCGGAATCGAAGCGCCGCGCCGCGCGGCCGCCGTAAAGCGTTCGACAAGCGCCGGCACCTGCCCGATGTCCGAGCCGAGACCGCCGTCCGCCATATTCGGACAGGAGAAGTTCAGTTCGATCGCGTCCGCGCCGTTTTCTTCGCAGGCACGCGCAAGCGCTTCCCACTCCGCGTCGTTCTGCCCCATGATCGAGGCGAGGATGCATTTGGTCGGATAGTTCGCCTTGAGGCGGCGGAAGATCGCCATGTTCTCGGCAACGCTGTGGTCGGAGAGCTGTTCGATGTTCTTGAAGCCGATGATGCTGCCGTTGTCGCCCGTGATCGCGGAAAACCGCGGCGACGCTTCATGGATGTCCAAAGAGCAGACCGTCTTGAACGACACGCCCGCCCATCCGGCTTCGAACGCGCGCGCGCACATCTCGTACGTACTGCCGACCACCGAGGAAGACAGCAGAAACGGGTTTTCCAGCGGGATCCCGCACAGCTCCGTACGCAGGCATTCCCCGTCCGGCAGCGGAACCTCGATCCCGGGACGCACCTCTTCGTGCAGTCTTGTAAACAGCGCTCGGATCGGGACCTCGTGCGCCCGCACGCACGCCGATTCGCACGGCGCGCTGCAGACCGCGCAGGGATTCGATCCGGAAAGCCGGAGTGCGGCGGTCTTTTCGTTGTCGAACCAAATGCTCCGCAAAAGGGCGGCCGGATCGAGCGCATTGCACGCCTTGCTGCACGGCGCGTCGAGACAAAGTGCGCAGCGCAGCATATCCGAACGCAGAATCCTTCGTTCAAAGCGCATGTCGTTCTCCTTTTCTTCCAGACAGTTCAACGCTGCGGCGCGGTTTTCGCCGCGCCGCAATCCGTTCGTTCGCTTGTATCCGTTCGTCCGGATCTTATTCGATCGTCAGAATATCCGTAAATCCGGTGACCTCGAAGATCTCCAGGATCATCTCGTTCGGGCGGACGACCTTCATCTTTCCCCGGTTGTTCATGGTCTTCTGAGCGGAAAGCAGCACGCGCAGGCCCGCGGAAGAAATATAATCCAGCTTTTCCAGATCGAACGTCAGATCTTCAACGCCGTTCAGTTCTTCTTTCAGGACCGCTTCCAGCTCCGGCGCCGTGATGGTATCCAGTCTGCCCTCGGGCGCGATCGTCAGCGCGCTGCCGTTTTTCATCTTTTGAATCGTCATTTCCGTTCTCCTTTCAGAATGTCTTCTCGATCACCATTTCCACTTTGCTGCCGCGGATAAAGATCTTGACGTCGTCCGCAAGCTTTGCCGTGATGGATTTTTCCAGTTCATCCCATTTTTCCGCGTCTTTGTGCTGTTCGACGGCGTCCTTATACGCCGACATCGACCAGCCGTACGACATGGCGTTCGGCGACATGTCCATGGTCGGATCGTAACCGATATAGTCCACGTAGGCGTAGCCGTACTGGGATGCCAGCATGCTGACGTCGTTCGTCGCGCAAAGCGCGGTAAAGATGCTGCGCAGCCGTCCCATAAAGCCCTTCGACGCTTCGTTTTTGCCGGAGGTGGAGGCCTTCATCAGCGCTTCTTTCGTTTCCGGGTCCATCATCGCCTTGCCCGCCAGATGCAGGGAAAACCGCATCTCCTCCGACTCGACCCAATAGCGGAGATCCGTCTCTCCGACGATCGTCTGAAGCATGCCCGTCATTTCCTCGGCAAGCAGCCGGAGCCGCAGCGTCTGCTTCGGGTCCAGTCCGCGGAACGCGGCCGCTTTCTCGGTCTCTTCCAGCGCTTCGCGGATCCCTTCACCCGACGGCGAAATTCTGATCACGTCTGTTTTCATATCCTGCTGTTCCTCCTCGTTTCGTGCGGCGAACCGCAAACGGCCGATTATTCCCGCATCCGCATGCGCCCGCACGATATATGTTCCTACCATAATTATAGCACAGCGGACCAAAAACGCAATACGAACAAAGAAAACGAACGGAGCAAAAAAGACCGGTGCATTTTTCCGCGCGGCGTGTTATAATAAAATGTAAAAGTATTTACCCGATCCGCCGGCGCCTCTGCCGTCGTGCGGCCGGGATTCGGAAAGGAAGCAATTGCCGTGGATATCAAACTGGCCGGACGGATCGATTCCGACAATGCCGCCGCCGTCGAAAAGCAGATCTTTTCACAGCTTGCCGACGGAAAAGAAGCGCGCCTGGACGCTTCGGATCTGACCTATATCTCAAGCGCGGGACTGCGCGTTCTGCTGCGCGTCAGCAAGGCGCATCCCGACATGCGGATCGTCAACGTCGGCAGCGACGTGTACGAGATCCTGGAAATGACCGGCTTTACCGAGATCATGAAGGTCGAGAAGGTTTATCAGACGGTCTCGATCGACGGCTGCGAGGAGGTCGGACGCGGCGCGAACGGCACGATCTACCGCCTCGACAAGGACACCGTCGTCAAGGTCTACAGAAACCCGGATGCGCTGCCGGAGATTCAGAACGAGCGGGAAATGGCGAAGCTTGCGCTGATCCTCGGCGTACCGACCGCGATCTCGTACGCCGTGGTGCGCGTCGGCAGCGGTTACGGCGCGGTGTTCGAGCTGCTGGATGCAAGTTCTTTTTCAAAGATCATCGCGCAGCAGCCGGACAAGTTCGACTGGTGCGTCCGGGAATATGCGGGCATGCTGAAAAAGATCCACGAGATCGAAGTCCCCAAGGGACGGCTGACCGACGTGCAGGCGGACATGCTCGAACGCGCGCAGTTCATTCAGCCGTATCTGCCCGAAGCCTCCGGCAAAAAGCTGCTTTCGCTCATCGAGAAGGTCCCGCACGAGAACTTCCTGATCCACGGCGACTATCATCCGAAAAATCTGGAGCTGCAGAACGGCGAAGTGCTTCTGATCGACATGGACACGCTCGGCGCGGGCAATCCGATCTTCGAGTTCGGAAGCATCTTCAACGCGTTCATCGGCTTCTCCGAGCTGGACCATGCGGTCTTCCTCGCGTTCCAGGGCTTTTCGTTCGAAACGGGTTACGCGTTCTGGCGCAAGGCGCTCGCCGCCTATCTCGGCACGGACTGCAAATCGAAGATCGACGAGCTCGAAACGAAGGCGAGCATCCTCGGCTACATGCGTCTGCTCCGCCGCGCGATCCTGCGCGGGGAGACCGAGACCGAACAGGGCAAAACGGCGTTCGATTACCGCCGCAGAAAGCTGATCGAGCGTCTGGACGCCGTCGATTCGCTTTCGATCTCGGAAAACGAGCTGACCGTCGGGGCGTCTCTCAGGAATCTCGCCGAGGTGCAGCAATTCATCGGCGAACGGCTTTCCTCCATCCGCTGCCCGTCGAAGACGCAGATGCAGACCGCGCTCGTCGTGGAGGAGGTCTTTGTCAACGTCGCCGAATACGCCTACGAGCCCGACAAGGGCCGGGTGACGGTGTGCGTCGACGTCGCAAAGGATCCCGCCGTGCTCACGCTCACGTTTATCGACAGCGGCCGTCCGTTCGATCCGCTGCAGAAGACGGATCCGGACGTGACGCTTTCCGCCGAGCAGAGAGACATCGGCGGTCTCGGCATCTTCCTCACGAAAAAACTGATGGACGACGTCCGCTACGAATACCGCGACGGACAGAACGTCCTGACGCTGACAAAAAATCTGTAACGAAAGGATCCCTTCCGTGAACCGTTTCCCCGTTATCGATCTTCATATGCACACCGCAGTCTCGGACGGCACCGATTCGCCCGCGGAGCTGCTTGCGCGCGTGAAGGAAGCGGGGATCGCATACTTCTCCGTCACGGACCACGACGCGCTCCGCGCCTGCGCCGAGATCGCCTCGCTGCTCGGGCCGGACGATCCGCGGTTCATTTCCGGCGCGGAATTTTCGTGCCGCGACGCGCTCGGCAAGTATCATATCCTCGGCTATCGGTACGATCCGGGAGCGGAACCGATCCGCGCCGTGATCGAAACGGGACACCGCTATCGACTGAAAAAGCTCCGGCAGCGTCTGGATTTTCTGTACACGGAGCTGCATATGCCGTTCTCGGAAGAGGACGAACGCGCGCTGTTCGCGCTGCCGAACCCCGGCAAGCCGCACATCGCGAACCTGATGGTGCGCTACGGCTACGCGCCGGACCGGAACGCCGCCATCCGGGATTATCTGGACCTTCTGGAGATCCCGGACGATTACGTGCAGCCGGAAGAAGCGATCCGGGGCATTCTCGGCGCGGGCGGCATCCCCGTGCTCGCGCATCCGTGCTACGGCGACGGCGACCAGCTGATCCTCGGCGGCGAGCTGGACGAACGCGTGCGGCGGCTGATCGGATACGGACTTGAAGGGCTCGAGGCGTTCTATTCGGGCTTTTCCGAAAAGCTGCGCCGCGAGGTGCTCGCGCTTGCGGACCGGTACGGTCTGTACGTCACCGCGGGCAGCGACTATCACGGAGGCAACAAAATGATCCGTCTTGCGGACACGGGACTGTCCGCGGACGCGCCGGCGCCGGAGGGGCTCCGCCGGTTCCTTGCGGACGCGTTCAAAACGCAGGAGGCATAACATGGAGCGCAGCGACACGATCGAACGGCTGCTCGAAACGCCGTACGCGGTCATCGATCTGTTCCCGCGGACGATCCCGCCGGAATGCGGACCGCGTTATTTCGCCGCGGAACGGCTGTTCCGCAGGGATCCGCATCATGCGGAGATCGCGGGCAGATTTCTCCGCTTTCTCCTGAAGCTGCATTGCTATTATGCATTTCAGTTTGTCGATCCCGAAACGAACGAGGTCTTCGAGACGCCGGACGCGGAAGCGGCGGCCAATCGGATCGACGCCTGTCTGTTGGCGGATATGCCCGCTTCGCTGCTGATCCTTTTGCCGGAGGCGGACGCGCTGATCGCGCTTGACCGCGACGATCTGTATCTCACGCTGTACCATCCCTCCCCTGCGCTGTTTGAAACGGTACGCCCGCTCGCCGCGGCGGAGGGGCTGTTCGTTCGCGAACCGGAAACGGAAGACGAATAACGGAGGCCGTATGACAAAGCTTGCAAAGATCGAATCCTGGATCACGCTCGGCTGCTTTTTCGCAGGCGCCGGGCTCGGTCTCCTGTGGCCCGCGCTGTTTGCGCAGATCGGTTTTATCGGCGACGTTTACGTCGATCTTCTGAAGCTGATGGCGCTGCCGATCGTGCTCTGCACGGTGTTCAACGCCGCCTCGCGCGGAGCGCGGAGCGCGTCGCGGACGCTTCTGAAGGCGCTCGTGCTGTTCGTGCTGCTGTTCGCGGTTTCGTTCGCGCTGTCGGCGATCCCGTTCTCGATCCTGTCCCCCGGCACGGGCTTTACGCTTTCCGAAGGCGAGCCGTGGTCCGGCACGGTCGCGGACCTTTCCGTCGGCGGCTTCTTCCGGACCGTCTTTTCCGCGAACGTCTTCGCGTCGCTCGGCAGCGGCGCGATGCTTCCGTGCATCCTCTTCGCGTTCGTCATGGGGATCGCCGCGGAAAAGGTCAAAGCGGCGCGCGTGATCGCCCTGATCGGGGAACTCGAATCCGTCTTCGCCCGCATGCTCTCCTTCGTGCTGCATCTGACGCCGCTCGGCGTATTCGTCCTGATGGGCCGCTGCACGTCCGGCTTCGGCGCGGACGCGCTCAAAAAAGCGCTTTCCTACGTGCTCTGCGCGTGGGGCGGCTGCCTGCTCGTTCTGCTGCTCGTCATGATCCTGCCGCTGTGGCTGATCCTGCGCGTCGATCCGTTCACCTATTTCCGCAAAACGGGCCGCGCGCTTCTGACCGCGCTCTCCACCTGCTCCTCCGCCGCCACGCTGCCCGAGACCCTGCGCACGTGCCGCGAGGAATTCGGCGTTTCGGAGCACGTCACGGGCGTCGTCGCGCCGCTCGGCTGCACGGTGCATATGTGCGGCGGCGCGGTCTCGTTCGCGCTGCTCGGTCTGTTCGTCATGCAGATGACGGGACGTCCCGTCACGATCGGTCTGTTTCTTCTGATGCTTTTGTTCGCGGAAGTGCTGAACTCGGCCGCGCCCGGCATCCCCGGCGGCGGCATCGTTCTCGGCGCGACGTTCCTGAGCCTGCTCGGCGTGCCAGACGCGGGGCTGTTTCTCGGCATGTACGCCGGCATTTACCGTCTTCTGGACATGTCCTATACGACCCTCAACGTGGCGGGCGACGTGACCGCCGCGCTTCTGATCAACCGATGGGAGCAGCAAGCATGAAACCGTTCTCTCGCACCGCGGCGCCCTCCGTCACCATGTCGCTCGACCGGCAGGCGCGGGAACTCGCCGCATCCGGAAAAGACGTGATCAACCTGACCGCCGGGCAGGTCGATCTTCCCATGCCCGATGCGGGCAAGGCCGCGATCCGCGCCGCGCTCGACGCGGACCGGACCGGATACGTCCCCGCGACGGGATCCGCCGACCTGATCGAAACCGTGCGGAACAAAACGGGCTGGACCGAGGGCCGCGTTCTGATCTCCGCGGGCGCGAAGCCGCTGCTGACCGCCGCGATCGCGTGCGTTGCCGGACCCGGCGACGAAGTCCTGCTCCCCGCCCCCTGCTACACGAGTTATCCCGAAACGATCCGTCTTGCCGGCGCCGTTCCGGTCCCCGTTTTCCGCGGCACGCCGCTCACGCATGAGGCGCTGACACGCGGCGTTTCGGACCGTACGAAAGCGATCGTCGTCAACAACCCCGTGAACCCGACCGGCGCCGTGCTGCGCGCCCCCGAGCTCCGTCTGCTCGCCGATTTCGCGAAGGCGCACGATCTGTATCTGATCGCGGACGAAGTCTATCACGCGTTCGTCTACGAGGGCGGGTTTACGAGCCTCTATGCGTTTGCGGACGTGCGCGAGCGTCTGATCCTCGTCGACAGCGCGTCCAAGACGTATGCCATGGCCGGACTGCGGCTGGGATACGCGGTCGCGCCCGCGCCCGCCGCGGAAGCGATGTCCGGATTCCTGAGCCACGCCCTCGGCTGTCCCTGCTCGCTGTCGGAGCGCGCGGCGAAGGCCGTCCTTGCGGCGGACGACACGTATTCCGACGAACTGCGCGGCGTTTTCCGCCGCCGCCGCGACCGGATCCTTGCGGGGATCGGGCGCATCCCCCGCCTGCGTACGGCGCCGTGCGAAGGCGCGTTCTACCTTTGGATCGACGTGTCCGCCGTCGAAGCGGACGACGCGCTGTTCTGCCGCAGGCTGCTCGACGCGGAGGGCGTCGCGCTGACGCCCGGCCGGGCGTTTCTCTGTCCCGGTTTCGTGCGGCTCGCGTTTACAAAGCCGGAATCCGCGCTTGCGGAAGCCGCCGCGCGCCTCGATCGCTTCGTCCGTTCGTACCGGACGGACGCAAACTGAGCCGCACCCTGTCCCGAAAGCGTCCCACTCTGCCTCGGCAGAGTTCTTTTTTTCGTTTTTTCCGGCAAAAACGAACTGTTTTTCCCATAATATCCGACAAAAAAATGAATAATGTGTATATAAAACGCGTTTTTCTCTTGAAAAATAATAATATATATGTTAATATATAATCGAACCCGGATCTTTTGCCGGTCAGTACCTGTTTGGAATTTAAGGGGGTTTCAGTCATGAAAAAGTTCTTATCATTCCTCATTGCCTGTATCATGGTCTTCTCCGCCGTCGGAATCGTCGCAGCGGAAGACGGCGAACCGGATCCCGAACCCGAATTCGTGCGGCCCGTTGAAATCGAAGCCGTTGACGAAAACGGCGATCCGATCGACGGCGTCGAGCTGCAGCTGAAGGACGCGGACGGCAACGTCGTGGAATCCTGGACTGCCGAAGGCGAACAGACGGTCCTTCTTCCGGAAGGCGAATACACGCTCAACGGTCTTTCCGCGCCGGACGGCTACGTCGTCGACTCGACGACGCCGATCACGGTCGCGCGTCTCGCAGAGGAGGAGGGCACGTTCTACGGTTATTGGGCGCAAAACTACCACGACAATGTCTGCCAGAACAAAAAGCACGTCGGACTTGAAACGTTCTGGATCGAAGATGAAAACCACAATAAGACCACTGCATACTGCTTCAACCACGGCTATGCAAACCCGTCCGGCGTCGAGTATACCGCATATACCGCGACGGAAGACGCTCTCTTCCTGTATGCCAGAAACAAGAAAGACGATATTACCTCCGATGAACTGTACAGACACGTGATGTACATTCTGCTCGAAGGAAAAACGGTACTGGCAAACAGTGATTTCGGCATTGCCGAAGACGACGAGCTCCTGAAGGATTACCTGATTTACATGGCGATCAAGCACTACACCGATCCGAAGCTGTTCCCGGACGGCGTTCTGCAGGCGATCATCAACCATGCACACAGAGAAAAGATGGAGTTTCCGGAGACCTATATTAAAGCGTTCAACGCGCTGATCAATCCGAACTGCGAACTGCCTAAATATGACGATTGTATCCTGTACTTCTACTATCCGAAGGGATACAAAATCGAAACACATTCCTATCAGATCCTGATCTCCGCAAAGAAAGTGCCCCACCAGGAAGTCAAGATCGGCGTACATCCGGCGGCGCAGTTCCGCGTTACGCTGAAGTGGTCCGACTCGAAAAACAAGGACAATCTCCGTCCCGCGCCCGAGGCGGTGCTCCCGCTGCTGCATCTCTTCGTGGACGACGAGGAAGTTACGGATCAGTATCTTGATGGCGCGGTCGTGACCGACAACGGCAACAACACGTACACCATCCGGTTCAAGAACCTCCTCCCCGCCGATTACACGATGCGGATCGACGTGCCGAGCGGCTATACCGGAAGCAAGAAGCCTGTGCATGACGGTGCAACGGTCACGCTGACGCACTTCGTCAAGATCTCGATCATGCCCGTCAAGCCTGTTCCGGTCAAGCCGATCACCCCGCCGTGGGGCGGCAGCAAATAAACACCCGCAGCTTACGCAGACCCGCCGGTTTTCCGGCGGGTTTTTTGTTTCGCCGCGGATCCCGGCACGCCGGATTTTTCCGTGCGAAAAAGGACGACTTCTTATTTACAAAGAACAAGTTTTCTGTTAATCTATTAGTGTGTGTGCGTATACTCCGAAAGGAGCGTACGGCAATATGATTGAAGGAGGGGTTACAATCGTGAAAGACACGTTTCGCGGCGGCGTTCATCCGAAAGAGCACAAGGATCTGAGTCGGAAAGCGGCGCTGCGCGTCTTTGACGCAAAAGGAGAAATGGTCTTCCCGCTTGCCCAGCACATCGGGAAACCGGCGAAAGCGGTCGTCAAAAAGGGCGATCCCGTTCTGGTCGGAAGCCTGCTCGCGGAAGCGGACGGCTTCGTCTCCGCCAACGTCATCTGTTCCTGCTCCGGCACGGTCAAAGCGGTCGAAAAGCGCCGCACGATCTCCGGTGCGATGCAGGAATGCGTCGTGGTGGACAACGACGGTCAGTACGCCGAGACCGGCGCGTTCGGCCAGCGTGAGGACGTCGCTTCGATCCCGAACGAGGAGATCCTGAAGCGCGTAAAGGACGCGGGCATCATCGGCCTCGGCGGCGCGGGCTTCCCCACGCACGTCAAGCTGGCGCCGAAGGATCCTTTGGGCGTGAAGTTCCTGATCGCGAACGGCGCGGAATGCGAACCGTACATCACCTGCAACGATCAGCTGATGCGCGGCTACGCGAAGGAGATCGTCGAGGGCATGGAGATCGTGCTCCGGCTATTCCCGAACGCGCAGGGCGTCGTTGCGATCGAAAACAACAAGCCCGAAGCGATCGCCGCCATGAAGAAGGCGGTCGAAGGGCACAAGCGTCTGCGCGTGGTCGGGCTTCGCACGAAGTATCCGCAGGGCGGCGAGCGCAGCCTCATCAAGGTCATTGCGGGCGTCGATTATCCGATCACGAAGCTGCCTGCGGACGTCGGCTGCATCGTGGACAACGTCGGCACGATCCTTGCGATCGGCCGTGCGGTGACCCTGCGCGAGCCGCTGTTCCGTCACGTGCTGACGGTCACCGGCGAAGCGATCAAGGAGCCTTCGAACTTCATCGTGCGCGACGGTACGAGCTTTTCCGAGCTCATCGAAGCCGCCGGCGGTCTCAAAGACGGCGTTGAAGCGGCGAAGATCATCTCCGGCGGTCCCATGATGGGCATCGCGGTCGGCACGACGGAAGTCCCGATCACCAAGACGACCAACGCGATCACCGTGCTCACGGAGGATCCGGTCGAAAAGGCCGACCGCAAGATGACGGCGTGTCTGCACTGCGGACGCTGCACCACGGTCTGCCCGAACGGTCTGATGCCGCAGATGATGGCCGACGCCGTCGCGGCGGGCGACCTCGAGCGCTACGAGAAAAAGCTCTTCGGTCTGGACTGCATCTCCTGCGGCTCCTGCACCTATATCTGTCCGGCGAAGCGTCCGCTGACCCAGACGTTCAAACAAACCAAAGCGGAGATCATGGCACGCAGGCGTGCGGCACAGGGAGGTAAATAATGGGTAAAGCATTGAATCTCTCCGCGGGTCCGCACGTACGCGATCGCTGGACGACCCCGTTCATCATGATGGTCGTCTTCGCGTCGCTGCTGCCCGCCGCCATCGTCGGCGTCGTCGTGCACTGGGTGACGTTCCAGAGCCTCAACGCGCTCTGGGTCATCCTCGCGGCGATCGCCTCCGCCGTGCTCACCGAGCTTCTGTTCTGCCTCGTCACGCGGCGGAAGATCACGATCGGCGACGGCAGCGCCGCCGTCACGGGTCTGATGCTCGCGCTGTGCCTGTCGCCGAACACGCCGGTGCTCATGCCGGTGATCGGTTCGGTCTTCGCGATCCTCGTCGTCAAATGCTGCTTCGGGGGCCTCGGCAAGAACTTCGTCAACCCGGCGCTTGCCGCGCGGTGCTTCCTGCTGATCTCGTTCGGCAGCGGTACCCTGATGACAAACTATCCGAGCTTTGACGCGCTCTCAGGCGCAACGCCGGTCGAAATGCTCTATAAGGGTCAGATGGTCGACATCACCCGGATGTTCCTCGGAACCGCGGGCGGCGTCATCGGAAGCTCCATCCTCGCGCTGCTCGTCGGCGGTCTCGTGCTGTGGGGACTCGACATCATCCACGGCGAGATCTGCTTCTCGGTCATCGGCGCATTCACCCTCGTGCTCGCGCTGTTCGGCGGTCACGGGTTCGATATCACCTACCTCGTCGCGCAGCTGTGCGGCGGCGGCGTGATCCTCGGCGCGTTCTTCATGGCGACCGACTACACCACCTCTCCGGTGAGCCGTCTCGGACAGCTCGTTTACGGGTGCCTGATCGGTATTCTCGGCGCGCTGTTCCGCATCTACGGCAAGGGCACCGATATGTTCAGCTACTCGATCATCATCGCGAACCTGTTCACGCCGCTGATCGACATCTACATCGTGCCGAAGCCTTACGCGTACCGCAAGCGTGCGATCGAAAAGGCCGAGGGCGTCGTGAAGCCGCCGCTCCTCAAGCGCATTCCGAAGCCCGTCATCGCGCTGACGCTGATCGCGGCGATCTCGGGTCTTGCGCTGTCCGGCGTATTCACCGTCACCAGGGACTCGATCGAAGCGAACGAGCGCTCGAACAAGACCAAATCCTACCGGATCGTCTGTGAAGCCGCCGAGGACTTCGAAACGATCGACGCGGCCGAAGCGGCGATCGCGGAGCAGGGCGACTCCTACGCGGGCGGCAAGTTCGGCAGCACGAAGATCGACGAAGCATACAGAGCCGTCGATGCGAACAACGCGACCGTCGGCTACGTGTTTGCGGTCACCAGCAACGACGGCTACAAGTCCCCGCTGAAGATCGCCGTCGGCATCACGCCGGACGGCACGGTCAACAGGATCGCGTTCATCGAGAGCCACGAAACGCCGGGCAAGGGTTCCCTCTGGGATGAAGATCCCGCCTATCGGGACCAGTTCAACGGCCGCGCGGTCGACGCCTTCGTTCTGGGCGGCGACAAGAGCACGAACGGCGTCGACGCCGTTTCCGGCTCGACCAGAACTTCGGAGGCCGTCGTCAACTCCGTCAACGCAAGTCTGGACTTCTTCCGGAACGTGATCATGGGAGGAGGCAAGTGATATGAAGAACAAATACTTCGAACGGATCTATAACGGTCTGATCAAGGAGAACCCGACGTTCGTGCTGATGCTCGGCATGTGTCCCGCTCTGGCGGTCACCGATACCGCGATCCACGGCGTGAGCATGGGTCTCTCGACGCTGGCGGTCCTGGTCCTTTCCAACTTCCTGATCTCGGTCATGCGCAACGTGATCCCGGATCAGGTCCGTCTCCCCTCTTACATCGTCATCGTCGCGTCGTTCGTCACGATCGTCAGTCTGCTGCTGCAGGCGTATCTGCCCTCGGTGTACTCCGCGCTCGGCGCGTTCATCGAGCTGATCGTCGTCAACTGCATTATTCTGGGCCGTGCGGAAGCGTACGCGAACAAGCACACCCCCGGCCTTTCGGTCATGGACGGCATCGGCATGGGCCTCGGCTTCACCGTCGCCCTGACGCTGACCGGTCTCGTCCGCGAGTTCCTCGGCGCGGGCACGGCGTTCGACATGCGCGTGTTCCCGAAGGAATATGCGGTCGGCATCATCAAGGATGCTCCCGGCGCCTTCATGGTCATCGCGCTGTTCATCATCATCATGAACGCGATCGGCATCAAGACGCGCCAGCGCGAGCTCGTCAACAGCAACGGCTGCGACGGCTGCTGCGCGAAATGCGCGATGCGCTGTGAGGAGAAAAAGGAGGAGGAAGCAAAATGACAAGACTGCTTTTGATCATTGTATTGAACGCGCTGGTCAGCAACGTTCTGCTGGTCCGATTCCTGGGCATCTGCTCCTTCCTCGGCGTATCCCAGCAGATCAAAGCGTCCGCAAGCCTCGGCGCCGCCGTCATCTTCGTCATGGCGATCGCGTCCGCCGTTGCGAACCTTCTGTACGACAACGTCCTCGTGCCGCTCCGTATCGAGTTCATGCACACGATCATCTTCATTCTGGTCATCGCCGCGCTCGTTCAGATCGTCGAGATGTTCCTGAAGAAGAAATCGCCCGGACTGTATAAGTCGCTCGGCATCTATCTGCCGCTGATCACGACCAACTGCGCGGTGCTCGGCATTGCGAACAGCAATATCGGCTCCGGCTTCGTCGACAGCGTGCTCACCGGCATCGGCACCGCGGTCGGCTACACGATCGCGATCGTACTGCTCGCGGGCATCCGTTCCCGCATCAGCGAAAGCGACCTGCCGCGTCCGCTGCGCGGCGCGCCCGTCGTCCTGCTTGCGGCGGCGCTGATGGCGATCGCGTTCATGGGCTTCAGCGTCCTTGAACCGGTCATTAAGTCCACGCTGGGAGGTGCATGAGTATGACGATCCTGTACACAACCATCGTGATCACCGTGATCGGTATTCTCGTCGGTCTCGGTCTGGTCTTCCTCGGCAAGAAATTCCACGTCCCGGTCGACGAGCGTGAAGCGGAAGTCCGCGAATGCCTGCCCGGCAACAACTGCGGCGCCTGCGGATTCGCGGGCTGCGACGCGGCTGCCGCGGCGATCGTCGCCGGAGAAGCGCCGGTCAACGTCTGCCCCGTCGGCGGCGCGCCGGTCGCGGCAAAGATCGGCGGCATCATGGGCGCAGACGCGGAAGTTCTGGAACGCAAGGTCGCGTTCGTCCGCTGCAAGGGCACCTGCGACGCCTGCGGACAGCAGGGCAACTACGTCGGCATCAACGACTGCCGCGCGGCCGTGCTTGCGGGGCTCAACCTCAAGGACTGCGACTACGGCTGTCTGGGCCTCGGCTCCTGCGTGAACGTCTGTCCGCAGGGCGCGATCAGGCTCGTCGACGGCGTTGCGGTCGTGAACCGCAGCCTGTGCGTCGCATGCGGTCTGTGCGTCAAGGCGTGCCCGAAGGGACTCATCGAGCTCGTGCCCGAGAGCAAACACGTCGCCGTGCAGTGCATGAACCGCGACAAGGGCCCGCAGGTCAAAAAGGTCTGCTCCGCGGGCTGCATCGGCTGCACGCTGTGCACCCGTCAGTGTGAGTTCGACGCGATCCATATGGACGGCAACCTCGCCCGCGTCACCTACGAGAACTGCACGCAGTGCGGCAAGTGCGCGGAGAAGTGCCCCGCGCACGTCATCACCCCGCCCTGCCCCGTCGCACGGAAGGAGGCGTAACCCATGGAAAAACGAAATCAGGCTGCAAAACTCATCGTCGGCGCGGTCATCGTGATCATCGCGATTCTGGCGCTTGCCGGCATCGTCAGTCAGCATCACATCACCTACAAGTCCGTGCCGCTTTCGCGCGAGGATATCTCTTACGGGAAGGTCGAAGCGCCGCAGGCATCGAGCGCGGACGGCACGATCACCGCGAGCGACTGGAGCGCGGTTTATCCGCACATCGCCGTTTCGATGGGCAGCAACAAAGGCAACGACGTCGTCGTCGATTATCTGGAACTCGATCCGTACCTCGTTGAGATCTACGAGGGATACGGCTTCGCGAAGGACTACGGCAGCGCGCGCGGCCACAGCTACACGCTGGAGGACGTGGCGAAAACCAAGCGTCCTCACGCGCTTGCGAACTGCCTGACCTGCAAGACGCCGAACTTCACCAAGATGGCGCAGGACACGAACGAAGCGGCTTACGCCCTCCCGTTTGACGAGGTCTATGCGCAGATCACCCAAAACGGCGGCGAGACCGTCAGCTGCTACACCTGCCACGGCAACAATCCCGGCAACGGCACGAAGCCGAAAGAAAACCTGACGGTCACCCACGAGTACATCAACCTTGCGCTCGGTGAAAATAAGAGTACGATCGATCCCGGCATCCTCGCATGCGGTCAGTGCCACATCGAGTATTACTTCGATCCGGCGACCAAGGCGACCCGAATGCCGCACAGCTCCGTTGAGGCGATGACGCCGGAAGCGACCTACGACTACTACACGCAGCTCGGCTTCTCCGACTGGACGCAGGAAAGCACCGGCGCAAAGATGCTGAAGGTGCAGCATCCCGAAATGGAGACCGTCCTGCTCGGCAAGCACGCGGACACGCTGAACTGCGCCGACTGTCATATGCCGGTGGTCCAGGATCCCAAGGACCGCACGATCTATCACAGCCACATGCTCGTCAGCCCGCTCGAGGACGAAACGCTGCTCGCCACCTGTCTCCAGTGCCATTCCTCTATGGATCCGGACATCAGGACCGGCGACGATATGATCGAGATGGTCAGAAGCATCCAGAAGCGCGTAACGGAGAAGGAAACGACCGTCGGCAACCGCCTTGCGGACTTCAAAAAGGCGCTTGCGGAAGCGAATCAGAGCGGCAAATACACCGAAGAACAGCTCGACGGCGTACGCGAGCTCTATCGCAAGGCGCAGTGGTTCTTCGACTACTGTTACGTGGAGAACTCCGAGGGCGCGCATAACTACGATCTGGCGATGCGCTGTCTCAACACCGCGGAGGATCTGATCGACGAAGGCACGGCGCTTCTGCAGTCGTTTGCCGAATAACCCTGACCCGTCTGCGGCAAAGGACGTCGAACGGCGCTCCTTTGCCGCATTTCTTTCGATCTATGCAAGTCTTCAGAAAAATCTTCAAATTCATCGCGTCCATGAAGTTTGCGATCATCCTGCTGGTCGTCGTTGCGATCGTATGTGTGATCGGAAGCCTCGTGCCGCAGGGCGAGCAGTTCGAAGCGTACCGCGATTCGTATTCCGAGCGCGCGGCGGCGTTCATCCTCGCCTTCCGGCTTGACGACGTGTTTCACAGCTGGTGGTTCATCACGCTCGTGTCCCTGCTGTGTCTCTCCCTGCTCTTCTGCAATCTGTCACGCGTGCGCGCGCTGATCCGTCAGACGAAGGACGCCGCGCGTCCGGAGCGCGCGGTTTCCGATACGCCCGCCGTATCGGCGGACGGCGTTTCCGATCCCGAGGCGGTCATGAAGCGTCTGCGCTTCCGCAACCCGGTCAGAACGACCGTCGACGGCGCGGACGTGCTGTTCGCGTACCGCAACCGCTTCGGCTTCTGGGGCGCGTGGATCTGTCACGTCGGGATCATCCTGATCGTGCTGGGCTATGCGCTCGGGCAGATGACGCTGTTTTCCGCGTCGGTCTACGGCACGCCGGGGCAGACCAAGCCGGTCGAGGGCACGCCGTACGAGGTGACGGTCGACGATTTCCGCACCGTACGCAACGATGCGGGCTTCATTGAGCAGTACGTATCCGAGCTGACCGTCCGCAGCACGAAGGACGGAACGGCACAGAGCGGGACCGCAAGCGTCAACCACCCCGCCGTTCTGCACGGCATGAAGTATTATCAGACCGCAAGCGGCTACGCGGCGCGTGTTTCGATCGCGGAGAACGGCGTCCCGTTCGAGAGCGCGGACCTCTGCGTCGGCGAGGAGCTGACGATCTCGTTCCTACCCGGGTTCTCGCTCTACCTCGACGGCTTTGAGGAGGATCACAACGGCGTCCCCGCCTATCACGTCCTGTTCTTCTATCAGGGACAGCACGTCGATACCGGACGGAACTACTTCGCGCCCGGCAGCGGCATCGACCTCGGCGGCTACACGATCACGTTCTCCGATCCGCTCGAATACACCCTGCTGCGCGTCAAGAAGGATTCGTTCTCGTGGCTCGTGCTCACGGGCTCGATCCTGACCACGCTGGGTCTGTTCTTCGCGCTGTACGTCGTACCGGAAACGGTCTGGGCGGTTCGCAGGGAGGACGGAACGTGGACGGTGAACGGCAAAAGCAAGAAACTTGCGCCGCTGTTCAAAGAACAGTTCGACCGCGCGGTCACCGGCCGCAAAGGAAAGGAGGAAGCGCAATGATGTCGGCGGAAGGTATCCTGTTTCTCATCACGCTGATCCTGTATTTCGCGGTCACGGTCCTGTATTTCCTGTACGTCGCGATCAAAAAGCCGCTTCTTTCCAAGCTTGCGATCCGCGCGCATATTGCGGCGCTGCTCGTGCATACGGCGGCGATCGTGCTGCGCGGCGCGCTGATGGCCCGTCTGCCGATGTCGAACCAGTACGAATTCTCGACTGCGTTCGCGTGGGCGCTCGCGCTCGTCGGACTGATCTTCATCCTGAAGTTCCGCTTCCCCGTGCTCGGCGCGTTCTCCGCACCGGTCACGCTGCTGCTTACGCTGTACGCGGGACTGCAGAAGCTGAACGAGCTCAAGACCATCGCGGCGTACGAAGCGATCGGCGTCAACGGCGTGGACCGCATCCGCAATCTCATGCCCGCACTCAGGAGCAGCTGGCTCGGCATTCACGTGTCGACGGTCATCATCGCATACGGCGCGTTCGGCGTTTCGTTCGTGCTGTCGATCATCTTCCTGCTGCGCGACCGCATGAAAGAAAACGGCTTCTGGGACTCTCACATCCCGAAAAAGGAAAAGCTCGACGTCATCAGCTACCGCTGCGTGTCGCTCGGCATCATGTTCCTGACCGCGACGATCATGATCGGCGGCATCTGGGCGGAAAACGCCTGGGGCAACTACTGGACCTGGGACCCGAAGGAGACGTGGGCGCTTATCACGTGGCTCATCTACCTCGTATATCTGCACCTCAGGATCCGCCGCGGCTGGAACGGCAGGACCGCCGCGATCTTCGGCGTCGTCGGATTCATCTGCGTGCTGTTCACCTACATCGGCGTAAACACGCTTTTGCCGGGACTGCACAGCTATAAATAACGTTGTTTTTCACAGTGCCGACCGCCGCGGCATTGACACCGGCGGCTGATTTTGATATGATATAATTTGACAAATGAGAGGGAGGCAACTAACGGATGTCGATTCAAATGCGGGAATACCGGAACCCCAACAACACCAATCTTCCCCTGCGTGTCGCGAAGGGACATTTTGCCACGAGTCACAGCCATATCAACTACTACGTTGATCTGACCATGACGAAATACTGTCTGCCCGAAGCGCGTGAAGCCGCGATCCATCTTGCAAACCGCTTCAAGGCGACCACGATCGTCGACACGATCCTCTGTCTGGACGGCACCGAGGTCATCGGCGCGTGCATGGCGAGCGAGCTTACCAAGCAGAGCTTCACGAGCATGAACGCGAACCGCGCGATCTGCGTCGTCACGCCGGAGCATACGACGGGCAGCCAGCTGCTGTTCCGCGACAACACGGCTCCGATGATCCGGAACAAGCACGTCCTCGTTCTGGCGGCGTCCGTTTCCACGGGCTATACCGCGCTCGGCGCGATCGAAGCGATCCGCTATTACGGCGGCGAAACGGTCGGCATCTGCTCGATCCTTGCGAACATCAAGGAATGCGCGGGCTATCCCGTCATTTCGATCTGCGATACGAAGCACATCTGGGACGACTACGAGAGTTATCCCGCGCACGAGTGCCCGCAGTGCAAGGCCGGCGTCAAGCTCGACGCCATGGTCAACACGTACGGCTTCTCGAGTTTTTAACACGTCCGCAACGCCCGTTTTCCGGGCGTTTTTCTTGAAAAAAACAAAAGGAGGCACACACCATGGAAATGAAGTTCTACCGCTGCGAGACCTGCGGCCAGATCATCGCGATCGTCAAAAAGACCCCCGTCCCCGTCATGTGCTGCGGCAAACCGATGAAGGAGATTATCCCCGGCACGACCGACGCGTCCCTGGAAAAGCACGTGCCCGTCGTCGAGGTCGACGGCTGCTGCGTCAAAGTGAAGATCGGCGCGGCCGCGCATCCGATGCTTCCCGAACACTATATCGAATGGGTCAGTCTGCAGACCAAGTACGGCAACCAGAGAAAGGCGCTCGCGCCCGGTCAGGCGCCCGAGGTCTGCTTCAGGATCTGCGACGGCGACGAAGTCGAGGCGGTCTATGCCTACTGCAACCTGCACGGGCTCTGGAAAGCGTAAGGAGGAAACCCATGAACAAGTATACCGGCACGAAGACCGAACAGAACCTGCTCGCCGCGTTCGCGGGCGAATCGCAGGCGCGCAACAAGTACACCTACTTTGCCTCCAAAGCAAAGAAGGACGGCTATGAGCAGATTGCCGCGCTGTTTCTGAAGACCGCGGACAACGAAAAGGAACACGCGAAGCTGTGGTTCAAGGAACTCAACGGCATCGGCACGACCGCCGAAAACCTCAAGGCCGCCGCGGACGGCGAGAACTATGAGTGGACGGATATGTACGAAAGCTTTGCAAAGACCGCCGAGGAAGAGGGCTTTACGGAGCTTGCCGTAAAATTCCGCCTCGTCGCCGCGATCGAAAAGCATCACGAGGAGCGTTATCGCGCGCTCTTAAAGAACGTCGAGACCGCAGCCGTCTTTGAAAAAAGCGAGGTCAAGGTCTGGGAATGCCGCAACTGCGGCCACATCGTCGTCGGCACGAAGGCGCCCGATCTCTGCCCCACCTGCGCGCACCCGCAGTCCTATTTCGAGGTCAACTGCGAGAACTACTGACGCACGCAACCTATCAGTCGCGGCTTGCCGTGACAGCTCCTATTTTACACTTCGCTTCGCTTCGTTGTTGAGGTAGATCGCGCGCTTCCCGCGCGTACCATCTACAGGGGAGCCAAGAATCCGACACGCAAAAGCGGAGGGAACGATCCCTCCGCTTTTTTGATTAACAGATCAATCTCCAATCGAATTGCCAAAATAAATTCTAATAGCAGGTCGTATGCATATCCTATCGTAACTTGGAGTAGAATAATCATCGTTGTTCAGATCCGATGTATTTGCTACTACATATCCTATTGTAGGAGAATCAGCGTCGACTGGCCTGACGTACCATGTCGCTTTTTTATTCTTATCTACATAAGCACCCTGATTGATTGCAAATGCTGTAGCACTGGTTCTTTTATCAGCCTCGTTTCTAAGCAGGGACAATTGGTCGGATGGAAGAATGATCAATTGAGACCCGCTGTTCTGCATAAACAGCTTTTCTTCATCCGAAAAAGCGGTTTCAGAAAACGTCATCAACTCCTCGAAAAGCGTTTCATAGAATAAGCTGAAAAAATCATGGTCTGTTCCCGATGGCACAATGTTCACTTTAAATGTACCGGATGGGATTGAAAAGTCTCCTGATATTCTATCGTTCCCCTGATAACAATAATGGAGTTGTATGGATGATTTTCCCTCTCCTTTGACGACAGTCCCATTTTCGCTGGTCAAAATCAGTTCACCATTTTGATATGTGAAAGATCCCGTTTCAAAGATATAATCGTCATGATAATTGAAATTATAATAATCAAACATGAATGAACCATTCATAAACAGGGTCAAATAAGCATATACATTGTTTTTTTCATAAACGAATTGTACTTGCGATAGCTCCGATGTGCAGAACAGGCAGTATTTACTGATCGCTAATACAGAGTCCTTATCTTTGTCCAGAACGAGCCATTCGATCTGCTCTTTTCCGTTTGACATATCGTTATCTTGTTCATATTCACCGAAGAAGACAGCAGATCCGACAGGTGCTTTCGCGAACATGCATTTCGTTTTTATGGATTCACTGTCTTTATAACCGTTCAGGTCTATAAGCGCTGTGATCGCTTCCTCGTATTTACCGGCGTGATAGAGTTCTGCTGCTGCAGTATATTTCTTTTCTTTGATTGCTGTTTCGCATTTCTCGATTTGCGCCGCGCTGTCTTTATATTCGCTCAACGCTTCAAATGCGGTAATCGCTTCTGCGTATTTCCCGGCGTGATAGAGTTCTTCTGCCGCAGCGTATTTTTCATCCTTGATTGCGGTTTCGCAATTTTCGATTTGCGCTGCGCTGTCTTTATATCCGTCCATATACGTAAATGCTGCAATCGCTTCCTCATACTTGCCAGCATGAAGGAGTTCCGTTGCCGCGGCGTATTTCTCGTCTTTGATTGCGATTTCGCAATTCTCGATTTGCGCTGCGCTGTCTTTATATCCATTCAGTTCCGTAAATGCTGCAATCGCTTCCTCGTATTTACCGGCGTTATAGAGTTCAACGGCGGCTTGATACTTTTGATTCGGAATAATAAACGTTGTCAGCACAATTACAAACGCGATACATGCAACGATGATCGGCATAACGATTGCAGCGATCTTTTTACGCTTCTTCGCAGCAACCCGCGCCTCTTGCGCCTTTCGTTCCGCTTCGATCCGCGCCTCTTCCGCCTTTCGTTCCATTTCAATACGAGCCGCTTCCGCCTGTTCTGCAAGGCGGCACCGGTATGCTTCGTCATGTTCTTTCAGCAATTCCGGATTCTCCGCAGCCTTAAGTTCTTCGCGTTTTGCATTGCAGGTATGACAATCTATCTCTTCCCTGCGGTTGATCGCACCGCAGACGCAAAGCCAAAGATCGCGATCCTCCGAGACCACGTAATTTGCGGATGGAAAACACGTGTCCCGACGATACTGTTCCGCGAGCCCACCAAATCGTGATTCAATTGTTTTTTGTTTCATTAACGGTTGCCATTCATCCGTTTCCGACTCCCATCTCGTTCCATCCGTGAAAATCACGCTTTTGCAGGTGCAGGAAAATGAGCGTGTTTCTGTGTTCGGCAGAACGATCGGCGTCTTCTGCCCGAATTCCCGATCCCGCGGTATGGAAAGGTCCAGATACTGAAACTCCGGAACGCCCTCGACTTCTGTTCCGAATGCATCAAATGAATGCACAGAGATCTTGACTGCCGCGATTCGTTTGATTCCGATGTTGCGGAATTTGAGCTGCGCGATCATTCTGCCCGTTTGCATGTCCTTCAATAACGCCCCTGCGCAAATCAGGAGCGGAGACCCGGTCTCATAGAGATCGGTCTGCGATATTGTAAACAGTCTGGTATACCGTTCTGCCATAATCATACCTCACAGATCCGGAAGTTCGTCCGAAATATCCGATTTTTGTCTTGTTGCGGGTTTTGAAACAGGTGCTGCAATCGACGCAAGTCCTTTATCTTTTATTTCGTGAACATCATGTACAAGCTGTCCGAGTCCGTAAAGGAACCAGGATGAAATCAATACGACAACGCCGCTTCCAAGCATGATCCAACCAAGAAGTATATTACCGCTTGCCAGGAGAGCAATCCACGCGATGATCCCCGCAGAAAAGCACAGCCATCCAAGAAATTCTGCCAATACCATAATCTTATTTCCGACGTTATTGTACATAATATCCCTCCTGCCATAATATAAAGTTATCGTAACATAATTAAGGGGGGCTGTCAATTTATGATCCGCTTTCGCTTTACAAGCAACAGCCAGCCGTGATAAAGTATATATATGACACAGGGCGAGCGAAGGGTCTTTTTGATCGAGGCGCTTCTTTCGGAAGCGGGATACCGGAACGGGATCCCCGAGGACGCGTTTGAACAGAAGCGTCTGCTGCGGGGTCTGTTCAACGTGCGTCCGCCGATGCCCGCAAGCGCGGAGTTTCTCGCCGTGCAAGACGCATACTTACAAGAAGCGACGTGCGAAAAGGGCGTGACGGCGCTTTCGGATCTGACGCCCGTAAAGCCGCACCTGTATCTTTGGCGCGGGGACATCACGACGCTCGCGGTCGACGCGATCGTCAACGCCGCCAATTCCGCGCTTCTGGGCTGTTTTTCGCCGAACCACGGCTGCATCGACAACGCGATCCACACCTTTTCGGGCGTGCAGCTGCGCCTTGCGTGCGACGCGATCATGCGCGCGCAGGGGCATCCGGAGCCGACCGGCGGCGCGAAGCTCACGCCGGGGTTCAATCTGCCCGCAAAATACGTGCTGCACACGGTGGGACCAATTGTTTCCGGACCGCTCACGCAGCGGCACAGGGCGCAGCTTGCTTCGTGCTACGAAAGCTGTCTCCGCCTGGCGGAAGAAAACGGACTCAAAAGCGTCGCGTTCTGCTGCATCTCGACCGGCGTGTTCGGCTTCCCGCAGAACGAAGCGCCAAAAATCGCCGTCGACACCGTCACGGCATTCCAAAAGGACTGCCCGATCGACGTGGTGTTCAACGTATTTAAAGAGGCGGATCTCAGGCTTTATCAGGCGCTTTTGCAATAACCGGAAAGGAGCTTTTTCATGCAGTTCAACGACGTTACTCCGGATCTTATCATGCTTCTGAAACGCAGACTTCGCGACGCCGACGCGATCCTGATCGGCGCGGGCGCGGGGCTTTCCACCGCCGCCGGATTCACCTATGCGGGCGAACGGTTCGAGCGCTTTTTTCCGGATTTCATCAAAAAATATCACTTTCGCGACATGTATACCGGGGGCTTTTACCCGTATCCCTCGAAGGAGGAATTCTGGGCGTACTGGAGCCGGTATATCCTGATCAACCGCTATGAAAACCCGCCGAAACCGGTCTACGGACAGCTTCTGGATCTTGTCAGGGACAAGGATTACTTCGTGCTGACCACGAACGTCGACCATTGCTTTCAGAAAGCGGGCGTCGACAAGGCGCGGCTCTTTTATACGCAGGGCGATTACGGACTGTTCCAATGCTCTCTGCCGTGCCACCGCCGCACCTACGACAATGAGGAAACGATCCTCAGAATGGTCCGTGAACAGCGGAACATGCGCGTGCCGACCGGGCTTTTGCCGGTCTGTCCGAAGTGCGGCGCGCCGATGACGATGAACCTCCGAAGCGACGACACGTTCGTAGAGGACCTCGGCTGGAACGAGGCGGCGTCGCGTTACGTGAACTTCGTGCAGGCGCAGGACGGCAGAAAGCTGCTTCTCCTTGAGCTCGGCGTGGGATCGAACACGCCCGGCATCATCAAGTATCCGTTCTGGCGGCTCACCGCGCAGAATCCCAACGCAGCGTACGTGTGCGTCAACTTCGGAGAAGCGGAGTGCCCGAAGCAAATCGAGGACCGCGCGATCCTGGTCAACGCCGACGTTGCCGACGTGCTCGCCGCGCTGCAGTAAGACAATCAAAAAGAGCTGCGAAACCGCAGCTCTTTTTTTGACGCCGTTATGCTCAGTCGGCAAAGAGGATGTTGTCGAAGTACGTTTCCTGCATCTCGCCGCCGATCAGGTACCCGTATTGCTCCGGATCGAGCGTGTCGGCTCTCTGTACCGTGATCAGCGCAGTCGTTCCGTCCTCCGTCCTGATCTCCGCAAGCGTTCCAGACGCGTGCCAGCGCGTCATGTATACGTACGTGCCCGCGGGGATCACCGCGTCCGCGCCGTCGATCGTGCAGGGCAGATCGCGCACGAGATGCAGCAGCATGCCGTTTTCGATGAGACGCGTGCGATCGGACGCGGATTGGATCTCGTCCGGGATCACGTCGCAGTCAAACCATTCGGAATCCGGGGTCAGATTCTCGCCGTGATAGGTGCGCGCGCCGAATTTGGTTCCCAGAATGTCGGTCTGGGTAGCGGAGCCGAGCACCGTCCCGCCGTCGAAGCTTGCATACGCATAAATGATCGGTCCAAGGACGAAACGTCCGTTTTCCACGTGCAGCTCGACCGTCTCATAATCCTCCGAACCGGTATTGTAGACCACAAGCAGATTCAACCGCGGCGAGTCCGGATCGAGATCCAGAAGGATCGCCTGCTCCAATCCGGCGTAGAAGTTGACGTCGATCGACGCCTTTCCGGCAGAGATCGTAAGATACTGTCCGTGTTTCTCGTAGACGATCTCCTCTTTCGTTCCGTCGCCGTCGAAATCGCAGACGAACAGGACGCCTTTCTCCGGCGCTTCGCGGGATCCGATCTGCTCGTCGTAGTCCCAGAACCGGAACGTTCCCGGAAACGCTTCCGTGTCGTTCCAAAGCACCTTGTCGGGATCATCACCCGTTTCCTCCGGTACAAACAGACGCCATTCGCCGTTGTAAAATGCGACAAGCCCGTCGTATGTAACATAGAACGCTGCGCCGACCTCGCCGAAGTTTGCCTGTCCGTCCGTATCCGGTATTTCGGAGATCGGCACGACGGAACTCACGGTTTCAAACGTCGCATCATCGTCCGGCGCGTCCGGGCGTTCTTCGTCGCGCAAGCCGTACACCTCGCCGACATAGCAGATCATGGGAGCGTGCGTCGGATTCGCTTCCTCCGGCGCGGCGGATGCAAACGGCGTCGGCAGCAGCGTTTGTCCCTGATCGGGCGCAGGCGTCTGCGGCGCGTAAGCGGGCGCGCCGGACGCGTCGAACGTAAAGGTCTGTTCGATCATGCCGAGCGTGGCGATCGCCGCCTGCGAGTCGACCTTGTTGTCGATCAGCCGGAACTGCTGGCGCACCGTCGCCGTACCGGCAAAGTCGGTATCCGGGCGCTCCATCTGCGTATAGACGGAAACGATCCACGCGCCGTCGCTGCTGTCGGTTCCCGGCGTGGCCTCCATATTCACGGAGCATTTCCGCTCGACGCCGTTCCATGTGACGACCGTGCCGTCCTCAAACAGCTCCAGACCGGTCAGATCGATGAGCGAGAACGGATTCTGCTCGTACTGCGCGGGCTTTTCGCCCGGCGCCATGCGGAACACCGTCACCCAGTGCATCGTCTGTCCGTCGATCGTGAACCCATGGACCGAAACGTCCATCCTTCGGATCCAGCCCCAGTCCTCCTCGGAGAACGCGGGCTGCAGCGCTCTTGCGCGCGCTTCGGCGTAAGCCTCCGCTTCCGGAAGCTCCGGCAGCAGACGGATCGTGACGGCGTGATCGCCGACGTTCATCGGGACCGTCGCTTCCTTCGTCGCCTCCGGCGCGGCGGATGCCAGCGGCACCGGGGTGCTGCGGCCGGAAAGCGCGTTTTTCACGACGATTCCGCCGACGGCAAAGACGCCGAGAAGCAGCACCGCGGCGCACGAGACCGCGAGGATCCTCGAAAGCCGCTGCTTCGTTTTGCCGGTGCGCGCGTTCCCGCTCTGCGGGAGCCAGCGATCCGCGGGCGCGTTCGCCTTGCCGCGCGCCGGCTGTTCGTCCCGTGCGGTGCAGACCTTGTTCAGCGTCTGCTCCACCGTCCGGTCAAAGGATAAAGGCATTTCCGGGATCGCGTCGGAAACGCGGATGATCTTCTTACTCATGTTCGTTTTCCTCCAGAATCTTGCGTAGCGAGTCCTTTGCGCGGGAGATCCGCGACTTGACCGTGCCGACGGGGACGTGCAATACGGCTGCGATCTCTTCCAGGGAATAGCCCTCCTGCTTCAGGAACAGGGCGTTGCGCTGATCCTCTTTGATCCGCATCAGGGCGTCGCGCAGATCGAGCGACTCCGCCGCGTCGGGAAACAGCTGCGGGCTTTGTGGAATCTCATCCGTCTCAAAGACCTTGCGGCGGCTCCGCAGAATGGTGTACGCCTCGTTTCTTAAAATGCGTAAAAACCATGCGCGGAAGCTGTCCCGCTGATTCAGTTTATCGCGATGCTCGTAGGCCTTGACGATCGCCGCGCTCATCGCATCTTCGCAGTCAAACGTGTTTTTGAGGATCAGGTACGCCACGCCGAACGCGGTCTTTTTGACGCTCCGGATCTCCTCGACGAACACGTCGTCACGTATCGCTGCCATCGGTTTCCTCCATACTTCTCTCCCGATCGGGGATTTATCGAATGATCATTCTGTAAGGTAGACGCGCGAAGGCGCCGAAAAGTTCCCTGGAAAAACGATCTTTCATGAATGATGCCGTTTTTGCATGGATCGGCTGTGCCGCCGCGCATAAAAAAGGCGGCCGTCCGACCGCCTTTTATCAAACTGTCGACAAGCAGATCGGATCAAACCGAATGCGGCACGGAGGAAACGATCGCAAGCAGCTCCTCTTCCACGTTTTTCGAATAGTTGAACAGCAGAACGCTTCCGTCCTTCAGCGTGAAACGCATATAATTCGCAAGCATCTTCCTGAACGTCTCATACGAGGATATCTCGCTCACCGGAAAACGCATCACTTCTTTTCCCTTCGCAAGCGCCGCGCCGAGCGCGCCGAACAGCATCCGGGTCGCAATGCCCTTGTTCCGCACGACGAATTCGCCGTTTTCAAACAGGACGACTCCCTCGCCGCTTCCGTGCGCCGTCTGGGTTTTGAACTGAATCGTACATTTGATCTCCATACCAAATCCCTCCCGATCTTTTTTCCGTTCAACGGATCCGGATTCATCATATCGCTTCCGTTCCGTTCTGTCAACACTTCGTCCGTCGCGTAAAAAGGCGGTCGTCCGACCGCCTTTTTTCATACATCGAAGACCTCGGCTGGAACGAGGCGGCGTTGCGCTATCCGGACTTCGTGCAGTCGCACGCGATCGCGGCGCTGCAGTAAGACATAAAAGAACCGCCGATGCGGTCCTTTTTGTTCCTATTTGAGAAGCAAATAAAGCAACCACGAACTCACCGCAATCATCACCGCAACTATTGTTGCAATCTTAATCGCCGTTATGCAAGCACTTTCCTTGTTTTTGGAAGGTCGTTTCTTGCCTTTTTGCTCAAGCCATTTCCTGAAATCATTTCGCCGGACAGAATACCCATTATTAGTTTTCTTTAAAGGAAGCCCTTTCTCCAAATACAATCTCTTAATGTCCTCTTTATTGCAATGCAAAATTGACATAATATCTTTGACCGAAAGGACTTCTTTTGTTGTTCTCCCTTGTTCGTACCCAATGACGTCAGCTGATACTGTATGAATGATCCCAATAGGGATATCGCTGACATTTTTTAAAAATATACAGTTTGTTCTCGGATTAAATAACCCTATCTTGACAATAGAATCAAATTCGTTATAAATTGACTGCTTTCCAAGAAGATAATAAACCAATAACTGCAATGTATGCTTTGAAGAAGGCAAATTCTTACTGACTTTGATGTCCCAAAGCGTATCTTCAGTAAGATAGTCACCGTCTCCTTTTGTTATAAGATCTGTATATCCCCCTTCAAAAGTAAACCCTATTTTTCTAATCGGTCCATACTGATTGAAGAAAGAAATACACCTGTTCACCATTATTCTGATGTTTTCTATTGTATCCTGATCCGGCTTAATTGTCCGAAAATCCTTGTAATCATTCACCCCTGCCCGATAGCATACATCATATCCGACAAGCTGACACGCCGCAAAAATGGAATCGTCATCAAGTCCGTTGATTCTTTTTAATATCTTGGCTGCTATTCTTTCTTCATCAAGTTGTGCTACGCCCAATAATGAAATCCCAAAGGCATCCTCTGCGGACATTCCCATTTCAAACCTTGTCAAATAGTCCACCGCAAGACCAATTAAAGAACTGTGAATATTCTCCTTTTCATGCAAGGTAAAACTATCGACTAGTTGAACGGTTTCAAACCCCTTTGGATTCAAATACCCCCCTCTTGGCTGCATTATCGAATCAATCCTGCCTGTAACCGATGCCATTCCTTGTTTCTCCTAATTGTATTATGATTGTACAAGTACAAAAGGCCCACAGAGAGGGCCTTTTGTTTTTCATGCGTTTCTGCCGCAGCAGTTTTTGTATTTCTTGCCGCTGCCGCAGGGGCAGGGATCGTTGCGCCCGATCTTTGCGGAGCGCTTCAGAACCTTCGGCTTGTCGCCGTCGAGGGACGGCGCGTCGATCGGCTTTGCGACCTGCTTGCGCTCGACCGGCGCGCGGCGCACCTGCACGTGCAGCAGGTTTTTCACCGCTTCCTCGCGGATGCGCACGACCATCGCGTCGAACAGATCGGCGCCCTCGCTGGAATACGCGTTCGCGGGGTCGGTCTGCGCGTACGCGCGAAGGCCGATGCCCTGTTTCAGCTGATCCATCGCGTCGATCTGGTCCATCCAGTTCGTGTCGACCGCGCGCAGCAGCACGATGCGCTCGATCTCGCGCATGTCGATGCCCTGACCGGTGATCTCGGCTTCCTTCTTTGCGCGCAGCGATTCCGCAAACGCCCTGCAGCGGTCGATGAGATCGCTCCGGCGCCTGATGTCCGCGCTGTGCAGAACGCCGGCCGCGTTCACGCCGCACAGATCGCTCAGTTCCTTTTCAATCGCGGTGATATCCCACTCCTCGGGCTTCGAATGCTCACTCGCGTAGGCGGAAACGATGTTCTCCGCCGTCTCGCTGATCATGCTCGTAAACTGATCCCTGAGGTCCTCGCCGAGAAGCACCTTGCGGCGCTCGCCGTAGATGACCTCGCGCTGCTTGTTCATGACGTCGTCGTATTTGAGCACGTTTTTGCGCGTATCGAAGTTCGCCGCCTCGACGCGCTTCTGCGCGTTTTCGATCTGCCGCGTGATGAGCGCGTTCTCGATCGGGTACGCGTCGTCGGGCGAAAGCCGCGTCATCAGGCCTTCCATGCGGTCCATGCCGAAGCGGCGCATCAGCTCGTCCTTCAGCGACACGTAGAAGCGCGTGCTGCCGGGGTCGCCCTGACGGCCGGCGCGGCCTCTTAACTGGTTATCGATACGGCGGCTCTCATGCCGCTCCGTGCCGATGATGTGCAGGCCGCCGAGCTTGACGACCTCGTCGTGCTCGCGGTCGGTTTCCTTCTTGAACTCCGCGTACAGCTTCGCGTACCGCTCGCGCGCGGCGAGGATCTCCTCGTCCTGCGTTTCGGCATGGCCGGTCGCCTCTTCGATCAGCTCCTCCTCCATGCCCTCCTGCCGCATCGCGCGGCGCGCCAGAAAGTCCGGGTTGCCGCCGAGCAGGATATCCGTTCCGCGGCCCGCCATGTTCGTGGCGATCGTGATCTGATTGAGCTTGCCCGCCTGCGCGACGATCTCCGCTTCCTTCGCGTGATACTTCGCGTTCAGCACCTCGTGCGGAATGCCTCTGCGCTTCAGGAGCGCGGACAGGTATTCGCTGCGCTCGACCGAGATCGTGCCGACCAGGATCGGCTGACCGGTCGCGTGGACCTGTTCGATCTCGTTGACGACCGCGCGGAACTTGCCCTCCTCGGTCATGTACACGCAGTCCTTGTTGTCGACGCGGATGTTCGGCTTGTTCGTCGGGATCTCGACGACGTCGAGGTCGTAGATCGCGGAGAACTCGTCCTCCTCGGTCTTCGCCGTACCGGTCATGCCCGCGAGCTTTTTGAACATACGGAAGTAGTTCTGGAACGTGATCGTGGCGAGCGTCTTGTTCTCGCGCTCGACCTTGACGCCTTCCTTCGCTTCCAGCGCCTGATGCAGACCCTCGTTGTAGCGGCGGCCGATCATGAGACGGCCGGTGAACTCGTCGACGATCAGGACCTGTCCGTTCTGCACGACGTAGTCCTTGTCGCGCTCGAACAGCGACCGCGCGCGCAGCGCCTGCTTGATGTAATGATTCAGCTCGGTGTTGTCGGCGTCGGCGAGCGATTCGACGTTGAAGTACTTCTCCGCCTTCCGGATGCCCTCCGCGGTAAGCGAGACCTGACGGTGCTTGACGTCGACCATGTAGTCGCCGCTTTCGGGCTGTTCGATGCCCTGCAGCTGATCGGCCTTACTGATCTCCTTCACGTCCTCGCCGCGGGTCAGTCCCTTGACGAAGCGATCCGCAAGCGTGTACATCTCGGAGCTTTCCTCGCCGTGTCCGCTGATGATCAGCGGCGTTCTGGCTTCGTCGATCAGGATCGAGTCGACCTCGTCGACGATCGCGTAATGCAGGGACCGCTGCACCATGCGTTCCTTATAGACGCACATGTTGTCCCTGAGGTAGTCGAAGCCGAACTCGTTGTTCGTGCCGTAGGTGATGTCCGCGCGGTACGCGTCGCGCCGCTCGTCGCTGTCCAGTTCGTGCACGATACAGCCGACCGTAAGGCCCAGGAAGCGGTAGATCTTGCCCATCCACTGCGCGTCGCGCTTTGCGAGGTAATCGTTGACGGTGACGATGTGCACGCCCTCGCCCTCGAGCGCGTTCAGGTACGCCGGCAGCGTCGCGACGAGCGTTTTGCCTTCGCCCGTCTTCATCTCGGCGATGCGCCCCTGATGCAGGACCATGCCGCCCAGAAGCTGCACGTCGAAGTGCCGCATGCCGACCGTGCGCACGCCCGCCTCGCGTACGACCGCGAACGCCTCGACCAGCAGGTCGTCCAGCGTCTCGCCGTTTTTGAGACGCTCCCTGAACTCGATCGTCTTATGCCGCAGCTGCTCGTCGGAAAGCTTCTGCATTTCCGGTTCCAGCGCGTTGATCGCCGCCACCTTGGGCTTGAGTTTTTTCAGTTTGCTTTCGCTCGACGTGCCGAGCAGCTTGTCCAAAAATCCCATACAATTCTCCTGATGCGATATTAAAGTGATTATATCACACATCCGCCCCGTTGCAAAGAGGCGGAATGTGAACGCTTCGCAACGAATTTGCGGTTTTTCCGTCAATTCGGCGTATTGAGCCGGTCAATGATCTCGCGCATGCGCGCTTTCTGATGCTCCGAAAGCATCGGGGCCAGCATGCGGTAGATCTCCTCCATCTTCGATTCGCTCATCTCGCCGTTCCGTTTCTGCTCCGCCGTGAGCCGGATCAGCGTTTCCATCAATTCGTCGCCGGTCTTGTTCCGGTATACTTCGTACTGCTCGTTGATGTTCATGTTTCTCACCTCACGGTATCCTATGCGCCGCGCACCGATTTCGTGCAGCGCGCATACCATGAGCCAAGGAGGAAACGCCATGAACGCACAACCGCAACGAAACGGTCCCTCTCCGCTTCTCTGCGCCGTTACGCTCGGCGAAGCCGTGCGCGACGAACACGGCCGCGCCGGCGTGGAAGCGTACGTGCGCGCGCTTGCACCGCTGCTGCCGGGAGAGCTCGTCGACCAGCTTGCCTACCGGCTGAACGTGCCGGTCCCCGCCCCTCCCTGTCCGCCCGCGCCGCCGCCTCCGCCCGCGCGCCCGCAGCCGGATATGGAAAAGCTCCTGCAGATGATGCGTCTGTTCGAGCAGTTCCGCCCGAAGCCGCCCTGCAATCCGTAAGCCGGATCGCGCGCGGCGTTTTCCGGCGAAATGAAATCACGCGCCGAGGGGGCGACGCGTGATTCCGGGGGGAGTTGATCAAGAAGGATCTTGATGCAGATTTTGCTTTCTGCACGTTCAGTATACCCGTCCCGTTTGTCCGAAACGCGTTATAAGTATGAATGAAATGCAACTTTTTCGCGTTATCTTTCCGCCGTTTCGGGCGCAAAGCAAAAAGAATTCGGCGCAATAACAAATTTTTTGTGTTTTTTTGAAAAAAATGCGGCAATTTTCGGAAAAGTATGGTACTATATAGGTGACACGAAACACCATACCCGTGTCAGAAGGAGTGGAACATATGCGTATTTCTTTTTCCGGCAAGAATCTGGAGGTCTCCGACTATATGCGCGAAGTCGCAGAGAAGAAGCTCTCCAAGCTGGATCGGTACTTCCCGCAGGACACAGAAGCACAGGTCACTCTCTCCGTCGAAAAGAACCGCCACATCGTTGAGGTGACGATCCCGCACGAGGGTCGCATCATCCGCGGCGAGGAGGTCTCGGGCGACATGTACGCGTCGCTCGACAACATCGTTGAAAAGCTCGAAAAGCAGATCGTGCACAACCGCACGCGTCTCGCGAAGGGACTTCGTCAGGATGCATTCCGCGATCTTCCCGAGGAGTTCGACGAGGATGAAGAGGACGGACCGCGCATCGTCCGTGTGAAGCAGTTCTCCGTCAAGCCGATGAGCGAAGAAGAGGCCATGCTGCAGCTCGAGCTGCTCGGCCATGCCTTCTACGTATTCCGCAATGTTGACACGAACGAGATCAACGTTCTTTATAAACGGAAGGACGGCAACTTCGGCCTGATCGAGCCGTTATAAGTTTCACCCGAAAAAAGGCGCTCCCGCAAGGGAGCGTCTTTTTGTATGCAAAGTACAGTTCTCACTGCCTCACGGAAGCGGCGGAATGCTTATTGTCCGTCATCTGCCGTTTCTGCAACGAACCATACTGTTTCCGGCTCTTTCCATTCCGAATTCTCACTGTCCGAAATGAAAACGGAAAACGCCGAATGGTCTGCATCTCCCCATGCAAAGCCGATATCCGGTTCGCTCGTTTCGATCACGCACAGATCCCGATCATGGAAAAACGGCGGATTCTTATAGGACGAGTCCCTGTGCCACACTTCGATCTTGACGCAGGTGTCGGACAAAACAATCGCCTTGTATACATTCCACTCGTCATGCCGCAGCACGTATCGTTTCGCAGATCCCGAATCCAGCGCAAACCGAACCGTTTCGACTGCTTCCATGTTCTTATTGGAATCATCGATAAACGCCAATTCAAAAGCCGATCCGCTCTGGTCGAGCCACTTCAGATCGTCCGCACCGAACACGCCGACGTCCTGATTGTAATAGAACGGAGGGTCGATATAGTCGGGCGCATAGCGGGAGCTGCTTGCGCGATACCATTTTTCAATTTTGACCGTTGTATCCGACAGCCGGATCGCTCTGTATGTGTTCCATGCATCATGCATATACGAGTAGGTCGGAAGCGCCTCCCCTTCGGCGTCCTTGGAAAAGCCAGCAAGCTCGTCCTCCGTCCAGATCTCGTTGTTATCATCATGCATAGTCACGGTGAATGCCGAACCGGAATCGTCAAGCCATCTGAAATCCGTCGAATGATCCCCGATGTTGATGACGCAGGTGTCGTCCTTATATCGGAAGGGCGGATCCTGATAGGAATTCCCCCGATGCCACCGCTCGATTTTCAGCAGCGAGTCGGAAACGAACGTCGCTTTATACAGATCCCACTCATCACGGCAGAACGAATAGGTCCCTTCATGCGGAACCCCGACAATATCGGGATCCGTAAGGGAAACAGGCACTCCGTCTGTCTGCTCTGTGATTCCGGCGTCGGTCGGTTTCCCATCGACCGCTTCCGTTTGCTGTGCATCCGATACGTCTTTGCCTCCGCAGCCGAGCAGAAGAGCAATCAACAAGAGGATCAGGCCAGCCGTTAATCCAAAGGACTTTTTCATTTTCCCCTCCCGATCATTCTGTATGCACTTATATAGGTACATTATCAGTTTATATCGGTCTATACGATCTGTCAATACGTTTTGATGATCCTTGTCTGCATATATGCCCGTTCTTCCTTTCTGCACCGATACAGGCGCAGACGCCGATCTTATCCATTTCTCTTGTTCATTCGGACCGTCTCTTTGCGTTTGCGCTTATATAAGTGCATTTTCAAACCTGTTTTTCCATATAATGAAAGAAAGAGATGCGCCGGAACAGGTGCAGAGAGGACAATCTATGAATCCGAAGATCGAAGCGAGGATCGGAAAAAACATCCGGAAGCTTCGTGAAAAAAAGAAGATGACGCAGAACGGCGTTTCTCTGCGGCTCCAGTTGAAGGGCTGCGACGTCACGCGAAGCGCGCTTGCGAAGATCGAGGTCGGACAGCGGCATCTGTATCCCGATGAAATCGTTCTTCTGAAAGAGATCCTCGGCGTATCGTATGAAGAAATCTTCGATCTGAAATAACGGCAACAGGCTTCCCGATCGGGAAGCTCTTTTTTGTATTTACGCGTTCGCTTGACAGGCGGCGCGGAAAAATATATGATGTGAAAAAAGATCCCGGAGGGTTTGCGGATGAAAAAGAACGTGCTTACCGCGCTTCTGCTCGCGGTTCTGATGCTTTTCAGCCTCGGCTGCAGCTGCAAAAAGGACGCCGCGCCGGACGGCCGGCAGACGGACGCGGTGGAATACGCGCTGAGGGACCCGCTGCTGACCGCCGCCGGTCCCGCGCCGGACAACGCGCGCGTGTTTTACGAGATCTTCACCGGCTCGTTTTCCGATTCCGACGGCGACGGGATCGGGGATCTTCGGGGCGTCATCAACCGCTTCGATTACCTGAACGACGGCGATCCGGATTCCGGCAAGTCGCTCGGGATCGAGGGCATCTGGCTGACGCCGATCTTTTCCTCGCCGTCCTATCACAAGTATGACGTGACCGACTACTGCACCGTCGATCCGCAGTTCGGCACGCAGGCGGATCTGGACGAGCTGATCGCGCTGTGCCATGCGCGCGGCGTCAAGCTGATCCTCGACCTTCCGCTCAATCACACGTCGCGCGAATGCGCGTGGTTTTTGCGCTTTGCGGAGGCGCGCCGGAACGGGGATCCGTCCGACCCGTACTATGATTTCTACAGCTGCTGCACGGAGGGCGAACCGCTGCCCGAAGGCCGCCGGTTCACAAAGCTCGACGGCACGGACGTGTTCTATGAGAGCAATTTCTCGGACGACATGCCCGAGCTGAACTTTGACAATCCCGCCGTGCGCGAGGAGCTTCTGAAGGTCGCGCGCTTCTATCTCGACCGCGGCGTGGACGGCTTCCGCTTCGACGCGGCGAAGTACTGCTACTTCGGCGAGCACGACGCCAACCTCGCGTTCTGGACGGACTATCTGAGCACGCTGCGCGCGGAGTACCCCGGTCTGTACACCGTCGCCGAGGTCTGGGACGACGAAAGCGTCGTCAAGGCGTACTATCCGGCGACCAACTGCTTCGACTTCACGGCCGCGCAGAACAACGGTCTGTTTGCCGAAGCCGTCAAATCGGGCGAAGCCGGGCCGCTCTTCGATTACGTGGAACGAACCCTCGATTCGATCAGGGGAACCAATCCGGACGCGATGTTCGTTCCGTTCCTCTCCAATCACGACATGGACCGCGCCGCGGGCTTCCTGCCGGTCGATGCCGGACAGATGCAGATGGCGGCGAACCTCTACCTGCTCGGTCCCGGTTCTCCGTTCATCTACTACGGCGAGGAGCTGGGCATGCGCGGCTCGCGCGGAGGCGAAGCCACCGACGCCAACCGGCGTCTCGCCATGGTCTGGGGCGACGGCGACACCGTCAAAGATCCGGTCGGGGCGACCTACCCCGCCGCAAGCCAGATCGAACAGGGCGTTTCCGCGCAGCGGACCGATCCGGACAGTCTTTATACCTACTACAAAAAGCTGATCATGATCCGCAAGGCGAACCCCGCGATCGCGCGCGGCGAATACCGCGCCGTCGCCGTGCCGGGCAGCCCGGTCGGCGGCTTCACGTCGACCGGTCCGGACGGGACCGTACTGGTGCTGCACAACCTTTCCGCCTCCGAACAGACGATCGACGTTTCGCAGTTCGGCGACTTTACCGTGCTGCGCGCGTTCATCGGCCGCGCGGACGCGACGCTCTCCGGCACGACCCTGACGCTCGGTCCCGGAACCAGCGCCGTCCTCGGCTGATCGCGCAGACCGCCGTCCATAAAAACGGAGCTTCCCGGTCGGGAAGCTCCTTCTTTTCGTTCCTTGCGATTACGGCCATTCATACAGGATCTCGACGCCGAAGCCGTTGTTGATCATATCGTCGATCGCGAGCGACGCGTCGGAATCCTTTGAATCGAGCACGATCAGTTCCAGCTTCGCGCAGTTCTCCAGATCATAATAATCGTGGAACAGGATCGGACAGCCCGAGATGTCCAGCTTCTTCAGGGCTTTGAAATTCTTGAAGTACGAAACGTCGCTGATGTTCGTCTTGTTGACCCGGAGCGAAGAGAGCTTCGGCAGCGAGGTCAGCGCCTTGATGTTCTTCAGTTTCTTGTTATAGCCGAGATGCAGGTACGTCAGCTTCGTCAGCGACGCGAGCGGCGCGACGTCCGTGATCTTGTCGAGTCCGTACAGCGAAAGCTCCTGAAGCTCGGTCAGGTCCGAGAGCGCGTCGAGATCATCGTCTCTGAGGTCGTTGTAGGAAAGGTTCAGCTTGGTGAGTTTTTTCAGCTTCGCAAGCGGCGTCAGATCGCTGATCGCATTGTGCCCGAGCTGCAGCGTCGTCAGCGACGTCAGATTTGCGACCCATCCGATGTCCTCGACCGGGTTCCCCTTGCCGTTTTCGTTGCAGCGTCTGAGCCGCAGCGTCTTCAGCTTGACGAGCGCGCCGAGCGGCTCGTAATCGTCCATGTAGCAGTAATCCAGCACGAGCTCCTCCAGATCCGGACAGAGGGCGACGAGGTTTTCGACTTCCTCCTTGCTGATGTGGCGAAGCTTGCTGCTCTTGCCGTTGATGCCGAGCTTGCTGCCGTTGATCTTCTTCGTCCCCGTCTTGATCGTCTTGCCGCCGAACTTGAACGATTCCGGAACCTTGGTCGGCTTCGGCGTCGGCGCTGCGGTCGGCTTCGGCGTCGGCGCCGCAGTCGGTTTCGGCGTTGCGGTCGGCTTCGGCGTCGCGGTCGGCTTCGGCGTGGGCGCGTCGGTCGGTTTCGGCGTCGGCGTTTCGGTCGGCGCCTGCGTCGGTTCCTGCGTGGGCGCGTCGGTCGGCGCTTCCGTCGGCTCCTGCGTGTCGATCGTCGCGGGTTCCGTCGCGGAGATCTCCGTAGGCTCCGCCTTCGGGGTCTCCTCGGGAGCGGACGTTTCCGCCGTTTCCGGCGTCGTCTGACTGATCGAAGTCGGCTCGGCCTGCGCGGCCCTCCGCGCATCGCGCTCCGGCTTGATCATCTCAAACCAGAGCAGCAGAAATCCGCCGACCAGCGTGAGCACAATTGCCGATGCGCCGATCAGAACCGCCGCCCAAAGCGGCATTCCTTTCCGTTTTTTGACCGGTTCTTCCATGATTCTCCCCCTTTCTTTTTTGAAAACGATTCCTTTCGGAAATAGTATACCATATCCGATCCCGGATGAAAAGCGTCTGCGTCCTTTTTTCACGAATCGCCGCAAATTTCCGCCCGTGCGGCGGAAACGAACGCGGAAAAGAGCCTGCGGCTGTTCTCGTCCCTGCGGAAGAAGAACTCCGGATGCCACTGCACCGCCCAGACGAAGCGCTTCCCGGGCGCGTAAACGGCTTCGACGAGCCCGTCCGGCGCGACCGCCATGGGCCGCAGGCACGGCGCAAGCGTTCGGATCGACTGATGGTGACAGCTGTTGACGCCGATCGTTTCCGACCCGAGAAGCGGGGAAAGCGGCGCGTCCTTTATGAGCGCGACCGGATGCTCCGCGCGGTCGTACGGCGCCGCCATGCGGTGGTTGACGTCCGAGGGATGCTCGGCGTCGAGGTCCTGAAAGAGCGTTCCGCCGAGGTGCGCGTTCAGGATCTGCAGTCCCCTGCAGATGCCGAACACGGGCTTGTCCGCCTCCCACAGAAGCCGCAAAAGCGCCGTTTCCATCGCATCGCGTTCGGGGCAAACCTCCTTGCACACGGGCCGCGTTTCCTCGCCGTACACGGACGGCGAAACGTCCTGCCCGCCCGCGATCAGAAACCCGTCGAGCGTGCCCGAAAGGCGCGTAAGCGCTTCCGTATCGTCGGTCAGCGGCAGCATGACCGGCACGGCGCCGGCCTCTTCGAGCGCCAGAAAATACCCCGGCAGCATCCAGTACGAATCGCGTCCGCGGTCCAGCAGCGGCGTAACGCCGATCAGCGGTTTTTTCATAGATCCTCCGAAAAAAGGCGCCCCGTTCGAGGCGCCCGTGCGTTAAGACTGTGTCAGATATGCGGAGATGAACAGGTCGAGATCACCGTCCATGACCGCCTGGATGTTGCCGTTCTCCGCGCCGGTGCGGTGATCCTTGACCAGCGTATACGGCTGGAAGACGTAGGAGCGGATCTGACTGCCCCATTCGATCTTCTTCATTTCGCCCTTGATCTCCTGCATCTGCTGTTCGCGCTCGCGCTCCTGCAGTTCGAGCAGTTTGCCCTTCAGGATGCGCATCGCCATCTCCTTGTTCTGCAGCTGGCTGCGCTCGTTCTGGCACTGCACGACGATGCCGGTCGCCAGGTGCGTGATGCGGATCGCGGAGCTGACCTTGTTGACGTTCTGCCCGCCCGCGCCGCCGGAGCGGTAGGTATCCACGCGGATCTCATCCGGCTCGATCTTGATGCTCGTATCGTCCTCCTCGAAGATTGGCGTGACGTCGAGCGACGAAAACGAAGTGTGCCGTCTTGCGCTCGCGTCGAACGGCGAGATCCGCACGAGACGGTGCACGCCCTTTTCGGCCTTCAGATAGCCGTAGGCATTCTCGCCCTCGACCTCAAACGTGACGGACTTGATGCCCGCCTCGTCGCCGTCCAGAAGGTCGAGCTCCTTGACGGTCCAGCCGCGCTTCTCGCAGTAGCGCGTGTACATGCGGTAGAGCATCTCGGTCCAGTCCTGCGCCTCCGTGCCGCCCGCGCCCGCGTGCAGCGACAGGATGGCGTTAGAGCTGTCGTACGGGCCTTTTAAGAGCATTTCGAGCCGCAGGGCAGTCATCTTATCGTCGAAGCTCTTCAGCTCGTTTTTGAGCTCCTCAACGAGGCTCGCGTCGTCCTCTTCCTCCGCCATCTCGATCAGCGTTTCGATGTCCTCGCTCTGCCCGTCGAGCTTTTCGAGGCGTTCGAGCTTGCTCTTGATCGCCTTGACGCGCGCCGTGATCTTGTTGGCGTTTTCGACGTCGTTCCAGAAATCGGTCTCGCCCATCTGCGCTTCGAGCGTTTTGAGCTCGTCCTTCAGCGCATCGGCGTTCATCTGTTTATGTGCGAGCGCGAGCGTTTCGTTCAACGCGCCGAGCTGCATTTTGTATTCGTCCAGTACCAGCATGGTTCCTCCGGAATTACTGAATCTTTTCGGGCTCGCCGTAATCGACGCCGAACGTCTCGACGCGGATCGATTCGATTACGGGGAATACGATCGGAACGTCGTTGCGGCCGGTCTGCACTGTCGCGATGCTGTCCAGCACGTCAAAGCCCTCCAAGAGCATACCGAACGCCGCGTATTCGCCGTCCAGATGCGGCGCGTCCTTATGCATGATAAAGAACTGGCTGCATGCGGAATCGCGAATCTGCGTACGCGCCATCGAGATCACGCCGCGCGTGTGCTTGAGGTCGTTTGTAAAGCCGTTGCTCGCGAACTCACCCTTGATCGAATAGTCCGTTTCATGCGGCATGCCTTCCGCATCGTAACAGCCGCCCTGGATCATAAAGCCCGCAATGACGCGGTGGAAGATCAGCCCGTCGTAAAAGCCGGCATTAGCAAGCGCGATAAAGTTTTTGACCGTGTTCGGCGCAACGTCCGGATACAGTTCCAGTTTCATGACGCCGCCGTCCTGCATGGTGATCGTTACAATGGGGTTCTGATTCACGTTCGTGTCCTCCTCTGTATTCTTGGGTTCTTCCGTTGCCGGCGCTTCCGTCACGGGCGATTCGGTTGCCTGTGCGGCGGATTCTTCGGTCTTGCCCGTGAATTCCTTCGAGCCGGTCGAGTTTGCGTAGGCTTGCGAGCAGCCAACCGCGGCAAAGAGCAGCAGCGCCGCCGTGATGATCAATACAAAGCGTTTCATGGTCATTCTCCTTTTTCGTTTTCCGGTTCTTCCGACGGCTCGCGGTACGCGATCCCGTACTGCTCCGAAAGCAGCGCCAGGAAATTGTTGACAACGCGCGAACGGTATTTGCGCTTCTGCGCGATGATCGTCATCGCCGGAACGAGCATGTCGCTGTCCGAAACGGTCTTCAGCGCGAGATCGGTGAAGCCGAGCTCCTCCGTGGCGCTCTTCGGCACCAGCGCGACCGCCTTGCCCGCGCGCGCCCAGTTCAGCGCGACCTGCATGCGCGTGCTGACGTATTTCGGCGAGAGCGCGAGCTCCTTTTCGCGGAACGCGTTCGAAAACGCCGGCAGACTGCGTTCCAGCAGGGAAAGCGGAAGGTCGGCGAGCCGTTCGAACGTGACCGTGCCGCAGGGGTCTTTTGCAAAGAACGCGTCCGGCAGATACGCCGCGACCAGCGTGTCCGGTTGCGTGTACAGCACCTCGAGATTCTCGACGTCGCTGCGGACCGGGCGAACGAAGATCGCTTCGACCTTGCCGTTCTGCAGCTTCTTGACGAGCTCCGGAAACTCCGCCTCGTACACGTGGATCTCAGTCTCCGGATACCGGTCCGAAAACGCCGTCAGCGCGTCCAGGATCCGTCCGTTCTCAAACGACGAGGTGATGCCGATCTTCAGCGTGCCCTTCGTGCCGCCGAACCCGGACGCGATCTCGTTGCGCGCCGCGGTCTCGACCTCGATCATGCATTTCGCCTTCCGATAAAGGATCCTGCCCGCGTCGGTCAGCTCCAGCTTGCGCGCGCCGCGGTAAAACAGCCGCGCGCCGTACGCCGTCTCGAGCGCCTTGATCTGGTTGCTCAGGGCGGGCTGCGCGATGCGGAGCTTGCGGGCCGCCGCGGTGAGGCTCCCTTCCTCCACGATGATCACGTAATTCGCGTAATAGGCGAGGTTCATACCGGCTTCCTTTTGATCGATCTACGGTACTAATCAGTATAACAAATTTACATGGGATTATCAAGTGATTCCGCAGAATTCGCGTCTTCCGCCGCGTCTTCCGCGTGCTGTTTTTTCAGCCGTCCGAGGTTGATCGCGCCGAGGATCACGCACAGCAGTCCCGCGACGCCGGCGGCGTGGAACGCCGCCACGACGGCAGCCTTCAGGATCCAGGTCTTTTCCGGATCCGCAAGCAGTTTCTGCATCGCGCCGGTCAGCTTCACAACGGGTTCGGCGAACGCGAACGTCTCGGGAAACAGCTCGACCGCCCACAAAAACGCCTGAATGACAAGAAGCGCAATTCCGATAACCGTGAGGATCCACAGATTGCGCTTCCGCTTTTTGCGGTCGACGACGTTCAGCGTCTCCTCCGACAGCAGCTCCTTGCTCAGCACCGTCTTCGACAGCGGCTTGTAGATCAGATAGCAGATCAGCACGTTCAGAAGCCCTTTGACGAGCGTGAACGGCACGTTGAAGATCAAAAGACAGTTGAACAGCGGATCGGCGGTCGGAACGTATGCCGCAGGCTGCAGGATCGCCGTATACATTCCGATGACGGTTTCCTTCGCAATCATCAGCTGAAAATACAGCGGATAGGTGACAAAGTAGTTCAGCGGCATGCTGACGAGCGCCATGCAGACTGCGCCGAGCACGGAACCGATGATCGCATTTTTACGCGTCTTCCGATGATGATAGATGAGACCGGCGATCAGAACAAAGATGCCGCCGAGCAGGAAATTGTTCATTTCGCCTACGCCGAAGGAGCTTCCGAAAAAGAACGGCAGATGCAGGAGATTTTTTGCGAGCTGGATGAATACGCCCCACCACGGACCGAGTGAAAACGCGCCGATCAGCGCAGGCAGATCGGACAGATCGAACTTGATAAACCCCGGCACCAAGAACGGAACCGAGATCTCGATCAGCTGCAGGACCCAGGCGATCGCCGTCAGCATTGCCGCCACCGTCAGCCGCCGGATCGATTCATGTGATTTCATCTTTGTATGCATTCGCGTAAGATACCTTTCATAGCACTGTGTCGATTCTAACACAGCGCGGGCTGCTATGTCAATAAAAGTATATTTGATATATGTATATTATTATAATTATATGCAAAAAACGAGGGGCGGTTCCCCGCCCCGTATTCGGTTCTTTCTCAAAGAAGCGCTTCGATCGCTTCGGTGATGTCCTTCACGGTGTTCTCCGCAAAGGGATTGCGGAGGTTGCCGACCTTCAGAAGGTCGAAATAGCCGACCGTGCCGCCCGCCTTGCAGAGGTTGAGATAATCGTTCCACGCGCGTTTGCGGTCCTCGCGCATGCGGAGGAAGAAATCGAACGCGCCCATCTGCGCCAGCGCATAGTCGACGTAGTAGAACGGATACAGGAAGATGTGCTGCTTCTGCATCCAGAAGCCGCCCTTCTCGAGGAAGGCGTCGCCGTCGTAGTCGCGCCACGGAAGATACGCCTGCTCGAGCTCATGCCACACGGCGTAGCGCTCGTCGCGCGTCATTTCGGGCTTTTCATAGACGCTGTGCTGGAACTCGTCGACCATCGTGAGGTACGGGATCGTCGCAAGCGCGGCGGAAAGATGCGCTTCGCGGTATCTGGGCGCGTCGTCGCCGAAGAACTTGTCCATCCACGGATAGGTGAAGTGCTCCATGGACATCGAATGGATCTCGCAGACCTCGATCGGCGCCTGCCGGACCTCGGAAAGCCGGATCGAATTTGCCGCGACGTACGCCTGGAACGCGTGCCCCGCCTCGTGCGTGAGCACGTCGACGTCGGCGGAGGTGCCGTTGAAGTTCGAGAAGATGAACGGCGCTTTCAGCGTGGGAAGTCCGGTGCAGTAGCCGCCCATATGCTTGCCGGGACGCGAGGTGAGATCGAACAGCTGATGCTCGACCATGAAGTCGAAGAACTCGCCGGTCTCGGGGCTCAGTTCGCGATACATCTCCTGCGCGGCTTTGACCATTTCCGCCTCGGTGCCGTGCGGCATGGGATTGCCCTCGGGATAGCAGAAGGATTCGTCGTAGTAGCGCAGCTTCTCCACGCCGATGCGCTTCGCCTGCCGCTCGTGGATCCGCGCGACCGCCGGCACGACGTACCGCTTGACGCCTTCGCGAAAGCGTTCCACGTCTTCCTTGGTGTAGTCGTAGCGTCCGCGGTTGAGATAGGCGAACGGGACGTAGTTTTCGAAGCCGATCAGCTTCGCCTGTTCGGTGCGGACCTTGACCATCCGGTCATAGATGTCGTCGAGTTCATCCGCGATGCCGGCGTACAGCGCCGCCCATTTCCGGAACGCGCCCTCGCGCACCTTGCGGTCCGGATCCTGCATGAACTTCAGGAGTCCGTAGAAATTGCAGGTCTCGCCCATGTACTCGGTCGTGCAACCCGCGGTGATCTTGCTGTACCGGCTCTTCAGCATCTGCTCCTCGGTCATGCCGGGGATCAGGCGCTCGTCGGCGAGCTTGACCTGCGCGTCCGCTTCCGTAAAGACGATCCGGCCGAGCGCGGCCTCGAGTTCCTTGCGGAACGGATGCTTTACCATCGCGTTGAGCTTGCGCACGTTGAGAACGATCGTCTTCGAAAGGTTCTGATCGTAATACGTCTGCTCGGCGTCATAGAACGGATCCTTCGTGTTCACGTCGTGGCGGATGTGCGAGATCGTGAACTGCGTCGCAACCTTCTGCATCGCCTCGTCCATCGCGTAATACGCCGCGATCGCTTCGTCGGCGGTCTTTGCGTTCTCAAACGCTTCGATCCGCTTCAGGCCGTCCGCGATAAAGGCGTCGACGTCCACGCGTTCATAGGGGAGTTCGGAAAATTTCCACATGTCGTTTGTCCTCCTGTTGATATATGAACAGTATATCATACCGCATTGTCCGCGCGCAACAAAAAAGAGACGGCATACACCGTCTCTTTCGGAGTTCAATTCTCAGAACTTGAGGGAGTTGAACTTGACGCCCGGGCCCATCGTGGAAGACACGACGAGGCTCTTGATGTAAGTTCCCTTCGCCGCTGCCGGCTTCGCCTTGATGATCGCGTCCATCAGGGTGTTGAGGTTCTCTTCGAGCTTGTCGACGCCGAAGGACTTCTTGCCGATCGGGCAGTGGATGATGTTGGTCTTGTCGACGCGGTACTCAACCTTACCGGCTTTGATGTCATGAACCGCCTTGGCAACGTCCATGGTGACGGTACCGCTCTTCGGGTTCGGCATCAAGCCCTTCGGGCCGAGGACGCGGCCGATGCGGCCGACAACGCCCATCATGTCCGGCGTCGCGACGCAGACGTCGAATCCAAACCAGTTCTCGGTCTGGATCTTCTTGACCATGTCTTCATCGCCGACGAAGTCTGCGCCTGCCTCCTGCGCTTCACGGGCCTTGTCGGCCTTTGCGAAGACGAGGACGCGGACGGTCTTGCCCGTGCCGTGCGGCAGAACGATCGCGCCGCGGACCTGCTGGTCTGCGTGACGGGAGTCGACGCCCAGACGGACGGAAACCTCGATGGTCTCATCAAACTTGGCTTTTGCGCTCTCGAGCACCGCTTCGAGGCCCTCGCGGACGTCGTACTGCTTGGTGCTGTCGATCAGCTTCTTGCTTTCGATATAATTCTTACCGTGCTTCATCGTTCGTTCCTCCTCAGTCCTCGACGACAACGCCCATGGAACGGGCGGTGCCTGCGACCATGCTCATCGCCGCTTCGACGGAAGCTGCGTTGAGGTCGGGCATTTTCAGCTCCGCGATCTCGCGGACCTGTGCCTTCGTGATCTTTGCGACCTTGTTCTTGTTCGGAACGCCGGACGCCTTTTCGATGTTGCAGGCCTTCTTGATGAGGACCGCCGCCGGAGGCGTCTTGGTGATGAACGAGAAGCTGTGATCCGCGTAAACCGTGATCACGACGGGGATAATGAGACCCGCCTGCTTGTTCGTGCGCTCATTGAACTCTTTGCAGAAGCCCATGATGTTGACGCCGTGCTGGCCCAGTGCGGGACCTACGGGCGGTGCCGGAGTTGCCTTGCCGGCGGGGATCTGCAGCTTCACATAACCTGTGATCTTCTTTGCCATTGCTGTTTCTCCTATCTTTTTTCATATAGTTGTGGTGCGGGGTGCCTCCCCTCCCACGGTTTAAAGCGCGTTGCGCCTTAAAGCTTCTGTACCTGGATGAAATCCAGTTCTACGGGGGTTTCTCTGCCGAACATGGAAACGGACAGCTTGACCTTCTGACGCTCCGGATCGATCTTGTCGACGCGGCCGAGGAAGTTCTCGAGCGGACCCGAGACGACACGGACCGTTTCGCCGACTTCGATGTTGAGCACGATCGGGATGCGCTCGACGCCCATCGCGACGACCTCTTCATCCTTCAGCGGAACCGGCTTGCTTCCCGGACCGACGAACCCCGTGACGCCGCGCGTGTTGCGGATCACGTACCATGCGCGCGGATTCATGACCAGCTCGCGCGATACGCCGCCGCCGCGTTCCTCGGGACGTTCCTTCTCGACGACGTCAACGACCATCTTGACCATTACGTAGCCGGGATAGACCTTTCGGGTGACAGATTTGCGTTTTCCGTTCGGCAGGATCTCAATGGTTTCCTCCGTCGGATACATGACTTCCAGAATCGTGTCCGAAAGCCCTGCGTTGTCGACGGCCTTAATGAGGTCTTCCTTGACCTTGTTCTCATACCCGGAATAGGTATGGACCACGTACCATTTCGTTTCCTGACTCATGGGCGTTACTCGTTATTCGCGTCGGTTGCGGGCGCGTCGGTTGCCGCGGGCGTCTCCGCGGGGAGCGCGGACTCTTCGGGCGCGGTTTCCGTGGGCACCGGCGTCGAACCGTCGTTAAGGAGCAGGCCGACCGGCGTATAGAACGCGAGGTCAAGCAGATAGATGAGCAGCGAGAACGCAAGGACGAACACCAGAACGACAGCCGTCGCCTTGACGAGCTCCTTTGCGGACAGCCAGGTCAGCTTCTTGACTTCGCCGGTCATCTCCTTGATGTAGACCTGCCAGCGGGACTTCATCGCGAAGATCGCGAGAACGATGATCGCCAGCGCGATCAGCGCGTAGATCAGCGCAAACAGATGCGCGCCGATGTTGACCGCGAAGAAGATCAGCGGGAACAGCGAGAAGATGATCGCCGCAATGCAGGCGCCCTGGAACGTGCGGTATTTGCCCTTCAGCAGATACGAGAACGCGCCGAGGATCAGCAGAACGGACGCCGCGATCAGCATGACGTACGCAACGGTCTGTCCGCCGTGGTTCGTGGCGTCTTCGATCGTGACGGTTTCTTCGGCCGTCTTCGCGTCGAACAGCTTCAGAAGCGAAGAACCGCTCGCCATGTCATATACGCAGGCGGCAAGAGTGACAATACCGACAATCAGCAGCACGATCGTCAGAAGACGCAGGGTCTTCGCGGCTTTCTGTGCTTTCAAATCCTGAACATTAGCCATGGTTCTCTCCCGTTACTTGGACTCTCTGTGCAGCGTGTGCTTGCGGCAGAAGCGGCAGTACTTGTTGAACTCAAGACGATCGGGATCGTTCTTCTTGTTCTTGAAGGTATTGTAATTTCTCTGCTTGCATTCGGTGCAGGCCAAAGTGATCTTAACGCGCATTTGTATGCTCCTCCTAAATTTGATCCATCAAAAACGAGCCCCCAGAGGGAGCGCCTTGAATAAGTTATCACAACGCTCGCCGTTTGTCAACGAAAAAGTTTCATTTCCGCAAAAGTTTTTTGGAAGAAGGCCGCATTCGGGCGATCCCGTTCCGCGATCCGCGGCGCTGACGCGGGATCCGTGCGCCTTCGGCCCGTTTTTCCGGTCCGATCCGGCAAAAAACCGGGACCTACACGCTTCCGCATAGGTCCCGTTTTTTGGTTTTGTTTCGCAGACAGCCGGTCCCGTCACGACATCGATCCGTGAACGATGACCAGAATGATCGCAACGACCAGGAATCCCGCGCCGACGATGACCAGATGCCACGCGCGCTTTCTCTTTTCACTCGCGGCCTTTTTGTAGTCGTAGTACGACTTCGACGATTCATCGTCCCCCCGGTAATTCCGGAAGACGCGCACCAGCGACTTCATGCTGTACGCCAGGCCGTCGAACGCGCCGGCCTTGTTGAGCACGGTCAGAAAACCGAAGCACACAAGGAGCAGTCCGACGAACGTGAACGCGTCGCATACGATCCGGACGACCGTCCTGGCTTCTTCCGCCTGGAAGACGCCCTTCAGCCAGCAAACGGCGAAGACGACGATCAGTCCGACGGCGGCGGTGATGAGATACTTGAGAAGGCGCTTTTCAGTTCTGCTGTTTTCTTCTTGCATTTTCGTCCATCTCAGCTACTTCCGCACGGTACTTCTCGCACTCGGCGGTGTTGCAGAACACGAAGTGGCCGGGGATGACTTCCTTGAATTCCGGACCCTCTTCGGAATAATCGTGCGTCAGCGACGGTACGTAGGTGATACGCTTGCGGCGCTTCTCGTAGTTCGGGTCCGGAAGAGGAATCGCGGACAGCAGGGATCTGGTGTAGGGATGCAGCGGATGCGCGAAGAGCTCGTCGGAATCCGCAAGCTCGACCATCTTGCCGAAGTACATGACGCCGATACGATCGGAGAAGTACTTGACGACGGAAAGGTCGTGCGCGATGAACATGATCGTCAGACCCATCTCGTCGCGCAGATCGTTCATCAGGTTGATGACCTGCGCCTGAATGGAAACGTCAAGCGCGGAGATCGGCTCGTCGGCGATGATCAGGTCCGGCTGAAGGACGATCGCACGGGCAATACCGATACGCTGTCTCTGACCGCCGGAGAACTCGTGCGGATAACGCTCTGCGTGTTCCGGAACGAGACCGACCTTTTCAAGAACCTCAGCGACGCGATCCTCGATGAATCTCTTATCGCGGATGCCGCGGATCTTCAGACCTTCCGCGATGATCTCGCGGACCGTCATGCGCGGGTCAAGCGAACCGACCGGGTCCTGGAAGATCATCTGGATCTTGGTCATCAGCTTGTTGTGGACGACCTTGTCCTTCTTCAGCGCTTCCATCTTGGCGGTGTCGCCCGCTGCCTTCGCTTCGGCATAGCTCTTCTTCCAGCGCTTCATCGCGTCGATGCCCATGCCGATGCGCTTGCCGCGGAAGAACACGTCGCCGTCGGTCATCTCATACAGACCGATGATCGAACGGCCGGTCGTGGTTTTGCCGCATCCGGATTCTCCGACGAGACCGAATACTTCGCCTTTCTTGATGGTGAAGCTGACGTCGTCGACTGCCTTGGTGCTCTTGAAGTACTGCTTCAGATGCTCAACGCGGAGGATCGGCTCCTTCTCGGGATCAAAGTCGGGGGTGTAGTTGTCGACACGGAGCAACGTATCGAGCTTGTTGTTCTTCTGCTCTCTGCCGGACAGATTCTCACTCATTGATCTCACCTGCGCTTTCCTCGTTCAGCTTCTTCATGCGTGCGATACGATCCGTAACGAGTTTCGGCGGATCGACTTTCGGCGCATCGGGATGGAGCAGCCACGTTGCCGCATAATGCGTATCCGTGATTCTGAACATCGGGGGCTGTTCTTCCAGATCGATCTGCATCGCGTACTTGTTGCGCTCTGCAAACGCGTCGCCCTTCGGCGGATAGATCATGTTCGGCGGGGTACCGGGAATCGCGTCGAGCTTTTCCTTGGTATCGAGGTCCGGCATGGAAGACAGCAGCGCCCACGTGTACGGATGACGCGGATCGTAGAAGATCTCGTCCGAGGTACCGGATTCGACGATCTTGCCCGCGTACATGACCGCGATCTTATCTGCCATGTTCGCAACGACGCCGAGGTCGTGCGTAATGAAGATAATGGAGAGCTGACGCTGCATTTTCAGCTTGTTGATCAGCTCGAGGATCTGCGCCTGGATCGTAACGTCCAGAGCGGTGGTCGGCTCGTCGCAGATCAGGATGTCCGGGTTCGCGGCAAGCGCGATCGCGATGACGATACGCTGACGCATACCGCCGGAGAACTCGAACGGATACTGACGATACCGTTCTCTCGCGTTCGCGATACCGACTTCCTCCATCAGCTCGATGGCGCGGATCTGCGCTTTGCGCTTCGTGACCTTGTGGACGCGCTTCGAGGACTCGTCGCACAGATACGTGACCATCTCGTCGGACAGGCTGTCGTAGTTCACCTGCTCGGACGCGTCAAGCTGGCTCTGGAAGGAGTCTCTTGCGCGCGTCATGGCAAGACGGATGTTGTTCTGGTACAGATCGATATCCATTCTGTCCTTGAACATACGGTTCTTCTTGCCGGGGTGCTTCATCTTTTCGACTTTCAGCGCCTTGCCGTACGTCGCGACCGCGGAGGTCACGTTGGACTTGAAAGTATACGCGATGCTGTCCTTGTTGATCGCGAGCTTGTCGAGCGCGTTTTCGATCTCGGCCGAGCACTTCTTCGCTTCTTCCTTGGCGACCTTGTAATCGATGCGGTTGTCCTTGATCTTATCCAGCGCACTGCTGAGGTTCTCAACAATGCTGCCCTTCTTGGCGAAGGACTTTTTGTCGGAGTTTTCAAGGCCCGCGGCGACGTCCTTGCGGAAGCCGTCGAGGAACTTTTCGTTGAAGATCGCCTGCGTCTTCGCGTTCAGATCGTCGTTGTTGCCGTTGTACTCGGTCTTCACGCCGTTCAGTTCGCAGTACGCCAGCGCGTAGAAGTCGGGACGCGTCGTTTCGAGCGCCGCCTTCAGCGGGACCAGGAGTTCCTTGAGGATTCCGTCGGTCTTGTCATGCTTGCCCGTGGAAACGTATCCGGGGATCGCTTCCTGGAACTTCTGCATGAGCGCGGGAACTTCGCTCGAATGCTCGTTGATCAGGTATTCGTTGTAAACGTTGGCCGCGTCGGCTTTGATGCTCTTCATCTCCTTGGCGACCTTCTTGGGTTCCTTGTCGATCGAGTCGATCAGAACGGCTTCGATGTTCTTGACCATCGACTCGACGCGCTCACGGGAGTAGTTGTACTTACTCTCAAGCTTGCTTCCGTGCTTCGTGACCTTGTTGAAGACGTCGAACTTCGCGTCGACGTTCTCAACGCCGGCCTCTTTCATTTCCGCGCGCAGAAGCTTGGCCTTGCTCTTGTAAACACGGCCCGCTTCACGCTGGTTCGCTTTGCCGTTCAGGATCATGGCCTCGGTCAGCTGCTTGCCGATCCGAACGATCGGGTTCAGGCTGGAAAGCGGATCCTGGAAGATCATGGAGATCCGATTGCCGCGGATCTTGTGGAAGTCTTCTTCGTCGATCTTCATCAGGTCCTGGCCGTCGTAGATGATCTCGCCGCCCTCGGGGATCGCGTTCTTCGCGAGGATGCCCATAATGGCTCTGGCGGTAACGGACTTACCGGAACCGGATTCGCCGACGATCGCGAGCGTTTCGCCGCGCTCCAGATCGAAGGAGATGTCACGGACCGCCTTGACCGTACCGTTGTTCGTGCGGAACGAAATGATCAGGTTTTTAACTTCGAGTTTCTTTGCCATTATTCATCAGCTCCTCTCAGAGAAGGATTGAAGGCGTCGCGCAGACCGTTGCCGAACAGGTTGAACGCGATCATCATCAATGCGATGACCGCCGCCGGAATCAGCAGGATGTGCGGGAACTCGGAGAGGAACTCCTTGCCGTCTGCCATCATGGTACCGAGAGAGACCGCGCCGCGGCTGTTCAGGTTGACGATGCCGAGGTAGGAGAACGTGGACTCGCTCAGGATAACGCCCGGGATCGCGAAGACCGAGCTCGTGATGATCGTGCCGATCGCGTTCGGGAAGATGTGGCGGAACATCAGTCGGAGGTCCTTTGCGCCGAGCGTTCTTGCCGCCAGGATGTATTCCTGATTCTTAAAGCGGTAGAACTGCGTACGGACGAGAGACGCCGTGCTGATCCAGCCCGTGACGCAGAACGCCATCAACAGACCGCCCAGAACCGACGCTTTGCCGGTGTTGACCAGATGCAGCTGGAACAGGACGACGATGATATACAGAGGCATACGCCAGAGAACGTCGACGACACGTTCGAGGATCAGGTCGACCCAGCCGCCGTAGTAACCTTCGATCGCGCCGAAGATCGCGCCGAAAACGAAGCAGACGATCGCAACGCCGAACGAAAGGATGAACGACGTGCGCAGACCGTATGCCATACGGGTCGCGATGTCGTAGCCGCCGCCGTCGGAACCGAACACGAAGGAGGGTTCATGACCGTTCTTGTACTGATAGTAGTTATAGTACAGAACACGGATGCTGTACATCGAGCCCATCTCTTTGTAGTAGCGGATGTTGCCATCCTTGTCGCGCAGGAAGTTGTCGACAACGCCCTTTTCCATGGCCTGTTCCAGATCCATGCGCTTGCCGTTTTCGTCGACCGGCCAGCCCTTCTTGGTCTTGTACCAATAGTTGGCGTCCGAATCGTCTTCACAGTAGGGGTTGTTCTGATCGACCATCGGGTACAGCACCTGTACCTCGTTCTCCTCCTGCCATGCAAGGATCCGTTCGTATTCCGCTTTGGGAACCTGCATGTAGCGGAAGCCGATGATGTGGTACGTGCTGACGCGGGCGTCACGCTTCGTGACCTCTTTGCCCGCTTCTTCCACGACGCGCTCCTCGCCGATCCACAGGATCGGGCTGTAATAGGAGCCGACGCCCTCTTCCCAGCTCTCGTGGCCCTTCTTGACCATTTCCGGGTCTTCGGCGTTCATGCCGACCGCAACGAGCTGGACCAGGTACTTGTCGTTCAGACTCATCGTCTTCGCGCCGTCAAAGATCGGCGTTTCTCCGATATAGAGTCTGGGCGTCATTTTCTTGTACGTCATGTCGGACGCTTCGCCGAGCTTGTAGACGGAGAAGAAAGGAACGATGATCGCGTACAGCAGGATGATGGCAAGAACGATCGCCGCGGCAACGGACGCCTTATTCTTGCGGAAGCGGATCCACGCGTCCTTGAAATAGCCGATCGGCTTGGTTTTCAGGGCCTTGTCGTGCAGCTTCTCATTCTCCTGCACAAAGCGGAATTTTTCCGCCGGAATTGATTTGTAAGTATTCTCTGCCATAGCTTATCTCTCCCCCATCTTGATACGCGGATCGAGGAATCCGTAGCTCAGGTCGGTAACGATGCCGCCGAGAAGACCGATCAACGTATAGAACATTGCGGTGCCGACGAACAGGTCGTAGTCCAGCGTCGACAGCGCTTTCAGCGTCAGATCGCCGACGCCCGGGATCGCGAAGATACGCTCCAGAATCATGGAACCGCCCATGACGCCGAGGAAGGTGCCGATGACGACGGGAAGGATCGGGACCATCGCGTTCTTCAACGCGTGATGGATAACCGCCTTGGACTGCGTCAGGCCTTTCGTTCTGGCAAGAAGCATGTACTCGCTCGTGAGCGCTTCCGTCAGCTCCGCACGCACGGTACGCGCAAAGTACGCGATCTCATAGAACGCGCTCGCCATGATCGGAAGCATCAGGGAGTAAACCATCTTCCACGTAAACAGACCGCCCGCTTCGGCCTTGGAATACATGACCAGCGGGAACCATCCGAGTTTAAACGATAAGAAGTATTGCAGGAAGAACGCCAGAACGAATGATGGAACTGATATGAACAAAACGATGACGACCGAAACGACGTGGTCGATCCAGGTGTTCTTTTTCAGAGCCGCAAAAATGCCCAGCACAATTCCCAACGGCAATCCCAACAGAATCGAAAGCACGTTCACAAGAATCGTCGGCGGCATGCGCTCGAAGATAACTTCCGCGACGGGCTTCATATATGAAACTTTCAGAGAAGTACCGATGTCAAATTTGGTAAAGAGATTACGGAGATAGATTCCGTACTGGACGAGAACAGGCTTATCCCAACCAAGCGCCTTACGTCTCGCCAACTCCGTCTGGCCCTGCGGACCCAGCGGAACTTCCGATTGCAGCGTTTTAATCAGGCAGAACGTGATCGTCAGGATGATGAAGAACGTTATGACCAGAAAGAGCAATCGTTTTAAAACATATTTAAATGTTCGCATAGGACTCTTTTCCTTATCAAAAGATTTACAAGCCGCCCGCGGCTGATAGGATTAAAAGAGTGCAATCTCGAAGCCGGAAAACCGGCTTCGAGACTGCAATGTCTTTCTTTAAGGCAAACGATTTGATTATTACTTGTAGTCGATGTTGCCGCCCTGGCTGGCAACGAAGTCTGCCCACTCCTTGTCGTTGTAGTTGAACTTCATCAGACGGATTCCGCCGTAGCCGTACATGATGTTGTAATCTTCGGTTGCATACTGGATCTTCTTGGAGAAGAGCGAGCAATCGGTGTACGTGCCGTACGGGATGCACTGGTAGGAGCTCAGGATCGCGGTCTCAATGTAGCTCAGGATGTAGAGTCTGAGGTCTGCATATTCGTCCGCACCGAACTCGCCGGCAGGCTGGATGGCCTTTGCCCAGTTCTGGATGGTTTCGGTTCTGTCTTCGCCGTTGAGCGGGATGGTGATGGTTTCAACCGTCGGATCCCAGCCGCAGGACTCATGGATCTTGGTCATGCCGCCCATGTAGTCCGGCTCGCAGTAGACGCGGATGGTGGAGAACGGATAGAACGCCGCACCGCCCCATGCACCGCGGATCATTTCGATCTTGCCGAGCGCAACGTCTTCATAACGGTTTGCGATGTTGCCGAGGAACTCGAAGTCGATCTTGCCTTCGAAGCCCGTGCCCTTGGTCGCTTCCGCGACGAAGTCGTTCAGGTATTCCTGCTGACGGGTGTCTTCTGCGCTGATCGCAGCAGCAGACGCTTCGCAGCGGATGTGAACGAGCTGACCGTCGGTGTAGTTGCCGTCCGCGATCGCCTGCTCATAGACCTTCTGGAAGAGCGCTCTCGCAGCTTCGACGTCATAGCCGTTGATGGAAGCATATGCTTCAACGTCATCCGCATACTGTTTGCCCTCGCCGTATTCTACGCCATAGAGACGGAGAACTGCGTCGCGGCCTTCCTTGGTGTTGCGGTACTGAGACTCGGTGTTGTTCTCGATGTCATAGTAGTACAGGTTGTTGAGCAGGAAGTACGCGGGCTTGAAGCCGGACGTGCAGTCTGCGCAGAACTGTGCACGGTTCATGGACAGGGAGATCGCCTTGCGGAAGTCGTCATAGAAGAGGACTTTCTTGTTCTTGCCGTCGTTCGCTTCTTCTTCGAGTGCTTTCAGCTTCTCGAGGTCGGTTGCGAAGATGTAACGGCCGGTGTAGGTTTCATCCGTCTTGAGCAGGTACTCAGACATCTTGTAGTTGACAAGGTCGTCAGCGGTCAGGCTGATTTCATCGAGGTCGCCCTTGATGAACGCCATGAGCGCGGTCGCATGCTCAGGAATGATGTCGTAAACGACGCTGGTCGGCGCATACTGGCCAACGTGCTTGCCGTCGGTCCAGCCGTACCAGTTCTCGTTGCGGGTGAGAACGAACTGCTTGTCAGCTTCGAAGCTCTCCAGCTTGTACGGACCTGCGGACATGTAGGTCTCGGCAGAGGTGCCGTAGTTGGTCGCAACGAGGTCTTCCTTCTTTTCCTTGCCCGCCTCGTAGAGCGGCTCGTAGACGATCCAGTTGCTGGTCATCATGGACTTCATGTAGAACTCGGAAACCGGGGTCTCGAGGATGTAGTAGAGGGTGTAGTCGCCTTCTGCAACCAGACCGACGTCTTCCCACTTGGTTTCAGCAAACTCACCAGTGACGGCGAACATCCACTCGGGGACGTTGCTCTCGTCGTTGCCGGAGAAGTTGAGGGTGCTGGCAAGGATCATGTTGTACAGATCGTCGCCGACTTCGACCTTGACAAAGCCGTCGGTGAAGCCATCTTCCGCATCATGGGCATCGATGTAAGCCCGCATCTCGTCATAGATGCTGGTGCCGGCCTTCTCGTGGCCCTCAGGATAGGTCCAGTAGCTGGTGTAGCCCGCCTCATAGTACTCCTTGATGGAACCGTCGCCCAGGAAGAGGGGGATCTCGTCCAGAGAGAAGTACATGTCGGCGCCTTCGATGTTGGCAGGAAGGTACTGCGCGAACATGGGCTGACCCGCTTTGTCGTTGTTGTAGTAAGCCTTCGCGTTCTTGATCGCGGTGTCGCCCT
>CAMKES010000007.1 GCA_946411635.1 uncultured Clostridia bacterium | reverse complement strand
TGCTGAACCACATGCGCGAGCGCCTCTCCGACTATCAGGAGAAGTACGGCGACCTGTACAACCTCGAGGCGACCCCCGCGGAATCCACGACGTACCGCTTCGCGAAGCACGACAAGTCCAAGTATCCGGATATCATCACCGCGAACATGAACGGCACGCCGTACTACACGAACTCGTCGCACCTGCCGGTCGGCTACACCGAGGACATCTTCTCCGCACTGGACATCCAGGACGATCTGCAGACGCTTTACACCTCCGGCACCGTGTTCCACGCCTTCCTCGGCGAGAAGCTGCCCGACTGGAAAGCGGCCGCGAACCTCGTCCGCAAGATCGCGGAGAACTACAAGCTTCCGTACTACACGATGTCGCCGACGTACTCGGTCTGCAAGGACCACGGCTACATCACGGGCGAGCACTTCACCTGCCCGATCTGCGGCGGCAAGACCGAGGTCTACAGCCGGATCACCGGCTACTACCGTCCGGTCCAGAACTGGAACGACGGCAAGGCGCAGGAATTCAAAGACCGCAAGGTCTACAACATCGGCCGTTCGCACCTGACGCATCAGGGCCCGAACCCCGCGCCCGTCGACACCGTTGCCGAAGCGGCACAGGAAGCGCTCGAGGAATCCCCCTGCTGCGCGCCGGCCGCGCCGGTCATGCAGGCGGAAGCGCCGAAGGCGATCCTGTTCAAGACGCCCACCTGCCCGAACTGCAAGGCGGCGACGATGCTGCTGGAAAAGGCGGGGATCGCGTTCACCGCGCTCAACGCGAACGAGGAGAAGGAGCTCGTCGAGCAGTACGGCGTCAAGCAGGCGCCCACGCTCGTGCTTCTCAAGGACGACGGCGTCGAAAAGTACCGCGGCGTCTCCGAGATCAAGGGCTGGCTGATGCATAAGGACGCGTAAGCCCTTTCACATCGAACCGCACGATTCTCCGCAGTTCCCCTGCGGAGAATCTCACATCTTTACGGGTTTTGGGAGGTATTCCATGTACGATATGATCGTGATCGGCGGCGGGCCCGCCGGGATGACGGCGGCGCTGTACGCGCTGCGCAACGGCAAGACGGTTCTGGTGCTCGAAAAGCACGGCTTCGGCGGGCAGATCACGCACTCCCCGAAGGTCGAAAACTATCCGGGCACGATCCAGATGAGCGGCAACGAGTTCGCGGACCGCTTCCTTGAGCAGATCCTGCATCAGGGCGCGGACATCGAGCTCGAGCGCGCGATCGCGATCAAAACCGAGGGCGATCTCAAGATCGTCGAGACCGAAGAGGGCGGCGTCTACGAGGCGCTGACCGTCGTGATCGCGACCGGCGTCAAGCACCGCATGCTGGGGCTCGAGGGCGAAAACGAGCTCGTCGGCGAAGGCATCTCGTTCTGCGCCGTATGCGACGGCGATTTCTATTCCGGCCGCACCGTCTGCGTCGCGGGCGGCGGCAACTCCGCGCTGCAGGAAGCGATCCTGCTTGCGGAAAAATGCAAGGAGGTCGTCATTCTGCAGGACCTGCCGATGCTCACCGGCGAACAGAAGCTGCAGCAGGTGCTCGAATCGCGCAAAAACGTGCGCGTTATGACGAACCTGAAGATCAACAAGCTTCTGAAGAACGGCGACGCGCTCGCGGGCGTCGAGGTCGAAAACCGCACGACGGGGCAGAAGCGCGAAGTCGCGTGCGACGGTCTGTTCGTGGCGATCGGTCTGATCCCCGAAAACGAGCCGTTCAGGGATCTTGCGAAGCTCAATCAATACGGCTATTTCGACACCGACGAGCAGTGCCTCACCGAAACGCCGGGCGTGTACGTCGCGGGCGACTGCCGTTCGAAGTTCGTGCGTCAGCTCACCACCGCCGTTGCGGACGGCGCGACCGCCGCGCTTGCCGCCTGCCGCTATATCAACGAGCGGAAATAACACGCCATCAAAAAAAGGACCCGAAGAATCGGGTCCTTTTTCGGTTTTGGTTTATTTGCGTCCTTCGATCGCGAGTTTCACGACCTCGTAGCCGCCGTTGTATACGCCCGCGTTCTTGAGTTCGACGATGCGCTTATTGAGCTGCTTTAAGATCGCCTTGTCGCCGATCAGCGTGTCGATCATGTCGCACAGCGCCTCGGGCGTTTCGCACTCGAAGGTCGAGTCGCCCATCTCACGCGCGTAGATCGCGCCGTAGACCTCGTGACCGCCGATGTGCCGCATCATGAGCTTCGGAACGGGGTAGAACGCGAGCTCGGAAGGCTTCGTGATCAGCACGTCCGCTTTCCGCATCAGCAGGTTCGTCGAGTAGACCGCCTCGAAGATGTCGTCGTTGCAGAACGCCGTGATGCCGGCCTTCGTCGGCGCGTCGAGCGTTTCCGCCCACGCGGACAGCCCCGTGTAGTCGTTGAAGAACGTCTTCGTCTGATTCGTGAGCTCGGGCAGTTTCTTTTGGAACACCTCCCACATGGCGAGATGATCGCCGAAGTTGATCCACAGCTCCGCCTTGCCCGCCTTCACGTACGGCAGCAGGTGCTTCGCCATCGCAAGGTACAGATCGCCGCCCGCGCCCGCGCCGCCGACCGTCATGAGGAAGCGGACCGGCGCGCCGGTTTCGAGGCGCTCCACGCGCTTCGCGCAGTCGTGCTCGACGTTTTCGACGAGCTCGTGGTCGATGTAATGCCCGACGCAGTACAGATCGCCGTCCGGCATCGGCCTGAGCGCGTTTTTCGCAAAGCCGTTCAGCTTCTTATAGCCGAGGTAGGCGAACGGCGTCTGCACGGTATGGATCGCGCCCTCCGCGAGGTGCAGACCCATCGGCCAGTTGTCGGGGATCGCGTTCACAACGTGCGTAAGCCCCGCGTGCACCGCGCCCTGGCTCGGCCATACGTGCGTGCCGATGTACGGCACGTCCTTCGGCAGATCGTGATACAGCGGCGCCAAAAGCTCGGAGTTCTTCTGATCCGCCGCGTTGTACGTGATCTTGCGGAACCCTTCGCTGTTCAGCGGCTCCCACACGAGCTTGTTGAACAGACCGATCTTCTGCGAGAGCTTCGAGCCCGTCGAGTAGAGGTCGTTCTGGTGCCGGATCATCTTGGAGCCGGTCGCGTCGAACGAAGCGAGGTCCATCCACACCGGCGTTCTGCCGAGCGCCTGCGCGCACGACGCGATCGCCATCGCGATGCGGTAGTGACCGAAGCCCATGCGGATGTTGCCGACGATGACGGCGTTTTCCGGAAGCTCCAGCGGCTGATCCGAAAGCACGAGATTCTGAAGTTTGATCTCCTTGATCTCGTCGATCGGCTTGAGCCCGAGATGGTATTCCGTCTTCGTGTCGTCGCCGAACTTTTTCAGGAATTTCGCCTTGCTCTTTTCGGCCTTCTTTACGGTCTTTTTGTCGATCGGATTGCCGAAGATGACACTCGTCTTATCCATGCCGGACCTCATTCCGCATTGTTCTGCTTGAGCTCCTTGACCTGTTCGGAGATCTCAAGCACCTTTTCGTCGGTCAGGATGAACTTCTTGCGGAACCAGAGGATCGCGACGACGAGACCGATGATCGGGATGATCGTCATGGTCAGGCGGAGGCCCATCTTCTGCGCGGTGGAAACGCCTTCCGAGAAGTCTTTGATCGCATCCGCTTCAGAGACGTCCGTGCCGGACTGCAGATTCGCGATCGCCAGGCAGATCGAAGCCGCGAACGCCGCGACGCCGCTGGCCAGCTTGACGACGAAGGTCTGCATCGAGAAGATGACGGACTCGTCGCTGGTGCCGTTCTTCAGAAGACCGTAATCGACGCTGTTCGCAAGGAAGACGGTCGTCAGAATGTTCAGAAGGCCGCTTGCCGCAAAGATGAAGAAGCCCGGAACGAACAGCACGAACACGTTGCCCATTCCGACGATCGCGAGAACGAGCAGCACCGCGTAGCCGAAGATGCCCATGCCGAGGCAGGTGTAGAAGATCTTCGTGTTGCTCATCTTGATCACGTTGCGGAGCAGCGGGTAGAGCAGCATCATGGACAGGATCTGCACCGCGCCGCCGAACGTGTTAAACAGGACGTAATCGTCGTGCCAGCTCGTGCCGCCGAAGTCATACTTGAAGAAGTAGATAACGAGGTTTGAGGTGATGTAGATCGCGGTGTTGATGAGCACGATCGCAATGACCGCAACCATCGCCTGATCGTTCTTGACCAGCGCCTTGAACATCTGCTTGACGGAGACGGTCTTCATCTCGACCGTGGATTTCTCCTTGACGAAGACGCAGGTGAGGATCGTGAAGATGATGAAGATAACCGCAACGATCAAAGCGAACCATTTGAAGCCGACGAGCTCGACGTCGCCTTCCGCCGCGCCGAACATTCTGCCGAGCACGGGGACGATCTTCATGGTCAGAATGGTGATGATCGCGCTGCCTACGCCCGCGCAGGAACGCGCCAGCGTGGTGAGCCCTTCACGCTCTTTGCCGCCCTCGGTGAACGCCGGGATCATCGACCAGTACGGGATGTCCATCATCGTGTAGGTCACGCCCCACAGGATATAGAAGATCGCCGCATACGCGATAATGCCGCCCGGCTGATTGATCGACGGAGGGCAGGCGAACATCAGGAACAGGATGACGGCGTTCGTCAGCGTACCGATCAGAAGCCACGGACGGAACTTGCCCCAGCGGGTCTTGGTCTTTGCGACAATGACGCCCATCAGCGGATCGTTGAACGCGTCGAAGATACGCGCAACGAGCAGGATGACGCCCATTGCGACGGTGATCGCCGTACGGCCGGCGTCGGAGAACCGGCTTCCCAGGACGTCCTGGAAATAGTACAGAACATAGCTTGCCGAAAGCATGTAGACCATGTCCTTGCCCACTGCGCCGAGACCGTAGGAGATCTTGCTCATGAGCGAGAGTTTCGGTTTGGTTTCCATCTCTTTACCCCCTAATATGCTCCTTTTTGGACTATCCGTGTACAAAACCGACCATACTGCGGATAGTTTGTTTATAGTATAATACAATACGAATGAAAATCAAAGTACATTTTTTAAGAATGCGCGGTTTCCTGCACCGTTTCAAATGACGGAAGCGCGCCGCGTTTTCTTGACAAACGCCGTCCGATGCGGTAAATTTTTACATAGGAGATTGTGCGGTCCGTTTCGGGAGACCGTACGGATATAAATTGCAAAAGGGGAATGGGAACATGAAACAGAGACGGAAAACGATCCTTGCGCTCCTGCTGAGCCTTGTGATGCTTCTTGCGCTGATCCCGGCCGCGTCGGCGGAGCGGGCGGAAGAACCGGCAAACGATCCGGACCGCATACCGGAACGGACCGAGGTCCCGGAGGAGGACGCTTCGGACGGCAAATGCGTGCCGGAGATCTGTATTCCGCAGGGTCTTTCCCTGACGGAAAAAAACGCGGACGCAATGCCGGCCGTTTCGGAAGGAACCAGACGGATCGACGACTCCGCGCTTCGCCTCGGCGTAAACTGGTTCACGGTCAGCGAGCCCGGTGAAACGGTCTACCGTCCCTTCACGATCCCGATCAGCGGGTATTACTGGTTTTCCTCCCTTGCGCCGTATTACGAAGACGGCGTCATCGTCATGGATACGGTCGGATATCTTACGGACAGCAGCCTGAACGTGACCTTTGAGGACGACGACAGCGGATACGATCGGTTCTTTTCGATCCGGAGTTCCGGCTATCACGATGCCGGCGAGGTTCTGTACGTCGGCGTGAGGTTTTATGATGAAACGCAGACCGGATCGATCCCGGTCCTGATCGATTATCCTTACGCGAGCGGATCGCCGGAGCTGACCCTCGGAGAAAACACGTATACCATCAGCACGCAGGGCAGCATCTGGTACTATCCCTTCCGACCGACCGAAAGCGGAACGTATCGCGTCTATTCCGTCGGAGAAGACGACACGCTCGGCGTTCTGCTGGAGGACGGGTACGGTGCGATCCTGTATAACGACGATTCGAACGAAAGCACCAATTTCTCGTTCACGTACGAGATGAATGCCGGAGAGACCTATTGGATCGGCGCGCGGTATTACAGCAACGATCGGACGGGCAGCATCACGGTCATGATCGAACAGGAACAAGCCGCGTTCGAACCCGAGATCGTCTGGAACAGCAGCGACGTGAAGTTCAAAGGCACGACGCCGTACGTGATCGCAAACGGCAAGGCGCAGACGCCGCGGTTTACCGTGCGGAACAAGGCGGACGGCACGACGGTCGATCCGTCCGGATATACGTACGAATACCGCGAGAATACCGCCGCCGGCACGGGATACGTGTTCGTGACGTTCACCGGCGCGCATTCGGGCACGATCCGCGGCTGGTTCAAGATCTACCTGCCCGCGACGAAGACCACGACGGTCGTGAACCGGAACGACGGCATCAAAATCACGTGGGACGCCGTGAACGGCGCGGCGGGCTACGTCATCTATCGCCGCGCGTGGAGCAGCAAGACGGGCACGTGGACGACGTTCGAGCGCTGGAACAATACGACGGAGCTTTCGTGGACCGATACGAACGTGTACGCAACCTCGCGCTATCAGTACGGCGTCAAGGCGTACTTTGCAAAGCGCACCGATCCGGTGACCGGCACGCAGATCGGCGGCAACGTCGGCGACAACTACAATCTCGGTGTGGTGGGGCCGCTCAGGACCACGGTCCGCGTCACCACGCGCGTTTTGAAATCGCTGGTCGCCGGGAACAAACAGATCACGGTGAACTGGTCGCCGTCGAACAAATTCACCGGGTATCAGATCAAGTACGCGACGAACGCGTCGTTCACGGAGAACGTCAAGTCGGTCTGGGTCAGCGATCCCGCGCAGGGCTCGATCAATATTCCTTCGCTCAAGAACGGCACGACGTATTACGTCTGCCTCCGCTCCTATCAGAATTTTGAAGGCTCGCAGTACTACGGCGCCTGGTCGAACGTGCTGTCGATGAAGCCCGGCAGCGGGCAGACGGTCACGAACAGCAAGTACCGCGCGCTGCTGGTCGGCGAATCGGATTACGAATCGGAAAACGACCTGCCCGGCAGCGGCAACGACGCCGACGCGATCGCCGGCATGCTCTCGGGTCTTTCCAACAAATTCACCTGCACGAAGCTGCATGACGCGACGAAGACGCAGATCCTGAACGGGATCAAAACGACGTTTGCCGCCGCGAACGACTACGACGTCTCGCTGTTCTATTTCGCCGGACACGGCGCCAATGCGGGCGGAAACGCGACGTATCAGGGCGCGCTCTGCACGGTGGAAGGAAACTATATCACGTTCTCGGAATTGGCCGAAGCGCTGTCCGGGGTCAAGGGCCGCGTGATCGTGATCATCAGCAGCTGCTTCAGCGGCAACGCGATCGCAACGTCCGACGGTGCAGACGGCGAAACGATCGATCCGGAGGCCTACAACCAGGAGATCATCGACGCGTTCTCCGGTTACTATCTTGAACCGGAGGGCGGACAGAGCGGCACGCGGTCCGGCGAGCTCCGGCAGAGCAAGTTCATCGTTCTCACCGCGGCGGCGAAGGACGAGGTCGGCTGGGAAGGCGGCTGGGACAGAGATATCGCTTACATCGACGGCACATGGTACCGCGGACACGCAATCGGCTCGGCGATCCTGAAAGGAATGGGCTGCAAATATCCGAACGGCGCGTATACGGGGTCGATGCCTGCGGACAAGAACAAGAACAAAGAGATCACGGTCAAAGAGCTGTACGATTACGTTTACAGCTGTGTGTACAACTGGACGAAGAATCTGAGCACCACGTCGCACGTTCAGTACTACGGACCGAATTCCGAGGTCCTGTTCCGCAAATACTGAGAAACGGATCGGGAGGACCCTGCCCGGGTCCTCCTTTTGATCTTCGGACGCCGGGAGAGGAGGCGATCCCATGAAAAACACGGAACAAAACAGCCTTGAGCCGATCGTTTCGAAAGACCGGCAGATCTGTTTCGACGTGCTGAAGATCATCGCGGCGTTCGCCGTGGTCATGCTGCACGTCTCGGCGCAGCATTGGTTTTACGTGAAGCTGAAGACGCCCGAATGGCGTGCGTTCAACCTGTACGACGGCAGCGTTCGCTTTGCGGTCTCGCTGTTCGCCATGATCAGCGGCGCGCTGTTTCTGTCCAAGGACCGCCCGATCAGGAGCATTTACGGGAAATACGTCCTTCGTATCGTGACGGCGTTTCTCTTCTGGTCGGCGCTGTATGCGGCGATCTCCCTGTATCGGGGAACGCCGCTTTCCGACGCGGTCAAAGAAGCGATCAAGGGACATTACCATCTTTGGTATCTGTACATGATCGTCGGGCTTTACATGATCGTCCCGTTCCTGCGTCCCGTCGTTCGGAACAGGACGCTGCTGCGCTATTTTCTGATCCTTTCCTTCCTGGTCGGCATCGTCGTTCCGCAGACGGTCGCGATCCTTGCCGTGTTCCGTCCGAATTCGGCGGCGTTTGTGCAGAGCGTATGGGATCAGGCGTATCTGTATCTGCCGTTCGGCTATTCGTTCTATTTTGTTCTCGGATATTGGCTGGACCGGATCGAACTGACGAAAAGAAGAACCGCTCTTGCCGCGGCGCTCGTGATCGCCGGCACGGCGGCGACGGTCCTGCTGACGAAACGGATCAATTATTACCTGCTGGATTTCCGTCTGCAGCACAAGATCGTTCTGTTCTATCAGGACGAAACCGTCAACGTGGCCATGACGTCGTGCGGCGTGTTTTTGCTCGGAAAGGGGCTTCTTCAGCGTCCGTACTCCGCTCGTGCGCAGAAGGCGATCACCGTGCTGTCCAAAGCCACCTTCGGCGTCTATCTCGTTCATCCGATCCTGATCGACGCGTTCAAGGCGCTCGGGCTTGATACGATCACGTTCAACCCGTATCTGTCCGTTCCGGTGATCACGATCCTCGTGTTCCTGGCGTCCTTCGTTGTGTCGCTGATCCTGAATCAGATCCCGTTCGTGAAAAAGTATTTCGTCTGAGGCGATCCGGGATCCCTTCGGCGCAGAATAAAAAAACAGACTGAGTATCCTCAGCCTGTTTTTTCTGTCTTGTTATCGCACGAACAGTCCCGTTTCGTTCGCGTCGAGGGTCAGAAGCGTGCCCTCGGCGGGGGACTCGCGGATGATGTGCCGCGCAAGCAGCGATTCCGCGTGCGACTGGAGGAACCGCTTCAGCGGACGCGCGCCGAACTGCGGATCGGAGCCGTTCTCCACGATATACGCCTTCGCGGCTTCGGTGACCTCGAGCCGGTAGTTTCTCGACGCGAGCCGCTTTTCGAGGTCCTTGAACAGCAGCTCGACGATGTTTTTGAGGTTCTCGCCGGTGAGCGGCTTGAAGAACGCGATCTCGTCGAGACGGTTGATGAACTCGGGGCGGAAGCGCGTCTTCAGCTCGTTGCGGACCCAGTCCTCGACGCCCGGGCGCAGACGCCCTTCGGCGTCCATGCCCTCGAGCAGCGTGTCGGAGCCGATGTTCGAGGTCAGGATGATGATCGTGTTCTTGAAATCGACCGTCCGTCCCTGACCGTCGGTGATGCGTCCGTCGTCGAGCACCTGCAGCAGCACGTTCAGCACGTCCGGATGCGCCTTTTCGACCTCGTCGAACAGCACGACCGCGTACGGCTTTCTGCGGACCGCTTCGGTCAGCTGACCGCCCTCGTCGTAGCCGACGTAGCCCGGAGGCGCGCCGATGAGCCGCGCCACGGAGTACTGCTCCATGTATTCGCTCATATCGATGCGGACCATGTTCCGCTCGCTGTCGAACAGCGCTTCGGCGAGCGCCTTGCACAGCTCCGTCTTGCCGACGCCGGTGGGACCGAGGAACAGGAACGAGCCGATCGGCCGGTTCGGGTTCTGGATGCCGGCGCGCGACCGGAGGATCGCGTCGCACACGCGGCTCACCGCGTCGTCCTGTCCGACGATGCGGCGGTGCAGCACCTCGTCGAGATGCAGGAGCTTCTTCCGCTCGCTTTCGAGCAGCTTCGACACCGGAATGCCGGTCCAGCGGGATACGATCTGCGCGATCTCATCCTCGGTGACGTGGTCGCGCAGCAGCGTGTTTTCCCGCGTCGCGTTCTTCGCTTCGGCGTCTGCGAGCTCCTTCTGAAGCTGCGGAAGCCTGCCGTACTTCAGCTCCGCCGCCTTGTTGAGGTCGTAGGCGTTCTCCGCCGCGGTGATCTCGTTGCTGACGGATTCGATCTCGGAGCGCAGCGACTGCACCTTCGAGATCTCGACCTTTTCGGCTTCCCACTTCGCCTTCATCGCGTTGAATTCGTCGCGCTGTTCGCTCAGCTGCTTTTCGATCTCCTGGAGGTGCGCCTTGGACTTCGGATCGTCGTCCTGCTTCAGGGACGTTTCCTCGATCTCGAGCTGCATGATGCGGCGCATCTTTTCGTCCATCTCGCTCGGCATCGAGTTCATCTCGGTCTTGATCAGCGCGCACGCCTCGTCGACGAGGTCGATCGCCTTGTCGGGCAAAAACCGGTCGGAAATGTACCGGTCGGAAAGCGTCGCCGCCGCGATCAGCGCCGCGTCGTGGATCTTCACGCCGTGGAAGACCTCGTAGCGCTCCTCGAGACCGCGGAGGATCGAGATCGTGTCCTCAACGCTCGGCTCCTCGACCATGACCGGCTGGAACCGACGTTCGAGCGCCGCGTCCTTCTCGATGTACTTGCGGTACTCGTCGAGCGTCGTCGCGCCGATGCAGTGCAGTTCGCCGCGCGCGAGCATCGGCTTTAAGAGGTTGCCCGCGTCCATCGCGCCCTCGGTCTTGCCCGCGCCGACGATGGTGTGCAGCTCGTCGATGAACAGAATGATCTTGCCGTCGCTCTTTTTGATCTCCTCGAGCACGGCCTTCAGACGCTCCTCGAATTCGCCGCGGTACTTCGCGCCCGCGACCAGAGCGCCCATGTCGAGCGAGAAGATGCTGCGGTCCTTCAGATTGTCGGGCACGTCGCCGCGCACGATGCGCAGCGCGAGCCCCTCGGCGATCGCCGTCTTGCCGACGCCCGGTTCGCCGATCAGGCACGGGTTATTCTTCGTCTTTCTCGAAAGGATCCGGATGATGCTGCGGATCTCGTTGTCGCGGCCGATGACCGGGTCGAGCTTATGCGCGCGCGCAAGCTCCACGAGGTCCTGCCCGTACTTTTTCAGCACGTCATAGGTGCCTTCGGGATTGTCGGTGTTCACCTGCCGGTTGCCGCGCACCGCCTTCAGCGCGGACAGATACGCGTCCTTCGTGACGCTGAACGTGCGGAACAGCTTTTTCAGCGTTTCGTCCGGCTTTTCCAGCAGTCCCAGCATCAGATGCTCGACGGAAACGTACGCGTCGCCCATGCGCTTCGCCTGCGCGTCGGCCTCGACGAGCACGCGCGATACCGTCGGCGCCGCGCCCGCCTGCTGCCCGTCGCCGGCGTAGGTCGGAAGACCCTCGATCGCGCGGTCGACCGCGCTCGAAAACGCGTTCAGGTCCACCTGCATGGAGCCTAAAAGCTGCGCGTTCAGATCCTCGCGCTCGTCGGTCAGCGCCTTCAGAAGATGGATCGGCTCCACCTGCGTGTTGCGGTTCGCGTCCGCAAACTGCTGCGCGCTCTGGATCGCTTCCAGAGATTTTTGTGTGAATCGGTTTGCATTCATATGCTTCGCCTCCTTATCGAAACGGATCTTGCCGTCAAATTCGTTTTAGCACTCTCAACCTCCGAGTGCTAAACTAATCATAGCACAGTTTTGCAAATATGCAATACGTTCCGGCAGGAGTTTGCTTTCGTGTCACAATTCTTTCAAAATGCCGTGAAAAAACGCACCCGACCGGGATCGGGTGCGCAGTATTTCCGTCGATTCGGATCAGTCGTCGGTGCGGTACGCCGAGATGACGTCGTCGTCGAGCACGACCGCAAGGAGCATTTCGCCCTTGCTGCCTTTCGGCTCGATGTGGATCTGTTCGGTGTTGATCGGCGTCTTTGCGCCGTGGCGCTGTTCGATCACGAGGGTGAAGGGCTGCTGCACGGTTCCGGCGTACGCGATGCGCGTGCCGTTGCTGCCGTTTTTGCGGAAATCGAAGGTCTTGACGCCCTTGCCGTTTCTGCCCTGCAGCTCGTAGTCGAAGAGGAAGCTGCGCTTGCCGAAGCCGCGGTCGGTGAGCACGATCAGCTCGCCCTCGTCGCCGACCGGCATGCACGCCATGACGCGGTCCTTCGGCTCCAGCTTGATGCCGATGACGCCCGCCGCCGCGCGTCCGGTCTCCGGCACGGAGTCGGAGGCGAAGCGGATGCACATGCCGTGTTCGGTCACGAGCATGATGTCCATGCGCGGCATCGGGTACGCGCCCAGAAGCGCGTCCTTGTCCTTGAGGTTCAGCGCCGCCGTGCGCTTGCCGCGTACGCGGTAGTCCGCGGCCTTCGACCGCTTCACCATGCCGCCGGTCGTACAGAACAGATAGCTGCCCTCGTCGCGGTCGGGGAAGGCGCCGACGATCGTTTCGCCCTTTTCGAGCTCCACGATGCTGACGAGATTCGCAGCGCGCGAGCTCGGACGGGTCTCCGGAATGTCGCTGACCTTCAGGTTCAGCATGGCGCCGCGGTTCGTGAACAGGCGGATACTCTCGTTGCTGTTGAGCTCGAGGATGCGCTCCGGCTTGTCGGCGCGGATCTGCGAAAGATTGAACTGCTTTTTCAGGCACTTGCGGATCTTCAGATCGGCGCAGACCGCGACGACCATCTCCTCGACGGTCTCCGGCTCGTTCGTCGTGGGTTCGACCTCGGCGTCGGCCGAAATGATCTGCGTCCTGCGCTTGCCGTCGAACGTCTTGCGGACCTCCAGAAGCTCCTTTTTGATGAGATGCACGAGCTTCGTGTCGGAGGCGAGGATCGCTTCGAGCTCCGCGATCAGCTTTTTGACTTCCTTATATTCCTTTTCGATCGCCAGAAGCTCGAGATTCGTGAGCTTCTGCAGCCGCAGATCGAGGATCGCCTGCGCCTGGATCTCGGTGAGCGAGAAGGTCTTCATGAGGCCTTCGCGCGCTTCCTTCGGCGACTTGCTGGCGCGGATCAGCCGGATCACGCGGTCGAGGTTGTTGACCGCGACCATCAGGCCTTCCAGGATGTGACAGCGCTTCCTTGCGATCTCAAGCTCGGTCTTCGTGCGGCGCGTCACGACGTTGCGCTGATGCCGCACGTAGTATTCGATGATCTGTTTGAGATTCAGCTGCTGCGGCTTGCCGTCGGCGATCGCCACGTAGTTCGCGCCGAACGTGCACTGCAGGTCGGAGTATTTGAACAGCAGCTGCAGGATCCGCTCCGGATCGCCGTCCTTCTTGATCTCGATGACGGCGCGCGTGCCGGTGCGGTCGGACTCGTCGCGGATGTCGGAGACGGCGGAGAACAGCGCCTTTTTCTCCTGCGTGAGCTCCAGGATCTTCGAGAGGCACGCGGCCTTGTTGATCTGATACGGGAACTCGTCGATGACGATGCGCGTCTTGCCGTTCCTGACCTCTTCAAAGTGCGTGCGCGCGCGCATGATAAGCTTGCCGCGGCCCGTTTCGTAGCTTTGCGCGATCTCCGGCGAGTCGAGCAGGAATCCCCCGGTCGGGAAGTCCGGCGCGGGCATGATCTTCAGAAGATCCGGGATCTTGATGCGCGGATTGTCCAGCACCGCCACGACCGCGTCGATCGCCTCGACGGGATTGTGCGGCGGGATCGAGGTCGCAAGACCGACCGCGATGCCGTTCGCGCCGTTGACCAGCAGGTTCGGGAACCGTCCGGGCAGCAGCGTCGGCTCCTTCAGGGTGTCGTCGAAGTTCCACGTATAGTCGACCGTGTCCTTGTCGATGTCCTTCAGGAGCAGCAGCGCCGCGTCGGTCATGCGGGCTTCGGTGTATCGCATCGCCGCGGCGGAGTCGCCGTCGACCGAACCGAAGTTGCCGTGTCCGTCGACGAGCGTGGCGCCCATGTTGAACGGCTGCGCCATACGCACCATCGCGTCGTACACCGAGCTGTCGCCGTGCGGATGGTATTTGCCGAGGCAGTCGCCGACGATGCGCGCGCTCTTGCGGTGCGGCTTGTCGGGGGAAAGCCCCAGCTCCATCATGGTATAGAGGATGCGTCTCTGCACGGGCTTCAGACCGTCCTCGACGCGCGGGAGTGCGCGCTCGAGGATGACGTGCTCGGCGTACGGCATCATCGAATCGTGCATGACCTCGTCCATGCTCTTTAAGAGGATGGTCTCGGGCAGGGTGGGTGTCGTCGTCTTTGCCATGGCTTACTCCTTGATCTTTTCAAACACCGCGCTGGACCGGTTGAAGTCCGCGTACTCGAAGATGTACTCCTTGCGGGACTGCACCTTGTCGCCCATCAGCACGGTCACGAGGTGCTCGACCTCCGCGGCGTCCTCGATCGTGACGCGCGTAAGCCTGCGTCCCTGCGGATTCATCGTCGTTTCCCAAAGCTGCTCCGGGTTCATCTCGCCGAGGCCCTTGTAGCGCTGCAGCGTGTAGTTCTTGCCGGAGATGTTCCGCATCGCGGCCTTCAGCGCCGGGTCGTCGTAGCAGTAGATCGGCGGCTGGTTCGCCTTCTGCACGCGGTACAGCGGCGCCATGCCGATGTACACGTGCCCCTCGGTGATGAGCGGGCGCATATAGCGGTAGAAGAACGTCAGCAGGATCGCGCGGATGTGCGCGCCGTCCTGGTCCGCGTCGGCGAGGATGATGATCTTGTTGTATTTCAGCGAGGAGATGTCGAAATCGTCGCCGATGCCCGTTCCGAGCGCCGTGATGATCGAACGGAACTCGTCGTTCTGCAGGACCTGATCGAGGCGCTTCTTTTCGACGTTCAGCGGCTTGCCGCGAAGCGGCAGGATCGCCTGGAACTTGCGGTCGCGGCCCTGCTTCGCGCTGCCGCCCGCGGAATCGCCCTCCACGATGAACAGCTCGTTTACGGAATAGTCGCGTCCGGTGCAGCTCGAAAGCTTTCCGACGAGCGGCGCGTTTTCGAGCTTGTTCTTTTCGCGCGCGTTTTCCTTCGCCTTGCGCGCCGCGCTTCTCGCCTTCGCCGCCTTCACGGCCTTTTCGGCGATCAGGTTCGCGCTGTTCGCGTTCTTGAGGTTTTCCAGCCACGGCACGAGCGTCTGCTGGAGCACCGCTTCGACCGCGGGCCGCGCTTCGGTGTTGCCGAGCTTCGTCTTGGTCTGCCCCTCGAACTGCACGCTGCGCATCTTGAGCGACAGCACCGCCGTCATGCCCTCGCGGAAATCCTCGCCTGCGAGCGACGGGTCCTTGTCCTTCAGGATGCCGTTCTTGCGGCAGTAATCGTTGAAGATCTTCGTGAGCGCCGCCTTGAAGCCGGTCTCGTGCGTGCCGCCCTCGGTGGTGGGGATGTTGTTCACGTACGACGCGATCGTTTCGGCGTATTCGTCGTTGTGCACGATCGCCGCCTCCACGCGGATGCCGTTCGACTCGCCCTCGATGTGGATCGGCGGGTCGTACAGCGCGGTCTTGTCCTCCTGGATGTAGCGCACGAAGTCGCTTAGACCGCCGTCGAATTTGAACTCGGCGTGCTTCTGCTTTTCGCGCTGATCGTCCAGCACGAGCTTCAGGCCGCGGTTCAGGTACGCAAGCTCGCGAAGCCGCTTCATGACGACCGAATACTGCATGTCGATCGTTTCGAACACGCGGTCGTCGGGCAAAAACGTCACCACCGTGCCCTGCTTGCGGGTGCGGCCGATCTCGGTCAGCGGATACTTCGGCTTTCCGGAAACGATCTTGCCCTCTTCGTTTTCGACGCTCTCGAACTCCATGCGGTAGGCGCGGTTTTCGTGATAGACCTCGACGGTCAGCCAGCGCGAAAGCGCGTTGACGACCGAAGCGCCGACGCCGTGCAGACCGCCGGAATACGAGTACGCCGCGTTGCCGAACTTGCCGCCGGCGTGCAGCTGCGTGAAAACGACCTCGACGCCGGAGACGCCGAGCTTCTCGTGGATCCCGGTCGGGATGCCGCGTCCGTTGTCGGTGACCGTGACCGAATGGTCGCGGTGCAGCGTCACGGTGATCTCGTCCGCGTAGCCGTTCGCCGCCTCGTCGATCGCGTTGTCCACGATCTCCCAGAGCAGGTGATGGAGCCCCGGCAGACCGGTCGAGCCGATATACATGCCGGGACGCATACGCACCGCGTCAAGCCCCTCCATGACCGTTATATTTTTGACGGAATATTCTTCCATATTCTGCCTCCGTTTTTTAGTACCCGTCATTATACCACAATATGTTGTGGATGAGAGGATTTTCTCCGCCATATTTACGGTTTATTCATATTTCATAGAAAATTTGCTTTCCGGACGCAATTATGGGATGACAAGCCGGAACGATTGGTGTATAATCTACGATGTATATATATGTGGAAGTGTACCGTTTCGGAGAAAGGAGCCGCATGGAGACCGGATTTCATCACGTTCCGATCATGGTTTCGGAAGTTCTGACGCTTCTCGAGCCGTCGCGCGGCGGCATTTTCGCGGACGGAACGCTGGGCGGCGGCGGCCACGCGGAGGCGGTGCTTTCCGCCATGCCCGAAACCGGCAGGCTTTTCGGCATCGACCGCGACGACGACGCGCTGAAGGCGGCTGGCGAACGGCTTTCCCGCTTCGGCGATCGCTTCACCGCGATCAAGGGCAACTTTTTCGACATGAAAGCGCTGCTCGCGGCGCGCGGCGTGACGGCGGTCGACGGAATCCTGCTGGATCTGGGCGTCAGCTCGCATCAGCTCGACGCGCGCGAACGCGGCTTCTCCTACAAGGCGGAGGCGCCGCTGGACATGCGCATGGACCGAAGCGCGCCGCTCACGGCGAAAACCGTCGTCAACGAGTGGCCGGAGGACGAACTGCGCCGCATCTTCTTTGCATACGGCGAGGAGAAGTTCTCCGCAAAGATCGCGCAGCGCATCGTTCGGCAGCGCGCGGTCTCTCCGATCGAAACGACGACGGAGCTTGCGGAGCTGATCAAAAGCGCGATCCCCGCGAAGTTCCGCAACGAGCCGCAGCATCCGGCGCGGCGCTGTTTTCAGGCGATCCGCATCGCGGTCAACGGCGAGCTCGACGGGCTGGAGGACGCGGTCCGTTCCGCGCACGACCTTCTGAAGCCGGGCGGACGGCTTGCGATCCTGACGTTTCATTCTCTCGAGGACCGCATCGTGAAAAACGCGTTCCGCTCGTTTGAGAATCCCTGCATCTGCCCGAAATCGGCGCCGGTGTGCATCTGCGGCAGAAAACCCACCGCAAAGGTCCTGACGCGCCATCCGCTGGTCGCGTCGGAGGCGGAACAGAAAGCGAACCCGCGCGCGACGAGCGCAAAGCTCAGGGCGATCGTGCGCATCGATCCCGAAACGGGGTCATATTGATTAGAAAGGAGCATCGGCATGGACGTTCGGTTCAACGACGAGCGGCAGAAATCCGGCGGCGCAAAGACCCGGATCTATTCGCCGACCCAGACGGGCAATCCCACGCCCGTTCTGGAGGATTCGTCGATGCCGATCCGCCCGCAGCCGACGCGGCAGCCGCGCAAAAAACGCGCCGCCCGCACCGAAGTCCGGCTGACGTCCGCGAGCAAGATCCTGATCCTGCTCTCGGTGTTCGTGATCGCCGCGACCGCGCTGTTCGCGCTGTTCGGCGCGGCGGATTACGCGCGCATCGTCAGCAATACGAACGCCGTCAACAAGGAGATCGACACGCTCAACGAGCAGATCTCCCAGCTCAAAAAAACGCAGAGCTCCATGAACGACTTTGCAACGATCAACGACGTCTGCCGCACCCTCGGCATGACGATGAACTGGTACAGGGGAAGCGACGATTACGCGTCGGACACGGCCGCGCCGGGAACGGCAGCGCCGGATACGGCCGCGCCTTCGACCCCCGCACCGAACGGAGATGAACCATGAAGATTCCGCGACTGCGGATCCTCCGGACCGCCGGCGTGCGCGCAAGACGAAAAAAGCGCCGCTCCGGCGCGCCGAAAGTACGGATCGCACCGCAAAAAAGAAAACTGCTCGTCGCCATGCTCCTTTCCGCCGTCGCGTTTCTGCTCGTCATCGGAAAGCTGTTTGACGTGTCCGTCATCAAGGGGCAGAACTGGACGCAGAAGGCGATGCGCCAGTGGACGCGCGTTACCTCCGTCAAGGCGGAGCGCGGCCGCATCCTCGACCGCAACGGCACGGTGCTCGCGTCGTCGTACACGACGTATCAGGTCTGCGTGAATCCGCAGAACATTCAGGAGTCCGACCGCGAGCGCATCGCGTATATCCTGTCGACGTATCTGGAACTGAACTACGACGTGGTGTACGCAAAGCTGACGAAAACGCGCGAGAAGGATAAGACGACGCACGAGCGCGTGCTTCTGTCGCAGGTCAAGATCAAGGACCAGGTCGACAAGGAAGTCATTTCAAAGCTCAATTCCATGCAGCTCGGCAGCGGCGTAAGCTATTATTCCGACGTCAAGCGCGACTATCCGGAGACCGGCTACTACGCGCAGCTGATCGGCTTTACGAACATCGACGGCGACGGACAGACCGGCGTCGAGCTGACCTACAACAAATATCTCGCCGGCGAGAACGGCTATCAGAAGGCGGACACCGACCGCGACAACAACCCGGTCCCCGGCGGCGAAGAGGAATACATCGACCCGATCCCCGGCGCGGATCTCATTCTCACGACCGACACCGGCTACCAGGGCATTCTCGAGAACGCGCTGCAGGAGGCGTGCTACATCAACAACGCCAAGAGCGTGCAGGGGATCCTGATGAACCCGAACACGGGCGAGATCCTCGCGATCGGCACGTATCCGACGTTCGACTCCTCGAACCCGCCGCGTTCCGACGCGAAAACGCTGCTGGAGCTTTCGAAGAACCGCATCGTCACCGACACGTACGAGCCGGGCTCGGCGTTCAAGGTCATTACGCTTGCGGCCGCGCTGGAGACCGGCACGGTCACGCAGGCGACGCGGTTCAAGTGCAGCGGCTCGCTGCTGGTGCGCGGCGAGCGCATCAAGTGCTGGAAGTCCGGCGGTCACGGCGAGGAATCCCTTGCGGACGCCGTCGCGAACAGCTGCAACCCGGCGTTCATGTCGATGGCGCTTAAAATGGGCGTCGACACGTTCTACGACTATATCTACCGTTTCGGCTTCGACGAGCCGACCGGAAGCGGCGTCATGGGCGAAACGAGCGGCAGCGTCATGCACAAGAAATACGTCCGCGACGCCGACCTTGCGCGCATCGGGTTCGGGCAGAGCGTCAGCTGCACCGGCATGCAGCTCTGCGCGGCGTTCTCCGCCTGCATCAACGGCGGCGAGCTTCTGAAGCCGTACATCGTCTCCGAGATCGTCGACCGGGACGGCAACGTGCTGCTTCGAAACGAGCGCACCGTCGTGCGGCAGGTGATTTCGAAGAGCACGTCCGAAACGATCCGTTCGCTTCTGCGCGGCGTCGTGGAGCGCGGCAGCGGCAGAAACGCGCAGGTCCCCGGCTATTCGGTCGGCGGCAAGACCGGCACGTCTCAGAAATACGACGAGAACGGCAACGTTTCGTCGAGCAAGCTCATCGCGTCGTTCATCGGCTTCGCGCCGGTCGACGATCCGCAGTTCGTCTGTCTGATCATCGTCGACGAGCCGCAGGTGCCGCAGGTGTACGGCAGCACGGTCGCCGCGCCGTTCGTACAGCAGGTGCTTGCCGCGTCGCTGTCGTACGCGGGCATCGCGCCCGACATCGAAAGCCGGATCGCCGTCGTGCCGAACGTGCGCGGGCTTACCGTCAAGGACGCGAACAAGGCTTTGAGCGACGCGGGTCTGACGGGGATCTATCTCGAGGCCGAGGAGCAGTCCACGGTCACGAACCAGTCGCCCGCGGCGAACACGCAGGTCGTGCGCGGCAGCACGGTCATGCTGTACTCGAGCGGATACTCGTTCTTCGCCGAGGTCGAAGAGGAAACGGAAACGGTCAAAGTACCGAAACTGATCGGAAAGGACCGCATCGACGCGCTTGACGCGCTGAAGAAGGTCGGTCTGATCCTGGATTACGACCGCACGAACTGTGCGGGCGAGGTTTTCGAGCAGGATATTCCGGACGGAACGGAAGTCCCGATCGGAACGGTCGTGCACGTACAGTTCCAGGTCAAAGAGTGATACAGAAACGAACGAAACAGGGGGAGAAGCAATGCTGTTATCCAATATTGCCGCGGAGCTCGGACAACCGGTCACCGGCGGCGACGCAGAGATCACGTCGGTCGAATACGATTCGCGAAAGGTGCAGAAGGGCAGCCTGTTCTGCTGTATGCAGGGGCTCGTGTCCGACGGGCACAATTTCGCCGCGCAGGCGGTGGACCGGGGCGCGTCCGCGCTGATCGTGGAACGGCTCCTGCCGCTCGACGTGCCGCAGATCGTCGTGCCGGACGGACGCGTCGCGATGGCGCACGCCGCCGCGGCGTTCTTCGGGCATCCCGAGCGCGAGATGATCATGCTCGGCGTGACCGGCACGAACGGCAAGACCAGCACGACCTACATGGTCAAATCCATCGCGGAAGCGGCGGGCAAAAAGGTCGGGCTCATCGGCACGATCCGCAACATGATCGGCGACACGATGCTCGAGACCGGCCGCACCACGCCGGAATCGGCGGATCTGTTCGCGCTGCTGCGCCGCATGGCGGACGAGAACGTGGACCTCGTCGTAATGGAGGTTTCGAGCCACGCGCTCGTGCAGGACCGCGTCGCGGGGATCCCGTTCCGCGTCGGTCTCTTCACGAATCTCACGCAGGACCATCTCGATTACCATAAGACCTTCGATCACTATCTCGAAGCGAAAAAGCTTTTGTTCAAACAGAGCGACCTCGCGATCGTCAACGTCGACGACGCGTATGCGGAGCGCATGACGGACGGGCTTACCATCCCGGTCCGGACGATGGGCATTCAGCACCGCGCGGACTATACCGCGCTGAACATCGACATCCGCACCGACGGCGTCCGCTTCCACCTGCGCACGCCGAACGGCGAGGGTCCCGTGCGCATGCACATCTCGGGACTGTTCTCGGTGTACAACGCGATGGGCGCGGCGGCGATGATGCAGGCGGTCGGCGCTTCGTTCGCGGACATCATCAAGGGCCTCGAATCGCTTTCCGGCGTTTCGGGACGGCTCCAGTCCGTCGACACGAACGGCCGTCCGTTCTCGGTCTACGTGGATTACGCGCACACGCCCGACGCGCTCCAGAACGTGCTGACGTCGGTGCGGCAGTTCGCGAAAGCGCGCGTCGTATCCCTGTTCGGCTGCGGCGGCGACCGCGACCGCACGAAACGCCCGATCATGGGCGAGATCGGCGGGCGGCATTCGGATTTCGTCGTCGTCACGAGCGACAACCCGCGCACCGAGAATCCGGACGAGATCGTCCGCGCCGTGGAACTCGGCGTGCAGAAAAGCGGCACGCCGTACGTTTCGATCGTCAACCGCAGAGACGCGATCGCGTACGCGCTTTCGATCCTCGAGCCGGACGACGTGCTGGTGATCGCGGGCAAGGGGCATGAGAATTATCAGGAGATCAACGGTGTCAAGCATCACTTCGACGACCGCGAGATCGTTGAGGAGATCCTGAAACAGTAAGAGGGGGCGTTTTTCATGGAAAACATCGTTGTCAATTCCCTGCTGGCGCTGATCGTCGCATTCGGCGTATCCGCGCTGCTGGGCCCGATCGTGATCCCGATCCTGCACCGGCTGAAATTCGGGCAGAACGTGCGCGACGACGGACCGCAGACGCATCTCAAGAAGCAGAACACGCCCACGATGGGCGGCGTCATGCTTCTGATCGCGATCGTGATCGCAACGCTGATCTTTTCGGGCGCGAGCTACCGGCTTTCGGTGTGGGCGCTGCTGATGACGGCGTTGTTCGGGCTCGTGGGATTTCTGGACGACTTCATCAAGATCATGAAGAAGCGGTCGATGGGCCTGCACGCGTGGCAGAAGATCGCCGCGCAGTTCGTGCTCTCGCTCGGCTTCGCGATCGCGCTGTATTATCATCCCATGGTCGGCAGCACGATCTGGCTTGACAAGGCGGATCTCGGCGTCTTCTTCATTCCGTTCGCGATGTTCGTCATCATCGCGGCGGTCAACTCCGTCAACCTGATCGACGGGCTGGACGGCCTTTCCTCCTCGGTCACGTCGGTGTATTCGCTTGCGACCGGCGTCATGATCGTTCTGTTCGTCTCGGCCTTCGGCGGCGCGGGCGCCGTCGCGGAGGAGACCGTATCCCTGCTCAACGGACTTTCCGGCATGGCGGTGTTCTCGCTTGCGGTCACCGGCGCGTGCCTCGGCTTTCTCATCCACAATTCCTATCCTGCGAAGGTGTTCATGGGCGACCTCGGCGCGTTCACGCTGGGCGGCGCGGTCAGCGCGATGGCGCTTTTGACCCGCACGTCGCTGCTGCTCCCGCTGATGGGCGTCATGTACGTCGCGTCGAGCGTGTCGGTCATCCTGCAGGTCGGCTCCTACAAGCTCCGGCATAAGCGCATCTTCCGCATGGCTCCGCTGCATCATCATTTCGAGCTCGGCGGCGCGCCGGAAACGAGGATCGTTTCCATGTACACCGTCGTGACCGCGATCGCAAGCGCCTGCGCGCTTCTGATCTTCTGGTTCTGCAAATAAGGAGGAGTTATGGCAAAGCAAAAAACCGCGCTGATCGTCGGCATGGCCAAGAGCGGCATCGCCGCGGCGCGTCTTCTGTATCAGGACAATTACCGCATCATCGTCAACGACATGAAGCCCGAGATCAAGGGCCTGTTCGACCAGCTCTCCGGCATCGCGTACGAGGTCAAGCTCGGCGCGAACCCGATGGATCTGCTGGACGGCGTGGACCTTCTGATCCCGAGTCCGATCATTCCGATGACGCGCAACTTTATCGTCGAGGCGAAGCGCCGCGGCATCGAGGTCATCTCCGAGATCGAGCTCGGCTACCGCTATTCGAAGGCGGACTTCGTTTGCATCACCGGCACCAACGGCAAGACCACCTGCACCGCGCTCACCGGCGAGCTGTTCAAGGCGGCGGGGCGGAAGACCTTCGTGCTCGGCAACATCGGCGTCGCGATCTCGGCGCACGCGCTCGAAACGCAGCCCGGCGACGTGGTCGTCGCGGAGACGGCCGCGCTGCAGCTCGAGGGCAACGTCCGCTTCCACGCGAAGGCGGCGGGCGTATGCAACATCACGCCGGATCACCTCGACCACTTCGGCACGATGGAGAACTACATCGAAGCCAAGGCAAAGATCCTGGACAATCAGACCGCGGACGATTACGCCGTTCTGAACTGGGACGACGAAACGGTGCGCGGCTTCGCAAGCCGCACGCCGGCGCACGTGCTGTACTTCTCGCGGAAAACGGAGGTCGAAACCGGCATGTTCGTGCGGAACGGCATGCTCGTTTACCGCATGAACGGCGAGGAGCGCGAGCTGATGCCGGCGGACGAGATCCGCATCCCCGGCGGACACAACCTCGAAAACGCCATGCTCTGCGCGCTGCTTGCGCTGTCGCAGGGGATCGCGCCCGAAACGATCCGCGAGGTGTTCCGCACGTTCGCGGGCGTCGAGCACCGCATCGAGTACGTCTGCACGAAGGGCGGCGTCGATTACATCAACGATTCGAAGGGCACGAATCCGGCGAGCACGGTCCGCGCGATCGAGGCGATGAAAAAGCCGACGGTCCTGCTGCTGGGCGGCTACGACAAGCACATCGGCTTCGACGAGCTGTTCGACGCGTTCACGCCGATCGTCAAGGCGTGCGTCGTGCTCGGCGACACGAAGGCCCAGATCCTCGAATGCGCGAAGGCGCACGGGTACGCGCATCTGATGCACACGGCGGACACGTTCCGCGACGCGGTCGACAAGGCGCGCGATCTCGCCGAAAGCGGCGACTGCGTGCTTCTGAGCCCGGCGTGCGCAAGCTGGGATATGTTCGACAATTACGAAACGCGCGGCAGAGTATTCAAAGAGATCGCGCGCGCATACGAATAAACCGGAGGAAGAATGGCGGCAAGAACGGCGAAAAAAGAATCGATCCTGACGCGGATGCGGACCGCGCGGCTTTCCCGCGGCAAGATGGATTTTTCCATCCTGCTCATGGTTTCCGTGCTGTGCGCGTTCGGTCTCGTCATGATCTTTTCCGCCAGCTACTACTACGCGCAGCACTACTCCGGCGCAAACAACGACAGCTCGTATTATCTGAAGCGCCAGCTCGTGTATCTGATCGTCGGGTATCCGACCATGCTGCTCATCTCGCTGATCAACTACCGCGTCATCGAGCGGCTGCGCTCGGTGTTCCTTGCGATCTCGATCATCCTGCTCGTCATGGTCCTTCTGTGGGGGCAGGACCTGAACGGCGGCAAGCGCTGGCTGAACTTTGCCGGCATCTCGATCCAGCCGAGCGAGCTCGCGAAGTTCGGTCTCATGATCTTCATGTGCTCGTACATGTCGCGTCACCGCAATGAAATGAACACGTTCCGCTTCGGCATGGCTCCGATGCTGATCGCGATCGGCGTCATCGCGGGACTCGTCATGCTGCAGCCGAACATGTCCATGGCGGTCATCATCGGCTTCATCGGCGTCGTGCTTCTGTATCTCGGCGGCTGCGACTGGAAGCAGCTTCTGATCCTCGGCGGCATTGCGGTCGCCGTGGTGCTCGTACTGGCGTTTTCCCAGCCGTACCGCGTCGCGCGCATGACGTCGTTCTCCAATCCGGAGAACGACCCGCAGGGCACGGGCTACCAGCTGCTGCAGTCGTATTATGCGATCGGCTCCGGCGGCTTCTTCGGCAAGGGCCTCAACAACAGCTATCAGAAGCTGCTGTACATGACCTACGGCGAGTCGGACTTCATCTTCGCGATCCTGTGCGAGGAATTCGGCTTCGTCGGCGGGCTGATCGTCATTCTGATGTACGGCTGGATCGTGTTCCGCGGCATCGTGATCGCGATGCGCTGCCGCAACCGGTTCGGAAGCCTGCTGGCGGCCGGTATCTCGATCGTTTTCGGGTTCCAGGTCTTCGTCAACATCGGCGTCGTCACGGGGCTTCTGCCCACGACGGGGCAGGCGCTTCCGTTCATCTCGGCGGGAGGCACGTCGCTTCTGGTGTTCCTTGCCGCAATGGGTCTTCTTCTGAGCATCTCGCGCGATACGAACCCGCGCGGATAAGCACGAACCGCAAACCCTCCGCATATGATGCAGTATCATGCGGAAGGGACTCGGGAATATGTCAGATTGGATCATTCGCGGCGGCGCCGTTCTCTCCGGAACGGTCCCGGTGCAGGGCTCGAAAAACGCCGCTCTGCCGATCCTCGCCGCGACGCTTCTCGTTGAGGAGCCCGTCACGCTTACCAACTGTCCGGCGCTTCGCGACGTGGAGAACATGCTGCGCATCCTCGAAGCGCTGGGCGTGACCGTCGTGCGCGGCGCAAACGCGCTGATCGTCGACAGCCGCACGGCGGAAAACTGGGTGCTGCCGACGGCGCTTTCGGGCGAACTGCGCTCGTCGATCTTTCTGCTCGGCTCGGTGCTCTCGCGCTTCGGCGCGGCGGATGCGCCGTATCCGGGCGGCTGCGAGATCGGCAACCGTCCGATCGACCTGCATCTCAAAGGTCTCCGGCGGCTGAACGCGCAGATCCGGGAACAGGGCGGACGCATCGTCTGCCGCGGAAAGCTGACCGGCGCCGTCGTCGACCTCGAGTATCCGAGCGTCGGCGCGACCGAAAACGTCATGCTTGCCGCCTGCCGCGCAAAGGGGCGGACGACGATCCGCAACGCGGCGTGCGAGCCGGAGATCGCCGATCTCGGCGCGTTTCTGAACGCCTGCGGCTTTCGCGTGGACGGCGCGGGCACGCCGACGGTCGTGATCGACGGCGTCGAAACCGGGCACGGCACGGCGTTTCGCATCATGCCGGACCGCATCGTGACGGGCACGTACCTGCTCGCCGCGGCGATCACCGGCGGCGACGTCACGGTCACGGACACGCGGCCGGAAACCGTGGAGCCGCTTCTGTCCAAGCTCACGGAAAGCGGATGCGCGGTCACGCGCGGCCGCGGCTCGGTGCGCGTGCGCGCGCCGGAGCGGATCCGAAGCGTCGGCTTTACCGAAACGCGTCCGTATCCGGGCTTTCCGACCGACCTGCAGCCGCTGCTGTTCGCGGTATTGAGCAGGGCGAACGGGACCTCGGTGATCGTGGAAAACGTTTTTGAAAACCGGTTCCGCCACGCGCAGGAACTGAACAAAATGGGTGCGAAAAACCGCATCCTCGACCGCACGGCGATCCTCACGGGCGCGGAGCGTCTGCACGGGGCATCGGTCACGGCGCACGACCTGCGCGGCGGCGCGGCGCTGGTGCTCGCCGGGCTCTTTGCCGAAGGCGAGACGGTGATCGGGCATGCGGAGCGCATCGAGCGCGGATATGAACGAATGGACGAGGTGATCGGCTCGCTCGGCGGGTCGATCGCACGAAAGGAAGAAAACCTTGACGATGAAGAAAAAACGCGGCAAACGGGAGCAGGCGAGCTTCCTGTTTGACAGGGACGCGGGCACGACGCCGACGATCGATCTGTTCGGCGACGACGAACCCGCGCCGCAGCCGGAGCCGGAATACGACTCCGGCGAACCGGACGCGCCCGAAACGATCGACGCGCCCGAAGCGGACGAGCCCTCCGAACCCGCGCCGCAGCAGAATAAAACGGAGCCCGCGTTCCGGTTCGACCGCTACGGCAGACGGATCGGCAAAAAGAACGCGCGTTACGGCAAGCGCAAGAACGTGCCGAAGGCGACGACGACCGTCGTCGAGCACGACACCGAGGCGAAGCGCGAATACGACGAAGCGAGAAGACGCGCCGAGATCCGCGCGAAGAAACGCGCCAAAGAGGAAGCGATGCAGGCCGCGCTCCGGAAGGCGGAGCGAAAGAAAAAACGCCGCCGCAGCGCGTCGACCTTCGTTCTGGGCGCGCTCGCGGTCGCGGGACTTCTGGGTCTCACGTGGTTCATCACGCGCGTGTCGAAGGTGGAAGTGGTCAACGTTCCGGCCGGCTATACGGAGGAGCGGATCGTCGAGCTTTCCGGTCTTGACACGAAGATCGGCAAGCGCAGCGCGCTGCTCATGAGCATGCGCGACATCGAACAGCGCATCCGCGACAACGATCCGTATCTGGACGCGACCGTGCGCTATTCCTTCCCGTCTACGATCAAAATCACCGTCAGCAAACGCGCCGAAGCGGCGTGCGTGCGCTGGGGTCCGGACAAGGAGAACTTCGCGATCATCGACGAGAACGGCACCGTTCTGAACGCCGAAGCGGAAAACGTGGGCGGACTTCTGATCGCCGAGGGCATGAGCATTTCAAGCGCGGTCAACGGCGCGCGGCTCGGCGACTCAAGCGACATTCAGGTCGCCGCGCTGATCCGGATCCTGCAGAAGCTCAAGGAGCTCGACCTGCTGGAACGGACGCCGCGCATCAGCCGCATCGACATGACGGAGCTGATGCAGATCCGCATGTATCTCGAAGGCATGCCGTACACGATCGAGGTCGGCGACACGGCAAACCTCGAAACGTGGCTTTCCCGGCTGCAGAAGAACTGGGACACGATCATGAACGAAGCCTCCGCGTACGTTCGCAAGGGGTATACCACCGTCACGATCTATCTGTACAGCAAGGGCGGCATCACCGTTTCGCCGTTCGAGGCGGGGTACGTCGTGCCGACGCCGCCTCCCGTGACGCCGGGTCCGACCGATCCGGACGCAACGCCGACCGAACCGGGCGACGAACCGGTCGAGACGCCGTCGGACGAGCCGTCCGACGAGCCGAGCGTCACGTCCATGCCGCACCAGGACGACCCGTTTACCGGCTGAACGACCGCAGCCTGCCGAAATGCGTTTCCGGCAGGCTGTTTTTTATGCCGGCTCTTTTTTTGCGCGGCGCAAAAAAACGAGGCTCCTGCGAGCCTCGTGCTAAGCGGTCTTGGGTACCTGATTGATAAATTACTCTGCGCAGTAGGGCAGCAGAGCCATGATCCGCGCGCGCTTGATCGCGATCGCGAGATCGCGCTGATGCTCGGCGCACACGCCGGACATGCGGCGGGGCATGATCTTTCCGCTTTCGGAAATGAAGCCCTTCAGCTTTGCAATGTCCTTATAATCGATGGACGTGGCCTTCTCAACGCAGAAACGGCAAACTTTGCGTCTGCTTCTCGGACGACGGGGACGCAGTTTACGATCTTCCATGTGATGCCTCCTGTAAGATTTTTAGAAAGGTAAGTCGTCGGAATTGATATCGGTGAATCCGGCGAGATCCTGCGGATTTGCCTGGGGACGCGGCGCGGAATAACCGCTGCCGGAATCGTCCGCGCTCTTCGGCGTCAGGAACTCGACTTCGTCGGCCGATACGTCGAGCGACATACGGGTCGTGCCGTCCTTGGCTTCATAGGTGCGCGCCTGCAGCTCGCCGATGACGGCGACCTTGCGGCCTTTGCTCAGGTAACGCGCGCAGGTGTCGCCCAGCTGCCGCCAGGCGTTGATGCGGAAAAAGTCGGTTTGTCTTTCACCGCCCTGGGATGCGAAGCGTCTGTTAACGGCGATGGTAAACGTGCAGACGGTCACGCCGCTGGGCGTACTGCGCACGTCGGGGTCGTTGGTGAGGTTGCCGATCAAAGTAATCTTGTTCATGCTTTCGTTTCCTTTCTTTCTTTCGTGCTTGATCCTTTGGGTTCGTTATGCTTCCTTGCGCGTGACCATGTAACGGATGAGCCGTTCATCGTTGCGCATGTTGCGCTCCAGCTCACGGGGCAGTTCGGGATTCGCGTTGAAGACGACCAGAACGTAATAGCCCTCCGTTTTGTAATCGATCGGATATGCCAGGCGACGCTTGCCCCACACATCGGTCTTTTCGATCTCGCCGCCGTTCGCGGTGATAATGTCGGCAAACTTATCCATGACGACCTTATCCGCTTCTTCATCGAGCTCGGGCGTGATGACGTACAAAACTTCGTACTGATTCATGTGTTTCACCTCCTTATGGACTTGTGGCCTTCTTTGGAAGGCAAGAAGGACCGTTAGCCTACGTACTATATCACATCTTTTTCCGCATTGCAAGGATTATTTTCCCGTTGTATCAAAGTTTTTTCTGTGTTACAATACCGGTATGACGGAGAAGGAATTGTTCGACGCAACAACGGCCCGGACGCTTTCGGGCGCATATCTTTTCGAGGGAGCGGAGGAGTTGACCAAACAGCAGGCGGTCGACCGGATCGCCGCGCTTCTGGATCCCGGATTCGCGGATCTGAACCTGAAGCGCCTGAAGTCGCCGGACGCGTCCGCCGTGCTCGACGCCGCGCACGCCGTGCCGGTGTTCGACGCGCAATGCCTCACCGTTTTTACCGAATTTGACGACGCCGCGCTCTTTGACGAGCTAAAAAAACGCAGCGCACTCGATTCGCTGTTCGCCGCGAACGATGCGATCGTGCTGTTCGTGCGCCGCGGCAAGGGCAGGGAAACGCCGTTCGTCTCGCTGTTTGCGGAAAAGAACCGGTACGTTTCGTTCGACGCGCTCACCGAAGACCGCGCGGTCAGAATGTGCGTGCGTTCGTGCGCGCTGCGTTCCGTGCGCCTCGACCGTCCGGAGGCGTTTCAGCTGATCGGCATGGTCGGCACCGACGCGTACCGGCTCGAAAACGAAGTATCGAAGCTTTGCGATTACGTCGGCAGCGGCGGGACCGTCACGAACGACGTGCTGAAGTTCGTCGTCACGCCGTCGGTCGAATACGAGGTCTTTCCCATGCTGAACGCGCTTCTGGCGGGCAACAAAAAGACCGCGATGCGCATGCTCGCCGAGGCGATGAAGAACGGCCGCGAAAACCCGCTGCGCGTGGCGGCGTTCCTGGAAGGGCGCCTGAAGCAGATGCTGATCGCGCGCGAGCTGCTCGACGAAAACCGGACCCGCCCCGAGATCATCAAGGCCATGGGCGGCAGTCCGAAGGCCGCCGAGATCGCGCTCAAAAACGCGCAGAAGGTCCCGACGGAACGGCTCCGCGCTGCCGTCGCCGCCTTTGCGGAGATCAACGCCCGCATGAAACAGGGCGTTATGAACGAAACCGACGCGCTGCTCCTCGCGATCCACAGGAGCTTCTGACAACGAATCAAAGACCGCAGCGCCGCTGCGGTCTTTTGCGTTTCTACGTCCGTACCCGGATGATCAGGTCCACGCCGTCGTCCCTGCGCGTTTCCTCCATCGCGGCGGTGATGCCGGAGCCCTCGAGCTGCTCGATGCAGGTCTTGACGCTGTTCACGAACAGCCTGCAGTCGCGGGAGAAGCGCAGGATGCGCATCGGCGCGGCGCCGGCGGTGTTCGTCATGGAATCGACGAGCCGTTCGGCAGCGGGCGCGTTCATGTGCCGCCGCTCGATCACGTCGAGCGCCTGTTTTTGCCGCTCCCCGTCGTTGAGGCGCAGCAGCGCGCGGGCATGCCGCTCCGACAGATTTGCCGACCGGAGCCTTGCGCGCACGGCGGTGGAAAGATTCAGAAGCCGCAGACGGTTGTCGAGATACGGCTCGCTCTTGCCGATCCGCGTCAGAAGCTGTTCCTCCGTGAGCGTGCCGCGGTCGAGCAGCGCCTTGAGCCGTTCCGCCTCGTCGAGGTAGTGAAGGTCCTTCCGGTGCAGGTTTTCGGCAAGCGAGAGGAGCGCGCTTTTTTCGTCGCCCGCCTGCACGACGATGCAGGGGATCTCGCGGTGGCCCAGGAGCCTGCACGCGGCGAGCCGCCGCGCGCCCGCGATCAGCTCGTAGCCGTCCTCGCGGCGTTCCCGCACGACGACCGGTTCGATGAGCCCGACCTGCGCGATGCTGATCATCAGCTCGGAAAGCGCGGCGCGGTCTTCGTTCGCGCGGCGTGGATCGGACCGCACGCGAACCTCCTCGACCGGCAGCAGCAGAAGCCTCCGGTCCGGATCCCGCTTCGGCGGCGCGTTCAGAAGTCCCTGTTGAAACGAATACAGCATGTGCGTCTCCTTTCCGACCCGCATTGTACGCGGCGGCGATTGTCGAAAGAAAGTCGCCTGACAAAGGTCGTAAAAACCCTACAGAAATCGTAGGGTTTCGTCCCGAAAAAATGGTTGAAAAAAAGGGGTTGCAATCTCAAAAACATTTGTTATAATGAGGATGAAATCTAAAGAGGAGGTACAAACCATGGCATACAAAATCACCGATGAATGCATCTCCTGCGGCGCGTGCGCGGCAGAGTGCCCCGTTGAAGCGATCGCTGAAGGCGACGGCAAGTACGAGATCAATCCCGACGTCTGCATCGAGTGCGGCAACTGCGCAGAGGTTTGCCCCGTCGGCGCACCGAAAGCGGAATAATCACAACGACAAAAAGAACGGCTCCGGGCGACCGGAGCTGTTTTTTTATTGCGAAACCGCGCGGGATATGCTACGATACGGGTATGAAAGCGTTGACGAACAGGGAACGAAAAACGGCGAAAAGGCTTTTGTCCGGCTGCACGGAGATCCTTCCGGAGGGCTTCCGGATCGATCTGTCCGCGTATCCGGAACGGTGGGACGCGGTCTCGCGCGCGATCGGCACGAAGCGGCTTTGCGCGTGGGTCTCGTCCGCGCTGTCGTCCGCGTACGAAGCGCGGTACGGAAAGCCGTTCCTGTTTTCCGAGCCCTGCATGACGTTTGAACTCAAATATCATCTGAACGCGTACCTCTTCGTCAAGGGGCTCCGGCACGTCCGGCACGTTTCGACGCTTTTGATCCCGAAACGGCTGCTCGATCGCGGCTGCCGCAGCGTGGAGCTCGACGTGACCGACGTGTACCGGCTCAGTCAGCGGTTCGCGTTCCGCTACTTTTTCGGCATCCGCAAGGTCTGCAGGCGAACGGACCGCGACCCGTACGCGAAGAAGATCGGCGCGCGGTACGTGCGCATTCCGTTTTACCGGCTGCTTTCCGGCCGTCGATTGCATTCGGCGCCGGATTGTGATATGCTGACCGTACCGGATCCCGCAAACGAGGACACGCATGGAACAGACGCCCGATAAAAAAACATCCCGCACGCTTCTGATCGTGCTGATCGTCGCGGTCGTACTGATCGCGCTTCTGGTCGGCGCGTTCTTCACGTGCGTCTGCACCTGCCGGCGCTGCGTAAAATGCGCGAAATGCGGGATCGAGACCTGCGGCGAATGGGCGGAGCAGCTTGCGGAAACGCCGGCGGCGCAGGCGACGCAGGCGCTTGCGACGGCAAAGCCGGCGACGGCGAAACCCGCGGCAACCGTGCCGGCCGGATCGCCGGACGGACAGGTCTCGGCGTCGGAGCTCGTGCGCGAGAAACGCGTCAAATTGAAAAACGACGGCACGGACACGGTGACGGTGCTGATCTACATGAACGGCTCGGACCTCGAATCCGAGTCCGGCGAGGCGACGGACGACCTCACCGAAATGGTCCGCGCGCAAAAGAGCGGCCGCGTGAAGGTCCTGATCGAAACGCTCGGCACGCGCAAGTGGAACAAGCGCTACGGCATCTCCGCGACGCACGCGCAGCGGTATCTTCTGACGGACCGCGGGCTGACGCTCGTCGACGACACGCTCGGACAGCTCGATACGACCGTTCCGTCCACGCTTGCGGACTTCATCCGCTGGGGCGCCGCGAACTACCCCGCCGATCGCTACATTCTGATCCTCTGGGATCACGGCGGCGGCGCGGTCTACGGTTTCGGCTACGACGAATATCAGCCGTACGAATCGACGCTCACCATCGACGAGATCCAGCTCGCGCTGAAAAACGGCGGCGTGTATTTCGATCTTATCGGCATGGACTGCTGTCTGATGTCGTCGCTCGAGGTCTGCTGCGCGCTGTACGATTACTGCGACTATACGCTTCTGAGCGAGGATTTCGAGCCGGGCTGCGGCTGGGCGTATACGGGCTGGTTCACGGCGCTCGCGAAGGATCCCGCGATCCCCACGCAGACGCTTGCTTCGATCGTGATCGACGATACGGTCGCGGCCTGCGAAAAGGACCTCGCGAAAAACGGCGGCGCGACGCTCGCGCTGATCGACGAGGCGTATATCGCGCTGCTGTATCCCGCGTGGGTGGACTTCGCGTACGACAGCGAGGAAGCGCTTCTGAACAAGAATTACAGCCAGCTCCGCATGTCGGACGGCGGACGCGTGCATCCGCGTCTGCGCGCGGTCGGCTGGTATACGGGCGGCAACGGCTCGCTCGAGGATTACTGCGTGACCGATATTCTTTCGGTCGCGATGAACGTATCGTCCGACAAATCCGACGCGCTCTGCGCCGCGTTCCGGGCGGCGGTCGTCGCGTTCGGCGCAACGTCCGACGAAACGACGCTCACGGGGCTTTCGGTCACGCTGCCGTACGGCGACGAAACGTTCTACAACGAACTGAAACGCGTGTTCCGCAACGCGGGCATCGACGCGGACTATATCGAATGGCTCGGCAAGTTCGTGACCGTAGAAAGCAGCGCCGGATATTTCGATTTCGGCGACGCATACGACTGGGACGGCTGGGACGCGTATTACGGAGATTTCGACTGGGGCGGCTGGGACCTCGACTGGCTTGAGGACGCGGCCGACTGGCTGCTCGGAGGAACGTGGTGAAAGGAATGGATATGAAACGAACGGGTTTATTTCTGCTCGCGCTGTGTCTGCTGATCACGGCGGGCTGCGCGGCAAAGCAGGATGAAGAACGCCCCGAAACGCCGGCGATCACGGCGCCGGGGCAGAAGGACGTCACGATCACGCTGCCGCTCGGCGTGCGCGACGGCATGACGGAGGCGCTTGCCGCATATACGGCGGGCTTCGCGGCCGCGGACGGATCCGCGCTGACGTTTGCGGTGGAAAGCGCGGACGAATCGGTCGCGGCGGGCGTGCTGGACGAAGACGGCACGCTGTTCGTGATTGCGCGCGGCGCCGGCACGGCGAAACTGACCGTCACGGCGGAAACCGAAACGGGCGAGACCGCGGCTTCGACCGTATCCGTCACGGTGCGCGACGCGCGCCGCACGGCCGTGACGATCCTGATCGGCGTGATCGCGGTCGCGCTGCTGATCCTGTTCGGCAAGCCTCTGAAGAAGAAAGAAGAACCCGCGTCGGAGCCGTCCGAAGCGGAACCGGCAGACGAAACGCAAACCGAAAGGAGTTAATCTATGATCCAGCAAACCGTTGAACGCTACCGCGCCTATCTGGAAAAGCTTCGCGCGTACCGCCACGCGATGGGGCTGATGACCTACGATATGAGCACGATCATGCCGAAGGGCGCGGGCCCGATCGTGGGCGACACGCTCGGCGTATTGAGCGCGGTCACGTACGATCTTCTGACCGCGCCGGAGACCGAAGCGATGCAGGCGGAGATCCTCGCGCACCGTGGCGAGGTCGATCCCGCGATCGTCCGCACCGCCGAGCTCGCCATGGAGCAGCGCGCGCGCATCGCCTGCATCCCGAAGGAGGAGTACGTGCAGTACACGGTCGATCAGACGACCGCCGATCGGGTCTGGCATGAGGCGAAGCTCCGGAGCGACTTCGCGTCGTTCCTGCCGCATCTCGAAAAGCTGATCGCGGCGAAAAAGCGCTTTGCGCGCTACTATCAGCCCGACGCGCCGGTCTACGACACGCTGCTCGACGCGTATGAAAAGGGGCTGAACACCGAAACGCTCGACGGATTCTTCAGAACCGTCCGCGACCGTCTCGTTCCCGTGATCGCAAGGATCAAGGAGCAGCCGGACGTTTCGTTCCTGCACCGGCACTATCCGGTCGCGCAGCAGCGGATCTTCTCGGACTATCTGATGGACGTGCTGGGGCTCGACAAAAACCACTGCGTCATCGGCGAGACCGAGCACCCGTTCACGACGAGCTTTACGAAAAACGACGTCCGCATCACCACGCACTACCACGAGGACGCGGTCGAGCTGTCGATGTACAGCGTCATCCACGAGGGCGGCCACGCCACGTACGAGCGCAATATCGCCGACGACGTCGCGCGGCTCCCGATCGGCAAGGGCGTTTCGATGAGCGTGCACGAGAGCCAGTCGCGGTTCTTCGAGAATATCATCGGCCGCAGCGAGCCGTTTATCGAGGCGATCTTCCCGCGGATGCAGCAGATCTTCAGGGAGCAGCTGAAGGACGTCACCGCGCATCAATTCTACGTCGCGGTCAACAAGGCGGAGCCGTCGCTGATCCGCACGGAGGCGGACGAGCTGACCTATTCGCTGCACGTCATGATCCGCTACGAGCTCGAAAAGCGCCTGTTCAACGGCGATCTCGCGGCGAAGGATCTGCCCGTGGAATGGAACCGCATGTACAAGGAATACCTCGGCGTCGACGTGCCGGACGATCGCCGCGGCGTGCTGCAGGATTCGCACTGGGCGACGGGACTGTTCGGCTACTTTCCGTCCTACGCGGTGGGCAGCGCGTACGGCGCACAGCTCATCAAACGCATGGAAAACGAGATCGACGTATGGGGGAACGTCCGCGCGGGCAACCTCCGGCCGATCGTCGAATGGCTCACGGCGCACATCTACCGCTTCGGCTGCATGAAGGATCCGGTCAAACTGATGGAGGAGGCGTTCGGCGCGCCGTTCGATCCGACGTACTATACGGATTATCTCACGAAGAAATACTCGGAGCTGTATCGCCTCGCATAACGCGTAAATCAAAAAGGAGGTCATCGGACCTCCTTTTTTTGATGCTTCTCAGAGCAGCCGGAACAGCGCGAGCACCGTTTCGGGCGGCAGCGTCTCCGCGCGGGTTTCGGGCGGGATGCCGAGCGTTTTCAGCGCCTCGTCCGCGCCCGGATACGGCTTCAGATTGTTTTTGATCGTCTTGCGCCGCATCGAAAGCAGGTTTGCGGCAAACGCGGAAAGCGCTTTGGGATCGTCCTCCGGCGCGTCGGGCTTTTTCGTCATGCCCACGAACACGGACTGCACGTTCGGGCTCGGATAAAAGCAGTCCTCCGGGAACGCGTCGAGGATCGCCGCGTCGTAATACAGCTGCGTGAGGATCGAAAGCGGACCGTAGCAGTCGTCTTTCGGCTTTGCGAAAAACCGGTCCGACGCCTCCTTCTGCACCATGCAGTAGAACGACGCCGGCAGCGCCTTCAGCACCGCCGCGCACAGCGGCGTCGTGATGTAGTACGGCAGATTCCCGACGACGGAAAACGGCTTCGCTTCGTCGGCGTACCGGTATTTCAGCGCGTCGCCGTGCCGCACCGAAAGGTTCGGATGCGAAAGCGTTTCCCGAAGAAACGCGACCATCGTTTCGTCCTTTTCGAGCGCGGTCACGCACGCGTTTTTCGCAAGCAGCAGCTCGGTCAGCGCGCCGAGGCCGGGACCGATCTCGATCACGTTTTTCTCAAGACGCATGCGGTCGACACAGGAAGAAAGCCGCCCGCCGTCGATGCAGAAGTTCTGCCCGAGCGCGCGGTTCGGCGTTTTTTCGAGATCCCGCAAAGCGGTTTTGACAAATTCGGCGCTTGCTCTCATGCCCGCAGTATACCACAGTTTTTTTTGACCCGCAAGCGTATAACGCGGCCGCGGCGGGACATTCTATCGGAAAAGAACCGAAAGGAGATGCGCATGATGAAACGATTCTTTTTGATCCCGCTGCTTGCGATGCTGCTCGCGTTTGCGGGCTGCAGCTGTTCCGTGCGCGGCGACGCGTCGATGCCGACGAAGGCGCCGACGATGAAGCCTGCGGCGAGCGCGGCGCCTGCCGCAACGGCAAGTCCCGCTGCGACTCCGCCCGAAACCGCGGCGCCGGTCGAACCGACCACGCCCGCCGTTTCGCCTTCTTCCGGCATGCCCGGGGGAAACGGCTGATCGCATTGCAGACGGCAAAGCGTCCCGCTTCGGGACGCTTTTTTTCGTCCGACAAAAGAATCGTCCGTTTCGCCTTGCATCCGGCCGGGATTTGCGGTATACTTTTTTCGGTTCCGAACGGAGCCAAAGCAATCGGAGGCGGGAGTATGACGTTGCGAGATCTGAAGCCCGGCGCGTCCGCGATCGTGGAAACGGTCGGCGGCGAGGGGGCGCTGAGACAGCATTTTCTGGATATGGGCGTGATCCCCGGCGCGGAGATGACGCTGGTGAAGTTTGCGCCGATGGGCGATCCGATGGAGTTCCGCATCCACGGCTACGAGCTGACGCTGCGCGTTGCGGACGCGGAAAAGATCGGCGTGCGGCCCGTCGAATCCGCAAAGATCAGACCGGTCCGTCCGTATGCCGTCGAGGTGGAGCACCCCGGTCTCGGCGAAACGGGACGCTTTCACGTCAAGGAAACGGAAAACCCGCTGAAAAAGGGCACGAAGCTGACCTTCGCGCTTGCGGGCAACCAGAACTGCGGCAAAACGACGCTGTTCAACCAGCTGACCGGTGCGAACCAGCACGTCGGCAACTTCCCGGGCGTCACCGTCGACCGCAAGGGCGGCGCGATCCGCAACCATCCGGAGACCGAGATCACCGATCTGCCCGGCATCTATTCGCTGTCTCCGTATTCCGACGAGGAGCGCATCTCGCGCCGGTTCATTCTGAACGAAAAGCCTACCGGCATCATCAACATCGTCGACGCGACGAACATCGAGCGCAATCTGTACCTGACGCTGCAGCTGATGGAGCTCGACGTGCCGATGGTGCTCGCGCTGAACATGATGGACGAGATGCGCGGCAACGGCGGCTCGATCCGCATCAACGAAATGGAACAGCTTCTGGGCATCCCGGTCGTTCCGATCTCCGCGGCGAAAAACGAGGGCGTCGACGAGCTCGTCAGCCACGCGCTGCACGTCGCGCAGTATCAGGAAAAACCGAGCCGCACAGACTTCTGCGACAAGGACGCGAACGGCGGCGCGGTGCACCGCTGTCTGCACGGCATCATGCATCTCGTTGAAGACCATGCCGCGGAAGCGGGGATCCCTCTGCGCTTCGCCGCGAGCAAACTCGTCGAGGGCGACCCGTACGTGACCGAGGCGCTGAAGCTGACGGACAACGAGCGCGAAATGGTCGAACACATCATCTGTCAGATGGAGGAGGAGCGCGGGCTCGACCGCGCCGCCGCCATCGCGGACATGCGCTTTTCGTTCATCAAAAAACTGTGCGAAGCGACGGTCGTCAAGCCGAAGGAAAGCCGCGAGCACAAGCGCAGCAGCAGGCTGGACCGCGTGCTCACCGGCAAGTGGACCGCGATCCCGGTCTTCATCGCGATCATGGGACTCGTGTTTTTCCTGACCTTCCACGTGATCGGCGCGGGGCTGCAGTCGCTGCTTGAAATGGGCATCGACGCGGCGCGCGGCGCGGTGGATTCCGCGCTTACGAGCTGGAACGTCAGTCGCGTTCTGCACTCGCTGATCATCGACGGGATCTTTAATGGCGTCGGAAGCGTTCTGAGCTTCCTGCCGATCATCATCGTTCTGTTCTTTTTCCTCTCGATCCTCGAGGATTCCGGCTACATGGCGCGCGTCGCGTTCTTCATGGATAAGCTGCTCCGAAAGATCGGTCTGTCGGGCCGCAGCATCGTGCCGATGCTGATCGGCTTCGGCTGTACCGTGCCGGGCGTTATGGCGAGCCGCACGCTGCCCTCCGCCCGCGACCGGAAACTCACGATCCTTCTGACGCCGTTTATGAGCTGTTCGGCGAAGCTGCCGATCTACGCGTTCTTCTCCGCGGCGTTCTTCCCGAAGGTTGCGGCGCTCGTGATGATCGGACTCTACGTGCTCGGCGTGCTCGTCGGCATTCTGACGGCGCTGCTCTCCAAGGGCACGCTGTTCAAGGGCGAGGCGGTGCCGTTCGTCATGGAGCTGCCGAACTACCGGCTGCCGGGCGTCAAAAACGTGCTCCGGCTTCTGTGGGACAAGGCGAAGGACTTCCTGGAACGCGCGTTTACGGTCATCCTGATCGCGACCGTCGTGATCTGGTTTTTGCAGACGTTCGATTTCCGGCTGGACGTCGTCACAAACTCGCAGGATTCCATGCTCGCCGTCATCGCGGGCTTTATCGCGCCGGTGTTCTCGCCGCTCGGCTTCGGCGACTGGCGCATGTCCACGGCGCTGATCGGCGGCTTTCTCGCAAAGGAGAGCGTCGTTTCCACGGTCAACGTCCTGTTCGGTTCGGAAGCGGCGGTGGTCGGCGCGCTCACGCCGCTTGCGGCGCTGGCGTTTCTGACCTTCTGTCTTCTGTACACGCCGTGCGTGGCGGCGGTGGCGTCGATCCGGCGCGAGCTCGGACGGCGCTGGGCGCTGTTTGTCGTGCTTGCGCAGTGCGTGATCGCGTGGGTCGCGGCGTTTCTCGTGCATTGGATCGGCGGAGGGTTCCGTCTGTGAAGCCGGTCGACTGGATCATCCTCGGGCTCGTTCTGCTCGCGCTCGGCGCGGCGGCGTTCCTTGCCGTGCGGAAAAAGAAGCGCGGCGGCGCCTGCTGCGGATCGTGCGCCGGATGCGCGCTTTCGGGCGCCTGCGGAAAAAAACGGGAAACGGAAGAAAAAACGGCTGACAAGCAAAATGATTTGTGATATACTGATTTTTAATAAGTCGGAAAGGGGAGAGCGGCATGAAAAAAAGCGGAACGCTGACGCGCGTCATCACGGGAACGATCCTGATCGCGCTTCTGGCGGTTTGTCTGTGGCTCGGTCCCGTCACGCGGATCTGTTTCTTCTACGCCATGCTCTGGTTCGCCGCGCGCGAAATGTCCGACGCGCTGCGGGAAACGGGCGTAAACGCGTCCCCGTGGATCGCGCGGATCCTTTCGCTCGTTCTGTGCGTGCTGTTCGTCCTTCGCGACGAGACTTCGTTCATCCTCTGCGCCGCCAGCCTCGTCGTCATGCTCGGCATGCTCGCCGCGCTGTTCGGAAAGGTCCCGATGCGGGACGTGCTCGGCTCATTCATCGTCTGCTTCTATCCCGGGCTGCTGTTCCTCGGCTTCTGCTATCTTTCCGTGCAGGCCGACGCGATGTTCTATCCGGTATTCTGCATCACGCTGTTCGCCGCGGCAGGCTGCGACACGTTCGCGTATTTCTGCGGCAGGGCGTTCGGACGGCACAAACTCTGTCCCGCGATCAGTCCGAACAAAACGGTCGAGGGCGCGATCTTCGGCACCGTGTTCGGCACCGCGCTCGGGTTCGTGCCGTGGCTGTTCCTGAAAGACCTTGCGCCGATCCCGTGGTACGTATATCTGATCGCGTCGTTCCTCTGCACGGTGTTCGGCCAGTTCGGAGACCTGTGCGCGTCCATGATCAAGCGGCAGGCGGGGATCAAGGACTTTTCCGACCTGCTTCCCGGTCACGGCGGCATCATCGACCGCGCGGACAGCTTCTGCTTCGCGCTGCCGGTCGCGTTCTTTACGCTGATCGTGTTCCACGCGCTGTAAGCGCGGTTTCTGTCCCCCTTCGGGGGATTTTTTGTTTTTTTGGAGGGAACGGCGTCCGGCGGGGAACGGAATGCATACTTGCAATTCAAACGGGCGTATGATACACTGAACGAACATTACGAAGGAGGAACGGCGCAAATGAAACGGATCCTGCTCTGGACGGGCGTCGGGATCGGGACGGCGGGGATCGCCGTGCTGCTGGTCCTGCTTTTTGCGACCTGCACGTTCGGAAATCATGCGTTTCGCGGCGCGACCTGTCTGGAACCCGAAACGTGCCAACGCTGCGGGATCACGCGCGGCGAACCGCTCGGGCATGAATTCTGCGAGGCGACCTGCACGGAATCCGAAACGTGCCAACGCTGCGGGATCACGCGCGGCGAACCGCTCGGGCATGAATTCCGCGAGGCGACCTGCCTGGAGCCCGAAACGTGTCTGCGCTGCGGGATCACGCGCGGCGAACCGCTCGGGCACAGCATGACGGACGCAACGTATCAGACGCCCGCGGTCTGCACGCGCTGCGGATACACGGAGGGCGAGCCGCTGCCGGCGGCGCTGTCCGGAAAAACGCTGAACGAGCTTACGGTCGGCGTGCCCGCGCCGTATACCACCGCGTCGTACGAGGACCGCGGCGTCGACGTGACCGGCACGGTCGAGATCACGGACTACGAAGTGACCGACGGAAACGAGCTTTTCCCGCCGCGCGACGGATACGAATGGCACGTTGCGACGGTGCGTCTCGTCTTTGCGGGCGAGGACGCGCAGGAAAACGGCGCGCAGAGCGCCGTCACGTTCGGCGATTATTACCTGCTGGACAACCGGATCGCGGTGCGCGAGGACGAAAACGGACTGCGCCCGTTCGTCGCCGACTGGTACGGCACGCAGGTGCAGTGCTGGCAGAAGACCGGCCCGAACGAGGAGGCCGACTGGTACGGCCGCGAGCTGCGCTTCACCTGGCAGGAGGGCGTGCTGGTGCCGAAGGGATACGACGGCGTTTTGCTGATCTTCTACAACTACCGTCTGTTCGGCGACTCGACACGGCTGTACCTGCCCGCGAGCGAGGTGCTCGACGAATCGACCCCGGTCTTCCGGATGCAATAAAAAAAGCGGCTTTAGAGGAGATTTGTCAAGGGGGTTTTTCAAAAATCCTTGGCAAATCTCCTCGTTTATATAGCTCAATTCATTCAAGACAGAGGGAACCGGATCACAAAGCAGAAACGCTTTTGTTCCGAATCATAGCGCATCAGAGAATCTCCGTGATAGCGACGGACGATACGGTTGATCGCTTTTAGCCCAAATCCGTGCAGAGACGGGTCCGCTTTTGTCGTCAGCAGCATGCCGGTTTCGTCCTTTTTCGGCGGCTCGGCACAGGTGTTCGCGACCGAGAGAATGACGCTGTCCTGTGAAGGCGTGACTGACAGCTCTATGTTGGGATCTTCGGATTGCTCCGCCGCTTCCATCGCGTTGGAGAGAAGATTGCCGAACAGCGTCGTGATGCTCGGCGCGTCCATGAAGGACACGGTGTTTTCGCGCACGTCACATTGAAACGCGATCCCCTTGTTCTCGCATTCCTCAGCAAAGCGAAGCAGGATCATGTTCAGGATCGGATCGCTGCACTTGCGCGCCTTTTGCGTGAGTGCGGGATCTTTCATGAGCCCGGCAAGATACTGTTTCAGTTCTTTAAGATTACCGCTTTCAAGAAGCCCGTCCATCACGCTGAGATGGTTTTTCATATCATGGATCAGAATGCGCTGGCTGTCCGCCTGCTTCTGCAGCGCCTGATAGTATGCGGTATCCGCTTCCTCCTTCTGCTGGCTGAGCTGCAGCGCCAGATATTCTTCGTTCGTGTGCTGGATGTAATTATACAGCACCAAAAACAGCAGATTGACGATCAAAAGCGAGAACACCGTCAGCACGATCATCATGCCGGACGATGCGTTCAGTTCTGTTTTGGACGCCGTTTGGATGAGGACAAAGGCAAGGATCGACGACAGCAACGGCAGCGCGCAGAACAGGATCATCATCTTCGGCTCTTCGCGGTGTCGCTTGTGCGGTGAAAAAATGCGCGCGCCGATCAGCGAAAGCAACAGATACAGAAGCTTGCTCGATGCCATCAGGGCGATCATGGCGGAATTGTTCGTCTGATAATCGGCAAACCCGTGCCCGAAACGGCTGATGATCAGATCGCAGAGGATTTCCGATCCCGCCATGATGAACGTCAGAAACGCAGCATGAAAGATCGCGGTCCTGACCTTGCACCGATGACCGAACAGTGCCAGAGCCGTTGTAACGGCAAAGAACGCGCCAATGTTGACGATCACGCTGCCGAAAAATTGCAGGCCAAACAGGACGCCGTAGCCCGCAAGATACATCAATAGGGCAAGATACGCCTTTCTTCTGCGTTCGTAGATGTAATCGAAATACAGCCACGCAATCAGCGCTTCGGCAATATATGTGAGAATAAAGCTGATGATCCTTGTCATTACTTGACGCTTTCCAGATACATGAGATAGGTATCTTTGAATTCGGTATGCTTCCGTCTGGTCAGGTAGGTGAGCTTCGTATTCTTTCCGTATCGCAGAAGGACGGTGTCCTTTCCGATCTCCCGGACAAATCGCATATTGATGATGAAGCTCCTGTGCGGTTGAAAGAAGCATGGCAGCGTCAATGTCCTTCGCCAATCGTCCATGGTGCCTGTGCATCGGTACGAGCCGTCGACGGACGTTAACAGGACCTGCCGCTGAAACGCCTCCACGCAGACGATTTCCTCCGCCCGAAGCGTGATGATCCCCTCCGTCGTTTCGACGGCGTAGGTCTTGGATTCCATATTGTACTGCGAGACCGCGTCCTTGAGATTGCGGAACAGCCGGTTTTTGTCGATGGGTTTACTAAGGTAACGGAACACCTGAAAGCGCATGGCGTCGTCCAGATAGTCCGGGAATGCGGTCACAATGAAGATCCGGATGTTCGGATTCGCTTCCTTCAGCTTGACGCCGACATGGATGCCGTTGACGCCGGGCATCTCCACGTCCAAAAACGCAAGATCAGCCTTCAGATTTTCGCTTGCAAGCAGGGAATCCCCGTCCGAATACGCCGCGTACTCCGGCTGTATTCCGCCGATGCTTTGAAAGAACTCCTTTACATAGTCCCGGATCTGCGTTAAGATTTCGGGCTCGTCGTCGCAAAAAAGAATCCGCATGCTGTACTCCTGCCATGAATTCGATACCCTTATCATGACCCATCGGAGCGAAAAAAGCAAGTCCCCGCAATAACCAAAACGGCACATTTTACGTCTTTTCATGCAAGGAGCAATTCTCATAAAAAGAACCGATCGACCAAAACTGCGCCGATTCTGTCGTTTCGTGCAAAACGCAACATTTCCCGTTTTCTGTCTGTTATACTGCGTGCAAAGAACTGGAATTGACGGAACGAAAGGAGATTTCTCATGAAACGAATCATTATTCTTTGCTTATCGCTTGCCCTGCTGCTCGCCTGTGTGCCGACGCCGGAAGAGGAAGTCGTCTTCGGCGATGCGCAGACGGGAAGGGTCGACACGGCGCAAACTGCCGAATCCTATCCGGAGACGGTCAGTGAAGTCATTCTTGACGATCCGGGCAATCGTGTTGTGATCGATGCAACGGTCACGGTCAAAGCGACTGCGCCATATTCGGAGATCGCCTATGAAAAGGCAGCGTTCACCGATCGCGAACTGAACGCCTTCTTGACCGCACTGATCGGCGAAGCACCGGTTTATCCATACCCCGAACGCACGCAGGACGTGATCAAGGCGGAGATGGAAGCGTGCGTCTACACGATGGAGCATACCGACCCGGGCAGCGACGATAATCAAGCCGCAAAGGAAGAGTTGGCAGACTTGCAGGAGGAGTATCGAACGGCTTCCTCCGAAGTGCCGGACGCCGAGCCGATTGAACGCAGGATGCAGGACGTGGATGGCGCGCGGTATTTTATGGCAATCGCACAGTATGAAGGACATACGATGGAGCTCTTTTGCTGGAAAAACCTGATGCATATGCGCGATGCGGCGCGCGTTTATCCGCGCTACGACCACGAATTCGAGACCGTTCCCGCATCCGATCTGGATCAGGCGCAGGCAGAGCAAACCGCAATCGCGCTTGCTGCAAAGATCACACCGCAGCTGGCGCTTTGGAAGACGGAGCATCGATGGAATGAAACAGCAACCGCAGATTCCTATTGTATGACCTTCCGTCCGGCGGTGAACGGAACTGCTGCTGCGGAGCGATACGTTTTGGGACGCGACGATTCGATGTTAGTTGCAGACATCTGGCATGCCGACACGCTGATTGTTGAAATTGACCGCGAAGGCATTACGCAGGTGAACTGGAGAAACCCGGGCAAAGCGTCCGCGCTGCCGCAGACGGACGTCGGCATTTTGCCGTTCGAGCAGATTCTTTCCAATGCAAAGCAGCAGCTGAAAAACCAGTATGCATGGCTGCCGGAGGACGTCGTGTTTTCCGGTGACCGTGAAATCTATGTGGATCGGGTCGTGTTGGAATACGCGGTCGTGATGTGGCGTGACCACGGCGACGTATACAAGCTGATCCCGGTCTGGAACTTTTACGGCGGCGAACGCGTCCAAACGCCTGATTTCGGCACGGTCGAACAGTATGGTGTTCGCACCGATGTTGTCCATGTCAGTCTTGACGCAGCAACCGGCAAGGTGCTGCCGAACTAAAGGAGATAACCAATGAAACGAATCATTATTCTTTGTCTAACGCTTGCACTGCTTCTCGCCTGCGTGCCGACGCCGGAGGAAGAGTATGTAGTGAATAAGGGAGAAAAACCTCAGACCGTGCGGCAGTGCGAAGCGGGTGATCAGATACAGGGGATTCTGAACGCGGTCCCGGCGGAATGGAACGACACGTTTTACTTTCGGGACGGGACGGTTTCGGTGACCGTTTCGGCGAAGATCTCCGTACCGGAAGTCCTCCATTTTCCGATCGTGGAGGTCAAACCTACGGCGATTGATCCGCAGATTGCGGCAAAGCTTTTGTACAAGCTGATCCCCGGCGGTTCGCTCCGCATCTCCGATCACGGCGGGCAGGCGTATTCCGTCGAGGACGTCGATCAATGGATCGAGGAGGTCAGACAGATGCTTTCGCATACAAGCGAGATGTCGTTTGATTCCGACGCGGATCGCGACGCGTACATCGATACGCAGAACGCCGAGCTCGAACGCTTGTTTGAGATGCGGCAGTCGGCGGTCTCGGGAACGGTCACGTCGCTTGACGCGTATGAGTTGATTGGTCGGTACGGCGCAATGGAGTGCCGCATTTTGGATGAAAACGGCATGGAATGCGCGAACTTTATGTGGAAGCCGCAATCGGAAGAGTCGAATGATAAGCGGGAAAGCGTTCTACACATTGACAGCATAACGCCTGCCTGCGGGCTTATGGATCACGGCGTGCAAAGCACGGAAGAGGCAAAAACGACCGCGGACACGTTGATCGAAGGAATCGGGCTTTCCGACCGCTATGCCTGCGTTTCGGTGATGGACGGGCACAACACGATCTGCTGTTATTATGCGCCCGCATACAACGGGATCATGTCGTCGCCCTTTACGGAAACGGCGGTCGACGCCAATGCGTACAGCGCGCCGTGGCCGAACGAGATGCTGCTTGTCTGCTTTTATAAAGGAGACGGAAGAACGACCGTAAGCTATGTGTGTCCCTCGGAAATCGTCAGCGAGCTAGGAAACGCAGCGCTTATGCCGTTTTCGGACATACAGGTGCAGTTTGAGAAGAGCATGAAGGCGACCTATTCGTGGCTCGACGAAAACACGATTTCCGCAGAGATCGCGGTCAACCGGATCTCACTTGGATACTTTCGCATACCGATGAAAGATCATCCCGATCGATATACGCTGATCCCCGTATGGACGTTTGAAGGTTCGCGAACAACCTGCGAGAAAGCCGACGGCGGCGCAGAGCCGTTCAACAATGAAAACGACTTACCGAACAATGTGCTGATGATATTAAGCGGGATCGACGGATCTCTGCTGTATGCCGGATGAGATCCAAAGGAGGATTATGATGAAACGATTGCTTATTATTCTTTTCACACTTATCCTGCTTCTCGCCTGTGTACCAACGCCGGAACAGGACGCTGCGGGGGAGCCATGGCAGCTGCCGCTCGCTTCCCGTCATCCGTGCGATCGACAAAACGCGGATTTCCCCGGCGCGGGAACACCGAGAAAGGAGGCGGTTTAGGGAGCAATGTCAGAAATGAGCGCATTTGATCGTTCCTATCTGGGCGATCTGTATCAACAATACTATTATCTGCTTTTACAGGAAGCAAACAAAATCGTACACAACTATCACGACGCCGAGGATGTTGTGCAGGACTTCTTTACATATGCGCTCTCTCATCCCGAAAAGATCCGCGAGGTCGAAAGCAATGCAATCTGCCGGTTTCTGATCACATGTATCAGGCGGAAAAGCATCGATGTACTGCGTCGGCGCGAAACGAGAAGAAAATACATTGTCGACAACACGGACGACTGCGATTACACGCTTGTATATTCGGATGTAAATGAATCGGTTGAGGAAGCTGTATTGGCGCGGCTTGCAATTGAAAATGTAAAGGGAGCTATTGTCCTTTTGCCCGAGAATCAGCAGCGCGCTATGGAATACAAGTACTTTCGGGATATGACGGATCGGGAGATTGCGAAAACGATGGGCGTTCGTCCGTGCAGCGTCAGGTCGAGCTTGTCAAGAGCGAGAAAAAAGATGCATCAGATATACGCAGAAAACGGGTGTGCAGGATAGGAATGAATTTAAGCGAGCCGAAACGGGACTACCGTTCCGGCTCGCTGTTTCTTCTACGCGGTTTCTGTGTATTGTCGTTTCGGTTTTGCCGTGATTTTTCACGCTGCAGCCGCTTCGCGTAGTCAGAGAAAGCATAGTGACGCGCCTGCGTGTAGTAATGCATTTCCCGTGCTGCGCTGTCGAACCCGCCTTCGTCAAAGTCCTTGCCATATTGTGCTTTCAGCCGGTCGTGTAGGCAAGGGGTGTTCTCCAACCGGATCGCCTGCTGCCGCTGCCAAAGTTCCTTGCGGTCTATGTTCTGTTCCGCAGATTCTTCCTCCACGACGTCATAATCCTGCTTCGCCTGCTCATGCCGTACAAAGAAATCCTGCGACAGTTCGTATTGTCGATCCGCTTCGGTTTCCAACGGCTGGACAGAAGCGCGTTTTTCGGCGATTTGCTTTTCGTCCGTCAGGTTCAGCTTCTGCATGAGCATGGAACGCTCGCTTTGCAGTTCGTTGACCTCCTCGATCAACAAAGCATCCTTTTCGGCAAGCTCCTTCCGCTTCTTGAAATGGATCTTACCCGTAGATTCCAGTTCCTTGTGAACACGCTTTTGCTCCGACACCTTTGCTTTCAGTTCCGGCAGCAGCGTTTCCAACCGATCCAGCCGATCGGTGGCGGTCGCGTATTGATTCCAATAATACTTGTGTGCTGCCGTCGCCTGCCGCTGTCCATAGAAGGATTCGACCAACGTATCGCGGATGGATTCCAGCTTTTCCGCAAAGACCTGTATGACGTCCTTTACGACCGACAACAACTCTTTCAGCTTCCGGATTAGGGCGTTGTCTGCTTTGATTTGCCGATTTAGCTCGCAACGGTCGGAGACTATGCCTTTGCTCTCCAGTACACGGGCTGTCACGCCCTCATGAATCGTCGGCTTCAGATCAATCCCCTGATCGGCAAAGCTGCGGTGGTCGATCCGTTCCGGCTGCCGTGATTTCTCTAAATGAAGGTTGACTGTATTAGCCCATTCCGAGCGCCATGCTTCCAGCTGTTCCTTGCTGTTCCACCGTGCGGTGATCGGGTTTTGCCGTCCGTATGTTGTGCTTTTCGGCTGTTTGGACAAGCGCTCCAAACCTGTCGCTTTGCTCGGCGGCAGAAACACTTTCTTGCCATCCTTCATATATGGATACTGCTTCTCCCAACCGTCACGCTTTGCCTGTAAGAATTCCTGTGCCGTAAAGCCGCTCTCCTCACCGTTCCGAACGCACAGGTATTCTTTCTGCGTTTTGTATTGCCATGTTCCGTCCTGATTGAGAGGTCGAACGGTCAGCAGGATATGTGCATGAGGATTGTGACCGTCGGTATCGTGGATGGCGACGTCGGCACACATACCATCGGAAACGAATTGCTCCGTGATAAACTCGGTCAAGATGCTTTTCCATTCCTCGGCAGGTATTTCCAGAGGAAGAGCTACGATCATCTCCCTTGCAAGGCGGCTGTCCTTCGTTTTCTCCGCCCGTTCCACGGCATTCCATAGTGTTTCGCGATCAGACCACTCCGGCGGAGCTTGCGCGGGAAGGAAGATATGTTCCCATACAAGACCACCCTTACGGGTATAGTCGTGGGTGATCCCGTCGTATTCGTTTGTGATTATATCGCAGCCCATATACGCTGCGGCGGCGACTGCCGAGCGTCCTGTACCTCGGCTGATAATCTTGGCTTCCAAATGGTAAATTGCCATGTGATAAAACTCCTTTCAATGATTCTTTGAAACGGCGCGCCGTTTCCACCGCGCACCCGAAATCCTGCGGTGCAGGGTTTCATGCAGCGAGAATTGCACGACAATTCGCCGCTGCTCAGGCAATGACGGCTTGCGGCATTATCTGCCCCTCCGGAGAAAGCAACGCTTTCGGGAGGAGCGCACGACCCGACCAACGGGCGGGTTACCACCGCTTGCCCTGCGGGCAAGTGGTGAGTAAGTGCGCCCTTCGGAAAAAATAAAAAAGAAGAAGCAGTCGCGGACGGCTGCTTCCTCCGATTCCGATCCCCTAACGGTCTCGGATCTGTTCCATGTAACGCTTCGCATCCTCAAGCTCCATGTCCTTGATTTTTGGGAACACGCTCTCTGCAATCGCGCCGATCTGAATCAATCGTCTGGTTCGTGCCTTGCGTTCTTTGACCCGATCCCGCGCCTGCGTCTCCTCCAATCTATGCTGTGCTTGGATACGTTCTGTTTCGTTCATAAAAGCTCCTTTCTGCTAAAACCATTGTGATTTCAGCTATAATATCTGTTTTGCCGGATGGCACCGTTCCGGCACCGTGCTTTTCCGGGCAGAATGGAAAAGGCACCGGATTTCGCTCGATTTGGCACCATAGGAAATTGTGATCAAATGGATCACAATTTCCACGTCAGGCAACTTCTGCCCAAGTTGGGCAGAAATTGTGATGCGGTCTTAACTTCGCGCCAAGTTGGCACGAAGTTAAAAGCAGGGTAAAGAAACAGCCGATCCGCATATTTGCGAACCAGCTGTAAGAAAGCCCTGTATACTGTTTTTCTGTTGTGGAGAAACGCGGCGCCGGTGGCGACTCATTTATTCGACCTCACCGGGGCCGCATTGTTAACTTGTGTGCCGGTGGCACAGAAGTTACGACAACGCGAACTGCGAGCGCAATAATCAATTACGGAGAAAATGGTGTCCCACTGGGGCACCATTTCTGTGATCGCTTCGACTTTGGCACGGCGGGACCGAAGTGACAATCTGCCTCCACCGGAGACAAATATCGACTTCCGCGCCAATGGGCGGGAAGTTTCCGAACGCCCGACTTCTGTCCCACTGGGGCAGAAGTTAAAAGCGAACATCGGCCCCGCTGGGGCCGAAGTGAAAATTGTTCCCCAGTGGGGAATAATTTTCTCGGAGCTTTGTACACCGGTGCGAAATATGCAGTTGCAAGGGAAATATGACTCCAGTGGAGACAAAATAATGATGTACAAGAAGCACATAATCATAGTCGTCGTAAGCCGTTGCATACGCCATGGTTTCACTTCGTCTCCAGTGGAGACGAAGTTGAAAACACCGAGAAATTCTGACTTTATTAGCGGACAGTAAGCGTTCAAACGCGTCGCAAGGGGTGAACCCTGCGACGCGTTTGCTGCTTTGTCACTTCGTCCCAAGATGGGACGAAATTAAGATGCGGATAACGATATGCGGTTGAAATGTATTGTTTTTAGGAGGGAACAATGGCAAATGGGTGTTTCTGCATATCCCGTTATCCCGCGTTCGTCACTTTTTGCGCTTCTTTCTTCGGTTTGACTTTTGTACGGTAATACCGGCGATGGTATTCCCGCTTCTTTTGCAGCTCGGCTTCCTTGTCTGCTTCCTTCGCACCGATTGCGATCACATCCGTCGGAAGGTCGATCTTGCCGATGTGATTCAGATAGATCTCCACATCCTGTATCCGCTGCCCGTCGATCTTCTCCGGCGCGTGCACAAGGATCTTGTCCACAAATGCAAGAATCATATCATCTGTCAAGACGGTGAAATCCGTGTATTGTTCGGCAATGGCAAGGAACCGTTCGGCACGGTCGGTGTCGTCGGTATAGGAATCGACCTTCGACTGATCTTCCGAAAGCGACGCCTTCAGCACTTTCTGCTCCGCTTCATACTGCTCCGTCATCTGCCGATACCGGTCAAACGGAAGCCGATCGAGCGCATAGTCCTCATACAGTTTCATGATCAGCCGATCCAGCTCGGCAATACGTTTTTCTTCCTTAGCGATCTTCTTCTGCAATTCCTTCGCCTGCGTCCGATCCCGAATCAGAGAATCTTCGCGTACCCGCTGTAAGAATCGATCCTTGTCAAACAGCGCAAACTGTACCGTTGTACGGATTGTGTTCAGAATCAGCGACCGGATTGTTTTCGTCATGATTTGGTGCTGTGTACAGGTCCGATCCGAGCGATTCTTTGTCAGCGAATAGGTGGAGCAGGCATAGAAGTCCATCGGGAACAGTCCGGTGATTGGGTCCGGTACTGCATTCTTCTTCCGTGCTTTCGATCCGCAGCGGTGATTGTACATCCGTCTTCCGCAATCGGCGCAGAACACAAGACCCGTCAGTGGGTTTGCTTTTCCGAGCGTATCGGTTCTCCGCTTGACGTTCCTGGCTTTCTGTACCGTTTCAAACGTCTTTTGATCAATGATCGCTTCGTGTGTATTCTCAATGATCTGCCACTCGGAAGGATCGTTGCGAACCGTTCTGTGCGTTTTGTACGATTCCACCGAGAACCTTGCATTGATCGTATGACCGAGATATTCCTGCTTTGCAAGAATATCCCCAACGGTTCGGCAGTTCCAATCATACGGACGTTCATTGATCCACGGATCGCCGCATTTCCATATTCCATGCGTCGACATATAGTAGGACGGCTTCTCAATCTGCTGCTTGGACAAGCGGCGAGCAATCTCTACAACGCCGATCCCTTGCGCAGCCCACGAGAAAATCATTCTGACGACATCTGCAGCTTCTTCGTCCACGATCCATTTGTATTTGTTCTCCGGGTCTTTACGATAGCCGTAGCAGGGAATCGTTGCATATCGCTTCCCGGCTTTGCCGCGTGCTTTATACGCCTGCTTCTGCTTTCGGCTCATATCTCGCAGATACCATTCGTTCATGATATTCAAGAACGGTGCAAACTCGCTGCTTTGCTGATCGGCGCTGTCTACATTGTTCGCAATGGCTATGAAACGTACATGATTTTGCGGGAAATAGACCTCGGTATAATACCCGGTCTGCAGGTAGTTTCTCCCGACACGGGACATATCCTTGACAATGACGGCAGAAATCTTTCCGGCTTCGATATCGGCAATCATCCGTTCCCAAGCAGGGCGATTGAAATTGCCGCCGGAGAAACCGTCATCCGTATAGTCCACACAGTTATAGAAACCATGCTGCTGTGCATAGTCCCGAAGAATCTGCTTTTGCGTCTGGATCGAAACGCTGTCACCGGCGACCTCGTCGTCGCGGGAAAGACGCTCATATAGAGCGGTGATCTGATTTGTAATTATAGGTTGCTTCATGAAGGTATCCTTTCGAGCTGCGGATAACCTTCCTGCGGTAACGCTATTATACCACATTCGCCGCTGTTTGCAAGGGTATCATTGCGGATCAGCCGCAGCAAAATATCCTCTAAAGTTTGCGTACCGCTTTCGCTTACCGTGACCTTGACGCGGTACACCGTGTTTCCAATACGTTGTGTGATGTACATACGGTCGGCGCAGTCCTCCTTTCTTCAAGAGTCCGTTGAATGTGTGCAGTGCAACGATGCTGTTGGATAGATGGTCTATCATGTTTGTAATCCTCTTTTCTGAAAATAATAATTTGGTCGTTTGTGTTCACTTCCCGACAAGCGGTGCGATACGATTTGCCGCAAGCGCGGCAACGCCGGTTGTGTTTCATGGGTCTATAGGGTGTCCTCCTTGCGTTTTTATTTCCATGATGATTCCGTTCCCGTTGCACCTATCGCCCAGTGGACGACAAGTTATAAGCGGTGCGATACGCGGACAAACGCTCGCCACCATTCCACTACGGCTGCGTCTGACTGATCAATACTGTTCCTTTCCCGCCCGCAGACGGTGCGATATTGATGCTCCTTTCCGAACGGTAAAAGAAAAGCCAGCCCGAAAGCTGACCGAAGAATGCCGTTCTATTTGTTTTTCTTTCTGTGATCTTCCCGCTGCGGCGGTGCGAATATGCTGAACCTCAAAAGTGAGGACAGTTTTATGATCCGAACTTGTGTTCAAGTTGGACACAAGTTGCCATGCTGAAAATTCATCTCAAGTTGGGATTCATTTTCAATCAGATGAACTTCCCGCCAACTTGTCGGGAAGTTCTGTAAAGGTACTCCAAACGCTCTCTCTCGAATAAAAGGGTGGGAGCAGTTATCATATTATGAAAACGGCCGATGAACTCGCCGATCACGGTGCTCCAACGGGGCACCGCAGTTGCGTCAAAAAGTGGGCGCAGTATTCATAAGTCGATATGCCTCCCTTCAAATCGGTTCACAAAAAAGCGCTCCTTTCACCTATAAAAGCAATTTCTACCCCCGAATTGTTCCTGTTAAAATAATATATTTTCTTCCGCAATGGATTCTGTCCGGTTTATGGGATGTTTATTTCGGTAGAATGGGTTTGAAGAATCGGAAAGCAGCTGTTGGGAGGTGATGGAACATGAAAATCTATGTGGCTTACAATGATCAGATTTTGATCCCGGAGGAGGATGGGTCTTACAGAGTTGTAAAAAACAGCGAGTGGATTCCCGCGTTCTATGCGCTGCCCGCAGAAATCATGGTCAATGCCGAGGAGAATCTGCAAATGCTTCCGCGCTGTCCCTCCGAGCTGCTGCTTGATCCGAACAGTCTTGCACTGGTCGAAAGCGATAAGTTTCTCGAAACGGTTATCGACGGCTATGCATATCTGATCTGGAACGCTATGCAGATGTCCGGCTGGATGGAATATTATTCCCGCAATGCGCCGCAATGGGTTATAGCGCATGAAACGCCGTTATGGACCAAACAGATGCAGCGTCGATGGATCTTATGGACAAATCACGATCTGTACGCAAAGCCCTTGTCCGAACAGCAGATCGGTTTCCCCTCGTTGGATGATGCGATGGATATGGTCGATTCCGTTGCGGGAGATGTGTTCGGTATGGAGCATCGCGGAGCGGTGATCGACGTGTGCAATGAAATGCCGTGCGAGGAAGATTTCGATGAGGAACGGTTTTTCAATCGACGACTTCTGAACTTTCAGCGGCAATGGTATCACCGGCAGACAAAGCATCCGACGGTATCTTTGGACGTGATACGAAGGTCAGAGAACTCCAAAATCCACCACCGCCTGATGCAGATGGAAACCGAGGACGATATGGAGGAGGACGCTATCGCGCGGATTGACGGCAAAGCATTCTTCCTGTCGCTTTCGGAAACCGATCAGAAGATTCTGCTCTTACGGAACATGGGAAAGCCAATGCAAGAGGTTGCTGATCTCGTGGGGCTGAAAACGCACAGCGCCGTCTATAAGCGGATACAAAGGATCGGCAAGGCATACGAGAAATGGGCGGACGAGGATTTGGGATTTGAAAAGGAGAAGGCAGTGATTGATTATGAAAATATCATAGAAGGTAAAAGCAAAGACAGCAAGTATAGGCGCAGTAATCATATAGTCGAATAAACGCAAAAAAAATGGTGGCCAACTTGACCACCATTTCTTCGTGCTGACGGTATTGAGAAAACCATTCTCGATCATACATAAATATATTCGTTCCGTACAATCTCGTCGGCTCGATTCCGAATGTTATTCATTCTCCCGACCCATGCCATTTGGTCTTTCCGCTTCAATTCTTCCGTCACACCTTCGGCTGCTGCTCTTTGTTTGACGAGAGATTCCATAAGGTCAAGTGCTGCCTCGTTTGTTTCGATCAGGTGCTGTGTCAGTGTTCCCTGCATGAGCATTGCATTGTAAGTGCCTTTTCGATGCTCTTTGAGATACTGTTTTCTGCGCCAGCCCCATACGCCGATGTCGCCTTCCGGCTGATCGTCCATGACAAGATTCGGAATTTGATAATCACCGATTTGAGAATACGAACCGCCACGTTCTTCAAAATAGCTTTTCATGTGTAACCTCCTGTGATAAAATGAAATTGCGGCTATCCGCGGGATTTACTCCTTTCCGAATAGCCGCAATATGCTTCTTTTACCGCAGGAAGGCTCTCTCGCAGCTATTCTGTAGTAGTGGTTTGAAAACCACCCTTTTCAGAATAGCGCTTTCCGCCGCTTTTTCTTTTTTTCGTTTTACTGCAGCAGGCGGTCCGCCGTCCGGTCCGCAAGCTTGCTGCAGTACCCGAACCGCTCGTCGCCGCGCGCGTCGTAACGGTTGCCGAGCATGATCCATTCGCAGTATTCGTAAAACAGAAAATGATCGAGCGTGCGCCGGTAGTCCGCATAGGAGATCCCGTGCATCTGCGGCAGCCGCTCGTAATAATACCCGATCGCAAAATCGCGGTCCGCCTCCGTCAGATAAAAGAACGCGTCTTCGTCCTCGCGTCCGTGCGCGATCAGCCGCGCGAACGGACCGGCGTACGGCAGGATGCCGGCGTGTTCCCAGTCGATCAGTACCGCGCGGTCTTCGTTCGCAAGCACGTTGATCGGCAGCAGATCCTCGTGGGAAAGCGTCCGCGGCGTTTCCCGGTAGACGCGCTCGAACGCCGCGTACGCGCGTTCCAGCTTTTCCGAGCCGAGATACGTTCCGCGGTCCTTGACCGCCTTTTCGGCGCGTTCCATCGTGATGCAGGAATCATACAGATCCGCGCGCTGCCAGAACGCGTTCTGAAGCCCCGCGAGCGCGTCGATCGCTTTTACGAGCCGCGGCCGGTCGCAGCGGCGAAGATCACGCCCCTCGCAGTATTCGGTGAGAAGCCAGTCGCCGTCTCCGGTCCGGCAGGTCCCCAAAAGCGCGGGCACGTACGGCGTTCCGTCGCGGAAATACGTTTCGTAGCACGCGATCTCAAACGCCTTGGCGCGCTTCAGCACGGCCGTTTCATCGCCGTCGATCCGCCACACGGCGTATTCCGCGCCGTCCTCTTCCGAGGTGAACGCGGTGATCCGCGCGGTATCCGCGTCCGCTCTTCCGAGCGCGTTCAGAACCGCGCGCAGTTCTTCGATTGTCGGTTTCGGCTTCTGTTCCATGCTTACTTGTGCGTCTTTTCCCGTGCGCGCTTGTGCGCGCCGATCTGTCCGGGCTTCAGATCGCTCTTTTTCTGCGTCTTTTCGCCCTTCAGCGCCAGGATCGCGTCGCGGAGCTTTGCCGCGGTTTCAAACTCCAGCTCGCGCGCCGCCTGCTGCATCTGCTCGGTGAGCACGGCGATGCGCTCCTTCTTCTGCCATTCGGTGAGGCTTTCCGGCGCGTCCTCTTCGCGCCGCGAGATGAGCAGCGTATCGTAGACCTTCTTCTGGATCGTCTTCGGCACGATGCCGTGCTCCGCGTTGTACTGAAGCTGCTTCGCCCTGCGGCGCGCCGTTTCGTCCATTGCGCGGCGCATCGAGGGCGTGACCGTGTCGGCATAGAGGATGACGCGGCCGTCGGCGTTTCGCGCGGCGCGGCCGATCGTCTGGATCAGGCTCGTTTCGCTGCGCAAAAAGCCCTCCTTGTCGGCGTCGAGGATCGCGACGAGCCCCACCTCGGGCAGATCGAGCCCCTCGCGCAGCAGATTGATGCCCACGAGCGCGTCGAACTCGCCGAGGCGCAGATCGCGCACGATCTCCATGCGGTCGAGCGTGTCGATGTCGCTGTGCATGTAGCGCACGCGCACGCCCATGCGGTCGAGGTATTCCGTAAGGTCCTCCGCCATGCGCTTCGTGAGCGTGGTGATCAGCGTCCGGTATCCCTTTTCCGCCTGCATGCGGACCTCGGAAAGGATGTCGTCGATCTGTCCCTTTACGGGGCGCACCGTCACGTCCGGATCGACCAGTCCCGTCGGGCGGATGATCTGCTCGGCCACGACCGACGCGCGGTTCAGCTCGAAGCTCGCGGGCGTTGCGGACACGCAGACGAGCTGCGGCACGCGCGCCATGAATTCGTCGAACGTCAGCGGCCGGTTGTCCCGCGCGCTCGGCAGACGGAAGCCGTATTCCACGAGCGCGTCCTTCCTTGCGCGGTCGCCGCGGAACATGCCGCCGACCTGCGGCAGCGTGACGTGGCTTTCGTCGACGAACATCAGAAAATCGTCCGGGAAATAATCGATCAGCGTGTACGGCGGCTCGCCCGGCTTTCTGCCGTCGAAGTAGCGCGAGTAGTTTTCGATGCCGCTGCAGAAGCCGATCTCCTGCATCATTTCAATGTCGTGCAGCACGCGCGAACGGATGCGCTCGGCCTCCAGCGGCCGGTTCGTGTCGAGGAACATCTTTTCCTGCACTTCCATGTCCGCTTCGATCTCCCGCAGCGCCTGCTGCATCTTTTCGTGCCCCGTCGCGTAGTGCGAGGCGGGGAAGATCGCAACGTGGCTCCTGCGCGCCGTGATCTCGCCGGTCAGAACGTTGATCTCCGAAATGCGCTCGATCTCGTCGCCGAAAAAGCCGATGCGCAGCGCCTTGTCCGTCCAGTTCACGGGGTACACGTCGAGCGTGTCGCCGTGCGCGCGGAACGTCCCGCGCGAAAAGTCCATATCGTTTCGCTGATACTGGTTCTCGATCAGCCGCTGCATGACCGTGCGGCGGTCGATCTCCATGCCCTCGCGGAGCGAGATCGACAGCTTCAGATATTCCTCGGGATCGCCGAGCCCGTAGATGCACGACACCGACGCGACGATGATGACGTCGCTGCGCTCGTTCAGCGCGCAGGTCGCGGAGTGGCGGAGCTTGTCGATCTCGTCGTTCACGTCGATCGTCTTTTCGATATAGGTGTCGCTCGCGGGCAGGTACGCTTCCGGCTGATAATAGTCGTAGTACGACACGAAAAACTCGACCGCGGAGTCGGGAAACAGCTCCTTGAACTCGGAGCAGAGCTGCGCGGCGAGCGTTTTGTTGTGCGCAAGCACGAGCGTGGGCTTCTGCACACGCTCGATGACCTTCGCCATGGTATAGGTTTTTCCGCTTCCCGTAACGCCCAGAAGCACCGACAGCGGATTGCCCGCTTCAATGCTCTTTACCAGCGTTTCGATCGCCTGCGGCTGATCGCCCTGCGGCTCGTACGGGGAGACGACCTTGAATCTGCCCATCAATACTCGAAATCGACCGTCTTGGAATCCAGCCGGTGCGCGTGGATGTAGACGCGCGCCTGCTGATGGTCGGGATGTTTGTCGTAGATTTCCAGATCCTCTCTGGATCTGAAATCCACCAGAAGCGCCATGTCGTAGCTTCTGCCGGAGTGCAGGAAGTCCTCGCCGATCTGCATCTCAACGATCTCGGGGATCTTCGGAACGAGCGCGTACAGCGAGTCGCGCACGATCGGCACGTTCACCTTCGGATCCTCAAACTTGAACAGAACGATATGCTTGATCATGTGCCCTCCTCAGTCTTCGGCGATCTCGAGCGCGACGCGGATCATCTGGTCGAACGCGGTCTGCCGCTGTTCCGGCGTCGCTTCTTCTTTGGTTCCGAGCAGGTCGCTGATCGTATCGATCGCGAGCGCCTTTTTGCCGCACCGCGCGGCGTTCATGTACAGCGCCGCCGCCTCCATCTCCGCGGCAAGAACGCCCATCTTGCGCCATTTTTTCCACGCTTCCGGGTCGTCGTCGTAAAACACGTCGGAACTTAAGAGGTTTCCGACCATATAGCGTGCGCCGACCGCCTCGCAGGCGTCGACGGCCTTGCGCACCAGGCCGAAATCCGCGATGGGCGCGAACGTGCCCGGCAGACCGAACTGCGCGGCATAGTTCGAGTTCGTGCAGGCGCCCATGCCGATGACGATGTCAAAGAGCCGGAGATCGGGATGATACGCGCCCGCCGAGCCGACGCGGATGATGCTTTCCACGCCGTAGAAGTGAAACAGTTCGTAGGAATAAATGCCGATCGACGGGTTGCCCATGCCGCTCGCCATGACCGAAACGCGCTTGCCCCGATACGTGCCCGTATAGCCGTACACGTTGCGGATGCCCGTGACGAGCTTCGGGTTTTCAAGGTACGTTTCGGCGATGAACTTTGCGCGCAAGGGATCGCCCGGCATCAGCACGGTCTTTGCAAAATCGCCCGGCATTGCGCCGTTGTGGGGAGTCAGAGCCGCCATATTCGTTCTCCTTTCTTATTTCAGGCCCAAAAGGGCGGTGAGGGTTTCATCCATGTCGTTCATCAGTCCGTCGAGCTTCTGCTGCACCGCCGCGTCCGTTTCCGCGTGCGCGCCGATATAGAGCTTCAGCTTCGGCTCGGTGCCGGAGGGGCGAACCGTGACCCACGCGCCGTCGCTGAGCGTAAAGCGCAGCACGTTCGAACGCGGCAGACCCGTCTGCTCGGGCTTTAGGAAGTCCTCGGTCTTTGCGACGGAAACGCCCGCGATCGATTCGAGCGGACGCTCGCGCAGCAGCACCATCGCGTTTTTGATCGCTTCGATGCCCGCCTTGCCCTCGAGCGTATAGGACTTCACCTTTTCGCGGTAGAAGCCGTACGTTTCATAGATCTCCATCAGCGCGTCGTAGAGCGTCATGCCCTTTTCGGCATAGACGACGCACGCCTCGGCCACGAGCATTGCGGCGCAGATCGCGTCCTTGTCGCGGGCGAACCCGCCGGCGAGGAAGCCGTAGCTTTCCTCAAAGCCGAACAGGAACGTGCGTTCGTGCGTGCGCTCGCATTCCGCGATCTGTTCCGAAATGAAGCGGAAGCCGGTGAGGACCTCGCGGCATTCGACGCCGAAGCGCGCGCAGATCGCGTCGGCGAGCTGCGTGGAAACGACCGACCGCACGACGAGCCCGTTGTCCGGCAGCTTGCCGGTCGCCCGGTAGGAGCTCAGCAGGGAGTGGATGAGAATTGCGCCGATCTGGTTGCCGGTCAGCACCGCCCAGTCGCCGTCGGTCTTTTTCACCGCGAGGCCGAGCCGGTCGCTGTCGGGGTCGGTGCCGATGATGACCGTCGCGCCGACCTCCTTCGCATAGCGGAACGCCAGCGTGAACGCGTTCGGATCCTCGGGATTCGGCGCCTTCACCGTCGGGAAATCGCCGTCCGGCGCTTCCTGTTCCCGAACGACCGTGACGTTCGTCACGCCGATGCGCTTCAGGACCTCGCGCACGGGCACGTTGCCGCTTCCGTGCAGCGGGGTATAGACGAGCTTCAGGTCCTTGCCCTTTTCCTTCACGAGCGCCGGCTGCGTCAGAAGCGACGTCGTCTTTTTGTAATAGATCTCGTCGACGTCCTTGCCGATCAGGGTGATCGAGCCGTCGTTCACCGCCTCGTCGAACGGCTTATACGCGGTCCGGAAGCCTTCGACCTCGCGGATGCGGTCCGTGATCGCCTGCGCCTCGTCGGGCGCGGACTGGCCGCCGCTTCTGCCGTAGACCTTGTAGCCGTTGTACTTCGGCGGGTTGTGGCTCGCCGTGATCACGACGCCAGCGTCGCAGTGAAGCTCCAGCACCGTGAAGCTCAGCTGCGGCACCGAATGCAGCGTCGAGTAGAGGAAGACCCTGACGCCGTGCGCCGCCAGCACGCAGGCGGTCTCTTTGGCGAACAGGTCGGAGCAGTGCCGCGAATCGTACGCGATGCATACGCGCGGCGTGCCGTTCACGGTGTCCGTCAGGTACCGCGCAAGTCCTTCGGTCGCCTTGCGCACGTTGTACACGTTCATGCGGTTGTCGCCCGCGCCGAGGATGCCGCGAAGACCCGCCGTGCCGAACTCCAGTTCGGTGTAGAAGCGCTCTTCGATCTCCTGCGGATCGTTTGCGATCGAACGGAGCTCCGCCTTGGTCTGTTCGTCGACGTCGGGGCTGTTCATCCAGAGTGCGTATCGTTCTGCTGCGTTCATTGTTTTTCCTCCGTAAAGTCGTTCAGGTCGAATGTTCTTGTGCTTTCAAAGGTTTTGCCGAGCACCGTCAGCCGTTTTGCGAACAGGCACTGACGGCGTTTTCTATAGCGTTTGTTTGCTTCGCGGTCGCCGTATTTATCGTCGCCGAGCACCGGACAGCCGATCGCCGCGAGCTGCACGCGGATCTGATGCGTCCGCCCGGTCAAAAGCCGGATATCCAGAAGCGACAGACCGCGTTTCGCGTCGATCACGCGCAGCTCCAGTTCCATTTTCAGCGCGTCCGGATCGGTCTCGCGGCAGAGCCGCACGGTCGCGGCGTCCGCGTCCTTTTTCGCATAGTGCACGTACTTGCCGTCCTTCGGACGTCCGACGGCGACGGCGTGATAGATCTTTTCGGTCTCGTGCGTGCGAAACGCCGCCAGGAGCCGGTCGCGCATCGCCTCGGTCCGCGCAAAGCAGACGAGCCCTTCGGTGTTCGCGTCGAGCCGGTGCACGGGATAGAGCGGATCGCAGAGAGCGGACAGCTCGCCCAGAAGCTCGTCCTCGACCTCCGCGCCTGCGTTCTTGTCGACTACGAGCAGCTCGTCGTCGAGATACACGCCGCTGCACACCCCGTGCGCGGGCAGAAGCCGGATCGCGGCGGGATATTCGGACCAGTTCGGAATGGAATAGAAGGTCAGCGGTTCGTTGAGCGTCGGGTGCTGGATCGTCAGCGCGTACGACCACAGCCGGATCTGCGTGCCGGGCACGGCGTTCGGATTGTAGCGCATGTCGCCGGCGATCGGAAGACCCCGGCTCGAAAGCTGCACGCGGATCTGATGCGGACGGCCGGTAAGGAGTTCGACGTCGAGGAGCGACGTGCCGTTTTCGCGCGCGAGCGTGCGGAAGCGGAGGATCGCCTTTTTCGCGCCGTCCGCGCCTTCCTTTACGACGCGCGTCGTGTTGGTCGCTTCGTCTTTCAGAAGCCAGTCGACGCATTCGCCGTCCGCGGGGGCGGTTCCCTCGACGATCGCTGCGTAGCGCTTGTGCGCGCGGCGGTCCTTGAACTGCGCGGTCAGCCTTGCCGCCGCCTTGCTCGTTTTCGCAAAGACCATCACGCCGCCGACGGGGCGGTCGAGCCGGTGCACGAGCCCGAGGTATGCCTCGCCGGGCTTATGATACGTTTCTTTGATGTAGGATTTGCAGAGAGAAAGCAGGTCGGCGTCGCCGGACGCGTCCGCCTGCACGGGCAGGTTCGCCGGTTTTTCGACGACCAGCAGATGATTGTCTTCGAATAAGATATGCGGCGGGATCATGCGTTTGTCCATCTTCCGCTCGCGCCGCAGGGCAGGATCAGTCCGCCGCGGGCGATCGGCAGTCCGATCTCGTCGGCTTCGGCGGTTCCGCCCTTGATCGCAAGCTTCAATACGTTGGAGAGCACGGTCGGCGCAAGGCCGGTCGTGTAGGAATTGATGAGAAAGAAACAGGGGTCGTCGGAAAGGAGCGCCGCACACAGCTCGACGAGCGGATAGAGATCGTTTTCGATTTTCCACATTTCGCCGGTCGGGCCTCTGCCGTAGCTCGGCGGATCCATCAGGATGCCGTCGTAGCGGTTGCCGCGGCGAAGCTCGCGCTTCACGAACTTCACGCAGTCGTCGACGATGTAGCGGATCGGCGCGTCGGCAAGACCGGACGCCGCCGCGTTGTCCTTTGCCCAGGCGACCATGCCCTTCGCGGCGTCGACGTGCACGACCTCCGCGCCGGCCTTGGCGCAGGCGCAGGTCGCGCCGCCGGTATAGGCGAACAGATTCAGGACCTTCGCCTTGCGCCCGGTGCGTTTCCGAAACGCCGCGATGCGGTCGCGCATCCAGTCCCAGTTGACCGCCTGCTCGGGGAACAGTCCCGTGTGCTTGAAGCCGGTCGGCCGCACGATGAACCGGAGGTCGCGGTAGCCGATCGTCCACTGATCGGGCAGCGTCTTTTTATATTCCCAGTGCCCGCCGCCGGTGCTGCTGCGGAGATAGACCGCGTCGGCGCGCTCCGCCGCGCGCTCGCTCATCGTCCAGACCGCCTGCGGGTCGGGGCGCAGCAGCGTCACGCCGCCCCAGCGCTCCAGCTTGTCGCCGCCGCCTGCGTCGAGGATCGCGTAATCTTTCCATCCGGAAGCAAGATACATCTGGGGAACCTCCCGTTATTCTTCCTCGATGCGCAGGATATCCGCACCGATGGCCTTGAATTTGGAATCGAGATATTCGTATCCGCGGTCGATAAAGCCGATGTTGTGCACGCGCGTTTCACCGCCCGCGATGAGCCCCGCGATGATCAGCGCGGCGCCCGCGCGCAGGTCGCTGGCGTAGATATCGGCGCCGCGGAGCGTTTCCACGCCCTTGACGCGCGCGACGCGCTTCGCGATCGAAATGCTCGCGCCGAGCTTGCGAAGCTCCCTGACGTGGTTGAACCGGTTTTCGAAAATGTTTTCGGTAATGACGCTCGTTCCGCCCGCCGTCGTCAGATACGCCATCATGGGCTGCTGCAGATCGGTCGGGAAGCCGGGGTAGACCATCGTGCGGAAACTGACCGCGCGCGGCCGGTCGTTCATCGATACGCGCAGGAAGAAGTCGCGTCCGTCGTCGCCTTCGATGACGCGCGCGCCGCTTTCCATCAGCTTTGCGGAGATCGCTTCCATATGCGTCGGGATCACGTTCTTGATGACCACGTCCCCGCGCGAGGCGGCGGCAGCGATCATGTACGTGCCGGTCTCGATCTGATCGGGGATGATGGAGTACGCGCAGCCGTGCAGCTTCTTCCGGCCCTGGATACGGATGACGTCGGTACCGGCGCCGCGTACGGACGCGCCCATCATGTTCAGGAAGTTCGCCACGTCGACGACGTGCGGTTCCTTCGCGACGTTCTGAAGCACGGTCGTGCCCTCCGCGCGGCAGGCCGCGAGCATGACGTTGATCGTCGCGCCGACGGAAACGACGTCGAAAAAGATCTCCGCGCCCTTGAGCTTCGTCGCCTGCGCGCGCAGCACGTTGCGGCTCTCGTCCATGTAGATCTTCGCGCCGAGCGCGCGCATGCCCTTGACGTGCTGATCGATGGGCCGCGGGCCGATGACGCAGCCGCCCGGCAGCGCAAGCTCGATCTCGCCGTAGGCGCCGAGCATCGCGCCGAGCAGATAGTACGACGCGCGCATGGAGCTGACCTTGTGCGAGGTCGCGTCGAAGGTGTTGATCGTCGACGGGTCGATGCGCATGCAGCCGCCTTCGGTCATGTCGACCTTCGCGCCGAGCCCTTCGAGGATCTCCTTGAGGCTTTCGACGTCCGCGATGTTCGGCAGGTTCTCCAAAACGCACGGTTCTCCCGCAAGGATCGCCGCCGGGATGATCGCGACCGCGGCGTTCTTCGCGCCGCTGATCGTCACCGTTCCCTCGAGTCGTTTTCCGCCGTGAATGCTGTAATATGAATTCATAAACTCTGCTCCTTGTTCTTTGCGTTCCGCAAAGGAGGCCTTCTTTTTAGTTTAGCGGATTTTACGGATTCCGTCAACCGTTCGCGCCCCATTCGACGCCGTACCGGCCGCCCCAGTCGCGGAACGTTCCGTCAAGCCGCCAGTCGTAAAAAACCTCGTTGCACAGATCGATCAGGACCGAATCCTTTTTCGCGATCGCATAGTACGGAATATTGCCGATCGCAAACGGCAGGATCTGCGTGCGCGATTCCTTCCAGGACAGGGCGACGGTCTGCGGCACGCAGACGGCGTCCACCGTGCCGGCGCGCAGCATGACGCGCATGGAATAGTAATCCGCCGCCGGATGCACGTTGAGCTCCGGCTCTTCGGATTCGAGATAGTCGTACAGAAGCGTTTCGCACGGCGTGTCCTCCAGCACGGCGATCGTTTTGCCCGCGAGCGAATCGAACGGCTCGTACGCGAGGATCACGCACCGGTCGGTAAAGAACGGGACCTCGCTGCTTTCATACCCCTCCTGCGAAAACGCCTGCATGCTCATCAGCACGAGGTCGAGCTCGCCGTCGTTCATCCGCCACGGCGCGGAATACCGGTCGACGGCGACCGGCGTCACGCCCTCCGTATGCCCGAAGATCAGCTGCGCAAGCCCCTCCGCGACGGCTTTTTCGTAGCCGTCGCCGTTCTGATACAGCCCCGCCACGCCGTCGTCCACGCCGACGCGCAGCACGCCCGCGCTCCGGATCACGTCCAGCTCGGCGCTCGACAGCACGGTCGACGTCGGCCGGTTGATCAGGACCAGCACGGTCAGCACCAGCACCGCGGCGATCGCGGCAAGGACCGGCTTGACCGGCAGTCTGTCCTGCCAGCCGGGGCGCAGACCGCGTTTTTTCTTTTGATTCAGTTCTTCGTTAAACTTGGTACTGTTTGCCATTTCCGGTTTCCGTTCATGCCGGACGCGCTTTCATTCCGTCCGACTCCGATCTTATTATAGCAAACAATCCGTAAATAGGAAAGAAGAAACCTATACAAATTCGCGAAAGAATCGTATAATACAAACAAAGAACCGGAAGGAGACGCACCGATGCGTTTGTTTATTGCCGTACCGCTGCCGAAGGACGTGCAGCGCGCCGTATACACCGTGCAGGAGGGCCTGCGCGCATCCAGCACCGCGGGGCGATTCGTGCCCCCGGGAAATCACCATATCACGCTGCGGTTTCTGGGCGAGACCAACGCGCTTGCCGATATCGCCGCCGCCATGCACGAGGCGGTGAAGGATGCGAAGCCGTTTCTGCTGCGGCTCGGCGCGCTCGGATCGTTCACGCACGGCGGCGCGCGCACGAGCTATCTTTCCGTGACCGGCGAGCTCGACGAGCTGAACCGCATTCACGAAACGCTCGAGGCGGCGCTCTTCGAGTACGGCTTTGCGGGCGGCAAGGTGCGGTTCACGCCGCACATCACGCTGGCGCGCGCCGTCGAGCACGGGGATCTTTCCCGCGTCAACGTGCCGAACGCGGCGTTTACCGCGCGGTCGATCGTTCTGTTTGAAAGCACCAACGAAAACGGGCGCATGGTCTACACGCCCGTGCACACCGAAACGTTTTAAGGAGGACGCATGGGAGCTCTGACCATTTATCGCGGCGGCGCGCACACCGGAAAAAGCACCGCGCTGTACGAGCGAATCCGGGCGCACCGCAATGCGGGCGAGCATGCGATCCTGCTCGTTCCGGAGCAGGCGACGTACGCGGCGGAGCAGAAGCTCTGCGAGCGGCTCGGCGGACTGCTGGGCGTCGAGGTATACAGCTTCGAACGATTTTCGGAGCGGCTTCTGGAACGGTTCGGGCGGACGCGGCCGTATCTTTCGGTCGAGGGGCGGCGCATGGTGCTGCGGCGCACGGCGATCCGGCACAGGAACGAACTGACCGTATTCGCGCGCATCTCGCAGGTGCGCGGCTTTGCCGAGGCGATGGACGAGTGGATCGGCCGCTTCAAGCAAAGCTGCATCACGCCGGAGGCGCTGGAGACCGCGCTCGGTTCGATGGATCCCGGATCCCTGCTGTACAAAAAACTGCACGATATTCTCGTCATTTACAAAGCGAGCGAAGCGTTCCTGGCGGAGCGGTATCTGACCGCGCAGGATCTTCTGACCGACGCGCTCGCCGTGCTTCCCGACGCCGCGCTTTCCGACACCTTCGTATACGTCGACGATCTCGACCGTCCGCGCGAGCAGGTCATGCGCTTCCTCGAGGCGCTGATCCGCTGCGCGAAGCACGTGACGCTCACCGTCCGCGCCGAGGACGATCCGGATCTTGCGGAGCTGTTCCGCACCGAAGAGGAGCGCGCCGCGATGCTTGCAGCGTTCTGCGCGGAGCGCGGGATCCCGTTTTCCGTCCGCACGTTCCGGGAGCAGAGCGCGCCGGTCGATCCGGCGGTCCTGCATCTGACGAAACAGCTGTTCTCCGCGCATCCCAAGCGGTTTGACCGGGACGCCGGCGCGGTGAGCGTCACGGGATATGCGACGCAGACGCTGGAGGCGGAGGAGACCGCCGACCGCATCCTGGATCTCGTGCGCGGCGACGGATCGATCCGGTATTCCGACATCGCGATCGTCGCGTCCTCGCTCGAAACGTACGCGCCGCTTCTCCGGCGCGCGTTCCGGCTTCGCAATATCCCGCTGTTCTTCGACGCGTCGCGGCCGATCCTCGGTCACGCGGCGGCGGGCTTCGTGCTCTCATCCGTGCGCGCGGCGGTAAACGCGCTGAACGTCGGCGACGTGCTGAACGTTCTGAAAAGCGGGTACGCGGGCGTATCCGCGTTCGATACGGAGTATTTTGAAAATTATCTGCTGCGCTACGGTCTGTTCGGCAGCGCGCTCGTTTCCCCGCTCACGGTCGGCGAAGTGCCGGAGGCGGCGGAATCGGTGCGCAAGGCGATCGTGCCGGCGCTGCTCTCCCTGAAGGAAGGGCTTTCGGGCAGGACTGCGGGCGAAAAGGTACGCGGACTGTACGCATATCTGCGCGATATGCGCCTCGGCGAACAGCTGAAAGCCGAGGCGGACGCGCTGCAGTCCGCCGGCGAAGCCGAGGACGCGCAGACCTACGCGCAGATGTGGAACACGCTGATGACGCTGCTTTCACAGATCGACGCGATCCTGGGCGACGTTCCGATGGGGCAGAAGGAATTCTGCGCGCTCCTGGAGGAAGGCCTTGCGGGATACCGGATCGGGATCCTGCCCGGCAGCAGGGACCAGGTCGTGCTCGGCGACCTTGCGCGCACGCGGCTGAACCGCAGCAAGGTGCTGTTTCTGCTCGGCTGTACCGAGGGCGTGTTCCCGCCGTCGCGGAGCGACGACGCGCTTCTGAACGACGCGGAACTCAGGCGCATGGAGAGCAGCGGGCTGTCCGTCTGGGGCAATACGTCGCTGCTTTCGGCGGCGGACCGGCTCCAGCTCTATACGCTTCTGACGAAGGCGACGGACCGTGTCTGTTTCTCCTACGCATGCTCGGGCGCGTCGGGCGAGCTCGTCGCGTCGCCGATCCTCGGACAGATCGAAGCGCTGTATCCGCCGCGCGCGCGAAGCGTGATCGTCAGGCCGACGGAGGAATATCCGGCGAACGACGCGATCGGGTTTATGCGGCTTTCGGAGCTTTTGCGCGTCTGCCGCACCGAGGGCACGATCCCTCCGGCGCTTCCGGCGCTGCTGGAGCGGCTGGAAGCCCAACCCGCGTACCGGGAATCGACGCAGGCGCTTCTGGACGCCCGCGCGGGTACCGATCCGAAGACGCAGCTCGGCAAAACGCTTGCGCGGTCGCTGTACGGCGACGCGCCGACGATGAGCGCCAGCCGGCTCGAGCAGTTTGCGCGCTGTCCGTTCGCGCAGTATCTGAAATACGGTCTCCGCGCCGAGGAACGCAAGGAGGCGACGGAGCGCGCGGACAACGTCGGCACCTTCCTGCACGACGCGCTCGACGCGTTCGTCCGGACGGCGCGGGACGACGGCAGCGATCTGAAAACCATGACGAACGCGGAGGCGGACGCGATCCTCGACCGCATCCTGCCGCCGCTGATCGCGGAACATAACGACGGCATCTTCTCGCGCAGCGCACGGCTTCGCGAGGCGCTGATCGTGCGCGTCCGCATGATCCGCTGGTGCGTGTACGCGGTGCTCCGGCAGGTGCGCGAGGGAAAATTCCGTATCGCCGCGACCGAGGCGAGCTTCGGCATGGGCGAGGGGCTCGATCCCGTTGCGCTCGTGCTGTCCGACGGCACGCGCATCAACGTGTACGGCAAGATCGACCGCATCGACAAAACGCCCGACGGCGCGATGTTCCGCGTCGTCGATTACAAGACCGGCCGCGCGCACAATTTTGATCCCTCGAAGTTTGAAAGCGGCGAAACGATCCAGCTTCCGCTGTACCTTGAAGCGGCGGCGCAGCTCGGCGGCGAGGCCGTCGGCATGTACTATATGCCGCTGACCGCGGACGCGCCGGAAACGCCGGACGAAACGCCGATGAACCTGCTTTCGGGCGTTACGGCGAACGACGAAGCGGCGATCGAAGCCGCGGACGCGCTGCTGAAAAAGAAATCCGAACTGATCCGAAAGCTCGGCGTCAAAAAGGACGGGAGCGTTTCGGGCGATCTTGCCTCGCGCGCGCAGATCGCCGCGCTCAAGGACCGCGCGCTGAAGGCGGCGGCGAACGCCGCGGAGCGCATCCTCGACGGCGAAGCAAGCGTGTATCCCACGGCGGACGCGTGCAGATTCTGTCCGTACGACGCGGTCTGCCGGTTCGACCGGCAGCTCGGCTGCCGCGTGCGCGCCGTGCCGAAGATCAAGCTGGACGACCTTCTGAACGAAGGAGGTGAGCGGGAATGAGCTTTACCCCCGAACAGATCCGCGCGATCGAGTCCGGCGGCAACCTGATCGTTTCCGCGGCGGCGGGCGCCGGCAAAACCACCGTTCTGACCGAGCGCGTGTTCCGTCTCGTCAGGGAGGGAACGCCGGTCGACCGCATGCTCGTGCTCACGTTCACGCGCGCGGCGGCAGGCGAAATGAAAGGCCGCATCGGCAGGCGTCTGAGCGAGGCCGCGGCTTCCGCAGACGGCGCGCAGGCCGCGTATTACCGCGAGCAGGCGGCGGCGGTCGCCAACGCGAGCATTTCCACGATCGACGCGTTCTGCGCAAAGGTCGTGTTCCGGCATTATTTCCGCGTCGGACTGACGCCGTCGTGCCGCACGCTCGACGAGACCGAGACCGAGGTCCTGAAAGCGGAGGCCCGCGAAGCCGCGTTCGACCGGCTTGCGGAGGAGGACGCGGAGGCGTACCGCACGCTGATCGTGGCGTTCGGCAGCGAGCCCGCGCTTTCGGAGGCCGTGCAGGACGCGCACGCGTTCCTGTCGGCGCAGCCGGATCCAGACGGCTTTCTCGATCAAAGCGAAGCCGCGCTCGACGACGAAGCCGTGTTCCGCACGCGGGTCGACGCCGCGTTCCGCGCGGACCGGAACACGCTCGAGCGGCACGTTTCGGAGCTTTCCGCGCAGAAGGACCTGGTTCCGCCCTCCTGCGAAAAGGTCCTGACCCTCGTCGACGACATCCTTTCCCGCGCGCGCGGCGCGCTTCTTTCCGACGATCGCGCGGCGTACGCGGCGCATCTTTCCGCGATCGCGTCGATCGGCGGGCGGCTGCAGTTCCCGGACGGATGGACGGAGGAGGACAAGAAGGGGGTTTCCGACGCGAAGGCCGCGCTTCTGAAGCTTTGCCGCGAACAGGCGGCGCGCAATCTGGTCCCCGTTGAGGATCTGTTCCGCACCGAGTGCGAGGCCGCGCCGGTCCTTCGCGCGTTTTACGCGCTGATGCGCTCGTATCTCGCCCTGTTCCGCGAAGCGAAGCAGGCGAAAAACGCGCTCGATTTTGCCGATCTCGAGCACATGACGATCGGGATCCTGAAGGACGACGAGATCGCCGCGGAGTACCGCGAGCGGTTCACAACGATCATCGTCGACGAATACCAGGACAGCAACCGCGTGCAGGAGGCGATCCTCGAACGGATCGCGCGGCCCGGCTCGCTGTTCTTTGTGGGCGACGTCAAGCAGTCGATCTACCGCTTCCGGATGGCGGAGCCCGCGCTGTTCCTCGAAAAATGCCGCGATTTTCACGGCGACGCCGGCACGCGCATCGATCTCGGGCACAATTTCCGCTCCGGCAAGGCCGTGATCGACGCGGTCAACGCAACGTTTGAAACGCTGATGCGCGAACCGGTCGCGGGCATCGAATACGACGCGCGCGCAAGGCTTCTGCAGGGCGCGTCCGTTCCGGACGGCAGGGCGGAGCTGCATCTGTTCTCCCGCGAGGCCGACCCCGAGGACGAGGAGTCGCTGGAGGACGCCGAGGCCGAAGCGCGCTTTACCGCCGAAACGATCCACGCGCGCATGGCGCATCCCGTCGTTGACGGCGGAACGGAGCGGCCGTGCCGCTACGGCGATTTCGCGGTGCTGCTCCGGAACAAAACGAACGTGCGCGCATGGACGGAAACGCTGTCCGCAAACGGCATTCCATGCTACGCGCAGACGGCGGGCGGATACTTCGACGCGATCGAGGTCAAGCTGATGATGAGCCTGCTGTCGGTGCTCGACAACCGCAGACAGGACGTTCCGCTGCTCGCGGTGCTGCGCTCGCCGCTGTTCGGGCTGACCGACGCGGATCTTGCCCGCATCCGGAGCCGCGACAAAAAAACGCCGCTGCTCGATTGTCTTCTGAACGTGCGTGAAACGGAACCGAAGATCGGCGCGTTCTTTGATCGGATCGAAGCCTGGCAGGCGCTCGCGCGGCGCATGCCGCTGGCGGAGCTGATCGAACGGATCCTGGACGAAACGCGCTACCGCGAGCTCGTCGGCGTGCTGGTCGGCGGCGATCAGCGCACGGCGAATCTCGACGCGCTGGTCCGCGAGGCGGCGGAGTGGGACGCGTCCGGCATGAACGGCGTCCACGGATTCCTGCGCTTTATGGAAAACGCCAAAGCGACGCAGAAGCTCGGCGCGTCTTCGACCGTTACGGCGAACGTCGTGCGGATCATGACCGTGCACGCCTCGAAGGGACTGGAATTTCCGTTCGTCTTTTTCGCGGGGCTCGGCGGCCGGTTCAACCGGAAGGACGAGGCGAAGGCGCTCGTCTGGCACGCGGAGCTCGGCGTCGGACTGCGATACTTCGACGCGTACGGCGTCCGGCACGAAACGCTGACGCACGAAAACGTCGTCCGCGCGATCTCCGACGCGTCCTGGGCCGAGGAGCTGCGCGTGCTGTACGTGGGCATGACGCGCGCGAAGCAGGAGCTGTATCTGCTCGGTTCGACGATGCGCGCGGAGGACCGCGCGCGGGAAACGCCGCTTGCGACGCTGCTGTCGATCCGCAGGTCGTCCGACGCGCTGAAACTGCTGCTGCTTTCCCTGAAACCGGCGATCGGCGCGAACGCGCACCGCAAGGGCGAGTTCTCGAACGCGCAGTCGGCGATCCGGATTCAGGAGATCCCGCTTCCGACGGACCGCGACCGCGCGGACCTTCTGCGCCGGCTCAACGCCGTCTATCCGCATGAAACGGCGGCGCTCCTGCCCGAAAAGACCTCCGTGACCGGTCTCGACCGCGAGGAAACGGCGGCGTTCTCCGAGCCCGCGTTCGAAACGGGCTGCGACGTGCTTTCCGAGGGCAGCGCGGTGCACCGCGCGCTCGAGCGCATTCCGCTGAAAGACGCCGCTGCGCGCGCCGGCTTCCTGAACGATCTTTCGGGCGTTTCGCCCTTCCATGCCCGCGCGATCCGGGCGTTCGCGGAATCTCCGCTGTTTCTGCGCATGGCCGCGTCGCCGCGTGCCGAGCGCGAATGGAGCTTCCTGTGTCCGATGCCCGCGCGCGACCTTTCGATCGGCGTCGATTCCGACGCGCCGGTCCTGCTGCAGGGCGTGATCGACGCGTGCTTCCTGGAGGACGGCGCGTGGATCCTGCTCGATTACAAGACCGACCGCGTCGACGGCGATCCCGAAGCCGCCGCAAGGAAGCATACGCGGCAGGTCGCGCTGTACGCCGCGGCGCTTCAGGCGCTTTCCGGGATCCCGGTGCGCGAACGGTACGTCGTTCTGCTCGGCGCGAACACGGAGGTGCGGATATGAAAATGATCCCCGAGGCGTTCCTTCGCCGCATGGAGGCGCAGCTCGGCGCGGCGTTCCCCGCGTTTCTGGCCGCGCTCGGCGAGCCGCCGAAAAAGGCGCTCCGCGTCAACACGCTGAAAACCGACCGCGAAACGCTTTCAAACCTTCTGGGCCTTCCGCTCGAGCCGCTTTCCGAGAATCCGGACGGCGCGGCGGTGCCCGCGGATTTCAATCCGAACGCGACGCCGCTGCACGCCGCGGGTCTGTTCTATATGCAGGAGGCGACGGCGCAGGCGCCGGTCGCCGCGCTCACGCTTCCGGACGAACCCGTCGTGCTCGACCTGTGCGCCGCGCCGGGCGGCAAGAGCGCGCAGCTTGCGGCGAAGATGAACGGCGGCGTTCTGTTCGCAAACGAGATCGTCCCGTCGCGCGCGGAGGTGCTTTCGGGCAACCTCGAACGGATGGGCGTCACGAACGCGATCGTCACGAACGCGGAGCCGCATCCGCTCTGCGAACGGCTCAAAGAGCGCTGCGACGCCGTGCTCGTCGACGCGCCGTGCGCCGGCGAAGCCATGTTCCGCAAGGACGAACAGGCGGCGCGCGACTGGTCCCCGGAACACGTTCAGACCTGCGCGGTCCGGCAGCGCGCGATCCTCGACGACGCGGCGAACGCCGTGAAGCCCGGCGGGCGGCTGCTGTACGCGACGTGTTCGTTCTCCCCGCAGGAAAACGAAGAAACGGCGCAGGATTTTCTCGACCGGCATCCCGGCTTTTCGCTCGTTTCGATGCGGCGGTTCTATCCGCATACGAGCGCGGGCGAGGGGCAGTTTTACGCGCTGTTCGTACGGTCCGGCGAACGCGTTCCGTCCGTCTTTACGGTCGGAAAGAGCGATAAGGTGCCGGCGTTCGACGCGTTTGAAAGCGCCGTCCGTCTTCCGGCCGGACAGCTGCGGCTTCTGAAGGACGGGCGCGTGCTGCTGCTGCCGCCGATGCCGTTTGCGTTCGAAGGCGTGCGGATCGTTCGCGCGGGACTGCTGCTGGGCGAAGTGAAGGGCGCGCGGTTCGAGCCCGCGCACGCGCTTGCGCTCGCGGGGAAAACGACGCCGATGCGGAACACCTGCGCGCTCGATTTCGACGAGGCGATGCGCTATCTGCACGGCGAAACGCTGATCAGGGACGCCGAAAAGGGCTTCGGCGCGGCGACCTACGCGGGATACGCGCTGGGGCTCTATAAAGCCTCGGACGGCATGCTGAAAAACCGCTGTCCGAAGGGACTCAGACTTTTGAAGTAAAGGGACGGGAACGATGGATCAGAGCAAGCTGAAACGCTTCGATATGAAAAAACCGCCGTACCGCACGGCGTGGTATCTGCGTCCGCTGACGTGGCTCCTGAGCGCGCCGGACGTGAAAAAACACGGCGCGATCATCAAAAAGACCGGGGTGGAGGGGCTGAAGCCGCCGTATCTGCTGCTTTGCAACCACAACGCGTTTCTGGATTTCAAGGTCGCGACGAAGGCGATCTGGCCGCATCGCGCGAACTACGTCGTTGCGATCGACGGCTTCATCGGACGCGAATGGCTTCTGCGCCGCGTCGGGTGCATCTGCAAGCGAAAGTTCACGAGCGACGTCACGCTCGTGCGGCAGCTCCGGCGCGTGGTTCAGAACGGCGACGTCAACGTCATCTATCCCGAAGCGCGCTACTCGCTGTGCGGCACGACGGCCGTTCTGCCCGCTTCGCTCGGCAAGCTCTGCAAGCTGCTGGGCGTGCCGGTGGTCACGTTCATCTGCCGCGGGCATCATATCAATTCGCCGTTCTGGAACCTCAAGGACCGCGGCGTGAAGCCCGTCGAAGCGGAAATGACGCTGCAGTTCACGGCGGAGGAGCTCAGGACCGCGACGCCGGACGAGATCAACGACCGGCTTGTCGCCGCGTTCCGGTACGACGATTACGCGTGGCAGAAGGAAAAGGGGATCCGCGTCACGTATGAAAAGCGCGCGGAGGGACTCGAAAAGGTCCTGTATCAGTGCCCCGCGTGCGGGACCGAGTTTCGCATGGCGAGCGAGGGCGCGCACCTCTTCTGCAGGGCGTGCGGAAAACGCTGGTTTTACAACGAGGACGGAAGCCTGACCGCAGAGACCGGCAAGACGGAGTTTTCCCATATCCCCGACTGGTACGAATGGGAGCGCGCAAACGTAAGAAAAGAGGTCGAAGCCGGCGCGTACTCGAGCGGCGAGCTGCCGGTCACGGTGCGTTCGCTTCCGAACGCGAAGAGATTCCTCCTGCTGGGCGAGGGCACGATGCGCCACGACATGGACGGCTTTCACGTGTCCGGCGTCGATCCGGACGGCGATCCGTTCGCGATGGAAAAGAGCGTGCCGTCGCTCTATTCCTGCCACATCGAGTACGAATACCTCGGCAAATTCGGCGACTGCGTGGACCTCAACACGCTCGAGGACACCTGGTACGTCTACCCGCATGACTGCGCGTTTTCCGTCACCAAGATGGCGCTCGCGACCGAGGAACTGTACTTTGCCGATCGCCGCAGGAAGGGGCTTCCGGTCCGTCCCGGCCTTGCGTAAAACCCGTCGTTCCGCCTAAAAGGGAAGTTCAGCGGCGTCCGAAAGCACACGGACGCCGTTTTTGATTTCGGTCGGCAGCACGGTGACCGTGAACGTGTCGACGCGCCTGAGCGCGCGCATCAGCGCGAGCAGATCGAATACGGACAGGCTGGAGCCGAACGCGCCGCGCGTTGCGGAGCGGAACGCGGGCAGATCCCACAGCGAGACCCGGCCGAGAAACCGCGCCGCGCCGACGCCGATCTCGCCCATCGAACGCGCGCGCGCTTCGCCCTCTTCGTTCAGCATTTCCGCAAACGCGGCAAGATCGACGTCGCCGCGTTCAAGCGGGAGCGACGGCACGAACGAAAAAAACGCCTCCATGCAGGCGAGGTCGACGTACACGTATTCCGGCGCGCGCCAGCCGGTGAGGTTTTTGACGGCCCAGACAAGATTCCAGCAGCCCTCGCGCACGCCGGGCGCGCGCGCCGCGGCGGATCCGATCGGCGCGACGTCCGTCCGCTCGACCGCCGCGCCCTCCGAAAGCGTGTAGACCGTCGCCGCCGTTTCGCACGGGATCGTCACGATCGTCGCCTCCGGCGGTTCGACGTGCACAAGCAAAACGGCGACCGCTTCGCCGTTCAGCGTTCCGATCGCCATGAATTCTCTGATCTGTTCGTTGTAAACGCCGTCGCGCGCGTCCTTCGGGCGTTCCGCCTCCGGACTGCCGGACGGCGTCGGCGCAGGCGGGGAAGAAGGGGCCGGCGTTCCCGTTCCGCCCTCGGGCACGAGCGGCAGGAAATACGGCGTCGGGGACGGCGATTCCGTCGGTTCGGCCGTCGGCGAGGGGGAGGGCGTGTCCGACGGGCGCGGCGGCTCGGTCGCAGGCGGAAGGGAGGGCTCCGCGGGGATCGGATCGCGCTTGCCGCCGCACCGTATGACGAAAAACAGTCCCGCGATCAGAAGCAGCGCGACGCCGGACAGGGAAACGATCAGGATCAGTTGTTTGCGACTGAGTTGCATAAAAACCTCCGCACTCGGTTTTCGTTTCGGTTAGTCTGCCGCGTTTTCCGCGATTTATTCCGGCGTTTCTTATATTATCGGAAACCGGTTGCGCGCAAACCGGAAAATGAGTATAATGAATGCGTTAATCTCGTTTTGTACGGAGGTGTTTCCAATGAAACGCGACCAACTGCGCAAAATGATCCTTGCAGGCATCTTTACCGCGATCATTCTGGTGCTCGGCCTTCCGCCGATGTGCACGGTGCTGGGCTTCATCAAGATCGGACCGCTGTCCATCACGAGCCTCGTGATCCCGGTCGTCATCGGCGCGATCCTCCTCGGGCCGTATTACGGCATGTTCCTGGGCTTAATGTTCGGCATGATGAGCTTCATCCAGTGCTTTACGGTCGATCCGTTCGGCGCGTCGCTGCTCGCCATTTCGCCGATCCTGACGTTTGTCGTCTGCGTGATCCCGCGCGTGCTCGTGGGTCTCGTTCCGGCGCTTCTGTTCCGTCTCATTATGAAACGCCCGACCAACAGCCGCTCGGTCGCGGTCTTCGTTTCCGCGATCGCCGGTTCGCTCACCAACACCGTCCTTTTCCTCGGCTTCCTCGGCCTGATCTTCGGACAGACGAAGCCCGTGCAGGATCTGCTCGAGCCGATGGGCGCAAAGAGCGTTCTGCATCTTTTGATCATCATGGCGGGCGTCAACGCGCTTCTGGAGGCCGTCGCGGTCGCGGTCATCGCGCCGCCGGTGTACTTCGCGCTGCAGCCGCATAAGAAGATCGTCGGCATCGACCTCGGCGCGTCCGGCACGAAGATCGTCATGATGAAGGGCGGAAAGCTTCTGAAATCGACGATGAAAAAGCCGGAGGAAACGCTCGAGGCGGCGCTTGACCGCTTCGGACCCGAGGACGCGGACTGCATCACCGTGACCGGCGTCGGCGCGTCGGCGCTTCCCGAAACGCTGCTCGGCAAAAAGGTCGTGAAGGTCGACGAGTTCGCCTCGCTCTACCGCGGCGCATCCACCGCGTCGAAGCGGATCAACATGGTCGTCGCAAGCGTCGGCACCGGCACCGCGTTCGTGCGCGTCACGCCGTTCGGCGCGTGGCATCTCGGCGGCAGCGGAGTCGGCGGCGGCATGCTCGAGGGCATGAGCAAAAAGCTGTTCGGCTCGTTCGATCCCGAAACGCTTCAGAAGCTCGCTTCGGAGGGCAAAGCGGAAAACTGCGACCTGCTGATCAAGGACGTCACCGAGGGACAGATCGGCAATCTCACGCCGGAAACGACCGTCGCGAACCTCAAGAAGGCGGGGGATGCGGACGACGCTTCGCTTGCGCGCGGCATCTATACGCTGATCTTCCAGTGCATCGGCGTGATGGGTGCGTTCTGCACGAAAGCGCACCTGACCCGCACGGTCGTCGTCTGCGGCACGATCCTCGATTCGCAGCCGATCGCAAAGGAAATGCTCGACGGCATCGCGAAGCTGCACAAGGTCAGGTTCATCATTCCGGAGAACGCGGCGTATGTGACGGCGATCGGCTCGACCCGCTTCGTGCAGGACTGAGGCGAAATCTTTCATATAATTTGAAAAAAAGGCTTGCAATCTTTCGGCGCATTTGTTATAATGCGCGTTGCGAGCGCTGATGTAGCTCAGTAGGTAGAGCACGTCATTGGTAATGACGAGGTAGTCAGTTCGAATCTGATCATCAGCTCCATCGTCGCCGCGAACGTCGCTACGTTCGCGGCGACGTTTCTCTTTTTGGAGAAACTGTCACCGCGCACCCTCTCCGCTGCCGATCGTTTGCGGGCCGCGCCTGCGGCGCGAGAAAGAAGGCTTCCCCTTGAGGGGAAGCTGTCACCGCCAGGTGACTGATGAGGTGTTTTGCGACGCCTCCGTTCGCGGCACGAAGAAGGCGAAAGCCTCCCCTGTGCAAAGGGAGGTGGGTGAACAAAGTGAACCCGGAGGGATTGACGGGGAATTGCGGCACGGAGAAGGGACCGGAAAAATTTTTGCATTGCCTGCAGCATTTTCACGTGCCGCGCCGTCTAATGAGTAAACGACGAATCATCGGGAAGGAAGGGAGACGCATACATGAGAAGCAGGGCAGAGGATACCTGGTTTTCGCGTGAGGTCGAAGCGCTCGCGCCGACCATGTTCCGCGTTGCGTTCGCGCTCCTCAGAAACCGCACGGACTGCGAGGACGCCGCGCAGAACGCGGTGCTGAAGGCGTACGAAAAACTCGATACGCTGCGGGAACGGCGGTATTTCAAAACGTGGATGATCCGCATTCTGAAAAACGAATGCGTCAACCTGATGAAAGCGAACAAGCCGACGGTAAGCTATGACGCACAGCCGGAGACCGGATACGAAATGACCGTTCCGGACCTCGACCTCAACCGCGCGTTCGACACGCTTTCTCCGGACGAACGGTTCGCGATCACGCTTTACTACTATGAAGGCTTTTCCACGCGCGAGATCGCAGCGCTTTGCGGCGTCGCCGACGGCACGATCCGTTCCAGACTGACCCGCGCGCGGGAAGCGCTTCGGGAACAGCTTTCGGAAAAGGAGGCAATGCAATGAAGAAGGATTTCAATACCAGGCTGTGCAACGACCTGTTTCCGGAAATGCCGCAGTCGTTTATGGACGGTCTTCTGAACGCTGCCCGGAAAGCTGAAGGAACGCAGAACGCCCAGATGCACGATACACCGGTCAAGCCGAAGACCGCGCGCAGATTTCCCGTCAGAAAGATCCTTACGGGCGCGGCTGCGGCGGTGCTCGTCGCCGCGTGCGTCGTGATCGCGGTGTTCGCTCCGGGCATCGGACGAAACAAACACGGCGCGGTCGATCCCGCCGCATACAATCCCCTGCGCGGAAGATGGACACTCACGGAAGTGGAGCAAAACGGCGAAACGGTCGATCCCGAAACGATCGGTCTTCAGATGGACATGAACTTTTCCGAAGACGGCAGCGTCACGGTGACGACCGTTACGGGCGGCGCGGAGGGACAATACGTATATCGGTATACGCTCACCGACAACGCGGTCGAACTCACGGCGGAGAGCGGAGAAATCCCGGTGCTGCCCGCAAGCGGCGTATATGACCCGGAAACGAACACGCTGCGCTTTGCAAACGAAGACGGCGACGGCGCGGTGATTTTCTCGCGCGTGTTGAACAAACAGACGCTGACCGGCATTTGGAAACAAACGCGGAGAGAGCATTCCGTCGATCCTTCTCCGTTAGACGGTTTCGATTACGATTATCTAAAGTGGGAAAAGGAGCAAACGTGGGAAGAAGATGCCAAGCCGCAGCCGTGGTATCTGGAGTTTACGGCAGACGGCCGCATGTATTATTTCTTATATGCGCCCGACGGCGGGGTGCAGGGAAATCAAAGCGCCCCCTATACGATTTCGGGGAACACCTTGCAGTGGTCCGGTTGGACGCTGCGTTACGAAGCCGAAACAGATACGATCTGTTGGATCCTTTGGGACCGCAGGGAGTATTATGAGCGGGTCCCGGAGATAGAAATCGACGATCCGTACCGTGAGAAGGTTTCCGAGCTGCGGCAAAAGTACCCCGAATACTTTGATCTCTACGCTACGCCGCGTTTGAAGGTCATCGTGTGGCAGATGGCGGAGGGTTCATACTCCTGCGCGTTGGTTCCCGGTTCGGATTTGCGTAAGGAAGCCGAGATTGGCATCGAGAGCAGAGGAACGACGATCGAGGAGATGCGCATGATCCTTTCGACCTACTATGAAGCGCGGGACTGCAATATCGAGCCGGAGCAGGTCGAGGTTGTTCCGTTCCATAACCCGATCTCAAGCTATTGGTATGAGATCGACGACGCTTACAAAGGAATGGTGCGATGGCTGATCACCGGAACGTCGTTCGAAAGCGACGACCCGCTGTATTCGCTGCTTCCCAAAGGGGCTTACGGCGGAGATCCTCCCGCTCATTACAATTTCCGTGTAAGCGAAGTCTGCGACATCGACGGCGACGGCACGTTCGAAACCTGCATGCTGACGAAAGGACCGACCTCGGGGCTCTTTACGTTCACGCTTACCGCCTATCATAATGGCACGGCGGTCTACCGCAATACGTTCAATACGGCAAACGGGTATCTTTCGATCCAGCGCAAGAAACAAGGACTGTGGCTAATCAATTACGATCCCGAAAACCTAAGCGGAAAACCTCAGGGAAGGTACACGGGCACGGTCGAAAACGGCAGGTTCGTGCTGACCGACAGGGAAACGGGAGAAACCATGGAATACTGGGGGCTTGCCGATCCGCATTGGAATATGAACTGATCTGCGCAAATGCGAAGAACCGAAGAACGATCTTCCTTTCGAAGATCGTTCTTTTTTGCGCGTATTTTCTTTGCCGAACGCGGCACAAACTAACGCCGTGCGGGCATAGGATACAGAAAAGGAGCGAGGCATGGTCGTTTACGAGATCCTGACATACGAATATGACATTCCGCTTTTGAAGCTTTTGAACCGGCGCATGGGCGAGCTCGACTGCGCGTACGCGCTCGAACCGCTTCCGGACGGCGCGGCGCTTTCGATCCGCGCCGACAAGCCCCAGGAGGCGGCCGCGGAGGCGCTTCTGAAGGTGCTCGGACGCGATCTTCGGTACTTTGCGCTTGCGGAGTTTGCCGACGCGCTGCCGCTGACGCTCTCCGAAAAGCAGGCGGTCCTGACCGACGCGCTCGAAACGGCGTCACACCGCGAGGAGCGCGCCGTGCTGAAGGAAAAACTCGTTTCGTACCTTTCCGAAAACCGCACGATCTGCCTCGAGGGCTTTCTGCGGTTCCGGATGCAGGAATTTCTGATGCTGTGGGAGCTTGCCGTCGAGCAGGCGGCGGCGCGCGTGCTGATGCAGAAGGAGTACGGCGAGCTCGTCGATACGCTCCGCCGGTTCGTCGACGGCCGCGAAAGCCGCGTCGAAACGCTTTCGGTCTGCATCCGCGAGGACGGTACGATCACGCTTTCCGACGACAACGACGTGTACATCGAATACGTCGACTGCGCGCCGGACGGGATCCTGAATCTTCTCGTCAACATGGCGCCGGGCAGGCTCAACGTGTACGATCTGTCCGGAGACGAAAAAAACCGCCTCACCGAGGCGATTCTCAAAGTGTTCGGCGACCGGGTGAATCTGTACCGGTAGCCTTTTCAGCTCCCGGTTGATTCATACCGGCGCTCGCAGAGGGTCCAGACCCACGCGGCAACGGCGAAGAAAACGGCGGAACAGCCGATGATCGCAAGGCAGAGAAGCCACGGATTGTGCGTTCCGTAGAGCAGCGTATCGACCGGCAGCGAGATGAACAGCCCGAACGGCAAAACGAAGATCAAAAGTGTCCGGATGAGCCATGGATAGATGGCAAGCGGGTATTTCGCGTAAGACGAGAAATTGTAGATGACCTGAAGCAGCGGACCGCTGCGTTTGAAGAGGAAGGCCAGCGCCGCCATCGCCACCTTGAGCGAGGTGATGATGATCGCGCCGAAGACCGCGCCGACGCACAGCACGACGATCGCGCCGAGCGTAACCTCTGCCGTGAGATTCAGGGCGCAGACCGTGATCAGCGCTACGCCGAGGATCAGCTCACCGAAGCCTTCCGGCTGAAAGGTCTCGGCAAACACCTGAAACAGCACCGGAACCGGACGCAGAAAGTGCATATCCATATCCCCATCCTTGACACGGCGATAGGCGACCAGCCAGAATTCGTCGCTGAACAGGTGATCAAGCGCGATCGGCAGCATTGAGAAGCCATAGAAGAATCCGACCTCCGGCAGAGAATAGCCTGCCAGCGCCGGGATGGACTGCAAAATGAAATAAATCGCAGCAAGCGAGCAGAGATTGGAGAAGAAGAACGAGCACAGCGCGATGATCGTATCCTTCTTGTATTCAAGTCGCGAGATCATGCTGCGCTTGATGCAGGTAAAATACAGATGAACGTATCGCATATCAGCCTCCCTGCACCGTGACCTTGCGAACGGCGTGCGAGAACAGCAGCTTCGCAAACAATTCCAGCAGGATGATCCATGCCGCTGATACCGCTATGCAGAGCAGCGATTCCGCAAGGTCGTATTTCATCATCAGGATCAGGACCGGATTCTGGCTCATGCCGGCAAAGGGCATCCAGCTTACGACATCCCTGAGCCCCGCCGGAAAAAACGCGATCGGCAGCAGCGTGCCGGAGAGGAAGGAAATGATTGTGGTCTTGAGGGAATTCAGCCCCCAGCCGGAGGCGGTATAAAAACAAAGAATGCCGAAGATATAGGCAATCGTGTCGTTCAAAAGCGAAGCGCACAGCCCCGCCGACAGAAAAAGCCCGAGATGCGCAAAGAACGTCGGGAAGGTCAGCCCCGGGAGAAAGCCGAGAACGCCGAGCGTCACGAGCGCCGCGGTATACAGCGGCAGGCCGAACATCAGCGTCATCATGAGCAGACTGCCGAGACTGGTCGCGGCGAACTTGCCGCGATAGCTGATCGGCTTGATGAGATAGTTGCCGACCGTGCCCTTCTTGATGTCGGTATTGATGTTCCACAGTGTGTCGTTGTTGAACGTTACAAAATTGAAAACCGTCGTCAGCACGACGTAAGCGATCATCTCGCGGAAGGTAAAGCCGTGGATCTCAGCGTCGATGCCGCCCTCGCCCGACCGGTAAACCGCCAGCCACAGAAAGACCATACAGGCGACCTGGCATACCGTAATGACCGCCCAGATCAGAATGTTGAAGCGGTAGGCCATCGTGTCGATCGCACCGGCGCGGAGGAATGGCTTATACTTTTTCAGCATACGCCGCCTCCTGCTGCTCGAGGATCGTTTTGACCACGTCGCCGATCGAGATTTCGGCAATCTTCATGTCCATCGCATGAAGATCACGGAACGCATACTGAACCGCCTGTTCAAGCGCAACCTTGTCCGCATCGAAGCGCAGCACCAGACGCCCGTCCGCTTCGGAAACGGCGACTTCGGGCGAGAGCACGGGCGCGGTCTCAGCATGGATATCTGCCGGAACGGTCAGCGTCAGGGTCTTGATGTTGCCGAAGCGGGTCTTAAGGCTTTTCAGAGGACCGTCGTAAAGGATGTTTCCTTTTTCGAGCAGAATGATGCGCGAGCAGAGATTCTCGATGTCGGTCATGTCGTGCGTGGTCAGTACGACTGTGGTGCCGTACGTTTTGTTCAGCGCATGGATCGCAAGCCGGATCTTCTCCTTCACGAGCACGTCCATGCCGATGGTCGGCTCGTCCAGAAACAGGATGCGCGGGTTGTGAAGCATCGACGCCGCGAGGTCCGCCCGCATCCG
>CAMKES010000006.1 GCA_946411635.1 uncultured Clostridia bacterium | reverse complement strand
GCGATCACGCGAACAACGATATGGCGGATCCCGAGGATCCCGAATCCTGGTATTCGCAGTTTAAGGACGCCGGTCTGTTCTTCAGCATCGACGTGCAGATTGCGGGTCTCGGCCGCATCGAGACGGTCCAGGCGCTTTACGTCGCGCACACCGAAGCGGCGATCAAAGGCGAATAATTTCCATATTTGAAAGGAACGAACATGAAAAAACGCATTGCATGGATTCTGACTGTTCTGCTGTTTGCGGCGATCCTGTCCGCATGCGGAGCGAAAGCATCCGCATCCGAACCGACGCCGGAGCCCGTTCCGGAAGCGACGGAAGTCCCGACGGACGAGCCGACGCCCGAACCGGAACCGGAATCGAAGATCGATCTTCCGGACGGCACGTATCTTGCGGAGTTCAAAACCGACAGCTCCATGTTCCACGTCAACGAGGCGAACAAGGGGCTCGGCGTTCTGACCGTCAAGGACGGCAAAGCGACGATCCACGTATCCCTTGTGTCGAAAACGATCCTGAACCTGTATCCGGGTCTTGCGGAAGACGCGCAGAAGGACGGCGCCGTGCTGCTGGAGCCGACGATCGACACCGTTACGTACGACGACGGCATGACCGAGGAGGTCCACGGCTTCGATATTCCGGTCCCCGTGATCGGCGAGGAGTTCGATCTGGCGCTGATCGGCAAGAAGGGCGTCTGGTACGACCACAAGGTCAGCGTTCAGAATCCCGTTCCGCAGAACTGACGCTTGCGGATCACGCGGGAATCATGTAAAATACCAAAAAGGACAGACGGCGGCACGGCGGATCCGCATGGATGCCGCGCCGCCGTTTTCATTCCGGAGGAGAGGACTATGAAAAAGAGAGTCATCATTTGGTTTCTGCTTGCGGCCATGCTGCTTCTGCTCCCTGCGTGCAGCGTAAAGCGCTCCGTCTCGGACGGTTCGTACACCATTGCGGTCACGCTTACGGGCGGCACTGGCAAGGCGAAGATCGTAACGCCGACCGCGCTCACCGTGGAAAACGGCGCCATGACGCTGACGGTCGTGTGGAGCAGCGATAAATACGATTATATGCTCGTGAACGGCGAAAAGCTGCTGCCCGAGTACATCGACGGGCATTCGGTGTTCCGGGTCCCGGTCGCGTCGATCGACGAGCCGCTTTCGGTCACGGCCGACACCACGGCGATGAGCACGCCGCATGAGATCGACTACACGATCACGTTCAACGCGGCGACGCTTGCGCCCATGTCATGAGATCCATCCGAAGAAAACAGATCGTCGCGCTGATTCTCTGCGCGGCTTTCTGTGTTTTTTGCCTTGCCTGTTCCGAAGCGAAAAACGGCGGGGAGGACCGTCCCGAGGGACCCGACTGGGCGTCGCTCGAGCCGGTCGGCGAGGTTCCGGTGCGCTATGCGACGGAGTTTCGCATCACGCGGTACACGGACGGGTACGAGCTGATCGAGATCCCCGCGACGGGCAGACTGCTGCTCGTGCCGGAGGGCATGGGGGCGCCGAAGGATCTGCCGTCCGACGTGACCGTTCTGTTCCGTCCGGTCGGGCGGATCTATCTTGCCGCGACGAGCGCGATGGACTTTTTCCGCGCGCTGGACGGCGTTGATGCGGTGCGTCTGTCCGGCACGAAGGCGGACGGCTGGTCGATCCCGGAGGCGCGGGAGGCGATGGAGCGCGGCGAGATGCTGTTCGCGGGCAAGTACAGCGCGCCCGACTATGAGCTGATCCTGTCGGAGCGCTGCGATCTCGCGATCGAGTCGACGATGATCTATCATTCGCCCGCGGTCAGCGAAAAGCTGCAGGGCTACGGGATCCCGGTCCTGATCGAGCGGTCGAGCTATGAGGAGGATCCGCTCGGACGCATGGAATGGATCAAGGTGTACGGCGCGCTGCTCGGAAAAGAAGAGACCGCGGCGGCGCTGTTCGACGCGGAGGTCGAGTCGGTCGAGGCGATCGGCAGTCTTCCGAAGAGCGGAAAGACCGTCGCCTTCTTCTACGTCACCGGCGCGGGCAGCGTGAACGTGCGCAAGAGCAGCGACTACGTCGTGAAGATGATTGAAACGGCGGGCGGCACGTACGCATTTCCGGACCTGGACAGCGGCAGCGCGCTTTCCACGGTGAATATGACGATGGAGAGCTTCTATTACGGCGCAAAGGACGCGGACGTGCTGATCTACAACAGCACGATCGACGGCGAGATTTATTCGATCGGCGAGCTGCTCGACAAGAGTCCGCTGTTTAAGGAATTCAAGGCGGTGCAGAACGGCAGCGTCTGGTGTACGGGCAAGAATCTGTTTCAGGAGCCGATGGGGCTCGGCAAGCTCATCGGCGATTTCTATCGGGTGCTGTCGGACGAAGAGACCGGCACGCTCAACTATCTGCACAAACTGACGAACGGAGGCGACTGAGATGCGATCGAACGGACGGTCCGGGAAGATCGGAGCGGCATTTGCGGGCATCGGGCGGGTTTTCGACGCCGTGCGGCTGCCGCTCGGATTTGCCGTGCTGCTTGCCGCGCTGTTCGGCTTCGCGTTCTGGAATCTCGTTGCGGGGACGCAGGCGACGTCCGTTTCCGACGCGATCGACGGGCTGTTCAATCCGCAGAGTCCGTATCGCGTGATCGTGACGGACGTGCGTCTCGTGCGCGTGATCCCCGCGATCCTTCTGGGCGGCGCGCTCGCGCTGTCCGGCTTTCTGCTGCAAACGTTTTTCGCAAACCCGATCGCTGGGCCGTTCATCCTCGGCATCTCGTCCGGCGCAAAGCTCGTTCTGTCCGTCACGATGATCGGATTTCTGAGCCGCGGCATCGTCGCGAACTCGGTGATGCTGATCGCCGCCTCGTTTCTGGGCGCGATGCTTTCGATGGGCTTCGTGCTGGCGATCTCCTATAAGGTCAAGCGCATGTCGATGCTCATCATCTGCGGCGTCATGATCGGGTACATCTGCTCGGCGATCACGGAGTTCGTGATCCGCTTTGCCGACGACTCGAACATCGTCAAGCTGCACGACTGGGCGATGGGCAGCTTCGCGAACGTCAAGTGGGACAACGTGATCGTCATCGCGGCGGTCGTGATCCCCGCGCTGATCGTCACCTTCTTCCTGAGCAAGCCGATCGGCGCGTATCAGCTCGGCGAGGGATACGCGCAGAACATGGGCGTGAACGTCAAAGCGTTCCGCGTCGCGCTGATCCTGCTTTCCGGCATCCTTTCCGCGTGCGTGACGGCGTTTGCCGGACCGATCAGCTTTGTCGGCGTCGCGGTGCCGCACCTGATGCGAAGGCTGTTCAAGACCGAAAAACCGCTGATCATGATCCCCGCGTGCTTCCTCGGCGGCGCGGTGTTCTGCCTCATCTGCGATCTCATCGCGCGCACGGCGTTCGCGCCGAACGAGCTTTCGATCAGCTCCGTGACCGCCGTTTTCGGCGCGCCGATCGTCATCCTCGTCATGCTGAAACGGCAGAAGGAGGGCGGCAGATGAACGGCACGTATTACATTTCCGCAGAAAAAATGACCGTCGGCTACGACGGCAGACCGCTGATCGAAAACGTCAGTATCGGCGTCCGCCGCGGCGAGATCCTGACGCTGATCGGACCGAACGGCTCCGGCAAATCGACGATCCTGAAAAGCATGATCCGGCAGTTGAAACTGATCGCCGGGACCGTCGTGCTGGACGGCCGCGATATGGCGGCGCTGAAGGAGCGCGAGATCGCGAAAAAGCTCGCGATCGTCATGACCGAACGCATCAGGGGCGAGCTGATGACCTGCCGCGACGTCGTCGAAACCGGCCGCTATCCGTATACGGGCCGGCTCGGTATCCTGACGAAAGAGGACAAAGCGGTCGTCGCCGAAGCGCTTGAAACGGTCCACGCGAGCGACTTTGCGGACCGTCCGTACAACGCGATCTCGGACGGCCAGCGGCAGCGCATCCTGCTTGCGCGCGCGATCGCGCAGGAGCCCGAGGTCATCGTGCTCGACGAGCCGACCTCGTTCCTCGACGTGAAGCACAAGCTGGAGCTTCTGGATATTCTGAAGACCATGGTGCGCGAGCGGAACGTCGCGGTCATCGTGTCGCTGCACGAGCTCGACCTCGCCGAAAAGATCTCCGACCGCGTCGTATGCGTTGCGGACGGCCGCATCGACCGCTGCGACGTACCGGAAAACGTCTTCCGCGACGACTATATCGCATCGCTGTACGGCATTCGGACCGGACGGTTCAACGCGCTGTTCGGCAGTCCCGAACTGCCGGCGGTCGAGGGCGAACCGCAGGTGTTCTTGATCTGCGGCGGCGGCAGCGGCGTGCCGGTCTGCCGCGCGCTTCAGCGCGCCGGCGTGCCGTTTGCGGCGGGCATTCTGCCCGAAAGCGACCTTGATTATCCGGTCGCGCAGGCGCTTTCCGCGGAGCTTTACGCGATCCCGGCGTTTTCGACCGCGTCGGAAGCCGGCACGGAGACCGTCAGGGCGCGCATGCTCGAGATCGGCAGGGTCATTTCGACCGTGCCGACGTTCGGCGAAACCAACGCTTCAAACCGGGTCCTGTTCGAAGCGGCGAAGGCGGCGGGCATTCTCATATCCGCAGAAGAATTTTTAAGGGGGTCCGACGCATGACCCTCTGGCAGTTGACGCTTTTATCGGTACTCGCGGGGTTTCTGATCGACTGCGCCGTCGGCGATCCGGCGTGGCTTCCGCATCCGGTCGTGCTGATCGGCAAGGCGATCTCGCTTTCGGAAAAGGGCCTGCGCCGCATCTTTCCGAAGACGGACCGCGGCGCGTTTTGGGCGGGGCTTGTCATGGCGATCCTCGTGCCGCTCGTTTCTGCCGTCGTCGTGTTCTGGATCCTGTTCGGAATGTGGAAGCTTTCGCCCTGGACGTACTTCGCGGCGAGCGCCGTCATGAGCTGGCAGTGCCTTGCGGCCAGATGCCTGATGACGGAAGCGAACAAGGTCGTAAAAGCGCTTGAAACCGAGGGACTCGACGCGGGACGGAAGCAGGTTTCGATGCTCGTCGGACGCGATACGGAACGTCTTTCCGAAGAGCAGGTGCTCAAAGCGACGGTCGAGACCGTCGCGGAGAACGCGTCGGACGGCGTGATCGCGCCGATGCTGTATCTGATCCTGTTCGGCGCGGTCGGCGGGTTCTTCTACAAGGCGATCAACACGATGGACTCCATGGTCGGCTACAAAAACGACCGTTATCTCTTTTTCGGCCGTGCCGCGGCAAAGCTGGACGACGCGGCAAACTTCCTTCCGGCAAGGCTTTCGGCGCTTGCCATGATCGTCGCGGCGCCGCTCGTGCGGCTCGACGGAAAAAACGCGTTCCGCATCTGGAAACGCGATCGCAGAAAGCACGCGAGCCCGAACTCCGCGCAGACCGAATCGGTCGCGGCGGGCGCGCTGCACGTGCAGCTGGCGGGTCCCGCAAGCTATTTCGGAACGGTCGTGGAAAAGCCGACGATCGGCGACGGCGACCGCCCGGTCGAGCGGAAGGACGTCGCCCGCGCAAACCGGCTGATGTACGGCGCGGGCGTGCTCGCGCTGATCGTCTGGGAAGCGATCCTGCTGCCGCTCGCGCTTTTCGGAGGGCTCGGCCTATGATCTATCAGACCTACGTGCACGGCGGCGACGTTTACCGGAACCGCGTGACCCTCGATTTTTCCGCGAACGTCAACCCGTTCGGCACGCCCGAACCGGTCCGGGCGGCGATCCGCGCCGCGGCGGAGGCGGTTTTCCGCTACCCCGATCCGTACTGTACGGCGCTTCGCGAACGGCTTGCGGCGCTGCACGGCGTCGGTCCCGACGCGATCCTGTGCGGCAACGGCGCGGCGGAGCTGATCTTTTCGTTTGCGCAGGCGGTCGGGCCGAAGCGCGCGCTGCTGCCCGTGCCGTCGTTTGCGGAGTACGAAACGGCGCTGCGTTCCGTCGGCGCCGGGCCGGTCTTTTATCCGCTTCTGCGTGAAAATGGCTTTGCGGTCACGGAGGAGATCCTCGGCGAGATCACGCCGGACACGGACGTTCTCATGCTCTGCTCGCCGAACAATCCGACGGGGAAGAGCATCGGAAAGGAACTGCTTTCCGGGATCCTCGACCGCTGCCGCGAAACGGGAACGGTTCTGTTTCTCGACGAGTGTTTTCAGGATCTCTGCGACGAAGACAAGGCGTTTTCGCTTGCGCCGATGCTGAACGAAGGCGACCGCGTGCTGCTGCTGCGCGCGTTTACGAAGACGTACGGCATGGCGGGCGTGCGGCTGGGCTACGTGATCTCGAAGGATCATGAAACGCTGCTCCGCATGTCCGGAACCGTACAGCCGTGGAACGTGTCGACGGTCGCGCAGTACGCCGGACTGGCGGCGCTCAGCTGCCCGGAATGGGCGAAAAACGCGCGGACGCTGTTCGCGGAGGAAAAGCCGTATCTGGCGCGGGAGCTCCGCGCGCTCGGCGTGACCGTGCTTCCGGGCGACGCGAACTATCTGCTGCTCTCGGGCGTTCCGACGCTGTACGAAGAACTGCTGAAAAGAGGGATCCTCGTGCGCGACTGCGGCAACTACCGCGGACTGCAGAAAGGCGACGTGCGCATCGCGGTGCGCACGCACGCGGAAAACGCCGCGTTGATTGCGGCGATCCGGGAGGCGCTGCATGCATAAGACCGGCATCGAGGAGCATTTCATCGAAAAAGACGGCAAGCGGCTGCGCTTCGGCTATACGACCGGAACCTGCGCCGCGGCGGCGGCAAAGGCGGCGGCGATCCTGCTGCTTTCCGGCAAGGCGCCGGAAACGGTTTCGATCCATACGCCGAAGGGGATCGATCTCGTTCTTCCGGTGCTGGAACCGGCGTCGGACGGCGGATCCGCCTCCTGCGCGATCCGAAAGGATTCCGGCGACGATCCCGACGTGACCGACGGCGTGCTCGTCTATGCGAAGGTGTCGTTTTCGGAAACGCCGGGCATCGCGATCGACGGCGGCGTCGGCGTCGGGCGGGTCACGAAACCCGGCCTGAAGCAGGCGATCGGCGAGGCGGCGATCAATCCCGTCCCGCGTGAGATGATCCGCCGCGCGATCGGCGGGATCGCGGAGGAATACGAGAGCGCAAAGGGCCTGTCGGCGGTGATCTCGATCCCGGCGGGCGTCGAGCTTGCCGCAAAGACGTTCAATCCGCGGCTCGGGATCGAGGGCGGGATCTCCATCCTCGGAACGAGCGGCATCGTCGAACCGATGAGCGAGGACGCGCTGATCGACAGCATCGTGCTCGAGATCCGGCAGCGCAGGGCGCTCGGCGATACGGTCCTCGTGCTTACGCCGGGCAATTACGGCGCGGATTTTCTGAAGGAGCGGTACGGGATCGCGGACGAACGGATCGTGAAATGCTCGAACTACGTCGGCGACGCGCTTTGCGCGGCGGCCGGCGCGGGCTTTTCCGAGGTGCTTCTCTGCGGACACGTCGGCAAATTTGTCAAGCTGTCCGGCGGGATCTTCAATACGCATTCCAGGCTCGGCGATCACCGCGCGGAACTGATGGCGGCGGCGGCAAAGGCGGCGGGCGCGGACGAGACCACGCAGCGTGCGATGTTCGACTGCGTCACCACCGACGAAATGCTGCGCATCCTTGAAGAGAACGGCGTTCTGGCCGGCACGGCGGACGCGCTGAAAACGCGCATCGACGCCGCGCTCAACGAACGGTTCCAAGGGCTCTCGATCGGCGTGATCGTCTTCACGACCGGGAATCGCGAGCTGTTTAAAAACGAAACGGCGAAACGCCGGACGGAGGAAACGGTATGAACGGCATCTTGTACGGCGTCGGCGTCGGTCCCGGCGATCCGGAACTGCTGACGGGAAAGGCGGTCCGGGTGATCGGAGCATGCGGCGTGATCGCGATCCCGCACCGGGATCCCGGCAGGTGTTTTGCGTATCAGATCGCTTCGGGCGCGGTTCCGGCGATCGAAACGAAGCCGAAGCTTTGCATCGATATGCCGATGACGCACGATCAGTCCGTGCGCGAGGCGGCGTACGAAACGGGCACGGACGCGCTCTGCGCCGCGCTGGCGAAGGGGGAGGACGTCGCGTTTCTGACGCTCGGCGATCCCTCGGTCTATTCCACGTTCGCATACCTTGCGGAGCGCGTGCGGGCGAAGGGCTTTCCGGTCCGCTGGATCCCGGGCGTGCCCTCGTTCTGCGCGGCGGCGGCCGCGCTCGGCGAACCGCTCTGCACCGACCGCGAACAGCTGCATCTGATCCCGGGCGGCGCAAACGCCGAGACCGCGCTTGCGTATCCGGGAACGAAGGTTTTTATGAAGGGCGAGCTTGCGCCGCTGCTGAAGGCGATCGGAGACCGCGGACTTACTGCGGCGGCGGTCGAAAACTGCGGCACGGAACATGAGCGCATCTACGGCGCGGCTTCCGACATTCCGGAGGACGCGGGCTATTATCTTGCAACGATCGTAAAGGAGAAACAGGCATGATCCATTTTGTGGGCGCAGGCTGCGGCGCGGCGGATCTGATCACGGTGCGCGGGCAGCGGCTTTTACGGGAAGCCGACGTCGTCATCTATGCGGGCTCGCTGGTGAACCCCGCGCTGCTCGATTGCGTCAAGAAAGGCGCGAAGATCTGCAACAGCGCGGAAATGACGCTCGAGGAAGTGCTCGGCGTCATGTACGACGCGGAAGAAAAGGGGCTCGCGACCGTTCGTCTGCACACCGGCGATCCGTGCCTGTACGGCGCGATCCGCGAGCAGATGGACGCGCTCGAAGAGAAGGGGATCGCGTACGATTACACCCCCGGCGTCAGCTCGTTCTGCGGCGCGGCGGCGGCGCTCAACATGGAGTATACGCTGCCGGACGTTTCGCAGAGCGTCGTGATCACGCGCATGGCGGGCAGAACGCCCGTGCCCGAGCGTGAAAGCGTCCGCGCATTTGCCGCGCACAAAGCGACGATGGTCCTGTTTCTGAGCACAGGACTGCTCGAAAAGACGCAGGCGGAACTGATCGCGGGCGGTTACGGACCCGACACGCCCGCCGCGATCGTCTATAAGGCGAGCTGGCCGGACGAGAAGACGGTCGTCTGCACAGTCGGAACGCTTGCGGAATCGGCGAAGGAAAACGGCATCCGAAAGACGGCGCTGATCATCGTGGGCGACGCGGTGCGCCAGAGCGGCTACGCGCGCTCCGAGCTCTACAATCCGGCGTTTTCGACCGAATTCCGGCCGGCAAAGGAGTGAGTATGGAAATCCGGATCGTTTCCTACACCGCAAGAGGCGGAGAGACCGCGCGGCGTGTCGACGCGGCGCTGGCCGAACGGGGACACGTCTGCCGCCGCTTTGCGCTCGAAAAGTTTTGCAGGGCGGGCGACGAGCCGCTGTCCGGCTCCGTGTCCGAATGGGCGGGGGACGGCTTCCGGCACGCGGACGCGCTGATCTTTGTGTGCGCCTCCGGCATCGCGGTCCGCGCGATCGCGCCGTGGGTGAAGGACAAGACGACCGACCCCGCCGTGCTGGTGACCGATGAAGCGGCGCGCTTTGTGATCCCGCTTTTGTCGGGGCATCTCGGCGGCGCGAACGCGCTTGCGGAAACGCTTGCGGAAGCGCTCGGCGCGGCGCCGGTCATTACGACGGCGACCGACGTGAACGATCTGTTCGCGGTCGACGTGTTTGCGAAAAACAATCATCTGCTCCTCACGGACATGGGGCTTGCCAAGGCGGTCTCCGCGGCGCTTCTGAACGGCGAACCGGTCGGGTTCCGCTCGGAGCTGCCGGTTTCCGGCGCGCTTCCGAAGGGGCTTACGGAGGGCGATGCGGCGCTCGGCGTGTACGTCGGGACCGGCGCCTCGCCGTTTGAACGCACGCTCCGGCTGATCCCGAAACGCTTCGCGCTCGGCGTCGGCTGCCGCAGGGGAAAGGATCCCGCGGCGCTTTCGGCGTTTCTCGAAAAAACGCTCGCGGCAAACGGCGTCCGGAAAGAGGAACTGCGCTGTCTGGCGAGCATCGATCTCAAAAAGGACGAGCCGGCGCTGCTTGCGTTTGCGGAGGCGAACGGATTGCCGTTCCGTACGTATTCCGCCGACGAGCTGAACGCCGTGCCGGGCGTGTTCGCCGCGTCCGCGTTCGTACGGGAAACGACCGGCGTGGATTCGGTCGCGGAACGCGCGGCGGTCAGGGCGAGCGGCGGGGAACTCGTTGTGAAAAAGACCGCGGAGGACGGCATGACCTTCGCGCTTGCCGAATCGAAGGAGGGGATCTCGTTTGCATAAACTGTACGTGGTGGGGCTCGGCCCCGGCGGGGCGGACGGCATGACGGTCCGCGCGAAAGCGGCGATCGAAGCGAGCGACGTCGTCGTCGGCTATACGGTCTATATCGACCTGATCCGCGATCTGTTTCCGGACAAGACGTTTCTGACCACGCCGATGCGCAGGGAGGTCGAACGCGTTCGTCTCGCGCTCGAAACGGCGGCGCAGGGCAAAACCGTCGCGATGGTGTGCTCCGGCGACGCGGGCGTATACGGCATGAGCGGACTGTGCGAGGAACTGCAGAGCGCGTATCCGGACGTCGCGATCGAAACGGTCCCGGGCGTATCCGCGGTGCTTTCCGGCGCGGCGATCCTCGGCGCGCCGCTGATGCACGACTTTGCGGTGATCTCGCTTTCCGACCTTCTGACCCCGTGGGAGAAGATCGAAAAACGGCTTCTTGCGGCGGCGGAAGCGGATTTCGTGATCTGCCTCTACAATCCGTCGAGCCGCAAGCGGCACGACTATCTGTCCCGCGCCTGCGATCTGGTGCTGCGGTTCGCCTCGCCCGAAACGGTCTGCGGCGTCGCGAAAAACATCGGCAGGGAGGGCGAGGAAACGACGATCCTGCCGCTCAAAGCGCTGCGGGACACGGAGGTCGACATGTTTTCCACCGTGTTTATCGGCAATTCCCAGACGAAGATCATCAACGGAAAAATGGTGACCCCGAGAGGATACCTGTATGAATAACATTCTTTTGTTTGCGGGCACGACCGAGGGCCGACATATCGCCGAGGCGCTCAGGGACGCGCCGGTGCATCTCTTCGTCAGCGTCGCCACGGAGTACGGCGAAACGCTGATCGCGCCCGCCGAAAACGTCACGGTCCTGCACGGCAGAAAAAACGAAGAGGAGATCCGGGCGATGCTGAACGAAACGCAGGCGAAGCTTCTGATCGACGCAACGCATCCGTACGCGCAGGAGGTCACAAAGACGCTCAGGACGGTTGCGGAAGCGACCGGCACGGAATATCTTCGTGTGCTGCGCGAATCGGAAACCGCGGACGGCTGCGTGTTCGTCGACGACACCGACGCGGCGGTCGCGTATCTCAACGGGACGCAGGGCAACGTGCTTCTGACCGTCGGCAGCAAGGAGCTTCACCGCTACACGGCGGTCAAAGACTATGCGTCGCGGCTGTTTGCCCGCATCCTGCCGGTGAAGGAATCGACCGACGCGGCGTTCGCGCTCGGCTTTTCCGGAAAAAACCTGATCTGCATGCAGGGACCGTTTTCCGAAGAACTGAACGAAGCGACGATCCGTGCGATCGACGCGAAGATCCTCGTCACAAAGGATACCGGCGCGTCCGGCGGCTTTGCGGAGAAGATCGGCGCGGCGAAGGCGTGCGGAGCGACGCCCGTCGTGATCCGCCGCCCGAACGAGGAGCGCGGCGTTTCCGAGGCGGCGTGTCTTGCCCTGCTTTCCGAACGGTTCGGAATCGTCCGGAGCAAACAGATCACGGTGATCGGAATCGGCACGGACGGCGAAGGAACGCTGACGGCCGACGCCGTGCGCGCCTGCGAGCAGGCGGATCGGATCGTCGGCGCAAAGCGCGTGACCGACGCGCTGTCGCGCTTCGGCAAACCGGTCGTGAACGCGATCGCCCCGAAGGAGATCGAAGCGGTCCTGCGCGGCACGGACGCGGCGCGCATCGTCGTCGCCATGTCGGGCGACACCGGATTCTTCAGCGGAACGAAAAAGCTTCTGCCGCTGATCGCGGATCTCCGTCCGACGGTCCTTCCCGGGATCTCGTCGGTCTCGTACCTTGCGGCAAAGCTCGGCGTGCCGTATCAGGACGCGGCGCTTTTGTCCGCGCACGGCCGGACGATCAACGCGCCGGCAAAGATCAGACGAAACGCGCGCGCGTTCGTTCTGGTCGGCGGCGAGCACGGCGTGCGCGATCTGATCGCGTCGCTGTGCGAAAACGGACTCGAAGGCGCGGCCGTCGCGGTCGGGACCGATCTCGGTTCGGAAAACGAAGCGATCGTGCGCGGTACGGCCGGCGCGCTTGCGGGACGGGATTTTTCGCCGCTCGCGGTCGTTTACGTCGAAAACCCGGACGCGGACGGATATCCCGTCACGCCGGGCAGAAGCGATGAGGATTTTTTGCGGACCGACGTGCCGATGACCAAGTCCGAGGTCCGCGCGGTCACGCTCTCCAAACTGAAACTGACGAAAAACGCGGTCTGCTGGGACGTCGGCGCGGGCACCGGTTCCGTGTCGATCGAGATGGCGGAGACGGCGGAGGACGGCTGCGTGTACGCGATCGAGCGCAGCGCGGACGCGTGCGCGCTGATCGAGCGGAACAAGCGGCGTCTCGGCGTTTCGAACGTCGTTGTCGTCGAAGGAACGGCGCCGGACGCGCTGGCCGATCTGCCCGCGCCCACGCACGTCTTTATCGGCGGCAGCGGCGGAAGCCTCAGAGCGATCGTCGAAACGGCGTTTTGCAAAAACCCGCACGCGCGCATCGTATTGAATACGGTCACGGCGGAAACGTTCGCCGAAGCTTTGCGGCTGATCCGCGAAACGGATCGGAAAGACGCGGAGATCGTCGAACTGAACGTATCGAGAAGCCGCAGGGTCGGCGCGTATCACATGATGACCGCACAGAATCCGGTAACCGTCATTTCGTTTTCGGGAGGCGCCGATGCATAGTCCGAGAGTTCTGATCGCGGCCCCGTCCTCCGGCAGCGGCAAGACCACCGTCGTCTGCGGGATCCTGCGCGCACTGAAAAACCGGGGGAGGAACGTCTCCGCGTTCAAATGCGGACCGGATTACATCGATCCGCTGTTCCACGAGCGCGTCGTCGGCGTAAAAAGCGGCACGCTCGACCTGTTCTTTTCCGGCGAAGAAACGCTTCGCCGCCTGTACGCGCAAAACGCCGAAGGCGCCGAATGCGCCGTGATCGAGGGCGTGATGGGGTATTACGACGGGCTCTCCGCCGCAAGCTGCGAAGCGAGCTCGTACGACGTCGCAAAAGCGCTCGAAACGCCGGTCGTGCTCGTTATAGACAGCCGCGGGCAAAGCCTTTCCGCGCTCGCGACGCTCAAAGGCTTTCTGGACTTCCGTCCCGACAGCGGCGTGAAAGGCGTGATCTTCAACCGCATGAGCGAACCCGTGTTCCGCGCGCTGAAGCCGCAGGTCGAAGCGCTCGGCGTCGTGCCGGTCGGCTTCGTTCCGAAGTCCGACGCGCTGATGATCGAAAGCCGGCATCTCGGGCTCGTCACGCCGGACGGCGTAGCCGATCTGTCCGAAAAGCTCGACGCGCTTGCCGCGCTTCTCGAGCAGACGCTCGATTTCGACGCGCTGGACGCGCTGATGCGCTCCGCGCCGGACCTTTCCGCGCCGGAAACGCCGGCCGCGCCGGACGTGCCGGAGACCGTCGTCGCCGTTGCGAACGACGAGGCGTTCTGCTTCCTGTACCGCGACAATCTCGCGCTGCTCAGGCGGTATCACGCGAAGCTCCGGTTCTTCTCTCCGCTGACCGACACGGCGCTCCCCGCGGGGACGCAGGCGCTGCTGCTTCCGGGCGGCTATCCCGAACTGTACGCAAAGACGCTGTCCGAAAACGCGCCGATGCGGAATGCGATCCGGACGGCGATCGAAAACGGCATGCCGACGATGGCCGAATGCGGCGGGTTCCTGTATCTGCACGACACGCTTTCGGACATGGACGGGAACCGGTTTCCCATGTGCGGCGCGATCCGCGCGGACGCGTTCCGCACGCAGAAGCTGTCCCGCTTCGGGTATATCACGCTGACCGCAAACGCCGATTCCGCGTTCTTCCGCGCGGGCGAACCGATCAGAGCCCACGAATTTCACTATTTTGAAAGCGGCGACTGCGGACAGGCGTTTTCCGCGGAGAAGCCGAACGGAAAGACCTGGACCTGCATGCACGCGGAGGGGAACCTGCTTGCGGGCTTTCCGCATCTCTTTTACGAATCCGACCCGAAGCCCGTCGAGCGCTTTCTGCGTCTCGCGGCAAAGGAGGCATAAATGGCAAACGCGATCATGATCCAGGGCACGATGTCCAACGCGGGCAAAAGCCTGATCGCGGCGGGGCTCTGCCGCGTATTCCGGCAGGACGGATACCGCGTCGCGCCGTTCAAGGCGCAGAACATGGCGCTGAACTCGTTCATCACGAAGGAAGGGCTCGAAATGGGCCGCGCGCAGGTCGTGCAGGCCGAAGCGGCCGGCGTCGAACCGTCGGTGCTGATGAACCCGATCCTGCTGAAACCGACGAGCGATATGGGCTCGCAGGTCATCGTCAACGGCGAGGTCCGCGCAACGCTTTCCGCGCGCGACTATTTCCGCATCAAAAAAACGCTGATGCCGGAGGTCATGCAGGCGTACGACACGCTGTCTTCGCAGAACGACGTCATCGTCATCGAGGGCGCGGGCAGTCCCGCGGAGATCAACCTCAAGGACGCGGACGTGTTCGTGAACATGGGCATGGCCAAGGCGGCGAAGGCGCCGGTGCTGCTGGTGGGCGACATCGACCGCGGCGGCGTGTTCGCACAGCTGTACGGCACGGTCGCGCTGCTGGATCCCGACGAGCGCGCGCTCGTCAAGGGCGTGATCATCAACAAATTCCGCGGCGACGAATCGATCCTGACGCCCGGCGTCAGACAGCTGGAGGCGCTTCTGGGCATTCCGGTCGTCGGCGTCGTGCCGTACGTGCATCTGGACATCGACGACGAGGATTCGCTGTCCGAGCGGCTTCGGAACAAACCGGCGGCGCTCGTCGATATCGCGGTGATCCGGCTTCCGCGGCTTTCCAATTTCACCGATTTTCGCGCGCTCGAGGCGATCGACGGCGTTTCGGTGCGCTACGTTTCTTCGCCGCGCGCGTTCGGCGAGCCGGATCTTGTGATTCTGCCCGGCACGAAAAACACGATGGCGGACCTTCTGTGGCTGCGGCAGAGCGGACTCGAGGGCAGGATCCTTCGCTTTGCGGACGGCGGCGGCGCGGTGTTCGGCATCTGCGGCGGCTACCAGATGCTCGGCACGGTCCTTTCGGACCCGCACGGCGTCGAGCACGGAGGGAGCCTGCGCGGCATGGGCCTTCTGCCGGTCGAAACGGTCTTTACGGAGCAGAAGACGCGTACGCGCGTCGACGGCGCGTTCCTGCCGCTTTCCGGCGTGTTTTCCGCGCTGTCCGGCAAGGCGTTCGACGGCTACGAGATCCACATGGGCGAGACGGAGACCGATTCTCCGATCGCGCAGATTACCGACACGGTCACGGGCGGACGGCGCACGGACGGCTGTCAGCACGGTTCCGTCTGCGGCTGTTACGTGCACGGCGTGTTCGACGGCGACGCGGTCGCGGGGGCGCTCGTGCGCGCGCTGGCCAAACGCAAGGGCGTTGATCCGGACCTTCTCGGCAAGGTCTCGGGCGAAGCGTACAAGCAGCGTCAGTACGATCTGCTCGCGGATACGATCCGCAATCACATGGATATGGACGCGGTCACCCGCATCCTGAAGGAGGGCGTATGACGGAGATCCGGACGATCGCGCCGATGGACATCGAGCGCGAAAGCTTTCGCATCATCACCGAGGAGCTCGGCGGCCGCGTGCTCGACCCGAAGCAGGCGCCGGTCATCAAGCGCGTGATCCACACGACGGCGGACTTCGACTACGCCGACAATCTGTATTTTTCCGACGGCGTGATCGACCTTGCGGCCGAAGCGCTGAAGGGCGGCGCGACGATCGTGACCGACACGCAGATGGCGCTCGCGGGGATCAACAAGCGCGCGGCGGCGAAGCTCGGCTGCGGCGTGCGCTGCTTCATGGCGGACGAGGACGTGGCGGCGGAAGCGAAGGCGCAGGGCGTGACGCGCGCCCGCGTCAGCATGGACAGGGCGATGGACCTCGGCGAAAACGTGATCTTTGCGATCGGCAACGCGCCGACGGCGCTGATCCGGCTTCGCGAGCACATCGACGCGGGCCGCCGTCCGAAGCTGATCATCGGCGTGCCGGTGGGGTTCGTGAACGTCGTCGCCTCGAAGGAAATGATCATCGAAAGCGGCGTTCCCTGCATCGTGGCAAGAGGCCGCAAGGGCGGCAGCAACGTCGCCGCCTGCATCGTGAACGCGCTTTTATACGGCATCGACGAAACGAGAGGAGCAAAGCAATGAACGGTGATCCTTTTGCGGCGTATCGGGCGCGGATCCTTCCCGCCGATACGGAGGCCGCGGCGCGGGCAAAGGCGCGCTGGGACGGCGTCGCCAAACCCCTGAACGGGCTCGGCAAGCTCGAAACCGCCGTTATCCGCATTGCGGCGCTGCTCGGCGACGAGCAGGTCCGCCTTGACCGACGCGCGGTTGCCGTGCTCTGCGCGGACAACGGCGTCGTGAAGGAAGGCGTTACGCAGACGGACGCGTCGGTCACCGCGGTGATGGCGCGGCGGATCGCGGAGCACCGCTCCTCGGTCTGCCTGATGGCGAAGACCGCACGCGCAGACGTGTTCGCATTCGATCTGGGCATGCTGACGCGCGCGGAGGGCGTCCGCGATCTGTCCGTCGGAAACGGGACTGCAAACATGACCGAGGGTCCCGCCATGACCGGGGAACAGGCGCTGCGCGCGATCGCAAACGGCGTGCGGCTTGCGGAAACGTTCAAAAAGGACGGATACGACGTCCTCGTGACGGGGGAAATGGGCATCGGCAACACGACCACGTCGAGCGCGGTCGCGTCCGTGCTTCTGGGCCTCCCGGTCAACACGGTCACCGGGCGCGGCGCGGGGCTCTCCGATGCGGGGCTTGCGAGAAAGCGCGATGCGATCCGGCGCGCGATCGACCGGAACCGGCCCGATCCGAAGGATCCGTTCGACGTGCTTTGCAAGGTCGGCGGCTTTGATCTGGCCGGACTGGCCGGACTGTATATCGGCGCCGCGATCCAAAGGCTTCCGATCGTGATCGACGGACTGCCGAGCTCCGTTGCGGCCGTTCTGGCGGCGCGGCTCGTTCCCGAATGCCGCGCTGCGATGCTGGCAAGCCACTGCTCCGCGGAGCCGGTCGCCCGGGCGATCCTGCGGGAGCTCGGGCTGGATCCGATCCTCTTTGCGGACATGAAGCTCGGCGAAGGGACCGGCGCGGTGTGCATGCTGCCGCTTCTGGATATGGCGCTTGCGGTGTATCACGGATCGGTCACGTTCTCGGATACCGGCATCGCGCAGTACGTGCCGCAGCAGGGGGACGACCGATGATGATCCTGCTGATCGGAGGCGCGGGGTGCGGCAAAAGCGCCTACGCGGAGAAGCTGTGTATGGAAAGTCCGCTGCCGCGTTATTACCTTGCCGCCATGCAGCCGTACGGTCCGGAGGGCGAGGCGCGGATCGCGCGTCACCGGAGACTGCGCGAAGGAAAAGGATTTACAACGATCGAGCGCTATACGGATTACGCGTCGCTGATGCTTCCCGCGCGCGGGACGGCGCTGCTGGAATGCGTCGCCAATCTCACCGCGAACGAAATGTTCGCGCAGGACGGGAGCGTTGCGGATCCCGTGGAGAACGTGCTTTCCGGCGTCGACGCGCTGGACCGTCAGTGCGATCGCCTGATCGTCGTGACCAACGACGTCGGCAGCGACGGGATCGAATACGACGCGGCCACCTCGGCGTACGTCGAAGCGCTCGGACGCATCAACGCGGCGCTTGCGGCGCGCGCGGAGACCGTTCTGGAACTGGTCGCGGGGATCCCGTTGGTATTGAAAGGAGAATTGCCCGTATGAGAACGCTTTGGACTGCGGTCGTTTCCGCATTTTCCACTTTTTCCGTACTGCCCGTACCGCGCATCGAATGGCGCGCGGGCAGTCTATCGGGCGTGCTTTCGGCGCTGCCGCTGGTCGGCGCGGTGATCGGCGGCTTCGGCTGTCTGTATTACTGGCTCTCGGAGCTGCTGCAGCTTCCGGCCGTCCTGTCGGCGGCGGTGCTTACGGTGCTTCCGATCGCGCTGTCCGGCGGGATCCACATGGACGGCTTTGCGGATACGGTCGACGCGATTTCCAGTCATGCGGAGCCGGAGAAAAAACGCAGGATCCTCAAGGATCCGCACGCGGGCGCGTTCGCCGTGCTGGGCGTCGGATGCTACCTGCTGCTGTATTTCGGACTCTGTGCGGCCTTGCCGCTGACGTGGCGCTCGGTGCTGCTGATCGGACTGACGCACGTGCTTTCCCGCACGGTCGGCTCCCTGCTGAGCCTGCTTCCGTCCGGCAGCGCGGAGGGCATGCAGCGTATGTTCCGCGATTCCGCGTCGAAGAGCTCGTTCGGGATCCTGCTCGTCTGGGCCGTGCTTTCGCTCGGCGGCGCGGCGGCGCTTTCGCCGGCGGCGGCGATTGCGATGCTGCTCGCGGGCGGACTTGTCTTTCTCGGCGTCAGCCGCACGGCAAAGAAACAGTTCGGCGGCATGTCGGGCGATCTGGCGGGGGCGGGGATCTCGCTTTCCGCGATCGCGATGCTGCTCGGCATGGTGCTTTCGGAAAGGATGGTAACGCTGTGGTTCTGATTATCGGCGCATACGGCGCGGGAAAAACGGAATACGTTCGTTCGCTCGGGTATCCGGATGCGGCGCTCGGCGAGGCGGTCGACGACGGCAAACCGGTTCTGCTTCATCTGGAGGCTTTGGTGCGGCAGCGCCCGGACGGCGCGGACGCGCTGGCGGACACGCTGTGCAAAAAGGAGATCGTCGTCTGCCGCGAGGTCGGAAACGGCGTGATCCCGCTGAAAAAGGAGGACCGGACGTATCGCGACGCGGTCGGACGGCTGTGCGTCAGACTCGCAAAGGAAGCGGCTTCGGTCGTTCGGGTCGTCGCGGGGATCCCGGTTGCGATCAAGGGGGAACTGCCATGCGCATTACGCTGATCCGGCACGGAAAGACCGCGGGCAACGCGGAGGGACGCTACGTCGGGCGCACCGACGTTTCCCTGTGTGAAGAAGGCAGGAGGGAAGCGGAGCAGGCCGGGACGGACCCGCAGGTCCGGTCGGTTTACGTTTCGCCGCTCAGACGCACGCACGAGACCGCCGCGATCCTGTTCCCGAACGCGGAGCAGATCGTGATCGACGGCCTGTGCGAGATGGATTTCGGCGCGTTCGAAGGCCGCACTGCGAAAGAAATGGAAAACGATCCCGTCTATCGGCAATGGGTCGACGATCTCTGCCTGGGCGCGTGTCCGGGCGGCGAATCGCAGACGGGCTTCCGCGCGCGCGTTGCCGCGGCGTTTGCAGACGCGCTGCAAACCGCCGCGGACGATTCGGTTTTTGTTCTGCACGGAGGCGTCATTATGGCGATCATGGCGGAATACGCGGAACCGAAGAAGGGGTTTTACGACTGGATCGCGCCGAACCTCGGCGGCTTTTCCTTTGACGCGGTCCGGGAAAACGGCCGCATCAGACTCAGAAACGTCCGGCCGGTGCAGATGAACGGCGGCGCCGACGAAGCGAAAGGAGCACAACGATGAACAGCGATTCTTTTATCAACAATACCGACTGCAAATACTTCCCGTGCCATAAGACGGCGCATCCGGAGGATTTCAACTGCCTGTTCTGCTACTGTCCGCTGTATATGCTGGGCGACAAATGCGGCGGCAATTTTACCTATACGGAAACGGGCGTCAAAAACTGCACGGACTGCATGGTCCCGCATTCGCGGAACGCCGTGCAGTACATCATCAGCCGCTGGCCCGAGATCGCCGAGGTCGCAAGGAAAAAGGACTGACCGCGGGCGCCCGGCTCCGCGCCGGTCAACAGCCGCGGCTGCTGACCCCGGGCTGTAAGTCCGCATACAGGAGAAACAAAAAAGCCATCCGGATGGATGGCTTCTTTGTTTGTGTAAGAAGGAACAAACGTACACTTTCTGAGGGAAGAAAGAACAAACGTAACTTGCTGACAAAACGGATGATTCCTTTTTCTCACCCCATGTACTCCGAAAAGTCTATGGGCGAAGTCAGCGCGTGTTCTGTCTCGCTGAGACATGCTTTTATCGCGTCAGGATCGTTTCCCGCATTCTTCAGCGCCTCTACTCTGGTGTACCACAGCGGCTTCAGACAGCGATACAGCATCAGTGCAGTATCCTTTTCAATATCCGAGAACCGATAGTACTCAGAAGCAATCTTCAAGGCCTCACAAATCCCGGAAACGCCGTTACTTTCCCGCATAAGGTAATTTAGAAAAACGTCCCTGCCGCAGAGATTGAAATCATATACGCCGACGAATCTGCCCTCATCATCCACAAGGATGTTTGATGCATTGAGGTCGGCTTGAAAAACGGATGTCGGCAGTTTTTTATACCTCGGTTCAAGCGCGGCTCTGTTTTCCATCCACAAGCGCCATATTCTCTCAACCTGTTCCTTGAATTCATACGGAAGCTTATCCGCATATTCCTTCCATGCAAAAGCGTTTTCTAACACTTCGTCCATCTTGTCGCTGGGGCAGAAGGTTTCAAACAGGCAGTACGCCGAAGGATATTCCGTATAGTCGAAATACTGCGCTGCGATTCTTGCCGTCATCTGCCAGATGTCCCGCTTATACCTGTCATACAGCGCCTCGTTCTTACCGGAGTCGTCCGAAAATCTGTCTTCGATCGGGCGGAACGGTGCAAACTCCTCTGCGTATGCCGCGCATCTGTGTCCCCTGTAATCTACGATTGGAAAATGCCCCGACTTGTCCCGAAATATCCTCGGGCAGAAATAACCGAGCTTCCGATACTCTTCCACCGTTCTCTGCCAGACGGAGATCTTTTCCGGGAACGTAAAATCGTTATCGGCAAGCTTTAACGCATATTTGCTTCCCGCGGTTGTTTCGATGATGAACGTCGCTCGAAAATCGGCGTCACCCCGGCTTGTATCAATCAGGTGATCTGTGATCGGTGTATCGTCAAAAAACAGTGAAAACACGTATTTGATATCATCATTCATACATTTTTTCCCGCATATCCTAAGTTTTTGAGATCATTATACCATATTCTTTAGCGTATTTCAAAGAAGAAAACCTCTTTTGCCTTGGTAGACAAAAGAGGTTTCTTTTTTGGCTCCCCAGGTTTACAACCCGTCCCATGGTGAAACATGGTCGAAAACCGCGCACTCTGCGCTTTTCTCCCTGTTTCACCCGCGCTTCCGCCTCGCTGCATCCCGCACCGCGGGCGCCCGGCTCCGCGCCGGATAACAGCCGCGGCTGTTAACCTCGGGCTGTAAGTCCGCATGCAGGAGAAACAAAAAAGCCATCCGGATGGATGGCTTCTTTGTTTGTGAAAGACCGCGTAAAAGGATGCCAAACCGCAGAAAGGATGCCGAAAAGTGTACCAACGCAGAGTTCGATAAACGGGAATGTGACGATCAAAGGGCTATCCAATATCGCCTCAGCAAATGATGACCTTCTGCATCGTTATATGCTTTTATGGTGTCTTCCCAGAGACCACCCATCATTTCACATATATGAATGGAAGCTTTGTTTTCATCATTGATTGTCAGCAGCACTTTTTCCATGCCGTGCTGCTTTGCAAGCTCCAACCCAAGGCGAAGGATCTCTTTGCCGTATCCTTTTCCTTGTTCCGAGACTCTGACCGCATAACCGATGCTTCCGATCTCCAGCATTACCTTTTCGGGAAATTCGGTTCGGAGTTGGAATTCTCCGATGAATTTTCCGTTGTCGATTGCCCAATAGTGAAAACTGACAGGCTGACCTTCAATAAGTCCCTGTTCTTTTCTGTCATACCATGATTTGGTACGAAAAAACCATTCGTCATCAATAAACTCAGGATCTGTGGGCCGGAAATAGGCGACATGGTTATCATACAATTCCCGGCAATACTCTTTGTACCCTGCCACGTATTCGGGACATCTTTTTATAAGCTCTACCATACACTTCCCTCAACGATTTCGGTTTATTGAGATAATTATACTATATTCATCCTCATAAAACAACAAAGGAACCTGTTTTGCCTTGGCAGACAAAAGAGGTTCCTTTGATGGTACGAGTGTTGATAACGGACTTGCCCGCAAAAGGTTGGTAGCGACAGATTTTCGTCGCGAACGCGTTTACAAGTGAGCAGAAAATCCGAGCGTGACCTTTTGCGGAAAAGAGCCGCAACGGAGAGGGTGAGCGGTGACATTTCCTCCAAAAAGAGAAATGTCGCCGCGAACGATTCGACGTTCGCGGCGACGTGGCTCCCCAGGTAAGACTCGAACTTACAACCCTTCGGTTAACAGCCGAATGCTCTGCCATTGAGCTACTGAGGAATGTTGCAAGCGTTATCATAACAGTACGCCCTCCTTTTCGCAAAGGCGATTATTTATATTTATAAAGAAATAGAATAAAATATCTATGAAATTCTCGTGATTTCTCACTATTTTACGGTTTGATTGACGAAGCCGGTTTTTTGTTGTACAATAGCCGCATGGAACGAAGCATGCCGCACATGGTGCATACGGAGCGCGTCGAACCGAAACGGAGATATATCCGTTCGGATGGCGCGCTGTACGTTTTGCTGCTGCTCGGCGCGTTCGGCGTGATCTTTCTTTCGCGTGTCCTTGCGAACAGGCTTTCCATTAACACGCTGTACGTCCAGATCGGTCTGTACGCGCTGCTGCTCGGAACGGGGTACGCGATCTACCGCGTGCGGCTGGTCGATTACGTTTACGAGCTGTACGACACGGAGCTGCGCGTTTTGCAGGCGGTCGGCGCGAAGCAGAAACCGCTCGTCAGCGTGCCGCTCGACGCGGTGACGAAGGTCGGACCGTTCGAAAAGACCGACGCAAAGCCGGAGATCCGCGCGTTCCGCGGCGCGCGCGAGCAGACGACCGCGGTCTGGTTCACGCGGGAGGGACAGCAATTCGTCGTGTGCCTGAACGCGTCGGACGCGCTGAAAACGAAGCTTACGGAGGCCGTGCATGCAGCGGAATGATTGGATGAAGCGGATCGAATCCGGCGACGTCCCGCACGCGATCCTGTTTGCGGGGCCGAAGGAGAGCGGACAGCTTGCGCTGGCCCGCCGCGCCGCCGCGCGGTATTTGCTGCACAGCGATTCCGCGGACGCGCTTTCCGGCTGCCCGTTCTATATGGAGCCGACGGATTATCAGGTCAAGGCGGTGCGCGACGCGCTTGCGGTGCTCAATTCACAGGCGTACGAGCGCGGACGGCACTGCATCCTGTTCGCCGACGCGCATACGATGAGCGAGGGCGCGCAGGACGTGCTTCTGAAAACGCTCGAGGAGCCGCCGAGCGACACGCTGCTGCTTCTGACCGGCTCGGAATCCGGACTCCGTCCGACGATCCTGTCGCGATGCATGGTGCTGCGAGCGGAGACCGAGCCGTGGGAAACGATCCGCGACCGGCTGATGCAGAACGGCGTCGAACGGTCGAAGGCGACGCTTGCGGCAAAGCTTTCGGACGGCGTGTACGGGCGCGCGGAAGCGTTTCTCGACGAGTCGTATCAGGCGTTCCGCAGCGGCGCGCTCGACTGCGTGAAAGGCCTTTTGAAGCGCGCGAAGCCGTACGCCGCGCTGGCGGCGCTCTGCACCGAAACGGCGGAGGAGGAAACGGAGGACGGCGCTTTGAAAAAGACGAAAAAGGTCGGCACGGCGCGCGTCGACGCGTTTCTGGACGTGCTGCTCTCGGTGCTGACCGACGTGCTGCGGCTTCAGAGCGGATCAAGCGAGATCTGCAACACGGATTTTTACGAGACGGAAAAGAATTTCGTTTCCGCCTTTACAATCGCACAAATTCAAGGTATGATACAGATTGCGGCGGACGCGAAGGAGATGCTGTTCTATAAAGCGAATCCTTCGATGACCGTCGACTGGATCCTGGCAAAACTGCCGTAAGGGGAACTATGGTCAAAGTAATCGGAGTAAAATTCAAAACCGGAAACCGGATCTACTATTTCGATCCGCTCGATCTGCCCGTAAAAGCGGGCGACGGCGTGATCGTGGAGACGGCGCGGGGCATGGAGTTCGGCGACGTGCCCGAAGACCCGAAAGAGGTCGAGGAGAGCGAGATCGTCGCGCCCTTAAAGCCCGTCGTGCGCATTGCGACGGACGAGGACAAGCGTCTGCGCGCGCAGTATGCGGCGAAGGAAAACGACGCGTTTGCGATCTGCCTCGAAAAGATCGAAGCGCACGGACTGGATATGAAGCTCGTCGACGTGGAATACACGTTCAACGGCAGCAAGGTCGTGTTCTATTTCACGGCGGACGAACGCGTGGACTTCCGCGAGCTCGTCAAGGATCTTGCGTACGCGCTGAAAACGCGGATCGAGCTGCGGCAGATCGGCGTGCGCGACGAGGCGAAGATGCTCGGCGGACTCGGTCCGTGCGGGCGGCTCGTGTGCTGCAAGGCGTTCCTGGACGATTTCCGTCCCGTCTCGATCAAGATGGCGAAGGAGCAGAACCTGTCGCTGAGCCCGACGAAGATCTCGGGACTGTGCGGCAGGCTGATGTGCTGCCTGCAGTATGAGCAGAGCGCGTACGAATCGATCCGCAGTCAGATGCCGAAGCCGGGCAAAGAGGTCAACACCGTCGACGGCGTCGGCGTCGTTGTGGAGAACAACGCGATCACCGAGCGCACCAAGGTGCGGCTCACGATGGACGACGGCTCGATCGACGTGCGCGAGTATCCGTACACGCATCTTTCGCAGCCGGGCGAACCGCTGCCCGAGGAAGCGCTGGAGGCAAGGAAGGCGGAAGCGTCGAAAGAAAAGGATGCGAACGCGCAGTTCCGCAGGGAAGCGGGCAACAACGCGCGCAGAAACGGCAGACCGTCCGTGAAGCCGCAGAACGGCGCGCAGAAACCGGCGGACAAGCCTGCCCGGCAGAACGACAAGCCCGTGCAGAAGCAGTCCGCGCAGAACGACAAGCCTGCGCAGAAGCAGTCCGCGCAGAACGACAAGCCCGCGCAGATGCAGTCCGCGCAGCCGAATCCGCGAAAGGACCGTCCGGCGGCGTCCGAGGCACAGAAGCCCGAACAGAAAAAAGAGGACGGCCGTCGCCGCCGTCCGAGACACAGAAGACCGAACAACGGTCAGACGGTGCAGACAAAGAACGAATGATCGGATGCGGCTCCCGTACAGGGAGCCGGTTTACTGAGGGAAAAGGATAAGGAAATATGTGGTTTTTACTGTCAATCGTCGCGCTGCTTTGCTGGAGCGGCTCCGATCTGTTTTCCAAGATCGGATCGAGAAAGGACGATAAACTGAGTCATTGGAAAATGGCAATGGCGGTCGGACTCGTCATGGGTGTGCACGCCGGATATGAACTGCTGAGCGGCAGCGTCACGATCACCTGGCAGGATATCTGGACCTATATGCCCGCAAGCGCGCTTTACGTGCTTTCCATGATCCTCGGTTATGTGGGACTTCGCTATATCGAGCTGTCCGTTTCGTCGCCGATCTGCAATTCGTCCGGCGCGATCGCCGCGATCCTGTGTTTCATCTTTCTGCAGGAGATGCCGAACACGTGGCAGTGGATCGGCGTCGCGTGCGTTGCGCTCGGCGTCGTCGCGCTCGGCGCGTCGGAGCTGACCGAAAGCGATATGGCGCGCGAAATGCGGCAGCGGAACAGCAAGGTCAAGTATGACAAGAGCTGGATCGCGCTGCTGTTCCCGATCCTGTACTGCCTGATCGATGCATCCGGTACGTTCGTCGACTCCGTGCTGCTCCGTGAGGAAGCGACCGGAACGTTTTTGGACGCCGTTTTTCCGAACGTGCTCGAGGAGGGCGTTGCAAACGTCGCGTATGAGCTGACGTGGCTGGCGGTCGGCGTCGTTGCGGCAATCTACGTGCTTGCCGTCAAGCGGGAACGGCTGCACATTCTGAAGCTTGAGTCCGATCCGGAAAAGCTTTGGGATCTCCGCATTCGGTGCGACGGCGAAAAGTTGATCGGCGGCGTGTTTGAAACCGCCGGACAGCTTGCGTACGTGTACGCCATCGGCGACACGGCGCACGTCGGATTTGCGGCGGCGATCATTTCCGCATACTGCGCGGTGTCGGTTCTCTGGAGCCGCATTTTCCTGAAGGAAAAGCTGTCGTGGAAGCACTACGCCTCAATCGCGCTTGCCGTTGCCGGCATTGTGATCCTCGGCGTTTTCGATGCATAACGCATTCTGCCGTCGATCCTTCGGCGGTTATTTAAGGGAGGAACCGAATGGCTTCCGACAGGGAATATCTGAACTTTATCCTGGAACAGCTCTCCGAAGCGGGGGAGGTCTCGTTCCGGCCGATGATGGGCGAGTACGTGCTTTATTACCGCGGCAGGGTGTTCGGCGGGATCTACGACGACCGGTTTCTGGTCAAGCGGACGAAGGCCGCGGCAGCGCTGATGCCGGACGCGCTCCGGGAGATTCCCTACGAGGGCGCGAAGGAAATGCTGCTGGTCGATAACGTGGAGAACAAGGCGTTTCTGACCGGTCTGCTCGAAACGATGTACGACGAACTGCCCGCGCCGAAGCCGAAGAAGTGAGAAGGACCGCGCGGACGATATCCGGGCGACGAGGGAAAACCCCGATCGCGCGCGGCCCGGCAAGAAAAAATATATTCGGAAAAGCAGCCGTGTTCCGGTTGCTTTTCTTTTGCGAATGGGCTACAATACTATCGTAAAAATATGGCATTTTTGCCAAGAATCAAAAAGGAGTATGCAAATGAAGTACGATCGCGTTTACAATTTCTCCGCAGGTCCCGCCACGATGCCGGTCGAGGTGCTCGAAGAGATCCGTGACGAAATGCTGAACTACAAGGGCAGCGGCATGTGCGTCATGGAGATGTCGCACCGCAGCAAGGTCTTCCAGCAGATCATCGACGAGGCGGAAGCGGATCTCCGCACGCTGATGGGCATTCCGGACAACTACAAGGTCCTGTTCATCCAGGGCGGCGCAACGCTCGAGTTCGCAATGATTCCGATGAACCTCTGCAAGAACGGCGTGTTCGACTACATCGTAACCGGCAACTGGTCCAAGAAGGCCGCGACCGAAGCCAAGAAGTACGGCAAGGTCAACGTCATCGCGTCCAGCGAGGACAAGAACTACAGCTACATTCCGGACTGCTCCGACCTGCCGATCGACGACGACGCGGACTACGTTTACATCTGCGAGAACGAAACGATCCACGGCACGACCTACCCGGTGCTTCCGAACACCAAGGGCAAGATCCTCGTTTCCGACCAGAGCTCGATGTTCCTTTCGAAGCCCTGCAACGTGTCCGACTACGGCCTGATCTACGGCGGCGTCCAGAAGAACGTCGGTCCCGCGGGTCTGGCGATCGTCATCATCCGCGAAGACCTCATCCGTGAGGACATCGATCCGAAGATCCCGGTCTATCTGCGCTTCGACACGCATGCGAACAACGGTTCCATGTACAACACGCCGAACTGCTGGGCCATCTACGTCTGCGGCAAGGTCTTCAAGTACCTGCTGAAGAACGGCGGCCTCGAGGCGATGGCAAAGCGCAACGAGGACAAGGCGAAGGTTATGTACGACTTCCTCGATTCCTCCAAGATGTTCAAGGGCACCGTCGTGAAGAAGGACCGCTCCCTCATGAACATTCCGTTCGTCACCGGCGACAAGGACAAGGACGCGGCGGTCGTTGCGGCGACCAAGGCGGCGGGCTTCGACAACCTCAAGGGTCACAAGAGCGTCGGCGGTCTTCGCGCCTCCATCTACAACGCCATGCCGAAAGAGGGCGTGGAAGCGCTGGTCGAGTTCCTCAAAAAGTATGAAGCGGAAAACGCATAAGGAGAAAAATCATGATTCGTATTCTGGCATCTGACGGTATGGACAAGAGCGCGATCGCCGCGCTCGAAGCAAAAGGCTGCGAGGTCGTTTCCCAGTTCTATGAGCCGGAAGACCTCAAGAAGGAACTTGCAAACTACGACGTGATCGTCGTCCGTTCGGCCACGAAGGTCCGCGAGCCGATCATCGACGCGGCGGTCGAGGCGGGTCGTCTCAAGATGATCATCCGCGGCGGCGTCGGCGTCGACAACATCGACGTCAAGTACGCGGAGAGCAAGGGCCTCATCGTCAAGAACACCCCGCGCGCTTCCTCCCAGTCGGTCGCGGAGCTCGCAATGGGCCATATGTTCGCGTGCGCGCGCTTCCTTTCCATCGCGGGCTACACCATGCGCAACGACAAATGGGAAAAGAAAGCCTATGCGAAGGGCATCGAACTGCAGGGCAAAACGCTCGGTATCGTCGGCTTCGGCCGCATCGGTCAGGCGCTCGGCAAGATGGCGAAGGCGATCGGCATGAAGGTCGTCGCGTACGACATCTTCCACATCCCGGGCATCGAAGAAGAACTCGGCATCCCGTACGTTGAGATGGACGAACTCCTCGCGCAGGCGGACTTCGTCAGCGTCCATGCGCCGGCAGTCAACGGCGGCGCGCTGATCAACGAAGAGACGATCGCGAAGATGAAGGACGGCGTCGTCATCATCAACACGAGCCGCGGCACGAACGTCGACGAGGACGCGCTCCTTGCGGCGCTCGAATCCGGCAAGGTCCGCGCGGCGGGTCTGGACGTCTGGGCGGTCGAACCGGCCAACAACCACGCGCTGTACAGCCATCCGATGGTCTCCTGCACGCCGCACATCGGCGCGACCACCGTCGAAGCGCAGAAGCGCATCGGCGCCGAGATCGTGGATCTCATCAGCAAGCAGTTCAATCTGTAATCGATCTGAACGCAAAAGGAGATGCGAAAAGCATCTCCTTTTTTGATGCGAACAACGCCCCGCGGGAAGCGCTATTCTGAAAAGGGTGGTTTTCAAACGCATCCAAAGGCCTTCCCCTTGAGGGGAAGGTGCCAAGGAACGAGGCGGATGAGGTGTCAGATTCGAGTAAGCAACACCTCATCAGTCAACTTCGTTGCCAGCTTCCCCTCAAGGGGAAGCCTCTTTTTTGTAAGAGCGCACTTATACACCGCCATACGGAGGTGATACGTGCGCTTCATAAACCCTCCCGAGAAGATACTGTTTCCCGGAAGGTCTGTGCCTGTTTGTTTCAGACAAACAGGTTTTTATTTGATTTCAGCTAATCTTTGTTTGATCTGGTCTATTATAATCCTTTCTTTGATTGCATGATTCGCGTGCACTTGAAAACCCATTTTTTGCAACAAATGCCTGCTCGGTTCATTGTTTCCGAAATGACCGCAATGGACATACGTTACCGCAAGATCCCGAAACAAATGCGGAATGTAAGCGTTCAGTGCTTCCTCCATATACCCTTTCCGCTGATATGGAGGGAATACGGCAAATGCCAATGTTCGCCCTTTTCCTTCTAACGTTTCTAAAATGCTTTCCGGTAATTCCACATCAACATCCAGAAGAAATCCGATCATATTGCCGGTTGCTTTTTCGATCATAGAATACGATCCCTTTAATTCGCAAAAATGACGGAAGATCTTCAGCGAAACAGTTTCGTCCAATTCCTTTGGAAACCCATAGGCAATCCGCAATGCCCGATCTGCAATTCCATTCAGAAATGCATTTTGATCGGATTCCGTCATCGGTCTGATGAACAGTCTATTCGTTTCCATACCCTCTCACCTATCCATCCTGATTTGACGCATTGATTCTATCACGGATTCCGATAGGACGCAACAAAAAAGCACAGCCGAAAACCGACCGTGCTTTTGAAAAACCCCTTGACAGAACGCCTGTGAAGCGGGGCGTTTTTCGTATTCGCTTATCGGATCCGGCCGCTTGCTTCGAGCGCCGCAAGGTCCGGCTCGCACAGGAACGGTTCGCCGGCGGCCTTCAGCGCGTTGTTCACGTCCTTCAGTCCGCTGCCGGTCGAAATGACCGTCACGGTCTCGTCCGCACGGATCAAGCCCTCTTTGACGGCGCGCACCACGCCTGCGGTGGCGGTCACGCCCGCGGGTTCTCCGAACACGCCCTCGCTCCGGCCCAGAAGCCGCATCGCCGCAAGGATCTCGTCGTCGGTGACGGCGATCCAGCGTCCGCCGCTCAGCTTGACCGCGCGCAGCGCCTTCTTCGGATTTCTCGGTACGCCGACGGCGATGGAGTCCGCAAGCGTGTTTTCGGGCGTCGGCACGAGATCGCGGTTGTTGTTCGCCGCGTCCACGAACGGGCAGCAGCCGGTGGACTGCACGCCGAGGATCTTCGGGATGCGGTCGATCATGCCCATCTCAAAGAGATCATGGAAGCCGTTATAGACGCCGCCGATCGTGCAGCCGTCGCCGACCGACACCGCGACCCAGTCGGTGGGTTCCCAGTTCAACTGCTCCGCGATTTCCAGCGCGACCGTCTTTTTGCCTTCGGTGAGGATCGGGTTGATGCCCGCGTTGCGGTTGTAAAAGCCCCATTTCTCGATCGCCGCCTTCGAAAGCTCGAAGGTCTGGCGGTAATCGCCTTTGACGGAGATGACGTTCGCCCCGAAGATCAGAAGCTGCGCGACCTTGCCCTTCGGCGCGCGCTCCGGCACGAAGATGACGGTTTTGAGCCCCATGCGCGCCGCGTTGCCCGCGCAGGAGGAAGCCGCGTTGCCGGTGGAGGAGCAGCAGATCGTGTCGTAACCCAGCTCGATCGCCTTCGCGACCGCCACGCCGCTTGCGCGGTCCTTTAAGCTCGCGGTCGGATTGATGCCGTCGTCCTTGATGAAAAGCTTTTTGAGTCCCAGCTCGTTTCCGAGCCGCAGGCTTTCGTACAGCGGCGTCCAGCCGATGCGCAGAAACTTCGCAAGTCCTTCGCCTTTTAAGGGCATCAGCGCCTTATAGCGCCACATGCTGTTGTCGCGATCGCGCTTCAGCGTGTCGCGGTTCAGTTCTTTTTTGACTTCGTCGTAATCGAACAGGATGTCCAGGATGCCCTTCTCGCCGCAGGCGGGGCAGGTCATCAGCTCCGGTCCGTAGGGATATTCCTTTCCGCAGAGGGTGCAGCGGTAGCCGTAAACGCGTCTCATGATCTCGCTCCTTTTCGGGTCTCTGTTCATCATACACCCGCCGGCGCGCGTTTGCAAGGGAAACGATCGCTTTCCGCGCTTGCCTTTCCCTGCAAATCCATGTATAATATACTCATAAATATAAAATCGAGGGAGTGTGGCTTTATGATCCTGATCGGCAACGGCAGACTGCTCACAAGAAACGGCGCGGAGTTCTTTGAAAACGGCGCGGTCGCGCTGGACGGACGGTACGTGAAGGAGGTCGGCACGACGGCGGCGCTCAAAGCGAAGTACCCGGACGCGGAGTGGATCGACGCGCACGGCGGCGTGATCATGCCGGGTCTCATCAACATGCACAACCACATCTACAGCGCGTTCGCAAGAGGACTCAGTATCCGCGGCTACAACCCGCACAACTTCAACGACATCCTGGAAGGCATGTGGTGGAAGATCGACCGCTGCCTCACGAAGGAGAACGATTACTGGTCTGCCAAAGCCGTCTATGCGGACTGCATCAAGAACGGCGTCACGACCGTGTTCGATCATCACGCGAGCTTCTTTGACATCCCGGGCTCTCTGGACGAGATCGAAGCTGCCGCGAAGGAATCCGGCGTGCGCACCTCGCTCTGCTACGAGGTCAGCGACCGCGACGGCGAGGAAAAGCGCATGCAGTCGATCCTCGAGAACGAGCGCTTCATCAAAAAAGCCGCGAACGACGAAAGCGACATGGTGAAGGGCATGATGGGCCTGCACGCCGCGTTCACGCTCTCCGACAGGACGCTGGAGGACTGTCTCGCGCACGGCGGAAAGGAAGCGGGCTTCCACGTGCACTGCGCGGAGGGACCGGGGGATCTTCAGGATTCGCTGGACAAGTACGGCAAGCGCATCATCAGCCGCTTCTACGACGCGGGCGTTCTCGGAAACAAAACGCTTGCGATCCACTGCGTGCACATCAACAAGGCCGAGATGGAGCTCCTGAAGGCGACCGACACCGCCGTCGTGCACAACCCCGAATCCAACATGGGCAACGCGGTCGGCTGCGGGCCCGTGATCCATATGAAAAAACTCGGGCTGCTGCTCGGCCTCGGCACCGACGGCTACACGAACGACATGCTCGAAAGCTACAAGGTCGGCAACATCATCCATAAGCATCATCTGTGCGATCCGACGGTCGCGTGGGGCGAGATCCCCGATATGCTGTTCAACGGCAACGCCGCGATCGCGGGACGGTATTTCCGTGCGCCGCTCGGCGTTCTGAAGCCCGGCGCGTATGCGGACGTGATCGTGACCGACTACGATCCGCTGACGCCGATGGACGGGAACAACGCGAACTCGCACATCCTGTTCGGCATGAACGGCAGATCCGTCGTGACTACGGTGTGTAACGGCAAAGTCCTGATGAAGGACCGCGAACTGCTCGTCTGCGACGAAAAGGAACTCATGGCAAAATGCCGCGAGAGCGCGAAAAAGCTCTGGGCGGCGGTCAACGCATAAATCGTACGGGAGGAACGAACCATGTCCGAAAGAATGACGCCGATCCCGTTCCGCAAGCTGACGGAGTGGGTGCTGAACGAGTACAAAAGCGGCAGCGTGTTCGGGGTAAAGCGGCCGTATAAGCCTGTGCCCGGCAAACTGCTTTCGATCTTCGGCGAGCGGCTCGAAACGCCGTTCGGTCCCGCCGCGGGTCCGAACACGCAGCTCACGCAGAACATCCTCGCCGCGTACTACGCCGGCGCGCGCTTCTTTGAGCTCAAGACCGTGCAGATCATGGACGGCGAGGAGCTTGCCGCCTGCATCGGACGTCCCTGCATCGTCGCGCAGGACGAGTGCTACAACTGCGAGTGGTCGACCGAGCTCACCGTGCCGCAGGCGCTCGAAGAGTACGTTAAGGCGTGGTTCCTGCTGAAGCTGTTCACAAAGGAATTCAGCTGGGGCGACCCGAACGGGTTCATCTTCAACATGAGCGTCGGTTACGATTACGCGGGCATCACGTCCCCGAAGATCGACGCGTTCATCGAGGGCATGAAGGACGCGTCGAAGACCGCGATCTGGACCGAGTGCATGGACTGGGCGAAAGCGAACCTCGACCGCTTCGGGCGCGTCGACGGGGCGTATCTCGATGCGATCGATCCGCACGTGTGCACCTCGATCACGCTTTCGACCCTGCACGGCTGTCCGCCGCAGGAGATCGAGCGCATCGCGCAGTATCTGATCGACGTCAAGCATCTCAACACCTTCGTCAAGTGCAACCCGACGATCCTCGGCTACGCGTACGCGAGAAAAACGCTCGACGATCTCGGCTTCGACTACGTCGTGTTCGACGAGCATCACTTCAACGAGGATCTGCAGTACAAGGACGCCGTGCCGATGTTCCGGCGCCTCCTTGCGCTCGCGAAGAAAAACGGCGTGACCTTCGGACTGAAGCTTTCGAACACCTTCCCGGTCGACGTCACGCGCGGCGAGCTTCCGAGCAATGAAATGTACATGTCCGGCCGCTCGCTCTATCCGCTCACGATCGAGATGGCGAAGCGCATGAGCGAGGAATTCGACGGCAGGCTCCGTCTCTCGTTCTCGGGCGGCGTCGACGCGTTCAATATCGGACCGCTGTTCGAGGCGGGGATCTGGCCGATCACGCTGGCGACGACGATCCTGAAGCCCGGCGGCTATCAGCGGCTCACGCAGCTCGGCGAGATCTGCGAAAAACTGCCGTACGCGCCGTTTACCGGCGTGTCCGTCGGCAGGGTCGCGCTGCTTGCGAAGCAGGCGCGCGCGTCCGTCCGCAACACGAAGCCGGTCAAGCCGCTGCCGAAGCGCAAGCTCGACGAAAAGGTCCCGCTGTTCGACTGCTTCACTGCGCCGTGCACGCACGGCTGTCCGATCGGACAGGATATCCCGCAGTACGTCGAACTCGTCGGCAGGGGCAAATACGCGGACGCGCTGCAGCTGATCGCCGAAAAGAATCCGCTGCCGTTCATCACCGGCACGATCTGCCCGCATCACTGCGCGGACAAGTGCACCAGAAGCTTTTACGAAGAATCCGTCCGCATCCGCAGAGCGAAGCTGACCGCGGCGGAAAACGGCCTGGAAACGCTCTTGAAGGAGCTGAAGCCGGCTGCGCCGAACGGCAAAAAGGCCGCGGTCGTCGGCGGCGGTCCCGCGGGCATGGCGGCGGCGTTCTTCCTTGCGCGGCAGGGAACGGCGGTCACGCTGTTTGAAAAGCGCGAACGGCTCGGCGGCGTCGTCCGTTACGTCATTCCGGAATTCCGCATCGGCTCCGAGGCGATCGACAGCGATGAGAGGATCCTGCGCGCCGTGGGCGTCGATGTTCGTACGAATACGCCCGCGCCGGACGCGGACGCGCTGTTCGGAGCCGGCTTTACCGACGTCGTGTACGCCGTCGGCGCATGGGCGGAGGGGAACATGAAGCTCGAAAAAGGCGAGGCGATGAACGTCATCCGCTTCCTCGAGGAGAGCAAGGCGGGCACGCTCGGCGCGATCGGCGAAAACGTGATCGTCGTCGGCGGCGGCAACACCGCCATGGACGCGGCGCGCGCCGCAATCCGTACGCCCGGCGTTAAGCGCGTGCGGCTCGTTTACCGGCGCACCGCAAAGTACATGCCTGCGGACGAGGAGGAGCTCGCGCTCGCCAAAGAGGACGGCGTCGAGTTCCGCGAGCTGCTGGCGCCCGTTGCGTTTGAAAACGGCGCGCTTCTGTGCAGCGTGATGAAGCTCGGCGCGCCGGACGCGTCGGGCAGGCGCAGTCCGGTCGAAACCGGCGAACGGATCTCGCTTCCGTGCGACACGCTGATCGCGGCGGTCGGCGAGAAGGTCGAGACCGCGCTGTTCCTTGAAAACGGCATTGCGCTTACCGAACGCGGCAGAGTCAAAACCGACGCGAATCTTCAGACGAGCCGTGCAAATGTATACGTGATCGGCGACTGCAGCCGCGGTCCCGCGACGGTCGTCGAGGGCATTGCGGACGCGCGGAAGGCCGCGGACGCGATCGCCGGAAAATATGCATACGGGATCTGCGGCTGCGCGCAGACGACCGAAGACGCGTGCTTCGAAAAGCAGGGCGTTCTGAAGGACTACGAACAGGCCGAGAAGGAGCGCGGGCGCTGTCTGAACTGCGGAACGGTGTGCGAATGCTGCGTGCAGGTGTGCCCGAACCGCGCGAACGTCGCGATCAAGGTGCCCGGCAAACATATGCCGCAGATCCTGCACGTCGACCGCATGTGCAACGAGTGCGGCAACTGCCTCGTGTTCTGCCCGTACGATTCGAGGCCGTATAAAGAAAAATTCACGCTGTTCGCGACCGAAGCGGAGTTCGACGGCTCCGACAATCCGGGCTTCCTCCCGCTTGCGGAGCGCACGGTGAAACTGCGTCTGAACGGCGTAAGAACGGTCGATCTCGACCGAGACGCGATCGATCCGGACGCGAAGGCGATGATCGAAACGGTTCTGAAGGAATACTCTTACTTGATCGGCTGAACGCCGGAAAGGAAGCGCATGGCAAGCTTCATCGTAAACGGACGGCAGGTGACCTGCCCGGAAAACAAAAAACTGATCCGCTTTCTCAGGGACGATCTGCGTCTGACCAGCGTCAAAAACGGCTGTTCGGAGGGCGCGTGCGGCACCTGCACGGTCGTGATCGACGGCAAGGCGGTCAAGGCCTGCGTCCAGCAGACCGACCGCATGGAGGGCAAGAGTGTCGTCACCTGCGAGGGACTTACCCCGCGCGAGCGCGAGGTCTACGCGTACGCGTTCACCGAGGCGGGCGCCGTGCAGTGCGGCTTCTGCACGCCGGGCATGGTGATGGCGGCGAAGGCGCTTCTGGACCGCGAGCCGGATCCGACGCCCGCGCAGGTGAAGGACGCGATCCGCATGAACATCTGCCGCTGCACCGGCTACCAAAAGATCGAAGAAGCGATCCTGCTCGCGGCAAAGACGTTCCGCGAGGGCGGGGAAGTGCCGAAGCGCGTATTGAAGGGCGTCGTGGGCGAAAACCTCGACCGTGTCGACGCGCCCGCAAAAGCGCTTGGCGACGCGAAGTACGCCGACGATCTGTATCTCGACGGCATGCTGTACGGCACGGCGGCGCGAAGCGCCTATCCGCGTGCGCGGGTGCTCTCGATCGACACGAGCGAAGCGCAGGCCGCGCCCGGCGTCGTCTGCGTGCTGACCGCAAAGGACATTCCCGGGACCGTCAAGATCGGGCATCTGAAGCAGGACTACGACGTGATGATCCCCGAAGGGAAGATCACGCATTTTCTGGGCGACGCGATCGCGCTGGTCGCGGCGGAGACCGAGGCGCAGGCGCGCGCGGCGGCGGCGCTCGTCAGGGTCGAATACGAGGAACTTCCGTCCGTGCTCGACATGGCGGAGGGTCTGAAGGACGAGATCCTCGTGCACGAATCGAACGGCACGAACGTGCTTTCGCACGAGCATCTCGTGCGCGGAAACGCCGACGAGGTCATCAAAAACAGCAAATACGTCGTCACGAATCACTATTCCACGCCGCCCACGGATCACGCGTTCCTGGAGCCCGAATGCGCGGTGGCGTACCGCGAGGGCGACGGCGTTCGTATCTTTTCGGGCGATCAGGGCATCTATCAGACGCGCAAGGAGTGCGCGCAGATGCTCGGTCTTCCGCAGGACAAGGTCCGCGTGACCGCGATGATGGTCGGCGGCGGCTTCGGCGGCAAGGAGGACATGAGCGTGCAGCACCACGCGGCGCTGCTCGCGTGGCACACGGGCCGTCCCGTCAAGGTCGCGTTCTCACGCGCGGAAAGCCTTTTGATCCATCCGAAACGCCACGCGATGGAGATGGAATTCACCACCGCCTGCGACGAGAACGGGTACCTTACCGCCATGAAGGCGACGCTGATCTCCGACACCGGCGCGTACGCCTCGCTCGGCGGGCCGGTCCTGCAGCGCGCCTGCACGCACGCGGCGGGTCCCTATAACTATCAGAACGTCGACATCGACGGCAAGGCGATCTACACGAACAATCCGCCTGCGGGCGCGTTCCGCGGGTTCGGCGTCACGCAGAGCTGCTTTGCCACCGAGTGCAATCTGAATCAGCTCGCGGCGCTCGTCGGCATCTCGGCGTTCGAGATCCGCTACCGCAACGCGATCCGCCCCGGGCAGGTGCTGCCGAACGGGCAGATCGCCGACGAAACGACGGCGCTCGTCGAAACGCTCGACGCCGCGCGGCCGATCCTCGAGCGCGACCCGAAGGCGGGCATCGCCTGCGCAATGAAAAACGCGGGCCTCGGCGTCGGCATCCCCGATACGGGACGCTGCCGCATCGAGGTCAGAGGCGGCGACGTGTATCTGCATTCGTCCGCGGCGTGCATCGGACAGGGCATGGGCACGGTGCAGACGCAGATGGCGGCGGAGATCCTCGGCATTCCGCACGAACGCGTGCATTACTGCACGCCCGACACGGCGCTCGCACCGGACGCGGGCAACACCACCGCGTCGAGACAGACGCTGTTCACCGGCGAAGCGGTCGTACGCGCCGCGAAACAGATCAAAGAAGCGCTCGAAAAAGAGGGCTCGTGGGAAGCGCTGGAGGGGCGCTCGTTCCTCGGCGAATACACGGGGATCACCGATAAGCTCGGCAGCGACAAGCCGAACCCGGTCTCGCACATCGCCTACGGCTACGCCACGCACGTGGTCGAGCTGAACGACGACGGCACCGTAAAGCGCGTCACCGCGATCCACGATCTCGGCGTGGCGGTTAATCCGCGCGCCGCCGAAGGACAGATCGAAGGCGGCGTCGTGATGGGCCTCGGCTACGCGCTAACGGAGGACTTCCCGCTGCAAAACGGCAGACCGTCGGCAAAATACGGCACGCTGGGCCTGTTCCGCGCGGACAAGACGCCGCCGGTCGACGCGATCCTCGTCGAAAAGGCTTCGAAGGACGGACTGGCCTGCGGCGCAAAGGGCATCGGCGAGATCTGCACGATCCCGACCGCGCCCGCGGTGCAGAACGCGTATTATAACCGCGACGGCGTGTTCCGCATGAAGCTTCCGCTCGACGGAACGCCCTACGCAAAAAAGAAATAAACGGCGCGCCCCGTATTCACGCGGGGCTTTTCTTTCCGGAAAAAGTGTGATACAATCCGAACTATGAAACATGTACGAATCCCGATCTGCATCTGTATAACGCTCTGCTGTCTGCTGCCGCTCGCCTGCGGGGAAGGCGGCGTCGCGCCGGCTCCCGCAGCGGAGATCCCGACGGAAGCGCCCGCCGCAACGCCCGCGCCCGAGGATGAAGTCGTGATCGCCGCAACGGAGATCCCGACGGAAGCCCCGACGCCGCAGCCGACCGAACCGCCGACCGAACCGCCGACCGAACCGCCGACGGAGGCGCCGACCGCAACGCCCGCGCCCGCGGTCACGCTTCACGTGCAGGAACCGACCGATGCGGACGCGCTTTCCGAACGGATCGCCGCGTCGGGCAGCGTCGCGTCGGTCGAGATCGACGACGGCACGGTAAGCAACGAGGACCTTGCGGTCCTGCTCGCCGCGTTTCCGGACGTTTCGTTCCGCTATGCGGTGAAGCTCGGCGACGCGTACGTTCCGTGCGACGCCGCGGAGCTGAATCTTTCCGGGACGAAGATTGCGGATCCCGAATCGCTGAAACGGATCATCGCGCTGCTGCCGGAGCTCGATCGCGTCGAAATGATCGGCTGCGGACTGGACAACGCGGCGTCGGCGGAGCTCTGCGACGCGTTCCCCGGGATCCGGTTCATCTGGGAGATCGACCTCGGCTACTGGGGAAAGCTGCGCACGGACGCGACGGCGTTCTCCACGCGCTACAGCAGATCCGAGACCGCGGACAAAAACCGGATGACGAGCGAAAAGGCGCAGTACATCCGCTACTGCACCGACCTCGTCGCGCTCGACCTCGGGCATCAGAAGCTGGACGACATTTCGTTTTTGCGTCCGCTGAAAAAGCTCCGGGTCCTGATCCTTGCGGACAACTATATTTCGGATATCGGCGTGCTCTCGGAGCTGACCGAGCTCGAGTACATCGAGCTGTTCATGAACCGCATCACGGACCTTTCGCCGCTCGCGGGGCTGACGCATCTGTGCGATCTCAACGTCTGTTCCAACAGGATCTCGGATTTCCGTCCGGTCTGTTCGATCCAGACGCTGCAGCGGTTCTGGTACGCGGCCAACAAAGCCGGCAAGAAGGACCGCGAGATGCTCGAGCAGGCGCTGCCGGACTGCGTGCTGAACCACAAAGATACCGGAACGGACGGCGGCTGGCGGTACGTGAAGGGAAAGGAACGGTCCGAGCGCGAAAAATGGAAGAACGCGTTCTTTGAAGGCGCGCCGCGGTTTGAATAAGCAAAACAGAATACAGGGCTGCCGTTTGCGGCAGCCCTGTTTCGTTCAGCGGCGCATTCTCTTTTCGAGCAGCGCGACCGCGTAGTACATCAGCGCGGCCAGCACGCACAGCACGGTCACGCTCGCCATGACGAGGTCGAGCTTGAACACCTGCCCGCCGTACACGATGAGGTAGCCGAGCCCCGCCTTGCTTACGAGGTATTCGCCGACGATGACGCCGACCCAGCTCATTCCGACCGAGATCTTCAGCGCGCAGATCAGATCCGGAATGCCCGCCGGAAAGACGACCTTCGTGAAGATCTGGATCTTGCTTGCCCCGAGCGTACGCATCAGAAGCTGCTTTTCGTCGGTCGCGGCGAGGAACCCGTTCAGCACGGTGACGGTCGTCACGACGAGCGAAACGAGCACGCCCATCACGACGATCGAAGCCGTGCCCGCGCCGATCCAGACGATCAGAACGGGACCGAGCGCGATCTTCGGCAGGGCGTTGAGCACCACGAGGTACGGATCCAGCACGCGGTTCAGCGCCGGAAACCACCACAGGACCACTGCGATCGCGGCGCCGAGCGCCGTGCCGAACAGGAAGCCGAGAACGGTCTCGTACAGCGTCGTTCCCACGTGCAGCCAGAGCGAGCCGTCCCGGATCAGGCGGACGATCGCCGCGGCCACGCGCGAGGGGGAGGAGAGGATAAACGGGTCGAACCACCGGAGCGCCGCCCCGAACTCCCACAGCAGAAGAAAGAGCGCCAGAACGCCGATCCGCGCGAGGATCACGAGCCTCGCGCTGCGGCGGAGACGTTTGAGATACGCGGCGTGCGCTTCGGAAACGGCGTTCGTTTTCATATGTGCAGCTCCTTCCGGATCCGTTCGAAATAGTCGTGGAACGCCGGCTGCCCGCGCCGCTCGAGCGGCGGCATCGACGAGGGAAAGCCGATCGGCAGCACCGCCGAGATCGACGCAGGCCGTGCGGAGAACACCGCGACGCGATCCGCCATGGAGACCGCCTCCGAGATGTCGTGCGTCACGAGCACGGCGGTCTTGTGCTCGTTGCGGATGATGCGGAAGACCTCGTCGGAAAGCGTCAGCCGCGTCTGGTAGTCGAGCGCGGAAAACGGCTCGTCAAGGAGCAGCAGGTCCGGCTCGATGGCGAGCGTGCGGATGAGCGCGACCTTCTGACGCATGCCGCCGGAAAGCTGATGCGGCTTATACGCGCGAAACTCGGAAAGCCCGTAGGTGTCCAGCAGACGCATCGCGCGCGCCTTCGATTCCGGCGTCAGCCGGTGCTGCACCTCGAGCCCCAGCAGGACGTTCTTTTCGACGGTGCGGTGGTCCAGAAGATGATCGCGCTGCAGCATATAGCCCGCGCGCAGGTCTTCTCTTGCGAACGAAACGGTTCCGGCCGTGGGCGCAAGCAGGCCCGTGATCAGCGAGAGCACGCTCGTTTTTCCGCAGCCGGAAGGTCCGACGATCGCCAGAAATTCGCCTTCGTATACGGTCAGATCCAGATCGTTTATTGCGATCGTTTCACCCGCGACCGTATGATAAGCGAGCGAAACGGAAGAAAGTCTGATCAGTTCGGATTGCATACCCGATCTCCTTGTCACGTACTTATTCCCATCATATTCCGGTTTTTTTCGCCGTGTTCCGGCACAAGTTTCCCGCTTGGCGCGTATGATACAGAAAAAAGGAGTCGGAACCATGCGAAAGACCTGTGAACGGAATCGAAAAGCGAAGCGCATGCTGCTCGTCGCGCTCGGCGCGGGCGCCGCGGCGCTGTTCCTGTACTGCGTGCCCTGGTGGATCTTTCTTCTGATCGGGCTGTGCGCGCTGGCCGCGGCGGGCGCCGCGCTGTTTGCCGGTTGATTATTAACCGATTGTTCACCTTCCGCGCGCGGGAACTGTGATATACTGTATTTTGCAGAAGTATATCGGAGGCGAACATGCGGAAGCTTTGGAAAAACAGACCGATGTGGATCACGATGACCGCGATCGTTCTTTTGATCGTGCTGGCGGCGTTTACCGCAAACGGCAAGGGAACGGGCGACAGTCTGTTCCGCACGGCGCTTGCGCCGGTCGGCGAAGCGCTGCATTCGGTCCAGCAGGCGGTCGGCGCGTTCTTTACGCGCGTCTTCTCGCCGTCCGAGCTTGAAGCGGAAAACGCGCGCCTCCGGGAAACGCTCCTTGTTCAGCAGGAAAAACTCGCGCTGCTCGACGAGACCGAAAAGGAAAACGCAAGGCTTTCGGAGCTTCTGAACTTCGTTGAGGCAAATCCGCAGATGCGCTTTGTCACCGCCTCCGTCATCGGGCGCGACAGCAATCCGTATATCGATACCGTCATGCTGAACGCGGGCTCGCGCAGCGGCGTGACCGAAAAAATGGCGGTCATCACGGCGGAGGGCGTCGTCGGCCGCGTCACGGAGGTCGGCCCGAACTGGTGCCGCGTCAGGACCATGCTGAACGATGAAATGCGCATCAGCGTCATGGTGCAGCGCACGCGCGACGAGGGCATGCTCGGCGGTCTGTACGAAAAGGACGGCGAACTGCTCGGCGCAATGCTCTATTACCTGCCCGGCGAGGCGGACGTGCGCGTCGGCGACGTGATCCGCACGAGCGGCATCGGCGGCTCGTTCCCGAAGGGCCTGTACGTCGGAACGGTCGTCGCCGTGAACGACGAAGGGAAGGGCACGTACGACGCGATCGTATCCATGGACGTCGACTTCCTGCATCTCGAGAACGCGCTGATCGTCACCGGCGTCGACGAGGCGGTCCGATGAAGCGGCGGATTCTGCTGATCCCCGCGGCGCTCGTCGCGGTTTTTCTCGATTGCTTCGTGTTCCCGCAGTTTACGGAAAACGGCGTTCGTCCGCTGTTCGTTCCGGCGGTCGCGCTTGCCGCGGTCGCTTCGACCAAAGTGCAGGACGGCATTCCGGTCGCGTTTTTCGGCGGGCTTCTGACCGATCTGTTCTGCAATCCCTACATCGGGCTTTCCGCGGCGGCGTATCTTCTCGCCGTCAGCGTTCTGTACGGCTTCGTGCGCAAAAACCGCCCGAAACTGCCGCTTTTGTTCCTGTTTGCGCTCGTCGCGTTCCTCGCGGCGGAGACGCTGATCTTTGTATTTACGCTGATCGCCGGCGCGCGGTTCCCGATCGGAACGCGTCTGCTCAGAGCGACGCTTCCGTCCCTGATCCTTGAGTCGCTTGCGGTGCTTCCGCTCGCCGCTCTGTTCCGTACGAAAGAGAAAGGTGCTTTGACCCGCAGATGAAGCGCGGAGAAAAAGGAAAACTGAATACGCGCATCTGGATGCTCATCGCGATCTTCGCGGTGCTGCTCTGCGTTCTGCTGGTCTTTCTGGACAAGCTCGCCATCCGCGAGACCGAGGCGTATTCCGCCGCGGTCAGGCAGACGACCGAGGTCACCACGTATCAGTCGGGCAGACGCGGCACGATCACCGACCGCAACGGCGTCGTCCTCGCGTACGACGAGACCACCTACAACGTCCTGTTCTACCGCGATCCGAGCAACCGCACGCCCGTCGACAGCGCGCGCTATACGCATTCGCTGATCGAGGCGATCCGCATCATCGAGGAGGGCGGCGGGCATACGATCGACACGTTCTATATCGACATGCTCTCCGACGGGACGTTCGTCTACGATTTCCGCACGCCGAGCGAATCCGTCGCCGCCTCGCGCAAAAAGAATTTCATCGAAGCCTGCAATTTCGACAATCCGGACCTGACCGCGGAGGAGGCGTACCGCATCCTGCGCGCGTCGTGGTGCATCCCGGACAACATGCCGTTCGACGAAGCGAAAAAGATCATGTCCATCCGTCAGGAAGCGGTCATGAACAGCTACCGTGCGTTCGAGGGCGTCCGCATCGCGTACGACGTGTCGCTCGCGGTCGTGACCGAGCTCGACATGGCGAGCGAGCGGCTGACCGGCATCCTGACCGAAAAGAGCAGCTATCGCGTGTATCCGTACGGCAATACCGCGTCGCACATCATCGGGTATCTCTCGAAGCAGGTCACGAAGGATATGACCGGCATCGGCTACGACTACGCCGATTTCGCGGCGTTCGATCCCGCGAAAAAAGATACGAAGAGCATGCTCGATCTCGGGTATTCGTACAACGATCTCATCGGCATTGCGGGCGTGGAAAAGACGATGGAGCCGTATCTCACGCCGCATCTGTACGGCCGTCTCGGCACGACGCGCATCCTGAAGGACAAGCGCGGCGCGATCGTCGAGGTGCTTGATTCCAAACAGCCCGAGGACGGCATGGACGTGCGGCTCACCATCGACATCGAGCTGCAGCAGGTCTGCGAAAAGGCGCTGAAGGACAACATCGAAGCGACGCGCGAAAAGCAGGAAACGCGCATCCGGAACAATTACGCCAAGTACGACAAGCTGACGAACGGCAACGTCGACCGCATCAAGCGCGCGGAGACCGGCGCGGTCATCGTCATGAACGTGAAGACCGGCGAGATCCTCGCGCTCGCGTCCTATCCCGATTACGATCCGAACCTGTTCACCGACGGCATCGACGAGATCGAATACGAGCGGCTGTTCGGCGCGAACAGCAACCAGCCGACGCTGAACCGCGCGATCGGCATCCGCACCGCGTCCGGTTCGGTGTTCAAAATGGCCACGGGCTTCGCCGGACTGATGGAGGGCAAGCTCACCACGACCGAAACGATCTCCGATCATTCGCCGTACTATTACTTCGTCGACGATCCGACGACCAAGGTCGAGCAGAACGCGCCGAGCTGCTGGACGAGCAATCCGTCGAAGCACGCGAATCTGACGCTTTCGCGCGCGCTCACGGTCTCCTGCAACTATTTCTTCTACACCGTCGCGGACCGCGTCGGCATCGAACGGCTGAACTACTGGGCGGGACGGCTCGGCATGACCGGAACGACCGGCGTCGAGCTTCCCGGCGAGCTTACGGTGCAGATCGGCGGACAGAAAGCGCGCTATGACTGCGAAAAAACGCTCGCGGAGCAGACGTCCTCGCTGCCGCGCCTCATCTATAACCGGATCTACGGTCTGCTCCGCACGATCGCGGATCAGAACGGGCTGGAGGTCACCAACGCACAGCTCGCCAAATGCGCCGACCGGCTTCTGCGGCTCATGGACGGCGAGCAGCGCGAACGCGGCGCGGAGATCCGCGAAGTGCTCAAGGAGGAGCTGAACATCCCGATCGGCGTTTCGTACGCGCATACGAACTGGATCGTTTCGATCTCCACCTGGCTCGAGGAGCTGCGCTGGAAGCCGACCTACACGATCCAGACCGGCATCGGACAGGGCGTTATGCTGGTCACGCCGATCTCGATCACGCGCTACGTTGCGGCCGTCGCGAACCGCGGCACGGTCCGCAGGGCGACGATCCTTTCGGAGGTCGACTATCCGGACGGAACGCCGTATCTGAAGAACGAGCCGGAGGCGATCGACACGATCTTCGCGCCGGATGCGTTCTGGGACGCGATCCTCGAGGGCATGAAGGGCGTCGTGTCGCCGGAGGACGGCGGCACCGCGTCGTCGGTGTTCTCGATGGCGTTCGCGAGCAAAGGCTATCTGGAGCGCATCAGCGGAAAAACGGGCACGGCGCAGACGTCCGCGACGAACAACATCGACATCGAAAACACCTGCTGGTTCGCGGCGATCACCCCGCGCGAGGATCCGGAGATCGCGATCGTCGTATTCATCCCGAACGGTCTTTCCGGCAGCTCCGGCGCGGTCGCGATCGAGGAGATCGTGACGTACTGGTACGAGCGGGAGCAGTGAGCCGCAGATGCAACATATTTGCAACACAGATATGAAATTTTGTTAAACTTCGGCGGCGAAGCCTTGCGGACCGGCACGATAGGAGATACACTTTTCGTATGGAAAAAACAAAACTCACGGTTTTCGACGTTCTGCATAACTGGAAAAAGCTCAACGTGGCACAGAAGCGCACCTTCCTGACGGTCGCGCTGTTTGCGCTTGCCGCGCTGCTGCTTCTGGTCGCGCTGATCCTCGGCGCCGCCTCGTGCAGAGCGAAGACCGCATCGCAGGCGAACGCCGGCTCCGCCGCGCCGATCCCGGCGCTGCTGCAGCCGCCGAAGCAAGCGGAAGAACAGATTCCCGACGGGAACGAAACCACCGATCCGGACCGTATCGACGATCCGGCGGACGGAACGGACGAGCCCGGCGGAGAAACCGGCGCAGAAGCGACTGCTTCGCCCGCACCGGGTTATCAGGTGCTGAAAAAGCACGACAGCGGCGAAGAGGTCACGAAGCTTCAGACCCGCCTGATGGAACTCGGCTATCTTGAGATCGAGGAACCGACCGACTACTTCGGCAACAGCACGGCGTACGCCGTTTCGCTGTTCCAGCGTCAGCACGGGCTCGAACAGGACGGCGTTGCGGGCGAGCAGACGCAGACGCTTCTGTACGGCAGGGACGCGCAGCACTACATGATGGTGGAGGGCGCGGAGGGCCGCGACGTGAAGATGCTGCAGGAGCAGCTCGTCGATCTCGGCTACCTCTCGGAGGGCGAGGTCGACCGCGTCTACGGCGAAAAGACGATCGAAGCGGTCAAGGCGTTCCAGAAGCGGAACGGGCTTTCCGCCGACGGCAAGGCGGGCGAAAAGACGCTCGAAAAGCTCTACAGCGACGGCGCGAAGATCTCGAAGGCGCTGGAGGAACGGCAGAAGGCCGAGGAGAAGGCGCAGAAGGAAAAGGAAAAGAAAGAAGCCGCGGCGGCCGCGACGAAGAAAACCGGCAAGACCGCGACCCCGACGCCGAAGAAGGACACGAAGGTCGACAAGTTCATCAAGGCGGCGAATTCCAAGATCGGCTGCGAGTACGTGCTCGGCGACAAGGGTCCGAACACCTTCGACTGTTCCGGATTCGTGTATTACTGCCTGAAGCAGGCGGGGGTAAGCACCATCCGCATGAACGCGGCGGGCTTCTCGCGGGTGAGCCGCTGGAAGAACGTCACAAAGATCAGCGATCTCCAGAAGGGCGACATCCTGTTCTTCAAGAGCGACAGCTCGAGCACCGTCAGCCACTGCGGCATCTATATCGGCGGCGGCATGATGATCGACGCGTCGAGCGCGAACGGCAAGGTGGTCAAGCGCGCGGTCTCCAACTACTGGAAGCGGAATTTCGTCAACGCCAGACGCCCGTGGAGCTGATCCGGCACTTTACGAATTTTTTACACGATCCGACGGAAAAAATCCGTCGGATTTTTTTGCATATCCGCGTCGAATATGATATAATACAGACAATCATCGGAAGGGGAGCGGATTATGGAAGTCGAAACGATCATGCAGCAAATCGAACTGGTGCTGAAACGGGACGCGCAGGTCTCTCTCGAAGAGGCGACGGTGCAGCAGCTTCACGCGGCGCTTGCATCGGTCGTGATGGGCGCGATCGCCGAACCGTGGTACGAGAGCCGTCACGCGCACGAGCGCACCAGGAGCACATATTATTTTTCCGCAGAATACCTCGTCGGGCGCATGGTGTACAACAATCTGTTCGCGCTGGGCATTCTGGACGAAGTCAAAAAGGAATTCGAAGCGCGCGGGCTGGATCTCGCGGCGTTTGAAGATATCGAAGACGCGGCGCTCGGCAACGGCGGTCTGGGCCGTCTTGCCGCGTGCTTCCTCGATTCCGCGGCGACGATGAATCTGCCGCTCGACGGATACGGCATCCGGTACAAGTACGGTCTGTTCAAACAGACCTTCACCAACGGATTCCAGACCGAGAGCGCGGACGACTGGCAGCGCTTCGGCGATCCGTGGAGCCGCCGCCGCGACACGCACGAGGTGTTCGTGCATTTCTCCGATCAGACCGTTCGCGCCGTGCCGTACGATATGCCGATCATCGGCTATCATACCGACAATATCGGCACGCTGCGGCTCTGGCAGAGCGAGGCGGTGCAGGACTTCGATTTTGAGAAGTTCAACAACCAGGAATACGCGGTCGCCGTTCTCGAAAAGAACGCGGTCGAGGACATCACGCGCGTTCTGTATCCGAACGACACGACCACCGCGGGCAAGCGTCTGCGCCTGAAGCAGCAGTATTTCCTGTCTTCGGCGTCGCTGCAGGACCTGCTGTTCCGCTTCAAGCGCGAGAACCGCCCGATCACGGAGTTTGCGGATCTCGTTTCCATCCAGCTCAACGACACGCATCCGACGGTCTCCATTCCGGAGCTGATGCGGCTGCTCATGCTCGAGGGCCTTTCGTTCGACGAATCGTTCGCGATCGCGCAGAAGACGTTCTCCTACACGAACCACACGGTCATGCAGGAAGCGCTTGAAAAGTGGGACGTCAACCTGTTCCGCGATCTGCTGCCGGAGATCTACGACATCATCTACCGCATCAACACCAAGCTCTGCGGCGAGATCATGGCGAAGGGACTCGACTGCGAACCGTACGCGATCGTTTCGAACAACATCATCCGCATGGCGAACCTCGCCGTGTACGCGTCGAGCTGCGTCAACGGCGTTGCCGAGATCCACACGCAGATCCTGAAGGACGACGTGCTGCACTGCTGGTATCAGGTCTATCCGGAGCGTTTCCAGAACAAGACGAACGGCATCACGCAGCGCCGCTGGCTGGGACTGTGCAACCCCGAGCTTTCGCGCTATATCACCGAGCGCATCGGCGGCGGCTGGATCACCGATCTCGAACAGCTCAAGGGCCTGAAGCAGTTCATGACCGACGCGGACGTCGACGAATTCATCGCGGTCAAGCGCGAAAAGAAGCGTCAGCTGCGCAGGATCATCGCGGAGCGCGAGGGCGTCGATCTGCCCGAATCGTTCTGCTTCGACGTGCAGGTCAAGCGCATGCACGAGTACAAGCGCCAGCTTCTGAACGCGTTCGCGATCATGGACCTGTACTTCGGCATCAAGGACGGCCGCATCAAAGACTTCACGCCGACGGCGTTCATCTTCGGCGCGAAGGCCGCGCCCGGATACCTTCGCGCAAAGGCCGCGATCAAGTATATCAACGAGATCGCGAAAAAGATCAACAACGATCCGGACGTAAAGGATCTGATGCGCGTGGTGTTCGTGCACAACTACAACTGCTCGTACGCCGAGCACATCATTCCGGCGGCGGACATCTCCGAACAGATCTCGCCGGCCGGCACCGAGGCGAGCGGCACCGGCAACATGAAGCTGATGCTCAACGGCGCGGTCACGCTCGGCACCTTCGACGGCGCGAACGTCGAGATCGTCGCGGAGGCGGGCGAGGAGAACAACTACGTATTCGGCTGCAGCGTCGACGATCTGAACGCGCTGCGTCCGCACTACAATCCCAAGGCGATCTACGACTACGAGCCGCGCGTGCGCCGCGTGGTCGACACGCTGATCGACGGCACGTTCTCCGACAACGGCACCGGCGTCTTCACCGATCTGCACCGGTCGCTCCTGTTCGGAAACGGCTGGCAGAAGCCGGACTACTACTTCGTCCTGCAGGAGATGCTGCCGTACATCGACCGCAAGCTCGACGCGCTGAACGACTATAAAGACCTTCGCGCGTTTGCAAGAAAGTGCATCGTCAACACGGCGAGCGCGGGCAAGTTCTCGTCGGACCGCACGATCCGCCAGTACGCGGACGAGATCTGGCACATCAAAGAACTCCCGCATCACGAAGCGATCAAGCTCTGGTAAACCGATCCCATCGCGGCAACGGCGCATGTGCCGTTGCCGTTTTTTTTTCGAAAAATTGCGCGAAACGGACAATTCGTTGCAGTTTATACACAAATAATCCGCATTTTTGCGGTAATATATGGTATAATGAATCCGATCAGCGGACGAAGCGTCCGTTTTATCCGGGGAGAGGCACATGAACGATCCGAAATCCATCATTCTCGAGCTCAAAAAAGCCGTCGTCGGCAAAGACAACGTCCTTGTGATGGCGCTGCTTGCGATCCTTGCGCGCGGACATATCCTGCTTGAAGACATTCCGGGCGTCGGCAAAACGACGATGGCGCTTGCGTTTTCAAAGGCGCTCGGTCTCGAATACCGGCGCGTGCAGTTCACGCCGGACGTGCTGCCGAGCGATATCGTCGGGTTTTCCCTGTACGACAAGGCGAGCGGGCAGATGGTCTACAAGCCCGGCGCGATCCTGTGCAACCTGTTCCTTGCGGACGAGCTGAACCGCGCGACGAGCCGCACGCAGTCCGCGCTGCTCGAAGCGATGGAGGAGGGAAACGTCACCGTCGACGGCGTCACGCATCCGGTGCCGGATCCGTTCGTGGTCATCGCCACGCAGAACCCCGTCGGCGCAAGCGGCACGCAGCTGCTGCCCGATTCGCAGCTCGACCGGTTCATGGTGCGTCTGTCGCTCGGCTATCCCCGTCCGTCCGACGAACTGGAGCTTCTGAACCGCAAACAGCAGGGCAACCCCCTGGACGACGTGCAGCTCGTCGCGGACAGCGCGGGTCTGTACGAGATCCGTCTCGCGGTCGATTCCACCTTCGTCGATAAAAAGATCTTCGATTACGTGATCCGCCTCTCGAACGCCACGCGCTCGCACGGATCGGTCCTGCAGGGCGCAAGCCCGCGCGCGTCGCTTGCCGTCGTTTCGATGGCGAAGGCGGCGGCATGGGTGCAGGGCCGCGATTACGTGATCCCCGGCGACGTCAAGCTCATCTATCCGGCGACGGTCACGCACCGTCTGATCCTGACGCCCGAGGCGAAAGCCTCCGGACAGACCGCGGAGACCGTGGTCTCCGACGTGCTGGCGCATACCGCGCCGCCCGCCGTACGCGCATGATCGGACGGCGGCTGACGTACGCCGCGCTGCTGCTCGGTGCGGCGGTGATGCATCTTGCGTACGGGCAGTACGAAACGTATTTCGTACTGCTTTTTCTGCTGTTCGTTCCCGTATTATCGCTTCTCATCAGTTTACCCGCGATCCTCACCACGCGCGCGGATCTGTTCGCGTGCGGCGACGTCCGGCGCGGCCGCGCGGCCCGCGTGACGCTGCGGACCGCGACCCGGTTTTTCCTCCCGCCGGAGGTCGTGAAGATCACGGTCCAGCAGCGGAACCTGTTCCTGGACGCGCGCGGGATCCGGAAAAAGATCCGCATCAACGGCGTCTGCGCGGGAGAGGAAACGTTCGAGCCGGAAACGGAACGGCTCGGCACGATCTCCTACCGCATCCGCAGAGCGCGCTGCTGCGACTATCTGGGCCTGTTCTCGATCCCGATCCGCAGAAGCGGACCGGTCGCGTTCACGGTGCTTCCGAACGCCGAACCGCCCGTTCCCGTGCCGGAGCTCATCGAACCGTCGCCGCGCATCACCAAGCCCAAGCCGCTCGGATTTTCCGAGGAGCACGAGCTGCGTCCGTACCGCGAAGGGGACGCGATCAATCTGATCCATTGGAAGCTGTCGGAAAAATACGGCGAAACGATCGTGCGCGAGCCGCAGGAGCTGATCCGCAAAAACGTCGTCCTTTCGATGGACCTGTACGCCGACTACGCCGCGCAGCAGAGCGCCTTGGAACAGCTGCGCTTTCTTTCCGATCTGCTGCTGGAAAACGGCGTCACCTATCTTCTGCATTTCGGTCTTCACAGCACGTATATCCGCTCCGACGGCGAATTCGGGCGGTTTCTGAAGTCCGCGCTTTCCGAACCGATCCGCGCCGAGACGGCGACGCCCGTCGCGCCGGGAAGCGATACGCTCGTGTATCGCATCGTTCCCAAAAAGGAGGCGCGGTCATGAAGACGCTGAACGTCGTACTCAAGGGCCTTGCGGACGCGGTCGCCGTCACGTGCTGCATGCTTGCGGCCGTCTGCGCGCTGCCGACGGCGTTTGCGATCGGGTTCTCGCTGAAGGGCCTGATCCTCTTCTGCACGATCGCCGCGCTGCTGCTTTCGTTCGGCATGAACATGCCGCGCTTCGGGATCGTCGTCGGCGCGGCATTCCTTCTGGGGATGCTCCTGTTCATCGTGTTCGGCTACGGGCTGCTGCGCGACGGCGGGGTGTTTTATCTGGATACCGTTCTCGGCGAGGTCAGAGACAGCGTCACGATCGTTCCGGATCTGTCCGGGCTCGACGCGCTCGCCGCGGAGGTCACCGAGCCCGAGCGCGCGGTCACGGCGTTCCTGTCGGGCGTCGCCGCGCTGATCGGCCTGCTCGCGTCGTTTTCGCTGATCCGCGGGAAGCTGCTTCTGCTGCCGGCGCTGATCCCGCTTCCGATGTTTCTGCTCGGCATGGTCTACACGAACTGCCGTCCCGCGCTGTGGACGGCGGTGCTGATGGCGCTCTGGTGCGGCTACACCCTGTTCGGACACGGAGTCCGGAAGGGCGAACCGCAGCAGGCGGGCGCGTTCTTCTCGATCCTTGCCGCGCTGATGCTCGGGTTCGGATTCCTGATCCTCGCGATCGCGCCGGAGCGTTCGTTTACGCCGATCTCCTTCGAGGAACGAAAGCGGATGCTGGGCAACCGCTTCGAACAGGTCGAGGACCTTTTCATCGGTACGTTCGGAAAGAGCAACCCGAGCACGGTCAATCTGAACGATCTCGGCGACCGCGAGGAGAGCGAAGAGACCGCGTTCGAGCTATACGCGACGAAGGCCGGCACGTATCTTCTGCGCACACATTCGTACGGCGCGTATGAAAACGGCAGATGGCTTGCCGCGAAGGAATACGACGGCGCGTTCCGCTCGATGGAAGCGCTCGGCAGCGGGCGCCGCGCGAAAACGGTCCTTTCGATCAGCTCGTACCGGTCGAATGAACGTTTGGTGCCGTACGGGTTCATCCGTCCGGCGTCCGTTCCGGACGATGCGCAGCCCGACGAATCGGTCTCCTATCAGCGGTACGACCGCACGGAATGGTACGTCGTGCCGGGCGAATCCGGCGTCAAAACGCGCGGACGCACGTCCTACGTGTGGGACGTGTCCGCATTCGACGTGAACGAGCGCGGACCGGCCGCGTCCGACGAGCGCGCGTACGTCAGATTTATCGAAGAACAGTACGTCATGCCGGACGGACCCGAAAAGCGCGCGCTCCGTTCGCTTGCGAACCGAAACGGGATCTCCCGCGGGGAGGACGCGTACGAAACGGCAACGCGCGTCGCCGCGTTCGTCCGGAGATCCGGCAGATACGCGCTTTCGCCCGCGCCGCTTCCGGACGGAAAGGATTTCGTGATGTATTTCCTGACGGAAAGCCACGAAGGCTATTGCGTGCATTTCGCAAGCGCGACGACGGCGATGCTGCAGGCGATCGACGTGCCCGCGCGCTATACCGTCGGGTACTGCGCCAGGATCCGGACGGCGAACGACTGGGTCCCGATTCCCGAAAGCGCTTCGCACGCGTGGGCGGAGGTCTATGTCGAGGGCGTCGGCTGGGTCCCGATCGAGAGCACGAGCGGCTTCGACTACGATCCGACGTCTCCGATCAGCACGGCCGAGCCGTACGCGGCGCCGACGATCACGCCCGCGCCGGGCGCTGTCACGCCGGAACCGTCCGCGCCCGCCACGCCGCAGCCGACCGAAGCGCCTTTGGACGCGCCGGAAACGCTGCAGCCTCCCGTCACGCCCGACGCCGACCGCACGCCCGAACCCGCGTCCGCGTCTCCGAACGGACAGGGCGGAGGCGGCGCGTCAGGCGGCACGCCGAAACGGAACGGCGCGCTCTGGCTGCTGCTTCTGATCCCGCTCGCGCCTGCGGCATGGATCTTTGCCGGAACGCTCCGGAGACGCCGCAGAGAGGCGCGGTTCCGCGATAAGAACGTGCGCCGCTCGATCCCCGAGATCGCGTATTATCTGAAGCGCCTCGAACGCTTCGGCGCGCCGAAGGATCCCGACGCCGAGGAATGGGCGACGGAGGCGGCGTTCTCGGACCATAAGATGCACCGCGAGCACAGGATCCTTCTGAAGCGCGTCAAAGAGGCGCAGGACGCGCTGTATGCGGACCGGCCGGTGCGGCGGTTCTTCTGCCGCTGGATCCGGTTCGTGATCTGAGCTCCGCGGCAGCATTTTGCGCCGCCGCGCTGTCTGTATATACGGAAACGGCACGCCGCGCAGTCTTGACGGCGGCAGACCGCCGTGATACCATACGCATGGAACGGAAAATGAGGAGGGACTTATGAGAAACGTAACCATTGAACGGAAAAAGAGCTTCGTCGGATCGCTTGCGAAATTCCGCGTTTTCGCGGAGGACGCGCAGGCGCCGGACATGATGATCCAGGGCGTGCCGTGCCGCAAGGTCGGCGAGATGAAAAACGGCGAAACGATCACGTTCGAGGTCGGCGAGGAAGCGACGAAACTCTTCGTCATCAACGGCCAGGCAAGCCAGGAATTCTGCGTCGAGCTGTATCCGCTTCCCGAGGGCAATACGGACGTATACCTGAGCGGCGCGTGCAAGCTCAACCCGTCGGCGGGCAACGCGTTCCGCTTCGACGACAACGATTCCGAGGAAGCGCAGCAGCTCCGGAAGGGCTCCAAAAAATCCGGCACGCTGATCACGATCATTTCGGTGCTGCTCGGCGTCCTGTTTGCGGTCGGCTTCGGGCTTGTAAAGGGCAAGGTCCTGAACTGCTCCAAGAAGGAGAAGGACAGGAACTTCACGGCGATGGAGATGGATATCACGCTGGATTCCTCGTTCAAGAAGGAGTCCAAGCTGAACTTCGCGGGCTACTTCTATTCCGACGACGCCGCGGTCCTCGTGGAACGCGTCGGCTTCGATACGATCGACGCCGAAATGCAGGAGGAATTCACGGCGATCTCGGCGAAGGAATTTGCGGAATACGCCCTGCTCGGCGGCAGCATCAGCAGCGACACGGGCGTGAAGGAGGAGGACGGCATCCCGTATTTCGAGTTTACGCAGAAGGATCCGAACTCCGGGGAGAAGGTGCGGTATCTCGTCACGTTCTACAAGAGCGAAAAAGCGTTCTGGGACGTCCAGTTCTGTTCGCTCGAAAAGGACTTCTCCAAGATGCGCTCCACGTTTGTGAAGTGGGCGAAGAGCGTTTCCTTCGGGGAATGAGCTGCCGTTGCACAATGGTCCGGACCGCCGCGAACGCGGCGGTTTTTTGATTTGCAAACTTGTTGAAAACAATCGGAAAAACGAGCGTTTTGTCCGTCGGTTTCCCTTGACCGCGTTCCGGAAAAACGGTATACTGTTATTTGTGAGATTTTACGGAAACGAGGACAAAACGATGCTGGATGTGGCAATCATCGGGGGCGGTCCCGCGGGACTTGCGGCCGGGCTGTACGCGGTGCGCGGCGGCGGAAACGTCTGTCTGTTTGAAGAAATGTTCGCGGGCGGACAGATCGTGAAAACGCACCGGATCGACAATTACCCGGGCGTTTCGGACGGGCCGGACGGCTACGCGCTTGCGGCGCGGTTCGAGGAGCACGCGGCGTCGTTCGGGCTTCGGATCGAATACGGTCCCGTGACCGGGCTCGTGCTGACGGACGATCCGAAGCGGTTCACGTTCAACGGCGAAACGGTCGAGGCAAAGACCGTGATCCTCGCCACCGGCGCGTCGCCGAAAACGCTCGGCATCCCCGGCGAAGCGGAACTGACCGGTCACGGCGTCAGCTACTGCGCGACGTGCGACGGCGCGTTTTATAAAAACCGCACGGCGACGGTCATCGGCGGCGGCGACACGGCGATCTCGGACGCGCTGTATCTGGCAAAGCTCTGCAGACAGGTGTACGTCGTGCATCGCCGCGACGAGCTCCGCGCAAGCGCGATCCTTGCGGACGCCGCGAAGAATACGGAAAACATCACGTTCCTCTGGAACAGCGTGCCGGAGGCGTTCCTCGGCGAGAAAAAGCTGTCGGCGGTGCGCCTCAGAAACCGCGTGACGGGCGAAACGACCGAGCTCGGGACGGACGGGCTGTTCGTCGCGGTCGGCGTCGTGCCGCGCACGGAGCTGTTTCGGGATCAGCTCGCGCTTGCCGGAAACGGCAGCGTGATCACAAACGAACGCATGGAAACGAGCGTGCCCGGCGTGTTCGCCGCGGGCGACGTGCGAAATACGCCGCTCCGGCAGGTCGTGACCGCGTGCGCCGACGGCGCGATCGCCGCAACGTACGCATTGGAGGCGGCCCGTGTTAAGTGAAGCAAAACGCGCGGAAGCGCTTGACATTCTGAAGGAAACCTACCCGGACGCGAAGCCGGCGCTGCACTTTTCGTCGCCGTTCGAGCTGCTCGTCGCGACGATGCTGTCCGCGCAGTGCACCGACAAACAGGTGAACAAATGCACGGACGTGCTGTTTCCGAAATACAACACGGCGGAGGCGTTCGCGACGCTCGATTTTGAAACGCTCGAGCCGTATATCCGGAGCTGCGGCTTTTACCGCATGAAGGGCGAGCATATCCTCGCGATGAGCCGGATCCTCGTCGAACGGTACCGCGGCAGAGTGCCCGAAACGCGCGAGGAGCTTACGGCGCTTCCCGGTGTCGGCAGAAAGACGGCGAACGTCGTTCTGTCGAACGCGTTCCGGGTCCCCGCGATCGCGGTCGACACGCACGTGTTCCGCGTCGCGAACCGCATCGGGCTGACCGAGGCGAAGGACGTTGAAAAAACCGAGCTTCAGCTGATGGCGCACATCCCCGAAAAAGACTGGGGCGACGCGCATCACTGGCTCATCTATCACGGCAGACAGGTCTGCGCGGCGCAGCGGCCGAAGTGCGGGATCTGTCCTCTGAAGGAGATTTGCGAGCATGCAGTTCATTGACAAGGCAACCATCTTTATCAAAGCGGGCAACGGCGGCGACGGCTGCGCCGCGTTCCACCGCGAAAAATACGTCATGAAGGGCGGTCCCTCCGGCGGCGACGGCGGCAGGGGCGGCAACGTCGTGTTCGTCGCGGATCCGCAGCAGTCCACGCTGCTCGATTTCAAGCGTTACCGGCACTTCCGCGCGCAGGACGGCGAGCAGGGCCGCGCGGAGCTGCAGGCGGGCAAAAACGGCGAGGACATGATCGTTCGGGTCCCGGTCGGCACGATCGTGCGCGATCTCGAGACCGGCAGCATCGTGGCGGACATGAGCGAGCCCGGCAAGACCCGCGTCGTGCTGTACGGCGGCAGGGGCGGCAAGGGCAACGCGCGCTTTGCGACGGCGACGAAGCAGGCGCCGCGGTTCGCGCAGAACGGCATCAGGACCGAGGAACGGCAGGTCGAGCTGGAGCTCAAAACGATCGCGGACGTCGGCATCATCGGGCTTCCGTCGGTCGGCAAGTCCACGATCCTGTCCGTGCTGACGAGCGCGAAGCCGAAGATCGCCGCGTATCACTTCACGACGCTCACGCCGAACCTCGGCGTGGCGACGCGCTACGACCGCTCGTTCGTGATGGCGGACATTCCCGGGCTCATCGAGGGCGCGGCGGAGGGCGCGGGGCTCGGACACGATTTCCTGCGCCACATTGAGCGCACGCGCATCCTCGTGCACGTGCTCGACGCGTCCGCAAGCGAGATGCGCGATCCGCTGGACGATTACGAAAAGATCAACGCGGAGCTGGGCAAGTTTTCCGACGCGCTCGCGGCGCTGCCGCAGATCGTCGCGTGCAACAAGATGGACGTTCCGGGCGCGGAGGCGCACTTTGCGCGCATCAAGGCGGCGCTGGAACCGCAGGGCGTTCCCGTGTTTGCGGTGTCCGCGGCGACCGTCGACGGCTTCGGTCCGATGCTCGACTGCATCGTGAAAAAGCTCGACGCGCTGCCGCCGGTGCGCGTGTACGACGAGACCGAGCTTCTGACCGGCGCGCAGTATGAAAAGGGCTTTACCGTGCACCGCGACGACGCGGGCGCGTTCGTGGTCGAGGGCGGCGACGTCGAGCGCATCCTCGACACCACCGATCCGGAGGACGACGTTTCGATGCGCCGCTTCCAGCAGCTGCTGATCAAAACGGGCATCATCTCCGCGCTCCGCGAAATGGGCGCGAAGGACGGCGACACGATCCGGCTCGGCGAATGGGAATTTGATTTTACGGACTGATAAAGGAGAAGCATATGACAGGCAAAGAACGCGCGGTCTTCCGCAAACAGGCGAACACGCTTACCCCGATCTTCCAGATCGGCAAGGACAACATCACCGACACGCTCGTCGAAGCGGTCGACGCGGCGCTCAAAAAGCGCGAGCTGATCAAGCTTTCCGTGCTCGAAACGAGCGAGCTTTCCGCAAAGGAAGCCGCCGCGCAGCTCGCGGAAGCGACGGGCGCCGAGGTCATCCAGTGCATCGGCAGAAAGCTCGTGCTGTACCGGCAGAAAGAGGAGGAGTAAACGATGCTTGAGATCCGTGATCTGGTCAAAACGTACGGAAACGGACCGCGCGCGGTCGACGGGCTGAGCCTTACGGTCGAAGCGGGCGATATTTACGGCTTTATCGGACATAACGGCGCCGGCAAAACGACGACGCTGCGCTGCGTGTCCGGCATTCTGCCGTTCGATTCGGGCGAGATTCTCGTCGACGGGATCGACGTGAAAAAGGACCCGATGGCGGCGAAGCGCATCATGCGCTATATCCCGGACAATCCGGATCTGTACGCGTTCCTCACCGGAACGGGGTATCTGAATTTTCTCTGCGACATCTACGGCATCGACGAGAAGACGCGCGTCGAACGCATCAAACGGTACGCGGCGGCGTTTGAAATCGAATCGAAGCTCGGCGATCTCGTCGGCTCGTATTCGCACGGCATGTGCCAGAAACTCGCGCTGATCGGCGCGCTGATCCAGCAACCGAAGCTTCTGATGCTCGACGAGCCGTTCGTCGGACTCGACCCGAAGGCGGCGCACACGCTGAAGGGCATCATGCACGAGCTCGTCGAAGCGGGCGGCGCGATCTTTTTCAGCACGCACGTGCTCGAGGTCGCCGAAAAACTCTGCAATAAGATCGCGATCATCAAAAACGGCAAACTGATCAAAGCGGGTCCCATGGACGAGGTGCGCGGCGACAGTTCGCTCGAAGAATTGTTTTTGGAGTTGACGGACGCATGAAATCGCTTTGGACGCTGATCAAACTGTATCTGAACAGCATTTTCCGTTTCCAAGTGATGCGGCATTCGAACGACCCGAAGGAACGCAGAAACGCGATCATGGGCGTCGTGGCGATCGTTCTGATCGTTGTGGTCTACGGCGGCATGTCGGGCGTGATGACGTTCGAATTGCTGAAAGCCGGCATCCCCGCGAGCGTTCCGTTCCTGATGGCGGCGGCGATGGCAAGCCTGTTCGCGCTTGCCATGGCGTTCGCGCAGGGCAGCGCGACGCTGTCCGGGTTTTCGGATTTCGACACGCTGATGGGCATGCCGGTGCGCACGTCGACGATCGTGCTCGCGCGGTTCCTCGCGCTGTATCTCGTCGAAGCGATCTACGTCGTTGCGTATCTGCTGCCGTGCGGCGTCGTATACGCCGTGCTGCGGCAGCCCGTCTGGTGGTTTTATCCGCTGTTTCCCATCATGCTCCTTCTTCTGCCCGTCGGTCCGGTCGTGATCGGCAGCGGCGCGGACCTGCTGCTTTCCGCGGCGTTTGCAAAGAGCAAGTATAAAAAGGGCGTGACCTCGGCGATTAAGATGATCCTGCTGCTCGGCTTCATCGTCTTTGCGTATCTGATGCCGCAGCTGAGAAGGCAGTTTTTGTCAAATCCGTTTGAGATGATGAACGTGACGGCGCGCATCTATCCGCCGGCGCGCTGGTTTTCGGACGGTGCGGCGGGCGATCTTCGCCTCGCGCTGCTGTTTTCGGGCGCGTCGCTTCTGGTGTGTGCGCTGTTCGTGTTTATCCTGAATAAAACGTTCCTTCCGCTGCACGACCGGCTTGCGGCAGGGTATCATGTGAAAAACTACCGACTCGGCGCGCTGAAACGCAGCAGCGCGATCCGCGCACTGTTCATGATCGAGCGCAAGCGCTTTTTCAACAGCACGGCGTGGGTCATCAACACGATCATCGGCGCGGTGCTGATCCTCGTGCTCGGCGTGGCGGGCGCGGTGCTTTCGGGACGGCTTTCGACGCTTCTGCGCATGCCGGAGATCCGCGGGTACGCCCCGGCCGCCCTGATCGGAATCCTGATCTTTTGCGCGACCCTGTCGCCGACGACGTGCTGCGCGATCTCGATGGAAGGCAAGCAGATCTGGATCTCGAAGACGATGCCGGTTCCCGCAAAGAAGTGGCTGAACGCAAAACTCTGCATGAATCTTTTTCTGGTCCTGCCGCCGCTTCTCGTTACCTGTACGCTGGTCGCGGCCTTCTATCACGCGTTTTTGAGCCCGGTTTCGCTCGTTGCGGTCTTTCTCGTGCCGGTCGCGGCGCTGCTGTTCACGACCGTGCTCGGCCTGTTTGTGAACGCGAAGCTTCCGCGTCTCAACTGGAAGGCGGAAACGGAGGTCGTCAAGCAGAGCGGCGCGGTGCTCGTCATGATGCTGGTTTGTTTCACGGTCGCCGCGGCGACGGTCGTACCGACGCTGCTGTTCGGCAAGGAATGGATCGCGCCGGCGGTCGGCGGAGCGCTTCTTTGCGGCACGGCGGCGTTCTACGCGTATCTGATGCGGCATGCGGAACAAATCCGAATGAATTTGTGAATGAATTTGTAATATTTGCGTGACAATTATAACACATTGATGGTATACTATAAAGGTACCCGTGTGCGGATCCGCGCAGCGGGGCAAAATGCAAGGAGGAGAGCAGACTGATGGATCTGATCAGCATCATCCGAACGGCGTTCAACGTGCTGAAAAACCCGAGCGGACTGGCCAGCATCATCTTCGACATACTGATCATTACGATCTTCCTGTATAAAGTGCTCGAATGGACGAAAGACACCCGCGCCTATCAGGTCATGAAAGGCATCGGGCTATTGTTCCTGTTCTCCGTGTTCGCAAGACTGTTCGGTCTTTCGACGGTTTCCTGGGTGCTTGACAGCATCCTTGCAAGCGGCTCGATCTTTTTGATCCTGTTCATTCTCTTTACGCCGGAACTCCGGCGCGTGCTCGAGCGCATCGGTTCGCACCGGCTCTCGAAGTTCGGTTCGGCCGCGGACAAAACGGACGCGCACCGTCTCGTTCTGGATCTGAAGCGTTCGATCCTGCACCTTTCCAACCGCCGCGTCGGCGCGCTGCTCGTCTTTGAGCGCCGCTCCGGTCTCGGCGACATCGCCGCGACGGGCGTCCAGCTGAACGCGGAGCTGTCCGGCGCGCTGATCGAGAACATCTTCGAGCCGAACACGCCGCTGCACGACGGCGCCGTGGTGATCCGCGATGTGACGGTGATCGCCGCAAGCTGCCTGCTGCCGCTGTCCGACGACATGAAGGTCTCGCGCGAACTCGGAACGCGGCATCGCGCCGCGCTCGGCGTTTCCTCCGCTTCGGACTGCGTGGTTATCGTCGTATCCGAAGAGACCGGCGCGATCTCGATCGCGAAGGAAGGCAAGCTGATCCGGTATCTCGACGAGAAGGCGCTCTCCAACACGCTCGAAAGCCTGCTCGAGAAGGGCGAAGGATTCGGATTCGTCCTCCCCTGGAATCGCAAAAAGAAGGAGGCGGAGGCGTAACATGACGAAACGACAGAAATTCTTCTCCGCGCTCAAACGGTTTTTCAAAAACGTATTTACCAAGAACATCCGGTTCAAGGTGATCGCGCTCGTGTTCGCGGTGCTCCTGTGGGGGTACGTGCTCGCGATCGAGAATCCCGAATACGTCAAGTACGTGCGCGACGTGGACATCTCGATCGTCGGCGAGGACACGCTGAACGCGAGAGGTCTGATGCTCGTCACGCGCGATATCGGCACGACCGACGTCGACGTGCTCTGCCGCATCAGCAAGCACAGCGAACTCGACAGCTCCCGCGTTTCGGCGTACGTGGACCTGTCCGACCGGGCGATCTCGCTCGACCGGGACGAGGACAGCAAGACGATCTCGCTCGAAGTGCAGACGAAGATCGCTTCGGATTACGGGACTGTGCAGGGCGTTTCGGTCGGATCCGTCGAGGTGACGGTCGCGCGTCTTTCCTCGCGCAGCAACATCCGCGTCACCGCGAAAACGGAAGGCGATCTTCCCGAGGGATTCGACGTCGTTCTGCCGACCAACCTGACCATCTCGATCCGCGGACAGAAATCCGAGATCGACCGCATCTCCCGCGGGGAGGTCACGGTGGACATGTCCTCGTTCGCGATCAACGATCCCGACTCGCTGTCCGGCACGTACGATCTGATCCTGCCGGTCCAGTTCTATGACATCGCCAACAAGCGCCTGGACGACATCGTCACGAGCGACGGCGAAACGGTCACGACGAACGTACGCGTGCGCATCCGCGCCTGCAGAGTGGTCGATATCGAGCCCACGGTCGAGACGGACGACCTGTTCGACGAGGATTATTCCTACACCTATTCGCTGGCGCAGAAGACGATCGTGCTGTACGGCGACCGCTTCCTGCTTGATCAGATCGGTTCGATCCGGACCGAGCCCATCGCGCTGAGCGCGACGGAAGGCGAGACCCGGGTGTACGCGGAGCTGGTCATTCCGGAGGGCGTGGAAACGGAGCGCGATCAGAACGGATCGATCACGGTCGTTCTGCGCGTGGCCGAGCGGCCCGACGTTCAGGAATTTGAGATCCCGATCAGCTATTCCAGAGCCAAGGAAAAGTTCGCGCTGACCGATTCCGCGCCGACCACGGCCGCCGTCCGCGTAAGCGGAACGGTCCGCACCCTGAAGAAGTTCGACGTGAGCAAGATCACCGTTTCGGCGGATTTGGCGAACCTCTCCGAAGGCACGCATGAGATCCCGCTCGTTCTTCGCTACGGCGGCGACGCGGGCGTCTATCAGATCGAACTGGTCGAAGACACCGTTTCGGTCGAACTCGTCGACATTTCGACGAAGACGGAGGGAAACGAGTAACCCGCGTTTCATGAAAACGGTCTACCTGCAAAACTTAAGAAGAGAACTCGATGCGACGGACGAATCGTTCGCCGCTTCGTGTTGTAAACGGCTCGGGATCGCACGCGACGCGCTCGTGCGGATGCGCATCGTGCGGCAGTCGCTCGACGCGCGCAAAAAGCACGACATTTTCCACTGCGTGCACGCGGAGCTGACGCTTTCCGACGCGGCGGCAAACCGCATTCTGAAGGACCCGAAATGGAAAGCGGAGCCGGTGCAGACCGAACCGCAGGAGCCGCCGGTTTTCGGCACGAAGCCGCAGGACGGCAGGATCGTCGTTGCGGGGCTCGGTCCCGCGGGGCTGTTCGCCTCGCTGCTGCTTGCCCGGAACGGCTACCGCCCGCTCGTGATCGAGCGCGGCAGACCGATCGCGGAGCGCGTGAAGGACGTGGAACGCTACTGGTCCGGCGCGAGGAACGAACCCGATCCGGACAGCAACGTCGCGTTCGGCGAAGGCGGCGCCGGCACGTTTTCGGACGGCAAGCTGACCACCCGCATCAAGGATCCGCGCATCGACGGCGTGCTCGCGGAGATGATCGCCTGCGGCGCGCCGGAGGAGATCGCGTATCTCGCGAAGCCGCACATCGGCACCGACCGGCTTCGCACGGTCGTCGGCACGCTCCGCGCAAAGATCGAAGAGGCGGGCGGGGAGGTGCGCTTCTCCGCGACGCTGACCGACTTCCGGACGGAGGACGGACGGATCGCCGCGGTGCGCATCGGCAGCGGCGAAACGGCGGTCTGGGAACCGTGCGCGGCGCTGATCCTCGCGATCGGGCACGGCGCGCGCGACACGGCGCGCATGCTGTACGAAAAGGGCGTTCTGATGGCGCCGAAGGCGTTCGCGATCGGCGTGCGCGCGGAGCATCCGCAAAGCCTGATCAACGCGAGCCAGTACGGTCCGATGGCGGAGCATCCGCGGCTCGGCGCGGCGGAATACCGCCTGACCGCGAAAAGCGGCGAACGCGGCGTCTATACCTTCTGCATGTGCCCGGGCGGACAGGTCGTCGCAAGCGCGAGCGGACCGGAGCAGGTCGTCGTCAACGGCATGAGCAACTTTGCGCGCGACGGCAAAAACGCCAACGCGGCGGTCGTCGTGCAGATCACGCCGGAGGATTTCGGCGCGCATCCGCTTTCCGGTCTCGCGTATCTCGACCGGCTCGAGCGCAGCGCGTTTCTGCTCGGCGGCGGCGACGGCACGGCGCCGGCGTCCACGGTCGGCGCGTTTCTGCGGGGCGAGCGGTCGAAGCCGTCCGGTTCGGTCGAACCGACGTACCGGCCCGGCGTGCGCTATTCGGATCTTTCCGAATGCCTGCCGGATTTCGTGACGGCGGGCGTCCGCGACGGGCTCAGAGCGTTCGGACGTCAGCTCAGGGGCTACGACATGGAGGACGCGGTCCTGACGGCGGTCGAAAGCCGCACGTCCGCACCGCTGCGGATCCTGCGCGGCGCGGATATGGAATCCGTTTCGCACAAGGGCCTGTATCCGGTCGGCGAGGGCGCGGGGTATGCCGGCGGCATCATCAGCGCGGCGGTCGACGGGTGGAAGGCGGCGGAGGCGGTCATGCGCATCTACGCGCCGCTTCCTTAATTTTCCGAAAAAACGGTAAAGTTGCGTCATTCTTGTAAAAAAAGTTTCAACAAACGCCCCGGGGCGTTTGTTTTTTTCGCGCCGTATGGTATAACGGAGGAAGAAACAAACCGGAGAAAGGAGGGGGGCGCGCCGTGAAACGCATCCTGTGTCTGCTGCTTTGCCTGCTGCTGCTTCCGCTTGCCGTGCAAACGAGCGAAGGCGCGGAAAACGACGTGACCGTGCGCGTTCTGCTCTCCACGGGCGACGCGGATACCGTGACCGTCAGGCTCTCCGGCAAGTACGCCGTGGGCAGCAAGACCGTGACCGGCGGCACCGTGACGGCAAAGCTCGAAAACGGCACGATCACCGTCTCGCATTCGACGGCGGGCGTTCTGAAAACGACGGACACCGTGACGCGCCTCCGCCGCGTCGGAACGGACGCCGGAACGAAGCTGACGTTCGACAACGCGAAGCACGGCACGCGGGTCTATTACGGCGATTTCGTCTTTTACAACGACGGCGGCACGCTCCGCGTCATCAACTACGTCGATCTCAAGAACTACCTGTACGGCGCGGTCAGCGGCGAGATGTCCGACTCCTCGAAGCCGGATCTGCTGAAGGTCGAAACGATCTGCGCGAAATGCTTCGTTCTGACCGAGATCGAGGCGCGCAAGTCCAAGTATTTCGACGTGTACGACACCACGCGTTCGCAGCTCTACTACGGCTACGTCGCGACCGATACGAACACGATCGCCGCGGTCGACGCGGTGTGGACGCAGACACTGCTCTATAACGGCAGCGTCGTCAAAACGTATTACAGCACCGCGGACGGCGGGCAGATCATCACGCCGCGCATCCGCTGGGGCGGGACGGCGAACGACGGGGCGTACTGGTTCGGGTACGATCCGTTCGACCTTGCGGGCTCGTCGAAGAACGTGATCCTGACGGTCGACGGCGCCTCGCCGAAGAGCATGAACGCCGATCTCTATGCGTTCCTGCTGGCAAAGACCGGCGCGAAGGAGATCGTCTCCGTCGATTCGCTCACCGGTGTGTATGATCCGGACAACCCCTCCGGCACGGCGCGCTATCCGAGCACGCTCGCGCCGCAGAAGCGCTACGACTGGAAGCTGACCGTCAAAAAGAGCGACGGAACGAAAAAGCAGGTCTCGTTCTCCTGTACGCCGGACGAGGTCAAAACCGCCGCGGCGCCGTCCGCGACCGGCTCGGTCTGCTTTGCCGTACGCACGCTCGAAAAGGAATGGAAGCTCGTCTGGGGCGTTTCGAGCGGACACCGCGCGGGGCTTTCGCACCGCGGGGCGGGGCAGATGGTGAAGCAGGGCTATTCCTACGTCGACGTGCTGAAGTTCTATTTCCGCGGCGCGACGCTGTACGACGCGAACGGAAAGGCGATCGAATCGCACGCGAACTTCGCGTTCACCTACGAGGACGGCGCGTCGCCGCAGCCCTCGCCGGGCACGACGCCCGCTCCGACGCCGACCCCCACGCCCAAGCCGCCGCCCGACAAGCCCGAACAGGACGGGATCGTCACGGCAAAGACGCTGGATCTGTACGAGAAGCCTTCGACCGGCGCAAAGGTGCGGAAAACGCTTTCGCTCGGCGCGATCGTCGGCACGTACGCGTACTCCGGCGACTGGACGTACGTGTTCGACGACGACGGCACGACCGGCTACGTGCGCGCCGAAAGCGTCAGCTATTACGAACGCAGGCCCGTACCGCGGTGGGAGGGCGTCTGCAATGCCGACGACTCGAACCTCCGCTCGGGTCCGTCGACGAACTTTTCCAAGTACTGGCCGCTGAACAAGGGCGACAGGGTCTTCGTCTACTATCAGTCCGGGAACTGGTACTTCGTCATGGATCGCGCAACGGGACAGGGCGCGTTCATCTATAAGTCCTACATCACGAAGGGTGCAGCGGCGCCGTCGTTCACGCGCGGCGACGCGAACGGATCGGGCGGCGTCGGCGTCACGGACGCGTCGCTGGTGATGCGGTTTCTCGTGAACCTCTCTCCGCTCGAAGGCGGCGCGCTGCTGGCGGCGGACTACACGCAGAACGGCACGGTCAACGCCGAGGACGCGGCGGCGATCCTGCGCCGCGCCGCGGGAATGGAATAACGGAACGCAAAAACAGGCGGGCAATTTGCCCGCCTGTTTCGTTTTCGGCTTATTTCGGATTGCGCAGCTGATCGCGCCGGATGTGATTCTCGCGGATCTTCGCTTCCTGTCCCTGATCGGACGGCTCGTAATAGCGCCTGCCGACAAGCTCGGTCGGCATGTACTGCTGATCGACCCAGTGCGCGGGGTAGTCGTGCGGGTACTTATAGCCCGCGCCGGCGCCGACGCGCGCCGCGCCGGAATAGTGCGTATCGCGAAGATGCACGGGCACCGGCTCGAACACGCCGCCCGTTTCGGCATCGCGCGCCGCTGCGCCCATCGCGGCGGCAACGCTGTCGGATTTCGGGGATTCGCAGATGAAAATGATCGCCTGCGAGAGCGACAGCCGCGCTTCGGGCAGTCCCACGAGCTCCACCGCCTGGGCGGCCGCGACCGCCTGCACCATCGCCTGCGGGTTTGCAAGCCCCACGTCCTCGCTCGCGTGCGCGATCAGCCGCCGCGCGATGATCCGCGGATCGCAGCCCGCGTAGACGAGCCGCGAAAACCATGCAAGCGCCGCGTCGGAATCGCCGCCGCGCAGCGACTTGCAGAACGCGGAGAGCATGTCGTAAAACGCCTGGTCGTCGAACTGCACGACCTTGCGCTGGCCCGATTCGGCGGCGATCGCCTTCGTGATGCGGATCGCGCCCGTTTCGTCCGGCCCGGTGGTCAGGACCGCAAGCTCCAGCGCGTTCAGCGCGTTGCGGCAGTCGCCGTTCGAAAGCGCGATCAGGGTCTCGTACGCGTCGGGATCGAGAACGACGTTTCGGTCTCCGAAGCCGTTCTCTTTGTCCGAAAGCGCCCGGTCGATCGCGGTTCTGATGTTCTCCGCCGTCAGCGGATAAAACTGAAACACGCGGCAGCGCGAAACGATCGCGCTCGTCATCGAGACCATCGGGTTTTCGGTCGTGGAGCCGATGAAGCGGATCGTGCCGTTTTCCAGCGCGGGCAGCAGCGCGTCCGACTGCGACTTCGACCAGCGGTGGCATTCGTCCAGCAGCAGATAGGTGGGGCGTCCGTACAGCTTCAGATTCTCGGCGGCGCGGTCGATCACCTCGCGAAGCTCCCTGACGCCGCTCGAAACCGCGTTCATGCGCACGAAGTTCGCGCCGGTCGTCTCCGCGATGATGTTCGCGAGCGTCGTTTTTCCGGTGCCGGGCGGGCCGAAGAAGATCGAAGACCAAAGGGAATCCGTGAGGATCGCGCGGCGCAGAAGCCTGCCCGGTCCCACGATGTGCTCCTGCCCGACGAACCCGTCGAGCGTGTGCGGCCGCATGCGGTCGGCAAGCGGCGCCTGCCGTTTTGCGGCGGTTGAAAAAAGATCCTTGTTTTCCATAATTTACAGTATAACATGCTTGCAATCGAAAGAAAAGCGGTGTATAATATTTTGGTTCGTTTTTTGAAAGAAAAGCAAGAGAATCCGAGGAAAAGAGGAACTTTTATGAATATTCGCAACGTTGCGATCATCGCACACGTCGACCACGGCAAGACGACGCTGGTCGACCAGCTTCTGAAGGACGCGGGCGCGCTGCGCCGCAGCGAGCAGGGGACCGAGCGCATCATGGACAGCGGCGATCTCGAGCGCGAGCGCGGCATCACGATCCTGTCCAAAAACACCGCCGTCACCTACGGCGATACGCGCATCAATATCGTCGACACGCCGGGTCACGCGGACTTCGGCGGCGAGGTCGAGCGCATCCTGCAGATGGTCGACGGCGTTCTTCTGCTGATCGACGCGTTCGAGGGCTGCATGCCGCAGACGCGGTTCGTTCTCCGCAAGGCGCTGGAGCTGAACAAGAAGGCGGTCGTCGTGGTCAACAAGGTCGACCGTCCCGAAGCGCGTCCGTACGAAGTCGTGGACGAGGCGCTGGAGCTGTTCATCGAGCTCGGCGCAACGGACGAGCAGCTCGATTTCCCGATCGTTTACGCCTCCGCGCGCAACGGCATGTCGGGCTACGAGCCGGATCAGATGGAAAACAACATGCAGGCGGTCTTCGACACGATCCTCAAGGAGATCCCGTCGCCCTCGACGGATACCGAGGCGCCGCTGCAGATCCTGTTCTCGACGATCGATTACGACGACTACGTCGGCAAGATCGGCATCGGCCGCATCGAGCGCGGCGTGGCGAAGCGCGGACAGATCATCACGCTCTGCGGCGGGCAGGAAAACCGCCGCCGTGACACGAAGATCACACGGCTCTATAACTTTGAGGGGCTGCAGCGCGTCGAGGTCGAAGAGGCACAGGCCGGCGACATCGTCTGCGTCGCAGGCGTGGAGGACCTGAACGTCGGCGAGACCGCGTGCGATCCCGCCTGCGTCGAGCCGATGCCGTTCGTCAAGATCGACGAGCCGACCGTCTCGATGATGTTCCTCGTCAACGACAGTCCGTTCGCGGGCAAGGAGGGCAAGTACGTCACGAGCCGCAACCTCCGCGACCGCCTCTTTAACGAGGTCAAGACGAACGTGTCCATGCGCGTCGAGGAGACCGAATCGACCGACACCTTCCGCGTCAGCGGCAGAGGCGAGCTGCATCTTTCAATCCTCATCGAGCAGATGCGCCGGCAGGGATACGAGTTTGCGGTCTCGCGCCCGAAGGTCATCCTGCACAAGGACGAAAACGGCGTCGTCACCGAGCCGATCGAGGAACTGACCATCGACGTGCCGCAGGAATACGTCGGCGCGGTCATGGAAAAGCTCGGCATGCGCAAGGCGGAGATGACCGATATGACGACGCTCGGCGACACCGGCACGCGTCTGAAGTTTTTGATCCCCGCGCGCGGCCTGATGGGCTATCGCAGCGAGCTGATGACCGACACGCGCGGCAACGGCGTCATGAACCACATTTTCTACGGCTACGAGCCGTATAAGGGCGAGATCGCCGAGCGCAAGACGGGAAGCCTCGTCGCGCACGAAACGGGCGATTCCTGCTCGTACGGACTGTTCTACGCGCAGGATCGCGGCAGGATGTTCATCGGACCGGGCGTTCCCGTGTACGAGGGCGAGATCGTCGGCGAATGCGCGCGCGCGGACGACATCGTGGTCAACGTCTGCAAGAAAAAGCACGTCACCAACATGCGCGCGGCCGGCAGCGACGAAGCGCTGCGCCTGACGCCGCCCACGATCTTCACGCTCGAGCAGTGCCTCGAGTTCATCGCGGACGACGAACTGGTCGAGATCACGCCGAAGAGCATCCGCATGCGCAAGCGCATCCTTTCGAAGGAACAGCGCATGAAGCTTGCGGCGCGCATGATGAAGGAATCATGATCCGCAGGGCCGAACCGAAGGATGCGCCCCGCATCTCGGCGCTTCTGCGTCAGGTGCTGGAGGTGCACGCCGAAGCGCGGCCGGATCTGTTCCGTTCCGGCACGCAGAAATACGGCGAGGCGGACGTGCTGCGGCTGCTTTCCGATCCGGACTGCGTGCTGTTCACGGAAACGGATGAAAGCGACCGCGCCGTCGGCTACGCGATCTGTTTTATACAGACTGTCGAGGACGACGGGATCGCCGTCGGACGCAGGGAACTGTACGTCGACGACCTGTGTGTGGATCGGGCCGTCAGGAAGACGGGCGTCGGAAGCCGCCTTTTCCGGCACGTAAGACAGTACGCGAAGGACGAAGGATTCGACTGGATCACGCTGAACGTCTGGAACGGCAACGATACCGCGCTTGCGTTCTACCGGAAAATGGGACTGAACGTGCGCAAAACGACTTTGGAGGAGCGGGTCGACTGAAGATTACCATGAAAGAACGGAACGGGATCATGCTTTTGGCGGCGGCGGTCGTCAGCCACGTGTTCTGGGGATTCAGCTTCCTGTTTACGGATTCGGCACTGAAGGTTGCGGATATGTTTCTGCTGCTTTCCCACCGGTTTCTGGCCGCGTTCGCGCTGATGAACCTGCTGCTTCTGTTCCGTGTCGTCAGGATCGACTTCCGGGGCAAATGGAAGCGCATCTGGCTTCCGCTGCTCATGGGGCTGATGGAGCCGGTCATCTATTTCATCGGCGAAGAGTGCGGGATTCTGCATTCGACGACGATCTTTTCGGGCGTTATGATCGCCGTGATCCCGATCGTTGCGATCTTCGCCGCCATCCCGGTCCTGCATGAAAAGCCGACGGTCGGGCAGGTGCTGTTCAGTTTCCTGTCGGTCGGCGGAGTGATCGGCATCGGCCTGCTCACGAAAAAAGAGGGTGCGCTGGATTGGATCGGCGTCGTCGGACTGGTCGTCGCGGTACTTTCCGCGGTCGTCTACGGCATCATGGATCGCGGACTGTCCGCCGAGTTCACGCCGTTCGAGCGCACGTACCTGATGATCGGCATGGGCGCCGTGTGCTTTACGCCGATCGCGCTGATCCGCACGGGATTCGACCTTGCGGCGTTCGCTGCGCCGCTCGGCAGCGCGGACTATCTCGCTGCGGTGCTGTTTTTATCCGTCTGCTGCTCGGTCATCAGTTACTTTTTGCTGTCGTACATGGCGACCTACATGACCGTTACGCGCACGGCGATCTACGCGAATCTGACGACCGCGGTCTCCGTGATCGCGGGCGCGCTGATCCTCAAGGAACCGTTTTCGTGGCTCGGCGCCCTGTTCTGCACCGTGATCCTTGCGGGGATCTACGGCGTGCAGCGCTTTGCAAGGAAAGACGAACCCGAAACCATACAAAAACAATCCGAACCGACAGGGGGGGAATGACAATGCGAAAAGACGGAAGAAGAGTCAAAACGGCGCAGCCGATGTATCAGGTCGCGGCCCACATCATGGACAAGCGCAACGACGCCATGAATATGATGGAGGTCAACGTGCCGCTCGAGCCGATGCAGGACTACCTGAAAAAGAAGCGCGCCGAGGGCAAGGAATACTCGCATCTCGGACTCGTGCTCGCGGCGTACGTGCGCGCGGTCGCGGAGTATCCCGCCATCAACCGCTTCGTCGTGAACAAAACGATCTACGCGCGAAACGAGATCACGATCGGCATGGTGGTCCTTAAGCCCGGCGAGAGCGAGGGCACGATGAACAAGATGTTCTTCAAGCCCACGGACACGGTCGACGACGTGCACCGGACGCTTGCACAATACGTGCAGGAGAACCGGGAATCGGGCGATACCAACTCGACCGACGATCTGATCCGCAGGCTTCTGAAGGTCCCGGGCCTGTGCCGCTTCGGCGTGTGCGTGTTCAAGTTCCTGGACAAGCACGGCCTGCTTCCGAAGAAGATCATCGACGCCAGCCCGTTCCACTGCACGATGACGATCACGAACCTTGCGAGCATCCGCACGAACTACGTGTACCATCACGTTTACAACTTCGGCACGACGACGATGCTCGCGGCGATGGGCGTCCCGCGCGAGATGCCGGTCAGAAAGCACGGCGAGATCACGTTTGAAAAGTGCATCCCGGTCGGCTTCGTCATGGACGAGCGCATCTGCTCCGGCGCGCAGTACGTGCTTGCGAGCAAGCGCATCCTGCACTATCTGAAATACCCGGAACAGCTCGAAACGCCGCCCGAAACGGTGGCGGAGGACATCCCGTAAGACTCCGGAAACGGCCCGCGGAAACGCGGGCTTTTTTCATGCCCGGAAACGGGGACCCTGTATGTAAAATATATGAAAAGAAACCATTTTTCTTCTATATTGATATTTACATTTTTACCGGTATATGCTATAATTCTATGGTAAATTGTGAGGAGAATAGGCTTATGCGGATCAAGGGGCTCGAACTGCACAGATTCCGGAATTATACGGACCTCGAGCTGTACCCCGAGCCGGGACTCAACGTCCTGACGGGGCTGAACGCCGAGGGCAAGACCAACGTGCTCGAATCGATCTTTCTCTGCGCGCTGGGAAGGTCCCACCGCACACCGCACGACGCCGAGCTTCTGATGGACGGCCAGCCGGACGGCAGCGTCGCGATCGCGCTCGAAACGCGCGGCGGCTCGCGCACGATCCGCATCGAGCTCAGCCGCGGGGACCGCAAGCGCGTGTTTCTCGACGAAGCGCCGCTTTCGCGCTCGGGCGAGCTGATGGGCTGTCTGAACGTCGTCATGTTCTCGCCGGAGGATCTGCAGCTCGTCAAGGACGGTCCGCAGGAACGGCGGCGGTTCCTCGACATGGAACTCAGCCAGCTCAAGCCCGCGTACTACTACACGCTGCAGCAGTACAATCAGGCGCTCAAGAGCCGCAATCTCCTCCTGAAGGAAGAATCCGTCCCTTACGACATGATCGAGCTCTGGGACGAGCAGCTTTCTAAGCTCGGCGCGACGATCATGCAAAACCGCGCGGCGTTTATCGAGGAGCTTTCCGTCAACGCACATACGCTCCACGCGAAGATGAGCGGCACGAAGGAGATCCTCGAAACGGTCTATCAGCCGACGGTCCCGGTGCAGGACTTCGACGCGCTCCGCGAAACGCTGACCGATCAGCTTGCGGATCGGCTGGAGCGCGACGTCTTCCGCGGATTCACCTCGGTCGGTCCGCACCGCGACGATCTCGGTCTGCTTCTGAACGGGCGCGATCTGCGCGTCTACGGCTCGCAGGGACAGCAGCGAACGGCGGCGCTGTCGCTGAAGCTGTCCGAGATCGACCTCGTCCGGCGCGTGCGCGGCGAGCGGCCGGTGCTTTTGCTGGACGACGTGTTTTCGGAGCTCGACGCGGAACGGCAGGCACGGCTTCTGGAGGTCGTTTCGGACTGCCAGACGTTCGTGACCTGCACGCATCTGGAGGAGTTTGTCAAGGCGGGCGCCGTGCGCATGCAGGTGTACCGCGTATCCAACGGAAGGGTGGTGGAGGAATAATGCTTCTGCACATCGGAGAAAACCGCTTCGTGCCGACGGCGGACGTGATCGCGATCCAGCCGGCGGACAGGGCGACGGCGGAAACGGAGCGCATCGTGCGCGACTGCGCGGAGATCGGGCGCTATTACCCGTCGTACGGCCGTCCGAAGGCGTACGTGATCTGCTCCCGCGACGGAGCGACGTTCGTTTACGCCGCGGCGACGGCGGTCGAGACGCTGAAAGAGCGTCTGCAAAACAGTTTATCGTAACGTTTATCATAAGGAGAATGTATGGAAGATCTGCAGCATGAAGTGAGCGCCGATTACGGCGCGTCTCAAATCCAGGTACTGGAGGGGCTCGAGGCGGTTCGCCGCCGTCCGGGCATGTACATCGGCTCGACCGATTCGAGAGGTCTGCACCATCTCGTCTACGAGCTCGTCGACAACTCGATCGACGAGGCGATGGCGGGGTTCTGCGACCACGTTAACATCGTCATCCACAAGGGCGAGACGGTCACGGTCAGCGACAACGGCCGCGGTATTCCGGTCGGCTATCACGAAAAGACCGGCAAGGACGCTCTGGAGGTCGCGCTGACGATCCTGCACGCGGGCGGCAAGTTCGGCGGCGGGGGCTACAAGGTCTCCGGCGGTCTGCACGGCGTCGGCCTTTCGTGCGTCAACGCGCTGTCCGAGGACCTCACGGTCGAGGTGCGCCGCGGCGGAAAGATCCACCGTCAGAAGTATCAGCGCGGCATCCCCGTGACGAAGGTGGAGGTCGTGGGCGCGTGCGAGGAAACCGACACCGGCACGAGCGTCACGTTCCGTCCGGACGCCGAGATCTTCGACGAGGTCAGATTCGAGTTCGACAAGCTCAAATCCCGTCTGCGCGAGCTGGCGTTTCTGAACGCGGGCGTGCGCATCACGGCGGTCGACGAGCGCGAGGAACCGAAGCTCGAGCGCGACTACTGCTTCGAGGGCGGCATCCGTTCGTTCGTCTCGCACTACAACAAAAATAAAGAGGTCCTGCATCCGGATCCCATCTACTTCTCCGCCAAGCGCATGGAGAACGGCGAGGAGACCGCGACGGTCGAGATCGCGATGCAGTACAACGACGGCTACAACGAAGATATCTACACCTACGCGAACAACATCAACACGCACGAGGGCGGCGCGCATCTGGACGGCTTCAAGCTGGCGCTGACCCGCGCGATCAACGATTACGCCAAGCGCGCGAACCTGTTTAAGGAAAAGGACAGCTCGCTGTCCGGCGAGGACATCCGCGAGGGTCTCACGGCGGTCGTTTCCGTGAAGCTGCAGGAACCGCAGTTCGAGGGCCAGACCAAAACGAAGCTCGGCAACGCCGACATCCGTCCGCTGGTGAGCAACACCGTCTATAAGGGCCTTTCGGAGTTCCTCGACGAAAACCCGCCGATCGGCAGAATGATCGTCGACAAGTGCCTGATGGCCTCGCGCGCCCGCGAAGCCGCGAGAAAGGCGAGGGACCTGACCCGCAGAAAGACCGCGCTCGATTCGACGGCGCTGCCCGGAAAGCTTTCCGACTGTACCGAAAAGGACGCGTCGCTCTGCGAGATCTTCCTCGTCGAGGGCGATTCCGCAGGCGGTTCCGCCAAGATGGGCAGAAACCCGAAGTACCAGGCGATCCTGCCGCTCCGCGGCAAGATCCTGAACGTCGAAAAGGCGCGCCTCGACCGCATGCTCAGTAGCGACGCGATCAAATACATGATCACCGCGTTCGGCGCCGGCATCGACACGGAATTCGACGTCTCGAAGCTCCGCTATCACAAGATCATCTGCATGACCGATGCGGACGTCGACGGCAGCCATATCCGGATCCTGCTTCTGACCTTCTTCTACCGGCATATGCGGCCGCTGATCGACGAAGGCTTCGTGTACATCGCGCAGCCGCCGCTCTACCGCATCCGGCGCGGCAAGATGCAGTGCTACGTGTATTCCGACGAAGAGCTCGACGCAAAGCTCAAGGAGCTCGGACCCGATCCGAAGCCGGAGATCCAGCGCTACAAGGGTCTCGGCGAAATGAACCCCGAACAGCTCTGGGAAACGACGATGGATCCCGAACAGCGCCTGATGCTGAAGGTCACCGTCGAGGACGCGGTCGAAGCGGACCGGCTCTTTACGCTGCTGATGGGCGACAAGGTCGAGCCGCGGCGCGAGTTCATCGAACAGAACGCGAAACTCGTTACCGATCTGGACGTTTGATGAGGTAAGAACATGAGCGATACCATTACGACAAACAACGGCCGCATCCGGCCGATCAACCTGGAACGCGAGATGCAGAAGAGCTTCATCGCCTACGCGATGTCGGTCATCACGAGCCGCGCGCTCCCCGACGTGCGCGACGGCATGAAGCCGGTGCACCGCCGCATCCTCCACTCGATGGAAGAACTCGGCGTCACGCCCGACAAGCCCACGCGCAAGAGCGCGCGCATCGTCGGCGACTGCATGGGTAAATACCATCCGCACGGCGACGCGTCCGTGTACGACGCGATGGTGCGTCTGGCGCAGGACTTCAACACGCGCTATCCGCTCGTCGAGGGGCAGGGCAACTTCGGCTCGGCCGACGGCGACGGCGCGGCGGCCATGCGTTACACCGAAGCGCGTCTTTCGAAGATGGCGATGGAAATGATGCGCGACATCGACAAGGACACGGTCGATTTCCAGCCGAACTTCGACGGCACGCAGCAGGAGCCGACGGTACTGCCCGCGCGGTTCCCGAACCTTCTGGTGAACGGTTCCAACGGCATCGCGGTCGGCATGGCGACGAACATGCCGCCGCACAACCTCGGCGAAACGATCGACGGTCTCGTCGCGCTGATCGACAATCCGGACATCACGGTCGACGAGCTGATGCAGTATATCCCCGGTCCGGACTTTCCGACCGGCGCAACGATCCTCGGCAGAAGCGGCATCGCGCAGGCGTACCGCACCGGCAGAGGCAAGCTGATCATCCGCGCAAAGACGGAGATCGAACAGCTCAGCCAGAACCGCAGCCGCATCATCGTGACCGAGATCCCGTATCAGGTCAACAAGGCGCGGCTCGTCGAGAGCATTGCGGACCTCGTGCACGAAAAGCGCATCGAAGGCATCTCCGACCTGCGCGACGAAACGGACCGCAACGGCACGCACATCGTCATCGAGCTCAAGAAGGACGTCAATGCGAACGTCGTTCTGAACAATCTGTACAAGCACACGCAGCTGCAGGATACGTTCGGCGTCATCAACCTCGCGCTGGTCGACGGCGAGCCGAAGGTGCTGGACCTCAAGCAGATCCTGTACTACTATCTCGAGCACCAGAAGGACGTCGTCACGCGGCGCACGCGTTTCGATCTGAACCGCGCCGAGGAGCGTCTGCACATTCTGGACGGTCTTCTGCGCGCGCTCGACGTGATCGACGAGATCATCGCGCTGATCAAGGCGTCGCCGAACGGACAGGCCGCAAAGGACGGTCTCTGCGCAAAGTTCGGCTTCTCCGAGCGTCAGGCGCAGGCGATCCTCGACATGCGTCTGCAGCGTCTCACCGGTCTCGAACGCGACCGCCTGCTCGAAGAGGACAAACAGCTCCGCGAGCGCGTTGCATATTTACGCACGATCCTCAGCGACGAGCATAAGCTTCTCGAGGTCGTCAAGGAAGAAGCGCTCGACGTGAAAGCACGTCTTGCCGACCCGCGCCGCACCGAGATCACGCAGGCGCTGGACGACATCGACCTCGACGACATCATCCAGGAAGAAGAAATGGCCGTCACCATGACGCATTTCGGATACATCAAGCGCACCCCGTCCGAGACGTTCCGCGCGCAGAACCGCGGCGGCAAGGGCGTAAGGGGACAGGCGACCCGCGAGGAGGATTACGTCGAGCGCGTGCTGGTTTCCAGCACCCATGCGCCGATCATGTTCTTCACGAACATGGGCCGCGTGTTCCGCATCAAGTGCTATGCGATCCCCGAAGCGAGCCGCACCTCGAAGGGCATCCCGGTGGTGAACCTGCTGCAGCTCCGCACGGGCGAAAAGGTCACCGCGATGTTCATCGTGCCGCGCGAAGTCGAAGAAACGGGCTTCCTCGTTACCGCCACGCGCTGCGGCCTCATCAAGAAGACGCGCATCGCCGAATGCATGAATATTCGCAAGGGCGGTCTCGTGCTGCAGACCGTGCGCGACGGCGACGAGCTGATCTCCGTCGAAATGAGCGGCGGCGAGGATGAATTCATCATCGCGTCGAGAAACGGCAAGTGCATCCGCTTCCGCGAAAGCGACGTCCGCGCGACGGGCCGCGGCGGCATGGGCGTGCGGTCGATCCGTCTCGGCGACGGCGACGTCGTCATGGATATGATCCGCGTCATCAAGGACGGACTCGTGCTGACCGTCACCGAAAAGGGTCTCGGCAAACGCACCGAGGAGAGCCAGTTCGGTCTGCAGGGCCGCGGCGGCAAGGGCATCCTTGCGATGAAAGCGACCGACAAGACCGGCGGGCTCGCGTGCCTCCGGATGACGACCGAAGACGAAGACCTGCTGCTCGTGCGCGACGACGGCGTCATCATGCGCATGCCGGTCGATCAGATCCCGGTCATCGGCCGGAACACGCAGGGCGTGCGGTTGATGTCGCTCGACGGCGAAACGAAGATCGCGAGCGTCGCGCTTCTGCCGCATCAGGAGATCGAACCCGACGAGGAGGGCGAACTGCCCGCTGCGCCGGAACCGGCCGAAGCGCCCGAAGGCGAGGCATAAGCATGCTGAAGCTGCCGGCTGCATTGCAAGCGTTCGCGAACGCCCTGAAGGATCGGGGCGCGACGCTCTATGCGGTCGGCGGCTGCGTACGCGACGCGCTCCTCGGCCGCCCCGTGCACGACGTGGATCTTGCCAGCCGCCTCCGTCCCGACGAACTGCTGAAAGAAGCGGCGGATTCCGGGATCGAAGCGCGGATCGTGCAGCAGACGCTCGGAACGGTCGTGCTTACCGTCGACGGCGTCGAATACGAGCATACGACCTTCCGCACCGAATCGTACGGCGCGGGCGGCGCGCACCGGCCCGACGCGGTCCGGTTTTCGGATACGCCGCAGGTCGACGCGTTTCGCCGCGATTTTTCGGTCAACGCGCTGTACGAATCCGTTTCGGACGGCACGCTCGTCGATCCGACCGGCGGGGTGAAGGATCTCGAACGCCGCGTGCTGCGCACGACGACGGCGGATCCCGCGCAGATCCTTCGCGACGACGGGCTGCGGATCCTGCGGCTCGTCCGGTTTGCGGCTTCGCTCGGCTTTTCGGTCGATCCGGAAACGCGCAAGGCCGCAGAGGAAAACGCGGCACTTCTCGAAGACGTTGCGTGGGAGCGCAAACGGCAGGAGCTCGACCGGATCCTTTTGGGACCGCGCGTATATGACGCGCTTTCGATGCTGAACGGGCTCGGCGCGCTTCCGTACGTTCTGCCGGAGCTTTGCGCGTGCGACGGGCTCGAACAGAAAAAACAATACCACCGCTACGACGTGCTGACGCATCTGTTCCATACCTGCGAGAACACGCCGGAGGATCTTGCCCTGCGGCTTGCGGGGCTTTTGCACGACGTCGGCAAACCGGTCGCGCTGGAACGCGACGGAAATATGTACGCGCACGACCTGGACGGCGCGCGGATCGCGCGGACGATGCTGATGCGTCTCAAATACCCGGCCGCGCTTGCGGACCGGGTCGCGGAAACGATCCGTCTGCACATGTTCGACCTCACGGACGAGGCGTCGGAGGCGACGCTCCGGAAGCGCTTTGCCGGCTTCGGCAGAGAGCGCACGCGGGATCTGATCGCGATCCGCGAGGCGGACGTCCGCGGCAGCGGGATCAAAACCGGATTCGTCGCCGAACGCTGGCGAAGCGTCTTCGACGCGATGCAGCGCGAAGGCGCGCCGTTTTCGGAAAGCGAGCTTAAGATCACGGGGAAGGACGTCATGAAGGAGCTCGGGCTTCCGCCGGGCGAGCGCGTGGGAAAGATCAAACGGAAGCTGCTGGAACGCTGCGCCGTGCATCCGGAGGAGAACGAAAAGAAATTGCTTCTGAAGCGCATGCACGATTACGCGTAAGCAACATTCCTGTATGTTTTTTGTGAATATTTTCCGTTCCGCCTTGCGGTCGCGGAAAAATATGTTATGATATTTGCGTGGCAGAATACACAACCACTTATGAGGAACTGATATGAACAACAGAGAAAAACAAAAACGGGCGGTTCTTGCCGTCGCTCTGGCGATCGTTCTTGCGATCCTGATCGCGGTGTCGCTCGGCATCGGTCTGATCTCGAAGAAATGCGCCGGCAGTTCGACCGATTCGCAGAACAATTCCGACGTGATCGTCAGCGAGATCCTGGTCAGCAACAAGCAGACGGTCCGCGACCCGCTCGGCTTCTACAGTGACTTTGTTGAACTGTACAATCGATCCGACGCGGATATCGATCTGTTCGGCTACGGCCTGACCGACGACGAGATCTCGCTCTGGATGTTCCCGCCCGAGACGATCGTCAAGGCGCACGGGTATCTTGTCGTCTGGTGCATGAAGGACGATCCGACCGGCGGCAACGGGTATGTGACGATCCGCGACAACAACGGAAACGCGTCGAAGGTGATCGTCGCCGACTTCGCACTGTCCAAAAACGACGTTCTGCGCTTCGTCGATCCGTCCGGCATCGCGCTTGCGACGGTCGACCTGTCCGGATTCTATTCGGGACAGAAAGGAAACGCCAACGCGTACGGCCCGAACGACGACGTACAGGGCGAGACCGTTTCGTTCGACGGCAACGCGATCGCATACGACAACGGCAGCTGGACGGTCATGAAACCGACGCCGGGCTTCCCGAACACCGAGGAAGGCTGGCAGGCGTATCAGGCGTCCCGTCAGTCGGAGTCGCAGTCCGGCACGGCCGAGATCGAGAACTGCCAGGTCCGCGTGACCGAGTTCATGGCGTCGAACAGCACCGCGCACAAGGCGCCCGACGGCACGTACTGCGACTGGATCGAGCTTTACAACTCCGGCAGCACCGCGTTCGACCTTTCCGGATACGCGCTGTCCGACGATCCCGCAAAGCCCAAGAAATTCGTCTTCCCGTCCGGCACGACGATCGGCCCGTACGAATACCTCGTTCTGTACCATACCGCAAAGCCGGTCGCGGGATATTTCTGCTTCGATTTCGGTCTTTCCTCGCAGGGCGGGGAAACGCTGGTGTTCACCACGCGCGACGATCTGATCGCGGATCTGATCCCGTTCGGCGCGCAGCGGAAGAACTGCTCGTTCGCGCGCGTCTATACGAACGGCGCGTTCGATCCGACGCAGAAGGAGTTCGGCGAAACGGACAAGCCGACGCCGGGCTATGACAACACGGTCAACGGCCGCGCGCTGTTCGAGGAGAAGGAAAACGGACCGATGGGCGTGCATGACATCTCCTTCAACGAGATCCTGGTCGACGGCTACTACGTCACGTACGCGAACTCAAAGAGTACGGGCACGACCCGTCCGTACGACGGCGATCTCGGCAGCTGGATCGAGATCTTCAACCGCTCCGATTCGGAGGTGGACCTTTCGGGGTTTTCCGTTTCGGACAACGATCACAAACCGAGGAAATGGGTTTTTCCTGACGGAACGAGTATCGCCGCAAAAGGATATCTCGTCCTGCAGCTTGAGGGCAGCCTTCCGCGCGAAGGGCAGTCCGAAGGCGACGTGACCGCCGAACAGAGACGGTTTCAGCTGAACTTCGACATCGCCGCGGAGGGGGAGACGCTGTTTCTCTACGACGCATCCGGCAAGATGATCGACCGCGTCATGGTCCCCGCCGCGCGATCCTGTGTGTCGTATGGCCGCGACGCGAGCGGCGCGTGGAAGCTGTTCGACAAGCCCACCGAGGGCGCGCAGAACGACGCGAACGGACGCGGCATCTATTGCGAAGCCGCGACGGCGGACACGCACACCGGCATCTATAAGGGCGTGCAGACGGTCAACATCCGCGTGCCCGACGGCTGCTACGCGACCTATACGCTCTCGTGCGGCAAGGAGCACGACCCCGTGAAGACCACGACGCCGACCGAAACGGGCGAGCGCGTGTCGGGCCCGATCGCGATCAAGGAGAACACGGTCCTGCGCATCCGCACCTTTGCGAACGACGGCAGCCGCTATCCGAGCGACGTGAAGTCCTATACCTACGTGATCGTCGGCGACGAGGAAACGGTCGAGGCGCACAACACGAACCTGCCGGTCGTTTTCCTGGTCACCGATCCCGAAAACATCTGGGACACGAAATACGGCATCATGGTCAAGGGCGAGGACTACACCGGTCAGGGCGAAGCCGACGAGATCAACATCGGCCGCAACGAAACCATGGGCAAGTACGCGAACTTCAACATGCGCGGCCGCATGTGGGAAAAGCCCACGACGTTCACGTACACGAACCCCGGCGGCAGCGAAGTCCTGTTCGAGGACAACCTTTGCATCCGCACGTTCGGCGCGTTCTCCCGCAAGCTCGGGCAGAAGGGCATCGCGCTGATCGCCAGAAAGGGCGTGGGCTCCAGCCGGCTCGAATACCGGTTCTTCGAGAACCGTCCCGCCGACTGGTCGTACAAATCCCTCGTGCTCCGCGCGTCGGGTCAGGACGCCGCGCTTTCGCGCATCCGCGACGTGCTCGTGCAGGGACTTCTGGACGACGCGGACGTGGACCTCGCCTGTCAGGCGTATCAGCAGTGCATCGTCTATCTCAACGGACAGTACTGGGGCGTGTACAACCTGCGGGAAAAGATCAGCAAGTTCTACATCGCGCAGCATTACGGCATTCAGGACGTCGACTCGCTCGACATCCTCAAATGGAACGGAAACAACGAGCAGTGCGTCGTCTGCGGCGACGGGCTCAAGGATTACAAGGACCTGATCGCGTACTGCGAGAGCAAGAACTGCGATCTCTCGAATCCGGCGGATTACGATTACGTCTGTTCGCAGGTCGACGCCGATCAGTTCGCGATGTACTGCGCGTTCGAGATCATCATCGGCAACACCGACACCGGCAACATCAAGTGGTGGCGTTCGACCGAGAAGGACAACAAATGGCGCTGGATCCAGTACGACTACTGCTGGGCGATGAACGGCGACGATTCGTCCAAGCCCGCGGAAGCATCCACGGGATACCGCCGCGATTTCTTCTGGAAGTACTTCGATCCGGCAGGCCACGGCTCCGGAAAGGGCTTCTCGACGGTGCTCGGCCGCTCGATGATGTCGAACAACGAGTTCGTCAAACTGTTCCTGAAATGGTGCGCCTATTTCTATAATGAAGTATTCACACCGGAGAAGATCCTCGCAAAGTGCGATCAGCTGCAGGAGAACATCCGTCACGAGATGGAGACCTTCGACCTCGTTCGCTGGAGACCGTACCACGATCTTTCCACGAAGGGCTGGAACACGCACTGCGACAAGATCCGCCAGTACGCAAGGAACTATCAGGACTGGTACCTGTATTACTGCCAGCATTACATCAACGAACACACGAACTATCATCTCAGCGACGACGAGATGATCCGTCTGTTCGGAAAGGTGGGCAAGATTTCATGAATCTGAAGATCAAGCCGAACGCCAAGGGCTACCGGCATGAACTGAAATACGTGATCTCCGACGCGGATGCGGAGCTCCTGGCGATCCGGCTTCGCGCCGCGATGTCGCCGGATCCGTACGCGGCGAAGACCGGCGGCGGGTACTATATCCGCAGTCTGTATTTCGACGATCCGTACGACAGCGCGGTGGAGGAGAAGGTCGCCGGCGTGCAGTACCGCGACAAGTGGCGCATCCGCATCTATAACTTCTCCGACCGCGTGATCAAGCTGGAGCGCAAGCACAAGAACGGTCAGTTCATCCGCAAGGACAGCCTGTCGCTGACGAAAAACCAGTGCAACGCGCTGATCTCCGGCGCGTACACCTTCCTGCTGTACCGGCAGGAACCGTTTGCGAAGGAAGCGTACGCCGCGCTCCGCACGGAGGGGCTCAAGCCGAAGGTGCTCGTCGATTACTACCGGCAGCCGTTCGTGTTCCCGCTCGAGGAGGTCCGCGTCACGCTCGACCGCAACATCCGCACCGGTTATTTTTCCACCGATCTGTTCGACCCGCACGCGATCACGTATCCCGCGACGGATCTGATGGGTCAATGCGTGCTCGAGGTCAAGTACAACAATTACCTCGACCCGCACGTCGCCGCCCTGATCCAGCTGCCCGCAGCGCTCAAAACAGCGGCAAGTAAGTACCTCTTTTGCAGACAATATGACTGCTGATCCAATATAGAAAGAAATCACTCGGAGGATAGTATGGGTTCTTTAAATCTAACGGAAATCTTTAACTTCAGCACCAATCAGGTCGTCCCGCTTCTTGTGACCGTCGTTCTGTCGTTCTTCATCGGACTGTTCGTCTATCTGATCTACCGGCTGACGTTCTCGGGCGTGATCTACTCCAAGACGTTCAATATGAGCCTCGTCATGCTGACGATGGTCTCCACCATGGTCATCCTGATCATGTCGAACAACGTCAAGCTGTCCCTCGGTATGGTCGGCGCGCTTTCCATCGTGCGTTTCCGTACCGCGATCAAGGATCCGATCGACACCGTGTTCATGTTCTGGGCGATCGCAGAGGGCATCGTGCTCGGCGCGGGCTTCTATCTCGCCGCGATCGTCGGCGCGGTCCTGATCGGCATCTTCATGCTGCTGCTCGCCGCGTCTAAGAAGAAGGCGTCCCTGCCGTATCTGCTGATCCTGCACTATGAAGAGCGTGCAAGTAAGCAGATCAAGGCGATGGTCGCGCAGATCCCGTATGCGCGCGTCAAGTCCAAGACCGTCCAGCGCGAAGGCGTCGAGCTCGCAGTCGAGCTCCGCGTCCGCTCCAGCGAGACCGGCTTTGTGGACAAGTTCCTGCGCGTCGACGGCGTCTACGACGCCACGCTGATCGCGCACCAGGGCGACATGATCTCCTAATCAAACAAATCATCCCGGATCGGAGGCACGCGTGCTTCCGATCCGCTTTCTTATTCGCCGCGTAAAGGACCGTCTTACCGGAACGCGGGCAGATCCCGGAAGCGGATTTCGATCCGCTTCCTCTTTTTTATGCCCGCTAAAATATATTGTGAAAAAGATCGAAAAACAGCTTGACAAGGGGAAGAAAGAGGAGTAATATAGGCGGCGTTCGAGCCTCGGAAGCGAAGGACGGCGCCTGAA
>CAMKES010000005.1 GCA_946411635.1 uncultured Clostridia bacterium | reverse complement strand
CGGATATTCGCTTCATGTGGCTCTTGCAGTACAGGAAGGCGCCAGATCACACGACCATATCCGATCATCACGAACCCAATCGGCTTTTCTCCCAAATAGATCCCAAAAGTAAAAAAACATGAAAGCCTGCTTCGCGGATTACGCCTGCCAGGGCAAGATAGATAACACTGATAATTGCTTTATTATACGTTCATTTTTTGAATAGTATTCTACATTTGCCAAATCACAAGGCTAGATTATAATCAAACTTCACCTGTCATCTGATATTCATTGTGCGGAAAGTTTCTGATTATGCAAAGCCCGCCTTCCGATCGCAGATTCCACGTGCGGTCCGCCGGATTCCTTGAACGACAGAAACGCTCCCGAACCGGGAGCGTTTCCGATCGAATGGATTTTGTGGGACGGAAGCGGCGTTTCCGCCGTGCCGACGCCGCCGTTCCGCTTGGTGACGGATGCTATCCGAATCTGCTGACCGATCGTCCGGTCGCCGTTAAAAACAGAACGCTGCATACAGACGGCGCCCCGATCATCATTCGAATCAGCGAAAAATAAACGGGTGATTCCGTAAACAGAAAAAAGGGCGTGACGCCCTTTTTTCATATCTGATCCTTCTCTCCCCCCGCGCGAAAAGGGTCAGCGGTAGAAACGGTCGATATACCGGTATACGTCCTGACGTGTGCCCTTGAACGGTCCGGGCGTTTCCATCTTGAGCGAGACCAGCGCCGCGGCAAATTCGAGCGCGGTCGGGATGTCGTGGTCGAGACGCTCGCAAAGATACCCGGCAAAGGTCGTGTCGCCCCTGCCGGTTCTGCCGGACAGATTGCGCGGACGCAGCAGCGCGCGGTAGATTATGCTGCCGTCGCAGACGATCGCCTCGGTGTTATGCGTGATCAGAACCTCTTTTGCGCCCCATTCGCACAGCAGGAACGCCGCCTTTTCGCGGTCGTCGGTACCGGTCAGCATTTCCGCCTCCGCCGCATCGGTCTTGAGATACCGGATCAGCGGCAGGCACTGTTTTTTCTCCGGCCAATCGCGAAGCTCCAGCGTTCCGTCCTCATTGCGGAAGCGCATCATACCCTGCACGTCCAGTCCGACGTCGCCGCGCGCGGCGCACGCTTCCACAAACGCAAGGGGAAAATCGCCCGCAACGAGACCGCCGAGATGGTAGATCTTCGCCTGCGCTTCCGGCAGATCGGACGGCTGATACGGGTCGATTCCCTTGGTATTCAAGCTGCGCCGCCGTTCGCGGTCCGGCGTGAAATAGGTATTCTGCATCTCGGTATAGGTTTCCGACTCGACGGGGAAAATCTTCTCCACCCTGCTGTCCCGGAACACCTTATACGGGTCGATCACCTTGGTGTTGCCCTTCGGCACGACCGCCACCGAATGCCCGATCGCCGCCGCGGCATAGCCGGAAAAGGTGACCGCGCCGCCGTTGATAAACTCTTCTCTGCCGTCGTAGTCGATGTTGTGATCGAGCGTGATCTGCCCGATGATCATACTGTCAAACATGCGGTATTTCCTCGCTTTCTTTGATGATCCGATCGAATTCGGGACACCAGTTTTTGTACTGTCCCGATGTAATGACGTCCTTGAGTGCATAGGAGTCGCGGATGCGTTTCTCGGTCAGGATCGCCGCGCGTCCCTCGTCGCCGATCTGGTGTGCGTCGGACCCGACCGTACGGTAAAGATGCGGGTTTTCTTTGCACAGTTTCAGCGCCAGCTCGTTGCGGTTGTCATGCCGCGGATTACAGTTGACGACCTCGATTCCGTGCACGCAGTCGTAAAAGACCTCGTTGCAGCCGTTGCGGTACGGATGCGCGTGGATGATCAGCACCTCATCTTTATACCTGTCAAAAAACGTCTTATGGTCCAGTTTCGTGATCCACGGATTTTTGCGGAGCCACGCTTCGTCGATCCCGTAGATCAGATAGTCGCTGTCGTTCTCGGGAAAGCGCAGCTCAACGCCGAAGATCACGTCCATGCCGAGCGCGTCCCCCGCCGCCTTTGCCGCGCGGTAGCCGACAAGATACCGGTCGACGATCGCGTCCCAGTCGTCGGGCACGTTGTAATGCGCAATCTGCGTGTTGTGCAGATGATCGGTCACGCAGACGCCCTGATAGCCGAGCGCATGATACGTTTTGATCTGATCGGCGGCGGGCACGTGCCCGCACTTGCTCGACTCATCGGTGTGCAGATGCAGTTCGTAACGGTACATAGAGCCTCCCTCAGTTGTTTCCGATCGCCCGGCAGGAATTGCGGATCACGAGCGACGGGGAAAGAATGGTCTTGGTGTGCGGCGTCTCGGGACGCTTGATGCGGTTTAGGAGCATGTCCAGCGCGGAAACGGCAAGCTCCAGCTTCGGCTGGTTGACCGTGGTAAGACTGATCGGAGGCAGCGCCGAGAAAGAGATGTTGTCGAATCCCATCAGGGAAAGATCCTCCGGGATGCGGATGCCCTTTTCGTATGCCGCCTGGATGACGCCGATCGCCAGCGTGTCCGCCGCGCACAGGATCGCCGTTTCCGAAAACGGCTGTTCAAAATGCGCTTTTGCAAGCTCATAGCCGACCTGCACCGAGCTGCGCGCGCTGGAATTACGCAGCACGTTCGGCTCGATATTGAGCTTCTTGCAGGCATTATAGTAGCCGTCTGCGCGAAGCTTGTGCGTCATGCTGTTGTCGCGCGCGCCGAGATACAGAATGTTGCGGTGCCCGAGCGAATACAGATATTCCGTCGCCTGCTGCATGCCTGCCGTGTTGTCGACGGAGACGTAGTTTTCCGGCAGGTCCATCATGTTCTCGCCGATAAAGACCGTCGGCATCTGCGCCGCCTGTGTCTTCAGCGCGTCGTAGGATTCAGACCCGACCGGAATCATAATGATGCCGTCCACCTTGCGCCCGACGAGCAGCGAAAAGACTTCCTTTTCGAGCGCGGGGTCATAGGAGGAGTTGCAAACCATCAGATTATAGCCGCATTGACGCGCATAGATCTCCAGATGCGCGGTCATTTCGCTCATAAACGGGTTGTCGATGCTGGTGACGATCAGTCCGATGATGTTCGTCCGTTTCATGACCATCGAACGCGCGACGGCGTTGGGCGTATAGCCCATTTCCTCGCAGATTTTGATGACGCGTTTCCGGGTGCTTTCGCCGATTTCCGGGCTGCCGGACAGCGCGCGGGAGACCGTCGCATATGACACTCCTGCAACTCTGGCGACATCTTTTAGTGTTACAATTCCCATATCGGATCCTCCGGTTTCAGTTACGCAAATCTTGCGCAAACGTTTTCACTGATTTAATTGTACAACCGATCCGGGCGTTTGTCAACGTTCAATCTGTATGGGGAACGAAAAAACGGTCCGATAACGCGGTTTTTCGTTCATTTCCGTGCGTGTGCCATCCTGAACTCCGTTTATAACCGCATCTGAACAGGAAGCAGTCCGGAACGGGATGCAAAAACCTCGTTTTTCTTATTGACAAACCACGCGCTCTGATATACAATTACGGTAGCGAAAACGTTTGCGTAAAAACAGGTTTCGGAGGGGCTTTATGATTTCAACGCTGCTGTTCGATCTCGGCGGGACGCTGCATTCGGTCATCCGGAAGGAGGACTCGATGCGCCGGTTTGCCGGACGTCTCATCCGCCGGCTCGGCGATTACGGGATCGTGCTCGATACGACGCCGGAACAGCTTGCCGTTTCCCTGCACGAAAACGCCGAAGCCTATAAGCATCTCAGCGAACAAACGCTCACGGAGCTTCCGCCCGCGCAGATCTGGAACGAATACTATCTGAAGGAGTTTCGCATCGGCGAAGACCGTCTTGCGCCGATCGCCGAGGAGCTGAGCTTCCTCTACGACTACGACCGCCTGACGCTGATGCGCAAGCCGCGTCTAAGGGAAACGATCGAAGAGCTGCACCGCATGGGGATCCGGATGGGGATCGTTTCCAATATCATTTCGACCTCCCTTGTTCCCCACATGCTGAACGAATACGGCATTGCGCAGTACATGGAATGTATCGTGATGTCGAGCGAAACCGGCATCCGCAAGCCCGATCCGCGTATCTTTGCAATCGCGCTGGAGCGCATGGGTGTGACGGCGGCGGAGACCGGATATGTCGGCGACACGATTTCGCGCGATGTGCTGGGAGCACGGAACGCGCACCTCGGGCTGGTTGTGCGTTTGAACAACCCCTCGATCGCGCACCGGGACGCCGCCTTTCAGGGCGCAGACGCTCCGCAGGCGGACTTTGTGATCCATGAACTCTATGAGCTGCCGGAGATTCTCCGGTCGGTCAACGGACGATAAACAATTTCAGTAAAGGAGACGGAGCATATGACGGACACCATTTTCTTTGACGTCGGCAACACCCTGCGCATCGTGATTCCGGACAAGGAATTCTCCGACGCCGCCGAGCGCGAGCTGATGGAGCTGGTCGGCGCGACCGAGCCGCACGACGTATTTTTTGCGAAGCTGCAGGAACGCTGGGAAACCTACCGCAAGGGCGTGAAAAAATCGCTGCTCGACGCCGGTGAGATGGAGCTTTGGAGCCAGCACCTGCTGCCGGATTACGATCCGGAACGCGTCTGCGCGCATGCGGGGCGGCTGACCCGGCTCTGGCGCGATCACGACGGAAGGCGCGTCCCGCGCGACGACGTGAAATCCACGATCCTTGAGCTCGACCGCCGCGGCTATACGCTCGGCATCATCGCCAACACGATCACCGAGACCGAAATTCCGGACTGGATGATCGCCGACGGCGTGGCGCACTATTTCAAGGCGGTCATCCTGTCCTCCAAGGTGCGGCTGAGAAAGCCCGACCCGGAGATCTATTTTCTCGCCTGCCGCGCGATCGGCAAAAAGCCGGAGCAGTGCGCATACGTCGGCGACAACCCGATCCGCGACGTTGAAGGCACGCGCAAAGCGGGCTTTGCGATGATGATCCGCATCGACGAACCCGACACGATCAAAAAGGAGCCGCAGGAGATCATCTTAAAGCCCGACTACACGATCACAAGGATCGGCGAGCTTCTGGATATCTTCCCGCCGCTGAAAGGAGAATGAGCATGACAAACGAACGGGAATTTGACGCAATCTTTTACGACCTGGGCGGCACGCTGCGCCTTGTCGAACGCGACGCCGCATTTGAAGCGGAAGCGCGCCGCAAGATTGCCGAGATGTGCGGCGAAACCGGCGATCCGGACGAATTCTGCAAGTTCCTCGATTACCGCTACGCGGGCTACCGCAAGTGGTGCTTCGAGACCATGCGCGAAGCGCCGGAAGAGGAGCTCTGGACGAAGTGGCTGACGCCCGAATATGACCGCGAGCTGATCAAAAAGAACGCGATCGAGCTGACGATCGAGTACCGCAACAAGGACGGCCGCCGCGTGGTCGCGCCGAACGGCGCACAGTCGATCAAAGATCTTTACGCAAACGGCTACAAGCTCGGCATCATCTCCAACCTCGTCACCTCGCAGGAGATCCCGCGCTGGCTCAAGGCGGACGGCCTTGAGCAATACTTCGGCGCGGTGCTGCTCTCCTGCGTGGAGGGCATCCGAAAGCCCGACCCGGCGATCTCCAACAAGGCGTGCGATCTGCTCGGCGTACGCCCGGAGCGCTGCGTCTATATCGGCGACAACCTGAACCGCGACGTCGAGGGCACGCGGCTTGCCGGCTACGGCATGTTCATCCTCTACACCACGCCGGAGAAGCTCGCCAAGGAAAAGATCACGGATGAGAACCGTCCGGACGCGGTCATCTTCGATTTCAACGAGCTCAAAGAGATCTTCCCGAAGGCGCCGCACGTCGCATGGGACAAGGTACGGAGGGTATGAGCATGAAGCAGGGCATCAAAGCGATCTTTCTGGACCTCGGCGGCACGTTCCGCGTGGTCGACGAGGACAACCGTCCCTTTATCGCGGAGGCGCGCGGACGCATCAAGGAACTGTGCGGCACCGATATGGATCCCGACGCGTTCTATGATTTCCTGAACAAGCGCTACGACGGCTATCGCGAATGGGCGCTGAAATACATGTGCGAAGCGCCGGAGGAGATGCTCTGGACACGCTGGCTCGTGCCCGAATGGGACCGCGATAAGATCGAGAAAGCGGCAAAGGAGCTGACCTACTGCTTCCGCAGAGCGAAGGGCGAACGCGTGGTCGTCGAAAAGGGCGTCGAGACCGTCCGCGAATTGAGAAAGCGCGGGTATCTCGTCGGCATCATCAGCGACCTGATCGGCACGATCGAGATCGACGAGTGGCTTGACCGCGACGGCATCCGCGACCTGTTCTGCACGGTGCAGCAGAGCTCGGTGACGATGTTAAGGAAGCCGCATCCCGCGATCTACTTCCTCGCGCTGTCGGAAGCGGGCGTGCGTCCCGAGGAAAGCTGCTTCGTCGGCGACAACCTGAAGCGCGACATCATCGGCGCAAAGCAGTCGAACTTTGCCGGCACGGTCGGCGCGGAATATCCCGGCGGGCTGGAATTCAAGCTGACTGAAGAGAACCGTCCGGACTGCATCATTCATCATTTTGATGAGCTTTTGAAGGTCTTCCCGGGCGAAGGAAGATTCTGTCCCGAGACCGCGGAAGATCCCGCGCCGCGCATCAGGTAAGCATCGGAAAGGAGCAGACAATGGCACAGTACAAGTTTTCCGGCGGAGACGCGCTGGCGCGCGCCGTGGAACGGATCTACGCAAACAACGGCGGCTCGGAATACGGTTTCGAGCCGATGAACCTGTATGACGGCGACCGCGCGGTGGGTCTGGTGAAGCCCGGCGACGGCGTGATCTTCTGCTGCCGCAGAGGCGAGCGCGAGACCGAACTCACCGACGCGTTCACCGATCCGAACTTCAAGGGCTTCGAGCGCACGATGCTCGATCCTTTGGATTTCGTCATCCTCACCATGTACAGCGAGCGCTACACCTATCTGCCGATCGCGTTTGCGCCGAGCAAGGTGCAGAAGACGCTCGCCGAGGTGCTCGCCGCAAACGGAAAGACGCAGATGCACCTTGCGGAGAGCGAAAAGTTTGCGCACGTGACGTTCTTCTTCAACGGCGGCAATCAGATTCCGTTCGACGGCGAAGACGACATCCGGATCCCTTCTCCGAAGGGCGTTCCGTTCGAGACCGTTCCGGAACTGAAACTTCCGGAGGTCGCGCAGACGCTTTGCGACGGTCTGGACAAGGGCTATGATTTCATCGTCACAAACTTCGCGAACGGCGACGTGATCGGGCATACGTCTTCCGATTCCGCAAAGCCCGTCGCCTGCGAAGCGATCAGCAGATACGTCGGTAAAGTCGTTGCGCACGCGTGTGAAAAGGGGTACACTGTTCTTGTGACCGCCGACCACGGCAATATCGAAGTCCTGCACACGCCCGAAGGCAAGCCGCACGTTTCGCATACGACCAATCCCGTCGCCTGCGTTGCGCTCGGCGAAGGCGTCGAACAGCTGAAGACGACCGGCAAGCTCTGCGACGTTGCGCCGACGATCCTCTCCGCGATGGGGCTCGAGCAGCCTGCGGAAATGACCGGATCCCCGCTGTTCCGCTTCGGACACGCCGGCAAGGTGCTGCTTTTGATCTGCGACGGCTGGGGACTGGACAGGCCGACCGACAACAACCCGATCTTCACGGCGCCGACGCCGGAGTGGGATATGCTTCTCTCTAATTACCCCTATGCAAAGCTCGAGGCGTCCGGTCCCGCGGTCGGACTGAAGGAGGGCAAAACGGGCAATTCCGAGGCGGGGCACATTAACCTCGGCTCGGGGCGCGTGGTGCTGCAGGACGACGTGCGGCTTGACAACGCCATGAAGGACGGCTCGTTTGCCGAAAACCCGGTGTTTTTGAAGACGCTCGAAACCGTCAAGGAACGCGGCACTGCGCTGCATCTCTTTGCGCTTTTAACCAAGAAGTCCTCGCACGGGTCGATCGACTACCCGCTGGCGCTTCTGGACATGGCGAAGAAGGCGGGCGTACAGGACGTTTATGTACACGTCATCTTCGACGGACGTTCCACGGAGCCCGGCAGCGCGCCGGCGCTTTTGCGGGAATTCGGCGAAACGATGGAGCAGAAGGGCGTCGGACTCATCGTGTCCGGCGTCGGCAGAGGCGTCGCGCTTGACCGCGATCAGAACTGGGCAAAAATACAGCGCACCTATGCGTCGCTCGTCGAGGGCAAGGGCGCGCCGTACTGCGAATAAAGGATTCCAATTCATTTCAGGAGGTATTTTATGGTAAATGTCGGTATCATCGGCGCGGGCCGCATCGGACAGGTCCACGCAAAGAGCATTCTTACGGGCGTGCCGGACGCGAAGATCGTCGCGCTTGCGGACCCCTATATGAAGCCCGAAGTCGCCGCATGGGCAAAGTCCGTCGGCATCGAAAACGTCTGCGCGGACTATCACGAGATCCTGAATGATCCGCACATCGACGCCGTTCTGATCTGCGCGCCGACCGATCAGCACGCGCAGCTCTCGCTCGAAGCGATCGCTGCGGGCAAGCACGTCTTCTGCGAAAAGCCGATCGACCAGAGCATTGCAAAGATCGAAGAGGTTAAGGCGGCGCTGGCGGCCAGCCCAAAGAAGCTCGTCTATCAGGTCGGCTTCAATCGCCGTTACGATCACAACTACCGTGCAATGCGCAAGGCGATCGAGGACGGCAAGATCGGCGAGGTGCAGTTCGTCCGCATTTCGTCCCGCGATCCGGAGCCCCCACCCGCCAAGTACGTTGCGGTGTCCGGCGGCATCTTTATGGACATGATGATCCACGACCTCGACATGGTGCGCTATCTCTCCGGTCAGGAGATCGTCGAGCTGTATGCGCAGGGCGCGTGCCTGATCGATCCCGCGATCGGCGAAGCGGGCGACGTGGACACCGTCACGATCACACTGAAGCTCAGCAACGGCGCGCTCGCAACGATCGACGGCTCGCGCAAGGCGGTCTACGGCTACGATCAGCGCGGCGAGGTGTTCGGTTCAAAGGGCTGCGTGATGAACGCAAACGACAGTGAATCCAACATTGTCCTGTCCACGGTGGACGGCGTGACCGGTGAAAAGCCGCTGTGGTTCTTCCTCGAGCGCTACATGGGCTCGTATCAGGCGGAGGTCCGCGAGTTCATCGACTGCGTGAAGAACGGCAGGGATCCGTGGGTCGGCATCGAGGACGGACTTCTGTCCATCAAGCTCGCGCTCGCATGCAGCAAGTCTCTCAAAGAAAACCGTCCCGTCCGGATCGACGAAATTTGACAAAATCGGAAAGGAGTCTCTTATGGCAAAAATCAGAGTCGGCGTAGCCGGTTACGGCACGATCGGTCAGCGTCTGGCTGACGGCGTCGCCCTGCAGGGCGATATGGAACTCGTGGGCATCGCGGATCTCGCTCCGACGCTTGCGATCCGCGCGCTGCGCGAAAACGATATGATCGGCGCGAACAACGTCAGGTACAATCTGTATCTGGTCGACGGCGCGGACAAAGAAGCGTTCGACCGGTACGACATCCCCGTCGCCGGCACGTTTGAAGAGCTCTGCCGCAGCGTCGATATCATGCTCGACTCCTCCCCCGGTGGCGTCGGCGCAAAGAATAAAGAGCTCTATCAGAAGGTCGGCGTCAAGGCGATCTTCCAGGGCGGCGAAAAGAACTCCGTCGCGGACGTGTTCTTCCACGGCTATGCGAACTATGAAAAGGGCGTCGGTCAGGACTACCTGAAGCTCACGAGCTGCAACACCACCGGTCTCATCCGTACCGTCGACTGCCTCGACCGCGAGATCGGCATTGAGAAGGTCGCGATCACGATCATCCGCCGCGTCGCGGACCCGGGCGATTATCACCGCGGACTGACCAACGCGCTGCAGATCGATAAGGCGCCTTCGCATCAGGCGGTCGATCTGATGACGATCATGCCGCACGTGGAGGCGACGGGCATCCTCGTGCACACGCCGGTCACGCACGGACATATCATCACCGTCCTCGCGACCGCAAAGGACGGCAAAAAGATCACGCGCGAGATGGCGCTCGAGGCGTTCCGGAAGCACCCGCGCATCCGCACCGTCACGATCGACGAGGGCTTCAAGGGCAACGCGAGCCTGTTCAAATACGCGCGCGATCTCGGCAACCGCAGAGGCGACATGTACGAGATCGGACTCTGGGAGGACAGCATCGTCGAGAGCGGCAACGACATCATGTACGCGATCAACATTCCGCAGGAGAGCGTGACGATCCCCGAAACGATCGACGCGATCCGCGCCGCAATGAAGATGCAGCTCACCCGCGAGGAAGGCACCGCAAAGACCAACGAATATCTGAAGATCGGTCGGTTCAAGAAACTGCAGAAATAACAGAGAGGTTCAACATGCGATTCGGAATCAGAACGCTGGACGAACTCGAGGTACGCGGCAAAACGGTCCTTTGCCGTGTGGATATCAATCAGCCCGTGGATCGTGATGCGGGGACGCTGAAAAGCATCAACCGCATCACGGCCTGCGTGCCGACGATCCGCGAGCTCAGCGAAAAAGGCGCCAGAGTCGTCCTGCTGGCGCATCAGGGCAGCGATATCGAGTACAAAAACTTTTATACGACAAGGCCGCATGCGGCGATCCTTTCCTCACTTCTCGGAAAAGAAGTGCAGTGGATCGACGACGTTTGCGGTCCCGCGGCAAGGCAAGCCATTCGCGATCTAAAGGATGGCGATGTTTTGCTTTTGGACAATGTGCGGTTTGTCGCGGAGGAGCAGACGCTGTTTGAAAAGAACCTGCGGCTCACGCACGAGCAGCAGGCAAAAACGCTGCTTGTAGAGAAGCTTGCGCCGCTGGCGGACCTGTATGTATGCGACGCCTTTGCCGCAGCGCACCGCGATCAGCCGAGTCTGTGCGGGTTCGAGCAGGTGCTTCCCTCTGCGATGGGGCGGCTGTTTGAGAAGGAATACTGCACCGTATCGTCGGTCATGGAAAACCCGGAACGTCCGTGCGTGTTTGCCCTCGGCGGTGCGAAGATCGCCGACGCATTTCAGATGATGCAGACGGTTCTCGAACGCGGGATCGCCGACACGATCCTCACCGGCGGTCTGGTGGCGAACATCTTTTTGATCGCGCTCGGACACGAGATCGGCCGCGGCAGCCGCGCGTTCATTGTGAAATCGAACTATACGGAGTTTTTTGATCGCGCAAAGGAGCTGTACCGGCAATTCGGCAACAAGATCAGACTGCCGGAGGACCTTGCGTGGGTCGAGAACGGCGAACGGCGCGAGGCGCCGGTTTTCCTGATGCCGGAGGACGTATCCGCTGTCGACGTCGGGCATGCGACCGCCGAGGCATACCGGACCTGCATCCTTTCCGCCAAGACGGTGTTTGTCAACGGTCCCATGGGCGTCTTTGAACAGGAGCCGAGCGAATACGGCACGAAAGCGCTGTGGCAGGCGCTTGCCGATACCGAGGGCTTTACGGTGCTCGGCGGCGGCGACAGCATCACGGCGACCGAAAAATATAAGCTGACCGACAAAATCGGCTATATCTGCACCGGCGGCGGCGCACTGATCCGTTTTCTGAGCGGCGAGGAACTGCCGGTCGTCAAGGCGCTCCGGCACGGTTCCCTGCTGCCGCAACGATAAGGAGGAGAGTTTATGGAATACCAGGAACAAAAGGATCTCCGGGCGTTTGCGATCCGCATCCGCATGGCGGCGCTTGAGGCGATCCATTCGATCGGGTCCGGTCACGTCGGCGGCGCGATGAGCATCGCCGATACGCTGGCCGTGCTCTACGGGCGCGAAATGAACGTCCGCCCCGAGGATCCGAAATGGGCGGATCGCGACTGTCTCGTCGTTTCAAAGGGACACGCGGGTCCGGCGGTTTATGCGACGCTCGCTTTGAAAGGGTTCTTCCCCTATGAGGAACTCAAGACCCTGAACCGCGGCGGAACACGGCTTCCGAGCCACTGCGACCGGAACAAAACGCCCGGCGTCGACGTCACGACCGGCTCTCTCGGACAGGGCACCTCGCAGGCGGCGGGTCTTGCGCTCGGAAACCGGATCAAGGGGCGGAAGAACCGCGTCTTTCTGATCGTCGGGGACGGCGAAGCGGAAGAGGGTCAGTGCTGGGAGTCCTTCCTGTTCGCGAGTGCGAAAAAGCTTTCGAACCTCGTCGTGCTGATCGACTGGAACAAGCGCCAGCTGGACGGCTATCTCGACGACGTTCTGCCGATGGGCGATTTTGTCGCCAAGATGGAGGCGTTCGGCTTTGATACCGTCATGGTCGACGGCGGCGACGTGGCGCAGATCGCCGCCGCGCTCGAACGTACGCGCGCGGGCGGCGACAAGCCGTATGCAATCGTGCTTGACACCGTCAAGGGTCACGGTGTGGACGAGGTCGAACAGACCGCCATGAACCACAGTATGCCGGTGACCGACGAACGCTTTGAACGATGGACCGCCGAGCTCAGGCAGAAACTCGAAGCACTGGAGGGCTGAACCATGAAGATCGTTTATAACGGAGAACTGAATCCGCGCCTTTGCAAGGACGTGCTGGGTGAAACGATCGCCGAAATCGTGAATGCGGACGAAAATGCGATCTATCTCGACGCCGACCTGATGAGCTGCATCAGCACGCTGAAATGGGCGAAGGCAAACCCGGAGCGCGCTGTCGACTGCGGCATCGCCGAAGCCAACATGGCGGGCGTCGCGGCCGGACTTGCGGTCGCAGGGTTCAAGCCGATCATCCACAGCTTCGGCACATTTGCATCGCGCCGCATCTATGACCAGATCTTCCTGTCCGGCGGCTACGCGAAGAACGACATCACCGTTATCGGCACCGATCCCGGCGTCACCGCCACAATGAACGGCGGCACACATATGCCGTTCGAGGACGTTGCGCTTTATAACGCGCTTCCCGGTGCGACCGTCATCGACGCGTCCGATCCTGTATGTCTTATCAGCGTTCTCAAACAGTGTCAGAACCGTCCGGGCATCAAGTACATCCGCGTCGGCAGAAAACAGCTTGCGCGCATCTATGCGGACGGAAGCGAACTTGAGATCGGCAAGGCCGTCACGCTCAGAGAAGGGACCGACGCCGTCATTTTCGCCGCGGGGCTGATGCTGCACGAAGCGCTGCAGGCCGCCGCTTCGCTGGAGGCGCAGGGCGTTTCCGCCGCCGTCGTGGACTGCTTCACGATCAAGCCGATCGATGCGGACGCGATCGAAGCATGGGCGAAGAAATGCGGCGCCGTCGTCGTCGCGGAAAACGCCAACCGTCACGGCGGTCTGTACGATATAATCCTTGAAGTGCTGGCGGAGCGCTGCCCCGTCCCCGCCGCCGTCGTCGCGGTCGAGGACGAGTTCGGCGAAGTCGGCACGCAGGGATACCTTCAGGAGCGGTTCGGTCTGACCGCCGCGCATATCGAAGAACAGGTCAGGACCGTCCTCGCAAGGAAATAGTATGAAACTGCGATTCGGGTTCGGCACCGGCTTTCAGGAAGTCGACGTGCCGGATGAAAATCTGATCGGCGAGCTGCACGCAAACGAGGTTCCCGTCGGACTGACCGGCGAGGCGGAGGTCGAACGCGCGCTCAAAACCCCCATAGGATCGCCGCGGCTTCGGGACATTGTGCACAGGGGCGAGACGGTTGCGATCGTCACCAGCGACATCACGCGTCCGATGCCGACCGCAAAAGTCATGCCCGCGCTGCTCGACGAACTGTACGCAGGCGGCGTGCGTCCCGAAGACATCACGCTCGTCTTTGCGCTCGGCAGTCACCGCAGACAGACCGACGAGGAAAAGCGCCGGCTCGCGGGCGAACGCGCCTGGAACGAGATCCGCTGCGCGGACAGCGATCCGGACGACTGCGTGCCGTTCGGTACGACCTCGCGCGGAACGCCGGTGGATATCACGCGCGTTGTGGCAGAGGCCGACCGCAGGATCTGTCTCGGCAATATCGAGTACCACTATTTCGCCGGCTATTCCGGCGGCGCAAAGGCGATCATGCCCGGCGTATCCACTCGCGCGGCGATCCAGGCGAATCACAGCCGGATGGTACAGCCCGAATGCTGCGCCGGCGCGCTGGAAACGAATCCGCTGCGCATGGACATCGAGGAGGCCGGCGCGATGGTCGGCATCGACTTCATTCTCAACGTCGTGCTCTCGGAACACAAGGAGATCCTCTGCGCCGTTGCGGGCGACGCCGTCAAGGCGCATCGCGAGGGCTGCCGGTTCCTTGACCGGCTTTATCGGAAGGAGCTCGCAGCCGCGGCGGACATCGTGCTCGTTTCGCAGGGCGGCGCGCCGAAGGACCTTAATCTGTACCAGACGCAGAAAGCGCTGGACAACGCGAAGCATGCGGTCAAAGACGGCGGCATCATCATTCTGATCGGTTCCTGTAAGGAAGGATTGGGCGAACGAACGTTCGAAGAATGGATGACGACCGCACCGAATGCCCGCGCGCTGATCGAACGGATCGGACGTGAGTTCAAACTCGGCGGTCACAAAGCCGCCGCAATCGCGATGGTCCTGGAACGCGCGGAGGTCGATCTCGTCTCGGAACTCGACGACGATTTCGTGCGCTCGATCTTCCTCAAACCGTACAAAAGCGCACAGGAAGCGCTCGATCATGCATTCGTAAAACTCGGATCGAACGCAAAGGTCTTGGCAATGCCGTACGGCGGCTCCACCCTGCCGGCCGTAGTGAAATAAGTATTACTGAATCAAGGAGAAGATTATGGATTACGCAAAAGAGTCGCTCCGGCTGCACGGAGAATGGAAGGGCAAGATCGAAGTCATCGCAACGGTTCCCGTGGCGACCAAAGAGGACCTGAGCCTGGCTTACACCCCCGGCGTGGCGCAGCCGTGCCTGGAGATCCAGAAGGACATCAACAAGAGCTATGAGCTCACCCGCCGCCACAATCTCTGCGCGGTCATCACCGACGGCAGCGCGGTGCTGGGCCTCGGCGACATCGGTCCCGAAGCCGGCATGCCCGTCATGGAGGGCAAGTGCGTGCTCTTCAAGTCGTTCGGCAACGTCGACGCGTTCCCGCTGTGCATCAAGACGCACGACGTGGACGAGTTCGTCAACGCGGTGTATCTGCTCTCCGGGTCTTTTGGCGGCATCAATCTGGAGGACATCTCCGCGCCGCGCTGCTTTGAGATCGAACGCAAGCTCAAGGAAAAATGCGACATCCCGATCTTCCACGACGACCAGCACGGCACCGCGGTCATCACGCTCGCGGGGCTCACCAACGCGCTGAAGGTCGTGGGCAAGAAAAAGGAGGACGTCAAGGTCGTCACCTCCGGCGCGGGCGCGGCGGCGGTCTCGATCGTCAAGCTCCTGCTTTCCGCGGGCTTCCAAAACGTCACCATGTGCGACCGCAAGGGCGCGATCTACAAGGGACGCGACGGTCTGAACTGGATCAAGGAAGAGATGGCGGAGGTCACGAACCTTGAGCACAAGGCGGGCAGCCTTGCGGACATGCTCAAAGGCGCGGACGTGTTCATCGGCGTTTCGGCGCCCGGCACGGTCACGACCGAGATGGTCAAAACCATGAATCGGGACGCGATCGTCTTTGCCTGCGCGAACCCGACGCCGGAGATCTTCCCGGACGACGCGAAGGCCGGCGGCGCAAAGGTCATCGCAACGGGCAGAAGCGACTACCCGAACCAGATCAACAACGTCCTCGCGTTCCCGGGCATCTTCCGCGGCACGTTCGACGTCCGCGCAAGCGACATCAACGAGGAGATGAAGATGGCGGCGGCGAAGGCGCTGGCCGACCTGATCTCGGACGAAGAACTTTCGGCGGACTACATCATTCCGAAGGCCTTCGACCCGCGCGTGGGCAAGGCGGTCGCGGCGGCAGTCGCAGAGGCGGCAAGACGCAGCGGCGTCGCAAGAATCTGAAAGGAGAAAAGCCATGGCACTGTTTGACGCAGAAAAAGTGAAACTCGGCATCGCCCCGATCGGCTGGTGCAACGACGACATGCCGGAGCTCGGCGCGGAAAACACGTTCCGGCAGACCGTCAGCGAAATGGCGCTGGCGGGCTTTACGGGCTGCGAAATCGGCAACAAATACCCGAAGGATCCGAAGGAGCTCAAATGGGAGCTGGATCTGCGCGGCATGCGCATCGCAAGCCGCTGGTTCTCGTCGTTCTTGCTGACAAAGACGCTTGAAGAAAATATCGCGGACTTTACAAGGGAACTTGATTTCCTTGCCGCCGTCGGCGCGAACCGCATCAACGTTTCGGAGCAGAGTTATTCGATTCAGGGGCAGGTCGATACGCCGATCCTGACCGGCAATCACAAGCCCGTTATGAACGACGCGGGCTGGGAGCGCTTCACGAAAGGACTGGATGCGCTCGGCAAGATCGCGTATGAGCGCGGCTTCAAGCTCTGCTTCCATCACCACATGGGAACGGTCGTGCAGACCGCGGAGGAGACCGACCGCATGATGGCGAATACCGATCCGCGCTATGTGTTCCTGTGCTACGATACCGGTCATTTCACTTTCGCCGGCGAAGATCCGCTTGCGATGCTGAAAGAGTACGTCGATCGCGTGGGGCACGTGCATCTCAAGGATATGCGGCTTCCGGTCGTCGAAGAAGCAAGGAAGAACGACTGGAGCTTTCTGACCGCGGTCCGCAACGGCGCGTTCACCGTGCCGGGAGACGGCGACGTGGATTTCGATCCGGTCTTCAAAGCGCTGTCCGACGCAAATTACGAGGGCTGGCTGCTTGTGGAAGCCGAGCAGGATCCCGCGAAGGCGAATCCGCTGGAATACGCGATCAAGGGCCGCAGATACATTGCGGAACATACGGGATTGTGAGGAAAGCGCCTATGTATTTCAACAGGAAACCGCAGCGCGGGTATAACGTTTACATCGACGCGGATAAAGACGATCTCGGCACGCAGATGGACGTCGGACTGCTCGTCATGGAACCCGGCGACGTCTATCTGATCGAAGAACCGGAAAAGGAGACCGCGGTGCTGCTGTTTGAAGGCCGCGTCACGCTCAAGTGGGCGGAACAGACCGTCGAGGCGGACCGTCCCGACACCTTTCACCGCGAGGGGTACTGCCTCTTGTGTCCGCGCGGCATCGCGATCCGGATCGAAGCGCACGCGCATTCCGAGCTGTTCGTTCAGCAAACGAAAAACGCGCGCGATTATGAACCGGTCCTCTATACGCCGGAAACGGTACAGGTGCAGCACGCCGGCGCGAACGGCGAGCTGATGGGTGCGATGCGCCGCGAGATCAAAACGTTCTTTGATTATGAAAACGCGCCGTTTTCCAATATGGTGCTGGGCGAGGTGCTGAACTTCCCGGGCCGCTGGTCTTCCTATCCGCCGCATCATCATCCGCAGCCGGAGGTGTATTTCTATCGGTTCGACCATCCGCAGGGCTTCGGCGCGGGATTCAGTAACGGCGAGATCTACAAGACCGAGCACAACGGCATGGCGACGATTGCGCACGGCTTCCATTCGCAGGTCTGCGCGCCGGGCTACGCCATGTGCTACGCGTGGGGGATCCGGCATCTGGACGGCGATCCGTGGAAAAAAACGCGCATCGACGATCCCGAACACAGCTGGCTTTGGAAGCCGGACGCGAACGAACATATCTTTCAGGGTTGAACACAGGAGGGCTCTATGAAAACCGTACGACTCACTATGGCGCAGGCGTTGGTTCGCTTTTTGGAAAACCAGTACATCGCCTATGACGGAATCGAACATCCGTTTGTGGAAGGCGTGATTATGCTGCCGGGACACGGCAACGTGGTCGGGCTCGGTCAGGCGCTTCGGCAGGAGACGCGCCGTCTCAAAGTGTGGCAGGGCAAGAACGAGCAGGGCATGGCGCACACCGCCGTCGCCTTTGCCAAGCAGATGAAGCGCAAAAAGATCATCGCGGTGACTTCGTCCGTCGGTCCCGGCGCCGCCAATATGGTGACCGCCGCCGCGACGGCAACCGCGAACAATATCCCGGTGCTGATCCTGCCCGGCGACGTCTACGCCTGCCGTCAGCCCGATCCGGTGCTGCAGCAGATCGAGCAGGTCAACGATCTTTCGATCTCCACCAACGACGCGTTCCGCGCGGTCTGCCGCTACTGGGACCGCATCGTCCGTCCCGAACAGCTGATGAGCGCGATGATCTCCGCGTTCCGCGTGCTGTCCGATCCCGCGAACACCGGCGCGGTCTGCATTGCGATTCCGCAGGACGTCGAGGGCGAAGCGTACGACTATCCGGAGAGCTTCTTTATGAAGCGCGTCTGGCGTCTTGCACGGCGTCTGCCCGAGACGGAAGCGATCGAAGAGGCGGCGAAGATCATCAAAGCCGCGAAAAAGCCGCTTCTGATCTGCGGCGGCGGCGTTCGTTACAGCGAAGCGCATGCGGAGTTCAAGGCGTTTGCCGAAGCAACCGGCATTCCGTTCGGCGAGACGCAGGCGGGCAAGAGCGCGATCCCCTATGACCACGAACTGAACCTCGGCGGCATCGGCGTGACCGGCTGCTCCGCGGCGAACGAGATCGCCAAGGGAGCGGACGTCGTCATCGGCGTCGGCACACGCTATACCGATTTTACGACCGCGTCGAAGTGGCTGTTCCGTGACGACGCGAAGTTCGTCAACATCAACGTATCCGAGTTCCAGGCGTACAAGCTCGACGCCGTTCCGGTGATCGCAGACGCAAAACGCGCGCTTCCTGCGCTCCTTGACGCGCTCGACGGATATAAAGCGCCGTATACGAACGAAGTTAAAGACGCGCGCGCACGCTGGTTCAAAGAACTTGACCGCCTGCAGCACACTGCGTACGGCGAAGGGTACGTGCCCGAGGTCAACGACGCGAACGCGAAGAGCGCCGACCGCTTTGCAAAGGACCTGAACGCGGATCTGACGCAGACCGCCGTGCTCGGTGCGATCAATTTCACGATCGACCCCGACGACGTGGCGATCGGCTCGGCCGGCTCGCTTCCGGGCGACATGCAGCGCATGTGGTGCGCGCGCGGCGCAGACACGTACAACATGGAATACGGCTATTCCTGCATGGGCTATGAGATCTCCGGCGCACTGGGCGTCAAGTACGCAATCGGCGACCGCGACGTATACGCGATGGTCGGCGACGGCAGCTTCGTCATGCTCCATTCGGAGCTTCTGACCGCGGTGCAGGAACACAAAAAGATCAACGTCTGCGTGTTCAACAACGCCTCATTCGGCTGCATCAACAACCTGCAGGTCGGGCACGGCAACGACACGCTCTGCACGGAGCTTCGTTTCCGCGGTGAGGACGGCGAGCATTCCGGCGCGTTCATTCCCGTCGACTTTGCAAAGATCGCCGAGGGCTACGGCTGCCGTTCGTTCACGATCCATACGATCGAAGAAATGAAAGCGGCGATCAAAGAAGCCAAGAAGATCGAAGGCGTTCCCGTCGTGTTCGATATCCGCGTACTGCCCAAATCCATGACGGAAGGCTACGGCTCCTGGTGGCGCGTCGGCGACACGGAGGTAAGCGAGAATCCGAGAAACCTGGAAGCTTACGAGGGCCATCTTGCACACGTCAAGGACGCAAGAAAGTATTGAGTTCCGAACCCGAAAGACCCGATCCGCACGGATCGGGTCTTTTTGTATAACAAAGGATCGCTCCCGAAAACGGGAGCGATCCTTTGCACAGATAAGGAGGAATTTACATGAGATGGATCAGCGCGATCAGTCCCGAGAAGACGATCGAGACGGTCGCACAGAGCTTGATCAGAATGTTCAGCGACGGACCGGAGGTATCCTTGAACGGATCGCCGATCGTGTCGCCGACGACGGAAGCCTTATGCGGCTTCGATCCCTTGCCGCCGAAGTGGCCCTCTTCGATATACTTCTTCGCATTGTCCCAGGCGCCGCCTGCGTTGGACATGAACACCGAGACCGCAAAGCCGGCGACGGAAACGCCGGCGAGCAGGCCGACGACGCCGGTCGGTCCGAGGATCAGCCCTGCGAGGATCGGAACGATGACCGCCATGCACGCCGGAACGACCATTTCACGGAGCGCGCCTTTGGTGCAGATCGAAACGCATTTGCCGTATTCCGGCGTTGCGGTCCCTTCCAGGATTCCGGGGATCTCGCGGAACTGCCGCCGCACCTCTATGACGACCTTTTGCGCCGCGCGCTCGACGCCGTTCATGGTGACCGCCGAGAAGACGAACACGAGCATCGCGCCGATGAACATGCCGATGAGCACCGTCGGATTGATGATGGAGAAGTTCAGCACCGCATCCGTCTTATCCTGAATGATGTTGACATAGGAGACGAGAAGAGCAAGCGAGGTCAGCGAAGCCGAGCCGATCGCAAAGCCCTTGCCGGTCGCCGCAGTGGTGTTGCCCAGAGAATCCAGCGCGTCGGTGCGCTCGCGTACGACCGGGTCCATGCCCGCCATCTGCGCGATGCCGCCTGCGTTGTCCGCGACGGGACCGTACGCGTCGGTCGCCAGCGTGATGCCGAGCGTGGACAGCATGCCGACGCCCGCGATGCCGATGCCGTAAAGCCCGCGGTTAAAGGTCTCAAGGAAGTGGCCGTTCGCATCGACGATCGCCGTGGAGCCGCCCGCCGCAAAGTAGCTGACGAGCACCGCCGCGCAGACGATCAGGATCGAGGTCAGCGCCGATTCCATGCCGAGCGAGATGCCGCCGATAATGATCGTGGCATAGCCGGTCTGTGAGGTCGCGGCGAGGTTGCGCGTCGGCCGGTAGGATTCGGAGGTAAAGAATTCGGTGAAGAAGCCGATCATGCAGCCCGCGGCGAGACCGCTTAAAATCGCCGCGTAGATGCCGAACCAGTTGGTTCCCGCAATGCCGGGGAAGACCGTCGAGCCTTCGACGCCGTGGAACGTCAGATACGTCAGCGGCAGCGCGAGCACTGCGGACAGCGCCGCGGCGGTATAGGTTCCGGTACGGAGCGTGCGCAGGAGCGTTTTCTGCGTTGCATTCTCTTTGACGCGTACGAGCTGCGCGCCGATGATCGAACACAGAATGCCGGTCACGGCGAGCATCATCGGCAGGAACATGCCCGCAAATCCGTAGCCGCCGATCGCGGACAGCGCGAACGTTGCCAGGATCGAACCGACGTACGACTCATACAGGTCTGCCCCCATTCCCGCGACGTCGCCGACGTTGTCGCCGACGTTGTCCGCGATCGTTGCCGGATTTCTCGGATCGTCCTCGGGGATCTTCTTTTCAACCTTACCGACAAGGTCCGCACCGACGTCCGCCGCCTTCGTGTAGATGCCGCCGCCGACGCGGGCGAACAGCGCCATGAAGGAAGCGCCCATTCCGTTCATGACCATGATATTGCCGATCATCGTATCGCTCGTTACACCGAACACGTAACGCAGCAGAACGAACCAAAGCGTTATATCCAGAATGCCGAGCGCGACGACGGTAAAGCCCATGACCGAGCCCGCCGAAAACGCCACGCGAAGACCGCGGTTCAGCCCTTCGCTCGCCGCCTGCGCCGTGCGCGCGTTCGCGTGTGTCGCGATCTTCATGCCGATGAATCCGGCCAGAAGCGACCAGATCCCGCCGGTCAGAAACGCAAACGGCGTGAACTTCGAAAGCATCTTGCCGCCGCTTGCAAACGCCATCACCGTAAGGATCACAAAGATGACCGCAAAGACCGGAAGGACGGTCTTATACTGCCGGTGAAGATAGGCGTTCGCGCCCTCGCGGATCGCGCCCGCGATCTGCTTCATGCGGCTTGTTCCCTCCGAAAAGGAGAGGACTTTTTTTGTTTGCAGCAGCGCATAACCCCCGGCAAGCGCCGCGCCGACAAAACCGATCCAGAATAAGTTTTCCATAAATACCTCTTTTCCTTTGTTATTGCTCTTCACCGTTCCGCTTCCGATACTTCGTAAACGTTTGCGTAACGGACGAAAAAAAGTTCGGCGTCTCGGTCCGTTCATCCGATCGGAGCGAATGGACAGACGCCGGAAAATCTGCGCGGAATTATGCGTCCGCGCCGCGCTTCTTTCTGCGGATGACGAAGACCGCCGCGAACGCCGCGGCAGCCGCCGCGCCGACACCGATCAGGACCCAGACGACGGGCGAGACGCCGCTTTTCGCGGGCTCCGCCGCGGGTTCGTCCGAAGGCGCCGCCGTGGGTTCGGCCGGTTCGGGTTCCTGAGAAGCCTTTCTGATCGCAAAGGAGTCGATCACCGTGTAGTCGCCGCACTTCGTAATGCTTGCATCGCCCGCCTGCGTCCGCTGATAGGCGGTAACGGTAATGCCGTCCTCCCTGACCTCAACGTACGTGAAGTACTGGCGCTCGTCGGAGTGACCGCCGGTCTGGAAGCCCAGAACACCGTCCAGTTCGCCGTCGTAATCGTCGAATTTCATGCCCATCGGGCTGGTGGTCACGAAGGTCGTTGCGTCGCCGGGATCGGCCTTCTCGCCTCTGCCGTTCACGGTTGCGCGGAAGTAGTTGTGGATATGTCCGTTGAAGTACAGGTCCACGTGAAGCTCTTCGCACATCTGTTCGAGGAACGCGGTCGCGACCGGATCGTCCTGCACGAGTCCTGCATGCGCAACGATGATGCGGTACCTGCAGCCGGACGCGTCGAAGACCTCCTTCGCCCATGCTTTCTCCTGTTCGTAGAAGGCAATCTTGTCGTTCGCCGCGTTCGCGCCGTCGACGCCGGTGTACGGCTCGGTGTTCAGCGTTACGAAGCATACGTCGCCGACGACGAATGAGGAGGTCGTTTCCGCAAGGATCGGATCGTCGATGCCCTGCGGCAGGTTCGTGCGGCCCTTGAAGTGCGAGTAGATCACGTCGCCTTTGGATTCATGATTGCCGGGAACGAATGCGGTCGGCGTCGTTGCGACGATCTCGCCGAGCACCTCGAACAGGTACTGCCATTCCGCAGTCGTGTCATCCTCGGTCAGGTCGCCGAGGTTTACAACGAAGTCCGGATGCAGCGTGTCGGTCAGAAACGCTTTCGCGGTGTAATAGTAGGGAAGATAGCCTTCCTCGTTGGTTGCCTGCAGGTCGGAGATCACGACGAAGGAGAATTCCTTTTCGCCCGGCAGCGTGCGGAACGTGTATACTGCGCTCTGATAGTCGGCGCTGCCGTCGTTCGTGACCGCCATATACTCGTAGTCCGTACCCGGCTCAAGTCCCCTGAGGTCGTACGAATAGCAGGTAAAGGTGCCGCGGTCGCCGCGCACGCTGATGCGCTCGATCTCGGTCACGGGCTCCCGGTTCCACGTATTCTCACCGGCTTTGCGCCAGCGCAGTTCCGCATCGAGCCCATCTGCCGCAGTGATCCAGTTGAAGCCCATTTCCGTAACGGTCGCGCCGGGCGTCAGCGTGAGCTGCTCGGGAATAAAGCGCACCGTCTCAGACACGACGTCGAGGCGCATCGTGCCTTCGGTCGGGAATGTCAGCTTGCGTCCGTCGACCTCCGCCGTGCAGTAATAGTAATACGTACCGATCTCCGGCGTGATCGTCGCCGCAAAACCGGTTTCGGTCGGCTCCATCGGAACCGCTTCGGTGCAGGCGGAGCGCTTCTTGGACGTGCCGAGCATCAGCGTCGCGTTTCCGGCAGTCATGCCTTCCGGAAGAACGAGCTGCGTTCCGATCACGACGGGATCGCCCGAAAACGCGCTGTTCACCATGGGCTCCGTCAGCCGGAACGCCGGGGATCTCAGCATGAGGTCGTTCCGGATGCGTTCGCTCAGGTCGACGCTTTCCGCAAACGCCCGGATCATCGGATAGCCGTCGTTCTCATCGCCGACCCAGGTCCAAACGGAATCGAAATCCCAGCCGAGACGGTCCGGGAAGAACGACCGGCTCCGGATCGTGTCACCGGAAACGGTCTCGAATGCCGCGCTTTCCGGATGCGCGCTCGCCGCGCCGCCCGAAAGCCGCGTGCCGTCAAAAACATAATTGTTGTGGATGTGCGAACCGGAATCGCCGCCGTAGTTTCCGCAGAGGAAGCCGATATTCTGGCTGTCCTCCTCGCCGTCGATTACAGTGAGCAGCATGACATTGTTGTCGATCGCCGTGCCGCCCTTGAGATTGCCCACGATACCGCCGACGCTGTCCGCTTCCTCGCCTTCGATGCGGATCGAACCGCCGGCGTAGCAGTTTACGACCTGTCCGCCGCCGGAGCAGGAAGCGGTAACGCCGCCCGCTGCGCCGTTCTCGACGCCCTTGCCGCGTACGACGATGTCGCAGTATACGAAGCAGTTGCGCGCGACGCCGATATAGCCGTTATCGTTCTTCTTGATCTTGCCGGCAAGCCCGCCCGCGTTCTTTTCCATGCAGTCGATCGTGCCCGTGCAGACGATGTTGTCCGCATCGCCGTAGAGTCCGCCGGCAAGAATGCCGCAGGACGAGAGCCCGACGATCTCGGCGTCGAGGATCGCAAGGTCCTTTACATATCCCTGCCCGAAATCATGCCCGATATTGCCGAACAGACCGCAGTACTTCGCGCCCATCCGAACGACGCGCAGGTTTCGGATCGCATGCCCCTGTCCGTCGAACGTGCCGAAGAACGCGCAGTGCACGCCTTCGCTTTCATCTCCGTCCACCGTCGCGGCGATCGGAGGGATGTAGCCCTTCGTCTCCCCGTCGTTCCGGTCGGTCAGGATCGCGCCGATCTGTTCCTGCAGCGGCGCCATATCGAGATCGGCCGTCAATACATACGTTCCGTTGCACGGCGCGTCCGGCGCGCCGTCTCCGTTCGTATCCTCCGGCTTCCAGAGACCGGTCAGATACAGGAGCTGCCCGGGCGAAGCGATCTCGTAATAACCGCCGTCCGGATGATAGGTCGGAAGCTCGGCGCCGAGTTCCAGCAGCGTGTCCGTTTCCCAGTAATCCTGCTCCCACCACGCGGTTTCACTCTCCGCGACGGCACAGACGGGAAGAAGCCCGCAGATCAGAAAAACCGCCAGCATCCACGCCAAAGTTCGTTTCATACGTACGCTCCTTTCCGTCTCAACGTAAGTTTGAATGCGGAGGCGGCGAAAAAACCGCCGCGCTCCGCGCTGTCGTCCGTATCGTTTATCCGATCGGTTCGAAGGTCTCGCCGTCGGTGGAAACGCCCGCCGCGGCGACCGCGTCCATTGCCGCGATGTCTTCGGCGTCGTCGGCGACCTTCTGTTTGAACTCGTCCGCCTTGATGGAGAACGAGGTGTAGTCCTCGAGCGGATCCAGCTCATAGTCGACTTCGGTCTCGTCCACGTAGCGGACGCGAAGCGTCATTGCGCCGAGCTTCGCCGTCTCGCGCAGCACGTAGACGAAGATCTCGTGCGGCTTGCCCTCGACGCTTTCATCCTCGGTCGGGAGGACCTCCGCAAGCGTCTTGAAGATGTTCTTGCCCTTGTCTTCGCCGTTCGGGAAGAGATAGATCTTCGCGATGTCCTTGCCGGACTTGTTCTTGACCATCAGATGGAGACCGGTGTACCCTTCCGGAACTTCCGCGGAGGGCTCTCCGGGCTCGACAGGCGCATCGGGCTCAACCGGCTCGTCCGGCTCTTCGGCTGCGGGAACCGGGATCTTCGCGAGCTCCGCTTTCGCCGCTTCGACTTCCGCCGGATCGACCGTTACGGCCGTGAAGGTCGGATACCACTGATCGACCACGTAGCCCTTTGCAAGCGATTCTGCAAGATAATCGATCGGTTCCGGAACGCCGTCGTCGTACTGGACTTTGATGTCGTACTTGTCTTCCGCGTTCTTCAGAGAGATCTCGTTGGGCAGATGACCGTCGCCGTCCGGATTGAACCAGCCTTCGATCGGATAGGTGATGTCCGTTCCGTCGTCAAACGTAACATACAGATAATAATTGTCGGTGTGCGGGCGGATGAAGCACTTGAAGAGGTACATGCCGCCTTCCTTGGCTTTGCCGGGCATGAGGGACGCCATCTTGGAACCGTCTGCCGCATAGAGGTAGTCGATCATGTTGTTGTAGTCTTCCGCCTTGCCGCCTTCTTCATAGAACCATACGCCGGTAATGTTCTTGGCGGTCTTGTTCTTGAACTCGATGGGGATCAGTTCGTAGCCGGGATAGAAGTTGTCCGCGGTTTTGCCGACGGCCGCAACGAGGTCGCACTGCGGCTTGTCTTCATCTTTCACGGCTTCATGTTCCCAGTTCTCCACTTCGGTGCCCTTCTTGAAGGACAGCTCTTCATACATCGCAAGCTTGCCGACCGTCCAGATCGCCGCTTCGCCGTCGTCGAAGACGACTTTGACTTCCATGTCCTTGCCGGCTTCGCGGACGATGTAAATGAACTGCTCATAATGGTCCGCATCGACGTCCTTATCCTTCCAGCCGGCTTCGACAACGCTGTTGCCGATGTCCTCTCCGACGGGATAGATATACAGCGCGTCGACCGTCTTGCCGGTCTTGTTCTTGAGCTGCAGCGCGATGCCCTCATACGCGGCTTCGGGTGCGACCGGTTCCGCGGTCGGATCAGCGGGCGCCTCGGTCGGGGCAGCGGGCGCTTCGGTCGGCTGTTCCGGCGTCTTGGGATCTTCCGACTTCGTGCATGCGAAGAGCGAAAGCGCCATCAGCAGAACCAGCATGATGGAAAGTACCTTTTTCATGATAAGCCTCCTCTTGTTTATTGATCTTGTGTTTGTATTGCATTCCGCCGCAGGGCGGAAGATCAACCGTTATTCCGTTTCGCACGCGATCGCGCCGTCGTCGGCGATCGTAACGCGGATGCCGTTGTGCGTCGACGCGGCGAGCGTCGGCAGTGGCTTGTTCTCCGTGCAGAGCACCTGCGGCACGCGGCTCTGAAGCAGTTCGACGATCTGCGCGTTCGGGCGGTCTTTTTTCGCAAAAGGATCGTTCTGGCACGAGATCACCGCGATCTGCGGGGACAGCTTCGGAAGGAGCGCTTCCGTCATGGACTTCGGGTCGCCGTGATGCGGCACCTTCAGCACGTCGCATGGATCCGAAGCCTCGTCTTCCCAGTCGGCGGCGTACCGGTCGCCCGTGATCAGCACGCTGCGGCCCGCGTAGGTGAAGCGGAGCATCAGACTCGACAGGTTGCGCTGCTTCGCCGCCCGGTACCGTTCGTCCGGATCGACCGGCTCGCCCCGGTACAGCGCGTCAAACACGCGCCGCTGCCGGTCGAGAATCTCCCGGCGCGCAAGGATCGGCGCAACGGACAGCCGGTCCGTCAGCATTTCGTTTCCCGCACGGACGCGTTCGGTGCGGACGCCGCGCGCATGCGCATCGTTCACGATGTCCAGGAAGATGTTCAGCATATGACACAGTCCGTTCTGCGTCTTGTCGACGGAGGTAAAAGACGGTGTGATCCACTCAGCATCCTCGGGAGGCAGATAGGCGGCGTCGATGCGATCGGTTCCGATCGCGTTCAGGATCCGCATTGTTCCGCCGATGTGGTCAATATGCAGGTGCGTGAGGATGATGCGATCGATATGATCGATCCCGCGCGCTTTGAGATAGCAGATCGCTTCCTTGCGGAGCGAACCCTCGGCAGGTTCGAGGAACGGTCTGCCGCAGTCAACGAGCACCGTATAATCCGGCCGGTCCGGTCTGCGTTCCCGGATCAGGATCGCGTCGCCGTCGCCGACGTTGCAGAAAAACAGTTCCAGCATGGCTCAGGTGTTGTAGAAGGAGGGACGGTGAGGCGCCTGTTCCTGTTCGGCGGCACGTTTTTTCAGCACACGGCGGTACAGCAGAAACGCAGGAACACCGCCGCATACGATCGAAACCAGGAGGGGGAGACCGATGATCACGAAGAACAGATGCAGTTCCGTCGCTGCGTCCGACCAGTTGATAATCAGGAGTTCTCCGAAAAACGTCAGGACGAAGAAGGCGGCAAGCCAAAGGTACGCATTCGGCACGAGCCGCTTGTTCTCGCCGCGGAAGGCGAAGATCAGAAGCACGCAGGGTACGCTTCCGACCAGCGCCGGGATCAGGTATTCGAGAACGTTCTGCCAAAAAACAGGCAGGCCCGACAGCGCGTTGTTCAGCGGATCGAGCAAAAGCAGATAGGCGGCGGCATACACGCCGGCATACATGATTGCCAGCAGGAAAGCGTACAGAAACGTCGCGCTCTTCGGCTTGCCGTTCTCGTCGAGGAACAGCGCGCGCGTAACGTCGTCGATCCATCTCTGCAGTTTTGAACGTTCCTTTGCCATACGATCCATTTGCGCCCCGCGGGGTGCGTTTTGTCCCCGCGGGGTGCGTTCATCCGGTTATCGGGTGCTGTTCCAGAGGTTCCAGTACGCTTTGACGTTCGGGTAGTTCGCGTAGATCTGTTCGTAGTTCGGCGCGGTCAGGTTGACCTCTTCAAAGGTGATGCCGGACTTTTTGTATTCCACGTCATCGCGGATCGACCAATGACCGAGCTTGTCGAAGACGGTGTAGCAGCCGCTCTGCCCGTCGGCGTCTCCCATCATGAAGCGGATGAACAGGCGCGCGCCTGCGGGATTGTCGCAGCCGGTCACGACGTAGGAATACGCCGCCGCGTCCTGCGCGGTATAGGGCTGAAGCCCCGTGACCCATGCGATATCCATGCCGCTTTCACCCATCGACTGCTTGGAGTTGTCGAGCTTCGAAGCGGAGCACAGGCCCAGCGTCGGTCCGTTGACGGAATCATGCACCGCTTCCACGACCGCGTCGCCGTCCGCCAGCGGCGTGATCGTCATCTGCGAGAAGCGCCAGAACAGCTCGACGCCCGCATTGTTCTCCGGAAGTTCCATAACGCCCGGCGTATTCTGCAGGTGATCTTGATAGGTGAACACCAGCGGCTCGCCGTACTGCGTTTCATACTGCGCCTTGAGTTTGTCGCTGTCCGTGATCAGCTGCGCCCACAGCGCCGCGTACGACGGAGCGGTGATGTCCTTCGAGTAGATCGTCCAGAACTGCGTGCCGTTGCCGTTCGCATCCTTATAGGAATGCGTGTCGACGTTGTAGCCTTTGACAATGTCCCACCAGCTCTCGATCGGTACGGAATCGTACATCCGCGTGTTATAGAACCACGGGTTGAAAGTGGAGTACAGCGGCAGACCGTACTGGAGCATTTCAGGCGCGATGTGCGCGCAAACGTCCGCGGGGTAATAGATCTTCACGAGGTCCCAGAGCACCAGCTCGTTGTAGATCTCGCCGGAAGCATCCTTGACCATCAGCACGTCCGCCATCGGGTTTCCGCTCTGTGCTTCCATCTCGATCTTGGGCATAACGGTGTTCGTGTCGCAGGAGATGTATTCGACGGTCAGATCGGGATATGCGTCGCGGAAATACTTTCTCGCGGTGTCGGCGTCCGCGGTCGTCGAATAGATCGTGATCGAGCCGCCCTCTTTCTTCGCCATCTCATACAGCTCTTCGGAAGACATATGGTTCCAGTCGATGCCGTCTTCGCCGATCAGGTCGATCGCGTCGACGCCGGTGACGATCTTCTTGTCGTTGCTGCCCGCCGGCGTGTTGGAACACGCGAACAGCGCGAGCGTCATCGTCAGTGCAAGAAGGATTGCAAGGATCTTTTTCATTCTGCGTTCTTTCCTTTCTTTAAGGTGTCGTTCGGGAGAAAGGCGTCAGTCGTCGATGCCTGCTTTATGCTTGGTCTTTGCGTATTTGATCAGCCTTCCCGTCTTCTTATTATACACGTTCATGCGGCCCGGATGCAAGACGACAAATACGTCCTGATTCATATCATATTCAACGAGACCGACCTGGATCGCGAGGAATTCCACGTCCCCGACCGTCAACGTGATCAGCGTTTCGCTGCCGGCCGGCTGGTTTGCGTAGACCTTCGCCGTGACGGTGTTCTTGTGATGCGGATCCTCGGTGTAGATATCGACCATTTCGGGACGGAGGCCCAGCACGCACTCAAATTCTTCGCCCTCGGGGATCTCCTCGTCAAGCTTCAGCGTTTCGTGCGGGAAGACGTAGGTGCCGAATTCGCTCGTGACCGAAAGCGAGTCGCCGTTGTAGACGCCCTTTGCGTCGATGAAGTTGATGCGCGGGTTGCCGATAAAGTCGGCCGCCTGCAGATCGATCGGGTTCGTGTAAAGACCCAGCGGCGTATCGATCTGGGAGATCTCGCCTTCCTTGAACAGCGCGATCTTCGTCGACATCGTCAGCGCTTCGACCTGGTCGTGCGTGACGTAGATGATCGTGGTGCCGGTCTCCTTGTGCAGACGCTTGAGCTCCGCGCGCATGTCGATGCGAAGACGCGCGTCGAGGTTTGAAAGCGGTTCGTCGAGCAGAAGCAGTTTCGGACTCGATGCGATGGCGCGCGCGATCGCGACGCGCTGCTGCTGACCGCCGGAGAGTTCGTTCGGATACCGGTCACGGTACTCCTCGATCCGCATCGTCGTCAGCGCGCGCATGACCGTTTCCTCGATTTCGGTCTTCTTCATTTTCTTGATCTTCAGACCGAACGCGACGTTCTGGAACACCGTCATATGCGGCCACAGCGCGTAGCTCTGGAACACGAGGTTCAGACCGCGCTTGGAGGGCGCCTCATAGAACGCGGCGTCTGCGTCGATGACCGGATGGCCGTCGATCGTCATGGTGCCGTGCTGAGGCTTTTCAAGACCGGATACGACGCGGAGCGTTGTGGTTTTGCCGCAGCCGGACGGTCCGAGCAGGGTCATGAAATCGCCGTCCTCGATCGTGAGGTTGATGTCGTGCAGAACGTGGTTGTCGCCGTAAAACTTATCAATATGACTTAATACGATCTTGCTCATGATGATTTCCTTTCTTCAATCGTTCGATGAGATTACATGCTCTTGCTGACGTTGCCGCCGAGTCTGTCTGCGATCCGGTTGGTCACCAGGATGAATACGATGATGACGATGCAGATCGCGTCCGCCACCTGCGGCATCGCCTCCTTGGAATAGTCGAAGGCGAGGAAGGACAGCGTATAGTTCTTCGGCGTCATCAGAATGGCGATCAGGTCGAGCTCTTTCGCAATGCTGATGAAGGAAAGCAGGAAGCCGGAAAGGAAGCCGTTTTTCGCGAGCGGAATGACGATACTCCGGATTCTCCTCCAGAAGCCTGCGCCGTTGATCGTCGCCGCCTCCTCCAGTTCGACCGAGATCTGCATCATGTTCGAGGAGCCGGACCGGCTGGCGAACGGGAAGTGCTTGACGATCGAAACGAGCAGGATCAGCGTGAACGTGCCGTACAGGGACGGGATCAGACCGCCGAGCCGGGGCTGGCTGAACATTGCGAAGTAGATCGCGGAGAACGCGACGCCCGGCATCAGATACGGAATGAAGATGAGCTGCTCGACCGCATTGCCGTACCATTTGCCTCTGCCGCGGGTCGTGATGTAGCCGAAGAACTGGCCGAAGACCGCAGTGATCAGCGACGCGATGAGCGAAAGCTTGACGGTGTTTAAAAGCGCGCGTCCGAACTCGGAGTTCCGGAACAGGCCGTTCTGGTTGAACTGCGCGCTCGGCGCGTTCGAAAGATCGCCGATCCATGCGTACAGCGTCAGGTTATCCGGTCCGTAACCGGCGCCAGGCACCTTCTGGAACGATTCCATCACCAGGAAGAAGACCGGCAGGACCATCGCCACGATCAGGAACAGAACGATGACGATCGTCATCGGCCATCTGGCCTTGCGGAGAGGGATCAGATTCGAACGCGTGCCCTTGCCGCCGATCGTCGCGTAGGATTTGCGCGTGCCGATCAGCCGCTGATTGACGATGATCGTGCCTGCTGCGAGCAGGATCATCAGAATGGACATCGCGTAGCCGACGCCCGCAGGGCTGTTGTTGATGAAGTCTTTCATACGGGTCGCCAGCACGTAGAACGGAGTGCCGTCCGCGTTGTTGCCGCCGAGACGCGCCGCAACGCCGTAGGTGCCGATCGATTTGCTGATCGTCATGATCGTTGCGGACAGGATCGACGGCAGAATCAGCGGAAGCGTGATGCTCTTCAGGATATGCGCTTTGCTGGCGCCCTGGATCTCGCCCATCTCTTCAAGCTCGGAGTTGATGGAGCGCAGCGCGCCGCTCGCCATGATGTACGAGAACGCATAGTAATGCAGCGTCATGACAAGGATGATCGGGATAAAGCCGGACGCCAGCGCATCCGGCACGGGTATGCCTAAACTGGAAAGCACGCCGTTGCCGCCCATCGACGGATTGCGGAAGATGGTCATCCACGACAGCGCTTTGCACCACGACGGGATCATGTACGGGATCAGGATCAGCGCGGACAGCAATCCCTTTGCGGGAATGTCGGTACGCACCATCAGCCACGCCATCAGCGCGCCGAGCGGCACGGAGATGAGCGTGACGGCAACCCCGATGATCAGCGAGTTGCGAAGCGGGATCCACAGGATCGTCTTGGTCAGCGGACTTGCAAGCAGGTACTTCCAGTACCAGAGCGTGTAGTCGCCGACCTTCGCGCCGGGAATATTGCGCAATTCCGATTTTGCCACGACGAAGGTGTTCTGCACCATCGACAAAAGCGGGATCACGATCAGAACGAACAACAGGATCAGTGTAAAGAACACGATCATATTGAACGGGTTGCCGATTATGTTCAGAAACTGGTTCTTGAACCGTTTCCGCGTCATCGGCGGGCGTTTCCAACCTTTCTTTGCCATATAAGACCTCCGGGTTCCGTCAGAGTGATTGCTGTTCCTGTTCGCGCTCTTTTTTGAGCAGCGTGTATACGTCGTAAATATCGGTGATCTGGTAATCCGGCTCGACGTCGTACTTGCCGAGGTCCTTCTGCGGCGTCAGAAACGAATTGATCTTGAACACACGTCCGAATCCCATTCTGCGGGGACCGACCACATCGCGCGAGAGCGTGTCGCCGACGAACGCGCATTCGGACGGATCCAGGTTCGCCTGCGAAAGCGCGACGCGGAAGACGTTGGGATGCGGCTTGCGGTAACCCGTGATCGACGAAAGCGTGATGTCGTCGAAATACTGCCGCACGCCGTACTTTTTCAGCGTCTCAAACACCTGAAAGAGGCTCCCCGTATTACTGACGACCGCGATATACATGCCGAGATCCTCCTTGAGCGCTTTCAGCATCTCCGCGCCGTGCTCCCGGAGTTTGCGATCGTAAAAGGTCGTTTCCCACATGTGTGCGATCTCCTCGCTGATTGCGGCGAGCTTGTCGCGATCGACCGGGATATCCCGAAATCCCCAGTCGCACCAGATTTCCTCCGGCTTCAGCTCGCGGAGCGTCCGCTCGGAATCCTTCTTGTACGCCTGGATGCCCGTACCGACTTTTGCCCAAAGCGTCTCCGCGTCGTACGGGACCTCGATCCCGTGTTTTTTCAGGATGTCATAGAGCGCATATGCCGTCGCCCTGTCGTTTTTCTCGTCGGAGTACAGGTCTTCGAGGGTCCCTCCCATGTCAAACATTACAGCCTTGATCATTTGCCCTCCTTCATATTCAGCACAGTCAATTGTTCTCAGCGCAAACGTTTGCGTTCTTTCGATTCAATATTACCACGCGCAACGGTTCTTGTCAATCGGCTTTATGAAAAAATAAACGGATTTCCTGATATTCTTTCGTTCCTGCACGTCGGTTTCCCTTTTCAAACCGGTCGATCCGTGCTATACTGCAGGTAAATGAATGATCGGAGGCAGATCCATGAACGCGATTCCGTATGAAAAGCGGGTGCAGCTCGGCGCCGAAGTCCCGTCGGCGGGGCAGTTCGCCGTGATGGCGCGCATCCCGCAGTTTGGCGCGCCGGAGGTATACCGGGCAAACCTTGCGCAGAAGCCGGCGCCGGAAACGATCCGCGCCGCCGTGTTCAACGTGGAGCACGGAACCAGGATCCGCGAGATCGTCTCGTTTCTCGGGGTGTGTCCCGCGCTGCAGGATGCGGACATCCTGTTCGGCAACGAACTGGACGACGGCACGGAGCGAAGCGGCAACATCGACGCTTCGCGCAAAATCGCCGAAGCGCTCGGGTATCATTATGCATACGCGCTCGAATTCATCGAACTTGTCAATCCGAACGATCGCAAGGGCTATGAGGGGAACACGCTGTTCTCACGCTGGCCGATCGTCCGCGCCGAAGCGCTGCCGCTGCCGGAGGCGTATAACTGGTATTTTGACGAGCAGAAGCGGATCGGCGCGCGCGTCGCGGTGTTCTGTGAACTCGACGTCGCCGGGACGCGGATCGGCGCCGTTTGCGTGCATCTGGAAAACCGAACGACCCCGGCGCAGCGCGCAAAACAGACCGAAGCAATCCTCGAAAAGGCAGCGGACATGTTTTCGGGGCTGCCGGTTCTGATCGGCGGCGACTTCAATCCCAATGCGTTCGATTACGGCGAATCGGCTGCGCTTTCCGCCTATCAGCGGCAGAAAACCGACGGCATCGTCGTCGATCCCGTTTCGTTTGAACCGCTGTTTGCCTGCTTTGAACGGGCGGGCTTCGATTGGCGTTTCTCGAACGGGACCGGCGTTCCCACACGCCGCAGACCGACCGGCGACGGCGTGCTTGCACTGCATCTGGACTGGATCTTTGCCCGCGGTATCGCCTGCACGCAGCACGGCGTTGTTTCTACCCTGATGAAGGACTGCGATTGGGCGGATGCGGCTTCGCCGCTGCGTACCGCAGGGTTTTCCGAGCTTTCGGATCACAATGCCGTATGGGCGGATTTCCGGCTTCGCGCACAGTAAGCGCAAGAATCCGGTTGACATTTCCCGCCGAACGTGATATTATTCAGATACACGGAACGCAAACGTTTGCGTTTTTCCAATCCGATTCGAAAGGACGGCGAAAGTATGGGAACGCTGGCGGGATATATGTTCGGTCAGTTTACACTCTGGCAGTATCTGGAATTTCTGATCCGCATCCTGGTTTCCTGCGTGTGCGGCGCGGCGATCGGCTATGAGCGCACCAAGCGTCTGAAGGAAGCCGGTATCCGCACGCACATCATCGTCTGCTGCGCGGCGGCCCTGACGATGATCATTTCCAAATACGGCTTTGTCGACATGGCGATGAACGGCGTCTTTTATCCCGGCACGCACAGTACCGATCCGGCGCGTCTTGCGGCGCAGATCATCAGCGGCGTATCCTTCCTCGGCGCGGGCATAATTTTCCGCAACGGAAACTCGGTGCGCGGCCTGACGACGGCGGCGGGCATCTGGGCAACGGCGGCGATCGGTCTTGCGATCGGCGCGGGCATGTATGTGATCGGTCTGATCGGAACGGTTGTCATCGCCGCGATCCAGATCATCATGCACCGCTTTACGATCGGTACGGATTCCATGATGGTCGGCACCATCAGCTGCCGTGTGACGGAGCAGGAAACATTCCGCAAAGAACTGGACGAATACGTCGCCCGTAACAAAATGCAGATCCTGGGAACGAAGGTCAAGTTCAACGACGACGGCAGCGAGACGTATCAGTTCACGCTGCGTATGCATGTGGATACAACGGTCAACGACCTGCTGCATTTTCTGGAATCCGTCGAAGGCGTCCGCGCAATCAGCTGCGAGATCGAAAAATAAGAACGACATCGCTTCTGCCGCTCAACCCCGAGCGGCTTTTCTTTTGGGAGGATGGCAATGAAGACGATCAAAAAACAGGCAGGCGGCGCAATGATGTTCCTCCTCCTGATGGGCGTGATCAGTCTGTTTTCGGACATGACGCACGAAGGCGCAAGGAGCATCCTCGGCGAATATCTGGACCTTGCCGGCGCGTCGGCGGCGACGATCGGATTTGTTTCGGGCTTCGGCGAACTGTGCGGATACTCGCTTCGCATGCTGTCCGGCTTCCTCGCGGACAAAACCAAAAAATACTGGCTTCTCGTGATCTTCGGCTATGCGCTGCAGGTGCTGGCAATCCCGGCGCTTGCGCTGATTCCCGAAAACGGCTGGATCGTTGCCTGCGGGCTGGTGATTCTGGAGCGCATCGGCAAGGCGGTCAAGAAGCCTGCGAAGAACACGCTCGTCAGCTTTGCGGCAAGCGAGGTCGGCGTAGGCAAGGGGTTTGCGTTTCTTGAATTTCTGGATCAGCTCGGCGCGTTTATCGGTCCGGTCATTCTCTTTTTGATTGTGTCTCTGAAAGGATCGGGCACGCTGTTTTCCGCCTATCGGCTGTGCTTTGCGCTGCTCGGGATTCCCGCGCTCATCACCGTCGGACTGGTCGTATTCTCCCGCATCAGATATCCGCATCCGGAAACCTTTGAAAAAGCCGAAGAGGAAGCGGAGCCGTTCCGGTTCAAAAAGCCGTTCGTGCTCTATATGATCGCCATCGCCCTGTTCGCGTTCGGGTTTGCGGATTTCACACTCATCACGCTGCACGCGGCAAAGACGCAGGCGTTCCCCGAATCGACGCTGAGTCTTCTCTACGCCGCGGCGATGGCGGTGGACGCGTTTGCCGCGCTGTTCTTCGGCTGGCTGTTCGACCGCATCGGCGTTCGGGCGCTGATGCTTTCGACCCTGCTCAGCACGTTCTTTTCCGGCTTCGTGTTTTTAACCGGAAACCCGTACCTGATCGCGGTCGGCATCGTTCTCTGGGGCGTCGGCATGGGCGCGCAGGAGAGCATTATGAAGGCAGCCGTCAGCAAGATCGTTCCGCGTTCCATGCGCAGCACCGGCTTCGGCGTCTTTGAGACCGGCTTCGGCGTCGCGTGGTTTCTCGGAAGCTGGCTTTTGGGCGCGCTGTACGACGTCAATCCCGCCCTGCTTGTGCTGATCTCCGTTGCATCGCAGCTGCTTGCGATCCTGTTCTACGCCCTTTGCGTCCGACAGCGAAAGGCGGAGGATTGACAAAACATCGGATGAGGATTGCATTTGATCGTGTTCCCGCAAAAATACTGCTTTCGTAAACGGTGATTATCCGGGTATTATTGCTGAATAAAATGAATACGCCCGAAGCGAGTGCGCTTCGGGCTTTGGTGTTATGTGCTGCGGTTATTCATCGAAGACGATCTCACGGAGGACGAGCTCTTCCGCGCGGGCGGATCGCAGGGCTTTTTCCGGAACGCCCGGGGATCCGTCAGTCCGGCTGCCGTTCGCCTTCGGCGTCCTCGCTCCGCACGATGTTGACGACCCAGCGGTCGCTCTTGACGAGGATAAAGCCGATCACGCACTTGATGAGCTCCAGCGAACAGCACACGATATAGTGTCAGCAGAACCGTCCCCTTGACACTTCGTCCCCTTGACACTTCCCTTGACACTTTGTCGTCGTCACCGTCTTTCCCCACGTATCGCAGAACTATTTTACCACAGGCGATCCGTCCGGTCAAATTCCGTTTGCCGTTTCTGTTCGTACCGTGTATAATGGTCCTGTATCTGAAAGACCAACTCGGATCGGAGGGAACAGGATGGATTATTCGGGCTTGCAGAACGGCAGCGATATTCGCGGCGTGGCCATGGAAGGGATCGCCGGTCAGAGCGTGAATCTGACGGAGCAGGCGTGCCGGGATATCGGCCGCGGCTTTGCCGTGTGGCTCAGAGAGCGTCTCGGGAAGGACGCGCTGCGCGTGGCGATCGGGCGCGATTCGCGTCTGTCCGGTCCGGCGCTGACCGCCCTGCTCGGCGAAGCGCTCGCGGCGGAGGGCGTCGCGGCGACGGATATGGGCATGGCTTCCACGCCCGCGATGTTCATGACCACCGTTGCGGAGAGCTTCCCGTTCGACGCGTCCGTGATGGTCACGGCAAGCCATCTGCCCTTCAACCGCAACGGCTTCAAATTCTTCACGCGCGACGGCGGTCTGGAAAAGCAGGACATCAAGGCGATCCTCGCGCTTGCCGCGTCCGACCGGCATACCGGACTGCCCGCCGCTTCCGTATCGACCGGCTGCTTTATGCCGGAATACGCCGGCATCCTGTGCCGCAAGGTCCGCGAGGCGACCGGCCTCGAGCGTCCGCTGGAGGGGCTCAGGATCGTTGTCGACGCGGGCAACGGCGCCGGCGGGTTCTATGCCGCCGAGGTGCTCGAGCCGCTGGGCGCGGATACGACCGGCTCCCGCTATCTCGAGCCGGACGGCAGGTTCCCGAATCACGTTCCCAATCCCGAGGACAAGGCGGCGATGGCGGCGATCCGGGAAGCCGTCCTTCAAAACAAGGCCGACCTCGGCGTCATCTTCGACACCGACGTGGACCGCGCGGGCGCGGTGCTGCCGGACGGTTCCGAACTGAACCGCAACCGTCTCATCGCGATGATGGCGGCGATCCTTCTGCGCGAGCATCCCGGCACGACGATCGTCACCGATTCCATCACCTCCACGGGGCTTGCGGCGTTCATCGCGGAACGCGGCGGCGTGCATCGCCGGTTCAAACGCGGCTACCGGAACGTCATCAACGAGTCGATCCGTCTCAACACCGAGGGGCACGACAGCCAGCTTGCCATGGAGACCTCCGGTCACGGCGCGATGAAGGAGAATTATTTCCTCGACGACGGCGCGTACCTCATCACGCGGCTGCTCATCGAGCTGTCGAAGGGCCGCAGAGAGGGGTATTCGCTCGAATCCCTGATCGCGGATCTCCGGGAGCCCGCGGAAAGCCGCGAGTTCCGCATGAATCTGCTGCCGGAGGACTTCCGCGCCTGCGGCAACGCGATCATCGAGCGGCTTGAGGTCTTTGCCTGCGCGCAGCCCGGCTGGGCCCTTGCGCCCGACAATTTCGAAGGCGTGCGCGTCAACCTTGACGCGGATCACGGCAACGGCTGGTTTTTGCTGCGCATGAGCCTGCACGATCCGCTGATGCCGCTGAACGTCGAATCCGACAGCGCGGGCGGTGTGAAGGTCATTGTGCGGGCGCTTTACCCGTTCCTTGCGCAGTTCGACGGACTCGACACGTCGGCGCTGGCGGACTTCATCCGCTGACGGCGGGCCGGTTCCGTCTTCCGAAAATATATTGTTGAAAACGCCGCGGTATGCCGGAAAAACGAATGGCAAAACCGCGGCGTTTATGGTATAGTGAACCATATCATGCTCCGTTCCCCGGCGCGGGCCCGGACAGAAATGATGCGAAGGAGAACACACCGTGAACAGATTCCCGAAACGAATCCTTGCCCTTTTGATCACCGCGATCCTTGTCTGGGGTCTCGTGCCCGCGGCGTTTGCCGAACGGGGACTTACGCCGAAAGACATCGGTTCGGACTACGCGCAGCACGGAACGGGCCGCCTGCCCGAGCTTCCGCACGGCGGTTCGAGCCCCGTCTACAATCCGTCGAGAGACGGCGCGGCGGATCTGCCGGACAAATATGACAGCCGCGATTACGGCTACATCACCCCCGTGAAAAACCAGGGCGACCACAACACCTGCTGGACGTTCGGCACGGCCGCGTCCTGCGAAGCGTACATGATCAAGCACGGCGTTCACGTGGGCGAAAACGGACCGAAAGCAGATCTCAGCCTGAACCTGTCCGAGTACCACCTCGCGTACTACACCTATACCGACGCCTATGACGCCGAGGGCATGCTCACCGGCGACAAAACGTATTTCCTCAGCACTCATTCGAGCGGCGACTTCCTCGAAGCGGGCGGCACGGGCGAGCTCGTCAGCTATCCGCTGATGCGCTGGACGGGTCTTGCCGACGAGTCGGACGTCGCGCTGATGTACAGCTCCGCAAGCTCCGCGGGGCTCGGCAGCGAACACGCCTACCAGAACAACGTCGCGCACGTGACCTCGGTCAAGCACTTCTTCGGCGCGAATATCGATGAAGTCAAACGCTGCATCATGGAATACGGCGCGGGCTCGATGGGCGTTCGCATCAGCAACGCTGCGAGCACGGCGTATCACGGGGGCGTCAACACGTCCGCCGGCACCATCTGCTGGATCCAGTCCGCCGTGGCGTATCAGGATCCGGGCTTCTACTACGCCGATCACGACGTCACCGTCGTCGGATGGGACGACACGTTTTCCAAGGAAAACTTTAACCAGGGCTACCGCCCGACGCATGACGGCGCGTGGATCGTCAAAAACTCCTGGGGCACCGACATCGGCAGGGACGGCTACTTCTACGTCTCCTACGAGGACTCCGCCACCTGCGCGAGCTATATCTCCTTCTTCACCGTCGAAGACGTCGACAACTACGACCACAATTACCAGTACGACGGCTCCGGCAACTATTACAACTCCCAGGAGATGGTCACCGGCGATTCCGTCGCGCAGGTCTTTACCGCCAACGGAAACGAAACGCTCGAAGCGATCGCGCTGGCGCTCTACGGCGACAACACCGACTACGTCGTGAGCGTCTACCTCGACGGCTCGGTCGACGACCCGACCTCCGGCACGTACGCCGCAGGCGCGGAGGGCAACTTCGATTACTGGGGCTACCGGACGATCAAGCTGGACCACGCCGTAACCCTGACGCCGGGACAGCGCTTCGCCGTCGTGATCACCTTCTCCGGCAGCGACATCAACGTCGCGTACGACACTACCATCCAGGAGGATCAGTACTATCATATGGGTCTGATCCATATGACGCATCCGAACACCTCCTATTTCAAAGCCGCGAACGACGACGGCTGGACCAACAAGTCCGGCGACGGCAACTACCGCATCAAGGCGTTCACGAAGGACGTTCCCGAGGATCCCGTTCCGATGGAACTGCAGTGCGTGGCGCTCGGCGCGGTATATACGACGATTCCCGGCACCGCCGGCGAAAAGATCCGGCTTCCGGAAACCGCGCCCGCCGCGGACGGCTGGAGTTTCCTCGGCTGGGTCACCGCGCCCGTCTCCGAGACGGCGGAAAAGCCCGCTTTCTATCAGCCCGGCGCGACCTTTAAGCTGACGGTCTCCGTCCCCGCGGTCTACGCGCTCTATCAGCACGCCGAACCCATCAACGCGCCCGTGACCTATGAACTGCTCACTTCCGCGCCGGACACCTGGGTCGGCAAGTACGTCCTCGTGGCGACGCCTTCGGGCTCAACCAAGGAATACGCGCTGACCGGCCTGTCCGCCGGGACCGACGGCGTCAATCTTGAAAACACCTCCACCGGCGCGTCCACGCTCTTTGCCGACACCGGCATCACGCGCAGCGGCACGACGCTCAGCAACGTGCCCGACGCGTACGTCTTTGAGGTCGCCGCCACGAGCTACGGATTCTCCCTCATGAGCGTGAGCGAGGGCAGCTATTACGGCAGCAAGAACACCGGCAGCGGCATCGCCGCGTACGCGTTCTACGCCTATCCGGCATTCCGGACGTCCGACACGACCTGGACCTTCGAGATCGACGACGACGAGATGTATCTCAAGAACAACAGCGCGGGCTCGATCCCGTATCTGGCGGTCAGCAGCGCGTTCGGCTTCTCCCTGACCCGCTACGGCAGCGAGTTCAAGTTCTATAAGCAGAACCCGACGGAAACATATTCCTACGCGACCGAGATCGGCGGCGCGGCGCACGTCCATGATCTGACGCACGTCGCCGCCAAGGCGCCCACCTGCGCCGCCGCGGGCAATATCGAATACTGGTTCTGCGCGCCGTGCGGGAAATACTTCTCCGACGCTGCCGCGCAGCACGAGATCACGCAGGCCGATACGATCCTCCCCGCTACCGGCGAACACGCCTACGGCGCCTGCGTTTCCAACAACGACGGCACGCATAAGCACGTCTGCTCCGTCTGCGGCAGGACCGTCACCGAAGCCTGCGCCTATACCGACACGGTCGTTGCGCCGACCGCGGCCGAGCAGGGCTACACCGAGCACGTCTGCACCGTCTGCGGTTATTCCTTCGTCGACAGCTACGTCGATCCCACGGGCCGCGTTTACACGGTCTCCTTCTCCGTGCCCGCGGGCGTGACGGTGCCTGAAGCCGTGACCTGCCGCGAGGGCGAATCCGTCACGCTGCCCACGGCCGGCGCACCGGGCGGATACACCTTCCTGGGCTGGGTCACCGAAACCGTCGACAACGCCTCCGTGCTGCCGGATACCGTGCTCACTGGCTCATACGCGGCGACCGCGGATATTACGCTCATCGCGCTGTATTCGCACGTCGAGACCGCCGCCGCGGGCTATCGGCTGCTGACCGCCGCGCCCGACGACTGGAGCGGCAGTTACGTCGTCACCTTCGGCAGCGGCGCGGATGCAACCGTGCTCAAGGGACTTTCCGGCACGAAGAAGTACGAGTCGAAGACGGCAGGCGGCGCCGTGAAGCTTGCGGACGCGGGCATGACGATCGACGGCACAACGCTGACGAACGTGAGCGACGCCTATCTGTTTACCGTCACGAGCGCAGGCGGCAGGTTCTCCGTCCGGAACGCTTCGACCGGCACGTACCTTGCGAGCAAGGGCGGCTACCTTTACAGTTACAAGACCGACGCGGCAAGCTACTGCCGCTGGGCGTTCGCGATGAACGGCGCGGCCGTCGACGCGACCAACGCCGCGAGCAGGACCAACGCGCATCTGTCCTTCAACGCGAAGGGCTACTTCGCCGTCGGCCGTACCGCCGACACGGCGATCCGCTTCTGGAAACTGGCGGACGCCGCCGAAACCACGGTCTACACCACCGTGATCGGCTGATCGAACCGAAACGCAAAAAGACCGCCGAAAGGCGGTCTTTTTCTTTCCTTTTGCAGACGCCGCTATGCGTCGGTCCGGTTTCCGGCGCGCGCGAGCAGGGCGCGCGTGAAGGCGATAAGTTCTTCGCCCCCGGTTCTGACCTTGCGGGCAATTCCGTTGCGCGACGGATATCCCCATCCGTTCAGAAACCCGCGCGGACCGACGACGCTTCCGGGCGGGAATTCGTTCGACATGAGATACGGAAGCGAAAGCGCGGACTTTTCGGGCGAATTGAAGATCCATCCGAAGACCGACGACAGCCGCCTGACGACGGGACCGAACGCGTTTGCGCCGAGCGGCGTGATCGAAATGCCGGGATGGCTCATGAAGATCCGCACGCCCTTGTTTTCGTACTGCTGCGCTTTCCGATACGTGTATTTTGCAAGACACAGCTTGGACCGCGCGTAAACGGCGAAGTTTCCGTACCGCTTTCGGCAGAAGAAATCGTCGTAATCGATCCGCCCGATCTTATGAATGATCGAGATCGTATTGACAAACAGGACCCCGTGCGGAAGGGACGCAAGATACGGCAGCACGCGCTCCGCAAGATCGAACGCGCCGAGATAGTTCGTGCCGAGAACGAGTTCGAACCCGTCCTTCGTGGTCTGTCCGGGTTTGCGGAAAACGCCGGCGTTGTGCAGGAATACGTCGATATCGATCCGCTCCGCTCTGAGCCGTTCCGCAAATGCCGCGACGGACGAAAGATCCGCAAGATCCAGCGGCATCACGTCGATGCGGGCGTCCGGATACTCCCTTAAAAGCGCAGCCTTTGCCGCGTTTGCCTTTTCCCCGCTGCGGCACGCCATGATGACGTCCGCGCCGAGATACGCCATCAGTTCCGCCGATTTGAAGCCGACGCCGCTGTTCGCGCCGGTGATCAGCACGGTCTTTCCCGCGAACGATTCGCGGCAGTTCCGATAAAGCCACCTTGCCGTTTTCTTTGTGAGCGCCATTCCCCCACCTCCGCTTTTCTGATACTACCACATTCCGCGCGATCTGTAAACGGCGGACGAAAAAGGTCCGGCAAACCTGCCGGACCGGTCTTTGTGCGTTTCGGTCAGGAAACCGCTTTGATCCTTTTGAGTTCCTCCTCCTCCAGCGCGCGGTAGGCGACCTTGCCGACGAGCGTTTTCGGCATGTCGTCCTTGAACTCGATGTCGTACGGCATCGCGTACTTTGCGATGTTCCTGCGGCAGTAATTCATCAGCTCCGCCTTCGTTTCCTCCGTCGCCGGAACGCCCGCGGCGAGTTTGACGAACGCCTTGACCTTCTGCATCCTATACGGATCCGGAACGCCGATGACGCAGCTCATCTGCACCTTTTCGTTCGCGTCGAGGATGTTTTCGATCTGACCGGGATACACGTTGTAGCCGGACGAAATGATCATGCGCTTGGCGCGGCCCCGGAAGTATACGAAGCCCTCGTCGTCCATCGTGCCGAGATCGCCGGTGTAGACCCAGGTGAGGCCGTCGGCGTGCGTCCGCAGCGTTTCCGCGGTCTCTTTCGGATGCTTCATGTATTCCTTCATGACGGTCGGACCGGCCAGAAGGATCTCGCCCTCCTCGCCGTACGGAAGTTCGCGGTCGGTGCCCGGCTCGACGATCTTGATGTACGTATCCGGGAACGGAAGACCGATGGAGCCTTCCTTGAACATATGCGGCGGCGTCAGACAGCAGGCCGTGACGGTCTCCGTCGTGCCGTAGCCCTCGCGCACCTGAATGACCGCTTTGTGATCGTAGAGGAACGTATCGAACTTCTTCTTGAGCTCGATCGAAAGGCTGTCGCCGCCGGAGAACACGCCCTTGAGGCAGCTCAGGTCCGCGCCGTCCATGCTCTTGATCCGCAGCAGCGCTTCGTACAGCGTCGGAACGCCCGCGATGAAGTTGCAGCGGTATTTCACGATGTCCTTGGCATAGGACTTTGCCGTAAAGCGCGGAACGAGAATGCAGCGCCCGCCCTGCGACAGCATCGTGTGGATACACACGCCGAGGCCGAAGCCGTGGAACAGCGGCATGGCGGCAAGCATCTTGTCGCCGGGACGGAACATCGGGTTTGCCGCAACGACCTGCTGTCCGAGCGCGTTGAAGTTCCGATTGGTCAGCACGATGCCCTTGGTCGTGCCCGTCGTGCCGCCCGAATAGAGGATGACGGCGGGATCGTCCGACTTGCGCGCGACCTTGTAGTTGAAGAAGCAGTGCTCGGACAGGCGCATGAACTCGCGCCAGCGGATGACCGGCGCGTCCTTCGGGATCTTTTTGATCTTGCGGCCCTCGGTAAGCATGTAGCCCGCGCGGACCGGCCGCGAGAGCGCGTCCTTGACCGACGCGATGATGATGTTGACGACCTTCGTGTTTTCGCGGATCGCCTCGAACTTACCGTAGAACTGATCGAGCGTGATCGCCGTCACGCTTTCGGATTCGTTCAGATAGAACTCGATCTCCTTTTCGGCCGAAAGCGGATGGATCATATTCGCGATCGCGCCGACGAGATTGACCGCGTAGAACATATAGATCGCCTGCGGACAGTTCGGCATCGCGATCGTGACCTTGTCGTTTTCGCGGACGCCGATCGTTTTCAGCGCCTTGGCGCAGCGCTCGATCTCGTGCACCATCTGCCGGTAGGTCGTCGGACGGCCCATGAAATCAAACGCGACGTAATTCGGATACCGCTCCGCGACCGACGCGACCATGTCGAACATCGAGCCTTCGAAGTAGTCGAGATGCAGCGGGACCGAGCCGAGATGCTCCGCCCACGGTGTTTTTGCTGTGATCATGCCGTTTCCCTCATTCATACGTAAATCCGCTGGGTTCGCCGAGCGGCCTGTCCAGCAGCTCCGGATGCGCAAAGATGTATTTCACGAGACGGAGGCTGCGCACGAAATAGAATCCGTCGCCGATGCGCTCGTCGATCGTCGCGCCGAAATCGACCACGTCGCGGATCTGCTTCGTGCCGTCCGGCATGATCATCTCTTCCTTGTGCAGCGTGCCGACCGTGATCATGATGCTGTTGGTCCCGTAATTGTTCAGATGGTGATAGACCGCCGGACCCTTGATGCTGCCGAGATTGGACAGCAGCACCGAGCTGTAGTTGGAATCGCCCTCCTTGAGCGACTTCGGCACTCTGCCGAAGAAGTCGAGGATGCGGACGAACCGGAACACCAGCATCAGCAGAAACCGCGGGATCTTCGCGAACGTATCGACCGTCTTGTCCATGCCGCCGGTCGAATGCTCGTGCTTTCTGGCCTCGCGCACGTCGCCGTAGATCTGATGGCTGATCTCGTCGATCGTGTCGGTATCCTTCGGCACGACCTGCATGAACGCCTCTTCGGCGTCGTCGGCAAAGCGGCGCTTCGCCATGAACGAAAGGCTGATCGAATCGCGCTCGTACATGCGTCTGCCCTGCACGTAGCGGTTCATCTTCGGACGCTCCCGGAGCATCCGCGCGACGGCAAGAACGAAGCAGTGAAAGATCGTCGTCCTGTAGTTGTCGTGCTCGCCGTTCTTCTTCTCGATGAATTTCACCAGCTCCGTCGCGTCGATCCTGTCGGCAAGATATACCTCGCTCTCGGTCCGCTTCGGCATCAGATGAAAGATGATGGTCGTCAGTCCCGATACGTCCCTGACGTACCGCGCGCCGGGCCGGTCTCCCCATTTCCGTTTCACATTATTTTACCCCTTTATGTTCTGTCCGTTCCGTTCCGAAAAGGACCGTCCGGACTGTATGACAGTATACAGCATACGAGCGCTTTCGACAAGCCCGAATCGCGCTTTTTTTGATCGGATCAGGGCGTTCGCTCCGTCCGGATCACGCGATACGCGGGTCGGTACGCTTCCCGGTACGCCTGCGAATGGCTCGGCAGCACGGTTTCGTCAAGGATCCGTTCCGCGGGATCGGGATCCGACACCCGGAACGCGCCGGACGCCGCAAGCGCCTTGCAGAACCCGTACACGTCCTGCCGCGTAAATTCCCTGACCGTTCCGGAATCCAGCATCCGCTCCGCCACGGTTTCGGCCGTCATGCCCTCCGCCATCGCCCTTCGCAGATTGAGTCTGCCCCACACGGGGCTCAGCGGCTCGAACAGCGGTTCGTCGGGATCGGGTTTCAGCCCGCTCATTTCACGGACGAGATACGATTCGACCGCCTCGCGGGACGAGAGCAGATGCCCCACGCCCAGCATGGCCTGAAACACGAACTTCACCGCGTCCTCCCATTCCATGGCAGGACAGCGAAGCCGGTGCTCCGCGAGCCGCTTTCGGATCTCCCGTCCGAACGCCTCTTTCGAGGCAAGCCCGTCCCCGTCGGGATCGGAAAGCAGGACCGGTTCCGTCACGAACGGCGGAAGCCCGCCCGCGCGGCAGACCGCGTAGCGGTATCCGTCCGCGGCGCCTTCGCGCAGCGCGTACGGCACGGGGTTTCCGTCGCGGAACACGCCCGGTTCCGTCCCGAATTCGATCCGGATCGCGGCGGGATCGGTCGTGATCCCTTCGCCGCACGCCTTCAGATAACTCTCCTTCGCAACCCAGAGCCGCGTAAGCAGCACGTCGCGTTCATCCCCCGCGCATGCGGAGAACCGGGCGTACTCCTCCGGAGCGGCGACGCGCCGGATCAGCCGGTCGTTCGCATGCCGGATCCGCTCGACGTCGCAGCCGATCTCCGCGTCGGACACGGCGAGAAGCACGGTTTCGCCCGAATGCGACAAATTGAAATAGAACCCCTCCGCGTCGTTCAGATACGGCTTGCCGTGCGCGCCGTACGCAAAGGAAAGCGCGCCGGCGTCTCGCCCGACCTCCTTCAGCGCGTGCCGAAGCAGGCTCTCCGCGGCGAGCAGCTGCATCCGGTCCGATAAAAACCGGCACCGGTCGATCTTCTTTTTTCGCGTCTCCGACGCCTCCGCGTACAGCCGTTCGAAAACGACGGGATCCGCAAGCGGTTTCGTCGAAGCGAGGAAAACCCGTAAAAGCACCGTTCTTCCTTTCGCGGTCTCGTTTTCTAAAGTGTAAAGCAAATCACGTCAGAATGCAATGCGTTTTTTCCCGAACCGCTTTCTTTTCTTCACGCAGCGCGGTATAATGAAAAAAACCGGCCGGCACGGTCGGAAAGGCAGGTGCTTATGGAACGGAATCTTTTGCGGCTCGCGTGCATCCAGCTGCTTCCGAAACCCTCGAAGCGGGAAACGTACGCGCATATCCGAGAGCTGGTCGATACGGTCCCGGAAGGGACGGATCTCGTCATGCTGCCCGAGATGTGGAACGGTCCGTACGATGCAAAGCGTTTCCCGGACTTTGCGGAGCCGGACGGCGGTCCGTCCCGGCAATTCCTTTCCGCGCTCGCGAAGGAAAAGCGCGTATATCTGTGCGGCGGCTCGATCGCGGAGCGGGAAGGCGATCGCGTGTACAACACCGCGTACGTCTTCGATCCGGACGGGACCTGCATCGCGAAGCACCGCAAGATGCACCTGTTCGACATCGACGTGAAGGGCGGGCAGCGGTTTTTTGAATCCGACACGCTTTCGCCCGGGGATTCTGTGACCGTCTTCGATACGCCGTTCGGCAGGATCGGGCTCTGCATCTGCTACGATCTCCGGTTCCCGGAGCTCTCGCGGCTCATGACCGACGCGGGCGCAAGGATCCTCCTCGTTCCCGCGGCGTTCAACATGACGACCGGACCCGCGCACTGGGAACTGCTGTTCCGCTGCCGCGCGGTCGACAATCAGGTCTTCACCGTCGGCACGGCGCCCGCGCGCGACGAGACCGCGTCGTACCGCTCGTGGGGGCATTCGATCGTCTGCTCGCCGTGGGGCGAGGTGCTTGCGGAAGCGGACGAGAAGGAATGCGTGCTCTTTGCAGCGCTCGACCTTGCGCTGGTCGACCGGGTCCGGAACGAGATCCCGGTGCTGCGTCAGCGCCGGACGGACGTTTACACGATCCGACGAACCCAATGAAAAAAAGCGGCAGTGAAAACTGCCGCTTTTCTTTTGTCAGTCAGACAGCACGCGGTCGACGCGCACGTCGTTTTCGTCCGTCGGGATCTCGTCGGACAGCGCCTCGCGGAAGCACAGACAGAGCGTTTTTGCGCGGCTCTCCGCAAGGAAGCGGTCGTAGTAGCCCGCCCCGTGTCCGAGGCGTTTCCCGTCCTTCGAAGCGGACACGCACGGCACGAGGATCAGATCGATCTCGTCCGGCGAAGCGGTCTCGGAACAGTCGACCGGCTCCGGTATGCCGTACGCGCCGGGCGCGAGATCTCCGAGACCTCCGATCCGCACGGCGATCATTTCGGTTCTGCTCACGCATTTCGGCACGTATACGCGCTTGCCGTCGGAAAGCGCCCGTTCGATGACGCGGCGCGTGTCCGGCTCGGTCGGCACGGCAATATACGGAAAGATCGTTTTTGCGGCACGGTATTCCGCCGAATCGAGCACCGCCTGCTGGATCGCGTCGCTCGCGGCGGCGCGGTACGCGTCGGAAAGCGCGCTTACCCTTGCTTTGACCGCTTTTCGCAGCGCTTTTTTGCGTTCGCGCACGTCCCCGGTCATTTGCCCGAGACGGTGATGCCGTCGAACGCGAGGTACGGAAGCACGGTCATGCCTTCCGCAACCGTTTCCTTCGAGATCGCGCGGACGCGACGCAGCATCTCCGCGAGGTTGCCGCTGATCATGGTCTCCGCAAGCGCGGAACCGATCCTGCCGTTTTCGATCAGGAAGCTGTTCTTCGCCACGCCGGAGAAGTCGCCGTTCGAAGCCGGCTGACCGCCCGAGAAGCGTCCCACAAGGATGCCCCTGTCGATCGACGCGATGATCTCCGAAAGCGGCTTGTCGCCCGGCGCCACGATCATGTTGTAGCTGTCGTTTTCCGCGCGCGCAAGTCCGAGCTTGTTCGAAGCGTAGAGCCCGAGCGCGAACGCCTCGAGCCGTCCGTTTCGGATGATGTCATAGTTCTTCGCCGGGAAGCCCTCGTCCGTATACCGTTCTCCGCAGACGATGCGCTCGTCGAGCGGCGCAATCGAAACAGTCAGCCGTTCGTCGGCGACCGGTTCGCCGAGCTTCTCCTTCCACGGGCTCGTGCCGGAAAGCAGTCCCTGCTCGCCCGCGAAATTCATCAGCATGCCGCCGATCAGCTCGCCCGCGCAGCCGGGCATCAGCACCATCGTGCCCTCGAACTTGCCTTCGACGCTTTCGGTCTCGATCTGCTTTTCGACGTTTTCAAGGTCGGTTTCGATCGAGCCGCACGCGATGAACGGCTTGTCGAGATTGTCCGTTATCACGCCGCCGCCGAAGAACGAGGACGCCTTTTCTCCCTCGTGCGCGCTGTACATCAGCATCGCCTCATAGCTGCCGCCGTGCGTGGAGAACAGCACGCCGTTCGAGTTCGCTTTGACCTCGAATCTTTCGCGGTGCGAAACGATCATCTGTTCCATGATGATCTTCGGGAAGCGGTCCCGGATCGTATCCATCAGTTCCCTGCAGCGCATAAACAGCCGGTCGAGATCGGGCCGGACCTCGCCGAGCGTAAAGTCTTCGTTTTTCGTGAGCGGCGCGATCTGCCATGCGTCGTCCGGCATCGACGCGTTCGCCGCGTCCATGCACGCCTTCGCGCTCTCCGCGACCGTCGCGTCGTCCCAGCGGTTCTGCGAGACCGTGCCGCGTTTGCCGGCCGTGATCCCGCTCATCGTCAGCTTCTTGTCGAACAACGTGCGGAACAGGCTGAACGCGCCGCCGTCCACGTTGAATTCATGCGTCACGGTGTAGGTCACCGTGGTCTCGCTCTGTTCCGCGCCCTCGTTCTGAAGCGCGTCGAGAACCTTCTTTGCCGTTTGTTTCAGCGTTTCGATCATGGTTTATCCCTCCTTACCGTCCGCCGATGGTCACGCGGCACTTGATCGCGGGACCGCCCATGCCCACGGGCATCGGCTGTTTTTTGCCGCACATGCCGGAGCTTGCCCAGATCATCTCGTCCGAGATCATATCCACGGTCTTCAGCATCTCGAACGCGACGCCCGAGATCGTAGTGTCGAGCAGCGGCCGCGCGAGCTTGCCGTTCTTGATCTCATAGCCGAAGGTCACGCCGAACATGAACTCGCCGGTCGTGTCCGCCTGGCCGTTGTTGGTGTCCGTAAGATAGTACCCGTCGTCGATCGACGCGATCATGTCTTCGAGCTTCGACGTGCCGGGCAGCACCGCCGTGTTGCGCATGCGGATCAGCGGCTCGTCGGAGAACAGGAACGCGCGCGCGTTGCCGGTCGGGACCATCCCGAAGCGCTCGGCGGTCTCGCGGCTGTTCATGTAGCCGGTGAGAATGCCGTCCCTGATCAGCACGGCGTCCGTCGCCTCGGTGCCCTCGTCGTCGACGTGGATCGGCAGCGGCGTCGGCTTTCCGAACGCGGTGTGCGCGAAGTCCACGAGGTTGACCAGGTCGCTTCCGACGCGCTTTCCGAGGTTCGGACCGGCGACGGAACCGCCGATCACGAGGTCCGCCTCGACCGTGTGGCCGACCGCCTCGTGCGCGAGCATGCCGGACAGGATGCCGCCGAGGATAACGGTCTTGTTGCCCGCCTCGGGATAGACGCCCTCCGCCTTCTGCCGCACGCGGTCATAGAGCGCGTCGATCGCCGCGTAACAGTCCTTCGGATCCCGGAAGTTCCGGTCGAACGTGCCGTAGCCGCCGAGCACCTTATAAAGCTCCACGGGCTTGCCGTCCGGCGTCGCCGCGGTCATGATGATATAGACGTAGCTTCTGGGCAGCACGCTGTGTCCGTCGGCGCCGTTGCTGACGCACAGCAGCTTTTCCATCGAGTCTGCCGTCGCCACGATCGTGCGGCTCAGAAGGTCGGGGTATTTCTCCGCAATGTACGCGTCCAGCGCCTGCGCGAACGCGATGTACGTTTTCTGCTCCACGTTCGCAAGGTCGTACGCGGTAAAGCGTCTTGCGGCGGGCATCGGCTTGTGCGGGCCCTTGCCCCTGCCCGCGTGTCCCGCCAGGAACGCCGCGTTCTCGCTTGCCGCCTTCAGCACGTCCTTTACGGTCTCCTCGCTGTACTCGCCCGTGGACGAGAAGCCGTACACGCCGTTCTCGTACACGCGCGCGGAAACGCCGAACTGGTCCGTCTGCACGTTGTTGACGAGGTTGCCGTTCAGCAGCACGACGCGCCGGTTCAGATTGCGCTGCGCTCTGAGCTCCGTGTTGGCGCCGGCGGCAAACAGGTATTTTTTGTCTGTCAAAAGATCCGGTATCATCTGATTGGTTCCTTTCCTGAAATTCGGCCCTGTGTCCGTATACTGTATTTATATCACATTTCGCTCCGTTTGACCATCCGTTTGCGGTTGAATTGCAAAAAAAACGATCAACCGGAGGTTGACGGCGTTGACGGGCGCGGGAAACGGCGTGTAAAATGGGATCGAAATAAACCGAACGGAGGGTTTTCCCATGATCCGCGTCACGAAAATCCGGATCCCCGCGCTTCCGACCGAAAAGCCGCGCAGGCTGTACGTGTATCTGCCGAAGGATTACGGCAGGACCGATACGCGTTATCCGGTGCTCTATATGTTCGACGGGCACAACGTGTTCTACGATTCCCACGCCACCTACGGCAAAAGCTGGGGCATGAAGGAATACCTCGACCGTGCGAAGCTTCCGCTGATCCTCGTCGCCGTCGAATGCAATCCGGAGGGCTTCAGACGGCTGTTCGAGTACTCGCCGTGGGATTTTTGCGCGCCGAAGCCGATCGGCGCCGTCGAGGGGCTCGGCAGGGTCACGATGGACTGGTTCACGACCGTGCTGAAGCCGGAGATCGACCGCACGTACCGCACGCTGCCGGACCGCGAACACACGCTGATCGCGGGCAGCTCGATGGGCGGGCTGATGTCGATCTACGCGATCACGGCGTACAATCACGTCTTCTCGCGCGCCGCCGCGCTGTCGCCGAGTCTGTGGGTCTCGCCGTCGAAGATGAAGGAGCTGATCCGCACCGCCCCGATCGCGCCCGGCACGCGCATCTATCTGGACATGGGCACGGATGAGATCTTCAAACGCCGCTTCGCACTCTCGGGGATATTCGAAACCGCAAAGGCGCTTTCGAAGGCCGGCGCCGACGTCGCCGCTGCCGTGATTCCGGGCGCGAAGCATCGCGAGGCGGACTGGGAAAAACGCATCCCCGTTTTCATGCGCTATCTGTTCTGAACCGAAAAAGGACTGCCCGGAGGAGATTTGTCAAGAGGGATTTTCAAAAGCACAGTCGGTTTTTGTCGATTGTGCTTTTTCGTTGCACCTTTTCGGAATCCGTGATAGAATCAATGCGGCAAATCGATGTTTATGGAGGCAATTATGGATAAAAAAACGATCATGGAAAACTTCGTCCGGGAGGCGTATGAAAAAGGCGTTTTCACGGGAACCTGGCTATATGCAGAGCACGGTGAGGTCGTATCCAAGGGTGCGGTCGGTTTCCGTGACAGCGGCGATACGCTTCCTATGAAGGAGGACAGCATATTCAACCTTGCTTCGGTATCGAAGCAGTTCACAGCAAGTGCGATAATGCTCCTGATGCGGAAAGGACTCCTGAGCCTCGACGACGAGATAATGAAGTTTTTCCCGCAGATCCCTTATAAAGGCGTGACCGTTCGTCATCTTCTGACGCATACCGGCGGGCTGCCCGATTATATGGACTGGGTGATCGAAACAGCGAAGGCTGAAAACCGTATCCCCGGGAACGAAGTGATCGTTCGCTTCCTTGCGGAAAGCGGAGAAGAACCGGAATTTAGGCCGGGTGAAAGGTACGAGTATTCCAACACTGGCTATTGTCTGCTGGCGCAGATCGTTGAAAAGGTTTCCGGAGTCCCGTTTGAGGACTTTATGAAGCAGAACGTTTTCGAGCCTGCCTGCCTGACCTCAACCTTTGTAGGCCATCCATATAAGGACGGCATTACGATCGAGAACGGCGTCTGCGGAATGTTCCGCGGCGAGGGCGGGTTTATAAGCGCCGAAGACACGGGGTGGAAGGACTACTTCACTCTGCTCGATGGCGGCGCCGGCTGCGGCTACGTTTACAGCAACATTTTGGATCTGTTCAAATGGGATAAGGCGCTGAGGGAAAACCTTGTCCTGAGCGCAGAGGAGCAAAAGCTCATGTCTGCCCCGGCCATGCTCAATAACGGAGAACCCGTTGACAATGACGAAGGCGGAAGTTACGGCTTCGGATGGGGTATCGAAAACGATGAAAACCTCGGCCTCATACTCACCCACAGCGGAGGCTGGGCGGGCTTCAACACGTGGTTTGAACGCTTCATCGACGCGAACAGAGTGTTCGTCCTGCTGAACTGCCGCGAGACTGACGACGTCCGGGGCCTCGATAGCTTTGAGACCGGAATGCGGGAGATCGCAAGGGATAAAGAACCGGCGCCCATCACCTGTATCGAGGATCTTGGGGACGAGGATATGGACAGATCAGGGTGGGCGTCGTTCTGCGGCAGGTACGAGCATCCGGAGAATGACGGCTTCGCCATTGACGAAGTTTATCTTAATGCAGGAGAGCTCTTCGCGAAGGCTGTCGACGATGACGGCGACGAAATGGAGTTCCGCCTCTATCCCATCGGCAAAAACAAGTTCGGTCGGAAAGCTGGCATGCTGGAGCTGACCTTCGGCGACGGCTGCCTGTTATACGATGATTATACCTGCAAGAAACTGTAAGCGGAGATGCTGCGGCTTCCGGTTTATCGTTTTATAACGGTGTGCTTTTCGGCGGCCTTTCTATGCTTTGGTGTCCTTTTACGCGCTCTTTCCCATCAAAGAAACCTCTTTTGTCTACCGGGGCAAGAGAGGTTTTCTCGTTGCCTTACCGGCTTCGCTGTGGTATAATCAGCCCGACAAATCGGGATTTGTCGGGATATTGCCAAAATCGGGATTCTCGGAGGTATTACAATGGATAACACAAACTGCGAGCTCAAAAATAAGGGCCTTCACTTAGTGAAGACAGACAAAGAGAACTTTTGGACGCTGATGGACCTTAGAGTCGCAAAAGGCCAGGAGAACTTCGTGGCCTCGAACGCAGTCAGCCTGGCGCAGGCATATGATACCTTGGCCGACGGCAAATTTGTACAGGCCTTTGGCATCTGGGATGGTGATACTCCCGTTGGTTTCGCCATGATCGGTCATAATTCCGAAGAATACGAAAAAATGCCTGAGGCTTATAGGCATTACTGTCTGTGGCGGTTCATGATCGATCAGCGATATCAAAAGCGCGGCTACGGCAGGGATGCACTTAAGCTCCTGCTGGACTACATCCGCAGCTTTCCTGACGGAGAGGATACGCTTTGGAGCACTTCCTGGGAAGCCGAAAATGAGGTTGCTGCGAAGCTGTATCACGATTTCGGTTTTATAGAAAACGGCGAGATGGATGGAGACGAGATCGTTGCCGTTTTGGAACTCTAAAACAGCTCGCCAAATTCCGGTTTGTCGGAATGAACCGGATTTGAACCTTCCGGGAAACAATTTCTTTCCGGAAGGTTTTTGTTTGCTCACAAGCGCACGTAACGCCGCCGCATGGTGGTGTATAAGTGCGCTCTGAAAAAAGCGGCTTCCCCTTGAGGGGAGGCTGTCGCCAAAGGCGACTGATGAGGTGTTGCTTGCACGAAGTTCACACCTCATCCACCGCAAGCGGTCCCCCTTCCCCTCAAGGGGAAGGCTTTTGGTTGAAACCACCCTTCAGAAAGTACCTCTTCGTCGCAGTCCTTTTTGATTCGGTTCAATGCCGGTCGCGCTGGGCGAGGAATACGCCGACGGTGATCAGCACCGCGCCGACGATGCTCATCCAGTGCGGCGTCTCCCCCATCAGGATCCAGCCGACGAGCACCGTTACGAACGGCGACGCGTACAGGTAGTTGTTCGTGATGACGACGCCGAGCCGCTCGAACGCGATGTTCCAGAGCGCGAAGCAGATCGCGTTGCCGAACACCGCAAGAAAGATCCAGCTCAAAAGCACGTTCGTCTTCGTAAACAGCGGCGCAAGATCCGGCATGCCGTCGGTTGCGAGCATCAGCGGCACGGCGGTCAGAAACGCCCAGAACATGACGCGCCGCGTCACGAGGAAGCTGTCGAGCGTCGATGCATACGGCTTCATCAGGATCGAATAGACCGCCCACGAAAGCCCCGCGCAGAGCGCGAGCAGGTCGCCGAGCGGGCTCAGATTGAGGCGGAGGCTGCCGTTCAGGACGACGAGCACGACGCCCGCGACCGCGATCGCGGAGCCGATCCACACGAGCCTGCCGAGCGTTTCGTCGCTGCGGCGGAACAGCCGCGCAAGGATGATCGTCATGAGCGGCGTCAGCGAGATGATGATGCTGACGCTCGCGGCCTGATCCGAGACCGCAAGCGCGGTGTTCTGAAAATAGAAATAGACGCTGCCGCCGGTGACGCCGAGCAGAATGAACATCAGCTCGTCCTTCCAGGGAAGGCGCACGAATTTCGGACGCATGACGAGCAGCGCGGCGTACGCGAGCGCCATGCGGATCGGCGCGATCTGCACGGCGGTGAAGCCCGCGTTCAGAAGATTCTCCGTCAGCACGTAGCAGCTGCCCCAGACGATCACGGAAAACAGCGCAAACACGTGCGCCCAGAATGCGGGAATCTGTTTTTTGTTCGGTGCTGCGTTCCGTTCCATCGTTCCGACCTCCGTGCGGCTTCAGCCGCATCCGCAGGCGATTATAGCACAGCCGCACGCCGTACGCAAATAAAATCTTTCGGGGCGCCGCACGCGGAATCGCTCTTGCACATCAGGCCCGAATGTACTATAATTATATTGCTATACGGCGCGGTCTGCCCCCTGCGGGCGGCGCGCGCAGACGGAGGAGCCTATGACGCACATTCTACTCGAAAAAAAGGGTCCGGTCGCGATCGCGACGGTCAACCGTCCGAAGGCGCTGAACGCGCTGAATTCCGAAGTGCTGACCGACCTCGACGCGCTGATCGATGCGATCCAAGCCGACGAAACGATCCGCGTCCTGATCCTGACCGGCAGCGGTGAAAAGGCGTTCGTCGCGGGCGCGGACATCGCGGAGATGGCGCGGCTTTCGAAGGCGGAGGCCGAAGCGTTCGGCAAACACGGAAACGACGTGTTCAGAAGGCTCGAGCAGCTTGCGATCCCGGTGATCGCGGCGGTGAACGGCTACGCGCTCGGCGGCGGCTGCGAGCTTTCGATGGCGTGCGACGTCCGCATCTGTTCGGACACGGCGGTGTTCGGTCAGCCCGAAACGGGTCTCGGCATTACGCCGGGCTTCGGCGGCACGCAGCGGCTTGCGCGGCTCGTGGGCGCGGGCATGGCAAAGCAGCTGATCTTCTCCGCGCGCAATATCAAGGCGGACGAAGCCCTGCGCATCGGACTCGTCAACGCGGTATACCCCCCGGAGGAGCTGATGCCCGCGGCGGAAAAGCTTGCCGAAACGATCGCCAAGAACGCGCCGATCGCGGTGCGCGCGAGCAAGAAGGCGATCAACGACGGACTCGAGGTCCCGATGGACGAGGCGATCGTCATCGAGGAAAATCTGTTCGGCGGCTGCTTCGAAACGTACGACCAGCAGGAAGGCATGGGCGCGTTTCTCGAGAAGCGCAGACACGAGCCGTTTCAGAACCGGTAATCACGGGTTTTCCCGATTCACATCCAAAAAACAATTCAGGAGGAACAAAACATGAAGGTTGCTATTTTCGGCGCAGGAACGATGGGCAGCGGCATCGCGCAGGTCTTTTCCGCGAACGGTCACACCGCGCTTCTGTACGCGACGAGCGTGGAGAGCGCGCAGCGGCATAAGGACAAGCTCGCGGCGTCCCTTTCGAAGCGCGTTGCGAAGGGCAAGATGACGCAGGAAGCGGCGGACGATCTTATGAGCCGCATCCTCGTCGAGGAAGTCGCCGCGGCCGCGGACGCGGATCTCGTGATCGAGTGCGTTGCGGAAAACATGGCGGTCAAGAAGGAACTCCTGCAGCGGCTCGACACGCTCTGCAAGGAAGAGACCGTCTTTGCGACGAACACCTCCTCGCTGTCGATCACCGAAATGGCGAAGGGTCTCATGCATCCGATGGTCGGCATGCACTTCTTCAACCCCGTTCCCGCGATGAAGCTCGTCGAGGTCATTTCCGGCGCGAACACGCCGACCGAGCTCGTCGAATGGACGAAGAACCTCTGCGTCGGGATCGGCAAGACGCCGGTCGTCGTCAACGAGGCGCCGGGCTTCGTGGTCAACAAGATCCTGATCCCGTACTGCAACGAGGGCGTCTGCGTCCTGCAGGAGGGCGTTGCGAGCGCGGAGGACATCGATATCGCGATGCAGCTCGGCTGCAACCACCCGATGGGACCGCTGCACCTCGGCGACCTGATCGGCTGGGACGTCGTGCTGAACATCATGGACGTGCTCTACAACGAAACGCATGATCCGAAGTACCGCGCCAACGTGCTGATCCGCAAGATGGTCCGCGCCGGCAAGCTCGGCATCAAGACCGGCGAAGGCTTCTTTACGTACAACAAGTAATCATAAAGGAGAAACAGAATGGATTTCCGACTGACGAAGGAGCAGCTGCTGGTTCGCAAGATGGTCCGCGAATTTGCAGAGAACGAGGTCAAGCCGATCGCGGGCGAGATCGACGAGGAAGAACGCTTCCCCGCGGAGACCGTCGCGAAGATGGCGAAGCTCGGCATGATGGGCATCTACTTCCCGAAAGAGTACGGCGGCGCCGGCGGCGACGTGCTGAGCTACGCGATCACGGTCGAAGAGCTCGCCAAGGTCTGCGGCACCACCGCGGTCATCGTGTCGGCGCACACCTCGCTGTGCTGCGCGCCGATCTTTGAGAACGGCACCGAAGAACAGAAGCAGAAATACCTGCCGGACCTGCTCTCCGGCAGAAAGCTCGGCGCGTTCGGGCTCACCGAGCCGAACGCCGGCACCGACGCGTCCGGTCAGCAGACGACCGCGGTCCTCGAAGGCGACCACTACGTGCTGAACGGTTCGAAGTGCTTCATCACCAACGGCAGCGTTGCGGACGTGTTCGTGGTCTTCGCCATGACCGACCCGAAGATGGGCAACCGCGGCATCTCCGCATTCATCGTGGAGAAGGGCTTCAAGGGCTTCTCGCAGGGCAAGCATGAAAAGAAAATGGGCATCCGCGGAAGCTCCACGTGCGACCTGATCTTCGAGGACTGCATCGTGCCGAAGGAGAACCTGCTCGGCAAAGAGGGCGCGGGCTTCAAGATCGCGATGGCGACGCTCGACGGCGGCCGTATCGGCATCGCCGCGCAGGCGCTCGGCATCGGCGAAGGCGCGATCAACGAGGCGATCAAGTACACGAGCGAGCGCGTGCAGTTCAAAAAGCGCATCAGCTCGTTCCAGAACACGCAGTTCCAGCTTGCGGATATGCACACCCGCATGCAGGCGGCGCAGTTCCTGGTCTACAACGCCGCGCTGAAGAAGCAGGCGCACGAGCGCTGCAGCATGGAAGCCGCGATGGCGAAGCTGTTCGCCGCGGAAGCCGCGTCCGACGTGACGCGCAGAGCCGTGCAGCTGTTCGGCGGCTACGGCTACACCCGTGAATATCCCGTGGAGCGCATGATGCGCGACGCGAAGATCACCGAGATCTACGAGGGCACGAGCGAGGTCCAGCGCATGGTCATCGCCGCAAACCTCGGCGTGAAGTAAGAAGGAGGTCAGGAACATGAAGATTTTCGTTACGGTCAAACAGGTCCCCGATACCTCCGGAACGGTCGCCGTCAACCCGGACGGCACGCTGGACCGCGCGTCCATGCAGACCATCATCAATCCCGACGACATGAACGCCGTCGAAGCGGCGCTGACGCTCAAGGATGAGCTCGGCTGCAAGGTCGTTGCGTTCACGATGGGACCGCCGCCCGCGGAGGGAATGCTCCGCGAGCTCATGGCGATGGGCGTCGACGAGGGCGTTCTGATCACCGCGCGCGAGTTCGGCGGCTCCGACACCTACGCCACGAGCCAGATCATCGCGGCGGCGATCGACACCTACGGCGTCGAGCCCGAGGACATCATCCTTGCGGGACGCCAGGCGATCGACGGCGACACCGCGCAGGTCGGTCCGCAGATCGCGGAAAAACTGCATCTGCCGCAGGTCACCTACGCGGGCGAGATCAAAAAAGACGGCGACGTGCTGACGGTCAAGCGCATCCTGGAGGACGGCTACATGACGGTCAAGGTGCACACGCCCTGCATGATCACCTGCATCAAGGAGCTGAACGCGCCGCGCTACATGAACGTCGGCGGCATTTTCTCGTGCTACGAGATGCCCGTCGTCACCATGACGTACGATACGCTGAAGGACCATCCGCTGATCGACAAGAGCACGATCGGACTTCTGGGTTCTCCCACGAACATCCTCACCTCCTTCACCCCGCCGCAAAAAGGCGCAGGCATGATGCTTCCGGGCGACGGAAAAGAAACGACCGACAGGCTTGCGGGCATTCTGGCCGCCAAGCACATCATCTGAGGAAGGGGGACACGATCATGTTTAACAGCAGCGAAATTGAAGCCTTCAAGAACGTCTGGGTCTTCTGCGAACAGCGGGACGGCGAAATGATGCCGACCACGTTCGAACTGATCAGCGAGGGCAGAAAGCTTGCCGACGAGCTCGGCGTCGAGCTTTGCGGCATCCTCCTGGGCGACAGCGTCGACGGCATCGCGCCGGAACTCGGCAAGTACGGTGCGGACAAGGTCTACGTGTACAACAGCCCGCTTCTTTCCGTCTTTACGACCGACGCATACGCCAAGGTCATCGTCGACGCGGTCGAGACATTCAAGCCGGAGATCCTTCTGTTCGGCGCATCCACGATCGGCAGAGATCTTGCTCCGCGCTGCGCGGCTCGTCTTCACACCGGTCTCTGCGCGGACTGCACGCACCTCGACATCGACCTCAACAACTATCAGCAGTTCCTGCGCGAAGCGTCCACGCTTCCCGAGGACCGCATCGAGCGCACGAAGAGCGTCCGCCTCGCGGGCGCGGATCATTCCGTCGCGCGCGACCTCAAGATGACCCGTCCGGCATTCGGCGGTCATCTGATGGCGTCCATCATCTGCCCGCGCTTCCGTCCCGCGATGGCGACGGTGCGCCCCGGCGTCATGAAGAAGCGCGAGAACCCGAGAACGGCCGAGATCCTCCATCCGGCGTTCGATCTGAAGCCGGAGGATATCAAGACCGAGGTGGTCGAGGTCGTCAAGGCGGCGAAGAAGCTCGTCGACCTGATCGGCGCGGACTTCATCGTGTCCGTCGGCCGCGGCATTTCGAAGGACGTCGAAAAGGGCCTCGCCCTCGCGGAAGAGCTCGCGAACGAGCTCGGCGGCGTGGTCGGCGCGTCGCGCGCGTGCGTGGACGCGGGCTGGATCGGCGCGGACCATCAGGTCGGCCAGACCGGCAAGACGGTGCACCCGAAGGTGTACGTCGCGCTCGGCATCTCGGGCGCGATCCAGCACAAGGCGGGCATGCAGGAATCCGAATGCATCATCGCCGTCAACAAGAACGAAACGGCGCCGATCTTCGAGTGCGCGGACTACGGCATCGTGGGCGACCTCTTCAAGGTCGTTCCGGAACTCATCGAATCCATCCGCGCGGCGAAAGCGGCGAAATAAATTCCCAAAAACCACAGCGATCCCGGAGCGATCCGGGATCGTTTTTTTTGCAGGAAAAAGCCCGGCCTTGCGGTCGGGCTTTTATGATGGTTTTCGTCAGTCGATCATGCTCTTGAGGTTTTCCGCCACGGTAATGGGCGCGGCGGTCGCGGCCTTGACCTGGTCCACGGTGAATTCCGGGTTGATCTCGGTCATCAGAAGGCCGTTCGGCGTGACTTCGAGCACGCACATCTCGGTGATGATCTTCTTCACGCAGTGCGAAGCGGTCAGCGGGAGACGGCACTTTTCGAGGATCTTCGGATTGCCCTTCGCGGTGTGCTCCATGCAGACGATGCAGTTGCGCGCGCCGACGCACAGGTCCATTGCGCCGCCCATGCCGGGCATGCGCTTGCCGGGGATGATCCAGTTGGCGAGGTTGCCCTCCTGGTCGACCTCGAGCGCGCCGAGGAAGCACGCGTCGACGTGACCGCCGCGGATCAGACCGAAGTTCGTTGCGGAATCGATGAAGCCGCCGCCGAACGCCACGGATGCGACGTTGCCGCCCGCGTCCACGACGTGGTACGGATCGTAGTTCGCGTCGCCCTCTTTGGGGGTCGCGCCCGCGCCGACGATGCCGAGCTCGGCATGGATGACGAGATCGACGCCCTCGGGAAGGAAGCCGGGGATCATGGTGGGAAGGCCGATGCCGAGGTTGACGACGTCGCCGTCCTTCAGTTCTTTCGCGCAGCGCTTTGCGATGAAAGCTTTGATTTCGTTCTTATCCATTACTTTCTCTCTCCTTCCACGATGTAGTCGACGCACATGCCGTAGGTGTGGATGTTCTCGGGCTCGATCTCGCCGACGGGAACGAGGTATTCGGTCTCGGCGATGACGGTATCCGCCGCGGTCGCCATGACCGTGTTGAAGTTGCGCATCGTGCCCTTGTACCAGCAGTTGCCGGCTTCGTCGCACTTATAGGTGCCGAGCAGGGCGAAGTCCGCATGCAGCGGCGCCATCAGCAGGTATTCTTTGCCGTTGATGACCTGCTTGCCCATGCACAGCGGGCTTTCCTCGATCAGCGTGTCGACGCCGACTGGGGTCAGAACGCCGCCCAGACCCGCGCCGCCCGCGCGGATGCACTCCGCCATCGAGCCCTGCGGGATCAGATTGACTTCCAGCGTGCCGGCGTTCATCTGTTCGCCGACCTCCGGCGTCATGCCGACGTGCGTCGCGATAACGCGCTTGACCTGATGGTTGTGGATGAGCTCCGCGATACCGAAGAACTCCTCGCCCATCGGACCGACCGCGCGGCCCATGTCGTTCGCGATCAGCGTCAGATCCTTGGTGCCGAGCTTGACGAGTTCCTTGACGATGGCGCGCGCCTGTCCGCAGGCGAGAAAGCCGCCGCACATGATCGTTGCGCCGTCGGGAATCATTTTCGCTGCTTCCATAGCAGTGAGTACCGGTTTCTTTGCCATATTCAGCCTCCTTGATGAATTCGTGTGTATCGAAGCGGCTTATTTCATGCCGCGTTTGACCATTTCCGTGACGACGAAGCTTGCCACGTCGTCGCCGTACGTGCCCGCGCCGAAGCCCGCGTCGAAGCCCAGCTCCTTGGCAAGCTCGTGCGTGATGCGCGGTCCGCCGCAGACCACCACGAAGCGGTCGCGGAGACCCTCCGCCTCCAGAAGCTCGATCAGGTTCGTCAGGTTCTGGATGTGGATGTCCTTCTGCGTGACCGTCTGGCTTACCAGCAGCGCGTCGGCGTTGACCTCGAGCGCCTTTTTGATGAAGTCCTCGTTCGGGACCTGCGAGCCGAGGTTGTACGCCTCGATCATCTCGTAGCGCTCCACGCCGTAATGCCCCGCAAAGCCCTTGCGGTTCATGATCGCGTCGATGCCGACGGTATGCGCGTCGGTGCCGGTGGACGCGCCGACCATGACGACCTTGCGGCCGATGTGCTCGCGGATGTAGTCGTTCGTCTCCTCCATGCTCATCACGTCCGATTCGACGGTGATGACGTGGATGTCCTCGTAGTTGACGGTGTGCACGCAGCTGCCGTAGACCACGTAGAACGTGAACTCCTTGTCGAGCGGGGCGTGATACGTCACGTTCGGCTCGTCGAGGCCCATCTTCTTCGCGATCTGCCGCGCCGCTTCCACGCCGCGCTCGTCGTCCTTGACCGGCAGCGTGAAAGAGAGCTGCACCTTGCCGTCGTTCATCGTGTCGCCGTACGGCTTCAGGCGCGTCAGGTCGAGGGTGGTGTCGAATTCGATCTTATGCGTATTGTACAGTCCGCTGCTCATTCGTTTGCCACCTTGCCTTTCATCACTTCAATAAACGGATTGAAGTAGTGCTCGTCCTTGATGACGACGCCGTTCAATCCCTTGCCGCCGTCCTTCGGGCGCTTGACGTCCGCGAAGATGCCCTTCTCGAGCGTGGTGAACAGCCCGAGCGTTTCGATCTCCTTCAGAAGCTCGGTCGCCTTCGTCAGCACCTCGTTCGCGCGGGCGCGGATGATGCCGCCCTCCTTGAACGTGAGCTCGTCGCCGAGGTCCTTCATCGTGCGGAAGATGTACTGCGCGTTCTCGATCGACAGCGCGCGGTCGGACATGAACGGCGTGTGGATCGCCTCGGTCATCATGCCCAGAAGATGCAGCTTCTGATTCGTCAGGATCGTGACCATGTTGAACAGCGCGTCCTGGATGTGCCCGCGGAAAATGTTGCCGGTCATGTACTTCGTCGGCGGCATGTATTTCAGCGGCGCCTTCGGGAAGATCTCGCGCGCCATCTGCGCCTGCGCAAGCTCATAGAGGAACGTGTTCTCGACGGACGGATCCATCTCGAACGCGTGGCCGAGACCCATCTGCTCCTCGCGCATGCCGGCGCACTTCGCGAACGCCTCGTTCAGAAACTGCGAAGCGAGCACCGTGTGCGCGGACGTGATCGCGTCGTCGGTGGTGAGGTAGTTGTCCTCGCCCGTGTTGATGATGACGCCCGCGTAGCCGTTGATGATGCGGCTGAAGTACTGGTCGACGATCGTGCGCTGCATGTTGATGTCGCGGAACAGGATGCCGTACAGCGCGTCGTTCAGCATGACGTCGAGCCGTTCGAGCGCGCCCATCGCCGCGATCTCGGGCATGCACAGACCCGAGCAGTAGTTGCACAGCCGGATGTACCGGTGCTGCTCCTCGCCGACCTCGTCGAGCGCGGCGCGCATCAGGCGGAAGTTCTCCTGCGTCGCGTAGGTGCCGCCGAAGCCCTCGGTGGTCGCGCCGTAGGGAACGTAGTCCAGAAGCGACTGGCCCGTCGTGCGGATGACCGCGATGATGTCCGCGCCCTGCTTCGCGCCGGCCTTCGCCTGGATGATGTCCTCGTAGATGTTGCCGGTCGCGACGATGATGTAAAGGTACGGACCCTGCTTGTCGCCGAAGCGGCCGAGATATTCGCTGCGCTGCGCGACGTTTTTGTTGATGCGCGCCATCGCCGCGTCGATGTGCGGCTTCAGCGCGCGGCGGATCTCCTCCTCGCCGTGCGGCGGGAGCTTTGCAAGATCGATCTCGCCGCGGTCGATCGCTTCCGCGACGCCCTGCGGGTCGAGCCCCGTTTCGAGCATCGCCGTGCCGAGCACCCACGCCGCGCCGAGCGGCAGGAGCGCGCTGTCCATCAGCCGGTCGACGACCACGTTCGGCATGGGAACGTCCATGTCGTTGACGCCGTCGATGCCCAGAAGCCGGCAGACGGTGCGCTCCACCGTGACGGTGGTATGCCGGTCGATGAAGCGCTGCACGTCGGCCGCAACGTGTGCGGCGCTTGCCCGCGCCTCGTTGACCAGATCGAAATTCAGACCGAGTTTGCTTTCCATAGCCGGTCCTCAGTGCTTGACGTGACGCTCGTTGCGGAGCAGCTTCGTCGGCTCGAGATAGTGCTGCTTCGTGCCTTCGGCGACCCATGCGACGCCGGTCTTGTCGATCCTGCGCTTGCCCGTGCAGACGTCGCAATGGCAGTTCTGCACGTAGTGCTCGGGCTCGGTGTAGGACGTGATGACGCCCTCGAAGTTGCGAAGGATGACCTTTCTCGGCGTCTGCGAGATCAGATAGTTCGGCATGACGGGCGTCTTGCCGCCGCCGCCCGGCGCGTCGACCACGAACGTGGGCACGCAGTAGCCGGAGGTGTGACCGCGCAGCGCTTCCATGATCTCGATGCCCTTCGATACCGGCGTGCGGAAATGCGAAAGACCGAGCGACGGGTCGCAGGCGTAGATGTAGTACGGGCGCACGCGCATCTTGACGAGCCCGTGCACGAGCTCCGTCATGACGTGGCTGCAGTCGTTGACGCCGGCGAGCAGCACGCTCTGATTGCCCAGCGGGATGCCCGCGTCCGCGAGCATGGCGCACGCCTTCGCGGCTTCGGGCGTGAATTCCTTCGGCGTGTTGAAGTGCGTATTGAGCCAGATGGGATGATACTTTTTGAGCATGGCGCAAAGCTCGGGCGTGATGCGCTGCGGGCAGACGACCGGCGTGCGCGAGCCGAGACGGATGATCTCGACGTGCGGGATCTCGCGAAGACGGGAAATGATGCTTTCGAGCACCGCGTCGCCGACCATCAGCGCGTCGCCGCCGGAAAGAAGCACGTCGCGCACTTCGGGATGGTTTGCGATATATTCGATGCACTTGTCGATCTGCGCCATCGGAACGCCGCAGTCGTTCTGCCCCGCAAAGCGGCGGCGCGTGCAGTGACGGCAGTACATGGAGCACATATCCGTGATCAGGAACAGGACGCGGTCGGGATAGCGGTGCGTGAGGCCCGGCGTCGGCGAGTCGGTATCCTCGTGCAGCGGATCGGCGTCTTCGTAATCGGCGTACTCGAGCTCCTCGGCGCGCGGGATCGCCATCTTGCGGATCGGATCGTACGGATCGTCGAGATCGATCAGCGAAAGATAGTACGGCGTGATCGCCATGCGGAGCTTGCCGAGCGTCTTTTTCACGCCGTCCTCCTCTTCGGGGGTCAGCGTCATGATCTTTTTGAGATCGTCAAGCGTTTCGGCGCGGTTTCTAACCTGCCAGTGCCAGTCGTTCCACTGTTCTTCCGGAACGTCGGCAAAAAGGCCGTTGCGGGTTTTCATAATGATCCTCCTGTTGTCGGAATGAAAGACGGCGAGAGCAGTTTTTTCCTGCTCCCGTCGTTTCGTGTTCAGCAGTATTTTTCGTCGAAAAGCTTGCGGAGCTTCTCGTTCTCGCGCAGCACGTTCAGCGTGATCTCGGCATGGTTCTTGGTGTAGCCGTTGCCGACGATCATGGTGACGTCCTTGCCCACGCCCTCCGCGCCGAGCGCCGCCTTCGTGAAGGAGGTCGCCATCGAGAAGAAGTAAACGAGACCGTCGTCGCGGACCGGGAGGATCGCGCTCATCTCGCAGGATTCGATGTTGACGCAGCAGATGGAGATGTCGTATTCCCTGCCGCCGTTGACTTCAAGCGCCTTTTCCAGCACTTCGACCGGCTTCGTGCAGTCGGCCACGATCACGTCGGTGTATACGCCGAGCTCGATCAGCGCGGGGACCTGCTTCGGGTTCCTTACGACGCCGACGACCTTGCCGTTCGGGCCGACCTTCTTCAGCGCTTCCCAGCCGCAGAGCACGCCGGACTTGCCGTTTGCGCCGAGGATCAGCACGGAATCGCCTTCCTTCGGGAGCTTTCTTGCCTGCGCGGGCGCGCCTGCCACGTCGAGCGCGGCGAGCGCCAGCGCTTCGGACATGTCCTCGGGGAGCTTCGCGTAGATCGCGGACTCGAACAGAACGGCCTGACCGTCGATATCGACGCGGTCGATGTCCTTATGGATCGCCTTGATGCGGTCGATCTTCAGCGGCGTCATGGACAGGGAAACGAGCGACGCGATCTTGTCGCCGACTTTCAGGTCGAAGTCCGGCTTCTTCAGAAGGTCTTCGCCGATGTAGGCGACCTTGCCGATGAACATGCCGCCGGAACCGGTGACCGGGTTCTGCTGCTTGCCGCGCTCCGCGACGATGCCGAGGATCATTTCGCCGATCTTCTGCTCGTCGCCGCCGCACGCTTCTTCGATCTGCGTGAACGACGCGGAGTCGATGTTCAGAGAGATGACGTCGCAGATGATCTCGTTCGAATAGCGCTTGGTCATGTCGTTGTCGATCTTCCATGCCGCCTGGGTCAGAACGCCCTTCGGCTCGATGACGCGGTGGGTACCGTACTTATTGCCCTTTAACTGTTCCATGATAATTCCTCCTGAAAAAAAGTATTTGAATGGGTTGATTCCTTATTTGCGGGCGGGCATGCCGAGGATCGCGCGCGCTTCGTCGGGCGTTGCGATCTCGCGGCCCAGTTCCTTTGCAAGACGCACGACCTTTTCGACGAGCTCGCCGTTACTTGCCGCCTTGTGTCCTTTTCCGAGGTACACGTTGTCCTCGAAGCCGACGCGGACGTTGCCGCCCATGATGATGCCGGCCGCGGCCATCGTCCATGCGGATCTGCCGACGCCGGTGACCGTCCAGGTCGAGCCCGCGGGGATCTTGCCGACAAGGAACGCAAGGTTGTCGACGGTCGCGGGCGTGCAGCCGGGAACGCCGAGCACGAAGTTGAACTGCATCGGCGCGCCGGGGACCTCGCCCTTCTTCGCCATGTTGAGAACGGTGTCGAGATGCCCGATCTCGAAGCACTCGTATTCGGGCTTGATATGGTTCTCGATCATGCGCTTGCCGAACGCGCGCATCGTGGGCATCGTGTTTTCAAAGACCTCGTCGCCGAAGTTGCAGGTGCCGCAGTCGAGCGTCGCCATTTCGGGGAACAGCTCGGTGGGCTGCAGACGCTCTTCGGGCGTCATGCCGGTCGCGCCGCCGGTCGACGGGATCATGATGACGTCGGGAAGCTCTTTGCGGATCGCGTCCATGACGACGCGGAAGCGCTCGCGGTCCTGCGTGGGCGTTCCGTCGTCCTCGCGGACGTGCACGTGAATGATCGCCGCGCCCGCTTCATACGCGAGCTTCGCTTCGCGGACCATTTCCTCGACGGTGTAGGGAACGGCGGGATTGTTCGCCTTGGTGACTTCGGCGCCGCAGATGGCGGCGGTGATGATCAGCTTTTCCATCGTGTTCCTCCGTTATTTGTCCTGACTGCGATCGATGCGCTGGCAGTCCTTCGGCGTGACGCAGGTGCCGTGCGCGCGGCAGACCACGACCGGCTCGGGCAGCACTTCGGCCGCGCTCGGGCTGATGTCGGGACGCGCCTGGATGACCTTGCGCGCTTCGAATTTCATGCCGCGGGAGGTGTTGCCGATGCGGTCGATCTCGCCGTACGCTTCGATGTAGTCGCCCGCGTAGACCGGCGCGAGAAACTCGACCGTGTCGTATGCGCAGAAGAGGCCCTCGTCGCCGTCGCACTTGATCAGAAGCTCGGTCGCAACGTCGCCGAACAGATGCACCATATGCGCGCCGTCGACCAGATTTCCGCCGTAATGCGCGTCCTTCGCGCTCATGCGGAGGCGGATCGTAGATGTCAGTTTTTCCATGTGTGATTCTCCTTCATCGTGAATTTTGCAATGGGACCTCGTCTTCCCCGAAAAAAAAGGCGCTGTCGGTCGACACACGACCAATAGCGCTCCATGTTCGCTGAACATGACAGCATCCCCGCTTGCACGGCGACGCCAGAAACCGGTCCGGGCGTTCCGGTCCCTTCGGCGAACGGCCCCTTCCCCGCACTGCTTTTTCCGACTGCCCGAGCCGACAAAACGGGTACCCTGCCGATCGCACCTCTATGGAAGACTGTATAAAAATTATACCCGATTTTCAGGTCCGTTGTCAAGGAAAAAACGGCTCAGTACGCCGTTTCGATGCGCTCCAGGATCTCCGGTTTCATCGACAGCATGCGGCAGATATGCAGCGCGTCCTTCGGGCAGTCCGCCTTTCCGTCGACGCGGTAAAGACCGTAGTCCATGTGCCGCGCGATGACCGCAGGACCGTCCGCCGTTCCGGACGCCAGCTCGGCGCGGATCGATTCCGGATCGACGTCGCGGAGGCCGACGATCTGATAGTGCGTTTTCGCGTATGCCGCGACGCCGTCGTAATGCGTCGCGAGGATCGAGATCGCGTTGACGCCGTTCAGGTACCGCGTGACCGCCTGCACGATGACTGCGCCCTCGTCCGGGTTCGTTCCGCGCGCAAACTCGTCGAGCAGGAACAGCGAATAGCCCTTCTCCGCCTCTTCGAGCGCCTCGTTGAACCGCACGATCTCCGAGCCGAAACCGGAGAGTCCGGACTGCATCGACTGCGCGTCGTCGAACAGCATCTTCACGCACGAAAACATCGGGATCCGCGCCTGCTTCGCGCAGACCAAAAACCCCGCGTGCATCAGAAGCACGTTCAGCGCGACCGTCTTCATGGCGACGCTCTTGCCGCCCATGTTCGCGCCGGTGATGACCGTCGCCCCGCGGTCCGCCGCGATCGAAACGGGCACGAACGCGCGGCCCTTTCCCTTCAGCAGGTCGACCAGCTCCGGGTTCGTCATATCGATAAGCTCCAGCGCCGTCTCCGTGATCCCGGGACGCACGGCGCCGTACCGCACGGCGAACAGCGCCTTCTGGATCAGAAAATCGAGCCGTCCCGCCGCGTCCGCGTCGGACAGCATCGCCGACACGAAAGGCCGCAGCTTTTCGCACATCGCCTTCCGGACCGTGCGCTCCTCCGCCTCCTCGTCGGCGCAGACGCGCGTGCGCAAAAGCCGGATCTCGTTCTTTTCGGGCTCCGTTTCCGCCTCGTACAGCCGCTGTTCCAGGCGCTTCTTTTCCGCACGGATTCGTTTCAGCGCTTCGGTCGCGCCGTCGGGAATGTAGAACCCGCGCGAGCGCGTCCGCTCCGGATCGAGCACGTCGAGCGCCGGTTCGGGATCGTGAAACGCGATGCCCTCCGCGCGCACCGTTTCGTTCATTTCCGCAAACAGCGGGATCAGGTCCGCAATGCGCAGCAGAAAGCCCTTGATCTCGAACAGCTCCACGTGATCGAGCGTTTCCTCCGCCGAAAGCCGTTTCAGAGAGCCGCGGACGTCCTTGAGCTGACAGAGTGCCGCCATGATCGCTTCGTACTGCGCGGCGCAGGCGCCGGCGGCGTTTTTCGCGCGTTCGACGTTTCCGAGCTCCGTTTCGAGCGCGGCGCGTTCCGCGGGCGAATAAAAGCGCAGCTTCTGCACCCGCTCGATCCCGAACGGGCTGCATGCGTGCAGCGACTCCAGAACGTACTGCAGTCCGATCTTTCCCCTGTCGTCGAAACCGATCGAGATCATCAGAGTCCCTCCTTCACGTTGATCACGGGAACGTCCACCGCCGCGGCCATTGCGGCAAGGAACGCGTCCGGATCGAATTTCCAGCCGTATGCGGAAACGGGATTGACCGTTATAAAGAGCGTCTTCGCCGCCTCGACCGTTTCGAGCGCGACGTTCCGGACCGCAAGCTTGTCGAGCACGTCGGGCGAAAGCAGGACCTTGCTCGGATCCTTCACCACGAGCCGCGTGTTTTTCAGCGCGCCGCTCTTCAGAAGCGGAAGCACCTGCGAATCCGTGAGCGCGCCGGCAACGAGCGCTTCGCCGTTCGCCTTCAGCGCGTCGGAAAGCGGAAGGTCCGATCCTTCCGGCACCGTTTCCGCCTTTTTGAGATTCATGATGCGAAACACGTTCGCGGTGTCCCGCACGACCTTTTCCATGCGCCGGTCGTAGCTGGCGCCGGTGCAGAGGATCACGCCGTCCGCGACCGCGCGCGCGCCGAGCGATTTGCGCCCCAGCGCGCCGTCGATGATCGTCTGCTCCGCGCCGAGCGAAAAGAACCGTCCGGAAACGGTCCTGAGCTGCGACGCGATCGACGGACCGGCCAGCTGCACGCTGCCCGCGCTTCTTGCCCGCACGAGCACGACCTCGCCGAGCGGCGTCGGGATGCCGGTGGCGTCGACGATCTCCATCGTCACGTCGGACAGCGCGAGCATATCCTTCGCGGTGGCGATCAGCGTGCCCTCCCGCACGAAGATGCCCGGCTTTTCCGTGCCGGTCACGACGTCGACCGATTCCCCGTCGCGGCCGATCGAGGTCAGCCCCAGCACGCGGCCGGGCGGGTTTTCGGCGAGCAGGCGGTTCAGCACGGTCGTTTTGCCCGCGTTCTTGCACATGCCCACGATGGACAGCGTCCGCGCCTCGGTCCAGTTCCGCAAAAGCGATCCGCGCATGATCCCGCTCCTTTCCGCATATTCCGATAGTTTATCATACCATATCCCCGCCGAAAAGAAAACCCCCGCGGCAAGGGAAACCGCCCCGCGCAGACGGCGCGGACCGGCCCGCCGTTACGAAAACGCGCGGTCGATCCCGTTTTCCGCTTCCTTCAGGATCGCCTCGGCGTCGGCGCCGACGAGGTCCAGCCCCTCCGCGCAGAACAGCACGGCGTCCGATATACCGTAAAACTCCCCGCCGAGCCCCTTCACGTAGCCGAAGCCGTAGTCGTGGCTCCGCACCGGTCCGCCCGCGGTCGCGACGTAGATGAGCTTCTTTGCGCGGCAGAGCGTCACGGGGCGGTCGCTGTCCGTATAGAAGAACGTCAGCCCCACGACGTTGATCTGTTCGAAGTACTGCCTGAGCGCCGCCGGGAACGAAAGGTCCCAGTGCGGCGCGGCGATCACGACGGTATCCGCGCGGACGAACTGCTTCGCAAGGTCGAACATCGGATCGGAAAAATCGCCCGCCGCGATGCACGCGTCGCGCTTTTTGAGAAACGATTCGTCCGTTTTCGGAAAATCGAGGTCGATCGGCCGGACCGTTTCGACCGGACCCGAAAGATGCGAAAGCACCCGTTTCGCCAGCCTTTTCGTGCGCGAGCCTTCCCGCACGCACGCATCGATGAACAGGATCATACCCGCCTCCCGCAACGTTTCTTTCGTTCATTATACGGGAATCGCGCGCGGTTTGCAAGAACCGGGAAAAACCGTTGAATCCCGCGCCGCGTTCGGTTATAATAGAGGCGGAGACCGGCGGCGGAAAGCCGGTTTCAAGGAGGAACGTATGCAGTACCGCAAACTCGGCAACAGCGATCTTACCGTCTCCGTCGTTGCGCTCGGCACGTGGGGACTCGGCGGCGGCAGCGTGTGGTCGGACCACGATTCGACCGAACGCGAGGCGAACGACCTGCTCTCCGCCTGCAGGGATCACGGCATCAACTATATCGACACCGCGCCGGTCTACGGCACGGGCGAAAGCGAACGGCTCCTGGGCGAAGCGCTGAAGGGCCGCCGCCACGATTTCGTTGTGCAGACGAAATGCTCGCTGAACTGGCGCGGCGAGGGCGGCAATTTCCACTACTCGCGCGACGGATACACCGTCAACAACGACACGCGTCCCGCGGCGATCGTGCGCGACGTGGAGGACTCCCTGCGCCGGATGCAGACCGATTATCTCGACTCGGTCGTCGTGCATTACGTGTGCAAAAGCTTCCCGGTCGCCGACACGGTCGAGGCGCTCGAACGGCTCAGAGAGCAGGGCAAGATCCGCGCGTACGGGCTTTCCAACAGTCAGCCCGCCGATCTTGCGGACTATCAGCGCTGCGGCGGACACGTTTCCGTCGTGCAGGAGTTCTTCAGCATCCTTTCGCCGTTCCACGGCCGCGCGTATTTCGAAGCGTGCGCGCCGCACGGCACGACGTTCCAGACGTACGGCGTGCTCGAGGAGGGCTTTCTGACCTCGCCCGCGTTCCCGGAGCGCACGTTCGGAAAGGCCGATATCCGCTCGCGCATCCCGTGGTCGCAGGAGCCGTACAGAACCGGCCTCAGAAAGGCGTTCGAGGCGTGGGAGCCGGTGCGCGAGGCGCATCGCTGCAGCTTTTCCGCGCTGTTCGAGGCGTGGGCGCTCGCGCAGTATGAAAACATGAGCCTGCTCGTCGGCATGCGCAGACCGGAGACCGTTCGGGATACGGCGTCGTGTCTTGACGTGCATCTCTCGTCCGAAGAGCTCGCGTTCCTCGAAGACGCCGTAAAATCGATCCAGGTCGAAGTGCTGGATAAATGATCCGGAACAAAAAAACCGCAGGAAAACCTACGGTTTTTTCGAGCGAACAAACGGGGGAGCCTGTCCGCCCGGGTCTGCTGCGGGCGAGAAGGAGATGTGTACGCCCGCAACACCTTCCGGGGCCGCGCGGATCCGCGCATTTTGCCCCATTTATACGATAAGACGATCGGCTCCCCCGTTTGGTTTTACCGGGATCAAAAAAACGCTTCCGTTTCCGGAAGCGTTTGTTTCGTTACTGTGTCCTTCCCTTCACCGGCTCCGACCACCCGCCGCGGTACGTCATTCCCTCGAATACATCATACGAACGAACGCGCACGTAATAGTCCGTCTCCGCCTTGAGATCCCGGATCGTGGTGCGATACGTCTTCGGATTCGCGATGCGGACGGTCTTCAGTCCCTTCGTGAACGCCGCGTCTGTCGCGACCTGCACGTCGTAGCCCGTAAACAGGGAACTGCCCGTCCAGGCGACCGTCAGCGACCGGGTCCCCGGCGTGACGGAACGCACCGTGCGCGTTGTGATGCGGACCGTCGTCTTCAGCGGTCCGACCCGCCCGAGGTCGTAGTTGTTCATCGGGTCCTCGGCATACGCCTTCACGCCGTATTGATAGCGCGTGCCGGCATAGACCTTCGTGTCGGTCCATTCGGTCGCGGTCGTATTGTTCCAGCGCGCGAACGCCGTCCAGCCGCCGCTTTTCGTATTCCATGCGCGGCGATAGATGACGTAGCCCTTCGCGCCCTCGACCGGATCCCATTCGATCCGGATGCCGTCCGCCGTGTTCCCGACCGCCGTTCGTTCCGCAGGTGGCAGATAGATCTTGAACATGACCGTTTTCGTGCCGTCGCCGCCGTTCCAGTACACGTCCGCAAAAGCGGTGCCCGGCTGCGTATTGTTCCGGTACGTCACCGTATAATCGTCTTCCGCAACAATCTCGCCCGCCGCGTCTCTTGCAATCACGCGCGGTGTTTTTTCCGAACCGTCGTAGATCACGTACGGCGTCGTGCCGTTGAATCGGACGTCAGACGGGTCGAGTTCCACGCTTGAGACGTCCGTGAGAAAATGCCATACCGCACAGTCCCCGTCTCCCCGCAGGATCCTCCAGTTCCCGCTCTGCTTGATGTTGTTCTCGAGACGTTCGCGAAACATTTGCTCTGTTCCGTTATAATACACATCCGTGAGCGCGTCATCATCCAAAAACGCATTGTGCAGGATGCTTCGGACCGAGGACGGGATCGTGATCTGCTTCAGCTGACTGCCTCCTGAAAACGCATATTCTCCGATGGTCCGGATCCCCTCCGAAAGAACGATCTCCTCGACCGACGAACGCAAAAACGCCAGGTCGTTGATCGTTTCCAGGCTTTCCGGCAGTACGATCCTGCTGATGCTCCGGCAATCCCGGAACGCGGATGCCGCGATCACGCGCGTACCGTCTTTGACCACGGTCTCTTCCGGACAGGTCCCTTCGTATCCGAGCAGCAGATAGTCAAGATAGACCGGCCCGTCCCCGTGTTCCTCGACGTACGTGTTCCAGTACCGCGTGCCGTAAAACGGCGAGTCATCATTGATGCTCCGACCGACGTACGAGATATTGCTCCCGATCGTGATCGTTCCCAAAGAGGAACACCCTTGAAACGCCCGGCTTTCGATGCGAGTCACGCTTGCGGGCAGTTCGATCTCCGTCAAGGCGGAACAACCTTCGAACGCAGTCGATTCGATCGTCGTGACACCGTCCGGGATCTCGATCGACCGCAGCTGATTGCATAAATAAAACGCACCGATCGGTATGGTTTTGATCCCGCTCGGAAGGGTAACGGATTTCAGCTGATAACACTGCGCGAACACGTGCATGTCGCCTAAGTCCGTGACGCTGTCGGGAAGATATGCCGACTTCAGCTGGTAGCAGTTCATAAACACTTCCCGTCCGAAGGTCACAACGCCGTCCGGAACCGTGATCGAAGGCAGGCTCTGACAGCCGCAGAAAGCTCTCTCCCCGATCGATTCGATTCCTTCCGGAAGCTCGATCTCCCGCAGATTGACGCAGTCGGCGAACGCGCAGCCGCCGATCCTTGTGATCCCGTCCGGCAGGATCACGCGGACGATCTCGTTCCGGTATTCCTTCCATGGGATCGTGCAGATGATCCCCTGGCTCGAATACGCGTATTGGAAATGATCCATAGGTCCCGACCCGGTGATCGTCAGCGTTCCGTCGGAATATGACCAATAGAGATTATCCCCGCACGTACCGCTCGTTTCCGTCTCGTCGGCTTTTGCTTTCCCGGCGGGCAAAGCCGCAATGAGCATCGCCAGAATGCAGACTGCGATCCGGATCATCCGCATGAAGCAAATCGGTTTGCGTTTCGTTCCGTAAATCATGTTCTTTCCTTTCTCATATCGGTATCTCCGATCGTTCCGGAGATTCATCGCAGGTAGCGCCACAGCTGACGCGAAGCGACTTCCGGAGATCCTGCATGCGTTTCAATCTGTTCCGGATACGTATCGCTCCAGTCGGAATAGTCCGTACAGAAGAAGACGGAAGAAATGACGTAATTCATCTCCACATAAACATCGTATTTCCCGTCCCCGTTCTCCGCGTACGTATATCGGTAAACGTCCGTCGATTCCGCCGCAGCCGTCTCCGCTTCCGCGAGAGTCTCCACCGTTTTGTACAGGCGTTTGTCTCTCCATTCCTGCGTTTGATTCTGTACGGAATAGTCGTCGTAGGAATAAAGTCTCATCTCGTTATTGACCTGGTTCATCAGCTCGTAGGGATGCTGCTCCATGCGCTCCGTAATGATCTTCGTCGTCGTGAACCGATACCGGTATTGCCGTTTGGATTCCGATTCCACACCGGAAGGCGGTTCCTCTTCGCTCCATTCGGTCCACTCCGGTTCCCGCGTCGGGGTCGCCGTCGGCGCGTCCGTGGGCGCCGTCGTCGGCGTCACGGGCGCCGCGGTCGGCGTTGCGGGCGCCGTCGTGGGCGTCGCGGGCGCCGTCGTGGGCGTTGCGGGCGCCGCAGTCGGCGTCGCTGGCGCTGCGGAAGGTCTTGCGGACGGGGTTCCCGTCGGAGCGTGACGCGGCGTGACGCGCGGCGTCGGCGTGTCCGACGGCTCCGGCGTATCCGAAGACTCCGGCGTGTCCGAAGGCTCCGGCGTGTCCGAAGGCGCGGACGTGCCTTCCGCTTCGGCAAACGACGTGACGCGCGGCGTCGGGGTCTCCGTAAGGACGGGAAGCGGCTCGGTCCTCCGACCGTCGAACAGCTTGATCACCCCGAAAAAGACGACGCCGAGAATGCCGAGCGACAGAACGCCCGCGGCGATCTTTCCGGCGATCGACGCGAACGCGCCGCCGGACGCCGCTGCCGCCGTTCCCGCCGCTGCCGCGCCGGAAGTGTTTGCCGCGATCCCCGCGGCTGCCGCCGTATTCGTGTCGCGGATCGCTTTGCCGAGAAAATACCGCAGGAACGGGATCGGCGAAAGGCCGAAGAGCCGGATCCCCTGTTTTTCGTATTTCAGAACGCCTTCCCGGATCGACTTGCGCGCGTAGTTCAGGCGGCTCTTGACCGTGCCTTCCGATACGTCGAGCGCGTTGGCGATCTCGCGCGTTTTCATTTCGTTATAATAAAAGAGCATGACGCACATGCGCTGCTCGTCCGGCAGCGCGTCGACAAGCTCCAGGATCATGCGCTGTGTTTCGGCGTTGTCGATCGCCTTGTCCGGCACGCTCTGCTCGTCCACGTCCTCGAACACGGCGAACGGATCCTCGCCGTTTTCGTCGGGGATCAGAAACACTTCGCGGTTCTTTTTTCCCAAAAGGTCCTTGCAGCGGTTCGCCGTCATGCGGTTGACCCAGCCGACGTACGTGCCCGGCTCCTTCAGCGTGCCGATCTTCCGGCAGATCGCGTACAGGATGTCCTGCGCCGCGTCCTCCGCGTCGGTCTCGTTCTGCAGAATGCGAAGACACGTGTAATAGACCGGGTCCTTCACGTCCGCAAGAATCCGGTCCAGCGCCCCTGTATCGCCGCTCTGTGCAAGGCGCACGTCCGCGGCGATCGCCTCATAACTCCTTCTTTCCTCCATCCTTATCCCCCGCTCGGATCTGAGTCCATTATACGCCCGTATCCCACTCCCGCGCAAGATACGATTTCCGTTTTTCGTGCGTTTCCGCCGGCACTGTTCGATCTTTCGTTTCTCCTTCGGCGGCAGCCTCCGAAAAACGGAACGGTTTTCCGCGATCCTCCGCAAGCGGATGGTTCTTCGCGTCGTTCCGGAAACAGGCGTTGACCAGTCTGAAAAACGTCACGGTCCACAGCTCCTTTCATTCGTAAGACGACGAACCGTGCCGCCCGGTTTTACCGTTTTCGGATTCTTTGTATTTTTGGACGGAAAACACGTAAACTGTTACCATGAACAAGAAACAGAAAACCGACCTTTCGTATCTTTTGTGGACGCTGCTGCCGCTTGCGGTCGGCGGTCTGTCCGCGCTCCTCTCCATGGACGGCATGCGCAGAAACGCGATGCTCCCGCAGCCCGCGCTGCAGCCGCCGCCCTGGGTGTTCGTCACCGCATGGACGATCCTGTATCTGCTGATGGGCCTTTCCGCGGGGCTCGTGTGGAACGCCGTGCCGCGCGGCAAAAAGGACGCGCTGATCCCGTTTTACGCGCAGCTTGCGCTGAACTTTCTGTGGTCGCCGCTGTTCTTCGCGCTGGAGCTCCGGCTTGCCGCGTTCTTCGTGCTTCTTGCGATCCTCGGGCTCTCGGTGTGGATGACCGTCGCGTTCTATCGCGTACGAAAGAGCGCGGGGCTCCTCGGGATCCCGTATCTCGTCTGGCTCTGCTTCGCGGGGTATCTGAACCTTGCGGCGTATCTGCTGAACGGGTAACGCGGTTCGGACGTTCCGGATTGTGGCAAGAAAGCAAACTCTCCGCCGGAGGGCTTGCTTTTTCTTTCGGTTCGCGCTATCATGTGCTTGGCACTCGAAGGATGAGAGTGCTAAAACGAATTTCGAGGCGAGAACATGAGCAAGAAACAATTCAAAACGGAATCGAAGAAACTGCTGGATCTGATGATCCATTCCATCTATACCCATCGCGAGATCTTTCTGCGCGAGCTGATTTCCAACGCGTCGGACGCGATCGACAAGCGCTATTACGCCGCCATGCAGCGCGGCGAGACCGGCGTGGACAAGTCGGCGTTTGAGATCCGGCTCGAGCCGAACAGGGACGCGCGCACGCTCACGATCACCGACAACGGCTGCGGCATGAACGCGGCGGAGCTTGAAAGCAACCTCGGCACGATCGCCAAAAGCGGCACGCAGGCGTTCCGCGCGGAACATGCGGACGCCGAGGACGTGGACATCATCGGCAAGTTCGGCGTCGGCTTCTACGCGGCGTTCATGGTCGCGAAGAAGGTCACGGTCTATTCGCATAAAGAGGGCGAAGAGCCCGCGGTCTGGGAATCCGAGGGCGAGGACGGCTACACCGTGAAGCCGTGCGCGTACGAGCCGATCGGCACGAAGATCGTGCTGACCTTAAAGGACGACGGCGAGGAGGAAAGCTACGGCGAGTTCCTCGAGCCCTACCGGCTCGAAAGCCTCGTCAAAAAGTACAGCGACTACGTGCGCTATCCGATCATGATGCAGGTCGAGCGCTCGCGCAAAAAGGAAGGCAGCGACGAATACGAAACGGTCGTCGAGGACAAGACGCTGAACAGTCAGGTCCCGCTGTGGCGCAAGAACAAGAGCGAGATCACCGGGGAGCAGTACGCGCAGTTCTACCGCGACGCGTTCCGTGATTACGAGGATCCGGCCGCGACGCTGCACGTCAACGCCGAGGGCATGCTTTCCTACACGGCGCTGCTGTTCATCCCGAAGAACCCGCCGTTCGATTTCCATTCGAAGGACTATAAGCGCGGGCTGAAGCTGTACGCGAACGGCGTCATGATCATGGAGCACTGCGAGGAGCTGCTGCCGGAGTACTTCAACTTCGTGCAGGGGCTCGTGGACTCCCCCGACCTGTCGCTGAACATCTCGCGCGAGATGCTGCAGCACGACCGGCAGCTTTCCGCCATCGCGAACAACCTCAAAAAGAAGATCCTCGCGGAGCTTTTGCGCATGCAGCGCGAGGAGCGCGAGGCGTACGAATCGTTCTTCAAGGCATTCGGCCGCACGCTGAAGTTCGGCGTGTACGACAAGTTCGGCGCGAACAAGGACTTTCTCAAGGACACGCTGCTGTTCTTCTCGCGCAAAGAAGATAAGCTCGTCACGCTGAAGGAATACGTCGACGCGATGCCCGAAGCGCAGAAGCACATCTATTACGCCGCAGGCGACACGCTTTCTCAGGTCAAAAAGCTGCCGCAGGCGGAGCGCGTGGCGGACATGGGCTACGACATCCTGTGCCTGACCGAGGACGTGGACGAGTTTGCGCTCCGCGTGCTCGAATCGTATCAGGAAAAGCCGTTCCGTTCGGTCAGCGATCCCGATCTCGACCTCAATACCGAGGAGCAGAAAAAGGAACTCGAAACCCGCGCGGAAAAAGAAAAGCCGCTGCTGGACCGCATCAGGACCGCGCTGGGCGACAAGGTGCGCGACGTGAAGCTTACCGACCGTCTGAAAAGCGCCGCCGCGTGTCTTGCGGGCGACGAGGGCATGAGCGTCGAGATGTACAAGGTGCTTCGCCAGCTTCCGAACGGCAAGTCGCTCCCGATCACGTTCACGCTCGAGCTGAACCCGGAGCATCCGGTCTACGCAAAGCTCGCCGGTCTCGACGACGACAGGCTCAAGGAATACGCCGAGCTGCTGCTGGCGCAGGCGACGCTCGTCGCGGGACTGCCGCTCGACGATCCCGCCGCGTTCGCGGAATCGGTTTTGAAGCTGATGTAAATCCCGAAGATGAAAACGCCCCCGGACATTCCGGGGGCGTTTTTTTCGTTGGGATCATGCGAACGCGTCATCCGAAACGGCGGGCGGTTCCGGATACATCCGCATATAGCGCTTTCGCACGATCATCGAAACGGTGAAGTGCGTCGCGGCGGTCAGCGTCCAGGAGATCGGATAGCTGAGATAAACCATCGTGAGCGTCGGCCACAGCGGGAAGATGAGATAGATCCAGAGGAGCCGGAACGCGCACGAGCCGAGCAGCGAAATGACCGTGGACAGCGTGGACTTGCCGAGCCCGCGCAGCACGCCCGAGCCGACCTCCATGAACGCGAGCGTCACGTACGGCGCGACGTTGACGTAGAAGCGCGTGTACGCGGTCTCGGTCGCGATGCGGTACGCCTCCGGATGCTGCGCCGCCTTGCCGATGTACAGGTGCAGCAGCGGCTCGCGGAAGATCAGCAGGATCGCGGTGCACGCGAGCGCGACGAGCGCGGTCACGAAATAGCAGCAGCGCATGACGGAGCCGACGCGCTTGTACTTGCGCGCGCCGTGGTGCTGGCTCGTGAACGTGACGGACGCCTGATACACCGAGTTCGTGGCGACGTACGCGAAGCCCTCGAGGTTCGTTGCGGCGGCGTTGCCGTCGATGACCGCGGACCCGCCGGGACAGGCGGCGTTGTTGAGCCCGATGATCGTGCTCTGGATCAGCATATTGGACAGCGAGAACAGCGCGCCCTGCACGCCCGCGGGCAGACCGTCGCGCAGGATGTCGCGCATGGCGGCGCGGTCCACGCGAAGCTTTTTCAGAACCAGGCGGCACCAGCCCGTGTCGCGGATCATGACGATGCCGAGGATCAGCACGTTCATCGCGTTCGCGATCAGCGTGGCGTAGGCGACGCCGTCGACCGACATCTTCAGCACGAGCACGAAAAAGAGGTTCATGCCGACGTTCAGAAGCCCCGTGCCGGTCAGCACGTACAGCGGCGTGCGCGTGTCGCCCTTTGCGCGGAGGATCGCGATCATATAGTTCGAGACCGCCAGGAACGGCGTGCCGCAGAAATAGATGCGCGTGTACAGCGACGCAAGATCGAGGATGTGCCCCTCGTCGCCCAGAAGCCTTAAGAGCGGACGCGAGATAAACAGCCCCACCGCCGTGCAGATCCCGCCGAACAGCAGCGCCATCACGAGCGACGTATGCACCGCGCGCGAGGTGGCGTCCTCGTCGCCCCTGCCGATGTTGCGCGCGACGACGACGTTCGTGCCGATCGCAAAGCCGGAGAAGATGTTCAGGATCAGGTTGATCATCGCGCCGCAGGTGCCGATCGCTCCGATCGCGCCCTCCACGCCGGACATGCCGGCAATGATCATGTCGGCCGCGTTGTACAGCATCTGCAGAAGGTTCGTCGCCATCAGCGGCAGCGCAAACAGAAAGACCTTGCCGAGCAAAGGTCCTTCCAGCATATTGATTTCGTTTCTTCCGGTCTTCTTCATACTTTTATACAACGGAGAGATACGGCGTGGCGTTCAGATCGAGCCCTGCGCGATGTCCCTTCATCAGAAGGTAGAAGCCCGCGCTGCCGATCATCGCGGCATTGTCGGTGCAGTATTTGAAATCGGGACAGCAGAAGCGGATCCCCTTCTTTTTCGACTTTTGCGCGAGCATGTCCCGCAGCGCGGCGTTTGCGGAAACGCCGCCCGCAAGCGCGAGCGTATCGTTCGCGGCGCGGACCGCCTTGTCCGACAGGATCGAAACGACCTCGCGCTGAAAGCTTGCCGCCACGTCCGCGCGGTTCACGGCTTCGCCGCGCTGTTCGGCGGTGTGCAGCACGTTGATGACCGCGGTCTTGAGCCCCGAAAAGCTCATATCGAATTCGTCCTCGCGTTCATTGAACGCGGAGCGGAAGCGGAACGCCTTCGGATCGCCCTCCTTCGCGAGCTTTTCAAGCTCCGGTCCGCCCGGATACGGCAGTCCCAGAACGCGCGCGACCTTGTCGAACGCCTCGCCCGCCGCGTCGTCGCGCGTGCGGCCGATCAGCGTGCAGCGGTCGTAATCCTCCACGCGCACGATGTGGCTGTGCCCGCCGGACGCGACGAGGCAGGTGAACGGCGGCGTAAGGTCCGGAAACGTCAGATAGTTCGCGGCGATGTGCCCCAGAATATGATTCGTGCCGATCAGCGGCAGGTTCGCGGCGAGCGCAAGACCCTTTGCGTAGCTCACGCCGACCAGCAGCGCGCCGACCAGCCCCGGTCCGCACGTGACCGCGACCGCGTCGACGTCCGAAAGCGTCATATTCGCGTCGGCAAGCGCCTTTTCGACGACCGCGCCGATGCGCTCCACGTGATTGCGGCTCGCAAGCTCCGGCACGACGCCGCCGTACTTCCGATGCAGCGGGATCTGCGTGTGCACGACGTTCGAAAGCACCTCGCGCCCGTCTTTTACGATCGCGCACGCCGTTTCGTCGCACGAGGTCTCGATCGCAAGCACCGTCGCGCGGCCGCGTTCGATCAGCGCCGCCTGTTTTTCCGCGGCGATCGCATCGTAGCTCATGCCTGCTCCTCCGGATCCCGGTTCTCCCGTGCGGGGGACTCTGCCGCCTCCGGCGGCTCGGGAGCCGTCCCGTCGAGCGGTTCCTCCGAAAGTACGGGATCTTCCGCCGGGGCCGGTTCCTCCTCCGGATTCCGGCTCTCCTGCGCGGGGGGCTCTGCCGCCTCCGGCGGCTCGGGAGCCGTTCCGTCGAACGGTTCGCCGTTCTGCGCGCGGCGAAGAAGCTCCTCGCGCTTACTCACCGGCGCGTTGCGCAGCTTGTGCGCGAGCACGAGGTCCGGTCCTTCGATCGGCACGGGCTCGTTTTCGTCATGCTCGATGACGACGACGTCCGCGATCGGGGACGGTTTCTTTTCGGCTTTGCGCCAGGCGAAGCGGATCACGACCGCGATCAGCGCCACGACGCCGACCTCCGCGGCGACGGCGATCGCGCAGCGCAGCACGAGCGACGGGAAGATCGGGGTCAGCATATTGACCATGATGCTGTCGGACGGCATCATCCAGTTCAGCTCGTTGAGCGCCGCCTGCGACGCGCCGGCGGACAGGAACTGGAACAGCGACGCCGGGAAGATCAGGAAGTGGAACACGGTCCAGAAGCTCGAAAAGTCGAGCAGCGCCCAGATCCCGAAGAACACCATCACGCCGCCGAAAATGCCGCACGCCCAGAACATGCCGTTCGCGAGCACCGGACGGCGCTTGCCCTTTTCGGGCAGGATGATCCCGGCGATCAGCATGACGCCCGCGGCGATCGCGCCGTAGCGCGAGAACCCGTCGAGTCCGAGCCAGAGCGTCTGCACCTCGGCCATGTGGACGATCTCCCTCTCGTGATAGAAGATGTTCGGCAGCTCCGCGCCGTTCACGCGCGCGGCGTATTTGATGTTCGGGCGTTCGCCGCGCATATAGTCGAGCAGGGCCTCCGTCGCGCCGGCAAGGTCCGGCGTGCTCATCTTCTGCTCCATCGTTTCGCCGACGTTCAGCTCGCGGTATTTCTGTTCGATATAGCCCGTATCGCGGAGGATCAGCGCGACCGTCTGAAACGCCGCCGAGAACAGCAGGATCAGCACGGCGAAGATCACCAGCAGTTTACCGATCGTATTGCGCATGGTCCCTCCTCAGCGATAGAACGCGTTGCCGCCGACAAATTCCCGGAGAATGCTCGTGGGCGGGATCTCGTCCTCCACGGCGGCGTCCGAAATGTAGTTCAAAAACTTGATCGTATTGATGACCTCGTCGTAGCAGGGGCTGTCCGACTCGACCGCCTTCAGCAGCGGGTAGATGTGCTTTTTCAGCACGGCAAGCTCGTATACGAGCGAGGTGTTCATGATCTCGTCGGCCGTTTCCTGATACGGGAAGATCCAGCGCTGTTCGCCGCGCTTGACGCTTTCCCACATGCCGAGCGTGCGCTCGATCGTGGCGCCGCGCGTTTCGTAATCGCGCACCATGCGTCTCAGAAGCCGCACGTCCGTGGTCGGGATGCGGTTGTGGTCGTCGAGGTTCAGGGTCGTCAGCGCCGACACGTACAGCTTGAAGATCAGCCTGCGGTCGATGCGCGGGGTCAGAAGCTGCGGGTTCAGTCCGTGCAGACCCTCGATGATCAGCATCGCGTTCTCCCCGAGCTGCACGAAATGCCCGATCATCTGCCGCGAGCCCGTCTTGAAATCGAAATGCGGGATCTCGACGCGTTCGCCGTTCAGGAGCGCTTCGAGGTCCAGGTTGAACTGCGGCACGTCGATCATGTTGATGTGCTCGTAGTCGATCTCGCCGTTCTCGTCGGGCTGAATGAACTTGCGGTCGATGTAATAATCGTCGAGCGAAAGCAGGATCGGCGTCTTGCCGAGCACGCGGAGCTGCGTTGCCACGCGGTTCGCGCTCGTCGTTTTGCCGGAGCTCGAGGGTCCCGCGATCAGCACGGCGCGCGCGCCGCGGTTGACGATCTCCGTCGCGATCTCTGCGAACCGCCGCTCGTGCAGCGCTTCGTTGACGCGGATCAGCTCGCGCACGCTGCCGTTTTCGACCATGTCGTTGAGGTCGGCGACGCAGCGGCAGTGCATCAGGTCCGCCCACTCGTCGGAGCGCGCGAAGACCTTCGAAAGGTTGGGCATATACACGTAGCGGGTCGCCACGTCGGCGTCGGCGACCGACGGACGCAGCAGGAACAGCCCGCCGGGCCGGTGCTGCAGGTCGAACACCTTCGCATAGCCGGTGCTGGGCAGCATCTCGCCGTAGAAATAGTCGACGTAATCGCCGTGGACGTACACGTCGAAATAGGTGAACTGGCGCCACTTCAGAAGCCGCACCTTGTCGTCCTGTCCGTCGCGCTCGAAGAAGCGGATCGCCTCGTCGATGTCCATGCGCTTGCGCACGAGCGGATAGTCGGCGTCGACGATCTCGCGCATCTTCGCGCGGATCGTTTCCACGTCGTCGGGCGTGAAGATATCGCCGTTGTCGACCGAAACGTCGAGCGCCGGACCGATGGCGTAGTTGACCTTCGCGTGCGCCTTCGGATACAGCTCGCGCATCGCAAGGAAGAACACGTAGATCAGCGTGCGCTCATAGATCGCGCGGCCGCGGCTCTCCCCGTAGCGGATCAGCGTCACTTCGCCGCCGCCCTTGCGGATCGCCTTGCGCATGCGGAACGTCGTGGGCGTGTCGCCCTGCTCCTTTTCCCGCAGCGGGATATAGTTCAGCGTAAATACTTCGCCCGCGATGTCCGCGGCGATCGGACGCGTCTTGAGACTGTCCGTGTCGAGCCCGAGACGCCGTACGACGTCCAGAAGGCTCTCGCCGGTCGCGACTTCCGCGGGAATGCCGTTGATACGGATCAGCATAGGAATTACCCCCAGAGTACGGATAGTGCCGGAACGACCTGTTTTTTGCGCGACAGGACGCCCGGAAGGAAGACCGTGTGGTCTTTGATCTTGACGTTGAACGCCTCTTCGACCGTTTCTTCGTCGCCGACGCACAGAAGCACGGTGCCTTCGCGCAGCACGTCGGTCAGCATCAGAAGCACCATGTCGAAGCCGCGTTCGTCTTTGACGCCGTTCATGATCGAAAGGAACTCGCCGCGGCGCTTCAGAAGCTCCGCGGAGTCGATGCAGCTGATCTGCCCGATGCCGAGCTTGTGACCCTCGATCACGAAATGCTTGAAGTCGGACAGCACGAGTTTTTTCGCGTCGGCGTCGTGCGAGGCGGACGGCGTGAAGATGTCGCGCCCCAGCTCGTCGAGCGATTCGCCCGCGATCGCCGCCATGCGCTGCGCCATCCGGCGGTCGATCTCCGTCGCCGTCGGCGACTTGAAAAAGATCGTGTCGGACACGATGCCTGCGGCAAGCAGTCCCGCAAGGCTGCGGTTCGGCATGATGCCGCGCTCCTGGAACATCTGCGCCACGATGGTGCAGGTCGCGCCGACCGGCTCGTTGCGCACGTAGATCGGCGCGCCGGTCTGCACGTCGGCAAGCCGGTGATGGTCGATGATCGCGAGGATCTCCGCCTCGTTGAGTCCGTCGACCGACTGCGCGAGCTCGTTGTGGTCCACGAGCACGACCTGCTTGCGGTTCGGCCGCAGCAGGTGGTACCGGGAGAGCGTGCCCGCGACGCGATCGTTCTCGTCGAGGATCGGATAGCTCCGGTAGCGGGATTTGAGCGTTTGCTCGCGCACGTCGTCGAGATAATCGTTCAGGCGGAACGCGACGACCTCCTTTTCGGGCAGGATGCGCTGCACGGGCACGGACTGGATCACGAGCCGCGCCGCGCGGTACGCGTCGCACGGGGTGGTGATCAGCACCGTTTTGCACGATTCCGAAAGGCACGACGCGTCGACCTCCGCGCCCGAGACCACGATGCACGAAACGCCGGCTTCGACCGCCGCGCGGATCACGTCCGGCGCGTTGCCGGTGACGACGATCATGTCCTTTGTGAAGCGGATCGGCTCCGTGTCCGCGTGCGGAACGACGATCTTGAGTTCGCCGGACAGCTCGGTGACCGTGCTGCTGCCGCCGCGCACCTGACCGTCGAGGTTGGAAACCAGATTGAACAGCGGGATCGCGGTAAGCCGCGGATTCTCGGACGATTCGAGATCGAACGCCGCCACGTCGCCGGTCGTGACCATGCCGGTCAGCCGTCCGTTTTCGTCGGCGACGGGCAGAGCGGCCGGTTCGCGCTCGCCCTTCAGGATCGCCTCCCACGCGCGGCGGACCGTCACCGCGTTCGACAGCACCGGCGGACGGTCGAAGTTCAGATCGCGCACCTGCGTGCGGACGTTATAGATCCGTTCCGGCGCCTCGAAGCCGAACCGCTCGAGGATGTGCGCGGTCTCGTCGCTGACCGTGCCGAGACGCGCGGCGACGTATCGCCGGTCGCCCAGCGCGTTCATCAGCGCCGCGTAGCCGATCGCGGAAACGATCGAATCGGTATCCGGGTTCTTATGCCCGGTCACGTAAACGGGAGTATGCTCGTTCATCCGTGCTGCACCTTTCCTCTTCAGATAAAAATCCAGTTTTTATTATAGCAGACGCCCCGGCAAAATGCCACAATTCCTCCTTGACGTTTGAAAAAAGTTAACATATAATACCATTCGTAAAAGGGAGTAGCCGACGCGGGAAACCGCGTGGCCTGCGGCGTCAGCACGGAGCAATCCCGCTGCCGGTCGGAATGCGCGAGACTTTTATGCAGATTACGCGTGCATAAAGGTCTCTTTTTCTTGCACGGAAGGAAGGTTCGTATGACTTTTTCGGTACCCGATTCGCTTGCCTGGACGATCGTTCTGTTCGTCGTCGGGCTCGGTCTCATCTGCGTCGCGGGCGACAAGTTCGTCGACGCGTCGGTCGCGATCGCGCGGCGGTTAAAGATCCCGCAGATCGTCGTCGGCGCAACGATCGTATCCCTCGGCACCACGCTGCCGGAGATCCTCGTGTCCAGCACCGCCGTTCTCGGAAGCGCGCATTCGCCCGAGATCAGCGTGGGCAACGCGCTCGGCAGCATCATCTGCAACACGGCGCTCATCGCGGGCATCGGACAGCTGATCCGCCCCGCAAAGGAGGTCAAGGCAAAGTCCGTAAGCTGGCGCATGATCTTCTTCGTCGCGACCGCGGCGCTGCTGTTCCTGACCGTTCTGTTCACTCCGGAATCGGACTTCATCAATAAGGAAGGCGCCGCGGAGCACGCCGTCGGCACCGTCGTCCGCGCAGTCGGCATCGTGCTGATCCTCGGTTTCGTCCTTTATGCGTTCCTTTCGGTCAAGTGGAAGGACAGCGACGGCGCGGCGGAGTTTGACGAGACCGAAAAGCTCATGCCGGCGTGGGCGGCGATCCTGATGCTCGTCGTCTCGGCGGCGGGTCTGTTCGTCGGCTCGAACCTGCTGGTCGAAAACGGCCAGCTTCTGGCGCAGCGGATGGGCGTATCCGACCGCGTCATCGCGGTGACCGTGATCGCGCTCGGCACCTCGCTGCCGGAGCTCGTGACCACCGTGACCAGCGCGATCAAGGGGCAGGGCGACGTGGGGCTCGGCAACATCATCGGCGCGAACCTGTTCAACATGCTGCTCGTCATCGGGATCCCCTCGACGATCGCCGGCGACATCGTGTTCACGGCGAAGGCGCAGTACATCGACCTGCCGCTGGCGGTGCTCGTCATGGTCGGTCTGATCGTGCCGATGCTGATCCGCAAAAAGGGCTCGCGCGTGCACGGCGCGATCCTCGTGCTCGTCTATCTCGCCTACTGCGTGTACTCGTTCCTCGCGGCGGGCGCGTAAAAAACCGTTTGCAAAAAGGAGGTCCGCCTCCTTTTTTTGTCCCTTTGGGGGACACCGTTGACAGTTCGTTTACATTCTTCCCATATTTCCGCCCGATTTCCGTGGTAGAGTGTACGCATCAAAAACGGAGGTGCAACCATGAAACGAATCCTTGTCATCCTGCTTTGCCTGCTGCTGGTCGCATGCAGCGCGGCGAAGAACGAGACCGCGTCGGACGGCGCCGAAGCCGCCGCGAGCGAGTCGAATACCCGGCCCGCGCCCCCGGACGGCAATCCACCGTCCGACGGCAATCCTCCCCCCGCGCCGCCCGAAGGCGCTCCCGGCGAGCCTCCGCAGGGCGAACCTCCCGAAGGCGGTCCCGATCAGCCCCCGCAGGGCGAGCCTCCCGAAGGCGGTCCCGGCGGCCCCGGCGGCAGCGCGGCGGACGTGACGTATACCGCGGCGACGGAGATCACCGCGGCGGACACGCAGGAGAATCAGACCTATGCAAGCACGACCGCGGATGAGAACGCGCTGCTGATCGCGACGAACGAAGCGGTCGAGCTCCGGTATCCGACGGTTGCCAAGACCGGCGATTCGAACGGCGGCGACGCCTGCAATTTCTACGGTCTGAACGCGGCGGTCCTCGTGAAGGACGGCGCGTCCGTTTCGATCCTCGGCGGCACGATCGAAACCGCTGCGGACGGCGCGAACGGCGTGTTCTGCTACGGCGGCAACGGCGGCAGAAACGGCGCGGAAGGCGACGGTACGACCGTGACGCTGTCCGGCGTGACGATCACCACGACCGGAAACGGCTCCGGCGGCATCATGACGACCGGCGGCGGCACGACGTATGCGAATGAACTGAACGTCACCACCTCCGGGCGCTCCTCGGCGCCGATCCGCACCGATCGCGGCGGCGGCACGGCGGTCGTCGACGGCGGAACCTATACCTCCAACGGACTCGGCTCCCCCGCGATCTACTCGACCGCGGACATCACCGCCGCAAACGCGACGCTCGTATCGAACCTCTCCGAGGGCGTCGTGATCGAGGGAAAGAACGCCGTGCGGCTCGAAAACTGCACGCTGACCGCGAACAATACGCAGCGCAACGGCAACGCGTCGTTCCTCGATACGATCATGCTCTATCAGTCCATGTCGGGCGACGCGGACACGGGCACGGCGCAGTTTGCCATGACCGGCGGCAGCCTTGTAAGCAAGAGCGGACACGTCTTCCACGTCACGAACACGAACGCGGTGATCGAGCTTTCCGGTGTTGCGATCGAAAACGACGACCCCGCAAACGTCCTGCTTTCGGTGTGCGCGGACGGCTGGAGCGGCGCAAAGAACGTCGCGGCGCTGAACGTGAAAAATCAGACGCTTTCCGGCACGATCCTCGTCGGCAGCGACTCGGAACTGTCGCTGACGCTGTCCGAAGGCTCGTCGTTCACCGGCGCGATCTCCGGCGAGATCGTGAACGCGAAGGGCGAAACGGTAAGCTCCGAGGCCGGCACGGTGCGCGTCACGATCGACGCTTCCTCAACCTGGACGCTGACCGCGGACACGTACGTCACCTCGTTTTCCGGCGACGCGTCCTCGATTGTCGCCAACGGGTTTTCACTCTACGTGAACGGCGAAAAGATTGTATGATCCCAAAAACACGAAAGGAGCCTTCCGGCTCCTTTTTTATGCGTCGGTGTCGATCACGTAGCCATACGTTTCGGAGAGCGCTTCCGCATGCTGCGGTCCGGTGATATGCCGCTCGTCGATCACGCGGAAGTCCGCGGCGAGCGGATCCGGCAGAAGATCGTAAAAGAGCAGGTTTGCGCCCGCGCGGATCGCGGCGTCGTTCGCCTCCGGATCGGACAATCCTTTTTTGAGATCGGCGCCCGGCTGCTGTGCGGTGATGCGGATCGCGGGCATCATCAGACGCAGGATCGCGATCTCCTTATAGAGCTTTTCAAGGCTGCCGCGGTGATGCGTCTCAAAGAGCGGCGTGTGCAGCGCGGGCAGATACGGAATGACCGGCGCCCAGGAAATGCCGAGCCGCTTCATCAGCAGAATGTCGTCGGCAAGTTCCTCCGCGGTCTGTCCCGGCCAGTCGATGATGTTGCCGGACGCAAGCGCCAGCCCGAGCGCGCGGATCGTTTCGATCGCCTCCATGCGGCGGGCGAACGTCGTCGACGGGTTCATTCGGTTGAAGCTTTCGGAATCGGACATCTCGAATTTCAGCACGTATTCGTCCGTACCGGCGGCTTTCAGCTCCCCGTACTGCACGCGGTCAAACTCTCCGCAGGCAAGCGAAACGAACATCCCCGCGTCCTTAAACGCCTTCACAATGTGCAAAAGCCCGTCGAACCCGTACTTCGGATCCTCGCCCGCGATCAGAAAGATGCGTCGATAGCCGTGCGCCGCAGCGCGGGTGCCGAGCGCGATCACGTCCTCCGGCGCGACGCGGAAGCGCTTCAGCGCGCTGTTTCCCGCACGCATGCCGCAGTACAGGCATTGGTTTTTGCACACGTTCGTATAGCCGATCATGGCGCTTAATAGGATGCGGTTGCCGAACTGCGCTTCCCGCGCGCGCAGCGCTTTCGGCAGCACGTCGCGCAAAAACGCCTCCTCCGGCATGTTCAGTATTTCCAGAATGTCCCGTTTTGTCCCGATCATGTGATTTCCCTCCGTTTCCAACACCATACCACCGAAACGCGCCGCTGTCAAACGCGGCATGATCCGTCCGGAGGAAACCCGGCAGGCTTCAAAATCGGGAGGCTGCGTCAAGGCGCCAATCGGTATCTCCTCGGATCGATCGCGTCACACGGTGCAGGCGACCCCCCTCACGGGATGGTCTCACCCCTCTCACCATATGCGGGGGACCCCCCTCACGGGACGACCCCTCCCCCCTCACCATATGCGGGGGACCCCCCTCACGAGACGACCCCACCCCCCTCACGAGATGAGGGGGAAATAAATCATAATAGTAAAGAGATAATGGGCGACGTCCCGTCAGTCGGTATAACCGCGCGCGAAGACGACGCGACCGGACCCGACGCGATTTTAAAGCCTTTGTATCTCGATACCTTTTACGATCAGGTCTTCGCGCAATCGGTGAAGCAGGCGATCGAAGCGATGTACGGTCTGGCATTTCTTTCGCTGAACGGAACGCGCGTTCCGAACACACTGATCAGAAAGCGGCTGAAGCTGCTCACGATCGACCATATCGACTACGTGGAAAAGCAGCTCGGGGAACGCGGTACGGAGGTCACAAACGGCGAAAAGTACCTGATGGCATGCCTTTATAACGCCCCGGTCGACTGCATGGTGCACGCCGCAAGGGACCGGAACGCGTGAAGAGCTGCGCGAACACCTCATCCGCCTTCGTTCACACTGCGGCACCTTCCCCTCAAGGGGAAGGCATTTGGTCGCGCGGGGGATCGGCGAGACGCCGCGGGACACAAAAAAGCGCCCCGCAGAAGCGGGTATTCTTCCCGGAAAATAAAAAATTTAATGTTTTTCGTAAAAAATGTGTTGACAAACGCAAAACCATGTGTTATCCTATGCTCGTAAGTTAACGACAGTCGTTAAAAACTTAACGAAACAAAATCATTCCATGAATCACAGGAGGGTATCTATTCATGAACACGAACGTCAAAACCAAGATCAACCGGCTCGGCCTGGTCGGCGTGATCATCGCGATCGTTCTGGTCGTTTCGACCGTCATCAACTTTGCGCTGGTCACCCGCACCGGCATCCGGAACTTCAACGCCTCCGACGCGGACAGCTATGACACTCTGGAGCAAAGCGTTCTGAGCGCCATCGTTGCCGGGGAAGACACCGCCATCAGGATCGAAAGCGACGAAGGGGTCCGGTATGACCTGTCATATTTCGACGGCGAAGAGGTAAAACCCTTCTCCTTTACCAAAGACGGCGAAACGTACGTGATCGACGTCCCGACAAGCGAGTCCACCTCGTTCCGCTTCACGGTGGAAGATCCGAATGCCGCGCTCGCAAGAGCGCATACGAAGCAGGTCTTCCGTTACGCGCACCAGATCGCAATGATCGTTTCCGCCGCGTTTTCCGTCGTCGTCTTCGTGTTCCTGCTGCTCGCCGCGGACGCGTTCCGCCGCTGCGACAGCCCGTTTGAGGACCGCGTGATCCGCCGCATGAACGTCTTTGCATGGGTCCTGCTTGCGAACGCCCTGTTCAATCTGCTGATCAGTATTTCGATCGAACTTTACACGCGCTTCGCAATCGAAGCGAACATCGTCGGGTATCTTACGAGCGACGGAATCGTGGAATCCGTGCTGTATCTGATCACTCCGTCCTTCCCGCTCGTGGTCTCGCTGATCGTGCTGTTTCTGGTGCGCGTCTTCCGGCACGGCGCGGCGCTTCAGAGGGAATCCGACGAAACGCTGTGAGGTGATCGTATGGGTAGAATCATTCTGCGGCTTGACCGCGTCATGGCGGACCGGAAGATGAGCCTGAACGAGCTGAGTGAAAAGGTCGGCGTCGCGAACGTGAATCTTTCGAAACTGAAGAACGGACATATCAGCGCGATCCGCTTCTCCACCCTCATCGCCATCTGCGAAGCGCTGAACTGCCAGCCCGGCGACATCCTCGAATACGCGCCGGACGAACCGGCCGATCCGGAGCAGGTGAAGTAAACCGAACGAACAAAGCCCCCGCGCTGCGGGGGCTTTCTTTTCCTGAATCCGTCAGGTCCGGCGACATGCGCGGCGGATCTGACTCCTTACAGGGCCGCCGCTCGTGAAATGCGGAGCATTTCAGGCGGCACTGAAAAGAAACCGGTCCGCTGAAGACGTTCAGCGGACCGAAGCGAAGCGTCAGATGCCCATTTCCTTTTTGACTTCGCCGAAGCACTTGACGGCGAAATCGAGGTCCTCCTTCGTGTGACCCGCGGAGATCTGCGTACGGACGCGCGCCTTGCCCATCGGAACGACGGGATAGCTGAAGCCGGTCACGTACACGCCTTTGTCGAGCATGCGGTTCGCGAATTCCTGCGCGACCTTCGCGTCGTACAGCATGATCGGAACGATCGGATGCTCGCCGGGCAGCAGGTCGAAGCCGAGCTTTTCCATTTCCCTGCGGAAATAGTTCGCGTTCGCGTGGACGCGGTCGCGGAGCTCCGTGGACGATTCCAGAAGGTCGATCGTCTTGATCGTCGCGGCGCAGATCGCGGGCGCGAGAGTGTTGCTGAACAGGTACGGACGGGAGCGCTGACGAAGGAGATCGATGATCTCTTTTCTCGCCGCGGTATAGCCGCCGGACGCGCCGCCGAGCGCCTTGCCGAAGGTGCCGGTGATGATGTCCACACGGCCCATCACGCCGCAGTATTCCGCGGTGCCTCTGCCGTGCTCGCCCATGAAGCCGACCGCGTGCGAATCGTCGACCATGACGAGCGCGTCGTACTGCTCCGCGAGATCGCAGATGCCCTTGAGGTTCGCGATGTAGCCGTCCATGGAGAAGACGCCGTCGGTCGCGATCAGCTTGATGCGGCAGTCCTTCGCCTCTTCGAGCTTCGCCTTGAGGTCCTCCATGTCGTTGTTGTGATAGCGCAGGCGCTTCGCCTTGCACAGACGCACGCCGTCGATGATGGACGCGTGGTTCAGTTCGTCGGAGATGACCGCGTCCTCCGGTCCGAGCAGGGTCTCAAACAGACCGCCGTTCGCGTCGAAGCAGGAGGAGTACAGGATCGCGTCCTCCTGACCCGTGAACTTCGCGATGCGGCCTTCGAGCTCCTTGTGGATGCCCTGCGTGCCGCAGATGAAGCGGACGGAGCTGAGACCGAAGCCCCACTTGTCGTAGCTCGCCTTCGCCGCTTCGATCAGGTCGGGATTGTCGGAAAGTCCGAGATAGTTGTTCGCGCACATGTTGACGACGCACTTTGCCTTCGTGGTGTCGATGCGGCTTTTCTGCGGCGTGGTGATGATGCGCTCCTCTTTGTACGTGCCCGCCTCACGGATCGCGTCGAGCTGTTCGCGGTAGATGGAATATGCTTTCTTCATTGGTTTTTTCCTCCGTTATTTCTTCGTCCAGTCAAAGATAACCTTGCCGGAATTGCCGGAATGCATGGCTTCGAAGCCTTTTTCAAACTCGGTGTAGTGGAAGCGGTGCGTGATGACCGGATGCAGATCGAGACCGCCCTGCACCATGTAGGACATCTGATGCCAGTTATCCATCTTGCGCCCGTAAATGCCCTGCAGCGTCAGCCCCTTGCCGATGATGAGGTTCATATCGAGCGAGATCGGACCGTTGCCGAGACCCAGAAGCGAGACCTTGCCGCCGTTGCGCATGACAGAAAGCAGCTGCTTGAAAGCAGCGCCCGAGCCGGACATTTCGAGACCGACGTCGAACCCCTCGACGAGGCCCTGCTGCTTCATGACTTCCTGCAGATCTTCCTTGGCAACGTTGACCGCGGCGTCTGCGCCCATCTTGCGGGCGAGATCAAGACGGTACTCGTTCATATCGGTAATGACCACGCGGCGCGCGCCGGCATACTTGCAGATGCCGCAGGCGATCACGCCGATCGGGCCTGCGCCGGTGATCAGCACGTCTTCGCCGACGAGGTTGAACATCAGCGCGGTATGCGTGGCGTTGCCGAACGCGTCGAAGAAGGCGACGACGTCCTCGTCCAGCTGCGGGTCAATTATGATGACGTTCTTTTCCGGAATGCAGACGTATTCCGCGAACGCGCCGTCGCGATCCACGCCGACACTCTTCGTATTCTTGCACCATTGGATGTTTCCCGTGTGGCAGTTGCGGCAATGGCCGCAGGTGATGTGTCCCTCGCCGGATACGCGCATGCCAAGGGTCAAGCCGGTAACGCCCGCGCCGAGCGCGGCGATCTCGCCGACGTATTCGTGGCCGATGACCATCGGCGGTTTCACGTGCTCTGCGGACCACGGCGTCCAGTCATAGATATGCACGTCCGTACCGCAGATCGCCGTCTTGTGGACCTTGATCAGCACTTCTCCGGGACCGGGTTCCGGAACGGGAACCCGGCGCAGTTCGAGGCCGACGCCCGCAACGGGTTTGACGATCGCATCCATCATTTTCGGTATCATCGTGTTTCCTCCTTACATATGACCGATCTCGATCGACCAGCCGAAGGGATCCTTGGCTCTGCCCCACTGGATGTCGGTGAGCGTCTGATACGCGTACGCGCTGATCGGGCCGATCTCGCCGTTGTTGATGATCATGACCTTGTCGCCCCATTCGAGCTTGCCGACCGGGCTGATGACCGCCGCGGTGCCGGTGCCGAAGACCTCGTTGAGCTTGCCCGCGTCGTACGCGTCGGCGACCTCCTGGATCGCGATCCTGCGCTCGGTGACCTTGTACCCCTTGTCGCGGAGGATCTCGATCATCGACTTCCGGGTGATGCCGGAGAGGATGCTGCCGTCGAGTTCCGGCGTGACGACCTCGCCGTCGATCACGAAGAAGATGTTCATCGCGCCGACCTCGCCGACGTATTTCTTTTCCACGCCGTCGAGCCAGAGGACCTGCGAATAGCCCTTCGCGTGCGCGATCTCCTGCGCACGCATCGAGGACGCGTAGTTGCCGCCCGTCTTTGCAAAGCCGGTGCCGCCGCGGACCGCGCGGACGTATTCCTCTTCGACGTAGATCGGAACGGGCTTCAGACCGCTCTCATAGTACGCGCCGGACGGGCTCAGAAGCACCATGTAGAGGTAGCTGTCCGCTTCCTTGACGCCGAGACGCGACTCGTTGCCGATGCACATCGGACGGATGTACAGCGACGCGCCGGGATCGGACGGGATCCAGTCCTTGTCGAGCAGCACGAGCTCCTTGAGGCTCTCGACGCAGAAGTCGACGTCGAGCGTCGGGATGCACATACGCTCGTTCGAAAGATTCATGCGCTTGAAATTCTCCTCCGGACGGAACAGCAGCACGCGGCCGTCCTCGGCGCGGTACGCCTTCATGCCCTCGAACGTCTCCTGCGCGTAATGCAGAACGGTGCTCGCGGGGCTGATGGAGATCGGACCGTACGGAACGATCTTCGCGTCGTGCCAGCCCTGACCCTTATCCCACTGCATGATCAGCATATGATCGGTAAAGACGACGCCGAAGCCGAGCTTCGCGCCCTTTCCGGGCTTTTCTTTGGGATGCTCCGTTTTGTAGATGGTAAGACCTTGCATAATGATTCTCCCTCTTTCTGAATTTTTATTGTGTTCCGCACGCAGGTGCGGTATAATCCGATTATCGGAGGTGACTGACATGCCCTATGGAAACAACGCGCTGTCCGTCCGCATCGCGGACCGGCTGGCCGAAACGATCATACACGGACGGTTCCAGCCCGGCGACAAGCTGCCCAGCGAGCCGGAGCTTTCCTCCGAACTCAACGTGAGCCGCACGACGCTTCGCGAGGCGCTCCGCATCCTCAGCACGCGCGGGCTCGTCGAGGTGCGCCGCGGCGTCGGCACGTTCGTGACCGAAAGCCGCAACATCCACGCCGATTACGACGTGCTGAAGATCCAGAACACGAACGTGAACACGAAGGACCTGTACGAGATGCGTCTGATGTTCGAGCCGCAGGCCGCGTACTATGCGTGCCTGCGCGCAAGCAGCGACGAGCTCAACGAGATCTTCCGCTACTGCGAGCTGAACGAACAGATGATCCGGAATCAGGATCCGCAGTGGGACGAGACCGAGCAGAAATTCCACAACTCGATCGCGTCCGCCACGCACAACCCCTTCATCACGTCGCTGCTGCCGATCTTCAACCGCGCCATCCACCACGGCATCCTGCTCGCCAACGAGGCGCCGGAGGTGGCGGAAATGACGCTGCACGATCACCGCGTGCTGACGCAGTACCTGAAGGACCGCAATCCCGGAGGCGCGAAAACCGCGATGCAGCTGCACATCATCAATACGATGCGCGCGTTCAACATTCCTCTGGACTGATCAATAGACGATCAGATCCTCCGCAATATCGACCCGGAACGGAAGCAGATCGACGATCTGCTTCTTTACGTCTACGCCCTTGCGCACTTCGGTCAGCACGAGGCCGTTTTCACCGAGCCGGAACACGCAGCGCTCGGTCACGTAGGTGACCTCCTGCCCGTTCTCGTGCGCGTTCTGCGCGGAGAACGAAAGCGCCGTCACGTGATCCGCGAACTTCAGGAACTTGCCTTCCTTCACGATCGTAAGCCCGTCTTCCCCGTCTTCGATCTCCAGACCGCCGGCCGAGAACGTCGTGCAGAACACGACCTTGTGCGTAAACTGCGTGATGTTGATGAATCCGCCGATGCCGGAGAGCTTCTTCGGGTGGTAATGCCCGTTGACGTTGCCCTCGCCGTCGATCTCCAGCGCGCCGATGAAGCAGATGTCCAGTCCGCCGCCGTCGTACAGATCAAACTGTTCGGCGGTGGTGCAGCACGCCTGCGCGCCCATCGCGGCGCCGAAGGCGAATCCGCCCGCGGGCAGGCCCTTCATGGAGCCGGCCTCGACCGTCAGCGCGACCTTCGAAAGCATGCCGCTCTTCGCCGCTTCGACCGCGACGAATTCCGGCGCGCCGACGCCGATGTTCACGACGTGACCGGGCTCGAGCTCCTTTGCCGCGCGCTTCGCGATCAGACGCTTCGCGAGATCCTTCGGATCCTCCTTCGCGTTCTCGCGGACGTACGTCTCAAGCTCTTCGTCGGTCATGGGCACGTCGCCCGCGTATCTGGGATCGCTGCCTTTGATGCCCTGGATCTGGTCCTGCTCGGGGCAGACGCAGACGCAGTCGACGAGCACCGAGGGAATGACGATCTCGGTCGGACGGCGCGGCGTGTCGAGCTTGCGCTTGACCTGCACGATGACCTTGCCGCCGCAGCGCTTCGTGAGCTGCGCGATGGAAAGCGCGTCGCCGATGACCGGCTCGTCTTCCCACGAAATATTGCCGTACGCGTCGGCGCTGGAGCCCTTCAGAAGCGCAACGTCGGGACGCGGAGTCGCGTATTTCAGGCGGCGCTTGCCGTCGATGACGATCTCCTCGACGAGCTCCTGCTTCGACTGCTCGTTCAGCTGATAGCCCTTGTACTTCGGATCGACGAACAGGTTGAGACCCGCGTCGGAAATGTAGTACGGATGGCCCGCCGCGCCCGCGCGCACCGCGTGCGACATGACGCCGAACGGCAGGTTGTACGCTTCGACCTTGTTTTCGAGGATCATCTTCGCCGTGTCGGGCATGGAGCCGTAGTGCGACATGATGACGGTCCTGACGCCGCCGAGCGGAACGATCTTTTCGCAGGGCTGACCGGGAAGCCATCCGCCGAGGCCCGCGGTGCAGTACAGCGTCAGGTCCTTCGGATGTCCCTCCGCCTCAAAGCGCTCGTTCAGCGCGATCGAAAGCTGCTCGGCGTTGTTCATGCCGAGAAAGTTGTTGTAGATCACGCAGTCTCCGTCCCGGATCAGCCGGACTGCCTCCGCGGCAGAAATGAATTGTGCCATAAAAACTCTCCTGTCGTTGGATTGCGAAGGGCTCTTTGACGGATCCCGTCAAAAAGCCCTTCGGTGTATGCTGTTATTCGATGCAGGACGCGCCGCGCAGGAGCGCCTCACGGTTCAACGGGATCAGCTTCGCCTTCTTCTCGCCGAGCTTCTCCAGAAGCGCCGCAAGAACGGTCTCGACTTCGACGCACTTGGATTTGCCGAGGTACGCGCCGAGCATGATCATGTTGGAAACCTTGCTGTTTCCGAGCTCCGACGCGATCTCCGTGCAGGGCACGTAGTACGCGTTGACGTCGGTGCGCTTGACTTTGATGTCGATCATGGAGCTGTTGACGAAGATCGAACCGCCGGGAACGACCTTGTCTTCGAACTTCTCGAGCGACGGACGGTTCATGACGATCAGCGACGTCGGCCGCGTCACGAGCGGGGAGTCGATCTCCTCGTCGGACAGCATGACGCTGCAGTTCGCCGTACCGCCGCGCATTTCGGGACCGTACGAGGGGATCCAGGAGGTGTTCTTGCCCTCCATCATGCCGGCTGCCGCCAGGAGCTGACCCATCAGCAGAACGCCCTGTCCGCCGAAGCCTGCGAAAATATTTCTCTCAACCATGGTTATACCTCCTTAAACGTGCCGAGCGGATAATACGGGATCATGTTGTCCTTGAGCCACTCCATCGCTTCTGCCGGCGCCTTGCCCCAGTTCGTCGGGCAGGGGGACAGGATCTCGACCATCGAGAAGCCCTTGCGGTCGAGCTGCGCCTGGAACGCCTTCTTGATCGCCGCCTTGGTCTGGTTGATGTGCGGCGTGCTGTCGAGCGCGCAGCGCGCGATGAACGCGGAGCCTTCGATCGTGGAGAGCATCTCCGCGATGCGGATCGGCTTGCCGCAGTGCTCGGGATCACGGCCCAGCGGCGAGGTCGTGGTCTTCTGACCGACGAGCGTCGTCGGCGCCATCTGACCGCCGGTCATGCCGTAGATCGCGTTGTTGATGAAGATCGTCGTGATCTTCTCGCCGCGGTGCGCCGCGTGCACGATCTCCGCCGTACCGATGGAAGCGAGGTCGCCGTCGCCCTGATACGTGAAGATGTACTTATCCGGATGGACGCGCTTGAAGCCCGTTGCCACTGCCGGCGCGCGGCCGTGCGCCGCTTCGTACATATCGATGTTCATGTAGTTGTAAAGGAAGACCGCGCAGCCGACGGGAGCGACGCCCGCGCACTTCTCCTGAATGCCCAGTTCCTCGATGACCTCAGCCACGAGACGATGCACGATGCCGTGACCGCAGCCCGGGCAGTAATGGAACGGAACGTCCGTTAAAACGGGAGTTTTCTTGAAAACGGTTGCCATGGTTTACGCCCTCCTCATCTGCATAATGCGCTCGGCAATATCCTCCGCGGCCGGAATGATGCTGCCGCCCTTGCCCATGTACTCCACGGGCTTCAGACCGTTGACCGCAAGACGAATGTCCTCGACCATCTGGCCGTTGCTGATCTCCACGGTGAGACCCGCCTTGACGCTCTCCTGCTCGAAGACCTCGCGGACTTCCTTCGTCGGGAACGGCCACAGGGTGATCGGACGGACGAGACCGGCCTTGATGCCGTTCTCCTCCAGGATGCGGACCGCCGCTTTGCAGACGCGCGCGACCGTGCCGTATGCGCAGAGAATATATTCGGCGCCTTCGGTGTGGTACTTCTCGACCATGACTTCCTTTTCGCGGATCACGTCGTAGCGCGCGTTGAGGCGCGTCATCAGGCCGTCCAGATCCTCGGTCTCGATGTACAGCGAGTTGATGACCGCGCGGGGTCTCGTTCCCTTCGGATCCCAGCCCTGCGCCGCCCACGGCTTCTCGGGAAGCACGGGGTTCGGGTTCATGTGCAGCTCGACCGGCTCCATCATCTGACCGATCAGACCGTCGGCGAGGATGATGACCGGGATGCGGTAGTTGTCCGCCAGATCAAACGCGTGGGGCATCATGTCGACCGTCTCCTGAATGGAGGAAGGCGCGATGACGATGCTGCGGTAGTCGCCGTGGCCGCCGCCCTTGACCGCCTGGAAATAGTCGCCCTGGCTCGCCTGGATGTTGCCAAGCCCCGGGCCGCCGCGCATCATGTTGACGATCACGCACGGAACCTCCGCGCCCGCGATCGTGGAGATGCCCTCCTGCTTCAGCGAAATGCCCGGGCTGGAGGAAGAGGTCATGACGCGCGCGCCCGCGCCGCCTGCGCCGTATACCATGTTGATCGCGGCGACCTCGCTCTCCGCCTGCAGGAAGCATCCGCCCACCTGCGGCAAACGCAGCGACATATACTCGGGAATGTCGTTCTGCGGCGTGATCGGGTAGCCGAAGAAGTAACGGCAGCCCGCCTGGATGGCCGCTTCGGCGATCGCTTCGCAGCCCTTCATCAGTTTCTTAGCCATACTGTTCCTCCTTATTTTTCGATCTCAATGGCAACGTCCGGGCAGGTCTTTGCACAGGACGCACAGGCGATGCAGGCCTCCGGATGCGCGACTTCAACGGCGTAATAGCCCTTGGTGTTGAGGCGCTTGGAGATGGCCAGCACGTCTTTGGGACATGCACGCACGCAGAGCCCGCAGCTCTTGCATGCGTCTTCGTGAATGGTTACTTTGATCATGGCATTTCCTTTCTTTCCGAATTTGGTTTTGGTATGCTTAAAGTCCTTCCTTCAGGAACTTATCCCAACTGCGGTGCATGTACACCGTGACCGGCTGACGGACGCCGATGTACCGTTCGTCGAGCCCGTGTTCCTTCGCGTACGCGTTGAACGCGTCGAGCACGTCCGGCATGCCCGCCGTGCCCCAGACCGGAACGCCGGTCTTCTCCGAAAGCGCTTTCACAAGCTCGTACCCTTCGATCAGGTGCGTATAATCCGTTTCCCCCGCAAGGTTCGCGTTGTTCACGATGCCGGTGACGTTGAGCCGCGAAACGAACCGGATCTTCTCGAGCGTCGCCCAGGCGCTTTCGGGATCCGCCGCCGTCGGACGCATCGGATTCACGATGAACAGCACGTGCAGGTTCTCCTTCGGGATCGAAGCGAACTGCGGCTTGTACTGTCCGAGCGCGACCGAACCGACGTGATCGCCGCCGACGTCAAAAAAAACGCTCCCCTCTCCCGGCGTAAACGCAGCGTATACGCGGGCGGAAAGCGACATGATTTCGATTTTTTCAAGGGCGTACGGCGGCATGATGAGTTCCACGCCTGCGGGCTCCAGAACGTCGCCGCGCTCGCTCGTACGGAAATAGGGATTGATGACGTCGAGGTCGACGAGCATACACGGGCCCTGCTTCGCGGCGGCAATCGCCATGTTCAGCGCAAGCTCGCTTTTTCCGCTGCCGAACGCACCGAGCAAAACCCAATAATCCTTCATACGCGGTCGTACCTCTCGTTAGTTGTCGGACAACCGTTCAAAGATGTCCAACATCAAGGATATTGTACCAAAACCGCATGTAAAAGTCAATCGCGGATTTCCGGAAACGGGCATCTTTTTCACCGCGCCGGTCTCCCTCCGAACCGCGCTCCGGAGGCGGCGACAACCCTCGCGTCCCGCTTCGCGGGCCACCCTCCCTTGCACAGGGAGGGCTCGCCCCGTGTCCCCCGCGCCGCAGGCGCGCCCGCAAAAGGGCGGCAGCGACAGAGAGCCGTCGTGAGCGCGCTTGCAAGCGAACAGGCGAACCGAGCGTGCCCATGGTACGCGTGAGAAACGCGCGATCTGCCTCTGTAACGAAGTGGCCTGCGGAAAGGAGGAGCAAGCCGAACATCTGCGCCGCGATGACTTGTTTATGAAATAAAAAAGTCGCCGCAAGCCAAGTGAGGCTTGCGGCGACGTGGCGTGCCTGACACGATTTGAACGTGCGGCCTTCAGAGTCGGAGTGGCGGACCAATATGTCTGAAAACCTCAGTAAATTAGGCAAAAATGCCGAAATTCAGGGCTTTTCCTCGCAACTTGAAATGTTCAATACATGTCAGTCAGTGCAGGTTCCGGCTGCAATAACAATCTAATGT
>CAMKES010000004.1 GCA_946411635.1 uncultured Clostridia bacterium | reverse complement strand
GAAGCTTGCTCTGCCGGTGCGGTAGTTGCGGATTTCGTACAGATCGCCTTCGCCGTTGTAGATCATTTCGTACGTCGGCTGCGTTGCGTTCGACGGCTGATAGATCCGGCTCACGCGGTCGAGGTCGTCGTATTCGTAGCGTGTCGAGAAGCCGTTCGCGTACGTGACCTTCCAAAGCCGTCCGTAGTCGTCGTACGTGTTGGTCGAAAGCGTGCTGCTGCCGACCTTCGTCTTTTGCGGGCGGCTCCACGCGTCGTAGGTCAGGTTATACGCATTGTGTTCGACCCACGAATTGCCGTTATACGTGCCGACGGAGACCTTGGTGAGCTTGCCGTATGCGTCGTAGGTATACTTGACCGTGCCGAGCCCGTCGCTCGTCATGGAGGCGAGACGCAGCATGGCGGCGGCGTTGCCGTAGGTATAGTACGCTTTGTTGCCCTTCGGGTCCGTGATCTGCGTGTTCAGGCGCGTCGTGCCGTCGTAGGCATACTTGACCTCCTTGCCGCGCGCGTCGATCGTCTTGGTCAACAGCCATCCTGCCCACGAGCCGTGTTCTGCGTACGTGTCGATGTGCAGGGCGTCGGTGCCGACGCGGGTGTGGTAGACCTGCCCTTTGGCGTTGTAGGAATACGCCGTCCTGACGTCTTCGGCGGTCTTGACGGAGGTAACGTTGTGCTTCGTGTCATACGTGTACGTTGTCGTGTTGCCGCGCGGATCGGTGACGGAGGTCACGTCGTTCGTGCTGTTGTACGCGAAGCTGTTCTCCTGCCCGATCAGCGAATGGCAGCCGATCAGATTGCCGTTTTCGTCGTACGAATACGCCTGTGAGAACGTCTCGCGGTAGAGCTGGATCCCGTCGACGAGCGTGGAGCCGATGCACCGCGTGGTGCTTGCCTTGATCCGGATCGAAGCGTAATTGTATTCCGCAACCGCAACGCCGCTTGCGAACTGCCAGTCCTTCGTGTCCACGGCGAAGGAGATCTCCTCGTCGGAAAGGACCTCTCCACTCGCGTCGAGAAATTCGACGGTGAGGCGCTTGACGCCGATCGCCCATTGTCTGAGCTGACCGGGATGATCCCCGTCGTTGAACCACTGCATGGATTCGGGCGGACAGTCGGACTTCATCCACGCGCCGAACGAATATGTGTCGCCTGCCTGACCGGACTGATAGACGATCTGCGAAACGTAGGATTCATTGTCCATCTGCGCGGCGAAGCGGTAGACGTGGCCCTCAAGCATTTGGGGACCGCCGGTCGCGGTCGTGACGCCGCAGGTGACCTCGTGATTGTTCCCAAAGCCCGTGAGTCCGTCGGCGAAGTCGGCGTTCTCCACAAGGTTATAGCGGTTCGGCGCCGGTCCTTCCTCCAACTGCGCCGAATCAACGTGCAGCGTGCCGCCGTTTGCGGGCACGGCGAGCACGACCGTAACGCTCGAAGCCGCTGCCGTGAACGTGAGCGAGGCGCGCGTCCAGTCGCTTGTATTTGCGGGCATGACGTCGCTCGTGACCGTGTTTGCGCCCGTGATCGCCTTCAGCTGCAGGCTGCCGCTGCCCTTTGCGTACGCGGAAAGCGTGTAGGTCTTGCCGGATTCGACGGCGACCGTCTGCGTGACCGTCTGTTCCGTCGAAGCGGTCGTGAACTTCAGGCTGTGCCGCCCGTCCTTCTTTTCCGACCAGTCGACCGCAGCGCCGCCGTTTGCCGACCAGTTTGCGAGCGTATTGCGCTCAAAGCCGTGGTTCTTGAGACGGTTGACGACCGTGTTCTGGAGCTTCGACACGGCGGAAAGCTGCGTCTGTGTGCGTTCCCCGGAATTGTACGCGGCGTAGATTGCGCGGCCCTCGGAATCCGTGACCGAAACCGGCTGTCCGAGCGAATCGGTCATGTAGACCGTCTTGCGGTCCTGACTGTCCGTAACCGTCGTCTTGTTCCGTCCGTAGGCAAACGCAAGGTGCAGCCCCTCGGTATCGCCCGCGTACTCGGTGACTTTGCGGACGCCGTTGCGGCCGTTGTAAAGGTAGCGCAGGTTGTACCCGTCGACGTTCGTCGCCTTTGCGAGGCGGTGCTCGACGTAGTTGAACGTGACGTAGTTGCCATCGGTATACGAAGCTCTGGCAAGGTCGTCGTTCGACGAGTAGGTGAACGTGACGTTGAGTCCGTTCGGCGCGGTGATCGTATGCAGGAAACTGTTTTCGTATCCGAACACGAGCTCCTGCCCGGTCGATTCGCCGCTGAGCTGCTCGGTGATCTTATGGATGCGGAGCGACCACGAGTTGCTCATGTACGTGATCAGCGTTTTGTTGCCGTTTGCGTCCTCGACCCGGATCAGTCGACCCTTCTTTTCAAGCGTGCTGCCGGAGCCGGTGGTGAAGATCTCAAACACCAGCTTGTTGTCGCCCTTGTCGGTGATCGTCGCTTCCGAGCCGCCGGTGTTGAACGTCAGCTTGCTGTCCTTGTCGATCTCGTTCAGGTATTCGCCGTCCTGGTATTTATAATAGTGCCGCGTACCGTCGCCGTCCGTATATTCGTAATACAGCGTCGTTTCGTTGCCGTTCACGACCGGGAAGCGCTTCAGGGTCTGCGTGTAGTTCAGACGCCAGCCGCGTCCGTAGCCGAGGTTGCTGCCGATATCGTTGACGTTGTACACGTGCGAAAGCGAGATCGGCAGCGCGCCGTTCGTGATCCCGCCGTCGGACAGTGTCCACGTGAGGTTGCCGGACGCAAGGTTGACTGAGCCCGTGCCCGCGCGACCCGCACTCTGGCTGTAATATGTCCAGTTGCCTTCGAGACCCGTCGAGTTGCGATAGACGACCGTAAAGAACGGATGCAGCGGGTACTGTGAATTGTATTCCGACGAACGGAACCGCGCGTACCCGCTCGATTTCAGCAGCACGCCGAAGTTCGTATTGCTGTTTTCATACCATCCCTTAACGAGCGAGGTGAGATCGAAAGAGGAGATTACGTCGTCCTTCGGCGAGATCGCAAACGTCGACGCCGTGGATTCATACGATGGAAGCGAATTGTACGTCACGGTGTTTGCCGTCCAGCCCTCGGTAATGCGGTGACCGGTGACGCGCACGTCGATGTACCCGCTCGTGCTCTCGTACCGCGAAAGGTGGATCGCCGCATACAGCACGATGTCGCCGCTGTGCAGTACAGGGAGATTATCCAGCCAGATCAACGCATAGCAGACTTGGCTTTCAGTCGGAGAAAGGTACAGCGCGTCCCTGCCCTCGAAATTTGTGTTCGGCTCGTCGCTGCGTACGTACGTGTCCGCAACACTGCCCGCAAACTGCGGATGCACGTCCGGATCGATCGTCACGGGGTAGGCGCGCGATTCGTCCGAAAGCCACTCAGTGCTCGGCAGCAGTGTGAACGCATAGCCCTCCTCCGTTTTGACAAGGCGTACATCGACGTCCGTGCTCTCCTCCCCGTTCGCGTCGATCATAACCGGCGGCTGCATGACGAAGACCGTTTCGCCAGCTTCGTCATTAAGGAGAATCCTGCCGTCCTTTTGCTCAGCGCGAAGATCTGTCGCAAGCAGCGACGTGATTGACAGCGGCGTTCCCGGCGCGGAATCAAGGACGATCTGCTCGGACAGGCGCTTGCCCGAAAGCTCATAGCGCACGTTCAGCCCGGTGTCTGGGTCCATGTATGCGATCGCGCTTGTCAACTCCTCCGGAAAGCGAAGCAGCGCGTCCCGCTCCTCGTCCGTTTCCGGCGTCTTCTGCTCGGACGAAAGAATCTGCGCCTCGGGGTTTTGTTCGCCGCTGCGCTGCAAAAAAGGCGCGTCTTCCGTAAACCGCCACGAAAGACTGTGCCCGCTGCATTCGATTGTTACCAGCTTATCTGCAAAAAATACGGGAGAAAAGGAAACCGCAAAGTCGTTCGCGCGGTTCCGGTACGCCTGCGTTCCGTCCTCGCGCATTACAAGCTCCAGCGTATTGTCGATCGCCTGCCATGCTTCGCCGTCCGAATAATGCACCGGATCGGCGTAAATCACAGCCTCCTGCGCGCCGTCTGCGCGGCGGAACACCTTCATGCTCTCGTCGCGCTCCTCCGGCATTTCGCCGGTCAGCGGACTGTATGCAAGCGTATTGTCTCGCGAGAAATCATTCGCCGCCGCATATTGCTCAATGTTCTCCGCAAGTACGGTGCGTTCCGCCTGCTCCGCAAGCGTCTTTGCAGGCAGTGCAACGTAACTGACAAAAAACAGTAACAGTGCAATCGTGATGCTGCAGATCTTCGTTCTTGTTGAGTGGTTCATTTGCGTACACCTCCCCATTTTTACCTTTCACCCTATATAACACCGCAGCACACGGAAATGTCCGCATTAAAAATAATATATTATTTTCCGGGCAGGCGGACGGTCACTCTCCGGCGCGGACGCAGGCGAGAAACTCCCAGCCGTTCCCTTCCTTGATCTGCAGCATCAGCGAATCGTCCGTGACGCTGTACGGCACGAGCAGCCAGCCGTCGACCTTCAGCGTCGGCGTGCCGCGGTCGAGGATCTCGTACGAAAGCGTGCTTTTTTTGACCTCGCCGTTCTCGTATACGGTGCGAACGACCGTGCCCTTGCCGTCGAACGTATAGGTGCGGCGGTACGAGCCGTCCGCGACGCCTTCGGTGATCTCCGGATGGTTTTTGGAGCTTTTAAGCTCCCAGGTCCCGTACAGCTCGTCCCGCTTCCCTTCGCCGCAGGCAAGCAGCGGCAGCAGAAGCACGGCGAGCAGCAGGATCGCAAGCAGTCTGCGTTTCATAACGATACCCCTTTCGCGTATGAAAAAAAGGGCCTCAGCCCTCTTTCTTCGACATGAAATACGACGCGGCAAACCCCGCCGCGAGGCACAGGACCGCCGCCGGGACGAACCACCACTGCGCAAGGCTCGCGCCGAGCGTCGGCCAGCACTTGGCCTTCAGGAAGATCGCGTACGGCGAGGCGAGCATCAGCGCAAGGATCCCGTAATACGTGGGCGTCGGATATTTGTCCAGCAGCCAGCGGATCGCCTTCGACACGAACAGAAGCCCCAGCACGATGCCGACCGCAAACGGCAGCAGCACCAGTAGGTGCGGACCGATCGCGGAGAAGTTCGCCGTGAGCAGGCAGACGATGAAGCCCTTCAGATGCAGCATGACGCTGTTGTAATAGCCGAGCACCAGCAGCACCATCGAGCCGGAAATGCCCGGAACGATCATCGTGCCCGCCGCGATAAAGCCGAGCAGCAGCGCAAGCAGGGCGCTCCATACGCCGTCGTTCAGCGCGTCGACCGAACGGTAGGCGGCGAGCTTTACCGCCGCGCCGCTCTCGCGCAAAGTGAGCGTCAGAAGCCCCGACGCGTCGACCGAAAGGTCGAATACGGTCTCGCCGTCGACGGAGAAGCGCGTTTCTTTGTCGAGCGCGTTCCGGAGGACGTAGCCGTCGGACGGCTTTCCGAACGTGCCGCCCGCGCTCCGGACCTCGTAAACGGCGCGGAGCGGATCGCCGTTCTGCACGACGAGTTCGTCCCGCTCTTCGTCGGCCATGACGATGCGCTCGCCCACGGAGAGCGTATCGGCCGGATCGAGGCGCGCAAACCGCTCGTTCGTCGTGTCGTTCAGATACGGCAGCAGCACCATCAGCGCGATCATCAGGACCGCGACGAGGATGCAGACGGGCGTGACCTTCTGCCCTCGGATCTTTTTGAACAGCATCGGAAGCGAGCCGAGGATCAGTCCGGAGAACAGCAGGATCGTGAGGAACTCGAAGTTCGCGAGCAGCCACGTGATCACGAACGACAGCGCGGCGACGCCGAGCACGATGCCGATCGCGTAGGGGATCAGCTTTTTGATCGCGGCGCGGCGGCGCGCTTTATCCTTTGACGTGATGGACACCGCGTCCTCGTACACGCCGATCGTCAGGAGCATCGAACCCCCGGAAACGCCGGGGATCACGACGGCAAGACCGACCAGCGTGCCCTTGAGCACGGCGAGGATCCAATTCAGAACGTTCTGTTTCGGTTTCATGTCCTCATTGTATTGCGGCGCGTCCGATTCGTCAACCGCGCGCGGGGAGATATTACATCTTTTTAACAATCAAAGGGCGAATATTTCGGCAAAACGCCTTTTTTCCGTCATATTTCCATCACAATCGGGCGGTACCATACAGGTATCAAATCGGAAGCGGAGGCATGACATATGGAATATGACGAAAGGAACGGATCCCGGCGCCCGGTCAAACGGAAGGGCGTCGGCACGGCGGTGCTGCTCGTGTGCACGGCGTTCGCCGTCGTGATCGGTCTTCTCGGCGGGATCCTGCTGACCGTCGGCTCGCGCGATGCGCGGACCGCGGACAGGACTGCCGAAAGGCCTGCGCTGTCCGCCGTGTTCGGCGAAGACACGATCCCGTTCCCCGCATCGGCGGAACGGCAGGATCCGGCGTCGGTCACGATCGCGGAGACCGCGCAGTCCGGAACCGGCTTTGCCTATGACGGGCAGTACACGCGCGCGCAGGTCGTGGAGCTCTGCGCCCCGAGCGTCGTCGGGATCGACGCGGTGTTTGAAACGACCGTTTCGTACTGGGGAAGGCTCCAGACGGTCGAACAGTCCGGCAGCGGAAGCGGCGTGATCCTGACGGAGGACGGATATATCGCCACCTGCGCGCACGTCGTGGACGGCGCGAAATCGATCACCGTCACGCTCAACGACGACGTATCCTATCCGGCGGAGATCGTCGGCACGGATGCGCGCAGCGACGTCGCGATCATCCATATCGACGCGACGGGTCTCACGCCCGCAACGCTCGGCGACAGCGATATGCTCACCGTCGGCGAAGACGTGATCGCGATCGGCAACCCGCTCGGCGAGCTGCGCGGCACGGCGACCTCCGGGATCGTTTCGGCGGTCAAGCGCAGCGTGGTCGTGGAGGGCAGCGCGATGGAGCTCGTCCAGACGGACGCGGCGATCAGCCCCGGCAACTCCGGCGGCGGACTGTTCAATTCCTCCGGCAAGCTGATCGGCATCGTCAACGCAAAGGTCTCCGACAGCAGCGCGGAGGGGCTCGGCTTTGCGATCCCCGTCAACAGCGTCGTCAACGAGATCAACGACCTGCTGCACTACGGCTACGTGACCGGGCGCGCGTACCTCGGCGTTTACACGCAGAACGTGACGCTGTCGAACGGCTACGGATACTACGCCTACGGCGGAACGCGCTGCGTGGAGATCACCGACGTTGCGGAGGGCAGCGCGGCCGAAGCCGCGGGGCTCAGGGCGGGCGATCTGATCCTGTCCGTCGACGAACGGACGATCTCCTCGAACGACGATCTGTCCGACGCGATCGCCGCGTACAACGCGGGCGAGACCGCCGTGCTGACGATCCGCCGCGACGGGAACCGCATGGAGATCTCCGTGACCTTCGGCGAATACAAGCCGCAGTAACGAACCGAAAAAAGAGCCGCGCTCGCGGCTCTTTTTTTATGGGCTTACGCCGGAAACAGCGTCATCAGTTCGCGAAAAACGTTCCGGCCGAGGCTGTTCAGGATCTCGGCGCGCATGCGTCCGTACGACGCGTTTCCGTTGTCGTACAGCCGTTTGCGCTCTTCGGACGTCATTCGCGAAAGCATGTTCACGACCGTCCGGTAGTCGGTCTTGCCGAGGCTGTCCTCCGCAAGCGCGTGAATGTCGAACGCGGCGTACGGATCCGACGTTTCGTCGTCCGCTTCGTCCGCGCCGGCGCTTCTGCCGGAGGATCCGCCCTGCTTCGCCGCGGCCGACAGATACGCCTTGTACAGCGCTTCCGCCGCATCCGCGGCGTGCCGGCGCGCGGTGTTGACCTGCTCCGCGTTGAACCGGTCGACCTCGACCTTCCGTTCCTGCTGCGCTTTGAGCGCGTTGTACAGCTCGCCCGCGAGCGTCGCGGCGTAGTTGCTTTCGAGCGTGTCGACGTCCTGCGCCTCGCCCTGCAGCTGGCGTTCCTTCACGTCGGTCAGATACGTGCTTTCGCCCATGCCGCGCGACCATGCGTCGGCGTCGAGTTCGGCGTTGATCCGCTCCGTGCGCGCGCGGCGGTCCCGGATCGCCTGTTCGTATGCCGGGCGCAGCCAGTTGCCGATCGTTTCCCTGAGCACGTCCTCGCCGACGGGTTCAAACGCGACCGTTTCCGGCACGTAGCGTTCCAGCATCCTGCGGAACAGCGATTCGAACGAGGGAATGCTCGGGACGACGGCGTCCTGGCCCTGTTTCGGCGGCTGCTCCCGGATCGGTTTCTGCGGCGTCACCGGTTTCTGCGGCTGCACCGGTTTCTGCGGCGACGCGGGCCGCTTCTTCACGCCGCTCCCGGGCCGCTTCACGAGCACCGGCGGGGTCAGAAGTCTGATGGGTGGTTTTATGATCATTGGTTTTCTCCTTCCGTTAGCTCGGCGATCGCCGATTCAAGTTCAAGAATCTTGTTAAACAGCGTTTCCAGATTCTGGTTCAGATTGTTTTCGTTCTGCGCGACGCTGCTGTCGTACGCGTCCCGGTCCTCGGACGCGTCCGGCATCCTGCCCAGATAGACGGGAAACAGCGCCTGCATGCCGTTCGGTACGTATGCCATGCGATCCCTCCTTTACGGACGCCGCTGCTGATCGAACAGCAGCGTGACGGGCGCCTCCAGCTCGAACGCGCCGCCGTCGACGGACGAGAACTCCAGCCGGAACACGCGCCCCTCGCCGCGCAGCGGGATCTCCGTCACGCTGTCCGGCACGGTCGAAAACTGCGCGACCGTTTCGTAGCACCCGCCGTCGGACATCGCGCGAACGCGCATCCGCCCGCTGCCTGCCGCCGTGAGCGTCAGCAGCGTCTTTTTCACGTCCTTTCTGCCGAGATCGAGCCGCGGCGTCTGCCACCTGACGTCGATCGGATCGCCGTCGTAGGTATCGCTCCCGTCGAACACGACGAGTCTGCCGTCGGCGGTCAGCGCGTACAGGCTGCCGTGCAGCGCGCAGAGATCCGCAAGCCGGAATCCGCTCCGCAGCATACAGCGGTCGCGCAGCACGTCGTACTCGATCACGAGATCGTCGTACGGCAGGCTCTCCCGGGAACGCAGCGCGAAGTACAGCACGTCGCCGCACGCCGCCGCGCGCGCCTGCGACAGATCCGAGTGCGCGAGCAGCGGTCCGAGCGCGCGGAACGCCGGACTTCTCCGCACGGTCTGTCCGTCGTAGAAATACAGCCCGCCGTCGGTCAGAAAGTACAGCCGGTCGGCGTAGCGCACGCAGGCGGTATGCTTCGGCTGGCGGAACGACGCGTCCACCGCGACGATGCGGTAGTTCGACGGCCGGTCGCCCAGCAGGCGGTAGAGCGAATCGCGCTTGAAGATCAGAAGCTGGTTCGAAAGCGCGTACAGTCCCGTGATCGGATCCTCGTCCACGCCGACGTCGGTAAAGCCGCCGGAGACGTTCTCGCTCGACGCGTCCGCCCGCCAGTCGTCGATCATGCGTCCGCCGCCCGGCGTCTTGCTCCAGTACAGGCGGCCCGGCGCCTCCGGATCGCCGGCGGCGAACAGCCGTCCGAAGTACAGCTCCGTGTAGCGGCAGCGCTTGTTCGAGAGCTTCTGCGCCGAACCGAACGGTTCCGCCGCGTTCGCGCCCGTCGCGAGCGAAAGCATCTGCTCCCTGCCCGTGCTGATCAGGACCCGGTCGTTGACGCCGATGCGCACGTTCAGAAAGTCCGTTTTCGTTCCGTCGACGCCGTACTCAAAGAGGTAAACGGTGCGCCAAAGCGCCGCCGTCGCGTCGTAGCGGTACAGCGCGTCCTGCGAAACGGCAAGAAACGCGTCGCCGTTCGCGGTCGCGTGCGCGAACAGGCGCACGAGCGGCGTGTCCGGGTCGATCGCCGCGGAAACCGCGCGGGAGAACCCGCCCGCGGAGCGCAGCGAGCCGGAGCGCGTGTCCGCGTTCACGGCGTCGGGGCTCATATCCGCCTTCAGAAGCCCGTCGCACAGATCCATGCGCACGCCGGAAAACGCCGGCAGCGCCGCAGTCTGATATGCCATACGGATCCCCTCCTAAAAGCAGTGATAGATGTCGTAGCCCGCGGGCTCGTCGAAATCGAGCTTCAGCCTGCGCTTCTGCGCCTCGTAGACCGAAAGCGCCGCGGACGCGCGGTTCATGCCCTGCGCGTCGTTCTGCATGCCGAACCGCGCGACCATGTACGTCACGATCAGCGGGTGGCAGCACGACGGCAGCTCCGGCACGTCGGTCAGCGCGGAAAGCGTCGCGGGCACGTACCGGTACACGACGGTCAGCGTCCCGTCCGGCACGCCCGGCACGCGCAGCACGCCCGTGCTTTCCCCGTAGTAAAACGGCAGGCGAACGCCGCAGCGTTCCACGCCGAGCACCTTTGCGGCGGTGCGCGGAAGCGCGGAGAGCGTCAGCGTTCCGTTCGTCAGCGGAAGCGGATCGCGCCGCCACGGGCGGAACGTCGCGACGATGTCGGCGACCGCCTCGTTTGCGAAGCGGATCAGTTTCTCCTGCCAGAGCGGCAGCGCCGCGGTGTCCGAAGGGTATTCGAGCTCCGCCAGCGCGTTTCGGATCAAATCCTGCACCGTCATGCCGATCACCCGATCCTTCTGCCGCCGGCCGCCTCGAACGGCGCCGCGTCGCCGTCCTCCCGAAGCCCTCTGCGGCTTTCGACGAGGATCTCCGCGATCCGTTCCGGCACCTCGACGATGCGTCCCGTCGGGATCCGGAAGTTCACGCCGTTGTGCGCGCCTTCCAGATACGGTCCGATCCCCTCTGCGGGCAGATAGACCGAGACGGTCGCCTCCGCAGGGCGCGCGTTGTTATCCTGATTCGTTCTCATTTCCTTGCTCCTTTCCGAAAAAGGGGGAGGGGTCGCCTCCCCCGTGCTCCGATCAGGCGCTGACGCCGTGCTCGATGCGCACGAGCCACAGCGGGTTCAGCACCTTTGCGGCATAGGCGGCGACCTTTGCGCCGACCGTTGCGCGCTGGTTCAGCGGATCGCCGCTGCCCTCGCTGCCGTGCGGCTTCACGATGGTCTCCATCGTGCCGGAGCCGTCGACGTCGATGACGCCGTACGCGTCCGCGCCGAACACCAGCGTGGCGTGGACGTCCGGTTCCTTCTGCGTGCCGGAGCCGGCCTTGCCCGCGTCCTTCGTGTAGACCTCGGCGTTCGCGGAGAAGCTGATCGTCTCCGAGAAGCTCAGCTCCAGATCGTCGGGCGAATACGCGGTGATCGTGACCTCGTTCGAGCCGATGAACACCTTGTTGCCGGCCTTGCTGAGATACTTCGCCGCGCGTTCGTCCGGCTCGTTCGCGAGCACGACGACGTGCGTGTTCGTTCCGGCGACCGCCGCCTTGTTGTAGACGGTCTGCCGGTAGACCTTCGCCTCGGTCGACTCGACGAACACGACGCCGAACAGACGGCCGATCTCGCCGGAGTAGATCTGCTCCGCGTTGCTGTACTTCGAAACGTCCTGCCAGAGCGCGTCGTTCTGCAGGTCGTACGTCGCGTCGGGCGAGCAGATGCAGACGTAGTGCGGACGGCGGACGGAACCGTCGGGCGCGGACGCGAACGTGCGCGCCTTGTTCTTCTTCAGCGTGCGGACCGCCTTGCGGATCTCGTCGACCGTCAGAACGTCGGTGGAGAGCAGATCGTTTCTGCCGCTCTTGCCGTTCGCGTACTGGACGTTGGTCGTGGCGCACATCGCGTCGCGCGTGACCCATTCGATGACGGTGCCGAGCTGCTCGCCGAGGAGTTCCGCGGAATCCGCCAGCACCTCGTCGTACGCGGTGAGGTCCAGAAGATCGCTGACCTCGACGTACGCGCCGTACTGGCTGACCTCCGCCTCGACCTTCGACTGCGTCAGGGACTGACCGGTCGGCGTTACGCCCTCCACGAGCGTCAGCGCGTCGGCGTCGGGCGTGAACAGATCGTACTTGCGGAATTCCACGCGCTTGCCGCCGTGGCGCGGGATGCTGCGCTTCTGGCCGAACGTCGCGTGGACGAGCCGCGTCTTCGCGGTCTCCAGAAGCTTCTTGTCGTAAAACTGCTTATTGAAATAAGCGGTGCCTGCTGTGTTCAGAGTGGTATTCATTCGGGTTTCTCCTTTCAGATATGAACGCGTTTGCCGTTATGCGCGGCGTTTCTGTACTGCTGTTCCAGCGCGCGGAACGCTTCCCTCGACATGGACATATAGTCCGGCGCGGGCGCGACCGCGCGGTCGGTACGCTGGCTCTTCGGAAGCGCGCTGCGGGTGCGCGCCTGTTCGCTCATGCGCGTTTTCGCGGTCTCCTCCGCCTCGTCGGCGCGGCGTTCCGCGACGTAGATGCGCACCGCGGCCTTCGGCTCGAATTCGGCGAGCAGCCCGGCAAACGCCGGGTCGGCCGCCGCGGTCTTCAGCTCGAAGCCTTCGGGCAGTTCGTTCGCCTGCTCGAGCGCCAGAAGCTCCTCGGCCGCTTCCGTGAACGGGTTTTCAGCGGTTTCCTCCGGCGTCGTTTCCGCCGGTTCCTGTTTCTTCTTAAAGATCATTTTCGTCCTCCGGATCGTTTGGATTTCGTTCGTTCGGGAAACAGCGGCTCCTGTGCGTCCGCGGCTTCCCGCATGCTTTTCAGCACCTGTTCCTTGCCCTCAAAGACCATGAGGCCGATCGCCTGTTCCTTCGTGATCGCGCCCATGGAAAGCAGGTTCATCATCAGCTCGTTCTGGCTCGCTTCGGCAAAGCGGTTCCGCCGGACCGCCTTGATCGAGATCAGAAACTCGATCGGCAGCGCCGCGCCGCCCGGCGCGCTCTTTTCGAGCATCGCGCTGTCGAACAGCACCTCTCTCGGCGCGCCGTCGACCGTGATCGTGACCGGGCGCAGGAAGCAGTTGAACTCGCGCTCCGTCTCGATCTCCATGCGCACCGCCTCGCGGAACGCCTCGTGCAGCTGGTCGGTCGCCATGCGCGCGCGCTTCGTGCTCATCTCCTGCAGCGCTTCGATGGCGCGGGCGGCGGTGACGTTGTTCGCGACCGCGCCGCGCGAGGATTGGTTCGCGCCGCTCTCCTCCTTGATGTCCTCGCGGATCGCGCGGACGTACGAGAGCAGGTAGTTCGGCAGCGGCGGCGTCGCCATCCACGTGACGCCGTTCAGGTTCTCGCCGGTGTGCACGTCCTTCGCCCAGTCCCGAAGATCGTCGGCGTCGAAGCCGGACGCTTCGGTGACCAGCAGCTTGTTGCGCGAGGCGAGGAACGCGTTTTTCAGCACGAGCTGGTCGAGCTTGTCCGCGTACAGCTGCTGCGTGCCGAACAGATCGACGATGCCGAAGCCGAGGGCGCTTCCCTTTCGCGGGTAGAGCGTCGTCGTTACGAACGGGTAACGGCCGTGTGCAAAATAGCCCTCCGGCTTCACGTCGCGGCTGTCCTCGAGCACGACGCCGTTTGAGAGCAGCGCCATGTGCACGCGGTACGCGTCCGCCTGCGCGTCGTACTCCCTGCGCCAGTATTCGATCAGCAGACAGACGCTCTTCGGATCGGGCGTGAGGATCTCGTCGGTGATGCGCACCGACGCGTCCGAAGGCTGTGCTTCGATCAGCGGATAAACGTCGGGATAGTGCGCTTCGATCCACGCCTTCGGGCGCAGCGCGATCTTGAACACCGCGCGCCCGTCCTGAAGATCGGTCACGGCCGGATCGAACAGGATGCTGCGGATGTCGACGCGGCGGATGAACGCGCCGCCGAGCCCGCCGTTTGCCGCGCTGTCGTAGCCGACCTCCTGCACGCACCAGCCGCCGACGAGCAGATCGTGCGCCAGCTTGCGGTACTCGACCGGATACGACGCGGCGTCGTGGTTCCGGCGGATCACGGCGTCGATGACGCGCGCGGCGAAGGCGTCCTTCGCGCTTTCCGGCTCGATCACCGCCTCAGGCACCTGCTCGGTGAGGTCGGCGGCGACGTTCTCGATCGTGGACTGCAGGATCGGCGTGACCGGCCGCGGCTCGTTCGGGTCCTCGACGGGCACGTCGTGCCAGTGCTCGCCGCGGTACATCCGCTCGCAGTGCTCCTGCCGTCTCCACTCGTTGGCGTAGGCGTTGCGGAACTCGTTGAACAGCGTCGTCGCCTTTTCCGCAAGCCGTCTTTTGGATTCGGATTGTCTTACTTTCATGTCAGTTCTCCATTCTTGATTTGAGCGGGGCGTTTTTTCGCCGCCCCTACAGTCCGACGTACCCGGGATACGGGTCGCTCGCGCGGGAAAGCGGATCGTAGCGGCGGACGGCGGCCGGGTCCTTTGCCCGTGCGGGGCGGGGGCGGCTCATCAGACCGTAGCGCAGCGCCTCCGGCGCGTGATCCTCCGAGAGGTCGGATACGTCCTCGGCGTCGTGCGCGTCGAACGTCAGCGTCGGGAGCGTGCGGATCAGGTTCCTGCACGTGTCGAAGATCGCAAGCTCCGGCGTGCCGTCCGCGCCCGGGGCGAGCGCTTCGCGAACGCGCTGCCAGCCCGGGACGCGGGCGTTGTCGGCGGGGATCAGCGGCACGCCGTTTTTCGAGAAGACGTCGGCGATGCTCTCGCCCTCCGCGCCCGCAAGCCCGCGCTTCTGCCACGCGTCGGGCGACGCGACCGTGTAGGCGATGCGTTCCCCCTGCGACAGCTCCTTCACCCGCCGCGCGATCTCGCTCGAAAGCGTTCTGCGGAGGTACAGTTCGCGGTAAACGAAGATCTTTCCCTCCGGTCCGACGGCAAACCACAGAACGCAGCAAGGGTCGTTGTAGCCCCAGTCCATAGCGCGAAAGCGCTTCCACTCCACCGGGAGCCGCGTCGGGCTCACGACGTGCACGCTGCGGTCAAACTCCCGGAAGTACTGTCCCTCCAGGACGTCCCAGCTGCCGTTCAGATACGCTTTTCTCAGATGCTCGGGCAAGTTTTCGAGCGTCTTCAGGTAATCCGGATCGTTCCGGAGAAGCACCGGATTGTCGGTCACGCGCGCCGGAATGAACACGTAGTCCTCCGCGCGCTCGCTGTTGCGGTAGTCGCGGTCGATGAACAGCCGCTTGACCCACGCGTGCCCCACGCCGCCGGGGTTGCACGTATAGTACGCGCGCGGCGTGAAATCGGAACGGACCGAGCGGTTGCACGTCAGAAGGAACTGCATCTGCGACTCGGTAAAGTGCGTCGCCTCCTCGAGTCCGATCACGTCGTACTCCTGCCCCTGGTACTGGAACACGTCCGCCTCGCGGTCGCAGTAGCCGAGCTTGATGCGGCTGCCGTTCGGGAACAGGAACGCGCGCTGCGCCGCGTGGTACGGCACCGCGCCGGCAAGCTCCCGCTGCAGCGGAAGCACGTGGTTCTCGTTCAGCTCCGGCAGCGTGCGGCGCAGAAGCAGGAGATTCAGCCCCGCATAGCGAAAGGCAAGGAGCACGAACTTGCGCCGCATCGCCCACGACTTGCCGCCCCCGCGCGCGCCGCCGTACGCCACGTGCCGCGCTTCGGCCAGAAAGAACCGCTGCTGTTTCGGATTCGGAACGCCCTCAAGATGCAGGATCATTTCGCGTACCTCTCCGCGGTCTCGTCCAGAACGATCCTGAGATCGCCGCCGTGTTCCGCGCCGTCCGTGAGTCCCATCGCGCGGATGGTCTCGAGCGCCACCTGATAGGACAGGTCGCCGAGCAGCGCGTGCTCGAGCGTGTACGAGGCGATCTTCAGAACGGCGTCGCGCAGGATCGCGTCGGTCTTCGACCGCCGTCCGGTGCGAAACGCCGCAAGGATCTCCTCCGGCGTCAGCTTCACCGCCCGCGCAAGACCGAACAGGGTGTAGGGGATCTGTCTCTCTTCATATCCGCCGTTTTTCAGCTGCAGACGCTCGCGCGTTGCGTCGCACGCCGCAAAGTACGCCCCGATCGCGCCGTTCATCCGTTCCGATTTCCGTTCCATGTCCGTCTCCTTTCCTTTCGCAGGACCATCATACCCGATGCGGCGGCCCGAAAACTGCGAAAGTTTTTTCACATTTCCGCCGCAATTCTCTCGCCGTTGCGCGGCGCGGCATTTCGTGATACAATAAAAAAAAGCGGCCCGAACCGCTGCGAAAAGGGGCTTTCGATATGAATATCTACGTTGCGCTCACGCTGTTCTCGCTCGTCATCCTGCTGTACTGGGTGGTATCGGAGCTGTTCACCACGCTGTTCCGCTTCACGGGGCTTCCCGTGGAAAAGGCGCGGTTCCAGGTCGTTTCGCTTTTGACCGGCTGCGGCTTCACCACACACGAGAGCGAACTGCTTTTGACCGCGCGGAGCCGCAGACGGCTCACGCGCGTGACCATGCTGTTCGGATACGTGTTCAACATCACGATCGTATCCATGCTGATCAACGTGTTCGTTTCGATCAAGTTCGCGCAGCTCTCGAACTACTTCAGCATCCTAATCCCCCTGCTCGCCGCCGCCGTCATCATCGTGTTCATGCGCGTGCCGAAGATCCGCGCGTGGGGCGACCGGTTCATTGAAAAGATGGCGGGCAGGGTCGCGCACATGGGCGACTCGAACTCCATCATGCCGATCGACTATCTCGGCGAGGATTCGATCGCGCAGGTCACGCTGCGCAAGGTCCCCGAGGCGTACGTCGGCAAGACGCTCGCGCAGTCGGGGCTCCGGCCCGAGCACAACATCCTCGTGCTGCTGATCGAGCGTCCCGGGCAGAAGGCGAAGCCCGCCGGGGCCAGGACCGTCTTTCAGGACGGCGACAAGCTGACCGTCTACGGCGACTACCGCGCGATCTGCCGCGTGTTCGACGCGTCGGAGCGCTTCGGAGAGCCCGACGAAGCCGAGGAATAAGCCAAAACAAAACACACCGTCCGGTTTTTCGGACGGTGTGTTTGATTCTGTGCTGATTAACCGATATGGTCCTTGAAGCCCATATACGGACGCAGCACCTCGGGGATGCGGATCGTGCCGTCGGCGTTGAGGTTGTTCTCGAGGAACGCGATCAGCATGCGCGGCGGCGCGACGACCGTGTTGTTCAGCGTGTGCGCGAAGTAATTGCCCTTCTCCTTGTTCTTGATGCGGATGCCGAGGCGTCTTGCCTGCGCGTCGCCGAGGTTCGAGCAGCTGCCGACCTCGAAGTACTTCTTCTGCCGGGGCGACCACGCCTCGACGTCGCAGCTCTTCACCTTGAGGTCCGCAAGGTCCCCCGAGCAGCACTCGAGCGTGCGCACGGGGATATCCAGCGAGCGGAAGAAATCGACCGTGTTCTTCCACAGCTCGTCGTACATCGCCTTGCTCTCCTCCGGCCTGCAGACGACGATCATCTCCTGCTTTTCAAACTGGTGGATGCGGTACACGCCGCGCTCCTCGATGCCGTGCGCGCCGACCTCCTTGCGGAAGCAGGGCGAATAGCTCGTGAGCCGCAGCGGGAGCTTGTCCTCGTCGTGGAAAGTGTTCATGAAGCGGCCGATCATGCTGTGCTCCGAGGTGCCGATGAGATACAGGTCCTCGCCCTCGATCTTGTACATCATGTTCTCCATCTCGGCGAAGCTCATGACGCCGTCGACGACCGCCGAACGGATCATGAACGGCGGCACGACGTACGTGTAGCCGCGGTCGATCATGAAATCGCGCGCGTAGGACAGCACCGCGCTGTGCAGCCGCGCGATGTCGCCGGTGAGATAATAGAACCCGTTGCCGCTCGTCTTGCGCGCGGAATCGAGATCGATGCCCGAAAGCCGCTCCATGATGTCGACGTGGTACGGGATCTCGAAATCCGGCACGGCCGGCTCGCCGAAGCGTTCGATCTCGACGTTCTCGGAATCGTCCCTGCCGACCGGCACGGACGGGTCGATGATGTTCGGGATCACCAGCATGCGCTTTCTGATCTCGCCCTCGAGCTCCGTCTCGCGCACCTCGAGCTCCGCCATCTCCTTCGCCATCGCGCCGACCTGCGCCTTGGCCTCCTCGGCCTTGTCGCGCTCGCCGTGCGCCATCATCATGCCGATGGTCTTACTGATGACGTTGCGCTGGTTGCGCAGATAGTCGCCGCGCACGTGCGCCTCGCGGTACTCCTTATCGAGCGCGAGCACTTCGTCGACGAGGATCAGCTTCTCGTCCTGAAACTTCTTTTTGATGTTTTCCTTCACGAGGTCCGGATTCGCCCGGACAAACTTGATATCCAGCATATTACATCCTTTCGGGGGCGATGAGCCCCAGCAGATTCAGTCCGTTTTTGAGCGTCTGCCGCGCGGCGTCGCAGAGCGCCAGTCTCGCGGCGCGGACCGCGGGATCGTCCGCCATGATCCGCTGTTCGTAATAGAAGCGGTTGAACGCGTTCGCGACCTGCATGACCGCGCGCGCCACGACGTACGGCTCGTACTTTTCGGCGGCGCCTTTGACCGCCTCGGGCAGCGCCGCGATCGCCTTCAGGAGCGCGACGCTTTCGGGATCGGACAGCAGCGACGCGTCGTACGCTTCGGGGCGTCCGCCCGCCTTGCGGAGCACGCTGCACGCGCGCGCGTGGGTGTACTGCACGTACGGCGCGGTCTCGCCGTCGAAATTCAGCACCTTGTCCCAGCTGAACGTCACGTCCTTGATGCGCGCGTTGTACAGCACCGACCAGAGGATCGCGCCGACGCCGACCGCCTCCGCCGCGGACTTCTTGTCCTCGAGGTCCGGGCTCTTTTCGCAGATGATCTCGTACGTCTTTTCGACCGCCGCGTCGAGCACGTCGTCGAGGTACAGCACCTTGCCCTCGCGCGTGTGGAAGCTGCCGCCCTCCATCGAAACCATGCCGAAGTTCACGTGCACGCAGTCCTTGACCCAGTCGCGGCCCATGAGCTCGAGCACCTTGAAGAACTGCTTAAAATGCAGGTCCTGCTGGTACGCCACGACGTACAGAAGCTTCGTGAAATCGTACGTCTCCTTGCGGTAGCAGGCGGCGGCGAGGTCGCGCGTCGCGTAGATCGTGCTGCCGTCGGACTTCACGATGATGCAAGGCGGCATGTTCCATTCGGACAGATCCACGATCTCCGCGCCCTGATCGACCTTCGAGATGCCCTTGTCGCGCAGTTCCCGGATGATCGCGGACATCTTGTCCTCGTAGAACGCTTCGCCGTTCCAGCTGTCGAACTCGACGCCCATGCGCGCATACGTGACCTTGACCTCGCGGATCGTGGCCGCGCGCATCTTCTCCCACAGCGCGTGCGCCTCGGGATCGCCGCTTTCGATCTTCTTGAACCAGGCGCGCGCCGTGTCGTTCAGAGACGGATCCTTCTCCGCCTCCTCGTGGAAGCGCACGTACAGCGCGACGAGCTCGCGGATCGAGTACTCGTCGACGGGCTTTGTTCCCCACAGCTTGTACGCCGTGATCATCTTGCCGAACTGCGTGCCCCAGTCGCCGAGGTGGTTGATGCCGACCGTTTCGTAGCCGAGCGCCTTATAGATGCGGTACAGGGCGTTGCCGATCGCGGTAGAAGGCAGGTGATGGAAGCCGAACGGCTTCGCGATGTTGATCGAGCTGTACTCGACCAGGACCGTTTTGCCGTTCCCCTCCGTGCTCGTGCCGTACGCGTCGCCCTCCGAAAGAACGCGCGAAAGGACCGTGTCCGCGACGGCGCTCTTGTCGGTGAAGAAATTCAGGTATCCGCCGACCGGCTCGCACTTTGTAAAGCCCGCGGGAAGAACGAGCTTCTCCGCAAGCTCCGCCGCGATCAGGTTCGGCGCCTTTCGCATCGTTTTGGACAGACGGAAGCACGGGAACGCGTAGTCCCCCATGTCCGTGTTCTTCGGGACCTCGATCCAATCGGCCAGCGCCGTTTCGTCGGTCCCGCAGAGCGGCGCGAGCGCCGCGGCAAGCGTTTTGACTGCATCCATATGAAACACTCTCCTTAACCCTTTTATTTTATCAAAGCGTTTTCGAAAAAGCAATCCCCCAATCCCTTGTAAAAACCCGGTCCGAATGCTATACTTTTCCCATGATACGCAAGATCTCGCGGGAGGAGGCCGCGGCGTTCCCGTTTTCGAACGACGCCGAGGCGATCACCTTCCGAAAACTGCATCAGCTCACCGCCGTGCCGGAAGCGCTCTGCCTTTCCGACGGAAAGGACGTGCTCTACGTGCGCTCGGGACCCGGATGGCCTTCGTGGATCTATTCGCGAAGGGGCGTTTCCGACGAAACGCTTTCGGAGCTCGCCGCGTCGCTCTGCGTGCTGAAGGAGGCGAAGAACCTCGACGGCGTGATCGGCCGGGCGAGCCTCGTCCGCTATCTCGAGCTCGCGCTGCCGTACCCGACGAAGCGGCGGCTGCCGCTGACCGCGTATCTGTGCGAACACGCAAACCGCTTTGAAGCCGAGGGCGAACGCGTCCCCGCGGGCGCGCTCGATCCCGCCGTGTGCGGCGAACTCCTTGCCCAGCTCGGCGAACAGGCGCGCGAACCCATCCCCGAAGCGGCCCGCCTTGCCGTCGGCACGGACTTCTGCGAAAGCGGCGACGCGTATGGTTGGTGCGTAAATGGGACAACCGTTGCGCTGGTGCGGTTCCGTGAGCACGCAAACGGTCTTGCGTACATCGGCAACGTCGTGACGGACGCGGCGCACCGCGGCAAAGGCTACGCAAAGGCGCTGGTCGGCTCGGTTTGTGCGGACGCCTGCGAACGCGGCGAGCGCATCATGCTCTATGCGGACACAAGCTATCCGCCCAGCAACGCGCTCTACCGCGCGGTCGGCTTCACCGAGGCCGGACGGCTGATCGGCTTCGATTTCATTTGATCCGCTCCCGTACATCAAAAAGCCTGTCCCAAAATCGGGACAGGCTTTTCCTTTGATCTGTTTTTTCAGCCCTGCAGCCCGCGGGACTGGCGATCCATGTCCTCGACGACGATATCGTAGATCTCCCCGAGCGTCGCGCAGTATTCGAGCACCTTCCACGGCTCGTTCGTGTGGAAATGGATCTTGACCGTTTCGGGTCCGCCGACCGCAAGCAGACTGTCGCCCTCGAAGCACGCGGTAAAGTAGTCGCGGATCACGTCCTCGTCAAGGTCAGTCCCGTCGATCAGCAATTGGGTGTCATATCGAAATTCCAGCATTGTTGTTTCTCCTTTTTACAGATCTCCGCGCAGTCCGTAGACCGTGATGCCGACGCACTCGCGAAGGAAGTTGTTGAATCTGATGTACCACACGTCCGGCGCGGCGATGCCGACCGCGTCGATGCCCGCCTTCTTTGCGACGCGCGACGCGCGGAACACGTGGAAATCGGTCGTGACGAACGCGATCTTCGCGTCCGGACCGAGCCGTTCCTCGATCAGCGTTTTGGAAAATTCGAAGTTTTCGAGCGTGCTCGTCGCACGGTCCTCGATAAGGATGCGGTCCGGGTCGATCCCCTTGCGCTCGACGAGGTACTTCCGCATCGCCGACGCTTCGGTCACGCTCTCGCCGTCGCCGCGTCCGCCCGAGACCACGCAGACCGTGTCCGGATGCGCCGCGAGGTAGTCCGCCGCCGTGTCGAGGCGGTTGCTTAAAACCCACGTCACGCGGTCGCCGTGCACCGCAGCGCCGAGCACGATCAGTGCGTCCGCGTCCACCTCGTCCGCCCGCTTCGCCGCCGTGCCCATCAGAACGCCCATCACGATCAGAAACACCGTGCCGAGCGCGTAGCAGCCGAGCAGGAACCACTTGAGAAACGCGAGGAAACCGCCCTGCATCTGCGGCAGGAAGATGCCGAGCAGCAGCAGCGGCAGTCCGAGGATCGCCGGCAGGATCACGCCGAGATTGAAATTGGACAGCATGGACACGATGAGCGTATCCAGTACCAAAAACGCACCAACCGCGATACAGATGATCCGAAGCACTTTCATGATTCCTTTCCTTTCAGCGCGCGCTTCAGGAACTGACCGGTGTAGCTCCGTTCGCACTGCGCGATCTGTTCGGGCGTGCCGGTCGCGACGACCGTGCCGCCTTCGTCGCCGCCCTCGGGCCCGAGGTCGATGATCCAGTCCGCGCTCTTGATCACGTCGAGGTTATGCTCGATGACGATGACCGTGCTGCCGGAATCGGCAAGGCGGTTCAGGATCTCCAGAAGCCGCTTCACGTCGTGCGTGTGCAGACCCGTCGTGGGCTCGTCGAGCACGTAGAGCGTGCGGCCCGTGTCGCGGCGGCTGAGCTCCGTCGCGAGCTTGATGCGCTGCGCCTCGCCGCCGGAGAGCGTGGTACTGGGCTGTCCGAGCTTGATATAGCCGAGGCCGACGTCGTCGAGCGTTTTCAGGATCTTTTTGATGCCCGCATGCTGCGCGAAGAACGGCAGCGCCTCCTCCACCGTCATCTCGAGCACGTCGTAGATGTTCTTTCCCTTGTAACGCACCTCGAGCGTTTCGCGGTTGTAGCGGCGGCCGCGGCAGACCTCGCACGGCACGTACACGTCGGGCAGGAAGTGCATTTCGATCTTCACGATGCCGTCGCCCTTGCACGCTTCGCAGCGCCCGCCCTTGACGTTGAACGAGAACCGTCCGCTCGTGTAGCCGCGCAGCTTCGCGTCCGGCGTGGACGCGTACAGCGTGCGGATCAGATCGAACAGGCCGGTGTACGTCGCGGGGTTCGAGCGCGGCGTGCGCCCGATCGGGCTCTGGTCGATGTCGATGATCTTGTTGAGATATTCGATCCCGTCGATGCCGTCGTGGTCCTTCGCGCGGACCTTCGCCCGGTTCAGGTCATGCAGAAGCCGCTTTTTCAGGATCTCGTTGACGAGCGAGGACTTGCCGGAACCGGAGACGCCCGTCACGCAGATGAATCGGCCGAGCGGGAAGTCCACCGTGATATTCTTCAGGTTGTTCGCCCGCGCGCCGCGCACCGTCAGCACGTTGCCGTTGCCCGCGCGCCGCGTTTCCGGCACGGGGATGGTGCGTTTATGACTCAGGTACTGCCCGGTCAGCGAGGTTTCACACGCCATGACCTCTTCGGGCGTGCCCGCCGCCATGATCTCGCCGCCATGCACGCCGGCGCGGGGACCGATGTCCACGATGTAGTCGGCGGCGCGCATCGTTTCCTCGTCGTGCTCGACGACGATCAGCGTGTTGCCGAGATCGCGCAGTCCCTTGAGTGTTTCCAGAAGCCTTGCGTTGTCGCGCTGATGGAGACCGATGCTGGGCTCGTCAAGGATGTACAGAACGCCGACGAGACCGCTTCCGATCTGCGTGGCGAGCCGGATGCGCTGGCTTTCGCCGCCGGACAGCGTCGCCGCCGCGCGCGACAGCGTAAGGTAGTTCAGACCGACGTTCACGAGGAAGCCGAGCCTTGCGTCGAGCTCCTTCAGAATCGCCGCGGCGATCGTCTGCTGCGTGGGCGAAAGCGTCAGTTCGCGCAGGAAATCGCGCGAGCGCCTGACGTTCATGTCGCACAGGTCGGAGATGTTGATCCCGCCGACGGTGACCGCGAGCGAGGTGGGCTTCAGGCGCTTGCCCTTGCAGTCGGGGCACGGGATGTGCGCCATGAAGGTCTCGATCTCCGCCTTCGCGTAGTCGCTCGACGATTCGCGGTAACGCCGCTCCATGTTCGGCACGATGCCTTCGAACGACGCCATGAAGTGACCGCCGCCGAAGTCGCGCTCGTAGCGGACCTCCATCTTTTCCTTCGTGCCGTACATCAGCACGTCGCGCCCTTCCTTCGGGATGTCGCGGTACGGCGTGTCGAGCGTGAAGCCGAAGCGCTTTGCGATCGCTTCGTAATACATATCGGAAAAGACGTTGCTCGCGCCGCTTCTCCAGCCCGGCGCGCGGATCGCGCCTTCGTTGATCGACAGCGATTCGTCCGGCACGATCAGCGTCGGATCGATCTTCATCTGCTCGCCGAGGCCGAGACACGTCGGACACGCGCCGAACGGGTTGTTGAACGAGAACGCGCGCGGCGCAAGCTCCTCGAGCGCGATGCCGCAGTCCGGGCAGGCGTAGTTCTGCGAGAACAGAAGCTCCTCGCCGTCCTGCACCGCGACGATCGCAAGGTTCTGCCCGAGCGCGAACGCGTGCTCGAGCGATTCGGTGAGCCGGCTTTCGACGCCGTCCTTCAGCACGATGCGGTCGATGACCGCCTCGATCGTGTGCTTTTTCTGCTTGTCGAGCGCGGGGACCTCCTCGATCGGATAGACCTCGCCGTCGACGCGCACGCGCACGTAGCCCTCGCGCTGCAGACGCTCGAGGACCTTTCCGTGCTCGCCCTTTCTTCCGCGCACGCACGGCGCGATGATCTGCATCCGCGTTCCGTTCGGAAGCGCCTTGATCTGATCCACGATCGTGTCGATCGACTGGCGCTCGATCACCCTGCCGCAGTTCGGGCAGTGCGGGACGCCGCAGCGCGCGTACAGCAGACGCAGATAGTCGTAGATCTCCGTGACCGTGCCGACCGTCGAACGCGGGTTGTGCCCCGTGCTCTTCTGATCGATCGAGATCGCGGGCGAAAGCCCGTCGATGCGGTCGACGTCGGGCTTGTCCATCTGTCCGATGAACATACGCGCGTACGAGGACAGGCTCTCGACGTAGCGCCGCTGCCCCTCCGCGTAGATCGTGTCGAACGCGAGCGACGATTTGCCCGAGCCGGACACGCCCGTCATGACCACGAGCTTGTTCCGCGGGATCGAAAGATCGACGTTCTTTAAATTGTGCTCCCGCGCACCGTAGATGCGCAGTTCCCGATCGTTTCCTTCCATATCATCTGTGTGCGACCGAGGCGATCGCCTGCGCCGAAATGCAGAGGCCCTTCCCCTCGTCGTTCATTCCTTCCGTCGTCGTTGCCTTGACCGAGACCGCCCCGGGCGAAATGCCGAGATCCGCCGCGATCCGGCTCTCCATTTCCGCGCGGTACGGCGCGAGCTTCGGTCTCTGACAGATCACCGTCGCGTCCACGTGCCGCACGACCATGTCCCGTTTTTGCACCAGGTTCCCGACTTCGCGGAGCAGAACGCGGCTGGAAACGCCTTCGTACTGCGGATCGGTGTCGGGAAAGAGCTTGCCGATGTCGCCGAGCTTCAGGCATCCGAGGATCGCGTCCATGATCGCGTGCAGCAGCACGTCGGCGTCGGAGTGCCCCAAAAGCCCCTTTTCAAACGGGATCGTTACCCCGCCGAGGATCAGATCGCGTCCCTCGACGAGCCGGTGCGTGTCGAACCCGATCCCGTACGCGGGCGGGTCCAGCCGCCCGACCGCGCGCTTCCAGTCCGCGCCGGTCGTGAGTTTGCCGTTTTCCTCGCTGCCGGGCACGAACGTCGGCGCGCCGAAGCGTTTCGCGTACAGCGTCGCGTCGTCGGTCGCGTATCCTTCCGTTTCGTACGCCGCTCTGATCCGGTCCATCCGGAACGCCTGCGGCGTCTGCATGCGGAACAGTTTGGAACGGTCGAGCGTTTCGACCGCGCCGTTTTCCGCGCGCACGACCGTGTCGGTCACGGGGATCGCCGCCACGCCGGAGCCGGTCGTTTCCGCCGCCTCGATGCACGCGCGGACGAGGTCCGGCGAAACGAAGCAGCGCGCCGCGTCGTGGATGACGGCGACGTCGCCCGCGGCTTTCGAAAGCCCGTTCCGCACCGAATCCGTGCGCTGTTCGCCGCCGCGCACGACGGCAAACGGCACGGGCACGGAGAGCGCGCGCACCGTCGCTTCGCTCGCGTCGTTCACGACGAACACGAGCGAGCCGCAGCCGCCCGCGACGAGCGCGTCCATCGAGCGTTCGATCGCTGTCTTTCCGCAAAGGGGCGTATTCAGTTTGTCGAAGCCCATGCGGTTCGAGCTGCCCGCACAGAGCAGAATGCCCGCCGCGCTCATAGTCCGTCCGTGAGCACGGTGTAGAGCGAATCCGCGTCCTCCTTGCGCACGACCTCCGGCGTCTTCTCGACGCGGCAGAGCATGTGCCTGCCGCCGAGCAGGATGTCGATGACGTCGCCCGGCTTCACCTCCGAAGCGGGCTTCGCCGTCTTTCCGTTGATCGAAACGCGGCCCGCGCCCGCGGCCTCGTTCGCCACGGTGCGGCGCTTGATGATGCGCGAAACCTTTAACCATTTATCCAGACGCATATTATCCTCCGAACGGCGTAAAGCCGAATCCAAGCGTTTTCGTCAGCTGCAGGATCAGCACGGCGACGCCGAGGACCGCCGTGTAGACCGCAAAGCCGAACAGACCCTTCTTCGTGACGAGGCGGATCATGAACCGCACCGCGAAGTACCCCGAGATCGCCGCCGCCAGCATGCCGAGGATCAGCGTCGCGCCGAATTCGAACACGCTGCCGCCTGCGACCGCCGCGGGCGTCTTCACCAGCTTATAGAGCTCCAGGATGAGCGCGCCGAGGATCGCCGGCACCGAAAGCAGGAACGAAAAATCCGCCGCGCTTCTGCGGTCCATCCGCCTGCCCAGCGCGCCCGCGATCGTCGCGCCGGAGCGCGAAACGCCGGGAAGAATGCCGATCGCCTGCATCCCGCCGATCGCAAGCGCGTCGGTCCAGCGCATCGTGCCGATCGACTTTTTCGGCTTTCTGCGGCGGCAGAGAAGCTCGCTGACCGTCAGAAACGCCGCCGTCAGCAGGAAGCTCACGCCGAGCAGATTGCCGTTTTCGATCCACGCGTCGAGCGCGTCCCACTTCTTCAGGATCAGCGCGGCCGCCACCGTCGGCAGCGTCGCGACGATCAGGTACAGCGTCAGCGGCTGCAGCGGATGCCGCAGGATCGCGCCCACCTGCTCCCGATAGACGAACAGGACCGCGATCAGCGTCGCGACGTGCAGCATCACGACGAAAAAGCTGCCGAAATACCCTTCGCCGACCGCGCCGCCCGTCAGCTTTTCCACAAGATATAAATGCCCCGAGCTGGAGACCGGCAGAAACTCGCACAGTCCCTGCACCAGCCCCAGCAGCAAAGCGATCAGGATTTTCATGTGTTGACCTCCGATATTGCTCTGATGATATCATACTATGAAACCGCCGAAAATACAATAGATGCGAGGTGATTTCATGCTGCGTTACTGGATCCTGAGACGCCCGGACGGCACGCCCGCCGGGCTCGTGCGCGTATGCGGCGACCGCGCGCTGCTCACGCTCAGCACGCCCGTCGAAGGGCGTTTCACGCTGTTTTCCGAAGCCTGCGCCGTGCCCGTCACGCCCGGAAGCGAAGCGTGCCTCTCCGCTCCGCTTGCCCTGCTCGGCGACGCAGACGGCCGGATGACCTGCTTTGCCGCGTCGCCGGACGCCGGTCCGGTCTCCCGCTATCTGGATCGCTTGTCCCGAATTTACACCAAGAAAGAGGCGCCTGCTCCGGAACCCGTCGATATATCCCAAAATAGCACCATAGAGGTCGAGGAAATACCGGGTACTCCGGTAGAAACGACGGATTTCGGCGACGATCTGTCCCAAAATAACACCATGGAAACGGAGCCGCCCGCGGACAGCGTGTCCGATACCGCACACGAGACGGCGGAATTTGCCTTGCTTCTTCGGCGCGCAGATGCGTTTTACGCGCAGTTCGACCCGCCGGACGGCACAAGCATGGTGCGAAAAGAGGATATGCAGGCGAACAGCGGGATCGATCTGTTCCCGCAGCAGTTTCCGGGCGCGCGCTGGCGATACGTGGACGGCGCGGACGTTCTGCCGCATTACGAGGGGACGTGGCGGTCGGAAAACGGCGCCGTCCGGATCCTCGCGGTCCGCGGGCGGGCCGCGCCGCGTCCGCCGCGCGCGCTTCCGGGCTTTACGCGCTATCTGCGCGACCGCGACGGCTTCGGCTACTGGGTGAAGATCACGGGAACGAACGCGCCCTGACCGCGCTTCCGCACAAGCGATCCCCTGCCCGCCCCCTTTGCGCAAGGGGGCCTTTTGGTATCCGATCCGCGTCGGAGGTTTTGGATTATTGTATGGAATAAAAAAGCTGTGGCTGTTTATGAAATAAAAAAGTCGTCGCGAGCCGGTTGAAGCCCGCGACGACGAAGGCGCGGTGCGTATCTGGAGAATGAGGGGATACACGCACCGACTCGGTCAAAAACGACCGGCCTTGTTTGCCCGACGGTCAGAGAATCATCAAGCAGGACCGCGGGCAAGTCGGAATTTGTAAAAATACTGAACACCGTGTTGATTTATTTGATTGTGTGTATTATTATATAATAGAAGATGGAAAGATACAACCGACAATGTTTTCCGGAATTGTCCGAAAATCAACGGCGGCTGTCCTCTTCGTTCAATAATAAAAAAGGAGTCGCGCTATGGAGAAAATGGACCATCGCGTACGTATCACGAAGCACCTCCTGCGCAACGCGCTGTCCGTGCTTTTAATCGAGAAGCCGATCGCCGCGATCACCGTCAAGGAGCTCTGCCTTCGCGCAGGCATCAACCGCGGCACGTTTTACGCGCATTATACCGACGTATACGACCTGCTGAAAAGCATCCAGCAGGAGATGGAGGCCTCGTTCTTTGAAGCCCTCCGTCCCGTGCTGGACGAAGCGTCGCAGCTCACGCCGCCGAAGATGACGAAAAAGATCTTCGAGTGCATCGAAGCAAACGCCGACCTGTGCCGGGCGACGATCGGTCCGCACGGCGACAAGGAATTTGCGCGCTCGCTCATTCGCAGGAGCAAGGAGCTCTGTATGATCAGTTATCTCCGGTTCTATCCGAACGCAACGGAAAAGCAGATCGAAACGTACTTCACGTTCGTTTCGGGCGGCTGCATGGCGCTGATGGAGCGGTGGATCCGCGGCGGCATGACCGAAAGCTCCGCCGTGCTCGCCGAGTCTGCGGAACGGATCATGGAGTCCGGCGTCGGCTTCCTGAAATGAAGCGGTACCGGGATTACGTCTTCGACCTGTACGGCACGCTTGCGGACGTCTGCACGGACGAAGGACCGCGCGCGTTCTGGAACGCCGCGGCAAAGGACGCCGAAGCGTTCGGCGCGCGATACGACGGCGACGCGTTCCGCAGGGCGTATCTTGCGCTTTGCTCAGACGAGGTGCGCCTGCGCGCGGAAACGCTGCCGGACGTGCCCGTGCCGTACGTCGAGCCGGAGCTTCTGAACGTGTTCCGGCGGCTGCTCGATGCGGACGAATCGGCCGCGCGCGCATACGCCGCGCTGTTCCGCCGCCGCTCGACGAACCGGCTCCGGCCGATGCCGCACGCGCTCGAAACGCTCGACGCGCTGCGTGAAAAGGGCGCGCGGACGTTTTTGCTGTCCAACGCGCAATCGTGCTTTACGAACGGCGAGCTCGCCGCGCTCGGGCTTTCGGACCGGTTTGACGGGATCCTGCTGTCCTCGGACGCGGGGATGAAAAAGCCGTACCGCGGTCTGTTCGGGCTTTTGCTTTCGCGGTACGGGATCGACCCGCATACAGCCGTGATGGTCGGAAACGACAGCATCGCGGATATCGGCGGCGCGCACGCGGCGGGGCTTCAAAGCCGCTACTATCACACGTGGCAGTCGGGCGAACGTCCGAAGGCGCTGCCCGATACCTGCCGCGAGATCGGATCGCTCTCCGACCTGCTTCGATAAACGCGCATCAAAAAAGAGAGGGATCTTCCCTCTCCTTTTTTGTTTCGGTTCGATTATTTTTTCTTGTAGACGACCGTATAGCCGTCCAGGTACATCTTCAGCGTGCTGCTGGTGATCTCGATCTTGCCGGTATCGCCCGCAACCGTCAGATTGTCGCCGTCAAGCGACCAGGTCGTGCTTTCTTCCTGTTCCTGGCCCATGATCGTCGCCTTCACGGTGACGGTCCCGTCCTCTTTGAACGTGTAGGTCATATCGGCCATGGAGATGAGCTGCTTCATGTACTCGACTTCTTCACCTTCGCCTTCAACGTCCTTCAGCTGCCACGTGCCGATGATGGCCGTCTTGGGGTCCGAAACGGGTTCGTCCTTTTCGCCGCACGCGATCAGTCCGAGCGCCATAACGGCGATCAGCAGAATAGCGATCATCTTCTTCATATCTGTCATTTCCTCCTTAATACTATGCGTACGCCGCATTACGGTGATGATAGCAGATCGCGGCCCGGTTGTCAACGATCGCAGCAAAAAACCGGAGAGGCTTGCCTCTCCGGTTTTTTTCGTTCCGGTCATTTTCTGCCGAAGATCATCACGGTGCCGTTGATGTTGAGATACAGCCGGCCGTCGTCGAGCCGGTACTCCGTGGGCGATCCGTCGATCAGGATCTTCCCTTCCTCAAGCGTGTAGGTGAAGTTCTCGCTTTCATCCTTGCCGCCGAGGTTCACGCCCATGACGCCGGTGCCGTCCTCGTTGAACGTGAACGTCATCGTCATGCCCAGCGCAAGCATCATCCGAACGGTCTGCTGCGCTTCTTCGCCCTCGCCGTCGGTCAGTTCCCACGTGCCGACGACGGAATCGCTCTTCTTGCCGCCGCAGGCGATCGAAGCGAGCACCATCAGCGCCGCCAGCAGGATCGCGATCGTTTTCTTCATAGGGGATCTTCCTCCTGTTTCGTCGTTTTTTTGCAGGAACATTATAGCCGCGCGGACACGGTCCTGTCAACGGTTCCGCGCGGACAAAAAAACGGAGAGGATCGCTCCTCCCCGTCTTTTTCGGTTTTGATTACTGTCTGTCGAAGATCATCGCCATGCCTTCGACCTGGATGGTCAGCTTGTCGCCGTCGAGCTTGTAATCCGCGCCCGCGCCGTCGATCACGATCTGGTTGTTTTCAATCGTGTAATTGAAGTTCTGATCCTGCTGCTGTCCCATTACGTCCATCTTCATGTGACCGGTGCCGTCCTCGTTGAACGTGAACGTCATCGTTCCGCCCATTGCAAGGATCATCTGAACAGCCTGCTGCGCTTCGCCCTCACCGTCTGCCAGCTTCCAGGTTCCGACAATGCCTTCGCCCTTCGCGCCCTTGCCGCCGCAGGCGACCAGAGCCAGTGCCATCATTGCAACCAGCACAATTGCGATCCATTTCTTCATGATTCATTATCCTCCTTACATTATGCTATTACGCATTACGGGAATTATATCAGAAAAACCCGTGAATTGTCAACAACCGCGCGGAAATCGGGGGATCCGGCCCCGCCGCGGGGTCACTGTCTTTCGAAGACCAGCACGTAGCCTTCCACTTCGATGGTCAGCCGGTCGCCGTCGAGCGTGTAGTCCGCGCCGTCGCCTTCGATCACGATCTGACCGTCTTCCAGCGTATAGTCAAAGGACTCCGATGCGCTGTCTCCGCTGAAGACGTAGGTCATGCTGCCCGTTCCGTCCTCGTTGAACGTGAACGTCATCGTCGCGCCCATCGTGAGCAGCATCTGAACGGTCTCCTTCGCTTCGTCGCCCTCGCCGTCGACCAGGTTCCACGTGCCGACGATGCCTTCGCCCCCGGCCGACTTTGACGTTTTTACTTCCTCGGGGATCTCAAAGTCCACCTCGTTGAACCGGGACAGGACCACGTCGACCGCGCACGTTTCCACGTCGGCTGTGAATTCGATGCCGCTCATTCCGCTCTGCTCCAGAGCCCGTTTTATCATGTTGTTGTACATGTTCAGCATGGCGTCGGACAGATCGATCGTGTAATGCACCGGATAGCCGGTCTTGTCGTCGATGGACATCGTCATCGGAATGCTGCCGAGGCCCGTCAGGATCTCGTCGGAAAACTCGCCCATCAACTCTTCCATCGAACTCACCATGCCGGTCGCCTGCAGCGCTTCCTTGACGTACTGCTCGTCCAGTTCGCAGCTGTACACGGTCGCGGTGCTTCCGTTGACCGTTTCCGTACCGATCTTGCGGAAGTTGTCCGCATGCTCCAGGAATACCGCAAGCATCTTTTCGCTCTGATCCACGGTCTCGTCGGTTCCGTACGTCTTCCGCCAGTGTTGGCCGCCGTCCGAGGACAAATACGACACGGTTTCCCCGTCCTCGATCTCCACATAGGCCAGCTGGTTCATCTGCTGTCCCATGAAGTTCCCGTCCAGTTCCAAGTACCACCGGGCGGGCTCCCGCATCCAGTCGATCGAAAGCGCGGTCGACATCTCCAAATCGTCGTTCTGCCCCATGAATCCCATGGTCACCTTCATCTCGAGATTCATGTCCGTGTGTACGCTTTCGGCGTTCTCGACGGCCGTCCTCGCGTTGATGACCGCATCCCGGGCGTTCTTCTGCGTGTTGCTCCGGAGCATCGGCACGAGCCAGAAGATCGCTGCCGCGGCAAGTCCGAGCGCAGCGGCGACGCCGGCAATGATGCCGATGATCAGACCCTTCCTGGACTTTTTCTTCGGAACGGCGGGCTCCGTCACGGGAACCGTTACGGGCGCGGCGGGCGTGTAAACGGGCGAGTGCGGCTGTTCGATCACGAGCGGTTCGCGCTCCGCGGCCGCGGCCGGGCGCACGATGCGCGCGCCGCATTCGGGACAGAATACGTCGTGTTCGCCTACGGCGGATCCGCAATTGCTGCAAAACATGATGGTTGTTCCTCCTTGGTTTTTATCGGATCATCAGTCGGATCAGCCGCTGATGTATTTCCACGCGTACAGGCGCGAGATGCGGGAATTGTTGCTTTCCACCGTATCCATCGCCGACTGCGCCGCGTCGTCCTTTTCCTTGATGACGACGTATTCGAGTTTCGGGCAGCTTTCCAGCTTCCGGTATTCGGAAAGGGCGAGGCTGCATCCCGAAAGATCGATCTCCACGAGCGCCGGCTGCGCGGAGACCCCGTCGAGATCCGTCAGTCCGCTTCTGTCGCACTTGAGCATCTTCATGCACGGCTGCAGTTTCAGATCGCTCAGCGACGTAAGCTTCTTGCACTGGCTGACGTCGATGAAGCGGAGATTCTCGAGGACCGGCAGCTTTGAAAGCGACCGGATGCTGCTGTTGGCGTTGATCCCGAGATACTTCAGCGACGGCAGATCCGTAAGGCTCGCAAGGCTTGCGTCCGTCAGCTTGTTCCTGCCCAGGCGCAGGTCTTCGAGCTTCCCGAGCCCGTTCAGCGGCGAAAGATCCTGAATGTCGTTATGCTCCAGATACAGCGTCTCAAGGTTCTTCAGTCCGCTCACCCAATCGATCGAACGGATGCGGTTGCCCCTCGTTTCCGTCCCGCAGTGGGTCAGCACGAGCTTTTTGAGTTTCGTGAGCCTGCCGAGCGGCGCGTAGTCGTCCAGATAGCAGTAGTCGAGATCGAGCACCTGAAGATCCGGACACAGCCTGACCAGCAGATCGACCTCTTCCGCCGTGATATGCGTAAGATGCTCCGCGTCGGGCCCGTTGATCCCGCGTTTGCTGCCGGTGACGCCCGTTTCGCCGCGGCGGAGCGTGACGCCGCCGAACGAGAACGTGTCGGGCAGATCCTCCTGCGTCGGCGGCGGGGTCGTCGTCTGCGATTCCCCGGAAGGCGGCGGAGTCGTCGTCTGCGATTCCTGCGAGGGCGGCGCGGGCGCGCCGGTTTCCGGCGTGGTATGGTCGTGTTTGACGGCGGTCCACCGTCCGCTTGCGGAATCGAACGCGAAGTTCACAATGTGCCGCGACTGAAACACCTCGTCCGCGCGCCGTTCGAACAGCGTGAACGTAACGGTATCGGTCTTCTTTGCCTTGTTGACGCTGTGCTGCACCGAGACGATCTCAAACGAATCCGCGCCGGTCGTTCCGGCGTAATCGGCGGCGAACTCTGCGAGCACGTCGTCCGGCACGCCGTTTTCGGGAACGGAAACCGTGCCCGTACCGTCGGGTCCGGTCCCGGATTCTTCTTTTGCGCAGAAGCTCAGGCGCAGAAACAGCGCGAGCACCGCGATGCCGACGACGAGCGACGCCGTCAGCACGGCCATCGGGATCAGAAACGTGTTCCCGTTTTTGCGGGCAGCCGGTTTGCCCAGATTCGGATCCTGCTGCATATCTCCCCTCCGTTCCGATAGACGATTCTGAATAAAGTATAACATAAAACGCGCGAAAAGAAAAGAAAAACCGCATAAAAAGGCGGCAGGTCCCGTGGGAACCTGCCGCGAAACTGCCGGATTCAGAAGGAACGGATGCGCTTCGGCACGAAATCGAGATAATCGGCGGATACCAGATGGTAGCGCACGCCGTTCGCTTCGCCGTTGAACGCGAACCGGTGCGACGCGCCGTGCAGATGACCGTACACGACGTCGCTCACGCCCGCGGCTTCAAACCGCTCCGCAAACGCGCTCTTTTCGCCGGTTTCGGAAAACGGCGGAAAATGCAGCATGCCGACGGCGGGCGCGTCCTTCGGCAGCGCCGAAAGCGACAGATCGAGCCGGATGCGCTCGCGCTCGTAAAGCTTGCGGTCCGCGCTTTCCTTGAAATGCGACGACTCCGGGACCGTCCAGCCGCGCGTGCCGCACACGTACAGATCGCCGAACCGGAACGTGTCGTTCTGCAGCGCGTACATGCCCTGCGGCAGCGCCGCGCGCACCTGCGTCACGCTCTGCCACCAGTAGTCGTGGTTGCCGCGCAGCAGAAGCTTCGTGCCCCTGAGCGCGCCGAGAAACGCAAGGTCGGCCTTTGCGTCGGAGAGGTACATCGCCCAGCTGACGTCGCCCGGCACGAGCACCAGGTCGCCGTCGTCCACCGTGTCCTGCCACGCCTCGCGGATGCGTTCCGCGTGGTCCTTCCAGCGCGCGCCGAAGACGTCCATCGCCTTGTTCGGAACGGACAGACTCAGATGCGGATCGCCGATGGCATAAACGTGGGGCATGCGCGCCTCGCTTTCAAAACAGGGATTCCGGCGCGGGATCAGTCCTCGTCCGCCGGTTCGGTGATGTCTTCCTCGAGGGGATCTTCCGCCTCGTCGGCGCGGACCTTGTCGGCCAGCACCTCAAGGTTCGCCTGCCGCTTCTGCTCCTTGAGGCAGTCCTCGCAGAGATCGCGGCCGGGCAGCGCGGGCTTTTCGCCGCATTCGCTGCACATGACGACCTCGTCGACGGCCGGCGCGGTGCGGCGCACGGACCGCTCCGCGGCGCAGACGCGGCACATGGTCTCGTTGCCGTGGATATAATTCAATTCACAAATCGGGCATTTTCTGAGCATGGATGTTTACAATACCTCGCCTGTAGATTTTCAAAGCATAGTATGCAAAGGAACGCGGCTCCTGTCAAGCCCTTTTTTCATTCTTCGGAAGATTCTTTTTCCCGCGGGGCGCAATCCCTCACGATCTGCCCGATCCGTTCGAGCAATTCCGCCTTCCCTTCGCCCGTTTCCGACGAAAACGGGATCGCGAACGGCGGCGCGCCGAGCTCCTTCGCCCGCGCGTTCGCCTCCCTGCGGCGCTTCGAAACCGCGATCTTGTCCGACTTGGTCGCGACGAGCGTGTACGGAATGCCGTAGTACAGCAGATACCGGAACATCTGCACGTCGTCGCGCGTCGGCGCGTGCCGGATGTCCAGAAGCAGCAGCAGGTGCTTCACGCGCCCGCTCGACAGATACCGCTCCAGCAGATCGCCCCAGCTCTTCTGCTCCGTTTTCGACGCCTTCGCAAAGCCGTAGCCCGGCAGGTCGACGAGGTACGCCGCGCGGTTCAAAAGAAAGAAGTTGATGAGGCGCGTCTTGCCCGGCTGCGACGAGGTTTTCGCAAGCTTGTGATTGTTCGCAAGCCGGTTGATGAGGCTCGACTTGCCCACGTTTGATTTTCCGACGATCGCGATCTCGCACGGGAGCGGCGCGGGATAGCTGCCCTCGCTGCCTGCGCTCGTGACGAATTCCGCCTGTCTGATGACAAATTGCTCTTCCATGGCCACAGTATATCGTGAAAATTCACATTTCGCAATATGTTCGTTTACAGTTTCTTCATCGGTTCTCCGGCCGGGCATGGTACAATTATGGTACAAGTACAGACGGCCGCATCTGCGGCGAAAGGATCGACATGGGACTGTTTCATTCATCTGATATCGGACTGGATCTCGGCACGAGCAACGTGCTGGCATACGTGCGCGGAAAAGGCATCGTGCTGCGCGAGCCGAACGTCGCCGCGGTGGAACGCGGCACGGGCAAGCTCGTGGCGATCGGGCAGGAGGCGAAGGATCTCGTCGGCCGCGCGCCGGACAATCTGATGATCGTGCGCCCCATGCAGGACGGCGTGGTCGCCAACTTCGACGCGACGGAGCGCATGCTGACGCTGTTCTTCAACCGCATCGTCGGCAGCCGCATCTTCTTCAAGCCGCGCGCGGTCGTGGCGGTCCCGTCGATGGCGACCGAGGTCGAAAAGCGCGCCGTCATCGAAACGACCGAGGGCGCGGGCGCGCGCTACACGTTTTTGCTGGAGGAGCCCGTCGCGGCCGCGATCGGCGCGGGGCTCGACATCACCGAGCCGAAGGCGAACGTCGTTCTGGACATCGGCGCGGGCACCTGCGACATCGTCGTGACCTCGATGGGCAAGGCGGTGCGGCACGACTCGCTGCGCGTCGGCGGCGACAAGTTCGACGCCGCGATCGTGCGGTATTTAAAGCGGCAGCACGGCGTCGTGATCGGCACGCGCGCCGCGGAGGAGCTGAAGATCGCGTACGCCTCGGCGTTCCCGCGCAAGGACGAGCTCAAGATGGACGTGCGCGGACGCTCGCTCGGCGGCGGGCTTCCGGTCTCGCTGGAGCTCGGCTCCAACGAGCTGACGTACGCGCTGAAGGAGCCGCTGCTGTCCGTTTCGGAAGCGCTGCGCGACACGCTGGAACAGACGCCGCCCGAGCTTTCGGGCGACATCGCAACGCGCGGCATCTGCCTCACCGGCGGCGGCGCGCAGCTGTTCGGACTGGATCAGTACATCTCCGAGCAGACGGGCGTTCCGTGCTACGTGGCGGAGGATCCGGTCGCGTGCGTCGCGATCGGCTGCGGCAAGGTTCTGGAGGAACCGAAAAAATACGAAGGCGTCCTGTACGATTATCGCCGCGGCGACTACTATGAGGACTGAGGGGAGTTCATCATGACGGAAACGAAGGGCAAAAAAGCGTTGTCGCTGTGCATCCTGCGCGTGCTGGAACAGCGCGCGGGAAAGGAAAAACCGCTTTCGACGCGTCAGATCATCGAATACCTTGCGTCGGACTTCGGCATGATCGCCGAGCGCAAGGCGGTCGGCCGCAACCTGCTGCTTCTGCAGGAGATGGGCTTTCCGCTCTCGACCTATCAGGAGAACGGCAAGGGCTACTATCTGAAGCCGAACGCCGAGGAGGGCGTGCATCTGCACGAGCCCGCGGCGCTGGACGCGTTCCTGCGCGCGCCGCGTTCGCCGCACTCCGACCGCGTGCTGATGCGGCTGCAGGACAAGGTGCAGATCTACGTCTCCGACGCGGAGCGCGGTTCGCAGCCGGACGCCGTGTTCGAAACGCTCGACCTTTTGAAATCCGCGATCGCGGATGGCGTGCAGATCCGGTTCTTCTACACGGTCGTGAAGCCCGACGGCACGAAAGCCGCGCAGCGGGAAACGCCGTTTACCGTTTCGCCCTACGCGCTGTTCCTTGCGGACGGGTTCTATTACGTTCTCGCGTCCATCTCCGGCTACGGACGGCTTCTGCACTACCGCTGCGATCTCATGACGCAGGTCGAAACGACGGATCTGCCCGTCCGCGAAAAGGAATCGCTGATCGAATGCAAAGACGGTCTGGACGTCGCGGCGTACGTGAACCGCGCGATCTACCACACCGACGTGAAGGAAACGCATACCGTGCTGTGCGCGGAGCATCTTGCGGGCGATCTTCTGGACGCCTTCGGCGACGCGGTCACGATGCATCCCGAGGGCGAAACGATCCGCGCGGAGATCGACGCCCCGTGGGAGGCGGTGCGCAGATTCGTCGTCACCAACCTCCGGCACACGACGCTGCTGCTTCCCGTCTGGCGGCGCGCGCAGATCCGCGAAGAGCTCCTGAGCGCGCTCTCCACGTATCCGCAGGGCTGATTGTTTTGAATTCGTACGCATTTTAGACGCATTTCCGTGTTATCGTATCACTTGAGGAGATCCCCATGGAACAACACGAAACCACATCCGGCAGGGCTTTGATCGAAAGCCTCCGGCATAAGATCCGGCAGTTCATTCCGAGCCGGCCGCTGCGCGTCGCTGCGGCGTTCGGCGCGGTCCTGCTCGTTTTGGGTCTGCTCGTCGGGATCGTTTGCGGCTGCATCGCGCTCGGCAAATGCCGCGCGACGCCCGCGGACGCGCAGCAGGCGGAGGCGCTCGCGCCCCTGCCCACGCTTCCGAACGAAGCGGTCGTCGTCTCCGTGCAGACCGAAGCGCCTTCGATCGAAGCGTCCGTGCCCGAAACGCCGGAGCCGGTCGAAACGACCGCCCCCGCCGACACGCCCGAGCCCGGTCCGGAGACCGACTATCTCGAAGGAAAGACCTTCCGCAAGGGCGATTACGACGACGTGATCCTGACGGTCCAGTCCCGTCTGATGGATCTCGGCTATATGGATTCCGACGAACCGACCGACTTCTTCGGCAACCAGACGCACGACGCGCTGGTCTGCTTCCAGCGGCACAACGACGTGATGCCCGACGGCATCCTCGGCGAACAGACGTACGCGCTTCTGATCAGCGAAAAAGCGAAGGAATACGTCATGCAGGAGGGCGACGAGGGCGACGACGTCAGGGAGGTGCAGGAGCGTCTGTTCGAGCTCGGCTATCTCGACAAGGGCAGCCGCACCGGCACGTTCGGCGAAAAGACGGCGGCCGCCGTGCGCGAATTCCAGAGCGCGAACAAACTCAAGGTCGACGGCAAGGTCGGCGCAAAGACGATGAACGCGCTGTATTCGGGCGACGTCGTCGGCAACTATTACAAATACGGCGACTCCGATTCGAGCATCGTCGCATTCCAGAAGCAGCTCGTGAAGCTCGGCTATCTCAGCAAGGATTACGACTGCGCCGGCAAGATGGACAAGAGCACCGTCGCCGCGATCAAGGCGTTCCAGGAGGCGAACGGCCTCGTGCGCGACGGCTGTCTCGGCCCCGCCACGATGGAGCTTCTGAACTCCAAAAACGCCGTGAAGTACGCCATCCGTCTCGGCATGAGCGGCTCCGCGATCAAGGCGGCCCAGCAGCGGCTGTACGATCTCGGGTACATCCGCTCGCACAACGTGACCGGCTACTTCGGCGAATCGACGGAGGAGGGCGTCAAAGCGTTCCAGAAGCGCAACGGGCTCTCGCAGACCGGCGAGCTCAACGAAAAAACACTGGAAAAGCTCAACAGCAAGAAAGCGAAGGCCGCGCCGAAGCAGAACGGCGGCGGTTCCGGCGGAAGCTCGGGCGGCAGTTCGGGCGGAAGCGGCGGCAGCTCCGGCGGCAGTTCGGGCGGCAGTTCGGGCGGCAGCTCCGGCGGATCGAACGAGCAGGCAAAGCGCGGCGTCGAGAAGCTCATCGGCATCGCCCGCACGAAGCTCGGCTGCAAATACGTCCGCGGCGCGAAGGGCCCCGATCAGTTCGACTGCTCCGGCTTCGTCTACTGGTGTCTGAACCAGTCGGGCGTCCGTCAGGGCTACATGACCAGCATCGCGTGGCGCACCTGCTCGAAGTACAAGCGCATCACCTCGATGAACGATCTCAAGCGCGGCGACGTGCTGGTGTTCGTCGGCAAGACGCAGGCGAGCGGCCACGTCGGGATCTATCTCGGCGACGGCACGATGATCGACGCTTCCTCGTCGCTGGGCGTGATCCGCATCTCCGACAACATCCTGAAAAGCAAATACTGGACGAGCCATTTTCTGATGGCGTATCGCATCTGGGATTGACGCAGAAACGATCCGGCGGCGGGACCCTTCCCGCCGCCGTCTTTTTTTTGCGGCGTTCCTTTTTCCGTATGCACCGCAAAAAGCGCGCCTGTATACCGTATGCGGCGGCATTCGACGGATTTTTGCAGGAACCGCGCGTGTTTCGCGGCGCGCCTGAATATTCATTCCGATCCGAACCCCTGCATAATCGCATACATTTCCACATCATCCACACAGTTATCCACATTCGAGACGGCAAATCATCGCGTTTTCCGGAGTTATCCACAGGATGCGCGCCCCTGCATATGCGGTATAGGCGCGTTGAATACTCAATGCATAATTCATAAATCGTTCAAATAAAATCGGTTTTCCGCAAACAATTCTGCATAGCAGCGGTTATTCGTCTGTATGTTGCATGAACCGCCGTGTATGCATGCGGTATGAAAAAACCGCCCGAAGGCGGCTTCTCAACGGTCCGGCGCCGTGCGTTCCCCGGACGGGAACGGCTTCAGCGCGCCGGTCTGCGCGGCGGCGATCAGCACCAGCGACAGCACCTCCCTCCGCCACCCGTACAGCGTCGATTCCGACACGTGCAGCGCCAGCGACGCGGCGACGATGCCCGGCCGCCGTCCCCGTTTCGGCGTTCCGATCCCGTAATACGTCCGGAAAAACCGTTCCTTTTCCGCGTCGTGAACCGCCAGATACGCGCACACGGCACGGACCGTTTCCGCCCACCGTCTGCTCCGATGATACCGCTCCGTCTTCGGTCCGCCGGCGTCCTCGACGCCCTTCAGAAACGCCAGGTGATCCCCGAAACGGCAAACCTCCTTTTCCGCGATCCGCTTCCATTCTCTTACGTTCATTTCCATTCTCCTTTCCTGCGGACGTATGCGAACATTTGTTCGCATACGCGTATTATAACAGAATGCCGGAAAAAGAAAAGACCTTTTATGGGACAGCAAAACATTTTTTGCGCAAAAAAGGACCTCCCCCGCCGGGGAGGTCCTTTGCGGTCTTTCGGTTATTTGACGGTCGCGGAGAGCACGTTCGACCACTCGCCGTAATACGTCATACCGTTGAACTCGTGATACGAGCGCACGCGCACGAAGTACGCCGTGCCGCTCTTCAGGTTCTTCAGTACGGTCTGCACCGTTTTCGCGTCGGTGATCTTCACCGTCTTCGCGCCCTGCGTGAACGCCGTGTCGGCCGCGTACTGCACCTGATAGCCCGTGAACACGGACGAGCCCGCCCACTTGACCGTGAGCGTCTTCGCGCCCGGCGTCACCGACTTCAGCTCGCGCGTCGTGATGCGCACGGTGGTCCTGAGCGGTCCGACCTGACCGAGGTTATAATTGTCGCCCACGTTGCCGCCGATCTCGACGCCCGCAACCGGATCGGTGCGGCGCTCGAAGTACGCCTTGACGCCGTACTGATAGCGCGTGCCGGCGTAGACGGTCGTATCCGTCCATTCGAGCGCGGTCGTGTTGTTCCAGCGCACGAAGTCGGTCCAGCCGTTCGTCGTGGCGCTCCACGCGCGGCGGTAGATGACGTAGCCCGCCGCGCCCTCGACCGGCGCCCAGGTCAGTCTGATCCCGTTCCCGACGTTCGCGACCGCCGTTTCGGTCGTCGCGGGCAGATAGATCTTGAACGCGCCGCGGCAGGTCCCGGCGTATTCGCCCTTGAACGTGACGAGCACGTAGCCGGTGCCTGCGTTCGTATTCTCCGCGTATGCGAAGTCGTAGTTTTCGGGGTCGATCACGGAGCCGTCCGCCGCATTCTTCACAACGAAGCCGGGCGTCTGCGCGGCGCCGTTCGCGATCACGTACGCGGTCGCGCCCTTGAACTGCACGTCCTCTTCGTTCCACTCCACGACGCCCTCGATCTCGACGGGCTGCGGTTCGGGCGTTCCGTTCCTGAGCTCCGTCGTATACATCAGACGGCAGTCTGCCGCCGCAAAGACCGTCAGCGGGCTGCCGGTCGCCGCCTTGTTGCAGACGAACGCGCCCTTGTCCGTGTCGAAGCGCATCGTCGCGGAGGTGATCTCGTTGTTCCGGAGGATCACGCCGCCGTTCGTCCATTCGATCGTCCAGTACGCGGCGCTCTTGCCGGACGAAACGACCACCGTCGACGTCGCGGACAGCTTGTTGCCGCTCGCGAAATAGCTCAGGTACTTTGCGCTTTCGCCCTTCATCTGAACCGTATAGACGCCGTTTCCGACGGATGCGATCTCATAAAGGTAATCATTCGGCACGGACGAGAGCAGATCGCCGTCCGTGTCGATGCCGGTCTCTTCGATCGCGACCGCCGATTCCGCTTTGCCGACGTTCGCCGCGGTCGCGTTGCCGGACAGCACGACGCTGCCGTCATAGGTGATGACCGCGCTGCCGGACCAGTCCTCCGGCTCGCCCGTCAGCATCGTATAGGCGCCCTCGGGCAGGGGCGAGCCCGTATTCGCCGCGTAGGAATACAGCGCGTAGAACGTGCGGTTCCCCGTCACCGGAACGGACGCTCCCGCCTTCAAGAACGCGGGGCGCGTTTCGGTGTCCTCCACGCGCGCGTCCGTCCAGCCATAGAAGCGGTATGCGTGCGCGTTCGCCGACGGCGTGCCGACGGGCGTCGGCAGTTTCACCGTATCGCCCGTATACGCGGAGATCGTCGCGCACGTTACGCCGTCCGGCGTAAGGAAGCTGACCTTCGCCTGCTCGCGTTTTACGAAATTGACGCGAACGGTGCAGTCGCTCTGTGCAACGACCTTGAAGGTCGCCTCCGTGAGCGGATCGCCGCTCTGCGTGACGGTCGCGCTGCCCTCGGTCACGTCAAAGCCCGTGACCGCGCAGCCGGTCTTCGGCGTCGCCGTGATCGTCGTGCCGGAAACCGACACCGTGCCGAGACTCGTGTCGCTGCTGATCGCGGTGACCGTGTACTTGGAGAACAGCGTCCACACGGCGTACACCGCCTGCGTCTTGTCCACGTTGCCGTGACCGGGATACGCGTCCTCGGGCGAAACGACGATCGGATAGGCGGGCGGATTCGTATACGGATCCTTCACGCCGACCTTCTGCTTCATAAAGGCGATCGCGTCCTTGACCTCGGCGCCGTCCTTCATCTTCGTCCAGAAATAGTTTTCGTACTGATAGTCGCCCTTGAAAGAAACCGACTGCGAATAGCCGTACACGACCTCCACGCCCTGCTCACGCAGCGGCGCTTCCAGGCCGTCTGTCGCCATGCCGAGGCAGATCGCCATCCACAGCAGGCTGTTCGGCGCGGGGTTCTTCATATGGTTGCGGATCGCCGTGCCGTCGACGAACGCGCCGCTTCCGCTGCGGAACGCGTGCTGATAGCTGTTGTACGTGCCCTGCACCGTGGCGGTGTCCTCGTTCGTCAGACCCTCGTAGCTCGTAAGACAGAGATAGGACGTATTCGCCCGCGACGTATAGTCGCCGGAGGGAGAGTTATAATCCGTGTTTCCGTGCGAGTCAAAGATGACCGTACCGCAGATCTCCAGTTCATGTGCAACGGCATCGATCGTCGCCGCGGTGCCGGAATAGATTCGGCATTCACCGCCGGTCGCCTGCGCAATCGAGTTCGCCTCGTTCCTGTACTGATTGGTGAAGCTCGAATCCGAGCCGTAATACGGACCGAACAATGCGACGTCCGAGTTGTAAGGATAACCGCCCTTCGATGCGTATGAGATCGTTTCGACCGAGGCGACCTCCTCGGGCGTTTTGCCGGTCAGGTTGGCGCGCTGCTTCTGCCGGGCGTTCGGTACCCAGCCATTACCCATGCCGTCCGTGCTGTGCCAAAACACGCACTGTCCGTTGCGGTAGAGCGTGCCAGGCGCGTAGCTTTCATGCGCTTCGACGAGCGCGACGATCCCATCCGTCATAGCCATATAATCGTTTGCAGAGGCGGTTGAGACGCTGACGCCCTGCTCCGCAAGGCGTTCGTTTTCATAGCGCTCGATCTGCGTCCAGAGGTCGTCTCCCGCGTTTGCGGAACCCGTTCCCGCGACGTTTGCTTCGCTCTCTGCAGACGCCTTTTCCGGCAGATGAATCAGGCTTAGCGGCAGCAGCAGCAGCGCGGCAAGCAGGATCGCGGTCAGTCGTTTCATTTTCATTTCATTTCTCCTTATGGTATCCGGCCAGGCCGGTCGTATCTTTTATTATATCATACGTTCCCCTCGTGTTCAATCCGTTTTCATCACGAATTCCCGCCGTTTCCGCGCCGGACGCGCAAAATCCCGCGCGCGGACGGGCGGCCGCTCCCGCGGGAAAATATACACCGCGCGGGGACTTGACACGCGCCCCCGTTCGCGGTACATTTAGAAATGCGGAAAAGGCGCTTCGGCGCTTTATAAAACTGGAAAAAACAAGAATTCACAGGAGGAAGAATCATGGTAAACGAGGCACTGAAACAGCTTCTGGCGTACGATCCGGAGATCGGCGCGGCGATGCAGGACGAGCTGAACCGTCAGCGCGGCAATCTTGAGCTGATCGCGTCCGAGAACATCGTAAGCGAGGCGGTCCTGATGGCGATGGGCAGCGTGCTCACGAACAAGTACGCGGAGGGCTATCCCGGCAAGCGTTATTACGGCGGCTGCCAGTTCGTCGACGTCGTCGAGAATCTGGCGATCGAGCGCGCAAAGAAGCTGTTCGGCTGCGATTACGCAAACGTCCAGCCGCATTCCGGCGCGCAGGCGAACATGGCGGTCTTCTTCGCCGTGCTGAACCCGGGCGACACGTTCATGGGCATGGACCTTTCGAACGGCGGTCACCTCACCCACGGCAGCCCGGTCAATATGTCCGGCAAATATTACAACTGCGTTTCCTACGGCGTGGACGAGCACGGCGTCATCGACTATGAAGACGTCCGCAAAAAGGCGCTCGAGTTCCGGCCGAAGCTGATCGTCGCGGGCGCGAGCGCGTACTGCCGCACGATCGACTTCCCGAAGTTCCGCGAGATCTGCGACGAAGTCGGCGCGGTGCTCATGGTCGACATGGCGCACATCGCGGGCCTCGTGGCCGCGGGCGAGCATCCCTCCCCCTTCCCGTACGCGGACGTGGTCACCACCACCACGCACAAGACCCTGCGCGGTCCGCGCGGCGGTCTGATCCTCGCGAACCAGGAAGCGGCGGATAAGTTCAACTTCAACAAGGCGATCTTCCCGGGCATCCAGGGCGGTCCGCTGATGCACGTCATCGCAGGCAAGGCAGTCGCACTGCAGGAAGCGCTGAAGCCCGAGTTCAAGGCGTATCAGCACCAGGTCGTTCTCAATGCGAAGGCGCTCGCCGAAGCGCTGAAGGCGGAAGGCCTCAAGATCGTCTCCGGCGGCACGGACAACCACCTCATGCTGCTCGACCTCATCGGTCTCGACGTTTCCGGCAAGGCGCTGCAGAACCGTCTGGACGAGGTGCACATCACCGTCAACAAGAACACCGTTCCCGGCGAACCGAGAAGCCCGTTCGTGACCTCCGGCGTCCGCATCGGCACCCCCGCGGTCACCACGCGCGGTCTCAAGGAAGAGGACATGAAGACGATCGCGCACTGCATCGCGCTCGCGGTCAACGACTTCGAGAACTCGAAGGAATACATCGACGCGGAAGTCAAGAAGCTCTGCGACAAGTACCCGATCTATCAGGACTGAGGCATGGCTGAGATCCTCAAGGGCAAACCGGTCGCCGACGCCATGATCGCGCGCATGCGCGAAACGGCGGACGCGCTGAAGGCAAACGGCACGGAGCCGACCCTGTGCGTCGTGCGCGTGGGCGAACGCGACGACGACCTTTCGTATGAAAAGGGCGTGATCAAGCGCTGCGAGCAGGTCGGCGTCACGCTGCGTCAGCTGATCCTGCCCGAATCCGTCGCGCAGGCGGAATTCGAGCAGGCGTTCTCCGCGGTCAACGCCGATCCCGCCGTGCACGGCATCCTGCTGTTCCGGCCGCTGCCGAAGCACCTCGACGCGGAGCGCATCCGCGCGATGCTCGACCCGAAAAAGGACGTCGACGGCTGGACCGACGGTTCGCTCGCCGGCGTGTATGCAAATCAGAAAACGGGCTTCGCGCCCTGCACCGCGCAGGCGGTCATGGAGCTTCTGAAGTTCTACGGCGTCGATCCGAAGGGCAAGCGCGCCGTCGTCATCGGGCGGTCGCTCGTGATCGGGCGTCCCGTTTCGATGCTGCTGATGCACGCGAACGCCACCGTCACCACCTGCCACACGCGCACCGTCGACGTACCCGCGCTCGCAAGGCAGGCGGACATCCTCGTCTGCGCCGCGGGCGTGATGAAGAGCGTCACCGAAGACTTCACGAACCCGGATCAGATCGTCGTCGACGTGGGCATCCACTGGGACGAAGAAAAAGGCGGCCTCTCGGGCGACGTCGATTTCGACCGCGTCGCGCCGTGCGTGAAGGCGATCACCCCCGTTCCCGGCGGCGTGGGCGGCATCACCACCTGCGTGCTGCTGGATCACGTGCTCGCCGCAGCGGCAAACTGAACGGACCCAAAACCGCTCCCTTTCGGGAGCGGTTTTTCTTTATTTTTATATGAAAAAAGTCCTTGACACCGTGAAAACCTTCCGTTATAATAACCATGCTATGGCGGTGTAACTCAGTTGGCCAGAGTAGTCGGTTCATACCCGACCTGTCATCCGTTCGAATCGGATCGCCGCTACCAATTCTCCAACGGACGTCAATGTGGAAATCACGTTGACGTCTGTTTTTTCTTTGTCCGAGCTGACCTCGATCCGGTCGACGAGCAGATGCACCGCTCGACGGTCCGGCGCGGCCTTGATCGCCTTCAGCCATTCGAGAATCGTGTTGGTCGAATACTCCTCCGGCGGCTCGGCGGTCTCCAAAGCTTCGATCTCCGCCCTGAGCGTTTTCAACCGGTTGTTCAGATCCTGTATGATCTCCGGCGCGAACGTCGCGGCGGACAGATTTTTCATCAGATTGTCGTATTCGGTCTGCTTTGCCGCGATCTGCTTTTTCACCACCGCGGTGTAGGTCGCCCTGCAATCCTTCCGGTGATTCCGGTAGGAGCGCAGAAAATGCGCGATCTTGAGCTGCATTGCGTCGGACAGCAGCTCTTTTAGGTAATCCGTTACCGCTTTGACGAGCACCTCCTCGCGCACCGTCGGCGCGCCGCAGTTTCGTGAACGCCACGCCCACGCTCAACTGGGACGACCCGGAGCTGTACTGATTGAACGCCTTCTCCCGACATCCAACCCGATTGCAAAAGCCCGAAGCGCGCGCGCTTCGGGCTTGGGTGTTGCGTGCTGTGGTTATTCGCCGTAGACGATCTTAGGGAGGACAAGCTCTTCCGCACGGGCGCGGAGGTTGTTCATGCGGATAAGCCTTCCGGTTGATTCTCGGCTTTCAAACGCGCGGTGACGCCCTCAAGCGGCGCCATTTTGGAAACCATGGCTTCGATCTGCTCCCTTGCCGTGCGGTCGACTTCCGGAAACGTTCGACGCGCGGATCAAAGCATGCCGAGCACCTGCTCGTAAACTGCGCCGGTGCAGGCAAGCGTATCGTTGAGCAGCTGTTCGCCTCTGTAGCGGTAGAGCGAGGCTCTGTCGCTGTCCTTGAGATAGCCGAGGTTGATCAGCACGTTCAGCCAGGCGCTGCGGACGGTCGATTCCAGCATCATGACCGCGACGCCGAGGTCGCTGACGGCGTTGACGTTGGTCTTTCCCGGCATGCGCTCGATCATCTTCGCCGCATCGAGAGAAAGCTCCATCGTGTGCAGCGGCGATTCGATGCAAAGGATCAGCGCGTTCTGGATCGCGGCGGTACGGGCGGTTTTTTCCTCCGCCGTCCCCTTGGGCAGATTGAGCGCCGCCGTGAACCGGTGGAAAGCGTCGGCGTCGCGCTCCATCGCGTCGAGGAACGCTGCGCGCAGCGCGCCGCACCGTTCCTTGCAGACACGGATCTCCTCCGAGAAAGCGGCATACTGCGGACGGTCGACGGACAGATTGCCGACCATCTCGGCAAGCGCGGAGCCCAGAGAGCCCGCCATGGCTGCGGCGGAGCCGCCGCCGGGAGCTGCCGCATCGGAACCGAGGAGCTCAAAGAAGGAACGCAGAGTCAAATCGGAAAGCACCATAATTGTTTCTCCTTGTGTCAAAAGAATACTGCGTATACATTCATTATACACCCGATCATAGCCTATTCTGCCGGAAAAAGCAAGGTGTTTTCCCGCAATTTGACCGAGCGCAAAGGGCCGCTGCTTCGATCCGGTGAAAAGCTGATACCGCGATAGAAAAGGCGCAAACCGCGATTTTATATAACGTATTTCGGGGTTGACAGGACATATCCGCTTATGGTAGAGTAGCAACGTTGATTGGAAAGCGAACCCCTACGGACACGGGAGGACAAACCATGGCAGAGAACCGTTTTATCAACGCATTTCTCCGAAACGCCAAGGGACACGTCCCTCTTGTGGAAGCGGGCTTGGTGCCCCCTTCCGATCACAGCACGATCATACTACCCGGCTTCTGCGATGTACACGTACATCTTCGCGAGCCGGGTTTTTCTTATAAAGAAACGATTGCAAGCGGCACTGCAGCGGCTGCAAGAGGCGGGTATACCGCCGTGTGCGCCATGCCGAATCTGAACCCCGTGCCGGACAATATTGCGCATCTGGCGATTCAGGAAGAGCTGATTGCCGAACAGGCGCGCGTTCGCGTTTACCCCTACGGTGCGATCAGCGTGGGCGAACGGGGCGAACAGCTTGCCGATCTTGAGGATTTGGCGCCGCGCGTGATCGCCTTTTCCGACGATGGAAGAGGCGTACAGAACGACGATCTGATGCGCGAGGCGATGCGGGAGGCAAAGCGGCTTCATAAATTGATCGCCGCGCATTGCGAGGACAACCGGCTTTTGCACGGCGGCTATATTCACGACGGCGCGTACGCTTCGGCGCACGGTCATTTGGGCATCTGCTCTGAAAGCGAATGGGGGCAGATCCGCCGGGACCTCAATCTGGTCCGTGAGACCGGCTGCGCCTATCACGTCTGCCATATCTCGACAAAGGAGAGCGTGGCGCTGATTCGGCAGGCGAAGCGGGAGGGATTGGACGTAAGCTGTGAAACCGCGCCGCACTATCTGGTGCTGGACGAAACCGATCTCAAAGAAGACGGACGCTTCAAGATGAATCCGCCGCTGCGGAGTCCGAAAGACCGCGAAGCGCTGATCGAGGGACTTTTAGACGGCACGATCGACATGATCGCCACCGACCACGCGCCGCACAGCGCCGAGGAAAAGGCAAAGGGACTGCGCGGCAGCGCGTTCGGGATCGTCGGGTTGGAAACCGCGTTTCCGGTGCTCTATACCAGGCTGGTCGTTCCGGGCGTACTGCCCCTCGAAAAGCTTGTCGATCTGCTCGTATACCGTCCGAGAGAGCGCTTCGGGATCCCGCTTGCGGAAAATGATTACGCGGTCTGGGATCCGGACGCGGAATACACGATTGATCCGGACACGTTTCAGACGAAGGGCCGCGCGACGCCGTTCGCGGGCATGACGGTGCGCGGCAGGTGTCTCGTCACCGTTTGCGGCGGCAAGCCGGTTTACACGGCGGAGGACGGCAAGAAATGAAGGATGTGATTTTTACCATCGCGGCACAGAAGCGGCTGACGGACAATGTATATGAGATCCGGCTCACGGGCGACACTTCGGCGATCACCCGACCGGGACAGTTTGTGAATCTGAAGCTGGAGGGGCTTTTCTTGCGCCGTCCCCTTTCGGTCTGCGATCTCGACGGAGACACGCTGACGCTGATCTACAAGGTCGTCGGTCGCGGCACGGCGCTTCTGCGCGGCATGACGCCGGGACAGGAGATCCCGGTGCTGACAGGTCTCGGCAACGGCTACGAGACGGCGCTTTCCGGAGACATGCCGCTTCTGATCGGCGGAGGCGTCGGCGTACCGCCGCTGTACCTGCTGGCAAAGCGTCTGCGTGCGGAAGGAAAGACCGTCTTTGCGGTACTGGGCTTCAATACCGCCGCGGAGATCTTCTATGCGGATCGCTTCCGCGATCTCGGCTGCAACCTCGCCGTGACCACCGCAGACGGCTCATTCGGAATCAAAGGCTTCGTCACCGACGCGCTGCCGGAAAACTATACCCACGTCTATACCTGCGGACCGGAGCCGATGCTGCGCGCGGTGTATCGCAAGATCACGACCGGCGGCTCGTTCAGCTTTGAAAAGCGCATGGGCTGCGGTTTCGGCGCCTGTATGGGCTGCTCGTGCAAAACGATCGCCGGGTATAAGCGCATCTGCAAAGAGGGACCCGTGCTTGAGAAGGAGGAGATCCTATGGGAAGACTGAGCGTCGATCTCTGCGGCATCGAGCTGGACAACCCCGTCATTCCGGCGTCCGGAACCTTCGGGTACGGCTGGGAGTTTGCGGAGCTGTACGATATCAATATTTTAGGCACGTTCTCCTTTAAGGGAACCACACGGGAACCGCGCTTCGGCAATCCGACGCCGCGGATCGCGGACTGTCCTGCGGGCATGCTGAACGCCGTGGGCTTGCAGAACCCCGGCGTGGACCGGGTCATCGACACGGAACTAATGAAGCTGAAAACGGTTTTTCATAAGCCGGTCATGGCAAACGTCAGCGGATTCTCCGTTGCGGAATACGCGGAGGTCAGCGCAAAGCTGGACGCGCAGCCGCAGGTGGGCTGGTTGGAGGTCAACATCTCCTGTCCCAATGTGCACGGCGGCGGCATGAGCTTCGGCACCGATCCCGAGCAGGCGGCGAGTGTGGTGCGCGCGGTCAAGGCGGTGACGACAAAGCCCGTTATCATCAAGCTGACGCCGAACGTGACGGATATCGTGACGATCGCGAAAGCCTGCGAGCAGGCGGGCGCGGACGGGATCAGCCTGATCAATACCCTTCTGGGCATGCGGATCGACCTTAAAACCCGCAAGCCCGTTCTTGCCAACGTGACCGGCGGGCTTTCGGGTCCCGCGGTCTTTCCGGTCGCCCTGCGCATGGTATGGCAGGTCGCGCACGCCGTGAAGATCCCCGTCGTCGGCATGGGCGGGATCTCCTGCGCCGAGGACGTGCTGGAAATGCTGACGGCAGGCGCCGCCGCCGTTGAGGTGGGCGCAGCGAACCTGGTCGATCCGCTGGCATGCAAAAAGATCATCGAGGCTTTACCGGAAGCAATGGACCGGTACGGCATTCGCAATCTTCGTGAACTGAGAGGAGCATAACATGGGAAAAGACGTCATCATCGCCTGCGATTTTCCGACCGCGGCGCAAACTCTGACCTTTCTGGACCGTTTTCCCGAACGGAAGCCCTTTGTGAAGATCGGCATGGAACTCTTCTATGCCGAAGGTCCGTCCGTCGTGCGCGAGATCAAGGCGCGGGGTCACAGGATTTTTCTGGACCTGAAGCTGCATGATATTCCGAACACCGTCAAAAAAGCGATGGCGGTACTGTCCGGACTTGACGCGGATATCGTGAATCTCCACGCCGCGGGAACGGCAGAGATGATGCGCGCCGCGCTGGAGGGGTTGACGCGAGCCGACGGCACCCGACCGCTTTTGATCGCCGTTACGCAGCTTACCTCGACCGATCAGAACGCTTTGGAACACGAGCTTCTGATCGACCGCCCGATGGACGAGGTGGTTCTTGCTTACGCCGAGAATGCAAAAAACGCGGGCTTGGACGGTGTAGTCTGCTCGCCGCTGGAAGCCGGAAAAGTCCACCGCCGCTGCGGCTCCGGTTTTCTGACCGTCACCCCGGGCATTCGGTTCGCCGACGGGGAGAAGGGGGATCAGAAGCGGATCATGACGCCCGCGCAGGCAAAGATCGAAGGCGCGGACTACATTGTCGTAGGCCGTCCGATCACCGCCGCAGCCGATCCGGCGGCAGCATATGCGCGCTGCTGCGCGGAGTTTACAGATTAAGAAAGGAAACGAAAGGCATGGAATTGTCAACACTGATCGCAAAGGACCTGCTGTCCATCCGCGCGGTCTTCTTCCGCCCGGAGCAGCCCTTCCTTTGGGCGAGCGGGATCAAGAGCCCCATCTACTGCGACAACCGCCTGACGCTCACGGCGCCCGCAGTCCGCAACGACGTGGAAAACGGGCTCTGCGAGCTTGTCCGGACGTACTATCCGGAGGTCGAAGTTTTGATGGGAACGTCCACTGCGGGCATCGCGCACGCCGCCATCGTCGGACACCTTTTGGGTCTGCCGATGGGCTACGTCCGCGGCGGGAACAAGGATCACGGCCGTCAGAACCGCATCGAGGGACGGCTGGAACCCGGACAGAAGGTCGTCGTGGTGGAGGATCTGATCTCCACCGGCGGATCCGTCATCGAGGTCGTCGAAGCGCTGCGCGACGCAGGCGCAGAGGTCCTCGGCGTCGTATCCATCTTCACCTACGGCATGAAAAAAGGCTTGGACCGGCTTTCTGAAGCGCAGGTCGAAAACCATTCCCTGACGGACTTCGACCGCATCGTCGCGGTCGCCGCCGAAGAACACTATATCAAGGCAGAAGACGTGGAACGGCTGATCGCCTTCCGCGATAACCCATCGGATGAAAGCTGGATCGGAGGTATCAAATGAAACGAAGCATCATCGACATTCTGGATCTGAGCACTCAGGAACTGGAGGAGCTCATCGCAACGGCGGAGGACATCATCGCCGACCCCGACAAGTATGCGCACGCATGCGACCGCAAGAAGCTGGCGACCCTCTTTTTTGAGCCGTCGACCCGCACCCGCATGAGCTTCGAAGCGGCGATGTACGAGCTGGGCGGACACGTGATCTCCGTGTCCAGCGCCATGTCGTCCTCGGCAGCCAAGGGCGAGAGCGTGGCGGACACTGCAAAGACCGTCTCCTGCTATGCGGACATCATCGCCATGCGCCACCCCAAGGAGGGCGCGGCATACGTGGCGGCGACCAACGCCACGATCCCCGTAATCAATGCAGGCGACGGCGGACACTGCCATCCCACGCAGACGCTGGCGGACCTTCTCACGATCTGGCGTGAAAAGCGCCGCTTCGAAGGGCTGACCATCGGTCTTTGCGGCGATTTGAAGTTCGGGCGCACGGTGCATTCCCTGATCAACGCCATGTCCCGCTACAACGGCAACCGTTTCGTGCTCATCTCCCCCGAAGAGCTGAAGGTGCCCAGCTATGTGAAGAAGGGCAGTCTGAAAAAGTTCGGCATCCCCTATACTCAGACCACCGATCTGGAAGCCGCCATGCCGGAGCTGGACATCCTCTACATGACCAGAGTACAGCGCGAGCGTTTCTTCAACGAGGAGGATTATCTCCGTCTGAAGGACAGCTACATCCTCACCCCGGACAAGCTGAAAAACGCCAAGCCCGACCTCGCCATTCTCCATCCCCTGCCCCGCGTCAACGAGATCAGCGTCGCCATCGACGATGATCCGAGAGCGTGCTATTTCAAGCAGGTACTCAACGGCAAATACATGAGAATGGCTCTGATTCTGAAACTTCTGAAGGAGGCAGGTACAATATGAACATCGATTCCATCCAGAACGGCGTGGTCATCGACCACATCACCGCAGGGCAGGGCATGAAGCTCTATCACCTGCTCAAGCTCGACGAAACCGACCTGTCCGTAGCGATCATCCGCAACGTGGTGAGCCGCAAGATGGGCAAAAAGGACATCATCAAGATCGACGCCGACATCCCCGTGAATCTGGACGTCATCGCGTATGTGGATCCCGGCGCGACCGTCAACATCATCCGCAACGGCGCGCTGGTGGAAAAGCGGCAGATGGAGCTTCCCGAAACGCTGACCGACGTTCTGGTCTGCAAGAACCCGCGCTGCATCACGTCCACCGAGCAGGAGCTCAAGCACATCTTCCGGCTGACGGACCGCGAGAACAAGGTCTATCGCTGCATCTACTGCGAAACCAAGGCGGGCATCTGACGGGAAAGGAACCGGAAACAATGCAAAAAATCGGAATCGTCATGGGAAGCAAGAGCGATCTTCCCGTGGTGCAGAAAGCGGTCGACGTGCTCAACGAGCTGAATATCCCCTATGAGGCGCATATCTTCTCCGCACACCGGACGCCCGTCGAAGCGGCGGAGTTTGCCCGCGCCGCGCGGGAGAACGGCTTTGCCTGCGTGATCGCGTTTGCCGGCATGGCGGCGCATCTTGCGGGCGCGATCGCCGCGAACACGACGCTGCCGGTCATCGGCGTTCCCTGCAAGGGTCCCGTATTCGACGGAATGGACGCGCTGCTGTCCACCGTGCAGATGCCCTCCGGCATCCCCGTGGCGACCGTAGCGGTCAACGGCGGCGCGAACGCCGCGCTGCTTGCGGCAGAGATCCTGTCCGTCGGAGATCCGGAGCTTGCCCGCCAGCTGCAGGAAAAGCGCGAGACGGCCGCGGCCGCGATCCTGGAGCAGGACGCGCAGCTTGAAACAGAACTGTCTTAATCTGAACCAAAGCATTATCGAAAAGGGGTATATCATTATGGAAAACAAGCTTGTTTATACCGGCAAGACCAAGAACGTCTATGCGCTGCCCAACGGCAACTATTTGCTGAAATTCAAGGACGACTGCACCGGCAAGGACGGTGTCTTTGATCCCGGCGAGAACAGCGTCGGTCTGACCATCGAGGGCGTGGGCGACGTGAACCTGCGCATGTCCATCTATTTCTTTGAAAAGATCAACGCGGCGGGGATCCGCACGCACTACGTTTCCGCAGACCTCAAGAACACCACCATGGAGGTCCTGCCCGCCAAGGTCTTCGGCAAAGGTCTGGAGGTCATCTGCCGCTACAAGGCGGTCGGCAGCTTCCTGCGCCGCTACGGCGAATACATTGAAGAAGGCGCAGACCTGCCCGCCTATGTGGAGACCACGTTCAAGAACGATGCAAAGGGCGATCCGCTCGTCACCAAGGACGGTCTTGTGGTGCTGGGCGTGATGACCGCAGAACAGTATGACGAGATCAAGGTCATGACGCAGAAGATCACGCGGATCGTGGCGGACGAGATGGAAAAGCGCGGCATGGTCCTTTACGACATCAAGTTCGAGTTCGGCTACGACGCGGACGGCAAGGTCATGCTGATCGACGAGATCGCTTCCGGCAACATGCGCGTGTATAAGGACGGCAGGTATGTCGATCCGATGACGCTTTCCAGGCTCTTCTTTGCGTAATCGATTGCAGGCGGGCTTTCTGCCCTGCCCATCGAATCCATATTTTCAGGAGGTTCCCATATGGGAGGCTTTTTCGGCATTACATCCCAAAAGGACTGCATGACAGACGTCTTTTTCGGCACCGACTACCATTCTCATCTCGGCACACGCCGCGGCGGGATGGCGGCGTACGATCCGGAGATCGGTCTGCAGCGCAAGATCCACAGCATCGAGAACGCACCCTTCCGCACCCGCTTCGAGCACATCTTTGAAGAGATGAAGGGCACTTCGGCGATCGGCTGCATCAGCGACAGCGAGCCGCAGCCCCTGCTGATCCGTTCCAATCACGGCACCTATGCCGTCTGTATGATCGGCAGGATCAACAACGCGGATTCGCTGATCGACCAGTTTCTCTCCTTCACCGGCGGTCACTTCGACGCCAAGACCGGCGGCGCGGTCAATATCGTGGAGCTTCTGGTTGCGCTGATCGACCAGAAGACGGACTTTGCGGAGGGCATCCGCTTTGCCCAGAAATCCATCGACGGCACGGCTTCCATTCTGATCCTGAAGGAGGACGGCACGCTGATCGCTGCCCGCGACCGGCTCGGACGGCTCCCCGTTACCGTGGGAAAACGCGAAGACGGCTACGCCGTTTCCTTCGAGTCCTTCGCTTATGAAAAGCTGGGATTCGTTTTCGAGAAGGAGCTCGGCCCCGGCGAGATTGTCGAGCTGACCCCGGAACGCATGACGCAGCTTCGCGCGCCCGACAAAGAGAAGCGCATCTGCGCGTTCCTCTGGTCCTACTACGGCTATCCAACGTCCACCTATGAAGGGGTCAATGTGGAAGCCATGCGCTACCGCAACGGCGCGATCCTCGCCCGGGCGGACAGGGACAAGCCGGACGTGCAGCAGATCGACTACGTCGGCGGCGTTCCGGATTCCGGCACGCCCCATGCCATCGGCTACGCCAACGAGAGCGGCAAGCACTTTGCCCGCGCGTTCATCAAGTACACGCCGACCTGGGCGCGTAGCTTTATGCCGCCCGCACAGGTCGACCGGGAAACCATTGCCAAGATGAAGCAGATCCCGGTGACGGAGCTGATCCGGGACAAGGATCTGCTCTTTGTGGACGATTCCATCGTTCGCGGCACGCAGCTTCGGGAGACCGTCGAGTTTCTCTATGAAAACGGTGCCAGGTCTGTCCATATGCGTTCTGCCTGCCCGCCGATCATGTTCGGCTGCAAGTATCTGAACTTCTCCCGGGCGACGTCGGATCTGGAGCTCATTGCCCGCAGGGTGATCCTGGAGCTGGAAGGCGAAGAGGGTTTCCGCTTCCTTTCGGAATACGCCGACGGCAGCACCGAGCGCGGCAAAAAGCTCCGCGCCAATATCTGCGAGCGTTTCCATTTCTCCTCGCTGGAGTTTCAGTCGCTGGATGGCGTGATCGAAGCGATCGGTCTGCCCGAATGCGAGCTTTGCACCTACTGCTGGAACGGAAAGGAATAAAGCATGAACGAGTTTTCCAAATCTGAAGCATACGCGGCTGCCGGGGTGGACATCACAGCCGGTTACCGCGCCGTGGAACTGATGAAGCGGCATATCGCCAGAACGGTCACGCCGGGCGTCTGCTCCGACGTGGGCGGCTTCGGCGGACTGTTTGAACTGGATCTTACAGGGATCCGCCGTCCGGTCCTGGTTTCCGGCACCGACGGCGTCGGCACCAAGCTGAAGCTTGCCTTTCTGATGGATAAGCACGATACCGTCGGCGTCGACTGCGTTGCGATGTGCGTCAACGATATCATCTGCTGCGGGGCAAAGCCGCTGTTCTTTCTGGACTACATCGCCTGCGGCAGGAACGTTCCGGAGCGCATCGAGCAGATCGTCAAGGGCGTCTGCGACGGCTGCGTGCAGGCGGGCTGCGCCCTGATCGGCGGCGAGACGGCCGAGATGCCCGGCTTCTATCCCGAGAACGAATACGATCTCGCGGGCTATTCCACCGGCGTGGTGGACAGGGACCGCATTCTGAACAACGCCGAGACGGAGCCCGGAGACGTCGTCATCGCCCTGCCGTCAAGCGGCGTTCACTCCAACGGCTTTTCTCTGGTGCGCAAGGTTTTCGACGTGGAACACACCGATCTTACCGCGCCCGTCGAAGCGCTCGGCGGCAAATCCCTGGGCGAGATGCTGCTCACGCCCACCCGCATCTATGTAATGCCCGTGCTGGCGCTGATGGAGAAGATCCGGGTCAAGGGCGTGTCGCACATCACCGGCGGCGGCTTCTACGAGAACATCCCGCGCATGATCCCCGAAGGGCTCTGCGCCAGGATCCGCGAAAAGGACGTGCGCGTTCTGCCGATCTTCGACCTGATCGAAAGAGTCGGCGGCGTTTCCCGCCGCGATATGTTCAACACCTTCAACATGGGCGTCGGCATGTGCCTCACAGTGTCGGCAAAGGACGCCGACGCCGCGCTTGCCGTCCTGCGTGAGCAGGGCGAGGACGCCTATGTCCTCGGCGAGATCGTCCGGGGCGAGCGGAGGATCGAGCTATGCTGAACGGCAAGGTCCGCGTCGCGGTTCTGGTATCCGGCGGCGGAACGAATCTGCAGGCGATCCTGGACGCAAGGGGCAAGGTGATCCGAAGCGCCGAGGTCGCGCTGGCGGTCTCCAATAAGCCGAACGCCTACGCGCTGGAGCGGGCGAAAGCTGCGGGCATTCCCGCGCTGGCCCTCTCCCCGAAAGCACTGGGCGGCAAAGAAGCCTTTGAACGGGAGCTTCAAAAAGCGCTGGAGCACGAAAAGATCGACCTCATTGTTTTGGCGGGTTTTCTTGTCATTCTTTCACCGGATTTCACGCGCCGCTGGGATCACCGCATCCTCAACATTCATCCGGCGCTGATCCCGTCCTTCTGCGGAAAGGATTATTACGGTCTGCACGTCCACGAGGCAGCGCTTGCACGCGGCGTCAAGGTCACCGGCGCGACCGTCCACTTCGTCAACGAGATTCCGGACGGCGGTCAGATCCTGCTGCAGAAGGCTGTGGAGGTTTTTCCGGATGATACGCCCGAAACGCTGCAGCGCCGCGTCATGGAGCAGGCGGAATGGATCCTGCTGCCGAAAGCGGTGGAACTGGTTTCCGAACAAATTCTTGCAGGAGCATAATATGGATATTTACGAATCTCTTCCGATCGCGGATCGCATCCGCGGCAACGCTTACCCCGGTCGGGGCATCGTCCTGGGGCTTACGGAGGACGGAACGCACGCCGTCGCGGCGTACTTCATCATGGGCCGCAGCGCCAATTCCCGGAACCGGATCTTTGCCGTTCGAAACGGCGAAGTCTTTACCGAGCCGTTCGACGCCTCAAAGGTGGAGGATCCGAGCCTCATCATCTACGCCGCGCTTCGGCAGTATGAAAACAGGCTGATCGTCACCAACGGCAATCAGACCGACACCGTTTTTGAGGGTCTGAAGGCGGGGAAATCCTTTTCCGAATCGCTGGAATCCCGCTGCTTCGAGCCGGACGCGCCGAACTTTACGCCGCGCATCAGCGGCATGTTCACGTTGGATCCAACCGCACCGCGGTACGAGATGAGCATTCTGAAAAGCATCGACGCTATGGGGACCGCCTGCGCGCGCCATACCTTTTCCTATCCCGCCGTGCCCGGGCTCGGACATTTCATCCACACCTACATCCGGGACGGCAAGCCGCTGCCCACGTTTTCGGGCGAGCCGGAGCGCGTCAGGCTCGGCAGCGACATCGACGCATTTACTGCGTCGCTCTGGGACAATCTGGACCCGGACAACCGCATCTCCCTGTACGTCCGCTTCGTCGAACTGCAATCCGGAACGTACAAAGAGCGCATCATCAATCGCAATCGGTAAGGAGCAAGTATGAACGAATTTGAACTGAAATACGGCTGCAACCCCAATCAAAAGCCCGCCCGCATCTATATGGAAGACGGGAGCGACCTGCCCGTGGAGGTCCTCAACGGACGCCCGGGGTACATCAATTTTCTGGACGCGCTGAATTCCTGGCAGCTGGTGCGGGAGCTGAAGGCGGCATTGGGACTGCCCGCCGCGGCGTCCTTCAAGCATGTCAGCCCGACCTCCGCCGCCGTCGGTCTGCCTTTGCCGGAGCGGCTCAAGAAAGCCTGCTTCGTGAACGACATTCCGGAGCTGGATCAGAACCCGCTCGCCTGCGCGTATGCAAGAGCGCGCGGCGCCGACCGGCTCTGCTCGTTCGGCGACTGGGTGGCGCTCTCGGACGAATGCGACGCGCTGACTGCTTCGCTCATCAAGCGCGAGGTCTCCGACGGCGTGATCGCGCCGGGCTACACCCCCGAGGCGCTCGAGATCCTGAAAACCAAGCGCAAGGGCGGCTACAACATCGTGAAGATCGATCCGGATTACGTACCCGCCGCAAAGGAGCACAAGCAGGTCTTCGGCGTGACCTTTGAGCAGGGGCGCAACGACAGCAGGATCGACGCCTCCCTGCTTCACAACATTGTGACCGAAAACAAAGAACTGCCCGAAAGCGCGGTGCGCGATCTGATCGTTTCCATGATCACGCTGAAATATACGCAGTCCAATTCGGTCTGCTATGCCGTCGACGGACAGGCGATCGGCGTCGGCGCGGGGCAGCAGTCCCGCATCCACTGCACGCGGCTTGCGGGCTCCAAAGCGGACACCTGGTTTTTGAGGCAGGCGGACAAGGTCCTTTCGCTGCCGTTTTTGCCGAAGATGGCGCGTCCGGACCGCGACAACGTGATCGACGGATACATCAACCGGAACGAGGAAGACGTCTGCGCCGAGGGCGTCTGGCAGCAGTTCTTTACCCGCCGTCCGGAGCCATTTACCCCGGAGGAACAGCGCGCGTACCTGAATACCGTGCAAAACGTTGCGCTCGGCTCCGACGCGTTCTTCCCGTTTTCGGACAACATCGAACGTGCATTTTTAAGCGGCGTGAAGTACGTCGCACAGCCCGGCGGTTCCATTCGGGACGACGCGGTCATCGACTGCTGCAACAAGCACGGCATGGTCATGTGCTTTACGGGCTTAAGGCTGTTCCATCATTGAGGAGTACGATATGAAAATCATGGTGATCGGCGGCGGCGGGCGCGAGCACGCCATCGTCAAAAAGCTGAAGGAGAATCCGAACGTCACCGCGCTTTACTGCCTGCCCGGCAACGGCGGCATTGCATGGGACGCGGTCTGCGTTCCCATTGCCGCAACGAACCTCAACAGCATCGTACGCTTTGCAAAGGAGCATTCAATCGACTACGCCGTGGTGGCGCCGGACGATCCGCTCGCGATGGGCGCGGTGGATCTTCTGGAAACGATCGGCGTGCCCTGCTTCGGTCCGCGGAAGAACGCCGCGATCATCGAAGCATCCAAGGTCTTTGCAAAGGAACTGATGAAGCGCTACGGCATTCCCACGGCACGTTACGAGACCTTCGACGATATGGACGCGGCGCTTCGCTATCTTGAAACCGCCCCCATGCCTGCGGTCATCAAGGCGGACGGGCTCGCGCTCGGCAAAGGCGTAATCATCGCGCAGACGCTTTCGGAGGCAAAGGAAGCCGTCCGCGCTATGATGGAGGACAAGCGCTTCGGCAAGAGCGGCGAGCGCATCGTGATCGAAGAATACCTCGAGGGACCGGAGATCTCCGTGCTCTCCTTCACGGACGGTAAAACCGTCGTCCCCATGGTCTCCTCCATGGATCACAAGCGCGCGGGAGACGGTGACACCGGATTGAACACCGGCGGCATGGGAACCGTTGCGCCGAATCCGTACTATACCCCGGAGGTTGCAGACCGCTGCATGCGCGAAATCTTCCTTCCCACGATCCGCGCCATGGCGGCGGAGGGACGTCCGTTCAAGGGCTGTCTCTATTTCGGGCTGATGCTGACCAAAGACGGCCCCAAGGTCATCGAGTATAACTGCCGCTTCGGCGATCCCGAGACGCAGGTGGTCCTGCCGCTTTTAAAGACCGATCTTCTGACGGTCATGCAGGCGGTGACGGAAGAACGGCTTGCGGACTGCCCGGTGACGTTCTCCGACGGCGCCGCAGCCTGCGTGATCCTGGCGTCCGAGGGGTACCCCGGATCCTATCAAAAGGGATTTCCCATCCGCATTCCGGACGATCTGAACGCCGAAATCTTTACAGCGGGCGTCAAGGAAACAGACGGACAGCTTGTGACGTCCGGCGGACGCGTGCTCGGCGTCACGGCAACCGCGCCGACGCTGAAGGAAGCGCTGCAAAAAGCATACGCTGCGGCGGAGCAGATCCGGTTTGAGAACGTCTATTACCGCCGGGACATCGGAAAGCGTGCGCTGGCGGCGTCGGAGGATTGATATGGTCTATCGCATCTATGTAGAAAAAAAGCCCGGTTTTGCACAGGAGGCGGAAGCATTGTGCAGCGAGCTAAGGTCTTTTCTCGGGATCGCGGGGCTCAAAAAAGTCCGCATCCTGAACCGGTACGACGCCGAAGCGATCAGCCGGGAGCAGTTTGAAGCGGCAATTGCAACGGTCTTTTCCGAACCGCAGGTGGATACTGCCGCCGAGGTCGTCGATCTTTTGGACGCCGACGCCGTTTTTGCCGTGGAATATCTTCCCGGTCAGTTCGATCAGCGGGCGAATTCCGCCGCGCAATGCATCCAGATCCTCTTCCAGTCCGAGCGCCCCGTGATCCGTTCGGCAAAGGTCTATGCCCTTTACGGCGCGCTGAATGCGGAGGACCTTGCCCGGATCAAAAAATACGTCATCAATCCCGTCGAGGCGCGGGAAGCGTCGCCGGAACTGCCCGGCACGCTGAAAACGCCCTACGAGATCCCCACCGCCGTCCGCACGCTGGACGGTTTCCGGACGCTGAACAAAGCGGAATTGTCCGGCATGATCCGCGAATACGGGCTTGCCATGGACGAGGGCGACATCGCTTTCTGTCAGGCATACTTCCGGAAAGAGGATCGCGATCCGACGATCACCGAGCTTAAAATGATCGACACCTACTGGTCCGATCACTGCCGGCATACCACCTTCCATACGATCATCGACAGCGTGCGCTTCGAGGATCCGGAGCTGCAGAAAACATACGAGGATTACCTTGCGCTGCGCCGGGATCTTCATAGGACCAAGCCGCCGTGTCTGATGGATCTTGCCACCATTGCGGTGCGCGATCTCAAGCGAAAGGGCAAGCTCATAAAGCTCGACGAGTCCGAGGAGATCAATGCCTGCACTGTTAAGATCACGGTGGACGTTGACGGCAAGCCGGAACCGTGGCTTTTGCTGTTCAAGAACGAAACGCACAACCATCCGACCGAGATCGAGCCGTTCGGCGGCGCCGCCACCTGTATCGGCGGGGCGATCCGCGATCCGCTTTCGGGCAGAGCATACGTCTACGGCGCGATGCGCGTCACCGGCGCGGCGGATCCTACGACGCCGGTCTCCGAAACGATCCCCGGAAAACTCCCGCAGCGCAAGCTGGTCACGACAGCTGCTGCGGGCTATTCCTCCTACGGCAATCAGATCGGTCTTGCCACCGGTCTTGTCGAAGAGCTTTACCATCCCGGCTACGCCGCAAAGCGCATGGAGATCGGCGCGGTCATCGCCGCGGCGCCGCAGGCGAACGTCCGGCGGGAACGCCCCGTTCCGGGCGACGTCGTGATCCTTCTCGGCGGCAGCACCGGCAGGGACGGCATCGGCGGCGCGACCGGCTCCTCCAAGGCGCATACGACGCATTCCGTTGAGGTCTGCGGCGCCGAGGTGCAGAAGGGCAACGCGCCTGAGGAACGCAAGCTGCAGCGCCTGTTCCGGTCGCCCGAAGCCGCTCGGCTCATTAAGCGCTGCAACGATTTCGGCGCAGGCGGCGTCAGCGTCGCCATCGGCGAGCTGGCGGACGGCGTGAAGATCGATCTCAACGCTGTTCCCCGCAAGTATGAGGGACTGGACGGCACGGAGCTTGCGATCTCCGAGTCGCAGGAGCGCATGGCGGTCGTGGTCGCGTCCGGGGATGCCGACCGGTTTTTGGCGCTTGCCGCGCAGGAAAACCTGCAAGCGTGCGTCGTGGCGAAGGTCACGGAAGAGCCCCGGCTGGTCATGGAATGGAACGGGAAGCGCATCGTGGACTTGAGCCGCGCGTTTTTGGATTCCAACGGTGCAGAAAAGCATATCGACATTGAAACCGCCGCGCCGCAAAAGGAAGAACCGGCTGCCGAAATAAGCTTTGAAGCGGCATGCGAGCGGGTAACGGACGATCTGAACCTCTGTTCGCACCGCGGACTGTCCGAACGCTTCGATTCCACCATCGGCGCGGGGACTGTGCTCATGCCGTTCGGCGGCAAAAATCAGCTGACGCCCATCCAGGCGATGGTCCATAAGATCGCCGCGGAACAGGGACACACCGACGATTGTTCTCTGATGGCGTACGGGTTCGATCCGTATCTGTCCTCTTTGAGTCCCTATCACGGCGCGTATCTTGCCGTGGTGGATTCCGTTTCCAAACTGGTTGCCTCCGGCGCAAAGTTTGAGGACGTCTATCTGAGCTTCCAGGAATACTTCGCAAAACCCGGACGCGATCCGAAGCGCTGGGGACAGCCGCTTTCTGCGCTGCTCGGCGCATTCCGCGCGCAGACGGAGCTCGGCGTCGGCGCGATCGGCGGCAAGGATTCCATGTCCGGCACCTTTGAAACGCTCGACGTGCCGCCCACGCTCGTGAGCTTCGCGGTCACGACCGACAAAACCGCGCATATCGTTTCTCCCGAGTGCAAAGCGCCGGGTCGTTCCGTGGTCCTGTTCGCCCCGGAGCGGGACGAAAACGGTCTGCCCAAAGCCGCTTCTTTGCTCGTGCTGTTCGATCGCATCACCGCGCTGCAGCGCGCGGGGATCGTGACGGCGTGCCGGGCCGTCGGCTTCGGCGGAATCCTGGAGGGCGTGTTGAAAATGTGCTTCGGCAACGGCTTCGGATTCCGCTTCGATGAAAAGCTCCCTGTGTCGGAACTGATACAAAAGCAGTACGGCTCCTTCCTGGCGGAGGTGACGGAGGACGTTTCGGACGGCAAACCCGTCGGCGTCGTCACCGAAGCGCCGTTTTTCACATACGGCGAAACGTCTCTGGACGCCGAAGCTCTGCGTCTTAAATGGGAGCGTCGCCTCGAATCCGTCTATCCCGCCGGGATCGACGAAAAGGTCGAGACCTATGAAGCGCTTTCCTATCATGCCGAACGCCGGATCGCGCCCGCGGTTCGCTGCGCAAAACCGCGCGTTCTGATCCCCGTGTTCCCCGGCACCAACTGCGAGTACGACAGTGCAAGAGCCGTTCGTGAAGCGGGGGCGGAGCCCGAGGTTTTGGTCATCAACAACCTTTCCGCCGACGGCATCCGCCGTTCCGTGGACCGCTTCGCCGAAGCGCTGCAGAACGCGCAGATCGTCTTCATCCCGGGCGGCTTTTCCGGCGGCGACGAACCGGACGGCAGCGGCAAGTTTATCACCGCATTCTTCCGGAACGCGGCGATCCGCGAAGGCGTGATGACGCTTCTCAAGCGCCGCGACGGTCTGATGCTGGGCGTCTGCAACGGTTTTCAGGCGCTCGTTAAGCTCGGACTCGTGCCGTACGGCAAAATCACCGACCCGGATCCCGAGAGCCCGACGCTGACGTTCAATACCATCGGACGCCACCAGTCCCGCATCGTGCGTACCCGCATCGTTTCCGACAAGTCGCCTTGGTTCTCCGGACTGAAAACAGGCGAGATCGTCAGCGTGCCAATCTCTCACGGTGAAGGACGCTTCATCGCCTCCGACGCCATGCTTCAAGAGCTGATCCGAAACGGACAGATCGCCACGCAGTACGTGGACCTGAACGGCGTTCCGACCTCTGATCTGCGGTTCAATCCGAACGGTTCCGTCCTTGCCATCGAAGGGATCACCTCGCCGGACGGCAGAGTCCTCGGCAAGATGGGACACTCCGAACGCATCGGATCGGATCTCTACAAAAACGTCCCCGGCAGTTACGACAGCCACCTGTTTGAATCAGCGATCCGGTATTTCCGCGGGAACTGAAGAATCCATCCAAATTAAAAAGTCCCTTTTCTGGGACTTTTTTCTTTTCCGGGATGCAACAAAGGACGCCGGCTTTGCGTTCGGCATCCGAAAACGGCGGCAAAACAATCGCAAAGGGGGACGCGTATTGACCGGATATATGCAGCATTCCGGAATCGGCTTTCGAGAAGGACGACCTATATTTCAACGGAACCGATGTACTTCGCGCGGGGGCTGCTTTCGCCGGACGGAAGTATGCGTTCCGAGCAGGATCGGCAGGTGCAATCTTGCATACTCCAGCACGTCCCTCGCCGCTACCAAAAAATCAGCCCCCTTCATGGGGGCTGTTTTTTTGTCGCGTCGCTCCTTATGAGAGCGGGCGCGAAGCGCCCGTTCGGTAACGCGCCCGCGCCCTCGGCGCGGATCAGCGCGTTCTCGGAGAAATATCCTTGTTCAGCGCGCTGCGCTGTTTCTGATCGGATTTCTCCGTATCGGATCGCCGCTGCCATAAAAATGACCATCCCAACCGGGATGGTCATTTTTACTGCGGCTGATCATCGATTCTCACTGGCGCGCAGCGTTCGTTCTCTGTAACAAATCAGATAAAAAAGGACTGCCCGGCGAACCGGCAGTCCTTTTATCAGGAAGGGAAGGAAGTTTCAACTGTGGGATCAGAAGCTTTTGGGCGGCCAGAACAGCGAGAGCTTATCGATGTGTTCTTCCGGCATATCCTTCCAGCCGGATTCGGGATCCGTCCAGGTGCGGGTGTCGGGGCACTTCCAAAGCTTATAGACGTTGCCGAACGGGTCCGCAACCGGGAACATGCTGGCCCAGTTGTCCGCATCGGGGATCTCGCCGAGCAGCTTGCCGCCGAGCGCAAGGATCTTGTCGACGGTGACCTTCGGGCTTTCCGTCATGCGGATCTCGATGACGAACTCAACGTCCGGCACGGTCTCTTCATCGGTGTGCGTGACCATGAAGTTCATATGTCCCGGCACGAGACCTTCGTAATCGTAGTAACTCGGACCGGTCGCGGCGATCAGGGTCGGATTTTCCGCGCCCTCTTCCTTGCCGCCTGCGCTGCCGGGCAGTTCGATCATGTCCCAGCCGAACAGATCGACCCAGAACTTCTGCCAGCGGCGGAAATCCTTATAGTAAATGTTGCCGAAACGGAGACGTCCGTGCAGATCCTGTTCGGGGAACTTCTTCGGCGGACGGCCGATGTACTCCGGCACCTTGCCCTGGTTTTTGAGACCTTCGCGGTACATCTGCGGGTATTCGCGCACGTCAAAGTTGACCTGATTTTCGGGTGCGTTCCAATCGAGACCTTCGGGCGTCTGCGTCAGATAGAACGGGTTGCCCTCCGAGTCTTCCGCAACGGCGTAGGTCACGCCCTCGACGTTCTCGTACGGCGTGCGGAGCACCTTGCCGCCGTACGCGGGGATCTTTTCGAGGATCGCATTGAGATCGTCCACCTCCACGAGGAACTTCGGGTTTTTCGCCTCAACGTCCTTCTTTTTGGACTTCAGGTAGGCATAAGTGAAGGAGGGGAACATCGGCTCCCAGTTGTCGAAGCCGTCGCCGGTCGCTGCAAAGTACAGCGGTTCGGGATTGTCCGGGTCCTCGCCCTTGGCAAGCACGATGTCCCAGCCGAAGACGTCTTCGTAGTATTTTTTGGCGAGCGCCGCGTCGTCATAGCCGAGCACGGCTCTGCGCACCTGTCCGTGGCGGGAGTGCGCCGGGAACGCTTTTGCATGGTGGAAAGAAACGTCATACTTATCCCAGTCGGGATCGGGAAGAATGGGATCGACATGGATGCGGCGGTCGTCGAAGCTGGTGATAAAGGGTTCCTCGAAGATGATGCTCTTCCCGCAATACGGGCAGACTTTCGGGGCGACTTCCTCTTCGAGATCATAGGCGGTTCCGCAGGTGAAGCAGGTGTAGATTTTTCTCATGGGATTCTTCCTTTCTGTAATATTATGATTTTCGGATGTGTATTTATCCTTTTTTCATTCTTACCATATCCGGTTTCCTGACGGTTCTCAAGTTATAAACGCATCTGTTTATCTCATATTGATAACAACCGCGCGGTTTGTAACATCGGGCGAACGATCCGTGATGAATTCTAACGAAAAAGACCGCCCGTAAAAACGGACGGTCTCTCATAATTATTCAGAACATGGCTCAGATCCCGGATTTGAACAGCTGCGGATCCCAGGTGTCCCAGCCGGCTTCCGCCTCGTCCCAGGTGCGCGAATCGGGGCACTTGGAGAGTGAAAGCTTGTTGCCGCTCGGGTCCCACGCGGTGAAGGTCGCAAACCAGTTCGCATTATCGAACTTCGGCACGTCGTCGCCGACTTTGCCGCCGAAATTCTCGACTTCCGCGGCGGTCATCGCGATCGGCACATCCATATGGATCTCCATACCGAAGCTGACCTCGGGCAGCGCGTCACCCTCAAACGGATAGCAGCCGAGGTTCATGTGCCCGGGCACGCAGCCTTCCCACGTTTCATAACTCGGACCGGTCGCGATGAGACAGCCGGGATTCGGATCGCCGGGCTCTTTTCCGCCGACGGCGGCGGGCAGCTCGAAGAAGTCCCAGCCGAACAGATCGATCCAGAACTTCTGGAACGCCTTGAAATTGCCCGTGCGATAGAAGATGTTTCCGAAGCGCGGACGTCCGTGCAGCGATTTGCGCGTGAACTTCTTCGGCGCACGGAAGGGATAGTGTGATTTCGGATCGAAATCGGACTTGTACATCCGGTCATACTTATACGGATTCGTGCGGTCCCATTTATAATAGACCTGCGATTCCGGCTCGCTGAAGGTCACGTCGGCAGGCGTCTGCCACACGATGAACGGATTGCCCTCGGTGTCGGCGAGCACGGCGTAGATCTTGCCGTCCTCTTCGTATCTGCCGCGGATGACGGTCCCGCCGTAGGGAACGATCTTCTTCGCGATCTCTTCCACGTCGTCGACCTCGACGACGAAATGCGGATGCACACCGGTCGGATCGGCCTCGACCGGCTTCAGGAAACCGTAGCCGGTGGAACCGAAACGCGGTTCCCAGTTCGGGAAGCCGGGACCGGTCGCGCAGAGAAAGGTCGGCCGATCTTTATCCCGATCGGCTTCGATCGGAACGGTGTCCCAGCCGAAAACCTTCTCGTAAAATTCGCGCGTCGGAACGAGGTCCTTATAATAGGTAACGAAGCGGCGCACCTGACCGTGACGCGTGCCCTTCGGAAACGCCTTCGGGTGGTGGTAGGCGATGTCGTACTTCGGCCAGTCGGGATCGGGTCCCATCGGATCGACGTGGATCCTGCGCTTCTCAATGCTGCCGCACCACGGCTCCCGCAGGTACTGCGACTTCGGAGCGGAGCAGGAAGGGCAGAATTCGGGGCAGTCTTCTTCTTCGACTGCCATCGGGAATCCGCACTTGAAACAGGTATAGATGTACTTCATAAGCGACCTCCTTGTATGTTTATGAGATTGATTGTTTTGAAATCACATTGGATTGCAAATACAATTCTATTGTTCCGTATTTGTCTGCCGGATGCAAGTTAGAGCCGCATCCCGAATCCTCAGAATATGTGAGATCTGCAACCGGATGTATCGCAAACGATCGCGAAGAGCGGAACTCTATCTTATGGACGGTTGCATAAATACACGCCCGTTAATCGCACGATGAACAGTTAATTACAGCAGAATATAAGGTTTTTGCGCCTAAAAAGTTGCATTTTCCGCATACTTATCGTATAATAATACCTGAAAATCTGCGGAAGCAGAAAAAGGAGACGGACAAACGGGTGAATGAATCCACAAAGAAAAAAATAGCCCAAGCATTCCTGGACGTGCTTCGACAGAAGCCGTTTTCGAGCATCAAAGTCAAGGACGTGATCGATGCGGCGGAAGTTTCGCATATGACGTTTTACCGGAACTATTCCGATATATTCGATCTGGTCGAACAGATCTGCTATGAAGACCTGATGCTGTTCTCCAAGATCTATGGAAGAAATGCAGAGTGGAAGTCGATCGTTTTCTGCATTCTGAACACCATAAAAAACAACGCCGCGTTCTACGGAAAAATCCTGAAGGATGAACAGGCAAGCGATTCGTTCGTGCGCGCGCTTTGCCGCGTATCCTTTGAAACCACGGGCGCGCAGGGGTCCAGAACGACGCAGACCGCGTGGTGCGAGACCATGCAGAAATGGGCAAGAAACGGGTTCAGCGAATCCGTAGAGGACGAATATATCGAACTGGTCGGCGCGATGCCGCTTCACGAAGTGTTCACGGGAGACGATCTGCGCGACGTGATCCGGGCCTATGAAACGAACACGCTGGACGATTTCCGCAATCGTCTGAAATATCCGCAGAAAAAAGTATAACTGCCGCACAGCGCACTTTACCGGTCGGGGGATCTTTCCGGAAACGGAACGATCCCTTTATTCGTTTGCCGGTTTATCCCGCGGGGTGTTACGAACAGGAAAAAATATAACACGGGTATGATGCACCCGAAAAGTTATAACTTGCCGCTCCGCTCAAAAACTTTATAATTATAATCAAGAACGGAGTATTTATAAATCCGGCTTGGCGCGATTTCAGAACGGGAGGAGACGCGAAAATGAAATGTCTGGTCCTTGATTACGGCGGAAGTTCCGTCAAGTATGCGCTGGTGAACGACCGTGCGGAGATGGAAGTCACGGGAACGGGTCCTGCGCCGCTTGAGAGCATCGAGGCGTTTCTGGACTCCGTCGCAGATCTTTACGCGCAATTCAAAGACCGGGCGGACGGCATCGCGATGAGTCTGCCGGGCTTCATCGATCCGGCGACCGGCGTGCATTTCGGCTCCGGCGTATACGGCGACCTGCTGAAGGGCAAAAACGTGATCGAACTCGTGCGGGAACGGTGCGGCTGTAATGTGTCGCTTGAAAACGACGGCAAGTGCGGCGCACTCGCGGAAGCGTGGAAGGGCAGCCTTTCCGACGTGAAGAACGGGGCGGTGCTCGTGCTCGGAAGCGGCATCGGCGGCGGCGTGATCATCGACGGCAGGGTGCTGCACGGCAGAAACACCACGGCCGGCGAGTTTTCTTTCCTTCTGTCGGGAAAAGAGCACGATCTGTTCGATACGGGATTTATGAGTGCCGGCGCGATGGGACTGACCTATCAGCTCTGCAAACTGAAAAATCTCGATCTGACAGTCCAGGATGCGGCGCCGATGATGGCGTTCCTCGATTCGATCGCCGCCGACAGATATCCGAAGTTTGAAGAGCCGCCGAAGAAGATCAAAGCGGACGGCAGACAGTTTTTCAAGTGGGTGGAAGAGGGAGATCCCGAAGCGCTGAAGGTCTATCGCGGCTTCCTGCATTCGCTTGCGACGATCTGTGAAAACATCCAGATCACGCTTGCGCCGGACCGCATCGTGATCGGCGGCGGACTGAGCCGCGCGGAGCGCCTGATCGACGATCTCAGAACGGAGATCGACTCGCTGTGCAAAGCAACCATGATCGCAGATGAAATGAAGGCGGAGGTCGTGCGGAGCCGCTACCTCAACGAGTGCAACATTCTCGGCGCGATGTACAACTATATCCAGCAGTACGGAGCATAAGGAGAGCGACATGTTTAAAGAAGACTTCCTCTGGGGCGGTGCAACGGCCGCAAATCAGTTCGAGGGCGCATGGAACGTCGACGGCAAAGGTCCGTCGATTCCCGACATGTGTACGAACGGTTCGCGCGAGCACTCCAAGCTTTTTACACAAACGATCAATCCCGAATATCTGTATCCCAGCCACGAGGCAAGCGATTTCTATCATCATTATAAAGAAGATATCGCCTTGCTCGCGGAGATGGGGTACAGATGTTTTCGTATGTCGATCAACTGGTCGCGCATTTTCCCGACCGGTATGGAAAAGACGCCGAATGAAAATGGCCTTGCGTTTTACGACAAGGTGTTCGACGAGTGCAGAAAATACGGCATCGAGCCGCTCGTGACGCTCTCGCACTACGAAATGCCGCTTGCGCTCGGCGTAGAGAAGGACGGCTGGCTCTCGCGTGAAACGATCGACTGCTTTATGCGGTACGTGGAGACCGTGTTCGAACGGTATCGCGATAAGGTCCGCTACTGGATCACCTTCAACGAGATCAACGCGGGACAGATGCCGATCGGAGACATCATTTCCACCGGCATGGTCAAGGGCTACGAAGGTCCGATCGACGGGATCCGGCGTACGGAGCAGGAACGTTACCAGGCGCTGCATCATCAGTTCGTGGCTTCCGCAAGGACCGTCCGGCTCGCGCACAGGAAATATCCGCAGTTCAGGGTCGGGAATATGCTCACCTTCATCGCCTGCTATCCGATCAACTGCGATCCGGACAACATTCTGCTTGCAAACCGGTATATGCAGAATATGAACTGGTACTGCAGCGACGTGCAGGTCAAGGGCGCATATCCGTATTACGCCACGGCGATGTGGCGCGACAAAAACGTCATTCTGAACGTCACGGCGAAGGACATCGAGGATATCGAGAAGGGGACCGTCGACTTTATGACCTTCTCCTATTATATGTCCATCTGCGTCGGCAAGGACGGGGAGAAGGACAAGGTCAGCGGCAACCTGACCGGCGGTTTCAAAAATCCCTACCTCACGGCGAGCGACTGGGGCTGGCAGATCGACCCCGTCGGCATCCGCTATGCGCTGAACGCCGCGTACGACCGCTATCACGTACCGCTGATGATCGTCGAAAACGGTCTCGGCGCGTTCGACAAGGTCGAGGCGGACGGCAGCATTCACGATACCTACCGCATCGACTATATGCGCAAGCATATCGAACAGATGAAGCTCGCGACCGAGGACGGCGTCGACCTGATGGGCTATACCAACTGGGGCTGCATCGACCTCGTGAGTCTGACCACCGGTGAGATGCGGAAACGCTACGGGCAGGTTTTCGTCGATAAATACGACGACGGGACCGGAACCATGGAGCGGCGCAGAAAAGATTCGTTTTTCTGGTATCGGAACGTAATCCGTACAAACGGAATGGAGTTATAAGGTTCGGAAAGGAGAGCAATATGGCGGAAACGATTCTTAAAGCAGAACACATGTTCAAGGAATTCGGCGCCACGAAAGCGGTTACGGATGTCACCATCGAACTGCGTCAGGGCACGGTTCTCGGGCTTGTCGGCGAAAACGGTTCCGGCAAATCCACGCTGTCAAGCATGATCGCGGGTGTATATCCTCCAACGAAGGGGCAGATGACCTACAAGGGCGCGGCGTACAAGCCGGGTTCGGTGCTTGAAGCGAGAAAAGCCGGTATCCAGTACCTGACGCAGGAGCAGGGAACGATCGACGGCATGACGGTTGCGGAGAACATGTTCCTCGGCGAGGAGGACAGCTTCGGCAAAGGCGGCATGGTCAACATGCGCCGGCTGATCGCGCGTGCGAAGGAGATCCTGAACGAGAACGGACTCGCGCACGTCGATCCTTCGCAGCCCATCGAAAAGTATTCGTTCGAGGACCGCAAGATGATCGAGACGGCGCGCTCGCTTTCGAAGCAGCCGGACATTCTGATCATCGACGAGACGACGACGGCGCTGTCCAAGAAGGGCGTCGAGCGCATCTATGAGATCATTGCCGAACAGAAAGCAAAAGGCACGGCGATCCTGATCATTTCCCACGACCTTTCCGAGGTGCAGCATCTGTGCGACGAAGTCATGATTCTGCGTGACGGCGTGTTCATCGATCTTCTGCACGGAGACGATATCAATCCGGACAACATGCGTCAGAAAATGATCGGACGCGAGTTCGAGGGTTCCTATTACCGGGCGGACTTTGAATGCACGCACGGGGACGAGGTCGTGCTCTCCGCCAAGCACCTGACGGTCGACGGCGCGTTCCGCGATATCAGCTTCGATCTGCACAAGGGCGAGATCCTCGGCTTCGGCGGACTTTCCGACTGCGGCATGCACGAGGTCCTGAAGACCGTATTCGGCGCGATCAAACCCACGCACGGCAGCGTGACGCTGACCGAGGGCGGCATAAAGATTCACAACACGACCACGTCCGTGAAGCACAAGATCGCGTACATCCCGAAGGACAGAGACAAGGAATCGCTCTTCCAGCCGACCAGCATCAAGGACAACATCGTGGCGTCCTCGCTTGACAAGATCAGAAAGTGGATCTACATCTCGCCGCGTGCCGAACGGAAAATGGCGAACGAACAGGCGAAGATCATGGAAGTCAAGATGCAGAGCGTCATGCAGATGGCGAAGGACCTGTCCGGCGGCAACAAGCAGAAGGTCGTCATTGCCAAATGGCTTGCAAACGATTCGCGGATCTTCATCATGGACTGCCCGACGCGCGGCATCGACGTCGGCGTCAAGGCCAAGATCTACCGTTTGATGGAGGATTTCAAAAAGCAGGGGATCTCGGTGCTGATGGTTTCCGAAGAAATGATGGAACTGATCGGCATGGCAGATCGCATCATCACGATGAAGGACGGCAGACAGACCGGCGAGTTTATGCGGTCGGAGTCGCTTTCCGAAGCGGACATCATTCAGAAGATCATCTGACGGGGGGTACGGAACATGCGTGACAAGATTCGAAAAATCATTCCGGTCGCAGGTCTTTTGATCCTGATCGTTCTGTTTTCTCTGACGACGGGCGGCAAGTTCTTTACCTGGCGAAACCTGCAGAACATCGTTATGCAGGCGTCGATCGCGCTGGTCGCCGCCGTCGGTACCGTGTTCGTCATGGCGCACAACAACCTTGACTTCTCGCTGGGCGGCGCATGCGCGCTTTCGAGCGTACTCGCGTATCTGTGCTCCGGCGGAAACCTCTGGCTGTTCATTATTCTGGCGATTGTGTTCGGCGTCTGCTGCGGGCTGTTCTCCGCGGTTGTGCACATTTACGGACGCGTTCCGGCGTTCATGGGCGGTCTGTGCCTGATGTTCGCGGGCCGCGGCATCGCGCAGACGGCGTCCGCATCACGGAACATGATGGTCACCAAAGCGGTCGCGCTCAACAATTTCTGGGTGTTCCTTGCGGTCGTGGCCGTGGTGTTCGGCGTCGGGTACTTTATTTTCAACTTTACGAAGGTCGGCAAGTTCCAGAAACTGATCGGCACCAATCCGAAAGCGACCGAGCTCTCCGGCGTCAGCGTCGACAAATATAAGGCGATCGCTTTCGTGATCAGCGGCGTGACGCTCGGTATCGCATCCACGCTCGCGCTTTCGAGAAGCCTTGCGGTCACGGGCAACACGGGTCTGAACCTCGAGACGGACGTGCTCCTCGCGCTGAGCCTCGGCGGCATCGCAATGGCGGGCGGTTCCGCAACGCGCATCCGCTCCGCGATCATCGGTGTGCTGACCTACTACATCCTGAACAACGGCATGCTGCTCTGGGGCATGAACCCCGATTACGTGGACATCGTCAAGGCAGTGTTCTTCCTGGCAACGGTTTCGATTTCCATCGATCGCTCTGAGTACGATCTCATTGCGTAAATATGGAATGATGATAAACAAAACAAAAAAATAAACGGAGGAAAACAAAATGAAAAAGGTTCTGGCAATCGTACTGGCTGTTATGATGATGCTCGCATTTGCGGCATGTTCCGGCAGCGACAAACCGGCGGACGGCGGCCAAGAGGGCGGCTCGAACGTCAGGCACAAGATCGGCATGATCTGGTACGGCAACACCGACCCGATGGGCGGCACCTTCTATGCGTGGGCGAACCATGCGGCGGAACTGCTGAACGTTGAGCTCGTGTGGCATCTCGGCGACTACACCACCGAAGCGGAGCTCGCTGCCTGCGAGCAGATGATCAGTGCGGGCTGCGAAGGCATCTACTTCATCCCGATGGACACTGCGGCAAACCTGCAGCTCGGCAACGCGTGCAAGGACGCGGGCGTTTACTGGGCGGTATCCAACCGCGACATCCTCGACGAGGACATCAAGGCGGCGTGCTACGCGAACCCCTACATGGTCACCCATATCTGGGACGCGAGCTACGATCTGGCGAAGAACATGGTCAAGGTCCTTGCGGATCAGGGCGTCAAGAAGGTCTGCATGATCTCCGGCGACCCGAAGGACGCGATGATGGTCGACCGCAACAAGGGCTTTACGGACGGCTGCAAGGAATACGGCATTGAGATCCTCGGCACCTTCCAGACGGAAACCGACGCAAAGGTCATCACCGACGGCGTGAACAACTTCCTGACCCTCTATCCGGACGTGCAGGGCATTCTGGCCGTATCCGGAACGGCAGGCTGCGGCGAAGCGATCATCTCCACGCTCGAAGGCTCCGGCAGAGAAGCGGGCTCCATCAAGGTTGCGACGTTCGACACGTTCGACGGCAACAAGGAAGCGTTTGAAAAGGGCTGGCTCGCAGCGAACTGCGGCGGCTACACCTCCGAGTGCCTCGTTGCGTTCCTCGCGCTGGTCAACAGGGTGCAGGGCAACATCACGACCGACGGTCCGTTCAAACTCCATCTTTCCCCGATCATCATCAGCAGTGCGGAAGAAATGGACATCTTCTCCCAGTACGTTGACAACCCCGAGATCCAGCTCTACAGCGATGAGGACATCAAGGGCATGGTGAGCGCAAACTGCGACGAAGCGTACTATCAGGGCGTGCTCGACAACTGGACGATCGACTTTGTCAAGAAGGCAGTCGGCAAATAAGAATCTGATGCAGGGATGCGTTTCCGGGATGATTCCCGGAAACGCATCGGAAGGACAAATCTGAAACGAGAGGTATGGTTATGAAAACGGTTTTAAAGTATGTCAAAGCGTACGCGCTCGCAATTCTGTCGCCCGTCGCTCTGATGCTCGTACTCCTTCTGGTCTCGCCTGAAACCAGAAGCTGGGCGGCCGTCTGGAACGTGATCCGGCAGTCGCTTGCGCCGGCGGTGCTCGGCATGGGCGTTCTGTTCAACATGAAGATCGGCAACTGGGACTTTTCGATCGGCGCGCGCGTCGTGCTGACAACGATCCTTGCCGGCAACTTCGCAATGCAGATCACGACGGCGCTGGGCCTCGGCGTTGCGGGATTCGTTCCGGTTCTGATCATCCTGTCGGTGCTGATCGGCATCGTGCTGGGCGTCATCGTCGGCGCTGCCTATTATTTCCTGCAGATTCCGACGCTGATCGTATCCATCGGTCTGATGCTGATCATGGAGAGCTTTACGCGCATCCTGTTCAACGGCGCGGGAACGCACATCTCGCCCGGCTACATGGTGCTCGGCAAAACGCCCTGGGATCTGATCCTGTTCGCGGTCGCGTTCGTATTTGCATCGATCCTGTATTATAAACGCAAGATCGGCTACAGCGTACGTGCGGTCGGCAGCAATCCGGTCGTGGCAAAGACGAACGGCATCAACCCGAAGTTCCTGAAAGCGGAAGCGCTTGCGATCTCCGGCATCTTCGCGGGTCTGTACTCGCTGATGAGCCTGAGCGCGACCGGCGTACAGTCCGCCGTCCAGGGCACGATGGGCAGCGCCGCGGCGGTCTTCGACGCCATGATGTGCGTTCTCATCGGCATGTCGATCGCAGGAAAAGGCAACATCATGTTCGGCGTATTCGCCGGCGCGGTTGTTGCCCAGATCCTCAAGATGGGCATGATGGCAATCGGTCTTCCGACAACATTCAACAAGGTCGTCATCGGCGTGTTCGTCGTCATCTTCATGGTCGGTTCCTCACGGTCCGATCTGTTCCGAAAGCTCGGCGCAAAGCTGCACCGCAAAAAGTCGGAGATCAGCGCTTAATATTTATTAGCGATACTTTTCAGAACCGATCGTAATCTCTCTTTTCTTTTGAAAGGAATCTGTGTGAGAGTCTCTTACAGGTTCCTTTCAGTTTTTTCATTTGTCTGGTATGATTCCACAATATACCTTGCTTTTGCTCCGATCTCGGAAAGGTGCTTATCGGGCTTGCCGAAAAACAGCAGTTCATAATATAAATTCTAATGACAAATGTGCAAAAAAATCGGAGAGAGCTGAATAGCTTTCTCCGATGTTTCTGTGCCCTTACCGTGAAACCCGATAAAGCTATTTCTATACATCCTTATCGGTGTCTCGCATTTGGGAGCGTTTCTTCTTTTCAATGGGTCCGATGCATCGGACGCGAGCTGTGTTTTGGGAAATGAAAAGTTCTCGATGTCCTTTCAAAGGCATTGTGATAAGGCGTGAAATATGATAAAAAATTATAAATATGCTTACATGCTTTCTCATCTTTCCCCCTCTTCTGTAACGCGTGTTGGGAACCGTGTTTCCGAAATGAAAAAAGCAACTCTGCCGGAAACAAGTTCCTTTCATGAATCCGATAAAGGAACTTGTCTGTATAGGTAAAAAACAGTACAATAAAAAAGACCGCCTTTATCAGAACGGGAAAAAGGGTATTGCTGAAAAACGGATGCAATATTTTCCGGTGTTCGTGCGTTGTTACGGTGAAAGGACGGAAAATGATATGTTGATACATGCACAAAGGACAGAAGAACCGGATCGCGAGAGAATCGAATCACTGCTGTCACGCATCAAGGACGGCGATCGGCACGCCATGGAGTTGCTGTATCGCTGCACCGCGAAGAACGTGTACGGCTACGCGCTGTCCATGCTGAAAAGCACTGCGGACGCAGAGGATGTTCTGCATGACTGTTATATGCAGATATTCCAAAGAGCGCGGCTCTACAGAAGCGAAGGCAAGCCTATGGCGTGGATTCTCACAATTGTGAAGAACCTCTGCCGCGATGCGATGCGGAAGCGTAAAAAGACCGGTCCCCTTCCGGACGGAGACTGGGTCGCGGAGCTGGCCGAACAAAAGCACTTATCGAACGACGAACATCTTCTGTTGGACGAGTGCATGAAAAGGCTTTCCGACGAAGAGCGCCTCATCATCGTGCAGCATGCCGTCATGGGATTCAGGCATCAGGAAATCGCAGACGATCTGGATCTGCCGCTGTCAACCGTTCTTTCCAAATACCGGCGGGCGCTTATTAAACTGCGCACCGCAATGCTGAAAGGAGATTCCTATGACGTCTGATAAAGAATTGGAAAAAAAAGTGGATGATCTGTTCGCAAAACTGACGCCAGATCACGCGGAACAGATTCTCAAAGACATCGATGCGATGCAAAAAAGCGCCGGCAAAAAACGTAATCTGAAAAATCTCTGGCTGCGCGTCGGATCGATCGCAGCGGTATTCGTTCTGGTGATGGTCGGGATCGTCGCCGCTGTCAACTTTACGCGCTACAACAAGGTCGATACGACCGTGACGCTTGACGTCAACCCGAGCATTGAATTGCACGTCAACCGGTATGACCGCGTTCTGCGCGTCACGCCGCTCAACGCAGACGGCGAAAAAGTGATCGGCACGATGCAGCTGAAGAACGTTGACCTCGACGTTGCGGTCAACGCACTGATCGGCTCCATGATGAAGAACGGTTATCTCAGCGAGATGTCAAACTCGATCCTTGTTACGGTGGACGGTTCTGACGCCGCGCGAAACAGCGCTCTTACAGAACGCATTTCCTCGGATATCGAAGCGCAGCTGAACGCCGGCTTTACCGGATCGGTGTTAAGCCAGACGGCACAGCACGACGCAGCGCTGCAGGCGCTTGCCGATGAGCACTCGATCACGGTCGGGAAAGCACAGTTGATCCAAGCGCTGATCAGCCGCAATCCGCTTTACTCGTTCGACGCGCTTTCAAAGCTGTCCATCAATGAGCTGAACGTGCTGCTTGAAAAGGAGCCTGTCGCCGATACCATTCATACATCGGGCAGAGCAAGCACCGGCGCGTATATCGGCGAAGATCAGGCGCTTTCGATCGCATGCCTCTATGTCGGGATTGAACCTCCCGAGGTGACGCTGACGGAGACGATCGAACTGGACTACGAAAACGGCAGAATGGTATATGACGTGGAATTCCGCAAGGATGACTGCAAGTATGAATTCGATATCGATGCCGTAACCGGTGAGATCGTTTCTTTCGAGCAAAAGCAGAAACCAGGCAGTGAACCGGTTTCTCCGTCGGTCACGCCCGCACCGCCTTCTGCGGATATCGGGCAGGAACGCGCCGTTGCGATCGCGCTTTCCCACGCGAACGTGCCGCAGAACGAAGCGGTCATCAGGAAGATCGAGAAGGAATCCGACAACGGCGTCCAGTATTATGAGATCGAGTTTATTGACTCCGATTTTGAATACGAGTATAAGGTCAACGCCGCGACCGGCGCGATCATCAAAGCTGACAAAGAGCGAGACGACGATGCATCCGGCACGCATACGGAGTCGCCGGAGAACAGCACCGGGCTGATCGGCGAAGCAAAGGCAAAGGAGATCGCGCTGCGCCATGCGGGCTTCAGCGCCGGCGCGGTCAGGAAGCTGAAATGTGAGCTGGATCGCGAAAAAGGTAAGCTCGTCTATGAGGTCGATTTCGAGACGAACGGAATCGAATACGAATACACCGTCGACGCCGAAACCGGAGAGATCGTGAAGATCGAAAAAGAAGACGACCGGAAAGATATTGACGACGACGATGACGACGATTTCGACGACGATGATTAAGTCGCGGTTGGGTTAATCGATATACGCAGATCAAAAGCGCTCCCGGTTAGGGAGCGTTCTGCTGTTCAGCGGATCCGGTTGACGGGACGCGGCATTTGCGAGCGGAAGACCGTAACCTGCGTGCCGGGCAGGATCGGAAGATGGGTTTTTGCGAATTCAAGAAGATCCGTCGCCGCTGCAATATCTTCAGAAAATGCCAAGTCACGCTTCGAGAAAGCGGAGGATCTCTTCGTATACGGCGGGATCCTGCGCGGTCATGCGCGCGACGGGTTTGTCGGCAAAATACGCTTTCCGCGCTTCCGGCGTTTCAAGCTGCTTTTCCCGCAGCAGGCGCTCATATTCGCCGATCCACGCGTTCATCGTTTCCAGCGCCTCCGCGCTGTACTGCGGATTGTGCTTTTTGTGCTCCGCCGTGATGACGCGCACGTTCGGATTTCCGATCTTCCGCACCTGTCCGGCGTTATACTTGTAATTCACCATGGGATCGTCCGTCGAATGGATCCACAACAGCCTGTCCGCAGTTGTCTTCAGATACGCGCGGTTGTCGAGTGCGCCGTACTGCGGATCAAGTTTCTTTTCAAAGTGCTTCACGCGGTCGGCAAGGATCCGCAGTTTGACAAAGCCCATCATCTCGTCGGAAATGCTCACAAAGCCGGACAGAATGACCGCCCGGGTCACGGTCGGCAGAAGATGCGCAAGGTTCAGCGCGGTGTAGCCGCCCAGCGAATGTCCGACCGGGATGATCTCCTCTTCGGGATGCAGAAGGTCGAGCAATTCCATGGCGTCGCGCGTCGGCGCGTTCGCGGAAGGCAGACGGTCTCCGCCCGATTCGCCGCAGCCGGTATAATCGAGCGTCAGAACACGGCGCCCCGCACGGCAAAGGGTTTCGATCTCCGCAAGGTACGCGGTGTGCCCCGGACCGATCCCCGGGCAGAACAGGATCAGCCTGTCCGGGTCGTATCCTTCATAATCATATGTGAAGTATCGGATCGTCACGCCCGCCGTGTTCCGGAACGAACCGCGTTCGCACACAAGCCCCGGAAAATCGTCGGCGCTGTAATACGGGATTGCCTCATCCCTATCGAATCGCAGCAAAAAGTTCTTTTGATACAGATCGGTGATCAGTCCCATGGGTTCCTCCGTTCTCCGTCCGGTCGTTCCGGCGTCTTCGCATCTGCGTCCTGATTATACTGCAAACGAACGCGGTTTGTCACGACAAAAAAGTAAGCGTCCTTCTTTTTGCACCCCAGGATTTGAAAAGCCCATACTGTCCGGCTTTATCTGCTTGTTTTACAGCGTGAAAGCAAGTATAATACATAATAAACGAATCAGACAGGATCTTTACGGGAGGAACATATATGACAGATGCCGGATTAAAGACAGAGATGAATACCGAATGGATCGAAAAACTCGACGCAGGGCAGAAGCTTTGGTATGCCGCGCACGACGACGGCTCCGGAAACCGGATCAACGAGGACGCCGTGATCGAAGCGACGGTCCAGGACGTTTCTCTCGGCATTCTGACCGCCGCGTTCCTTTGGATCAAAAAGATATTCAGAAACAGAGGTAAAACGAAAGAAGATTTCGCGGCGGAAAAGGAAGCAGCAAGAATAAACCGCACATGCGGTGCGCTCGAGGTGATGCTTCCGGACTATATCCGGTCAGCGCAGGCGGGCGTAATCGAGGAAGAAGCGCTTGATGAGCTGATCGGCACGCTGGAGGAGATGGACGGATATGATCGCGCGGGAAAGCTGACGATTCCGAACAGGGACGAACTGTCAGGAATACGGAAAAATATGGAAGCGTATACGAAAGCGATCGCAAAAAGCAGACCGGAAGCATCGATGCAGGAAGCGGAAGCGACGAATGCAGGCGAGTTCGGCAGGATCAAAGCATTATTGGTACGGCAAAAGGAATGCCTGTTTGTCAAAAACGATGCCATTTGAATTACACGGTATGAAGAAAAGAGCAACAGCCGTTTTGCTGTTTCGCTGAATGAGTTCAATGAAAAGCGCTCCCGAATCGGGAGCGCTTTGCTGTTCAGTGGATCCGGTTGACCGGACGCGGATTTTGCGATCGGAAGACCGTAACCTGTGTTCCCAGAAGGATCGGAAGACGGGTTTTTGCGAATTCAAGAAGATCCGTCGCCGCTGCCATATTAAGACGCTTATTTTGATACAAAGGAAGCGTCTTTCTTTTTGCATACAAACCGCCGCTTTTTTTCCGGAACGCCCGGGGATCCGTCAGTCCGGCTGTTCGCCGCCGTCGTCTTCGCTCCGCACGATGTTGACGATCCAGCGGTTGCTTTTGACCAGAAGGAAACCGATGACGCACTTGACGAGCTCCAGCGAACAGCACACGATATAGAGCGGCAGGATCGGAAGCGTCGTAAACCGGCTCAGGACGAACGCAACGGGGATGCAGAGCGCCCAGACGAAGCAGCTGTCGAACAGCATCGTGATCCGCGTCTGCCCGCCGGAGCGCAGCGTGAAATAGCAGGCGTGGGTGAACGCGTTGAACGGCATCATGCACGCGGAGACCCAGAGAAAGCGCGTCGCGAGCGTCTTTACCTCGGCGCCGGTGTTGTAAAGCTGCGGAATGAACGGCGCAGCGACGGCGAGCGCGACGCCGAAGAACAGGCAGGTGCACACCGACAGCGCGATGATCTTATTGTCCGTGTCCTTCGCTTCCTCCAGCTTGTTCGCGCCGAGCAGGTTGCCGACGATGATGCCGATCGAGGAGCCGATGGACATGAAAACGATGTTGAACAGGTTCGATACCGTGCTCGAAATGTTCAGCGCCGCGACGGCGGAGATGCCGCGCATCGAATAGCACTGCATCATGGTCGTCATGCCGAGCGACCAGAACGCCTCGTTCAGCAGAAGCGGCGTGCCCTTTACAACGATCTGCTTTGCAAGGGCGCCGGGCACGTGAAGCGTGCGGTAGACGCCTTTGAAGAACGGGAAGCGCTTCGTATGAGTATGCGCGTAGGTGACGATGATCGCAAGCTCAACGAAACGGGAAATGACCGTTGCGATCGCCGCGCCGAGCACGCCGAGCGCCGGGAAGCCGAGTTTGCCGAAGATCAGCAGATAGTTGAACAGCAGATTGACGAGCACGGCGGACCCGCTGGCGACCATCGGCACGAAGGTCTCGCCCGTTTCGCGGAGCGAAAAGGCGTAGCACATCGAGAGCGCGGCGGGAACGAGCCCGATCAGCATGATCAGGACGTACTTGCTGCCGTACGCGAGCGTTGCGGCAAGGTCGCCCTCCGCGCCGCTTTCGTGCAGAAACAGCGTGAGCAGCGGCTTATGGAAAAAGCCGAGAACGACCAGCGCCACGGCCGAGACGCAGGCGCAGATCAGCAGCTTAAAGCGGAGCACGTGCCGCACGCCGTCCGTATCCTTTTTCCCGGCGAACTGCGCGCCGAAGATGCTGGCGCCGGAGAGCCCGCCGAAGACGGTCAGATTGAACACGAAGATCAGCTGGTTCGCGATCGCGACGCCGCTCATCTGCTCGGTCCCGATCCTGCCGACCATCAGGTTATCCAGTACGTTGACGAACTGACTGACGCCGTTCTGGATCACGACGGGAATGACGATCGCAAGGACCGCCTTATAAAACGCTTTATTCCCGAAGTATTTTGAAAGAAAAGACCTCTGTTCCATCGTATGCCGTTCTCCGCCGGGCGTGTTTCCGCCCGTCTGTTTCACAGTATACCATGAACGCCCGCAAAAGAAAAGCCGGAAAACGCGAGAACCGTCCTGCGGGACCCGCGAAGCACGGTCGGATCACCGTCGGGAACGAAAAAAACCGCCGGAAAACGGACACGGAGAGGCTTCGGAGTCGGTTGCGGAAGCGCCGGAATTGTGCTAAAATAATTGTGTATCGGCTTCGTTTTTTTGCCGACAGAATAGGAGAGGCGTTTATTATGAAAAAGCACAGTCTCGGGATGCAGATCCTGTCCGTATTCCTGGCGTTGGTCCTCGTCATCGGCGCATGTCCCTTCCGGACGTCCGCAGCCGAAACAACCGCCGAAGGCGGCGAAGACCGGGGCACCCGTCTGCCGTTCACCAGAGCGGACGATGCGGACGCTGACGTTCTGCACGAAGCAGCCAGAGCGCAGCAGACGAAAGCGGAGGCTCCCTATGCGGATACCGACGTCGTCCGTGTTTCCATCGTATTGAACCGGAAAGCGACCCTGGAGGTCTTTTCCGCCTCAGACGTGGTGAGCAACGCCGCCGCGATGGCTTACCGCGATCAACTGCAGGTCGAGCAGAAAACGGTCGTTGCCCGGATCGAGCGGGAAGTGCTTGCGGGGGCGCATCTGGACGTGGTCTGGAACATGACCCTGGCCGCCAATATCGTTTCCGCCAACGTCCCGTACGGTCAGATGGAAGAGATCGCGGCCGTCCGCGGCGTCAAAAACGTCTTCGTGGAAAATCAATATGATCCCCTGGAGGATCCCTCCGACAGCGCGCAGCCGATGATGTCCACGTCCTCCTCCATGATCGGCTCCTCCGTCGCGTGGGCCGCCGGATACACCGGCGCCGGTTCCCGGATCGCGATCATCGACACCGGTCTGGATACCGACCACCAGAGCTTTGACAACGGTGCGTTCCTGTATGCGCTGCAGCAGAACGCCGAGGCCAAGGGCGTCGGCTATGCGGAATACGTCAACAGCCTGGATCTGCTGACCGCCGCGGAAATCGCCGACGTTCTGCCCCTGCTGAACGTGTACCACAGCGTCGAGTACCTGCCCGGCACCGCAAACGGCGCGTATTACCTGAACGAGAAGATCCCCTTCGCGATCAATTACGTGGATTCCAATTACGTCGTGAACCATGACAGCGACACCATGGGCGACCACGGTTCCCACGTTGCCGGCATCGCGGCCGCCAACCGCTTTATCCCCGCCGACGGCGGCTATGCCGACGCGTTGACCGAGGTGTACGTGCAGGGCGTGGCGCCCGATGCGCAGATCATTGTCATGAAGGTGTTCGGCAGCAAGGGCGGCGCCTTTGAATCCGACTACATGGTCGCCATCGAGGACGCGATCCTGCTGAACTGCGACGCGGTCAACCTTTCTCTGGGTTCCGATAAGGGCTTTGTCAGAAACGGCGTCTATCAGGATATTCTGGACAGTCTGGCCGACAACGACGTGATCGTGGCCGTGGCCGCCGGCAACTCCGGCGCCTGGGCAGACTACGCCGCCAACGGCACCGGTCTGCTGTATGCGGAAGACGTGGATTTCGGCATGGTCGCGACGCCCTCCACCGCCACCAATACCATGTCTGTCGCTTCCGTCGACAATATCGGCTTTACCAACTACTACATCGGCCTGGGCGATGATATCCTGCTCTACACCGAGAGCATGTTCTCCGACGCTCCGCCGCTGCCGCCCCTGACGACCCTGGCGGGCGACGTGAACTACGTTCTCATCGACGGCATCGGCACGCCCGAGGACGTGGCTGCCGCCGTGGAGGCGATCGGCGGAACCGTTCCCGCCGATACGGTGTTCGTCTGCTCCCGAGGGGAGATCAACTTCGGCGCAAAGGCGACCAACGCCGTGGAGGCGGGCTTTGTCGCCACGATCGTTTACAACAACGACGACAGCGCGCTGATCATGAACATGGACGGCTACACGCACACGGCTCCCGCCGTTTCCGTGAGCCGGGCAGTCGGCAGCAAGCTGCGGAACGCGGCTGTCGCCGTTACCGATGCGGACGGCGACGTCGTCTGCTATCGGGGCACGATGTACATCTCCGACAAGATCCAGTCCGCGATCATCGACGACCGGTTTGTGATGAGCGTTTTCAGCTCCTGGGGCGTTCCGGGCAATCTGGAGCTGAAGCCCGAGATCACCGCTCCCGGCGGCGACATTTACTCCGTGAACGGCATGGATCCCTCCGGCACTTCCTATAAAAACAACTCCGGCACCTCCATGGCGTCTCCCCAGGTCGCCGGTATGGCCGCTCTGGTCATGCAGTACATCGAGGAGAGCGGCCTGGATGCGGCGCTGGGCATTTCCAGCCGCAAGCTGGCGTCCTCTCTGCTGATGTCCACCGCCGTGCCCATGAAGAACGGCGAGAACTACTACCCCGTGATGCAGCAGGGCGCGGGCCTTGCCAACGTGGGCAGCGCCGTCGTTTCCGATTCCTATCTGTGGATGGACGCCGAAGCGAACGCGGGCGCCGCCGACGGCAAGATCAAGGTGGAGCTGGGCGACGATCCCGACCGCACCGGCGCTTACCGCTTCCGCTTTACCCTGAAAAACTTCGGAACGGAATCCCGGATCTACAGCATCTGCGGCGACTTCTTCACGCAGAACCCCGTTACCGTCGACGGCGTCGCGTATGCCGGCAAGGACACGACCGATCTGGGCGTGGACGTCGGCTTCGACGTCGAGGGCGGCTTTGTTTCCACGAGCGAAGCGTACAGCTGCGACCTCAACGGCGACGGCGTTACCGACGAGAAGGACGCGCTGATCATCCTGGACTACGTGTCCGGCAAGATCGACGAGATCCCCGGCAAAGCGGACGTCAGCAACAGCAACGGCGTGACCAGTTATGACGCCCACCTGCTGCTGGCTTCCATCGGCGAAGGATACTTTACGGTCCCCGCCGGGGCATCCGTAACCGTCACCGTGTCCATGAACCTGACCGACAGCGCCAGGGCGTTTCTGAACGCCTCGTATCCCAACGGCGCTTACGTCGAAGGGTACGTCTTTGTGAAGCCCCTGATCACCGAAGAGGGCGAGGCCGTTCCCGCCCACTCCATCCCCGTGCTGGGCTTCTACGGCAACTGGTCCGACGCCTCCATGTTTGACCGTCTGTCCTATGAAGAATACCTCTACGCCGTCGAGAACGGCGCGGACTTTGTCCGTCCCTATACCGGATACACCAACTATCTGACCTTCTTCGACGAAGACGACTACGAGATCTCCTTCATCGGCAACCCCTACGCGATCGAAGAGACCTTCCCCGCCGAAAAGATCGCCATCCGTCCCACGATGGAGATCGGCGATATGGCCACCTCTCTGATCCGCAACGCCGGCGGCTTCCTGTTCTATGCGGAAGACGCCGCGGGCAACGTGGTCAACGCGGTTTCCGCGCCGCAGTTGCGGGCGGCTTTCTACTACGTGAACGCCGGCTACTGGGCGTACGTGAATACCGCCGGTCTGAGCATCTGGCAAACGCCCGAACAGCTGGGCGGTTTCCAGGAGGGCGACACCTTCACCGTCGGTTTTATGGCCGTTCCCGAATATTATGAGGTTGACGGCGAGCTGACCACGGAGCAGATGCTGGAGCTGAAGCGTTCCGGCGCCATCGGCGAGGGTGCCTATTACACCTACACCTTCACCGTGGACGGAACCGAACCCGAACTGCTGGACGTGGTAAAGCTGGATGACGGCGACCTCAAGGTGACGGTCCGGGATAACCGCCACGTCGCCGTCGTTTCCGTGCTGACCGCGACCGGCGGCAACGTGCTGACCCGCGCCCTGGCCGAAACCGACGAGATCGGCGCCACGTCCGAAATCGTCATCGATATGGAAGGCATCCGCGTCAACCATAACTGTCTGATCATGGTCGCCGACTATGCCGGCAACGAGGTCTTCTACAAGGTGGAGTACAACGAAGGCCTGGACGACTTCAACGGCAGAATGTATGCCTTTACCAACGCCAAGTCCCGCGGCGCTTTGAATACCTGGATGGAGATCACCGTGGAAGATCTGTTCTATGACGGCGGCGATCTGGATCTGGAGAGAGAGCCCTCCATGGGCGGCACCCAGGATATGGCGGTCATGGACAGTCCCGTTCTGGCTGCCGATTACGTCGGCGGTTACGTTTTCATGGTCAACGAGGCCGGCGAGCTGAGAGTCGCCGCCCAGGGCGAATGGGAAAACAGCCTGCTGGCAGCCGTGAACGAAAACTACCGTCAGATCAGGGACATGGCTTTCAATCCCGCGGATCAGAAGCTCTATGCGCTGGGCGCCGACAACGCCGTCTACACCATTGATCTGTATAACGGCGCGATGACCAAGCTGTACACGGTTTCCATTGCCGGTCCCTCCGGCACCGATGAGACCGGCAGCGTCAGGACCTTCCGCGAGGAGAACAAGAAACTGCTGACGCTGGCGATCGACGACGAGGGCAATTTCTACTCGGTCAACAACGGCGACAGTTCCTATCAGACGGTATACCTGTACAAATGGACCGCCGGGGACGTGCAGAACGGCGCGATCACCGATCTGCAGCCCGTCAACAACGACTACAACGGCTACATCGGCGAGTACGCATACAACGACGACATTCCCGCTACCGGCGGCGCCACCACGCAGTCCATGGCCTGGGATCACGACGCGGACGTGCTGTACTACGCGGCCGCCATGAACGCCGTCAGCAGCTACAACTTCCTGTACAGAATGGACACGCAGACCGGCAAGGCCGCCGTCGCGACCGGCGCCATCGACGGCGTTGCGGATTTCGCGCTGGGCTGCCTGAGCGGCAACGTTTCCGGTCTGTACGTCGTTCCCGAAGAGGCTGGCATCGAGCTGAATACCGCCGACAAGGCCGTGGATCTGCGCATCAGCAGAAGCGCGGTGTCCCTGCTGGTCGGTTCTCAGTTCCGGCTGCAGTGGGACGTGCTGCCCTGGAACCTGACGGACAAGAGCGTCGTGTGGGAAAGCAGCAGCCCCTCCGTCGTGACGGTCGGCGAGGACGGTCTGATCACGGCCGTCGGCCCCGGCACCGCAACGGTCATCATGACGCCCGTCACCAACCCCAACCTGCATAAGTACTGCGAGGTCACCGTGGAGGAGATCCGGGACGTGACCGTGAACGGCATGCTCTATGACGCGAACGGCAAGATCAACTGGGTCACCTTCCGTCTGCTCGACGCCGATGCGTGGACCGGCAATTACACGGAGGACCGGTACGACAACTTCATCGCCGGCGGCATGCACGACGACGTGATCTACCTGCACGACGGTCTGACCATGTACGGCGTGGACGCGAACACCTTTGCGGTCACCAAGTATACCGACATTCACGAGAGCTGGCTGTGGTCCGATGCCGCGCAGGGTCCCGAAACGCCCAACGGCTACTTCGACCGTCTGGTGGGCATCATCAACAATGGCCTGTGCATCGGCATCATGGACGTTGCGCACGGAACGGGCTATGAGGTCCCGCATTACAGCGCCTTCGAAAACGACCGCGCGGCGCTGATCGCCTACGTGCGTCCCACCGCCTACTTCGACGGCTACGAGGTCTGCGACGCGCACGAGTATTACATCATGACCGAGAGCGGCGATCTGTACCTCGACATCATCTACGCGTTCTTCGACAACGACATGCAGGAAGTCGTTTACAGCGATCACCTGACCCGCGTCGGCAGCACCGGTCTGAACCTGAAGCGCATGGGCAACGTGAAGAGCCGGAGCAGAGGCTCCCTGTATTACGACGAAGACACCGGGTATCTGATCGTGACCGCTTACCGTCACGGCGAGGAATCCGCCAGGGTCTTCGTATTCGAGCCCGACAGCTGCGCGCCCGTTGAGGTCGGCAGCTTCGGCGCCGGCGTCTGCCCCGTGGTTTCCCTGTATTCTCACGACGCGCTGACGGATCTGACCGTCAGGGTCAGACCCAAAAAGGCGGACATCTACGTGGGCGAAACCGTGAAGCTGACCGCTTCCGTCTATCTGTTCGATTCCGACAACTCCGTTACCTGGTCCAGCAGCGATCCTTCCGTTGCGACCGTGGACCAGAACGGCGTGGTGACCGCCCTGAAGGCCGGCACCGCGACCGTCACCGCCGCCACCAAAGAGACCGGAAGCGACGGCACCCATGCCACGGCTTCCGCAGTGATCACCGTCAAGCCCCTGGCCGAACTGGACGTTATGCTCCACGCTTACGTCCGGACGCAGGAAGGCGGCAAGTGGATCGCCATCGACGCGAACGACGACCTGGCTGTGTACACGCTGGCGCAGACCGACGCGGTTTACACCGGCGCCGGCGTCGTCGACGGAAAGATCTATGCCACCGATGAGACCCATTACTATCGGATCGATCCCGACGGCAACGAATACGCCGTTACCCAGGGCGACAACTTCACCGACGGCAAGGGGTATCCCTTCCTGTACATGCTCGACTGCGCCTGCGCGCCCGAAGTCACCCGTGATTTCACGGATCTGGTCACCGGCGAGACCGTGCCGGACGTGACCGCCGGCGGGCATCCCGTTTACGTCAGCGGCACCTATGAAACCGGCGCGAACTTCCTGGTCGTGCTGTACGATTTCGCGACCGGCGAATACCTCGGCGCCGAGCTGGACGCCGGCCGGGGCGCCGCCGCCATCGCTTACCATGACTCCAAGGAATCCGCGGGCTACTGGTTCCAGCGTTTCTACGTGCTGGGCGTCGACGGTATGCTGGAGCACTATGAACTCGGCTACTACGTCGAAAACGGGGAGCTGCACACCATCGGCGGCTGGGCGGTCGACTACACCCCCACCGGTCTGGAGCTCGCCGATCAGAACAACGTTTCCATGGTCTACGCGGAGACCGACGGCTTCAAGGGCGTTCTGATCTCCTGCGCATCGCCCGCGGGCACCGAGCTGTGGTGCTACGACGTGGAAAAACTGGAGCTGCGCAAGATGGGCGTGCTGGATTCCGTCATCGATCTGGCCGGTCTGAGCCTTCTGACGGACGATATGGGCGTGACGCTTCCCGATCATCCCGATCATCCCGACGATCCCGAGCCCACTGAGTCCGATTACGTCTACGGCTATATCCGGACCTCCGGCGGCCTTGTCTGGGCGAAGATCAATACCCGGACCATGACTTTCCAGGCTCTGGCGGAGGACGCCACCGGCTATGCTGCGGGGGCCGCCGTCAACAGCAAGCTGTGGGTCGCCACCAGCGCAACCCAGTACGGCAACACGACCTACACCTTCCAGCAGCTGGATCCCGACAACGGCTTCGCGATGGACACCCCCTCCGGCGCGACCGCGCATACCGACGGTTACGCGCCGGCGGACTTTGCGGGCGTTCCCTCCGTGTCCGTGACCATGACGGACAGCACCGACGGTCAGACCTATACCGCGTCCATGGGCGGGTACATGATCGACGCCGCCAACGGCAGGTATTCCTCCAGCAAGCCCAAGCTCTTCCTGGTGAAGAGCTACAGCAGCTTCGTTACCACCGACGCCGAGATCTACTTCTCCGGGAACCCCTTTGCGGACAAGCTTGCCGCGATCGTGTACACCGGTTCCGAGCTGAGCGCGGACGGCAAGCTGTACTATGACAACTTCCTGATCCTGGATCAGTCCGGCAATCTGTACAATCTGCAGCTGACAAGCTGTCTGAAGAACGGCCGGGTCACGCTGAACACCGCCTGGAATCTGTCGAATCCGGGCTCGCTGGACAGGACCTTCAAGAACGGCGCGTCCATGTCCCGCGTCAGCGACGGCAAGGTCTATATCAGCGCCAACGTTTCCGGCGGCGACGTTGAGATCCTCGCTCTCGACCTGAACACCAACACCGCAACCTCCAAGGGCACGCTCAACGGCGCGATTTCCCTGATCGGTCTGTACAGCAGCGCGGAACGGACCGGCGACTATGCCGTCGACGCCCGCGTTGCGCCAGAACCGACCGAGGGGACCCTGCCGGTCTCCGGCCGGACCGCTTCCCGCGCGATCAGGGGCGGTCTGACGAACGCGGCGTCCCGTTCCGAAGATCCCGCGATGCCCGACGGCGAGGACGTGACGATCGCCGACGGCGCCGTCGCGATCACGCTGCACAAGGACGGCACCAACGGCAAGCTGGTCGTGACCTTCGATCCCGCCGCGCTGACGTATATGGGCGTGACCGCCGCTTCCGTCCTCTGCTCCGTAAACGACGCCGATGCCGGCGAAGGCAGGCTGGTCATCGCATATGCCGCGGCGCAGTCCGTCTCGACCGAGGACGTGCTGGCGGTTCTGCGCTTCGGGTATCCCGGCAAATACGTGGACACCGTCGTCAACGTTGCCTTCGCGGAATGGAACGAGGAAGCCGACCGTCCCGAGAACACGGACGTGATCGTGTGCAACGCTCCGTCCGGGGACAACACCCTGGCGTCGCTGACCGTTCTGGAGGGCGAACTGACGCCCGCCTTCGATCCCCGCGTTGAGAACTATGCCGTCACGGTTGCGTACGACGTAACAAAGGTGACCGTCAGCGCAGCCGCCAACGACGAAAAGGCCGCCGTGGTGATCAGCGGCACCGAACTGGATGAGAACGGCGCAGGCGTCGTAACGATTACCGTCACCGCGGCAAACGGCGACGTCCGAGTTTACACCGTCACCGTGACCCGCGAAGCCGCGCCGGCTCCGGTCTACGGCGACGCAAACTGCGACGGCAAGGTCACCGCCGCGGACGCGGCAATGGTGCTGCGCGCGATGGTCGGACTGTCCGCGCTGACGCCGCAGGGCGCGGTGAACGCCGACGTCGCCCCGACGTACGACGGCATGCCGAACACGGAGGACGCCGCGGAGATCCTGCGGTACGTCGTCAAGCTGATCTCCTCGTTCGAGGTCGAGCATCAGAACTGAGATCCCTTTAACCGAACCGCCCGGCTGCGGCATTTCTGCCCGGCCGGGTGTTCGTTTTTTCCGGCGCCGACCCCCTTTTGCGTGTTCGCAAAGGGGGTTTTTTCTGCGGAACGGCGATGCGGACCGATCTTTACAAATTGTGCATTGCATTCCGGCCGGATTTGTTTTACACTGCATATGTGAAAATATATCAATTCGAACGACGGTGTACAAAGGAATGCTGACGAGGATCTATTTTACCTGCGTAAGTCCGCTTGCGGACGAGCGGCTTTACCGAAGCCTGTACACGGCGGCTTCGGAGGCGCGAAGGCAAAAGACCGACCGGTATCGTTTTCCGAAGGACCGGATGCTGTCTCTCGGCGCGGAGGGGCTGCTGCTTTACGCGCTGCAAAAGGCCGGCCGGGGCCGCGAAGCGATCTCCTACCGGTACGGGGCGCATCAAAAGCCGTATCTCGCCGATGCGGACGGGTTCTTTTTCAACCTCTCGCACGCCGGAGAATATGCGATGCTCGCCGTCTCGGACGCGGAGGTGGGCTGCGACGTCGAAAGGATCCGCCCGGTCGATCGGAAGCTGTTCACCCGCGTGCTGACCGCAGACGAGCGTTCCGTGCTGGCGGCGGCGCCGGAAGCGGAGCGCGACGCGCTGTTTTTCCGGTATTGGGTGCTGAAAGAGAGCTGTATGAAGGCGCTCGGAAAGGGGCTCCTTCTGGATCCCGGATCGTTTTCGATCACGCTCGCCCCTGCGATCCGCGCAAGCGGCGCAGGCATTCCCGGGCCGCTCGCTTTTGCCGACGGCGCGCTGCCGGGCTTCCGTTACGCGGTCTGCCGCGCGGGAGAAGACATTCGGATACAAACGGAGATCGTTCCGATAGAAGAAATCACAGGAGGTATTTGACATGACCATTGAAAAGATCGAAGAAAACGGCGTCGTTACGCTGAAGCTCGCGGGCTGGCTCGACACGCAGGCCGCCGCGCTTTTGGAGGAGCAGATCGACGCGCTGGACGCCGGCACGCCGTCGCTCGTCTTCGACCTTGAGGCGCTGGAATACACGTCCTCGGCAGGACTTCGGCAGATCGTCGCCGCCCACAAGAAGCTGGACGGGCGGCTGACGCTGAAGAACGTACAGCCGGAGATCATGGACGTGCTCGAAATGGCGGGCTTTCTGAAGCGCCTGCACGTTGAATCATGAAGCGTTCGATCGGAAAACGGATCGTCCTTGTTTTTTCGATCACGCTGGTCCTGACCATCCTTGCATCGGCGGCGCTCGGCTTCAGCAGCGCGTATTCGGCCGAGCTGGAGCAAAACCGGACCGTCGGACGCAGCGCGGCCTATATCACTTCGGAGATGCTGAATACGATCGGTCTGGATCTGATCACGGATCCGCAGAACAAGCCGGCGTACGATATGGCCAGAATGCAGCTGCGGACGATCTGTCAGAGTCTGTCGCTGGCGTATCTGTACGTATATACCGTGGATGCGGACGAAGTGCGGCATTACGTCATGACCGTCGCTTCCGACGACGAGCTTGACGAGCTCGTGCGCGAAGGGCTCGGACTCGGCTCGACGAGCAGAGAGCCGATGCGCGAGCAGGAACGGATCGCGCTCGAAGGGCGCGAAAGCAACGACAGCTTCATTCTGAACAACCGATTCGGCAAAACGTCGGTCTGGATCACGCCGTATCGCGCTCCGTCCGGAAAAACTGCCGCGCTGATCGGCGCGGACGTGAGCGTCGACGTCAGCAACCAGGCGATCGCGAAGCAGTTTCTCGTGCGCGTTCTGCCCATGTCCGCGTCTCTGATCGTCGCGTTCCTCATTTTGTATTTCCTGCTTCGCCGCCGTCTGATCCGGCCTCTGCACGCCGTTGCGGAGCGCATGAAGCAGTTCGATCCGTCGACGGAGAGCGCGCCGCTTTCGATCCGTTCGCAGGATGAGATCCAGCAGATCGCCGATGCGTTCGAAACGATGTCCGGCGATATCCGCACCTATATCGGCAACATCGAAACGATCACCGCGCAGCGGCAGTACGAGCGCGCGCAGCTTGACGTCGCCCGGCGCATCCAGTACGGAATGGTTCCGGCGTCGTTCCACGACTGCAAAGACGGCGTGGACGTCTGCGGACTGATGCGGCCCGCAAAGGAAGTCGGCGGCGACTTCTACGATTGCTTCCCGCGCCCCGACGGGCAGTACTGCGCGCTGATCGCGGACGTTTCCGGCAAGGGCATCGCGGGCGCGCTGTTCATGGCGCTGACCAAGAACCTCGTGCGGGAGCGGATCATGCGCTTCGACGATCCGGCGGAGGCGCTGAACAGCGTCAACGATGATCTTTGCGCGCAGAATCCCGAGGGCATGTTCGTCACGCTCTTTGCCATGCTCATCGATCCGCGGACCGGGACCGTCCGCTGCGCCAACGCGGGACACAATCCGCCCGTGCTGCTGAAGCGCGGCGCGGCCGCGTATCTGAAGCCGAAGCCCGGCATCGCGCTCGGGCTTTTCCCGGACGCGGACATCGAAACGGAGACCCTGACGCTCGCGCCCGGCGAAGGCGTGCTGCTGTATACCGACGGCGTGACCGAGGCGGTCAGCACGGAAAAAACGTTTTACGGCACGGAACGGCTTCTTCGGCTTTCGCAGACGTTCGGCGGCGCGGACAGCCGCGCGGCCGTAAAGGCGGTCGAAGAATCGGTCGACGCGTTCTTTGCCGGCTGCGAGCAGTTCGACGACATCACGGTCGTTGCGGCGTATTATACGGGAGCGGACGGGCGGACGGCGCTGGCGCTTACGCTTGACGCGTTCGAGCCGGTCAAGCGGGAGATCCTTTCCGAATGCGAAGGGAGCGCAAACGCGAAGAAGATCGTGCTCGCCTGCGAAGAGGCCTTCGTCAACGTCGTGCGGTACGCAAACGCGACCGAAGCCGATTACCGCGTCCGCCGCGACGGGGATCTGCTGACCGTGGAGCTTCGGGACAACGGCGTGCGCTTCGACCCGTTCTCGGAAACGCTGAAGGAGGACGACGAGTTCTTAAGCATGGACGAGGGCGGACTCGGCATCCGGTTTATCCGGAATCTCGCCGAAACCGCGAGCTGGAATTACGTCGGCGGCAGAAACGTTTTGACCCTGGTTTTCAGGATTCGATAAATGGAAAAAAGAGACGTCAGGAGGAACGTATGACGGAATCGAACAAGGAAATCACTTTGAACGCGGGACAGACCGGCGTCTATCTTGAATGCGCGCAGGCGCCGGATACGCTGAAATACAATATTCCGGTGCTCGTGCGGCTGCCGGAGACCGTCGATCGGGAACGGCTGATCGCGGCAGTCAAAACGGCCGCCGAAGGGCATGAGGCCCTGTTTGCCGTGGTCCGGGAATCGCACGGCGTGCCCTCGATCGTATTCAAAAGGACGGAGATCCGTGTGGACGCGCTGCGTGCGGACCGGATCGAGGACGGCGTCAGGGGCTTTCTGCGGCCGTTCGATCTTGCAAACGGTCCGCTGTACCGGTTCGCCTATCTCAGCACGCCCGAGGGCGACGGGCTTCTTCTCGACGTTCACCACATCGTATTCGACGGCATGTCGCTGCGTCTGCTGCTCGACGGGATCGCCGCGGCATACGGCGGCGAAGCGCTTCCGAAGGAATCGCCGACGTTCTCCGAGCTGCTGACGCCGGCCGATAAGGACCCCGAACGGACGGAACGGATCCGGGCGATGCTGCACGACGAGCTTGACGGCGCGGATTTCGATTTCCGTCTCGATCCGGATCAGGTCCTGAAAGAAAAGCCCTCCGGCATGGGGATCGTTGAGATCCCCTGCGGCGTCCTTCCGCTCGGCATGGGCGAAGCCTTCGCGAAGACGAACGGGATCAGCGAGAACGCGCTGTTCCTCGGCGCCTTCGGCTTTACGCTGGCGGTTTACGCCGGCACGGAGGAGGCCGTCTTTACGTCGGCGCACAACGGACGCTCGGCGTTCAAAAACGACCCGGTCTTCGGCATGTTCGTTCGTACGCTGCCGATCCGCGTACGCTTCTCGGCGGACGAAAGCCCGAAGGCATACCTTTCCCGCGTCTATGACAGCTATTACCGGATGCAGCAGAACGACTGCGTCGATTTTTCCGAGCTCGCGGCGAAGTACGGGATCCGCGAAAACCTCTCCTTCGTGTACCACGCGGACCTTCTGAACGACGTTTCGATCGGCGGAAAAACCGCGCCGGTCGAGCTTCTGAATACGAACGATCCGATCTGTGATCTGGAGTTTACGGTCCGCAAGCGTCCGGAGGGCTACGCGGTGATCGCAAAGTACCGCCGCTCCCTCTACACGGAGGACTATGTCCGAAGCTTTATCGATACGTTCCTGACCGTCGCGGCGCAGCTGTGCACCGCGGACCGCATCGGCGCGATCGACCCCGTTTCCGAAGCGAACCGCGCGCGCATCGACGCCTTCAACTGCACGGAAAAGGACTACGACACGGCGCATACCGTGGTCGATCTGTTCCGGATGCAGGCGCGCAAAACCCCGGACGCGGAATGCCTCGTGTATCTGGACAGACGGTTCACCTACCGCGAGGTCGACGCGATCACCGACCGTCTTGCAAAGCATCTCGTAAAGCGCGGCGTGGGCCGCGGCAGCATCGTCGGGATCATGATCCCGCGGTGCGAATACATGCTGCTTTGCTCGATGGGCGTTCTGAAATCGGGCGCGGCATATCTTCCGATGGATCCCTCGTACCCCACGGAGCGGCTGAATCAGATGCTTTCGGATTCCGGCGCGTCGTTTTTGATCACGACGGAGGAGCTTTCTCCCCGCATTACGGACGACTTTACCGGCGAACGGATGATGACCGACGCGATCCCGGCGCTTTCGGACGACGACACGCCGCTTTCGGCCCCGTCGCCCGAGGATCTGTTCATCGTGCTGTACACCTCCGGCTCGACCGGAAAGCCGAAGGGCGTCATGTTCCGCCACGCGAACACGATGGTCACCGTCGCCTGGGGACGCGATTTCTACCGGTTCGGACCGGGCAGCCGGTTCGCGGTCTACGCGAGCTTCGGCTTCGACGCCAACGTTTTCGATACCTATCCCATCATCACGTCCGGCGCGGCGCTGTACATCATACCGGATGATCTGCGGCTCGATCTTTTCGCGCTGCAGCGCTATTTCAACGAAAACGGGATCACAAATTCCATCATGACCACGCAGGTCGGCACGCAGTTTTTGCGGATGCAGGGCACGAAGACGCTCCGCACGCTTTCGGTCGCGGGTGAAAAGCTCGTGCCGATCGATCCGCCGAAGGATTTCCGGCTCTATAATCTGTACGGACCGACGGAGGGCTCCGTGCTGGTCACCGCGTTCCCCGTGGACCGGCCGTACGAGGACATCCCGATCGGACATGCGGTCGACAACGTCAAGCTGTACGTCGTGGACGGCGCCGGCCGCCTCGTGCCGCCCGGCGCAAAGGGCGAGCTGTGGATCACCGGACCGCACGTGACCGCGGGATACCTCAACGATCCCGAAAAGACCGAAAAGGCGTACGTCAGAAACCCGTTCTGCACGGCGCCGGGCTATGAACGCGCCTATCGCACCGGCGACCGCGTGCGTTTTCTCATGGACGGCAACCTGCAGTTCGTGGGCCGCGGCGACAGCCAGGTCAAGATTCGCGGCTTTCGCGTGGAGCTCAAGGAGGTCGAGGAGGTCATCCGCCGCTTCGACGGGATCAAAGACGCGACGGTCGCGGACTTTACGGAGCCGTCCGGCGGCAAATTCATCGCGGCGTACGTCGTCGCCGACGAACCGGTCGACGTCGCGGCGCTGAACGCGTTTATCCGGTCCGAAAAACCGGATTACATGGTCCCGGCGGTGACGATGCAGATCGAACGCATCCCGCTGAACCAGAACCAGAAGGTCAATAAAAAGGCGCTGCCCTATCCAGAGCGTCAGCAGACGCAGGAGACGCCGCCCGAAAACGAAACGCAGCGGAAGGTCTTCGATCTTGCGGCGGAAGCGATCGGGCATTCGGGCTTCGGGATCGACACGAATCTTCTGGACGCGGGCCTGACCTCGGTCGGCGTGCTGAAGCTGAACGTGGCGCTGAGCGAAGCGTTCGGCGTGAACATGCGGATCTCGGAACTGAGGCAGTACGAAACGATCCGAAGGCTTGCCGCGGTCCTCGCGCCCCCGGCGGAGCCGGCGCAGACGGCCGAAGCCCCGAAGGAAGCGCAGCCCGGCGAAGCGGAAGCCTTCCCGCTGTCGAGCGTGCAGCAGGGCGTCTACGTGGAATGCCTTGCAAGCCCGAACTCGACCGCCTACAACATCCCGCTGCTTTTGAAACTCGATCCCTCGGTCGACGCGGACCGTCTCAAGAAGGCGCTGACCGCGGCGATCGACGCGCATCCGTATCTCAAAACGCGGCTTGCCGTTTCCGAATCCGGCAAGGTCACGGCCGAGCGGCACGACGGGGACCAAATCGAGATCGCGGTCCTCGACCGGTCGGATCTGCATCTCGGCTTTTCCGAGCTCGTTCGCCCGTTCCGGCTGACGGACGCGCCGCTCGTGCGCGCCGCGCTGATCCGCGACGGCGCGAGCCTGTATCTGTTCTTCGACGCGCATCATCTGGTCTTTGACGGGGAATCCCTCGGCGTGCTCCTGCGCGATCTTGAGCTTGCCTACGGCGGCGGTTCGCCCAAAGCGGAACGCTTTACCGGCTTTGATTACGCGCTGGAGGAAGAAGCGCTTCGCAAGGGTCCGGCATACGCGGAGGCGAAGGCGTACTATACCGCCCTGCTCGACGGTCTGGACGCCGATTGTCTGCCCGTGCGCGACAAGAACGACGCGGTCGCCGACGTCGGACTTCTGTCGCATCGCGTCGTCCTGGACCGCGCCGCCGCGGAACGGTTCCTGCGAAACGCACGGACCACGACAAACGCGCTCTGGAACGCGGCCTTCGGCTTCACGCTCGCGAAGTTCCTCGCCCGCACCGATTGCGTCTATACCACCGTCTACAACGGCAGGAACGACGCGCGGCTGATGGACGCCGTCGGCATGTTCGTGCACACGCTGCCGGTCGTCTGCGATCTGAAAAAGGACGAGACGGGCAGTGCGTTCGTTTCGCGCATCGGCAGACAGCTGAGCGACAGCATGACGCACGATATCTATTCGTTCGCGGAGATCTCCCGCGCGTTCGACGTGAAGGCGAATATCCTGTTCGTCTATCAGGGCGCGATCGGCGAGGCGTTCACCGTCGCCGGAAAGCCTGCGGAACAGATCGCTCTCCAGCCGGACGACATGAAAGCGCCGCTGACGTTCTTCGTATTCGACACGGAGGACGGATTCCGGATCGACTGCGAATACGAAACGGAGCACTATGAGGAATGGAACATCCGCTCTATGCTGGAGAGCATGGAATCGGCTCTGAAGGCGCTGCTCCGCAACGAGCCGCTGAATGAAATCACACTTCTGACGGAGGAACGCAAAGCGGCGCTCGCCTCGTTCAACCGAACCGAAAAGGAGATCGAGGATACCGATATCGCGACCCTGTTCCGGCGGATCGCCGCGCGGTATCCGGACCGCACTGCGCTGATCTGCGGCGACGTCCGCATGAACTACCGCACGGTCGACGATCTGTCCGACCGGATCGCGGCGTATGCAAAGCGTCTCGGGATCGGACCGGAGGACGTCGTGTCCATCCTGATCCCGCGCAGCGAATACATGGCGGTGACCGCGCTCGGCGCGCTGAAGGCCGGCGCGGCGTATCAGCCGCTCGACCCGGGCTATCCGACCGAACGCCTGCAGTACATGATCGGCGACGCGAACGCGAAGCTGCTGATCACCGACGAAACGCTCGTCGGTCTGCTGCCGGATTACAAGGGTCCCGTACTGTTCCTGAAGGATCTCGCGTCTCTTCCGGAAAGCGGCGCGGTCGAATCCGGTCTGCGCCCCGACAACCTGTTCATCCTGCTCTATACCTCCGGCACCACGGGCAAGCCGAAGGGCGTGATGCTGACGCACAGAAACCTCGTCAACTTCTGCGACTGGCATCGGACTTACTATGCATTGACGCCCGAATCGGTCGTCGCCGCGTACGCGAGCTTCGGCTTCGACGCAAACATGATGGACATGTATCCCGCGCTCACGACCGGCGCGGCGGTGTGCATCGTGCCGGAGGACCTCCGGATCGATCTGCCGCTGCTGAACGAATACTATAAAAAGAACGGCGTGACGCACGTCTTTATGACGACGCAGATGGGCCGTCTGTTCGCCTCGCAGATCCAAGACGCGTCGCTTCGGCATCTGTCCGTCGGCGGCGAAAAGCTCGTGCCGCTGCAGCCGCCGGAGGGCTATACGCTCACCAACGGCTACGGACCGACCGAGTGCACGATCTTTTCCACGACGCAGCCGGTCGACCGGCTCTACGACCGCATCCCGATCGGCTCGCCGCTTTCGAACTACAAGCTCTACGTCACGGACAGCTTCGGTCACGAGCTGCCGGTCGGCGCGATGGGTGAGCTCTGGATCGCGGGCCGCGGCGTCGGGCGCGGATATCTGAATCTTCCGGGGCGGACCGCATCGGTGTTTACGGAGAATCCGTTCTGCTCCGAGGCGGGCTTTGACCGCGTGTTCCGCACCGGCGACGTCGTGCGGCGGCTTGCGGACGGCCGGATCGACTTCATCGGCCGCAACGACGGGCAGGTCAAGATCCGCGGCTTCCGCATCGAGCTTGCCGAGGTCGAGGGCGTTATCCGCGACTATCCCGGCATTCGCGACGTCACCGTGCAGGCGTTCGAGGACGAGGCCTTCGGCGGCAAATTCATCGCCGCCTACGTCGTTTCGGACGCGGCGGTGGATTTCGGCAGTCTCAGCGATTTTATCCGCGGCAAAAAGCCCTCGTACATGATCCCGGCGGCGTTCATGCAGCTCGACGCGATCCCGTTGAACCAGAACCAGAAGGTCAACAAGCGCGCGCTGCCGACGCCGAAGCGGCGTGAGGAGACCGGCGACTTCGTGGAGCCGGCGACGCCGCTCGAACGCGAGATCTGCGAGAAATATGCGTCGATCCTCGGTCTCGAGCGCGTCAGCGCGACGGACAGCTTCTTCGACATCGGCGGCAGCTCGATCAGCGTGGCGGAGATCGTCATGTTCGCCATGAACAAGGGCTATCCGATCGTCTATAAGGACGTGTTTGCAAACCCGTCCGCGCGCGAGCTTGCCCGTGTGATCGTCGGTCAGGGAAAGGACGAGAAATCCAGAGCGGCGGCGGACTTTGACTATACCGCGATCAACGAACTGATCCGGGTCAACGCCATGGATCACGTGGACGAAATCTCCGCGCGTCCGCTCGGAAACGTCATCCTCACCGGCGCGACGGGCTTCCTCGGCATCCACGTGCTGTACGCGTACCTCAAAAACACGGACGGAAAGATCACCTGTCTCATCCGCCGCGGCCGCTACGAAACGGCGGAAAAGCGCATGAAGACGATGCTGATGTACTATTTCGGCGAGATGATGCCGGAGCTGTTCGGCAAGCGCATCTTCTGCGTGGACGGCGATATCACCGTGCCGGAGAGCCTCAGCGCGCTCGAATCGTCGGACGCCGGCGTCGTCATCAACTGCGCCGCCTGCGTCAAGCACTTCGCAAAGGACGATATCCTCGACCGGATCAACGTGCACGGCGTCGAGAACCTGATCGATTTCTGCGTGCGCAGCAAAAAGCGTCTCGTGCAGATCTCCACGATCAGCGTCGGCGGCGAGATCGGCACGAAGAACCTTCGGAAGCTTCGGGAGGACATGCTCTACTTCGGACAGAACGTCGACAACGATTACGTCCGCACCAAGTTCCTCGCCGAGCGCGCGATCCTCAACGCGCGCGTGAACCGCGGACTCGACGCGGTGATCCTGCGCGTCGGCAACCTGATGGGCCGGCATACGGACGGCGAGTTCCAGATCAACTTCGAGACGAACGCCTTCATGCGCTCGCTCTGGGCGTATATCCAGCTCAAACAGGTCCCGGTCACGATCCTCGAGCAGCCCGCGGAGTTCTCGCCCATCGATTCCGTCGCGAACGCCGTTCTGACGCTCGCGGGCGTCGACGGCCGCTTCAGCATCTTCCACGTGAACAACAACCATTCGGTCACGATGGCGGACCTGATGGCGGTCGTGCGGCAGCACGGCTTCGACGTGAAGGCCGTTTCGGAGGCGGAATTCAGGAACACGCTCAGCGAGGCCACGAAGCACGAGGAGGAAAGCCGGACCGTGCTCTCGCTGGTCGCCTATTCCAACAAGGAGGGCGACGACCTTGCCCTGGTCGAGGCCGACCACCGCTTCTCGGTCAACGCGCTCTTCCGGCTCGGCTTCAAGTGGCCGATCATCGACGACAGCTATCTCGAACGCGCGATCTGGTCGCTCGATTCCTTCGGCTTCTTTACGGAGACGGAATAACCGCCCGATCGAAATCCGCTCCCGGCGACGCCGCCGGGAGCGTTTTTTGCGGAAACCGGGATCCCTCTTTTCCGATCATGCCCGACGCTGTGAAAGCGCTTCCGCGTTCGCTCTTGCAAAATCGAACGGCATCGGTTATAATACGGGGCAGGGCGAATGAGCCTGCGGCGCGTTCCGAACGGGCGCGCGGAAATCAGAAAGGGAGGCCGACCGATGATCTTTACCGCATAGTGATCTGTGCGTCAAGCCGAACGGCATTGACGGCGTGCAGCCGGAATTTCACACAAAGGAAACCGAACCGTGAGAACGAAGCGCCCGCATGGCGTGTTTTGTGATCGATGCGTATGGTTTCCTTACCCGAAACAAGGCCGCACACAGAGCATTTTGCGACAAAGCGCATCGCCGGACCCGAAGGACGTTTCTGCTTCCGAACAACGGAAGCGGAATACGCCGTCGTCTGATTCTGTGCAGGAGCATTCCGCTTTTTCATACGATCGACGCGGACCGGCAGCGCTTTGCCCGGTCCGCTTTTTCGGTTTCGATAAGGAGAAAGAACGTGAAAGGATATGCGTTAAAAAACAAGGATCTGCACCTTGAAAAGATCAATGCGGATAACTTTCTCACCTTGTACGATCTCGAGGTGGGTGAGGAACAGAAACCGTTCGTGGCGTCGAACCGCTTCAGCATGGCGGAAGCGTACGCGCGCGTTACAAACGGTCAGTTCGTGCGGTGCTTCGGCATCTGCGACGGCGACACGCCGGTCGGCTTTGCGATGATCGGACATGACATTGAGGAAGAGGGAAGCCCGGAGTCCGTGAACAAATGCTATCTGTTGTGGCGGTTTATGATCGGGCGGCAGTATCAGGGGCGCGGCTACGGCAGGGACGCGTTGCATCTGCTGCTGGATTGGGTGCTGACGTTTCCGGACGGACCGTCCGAGCGGTTTTCTACGACCTACGAACCCGAAAACGAGGCCGCAAAGCATCTGTACACCTCGTTCGGCTTTATTCCGACCGGGGAGAAGGACAGCGACGACGAGGAGGACGCCGAGGACGTGGCGGTGCTGCCTCTGACCGACAAAATCGAAAAAGAAATCAAGGAGAAGCTTATGAAACATACAATCTGTGAAAACGTAACCAAAGAACTGATCGCGCAAAACAGCGCGGCAGCGCTCGGCTATGCCGATGAAAATATGTGGTTTTCCGAAAAGCCGGACTATGCGGCGTGTGTCGGGGAGCTCGTTGAAACCGTGCGGGAGCAGGAGATCCGCGCGTGCATCCTGATCGCGACGGACGAGGACGTGATCTTTGCCTGCGGCGCGCGGTCGAAGGACCGGAACGGCGGGACGGTCACGCCGCTTTCGACGTTCGAGATCGGCTCGATCACCAAGATGCACACCGCGGTGCTGATCTTCAAGCTGATCGAGGAGGGCAGGCTGGCGCTAACCGACAAGGTCACAAAGTTCTTCCCGGACTATGTGAAAGCGGGCGAAATGACAGTCTTCGACCTTCTGCACATGCGCTCGGGCATTGTCGATTTTGCCAACGACGCCGAGGTCTTTTTCGGAGACGAAGAAACGGTCGAAGCGCTGGATCGCGGCGAGATCACCGACGAGATCTTCCTCGGGCGGCTGAAAGCGTGCGATCTCACGTTCGAGCCGGGCTCGAAGATGGAGTACTGCAACACGAACTACGTGCTGCTTGCCATGATCGTCGAACAACTCACCGGAAAGTCCTACAAGGAGAACGCGGAGGAGCGGATCTTCCGCCCGCTCGGCATGGAACGGTCCTCCGCGACGACGTTCGGCGACGTTACGAGCATGCCGGAGAGCGAGGAAGGCTTTATGATGGAATACAAGATCGCGCGCGGCGCGGGCGACGTCCATGAAAACGCCGTCGATCTTTTGAAATTCGACCGTGCGTTCTTCAACGGACGGCTCGTAAACCGCGCGTCGATGGACGGCATTCTGGATTTCGTCGACGGCTACGGCTGCGGCTGGGAGAATTCGGAGAAGTACGATCTTGTCTGCCACGGCGGCGAGACCAATTCCTACTGCTGCCTGAACTATGTGCTGCATCCCGCGGGCAAGCGGACGTATTTCCTCATGCTGACCTGCTGCAATTCGGACGGCGAGGAAGATGAGGACCGGGACGAGTCCGCCGAAGCCGCAGATAACGAAGCGAACGACGAAGCGGAATTCAATCAGTATCAGACGATCTTCGATATCGTCAAGAAACATCTGCTGTAATCAAAATCAAAGATTATAAAGGAGAAAAACAGTATGGATCAGAAAACAACAATGGAAAACCTTGCCCGCGCGGCATACGAAAAGGGCGGCTTCAACGGCGCGTGGCTGTATGCGGAAAAGGGCGAGATTATCAGCAAAGGCGCATTCGGCCGGGTCGATGCGGAAAACACCCTGCCCATGCGGGAGGACAGCATCTTTGAGATGGCGTCCGTCACCAAGATGTTCACGGCAACGGCGGTCATGCTGCTGGTTCGCGAAGGCAAGCTGGGGCTCGACGACGCATACACGAAGTATTTCCCGGACTACCCGTACGAGGGCGTTACGATCCGGCATCTTCTGACGCACACGAGCGGTATGCCCGATTTTGACGTGGAAGAACTGGTCGGTCCGGTGCTTGACGAAGAAAACAGGATCCCGGAAAATTGCGAGATCATCGACCTGATCCGGAAGACCGGCGAGGACGCTGCCTGCGCGCCGGGCGAAGCGTACGAGTATTCCGACGTCGGCTACATGCTGCTTGCCAACGCGGTGGAAAAGGTCTCCGGCATGCCGTTCGAGGACTTTATGAAGAAAAACGTGTTCGAGCCCGCCGGCATGAAGGATTCCGGGATCTACCATACCCGCCGGGACGGCAGACCCAATGACCGCTTTACCCGGAATATGGTTTTGGAGGACGGGAACTTCATTCCCTCGGATCTCTCGGAGCATACGAGGCGTTACGTGGTCGGTTCGGACGGCATGAACGGCTGCGACTATCTGTACACCACCGTATTCGACATGCTCGCCTGGGACAGAGCGCTGCGCGAAGAAACGGTGCTGACACGCGAGGAGCAGAACGTCATGTACGCCCCGATGCCGCTCAACAACGGCGACGTTGCCGGAGCAGACGAGGACTGCGACGGCTACGGCTTCGGATGGCGGTTCAAAGCCGAACCGGAATCAGGGCTTATCGTTTGCCACTCGGGCGGCATGCCCGGGCTCGAAACGTGGTTCGAGCGTTTCGTTGACGCGGACAAAGTGTTCGTCCTGATGAGCTGCCGCGACGTTGAAGACGCCAGAGTGTTCGAGAGCTTCTGGAAGGGCATGGAAGCGGTCGTAAGAGATGAGGAGCCCGAGCCCGTCGTCTGCATCGAGGATCTGATGATCAAGGACCCCGACAAGTCGAAATGGGAGAGCTTCTGCGGCAAATACGAGCATCCGGAAGACGAGGGGTTCGTGATCGACGAGGTATATGAAAAGGACGGAGACCTGTGGGCGAAAGCGATCATCGACGACGATGACTACGACGAGCAGGGAGAGTTTTCGTTCCGTCTCTATCCGCTCGGCGAAAACGAATTCGGCAGAAAAGGCGGCTTCCTGAACGTGAAATTCGGCGAAGGCTGTCTCGTAATGGACGATATCACCTGCAAAAAGCTGTAAGCGGGACGTTCCTGCTGCGGGCTGTACGGGGAACCGTAACGTCACGCCGGACGAATCAAAGCCCGAAGCGCATGCTTCGGGCTTTGTTTTTTTGCGTTTTGGCGGGCGTTGATCAATACCCGGAATAGTCGAACCGGAAGTTCGTCCACTCGCCGTTCTCGTTCTCCTCCCCCGGGCAGACGACGGTGTGCGTCGTGCGGTCCAGTGCTTCGAACTCGTGATCCCACAGCGGGCGGAACGTGTCGTCGTCCGCGGCGTAGTCCGGATGCGGATGGTCCTGCGCGTAGTGCGAAACGGCGAAGAACGTCGCCTGTTCGTAGGAATCTTCCTCCTCGCGCTTTTCGTCGGTCATCAGGAAATAGCGCAGCGCGCCGCCGGTGCCGAGCACGTAGGTCGGATCGATATGGTATTCCTTCCCGTTGATGCGGACATAGCTCCACTGATGCCCGGCGTGATCGTAGCTCCGGTTGCCGCTCATGGTCGTCGCCTGCACGCCCGCCTGCAGCAGCAGGTAGGAATACGCGCTCGAGATCTCGTGGCAGATGCCGATCCCGGTCCGGAAGAAGCGGGCGCACGAGGTATAGTCCACGTACTCGTCGTCCATTTTCTCATACGTATCCCAGTCGTACGTGTAGTGATCGGAAAAATAAATATAGAGCGCAAGGCACTTTTCGAAGTCCGAATCGCCGTCCTCGAAGACCTCGTTCAGCATTCCTTCGATCTGTTCGCCGAATTCCTCGATCCGCGCTTTGGCTTCCTCGGGCGGAACGAGATACGTGAAGGTCGCCACGCCGTCGACCACGGAGTTCTCCCGGTCCCAGGCATAGTCGATGAGTTCCTTCAGGATCGGCAGGCAATGCTCGGGGAACTGCCCCATCATCCAGTCGTAGGTGTACTGGTCCTTGCACGCAAAGGTGTCCTCGCCCGCCAGGACCGCGTCGACGAGGTTGTACCACGCGTCGCACATATCCTTGCCGAAAACCTCTTCCATAAAGACGGAGCAGATCTTCGGCTGAAACGTATAATGTCCCTTCGACTCGCGCTTTTGATCGTCCGCGCCGGCCTGCTCGCCGTTTTCGCCGGAGGGCGAAGGCAGGGCTTCGGTCCGTTCAAACCCAGTGACGACCGTTCCGGCGGGCAGCGGCGCCCAGGCGCTCTCCTCCGCGCGAAGCGCGCAGCCGTCGCCGTTCCGGAAGAACAGGAGCGTGATCGGGTTCCCGTCGGGGTCGACGGAACGGAAGACGACGCCGTCCCCGGATGCGGAGACCGTTCCCTCGTCCAGTCCGATCCGCTCGCACAGCACGACCGACATCGCGTATCCGTCCGCGGTCTTTTCGATCGTGACGAGATCGCCGCCTTCGTCGGTATAGAGGCCGACGTACGCGTCGGGCGAAAGCGGAAGATCCGCGTCCTCCGTCGGCACGACTTGGATCACGACGTCCTCCGGCGCCTCCGAATCGGCCGCCGCCGTCGCGATCGGGTCCGTCGTTTTCGGTTGTTCTCCCGTGCATCCGGCGAACAGCAGCGCCGCGCACAGGAACAGAAGTATCGTTTTCATGGTTGTTTTCATATGCGGTATTGTAGCAGGAAAATGCGTCTAAATCCGCACTTTTTTGTTACAATTTTTCGGTTGATCCGCGTTCGGGGCGTTTTTTCGGATCGAAACGGCGGCGGACCGTGACAAATCGGCGGCGTCTGTGCTATAATCGGTTTCAGGGAACCGCTTCGGCGGCAGATGCGCGAATCCCTCGCGCGAATGAAAGGATCTTTACGGAACGATGATCAGACTGACAAACGTGACCGAAGAAAACCGGGCGGAAGCCGAGGCGCTTTCCGTGCGCGAGGACCAGAAGGGATTTCTTGCGCCGGCGAGCGGTATCCTCGCACGCGAATCCGTGTACCGGGACTGCGGCGGCAGGGTCTTCGTCATCGAGGACGACGGGACCGTCGTCGGGCTTGCGCTCGTGCGGGAGTTCACCGACGAGCCGCTGGGCTACGATCTGCAGCAGTTCATGATCGACGCGCGGTATCAGGGCCGCGGCTTCGGCTCCGCGGCGCTTTCGCGGATCCTGGATGCGCTCCGGAACGAGGGGCATTACGATCACGTGGAGGTCTGCGTGAAGAAGGCGGATACGGCGGCGATCCGGCTGTACGAAAAGCACGGATTCGTCGATTCCGGCTACGTCGACGAGGACGTGCCGGATTCGCTGAACCTGATCTGCCGGTTTTGAGCGGAGGCGCGCATACGCCTTTGAAGCCGTGATCCGGCTTCTTTTTTATCGAAAAACCGTGACAATCCGCCGTTCGCGTGGTATGATAATATATAAACCAAACAATAACGGGGAGGGCAACTATTGTGTTCTCGATCGCGCTTGCGATTTACAGCGTCGGAAAACTGACGAAGAAATAAAAAACCGAGCCCGCAGAAGACAGGCGATGCAGAACAAAAACCTGCGCTGCGCCGATCCTGCGGAGAAACGGACCGTCACGGTCGTCCGGACGGCTTCGGGTCTTTGATCAACGGGCAACCGGAGGGACTTATGTGCATATTCCTGCGGCCGCACCACGGCATGTGCTTTCCATTCTATGAGGGAAAAGGCTACGACGCGGACTTTACCGACCATATGGGCCGCGTGATCCGCGCGCTTTCCGCGCGCCCGGAAACACCGGTGCGGCTGACGCTTTCGGCGGACGCCGTCTGCGAACATTGCCCGAACAATGCCGGGGGAACGTGCGCGGACGCGGACAAGACCGCGCGCTACGACGCGGCGGTCCTCGAAGCCTGCCGTCTCTGCGAGGGCGACGAGCTGCCCTATGCGGACTTTGCGGCGCGGGTCAAAGAGCGCATCCTCGACGCGGGTCTGCGCCGCGGCATCTGCGGCGACTGCGAATGGGACGCGATCTGCGCAAAGCATCGGAGGGAACCATGATCGTGCTGATCACCGGCGCGTCGCACACGGGCAAGACCGCGCTGGCGCAGCGTCTTTTGGAACAGATGAAGATCCCGTACCTGTCGATCGACCATCTCAAGATGGGGCTGATCCGGAGCGGTCATACGGCATTGACGCCGGAGGACGACGACGCGCTTACGGCGTACCTCTGGCCGATCGTGCGCGAGATGATCAAAACCGCGATCGAAAACCGTCAGGACCTGATCGTCGAGGGCTGCTATGTGCCGTTCGACTGGCGAAAGGACTTCGACGAAGCGTACCTTGCGTCGATCCGGTTCGTCTGCCTCGCCATGACGGACGCATACGTCGACGCGCATTTCGACGCGATTCAAGCGCACGCCTCGGACGTCGAGGCGCGGCTCGACGACTCCGGCTGCACCGCGGCGCGGCTGAAGGCCGACAACCGCGCGGTGACCGAAGGCTTCTTAACGGCGGGCGAAGCGCTCGCCGTGATCGATACGGACTGGAATACGGCGATCGAAACGCTTCTTTCCACGCTTTGAACACACTCTACCGACGGTTGAGTTCTCCCCGCTCTACCGCCGGTTCGTGGTTTTTCAGGCGCGGAAACGGTATGCTCGAAACGAAAGGAGGTCCAAAGAACATGGATCAGGTCAGAATCGGCAGATTCATCGCCGAGAAACGAAAAGCGCAGAAGCTCACGCAGCAGCAGCTTGCGGAAGCGCTCGGCATCACGGACCGCGCGGTTTCGAAATGGGAGACCGGACGGTCGCTGCCGGACGCGTCGGTCATGCTGGAACTGTGCAGGCTTTTGAAGATCACAGTCAACGATTTATTGAACGGGGAGGTCGTTTCGATGGAACGCTACAATGAAACTGCGGAGAGAAATCTCCTGGAAATGGTCAAACAAAAGGAAGCGGCGGACAAGCGGCTTCTGAAAACAGAGGTCGTGATCGGCGTCACTTCCTCGGCATTTCTGTTCGTGACGGTCATCGTCGGCGCGATGTTTATGAAGATGGAAAAGCCGTTGTGGATCTTCTTCCTGCTGTTCGGCGTCGGACTCGCGCAGTTTATCGTCTGCATGTCTTTCGCGCTTCGCATCGAGCAGGTCGCGGGGTATTACGAATGCAGAAAATGCGGACACCGGTACGTGCCGGACTACCGTACGGTGAGCCTTGCGATGCACATGGGCAGAACGCGCTACATAAAATGCCCTGCCTGCGGCAAGCGCAGCTGGCAGAAAAAGGTGATTTCCAAAGAGTAAGCTTCGGATCTGCCGCCCCGCAGGGGGCGGCTTTTTTATTGCCAAGCATGCGTCGATATGATACACTGAAACAAAGAAAAGGAGCGGCATATGAAGATCGATTATCTCGGACACAGCGGCTTTCTCGTCGAGACCGCATCCTGCCTGCTGCTGTTCGATTCTTTTCGCGCCGATCCCGGGACGATCGACGGAAAACCGAAGGACAAGCCGCTGTTCGTATTCGTCAGCCACGCGCATGCGGATCATTTCGATCCGGCGATCTTTTCGATCGCGGGGCGAACGGTCCGGTATCTGCTCTCGTTCGATCTGCGCGGAAACAAACGGATTCCGGAGGACCGCGACGTGCGGTTCCTCGACGCGCATGAAACGTACGGGATCGAAGGGCTCGGCACGGTCCGGACGCTGCGGTCCACCGACGAAGGCGTCGCGTTCCTCGTGCAGACGCCGGACGAAACGCTGTTCCATGCGGGCGATCTGCATTGGTGGGACTGGCCGGGCGAGGATCCGGAGTGGCTCAACGATCAGCAAACGCGCTTCACGCAGGAGATCGGAACGCTTGCGGACGTGCCGGTCGACGCCGCGTTCGTCGTTCTGGACGACCGGCTGGAGGAACACTATGCGAACGGCCTCGGACTGTTTCTGTCGGTCTGCCGCGCGCGGTACGTGCTGCCGATGCACTTCTGGAAGGACAAAAGCGTGGTCGATCGGTTCAAAGAAGGTCCGGCGCGGGCGTCGGACGCCGTGATCCTCGATACCGCGCACGAAACACACTGGGAACTGTAAGGAGAAGACCGTCATGCAATTCAAAATGATCCACGAAAACTACAACGTAATGGACCTCGACCGCTCGCTGGCGTTCTATGAAAAGGCGCTGGGGCTCAGAGAGATCCGCCGCAAGACCGCGCCGGACGGTTCCTTTATCATCGTGTATATCGGAAACGAGCAGAGCGCGTTCGAACTGGAGCTCACCTGGCTCAGGGATCATCCGGAGCCCTACGACATCGGCGAGGAGGAATTCCATCTGGCGTTCCGCACCGACGATTACGCCGCCGCGCACGCGCTGCACGAACAGATGGGCTGCATCTGCTTTGAAAACCCGGCGATGGGCATCTACTTCATTCAGGATCCCGACCGCTACTGGCTCGAGATCATTCCGACACGGTAAACGGGCGTGGAACGGATCATCTGGCTCGTGATTCTGATCCCGCTTTCCGCACTGTTTACGGGGATCGGAATTTATGCGTGGCGGCGGAAAAAGCCGATGTGGTTCTGGTCGGGAAGCACGGTCGGCGAGGAAGAGATCGCGGACGTGCCCGCCTATAACCGTGCGAACGGGATCATGTGGCTCTGCTATTCCGGCGTGTTCTGGATCTCCGCGATCCTCGGCATATTCCGGCCGGAGCTCGCGGGGTTCGTGATGGCGGCGGGCTGTCTTTCCGGGATTCCCGTGCTGATCGTCGCGTACAAAAAGATTTACAACAAATACCGCGCAGAATAAAGGAGGACCTATGATCGTGCTGAACGTAACGTACCGATGCAAACCCGGAATGCGGGAAGCATTCCTGAAATCGATCGAAAACGAGGGGCTCGACGCCGACAGCCGCCTCGAGCCCGGCAACCTCGGATACGATTATTATCTGCCGCACGGCGGGAACGGCGACGCGCTGCTTCTGGTCGAGCACTGGCGCGACGAAGCCGCTCTGAAGGCGCACGCCGAAACGCCGCATTACGCGAAGCTGAAGGAACAGAAGCCGCTGTACGTACTCGAAACGGTCGTCGAGCGGTTTGAAACCGCGCAATAAAGCAGGCGGAAAGCGGGGACGCAAATGCACGGGAAGCGAACGACGGACAAACAGACCGGACGCGGCGCACTGATCGGCGCGGCGTTTCTGATGGCGACCTCCGCCGTCGGACCGGGCTTTCTGACGCAGACCGCGACGTTTACGGCCTCGCTCGGCCCGAGCTTCGGGTTCGTCATCCTGATCTCGCTCGTCGTGTCCGCGATCGCGCAGCTGAACATCTGGCGGGTGCTGTGCTGTTCCGGTCTGCGCGGGCAGGACGTCGCAAACCGGCTGCTGAAGGGGCTCGGGTACGCGCTCGCCGCGCTGATCGCACTCGGCGGACTGGCGTTCAACATCGGCAACGTCGGCGGCGGCGCGCTGGGCTTCAACGCGCTGTTCGGCATTCCCGACACCGTCGGCTGCGTGCTGGCCGGGCTCTCCGCGATCGTGATCTTCCTGTTCAAAAAAGCGCGGACCGTCGCGGACCGCGTCGTGCGGATCCTCGGCGTGCTCATGATCCTCGTGATCCTCGTCACGGCGATCCTGACCCGGCCGCCCCTGTTCGACGCGCTGAAGAACACGTTCCTTCCGTCGGCGAAGCCCGCGGCGCTCTTTCCGGCGGCGCTGACGCTGCTGGGCGGCACGGTCGGCGGGTACATCACGTTTGCCGGCGCGCACCGTCTGATCGACGGCGGTGTGACCGGAAAAGCGCACTTGCGGGAGATCGGCCGAAGCGCGGTCCTCGGCATCGGCATCGCGGCGGTTTTCCGCGTGCTGCTGTTCCTCGCGGTCCTCGGCACGGTCACACGGTTTCCCGGCGTCGACCTTTCCGATCCGTCCAGAAACGCGGCGATCGCCGGCGTTCCGGCGTACGGCGGCATCGCCAATCCGGCCGCGTACGCGTTCCGGCTCGGCGCGGGCGAGCTCGCCTACCGGTTTGCCGGACTGGTGCTGCTCGCCGCCTCGATCACCTCGATCATCGGCGCGGCGTACACCTCCGTTTCCTTCCTCAAGACGTTTCATCCGTCCGTCGCGCGGAACGAAAACCGCTGGATCATCGGCTTTATCGCCGTTTCCACGCTGATCATGACGGTCCTGGGCGGCGCGGCGAAGCTGCTCGTGATCGTCAGCGCGCTGAACGGACTGATCCTGCCCGTCACCCTCGGCGTCTGCCTGATCGCCGCGAAGAGCAAGCGGATCATGGGCGCGGACTATACGCATCCGGCGTGGCTGTGGGCGCTCGGCGTCGCCGCCGCGCTCGCATCGGCGTACGTCGGCGTGACGTCCTTCGGCAATCTCTTTTCGCTGTTTCAATAACCGGTCGCGTTTTCGGCGCGGAAAGGAGTGTATATGGAAGAACAGATCCTTACGATCACCGTCAGAACAAAGGGCGAACCGTGCCCGCTCACCGACGCCGAGATCCGGGAATGGTACGCGGCGAAGATCGCCGCGCTGTTCGACCCGAAATGGGGCGAGCCCGAGATCATCGTCGAGCTGGAACGGATCCCGCAGTAACGAAAAACAGTCCGGAGATCCGGACTGTTTTTTTGTTTGCTTCCGTTTACGCTTCCTTTGCGATCCGCCGCGCAACGTATACGCCGCTCGCCGACGCGTGCGACAGCGAATGCGTGACGCCGCTGCCGTCGCCGATCACGTAAAGCCCGCGGTGCTTCGTTTCGAGATCGGGGGAAAGCTCGACCTGCATGTTGTAGAACTTGACCTCCACGCCGTACAGCAGCGTGTCGTCGTTCGCCGTGCCGGGCGCGATCGCGTCGAGCGCGTAGAGCATTTCGATAATGCCGTCGAGGATGCGCTTCGGCATGACGAGCGACAGGTCGCCGGGCGTCGCGGCAAGCGTCGGGATCGTGAAGCTCTCCTGAATCCGCTTTTCCGTCGAGCGCCGCCCCGCGATCAGATCGCCGAAGCGCTGCAGCATGACGCCGCCGCCGAGCATGTTCGAAAGCTTTGCGATGTTTTCCGCGTACGCCGTGCTGTCGTTGAACGGCTCGGTAAAGCGCTTACTGACCAGCAGCGCGAAGTTCGTGTTCGGCGTATGCATGGCCGGGTCCTCGTAGCTGTGCCCGTTGACCGTCACGATGCCGTTCGTGTTTTCGGTGACGACCGCGCCGTGCGGGTTCATGCAGAACGTCCGCACGAGGTCGCCGTATTTTTCGGTGCGGTAGACGATCTTGCTCTCATACAGCTCGTCCGTCAGATGCGCGAAGATCTCGGCGGGCAGCTCGACGCGCACGCCGATGTCCACGCGGTTGCTCTTCGTGGCGATGTCCAGGTCTTTGCACACGCGCTCCATCCACTTCGAGCCGCTGCGGCCCACGGAGATCACGCACTGATCGCACGCAAATTCCTCCGTTTCGGTGCACACCGTAAAGCCGCCCTCGCGCGCTTCGACCTTCACGACCGGCGTGCGGAAGAAGAAATCGACCCGGTCCTTCAGCGCCGCGTACAGGTTTTGCAGCACGACGTAGTTCTTGTCCGTGCCGAGATGCCGCACCGACGCGTCCAGAAGATGCAGTTTGTTCTGGATGCACAGCGTCTTGATGCGCGAATTTGCGGTGGTATACAGCTTCGTGCCCTCGCCGCCGAACGCCATGTTGATCGAATCGACGTACTCCATCAGCTCGGTCGCCTTGCTCTTTCCGATGTATTCGTGCAGGCTTCCGCCGAAATCGTTCGTGATGTTGTACTTGCCGTCGGAGAACGCGCCTGCGCCGCCGAAGCCGTTCATGATCGCGCACGTCGGGCAGTGCACGCACGATCGGATCGTTTCACCGTCGATCGGGCACTTGCGCTTCTCCAGAGGATTGCCCGCCTCGAACACGGCGATCCGCTTTTCCGGCGCGCATTTACGGAGCTCGTATGCGGTAAAGATCCCGCCGGGACCCGCCCCGACCACGATCACGTCGTACTGTTTCATTTCGTTTCACCTCCGCGGCATAATTCCAAGGATATCATACCAAAAAAACGCGCGGGAATCAACCGGAACGATCGCATCTTTTCCCCTTTGTTTTTCTCCTGCGGGATGGTATAATCAAGGGTAAGAAAGTTTGTTCGGGAGGGACCGTATGGATCCGAAGTACGAAGCGCTGTTTACGCCGTGGAAGGTCGGCAACGTCACGATCAAAAACCGCATCGTCATGCTGCCCATGGAGGGCACGAACATGATCCAGTGGGAGGCGAAGACGGGCTTCGTCAAGGGCATCCGCGAATTTTACGCCGACCGCAAGGATCAGAACGTCGGCCTGTTCATTCCGGGGCTGATCCCGCTCATCTCGATCGTCGGCAAAAAATGGGTCTACCGTCACCCCGAGGTGTTCGAGCCCGCGAAGGCGGTCATCGAGGACATCCACAAAAGCGGCGCGAAGATCTTTTTCCAGATCAGCGCGGGGTCCGGCCGCTCGATGCTGCTGCCGCCGATCCTGCGTCCGTTCGTGAAAAAGGGCCTTTTGCGGACGCTTGCAAGGCCGATCCTTGCGACCAAGTGGTGGTGGTCCGCGCCGGACGACGACGAGCCGAACGTGTGGGATCCGGGCGTCAAAATGGATTTGTTCACCGAAAAGATGATCCGGAAGTTCCTCTACGCGTTCGGGCAGACGGCGCTCCGCTGCAAGGAGGCGGGCGCGGACGGCGTGGAGATCCACGCGGTGCACGAGGGGTATCTTCTCGATCAGTTCACCATGCCGTACACGAACCACCGCACCGACGCATACGGCGGAAGCCTCGAAAACCGCCTGCGCTTCGCATGCGAGATCGTCAAAGAGATCAAAAAGGTCTGCGGCGCGGACTATCCCGTGTCGCTCCGCTACTCGGTGCGCTCCATGACGCGCGGCTTCAACGAGGGCGCGGTGCCGGGCGAGGAATTCACCGAGGTCGGCCGCACGATGGAGGAATCCGAGCGGGCGGTCAAGATCCTGGAGGAAGCGGGGTACGATCTGTTCAACTGCGACAACGGCACGTACGACGCGTGGTACTGGGCGCATCCGCCGGTGTACGCGCCGCTGAACCTGAACCTCAAGGACGTCGAGCACATCAAGCGGTTCACGACGAAGCCGGTCGTCTGCGCGGGCAGGCTGCAGCCGGACGCGGCGGCGGAATCGATCGCGGCGGGCCGGATCGACGCGATGGGCGTCGGACGGCAGCTGCTGTGCGATCCCGAATACATCACGAAGATCAAAGAGGACCGCATGGACGACGTGCGTCCGTGCATCGCGTGCCACGGCGCGTGTCTGCCGTTCAACGGTCTGAACGGGCACGGCACGGACATCGACCCGATGCATCTTGCGATGGGCCGCTGCGTGCTGAATCCGTGGACGAACAACGAAACGAAATACTCGAAAGCCCCCGCAAAGCATCCGAAGCATATCGCGATCATCGGCGGCGGCATCGGCGGCATGGAGGTCGCGATCCAGGCGGCCGCGCGCGGACACCGGGTCGATCTCTACGAAAAGACGGACCGGCTCGGCGGCGTGTTCAACGCGGCGGCGGCGATGTCGTTCAAGGAAAAGGACAAGGCGCTGCTCGACTGGTACCGCCGCATGCTCGAACGCAGCGGCGCGGCGGTGCATCTGCACACGGAGATCACCGATGCGGACCGTCTCGATGCGGACGTGCTCGTGATCGCGACCGGCGCGCACGCAAGAACGCTTAAAATCCCCGGCGCGGAACGGGCGGTGACCGCGGTCGATTTTCTCGACGGCAAAGCGCCCGTGGGCGATCGCGTCGTGATCGTGGGCGGCGGGCTGACCGGCTGCGAGATCGCGTACGAGCTGGCGCTTGCGGGCAAACATCCGTCGGTGGTCGAGATGACGCCGTACCTCGTCGGCGCGAAGGGCATCTGCATGGCGAACTCGTCGATGCTCCGTGAGCTTCTGCGCTTCCGCAGCGTCCCGGCGTACGTGAACGCGACGGTCGAAGCGATCACGGACGAAGGCGTGGTCCTGAACACGCCGGAGGGACAGAGGACCGTGCCCGCGGATTCGGTCATCCTGTCGGTGGGCTGCGCGCCGGATACGCGCTTTGCGGCGCTGAAGGAACGAAAGAACGGCAGACCGACGTACTTCGTGGGCGACTGCGATCGCGTCGGCAGCCTGAAAACCGTCGTCAGACAGGCGTACGAGCTCGTACAGACGCTCTCGTACCGATAAAACGATCAAAGGAGGATCATCATGGCGTTTTATCTTGGCAGAAAAGCCATCCGCAAGGTCCCGGGCGCGGTCATCAAGGCGGCGCCGCTTCCGGAGCCGGAGCTGATCGAGGGGTTCGGCGCGCGCGGAACGGTCGGCGAACTGTGTGAAAAGGCGGGCTTCCGGTCCGTCCTGGTCGTGACGGATCAGACCCTGTACGGGCTCGGTCTGCACGAAAAGGTCACGGCGTCTCTGGAGGCGCACGGGATCCCCTGTGCGCTGTTCCACGAGATCGATTCGGAGCCCACGGTGCGCATCGTGGACGCGGGGCGTCGGGCGGCGACCGCGTGCGGCGCGGATTGCATCGTGGCGCTCGGCGGCGGATCGGTGCTCGACAGCGGCAAGATCATCGCGGCGGGCGCGAAGCATCCGAACGCGCCGATCAAGCATTATCTGCACAAATTCGCGTTCGCCAATCACGGCACGCTGCCGATGATCAACATCCCCAGCACGGCCGGAACGGGCGCGGAATGCACCGTCGGCGCGGTCGTCAAAAACAAGCACGGCGCGAAGAGCTCCACGGTCATCATCGGCATGGAGGTCCCGTACGTGATCCTGGACAGCGAGCTGCTGATCGGCGCGCCGCAGAGCGTAACGACGTGGTGCGCGATCGACGCGCTGAGCCACGGGCTCGAGGGGCTTCTGGCCGACGTCGATTCCTCGGAGGAGGATATCGAAAAGAGCCGCGCCTGCGTCAAACTGGTGCTCGAAAACCTGCCGGTCCTTCTGCAGGACCCGAAGAACGTCGAAGCGCGGCAGGCGACGCTGCTGGCGGCGCATTACGGCGGCAACGCGATCAACACGCAGCTTGCGGGTTACGTGCACGCGTTCGCGCATTCGATCGGCGCGCTGTATCACATCCCGCACGGCAAGGCGATCGCATGGTGTCTGGTGCCGATCGTCGAGGCGCAGGAGAACATCCGCTACGAACAGCTGCGGGATCTCGCCGTATACTGCGGGCTCGCGCATGAGACCGAACCGGCGGACAGCGCCGCCGACAAGATGATCGTCGCGCTGCGGCGGCTGCTCGTGCAGTGCGGACTGGAAAACGGATGCCGGCATCTGCTGCCGGAGGATTTTGACAAGCTCACCGGCATGATCGACGCCGATTCGATCAACTACTCGCCGTCGCGCACGTTCACCGACGCCGAGATCCGGATGCTTTTGGACCAGATCAGAAGGGGGTATTGAGATGGCGCACACACAGGAAACCGTTCACGCGATCGTCGAGAAGCAGCGCGCGTTCTTCCGCACCGGCAAAACGCTTGACGTCGGATTCCGCATCGAACAGCTGAAAAAGCTCAAACAGGCGGTGCTCGCGCACAAAGCGGAGCTCGAAGCGGCGCTTTACGAGGACCTGAACAAGAGCGAGACCGAGGCGTACCTCTGCGACGTCGGACCGGTGATCGTCGAGATCAACGAGATCCTGAAGGGGCTTCGGAAATGGGCGCGTCCCGAGCGGCATTTTTCGGGACTCATGTGCTTTCCGAGCATGACCACCAAGGTCTTCAAGATGCCGTACGGCGTGTCGCTCGTCATCTCGCCGTTCAATTTCCCGATCCTTCTGACGCTCGGCGTGCTTGCGGCAAGCATCTCCGGCGGCAACACGGCGGTCCTGAAAACGAGCTCGAAGTCGGCGGCCTGCACGAAGGCGCTGCAGACGCTGATCGCCGACACGTTCCCCGAGGCGTACGTGACGGTCGTCGACGGCGGTCACGACGTTGCGGATATGTGCCTCTCCGAGCGCTTCGACAAGATCTTCTATACCGGTTCGCCGGCGGTCGCAAAGCACGTGCTGGAGATGGCGGCGAAGCATCTGACCTCGGTCGCCCTGGAGCTCGGCGGCGAGACCGGCAACTGGTGCATCGTCCGCAAGGACGCGAACCTCAGGGACGCCGCGCGCAAGATCGCATTCTTCAAGCTGTGCAACGCCGGGCAGATCTGCATCAACGTGAACCAGATCGCCGTCGCCGAAGAGGTCGCGGAGCCGTTCCTGGATGCGCTCAAAGCGGAATTTGTCCGGCAGATCGGCGAAGCGCCGGAGGAGAATCCGGAATATCCGAAGCTCATTACGCCCGCGGTCTTTGAAAAATGCGAGCGGATCACATCGCAGTACCGGGACCGCGTCGTATTCGGCGGCAAAGGGAACCGCGATACCGTCAAATTCGCGCCGACGATCCTCTATCCGGTCGGGACCGACGAGGACGTCGTCCGGCACGAGCTGTTCTGCCCGATCCTGCCGGTCGTGCCGTTCAAAGACGCCGACGTCGACGCGCTGCTGTCCGTGATCGCGGAGCGCGAGCATCCGCTTTCGATGTACGTGTTCACGTCCGACAAAAAGTGGGCAAACCGCGTGATGTCGACGCTGCAGTTCGGCGGCGGCTGCGTCAACGAGGTCTGCATCCACATGATGGTCAAGGGCGTTCCGTTCAACGGCACCGGACATTCCGGCATGGGCGCGTACCACGGCGAGTGGGGATTTAAGGAGTTCACGCACCCGCAGACGGTCCTGTTCGGCAAAACGCACGGGAACCTGCCGCTCCGTGAGCATCCGTATTCCGGCAAAACGGGCGCGCGGAAACGAACGCTTCTGAACCGGTTTGAACGATAACCGCCGATCAAAAAGACCGCCCCGAAGGGCGGTCGTTTTGTATGCCGTTATTCCACGGTCACGCTCTTGGCGAGATTGCGCGGCTTGTCGACGTCGAGCCCCTTTGCGACGCTCGTGTAATACGCGAGCAGCTGCAGCGGAATGATCGCGATGCTCCCGATGAACCGGGGATCCGCGTTCGGCACGTAGACGGTGAAGTTCGCGGCCTCCTCGACGTTGTAATTGCCGTAGCCGGTCAGTCCCATGAGGTACGCGCCGCGCGCCTTGCATTCGGCCATGTTGCTGACGGTCTTTTCGATGCGGTCCGCCTGCGTCAGCACGCCGATGATCAGCGTGCCGTTTTCGACGAGACTGATCGTGCCGTGCTTCAGTTCGCCCGCGGCGTACGCTTCGCTGTGGATATAGGAGATCTCCTTCATCTTGAGGCTGCCCTCGAGGCAGATCGCGTAGTCGAGCCCGCGTCCGATGAAGAAAATGTCGCGCGCGTTCGCGTGCTTCGACGCGAACCACTGGATGCGCTCCTTGTCTTCGAGCGCGCGCGTCATTTTATCCGGCAATTCGCCGAGTTCTTTGACGAGCGCGTCGTACCGCGCCGGATCCAGTTTGCCGCGCACGTCGGCGAGCGCGATCGCCAGCGCGTACGTCGCCGCCAGCTGCGCGCTGTACGCCTTGGTCGTGGCGACGGCGATCTCCGGTCCCGCCAGCGTATACAGCACGTGATCCGCTTCGCGCGCGATCGTCGAGCCGACGACGTTCACGATCGCGAGCGTCGGCACGCTCTCCGCCTTTGCCGCGCGCAGCGCCGCGAGCGAGTCCGCCGTTTCGCCGGACTGCGACACCACGATCACCAGCGAATCCGCGTTCAGCAGGCGCTTGCGGTAACGGAACTCCGACGCGAGCTCCACGCGCACCGGGATCTCGGCAAGGTCCTCGATCACGTACTGCGCGAGCATGCCGACGTGCCACGCAGAGCCGCAGGCGACGATGCGGATATCGCGGATCCCGCCTAACAATTCCGGCGTGATCCCCGCCGCGGAAAGCTCGACCCGGCCGTTTTTCACGATGCTGTTCAGCGTGTCGCGGACGGCTTTCGGCTGCTCGTGGATCTCCTTGATCATGAAATGCTCGTAGCCGCCCTTTTCCGCCGCCTCGGCGTTCCAGGTGATCCGCGTTTTCGGCAGCGAGACCTCGTCGCCGTTCAGGTCGAAGAAATGCGCCTCGCCGGGCAGGATCCGCGCGGACTGCAGGTTGTCGATGTAATACACGTCGCGCGTGTGCTTCAGGATCGCGGGCACGTCGGACGCAAGGAAGCTTTCGCCCTCCGCAACGCCGATGATCAGCGGGCTGTCCTTGCGCGCGCAGTAGAGCTCGCCGGGATAGTCCCGGAACATCAGCGCAAGCGCGTAGCTGCCGCGCGCGCGGACCATCATGCGGTTGATCGCGTCGATCGGCCCGATCTTGTATTTCTTGTAGTAGTAATCGACGAGCTTGATCACGACCTCGGTGTCCGTGCCGCTGTAGAAGCGGTAGCCGTTGTTGAGAAGCTTCTGCCGGAGTTCCTCGTAGTTTTCGATGATGCCGTTGTGCACGCCGACCACGTCCGACTCGACCGGACCGGAGCCGGAGCCCGTTGCGTTGCCGGACACGTGCGGATGCGCGTTTGCGCGGCTCGGTTCGCCGTGCGTCGCCCAGCGCGTATGCCCGATGCCGCAGAAGCCCGGCAGCGTGCGCCCCTCGTCGGTCATTTCGATCAGGTTCCGGAGCTTGCCGGTCGCCTTCACGACCTCGGCGAGCGCGTCGCCGCTGCGCACGGCGAGCCCCGCGGAGTCATAGCCACGGTATTCCAGTTTCCTGAGCCCGTCCAAAAGGATCGGCGCCGCCGGCTTCGAGCCGGTATATCCGACGATTCCGCACATAGTTCCTCCTCAATAAACCAGCATGTATTTTTTCAGTTCCCAATCGGTCACGCGCGTGCGGTATTCGTCCCACTCGCGCCGCTTGCCCTCCGTGTAGTGCGTAAAGACGTGCCCGCCGAGCGTATCCGCGATCAGCGGATCGGCGGACAGGCATTCGACCGCCTCCAGAAGGTTCCCCGGCAGACTGTCGATGCCGTGCGCCCTGCGCTCCGCGTCGGTCATCAGGTAGATGTTTTCGGTGATCTCCGCGGGCGGCGTCATGTCCTTTTCAATGCCGTCCAGTCCCGCGGCAAGGCAGACCGCGATCGCCAGATACGGGTTGCAGGCGGGGTCGGGGCAGCGGAGCTCGACGCGCGTGGAGCTTCCGCGCGCGGCGGGAATGCGGATCAGCGCCGAACGGTTCGACGCGCTCCAGGCAAGGTAGCACGGCGCTTCGTAGCCGGGCACGAGGCGTTTATAGGAGTTGACGAGCGGGTTCGTGATCGCCGCCATGCCGCGCACATGCCTGAGCACGCCCGCGATGAAGCTGTACGCTTCCTTTGAAAGCTGCTTTTCACCGTCCGGATCGAAGAACGTGTTCTTTCCGTCGCGAAACAGCGACATGTTCACGTGCATGCCGCTGCCGTTGATCCCGAACACGGGCTTCGGCATGAACGTGGCGTGCAGACCGTAATTCTGCGAGATCGTTTTGACCGCCATGCGGAACGTCAGAATGTTGTCGGCAGCGGTCAGCGCGTCCTCGTACTTGAAGTCGATCTCGTGCTGCCCTTCGGCAACCTCGTGATGGCTCGCCTCGATCTCGAAGCCCATTTCCTCGAGCATCAGGCAGATCTCGCGGCGCACGTTGCCGCCGTGGTCGATCGGCGCCATGTCGAAATAGCCTGCCGCGTCCGCGGTGCGCGACGTCGGCAATCCCTTGTCGTCCGCCTCGAAGAGGAAGAACTCCATCTCGGGACCGACGTTGAACGTGTAGCCCAGCGCCTCCGCGCGCTTCAGCGTCTGCTTCAGAACGTAGCGCGGATCGCCGACGAACGGCGTGCCGTCGGGGTTAAACACGTCGCAGATCAGCCGCGCCGTCTTGTGCATGGCGGGCTGCCACGGCAGGATCGCAAAGGTGTTGAGATCGGGACGCAGGTACTGGTCGGATTCGTGAATGCGCGTAAACCCCTCGATCGAGCTGCCGTCGATCATGATCTTGTTGTCCAGAACCTTTTCGATCTGCGAGCGCGTGACCGCGACGTTCTTCATCTGTCCGAAAATATCGGAAAACTGCAGGCGGATAAATTCGACGTCCTCTTCGTTGACGATGCGGACGATGTCTTCTTTTGTATAATGCTTCATGGGTTTTCTCCTCGTTTTTTTTGCTCCTGCGCCGCCTCGATGAATCCGAGGAACAGCGGATGCGGCTTGTTCGGCCGGCTCTTGAATTCCGGATGATACTGCACGCCGACAAAGAACGGCGCTTCGGTGATCTCTGCCGCTTCAACCAGGCGTCCGTCCGGGGAAACGCCCGAAAACGTCAGACCGGCGTCCGAAAGTCGCTGTCGGAATTCGTTGTTGAGCTCATAGCGGTGTCTGTGCCGCTCCGCGATCGCGTCCAGTCCGTAGCAGCGCCGCAGCGTCGTGCCGGGCTGCACGTCGCACGGATAGCTGCCGAGCCGCAGCGTGCCGCCCTTGTCGATCTCGTCGCTCTGACCCGGCATGAAATCGATGACCTTGTGAAGGCTTTCCGGATCGAACTCGCCGGAGTTCGCGTCGGCCCAGCCCAGAACGCTGCGCGCGTATTCGATGCACAGGATCTGCATGCCGAGGCAGATGCCGAAGTACGGCAGTCCGTGCGTTCTCGCAAAGCCCGCCGCTTTGATCATGCCCTCGATCCCGCGGCTGCCGAAGCCGCCCGGGACCAGCACGCCGTCGACGCCGTCCAGTTCGTCCGGCGTGAACGTCTCCGAATCGATCCAGCGGATCTCCACCGAAACGCCGCGCGCGTAGCCCGCGTGCTTCAGCGCTTCCGCGATCGAAAGATACGCGTCGTGCAGCTGCATGTACTTGCCGACGAGCGCGATCGTCACGGAACCGGTCGGATGCTTGACGCGCTCGACCATCTCGCGCCATTCGGCAAGATCCGGCGCCGGCGCGGTCAGGTGCAGTTTTTTCAGAACGATGTCGGAAAAATGCGCCTCCTCGAGATACAGCGGCGCTTCGTACAGCGTTTCGAGCGTCAGGTTTTCGATCACGCAGTTGCGGTCGACGTTGCAGAAATGCGCGATCTTCTCAAAGATCCCGTCGTCCGTGATCGGCTCGTCGCAGCGCAGCACGATCACGTCGGGCGTGATGCCCATGCCCAGCAGCTCCTTGACCGAATGCTGCGTCGGCTTGGACTTGTGCTCGCCGCTCGCTTTGAGATACGGCACGAGCGTCACGTGGATATAGATCGCGTTTTCGCGGCCCACCTCGCGGCCCACCTGTCGGATCGCCTCGAGGAACGGCTGTCCCTCGATGTCGCCGATCGTGCCGCCGACCTCCGTGATCACGACGTCCGCGTCCGTTTTCTCGCCGACGCGATAGATGAACCGCTTGATCTCGTCGGTGATGTGCGGGATCGTCTGCACCGTCTTGCCGAGATAGCCGCCCTGCCGCTCGCGCGCGAGCACGTTCGCGTAGACCTTGCCGGTCGTCAGGTTCGAGTACCGGTTCAGGTCCTCATCGATGAACCGCTCGTAGTGCCCGAGATCCAGGTCGGTCTCCGCGCCGTCCTCGGTCACGTAGACCTCGCCGTGCTGATACGGGCTCATCGTGCCCGGGTCGACGTTGATGTACGGGTCGAGCTTCTGCGAAGCGACCTTGAAACCGCGCGCCTTCAGAAGCCGTCCGAGCGACGCCGCCGTAATGCCCTTGCCCAGTCCGGAGACCACGCCTCCGGTCACAAATACGTACTTTTTCATGCGTTCATTCCTTTTCTTTTCAATCAACCGGAAAGGCGCCCGTCCGGGGGGAGTTGTCCCCGCGGATGGACGCCTGTCGTTCATCTTCCGTCTCGCCGTATTGACGCGTATTCGGTTCGGTGTGCCTCACGCTCCGTGTCGGCAATATATGATATACAAAAAACACAAATCACATTATAAAACCGACCGCCCCGTTTGTCAAGGGCTTTTTGCGAAAAAAACGACCGCCCCGAGGGGCGGCCGTCTGCCGTTTTTTTCAGTATCCGATGCGCTTGACCGTGCCGACGACGACCGTGCGGATGCCGGTCCTGCCGGAGCAGGTCGACAGCGTAACGATGCGGTCGATCGTGTCCACGTCGACGGACGCGGAGACCTTCGCGTTCTTGAGCGCGCCGGAAAGATACGTCCGCAGCTCTGTTTCCGATCCGAAGACGTCGTACGCCTCTCCGTCCGCCTCGACCCGCATGCACGCGATGATCGTGATCTTATAGTCGGCGTTCGGCGTCAGATAATACGCGGTGCGGTGTTCGTTGAAGAACGCCTTCCCGTAGTACTTTTCGAGCGACGTGAACATCGCGCCGCTGTTCATGTGATGGCCGTAGATGACCGTGTTCGTATCGGACAGATCCGGCTCGCACCGGCAGTCCATGAAGATCGAGCCGTTGGAATTCTTTGTCCCGTCGGGCAGGATGTCGAGATACTTGCTGTTGTTCTTCGCCTGCATGACCGGGAAATTGATGTTCGTGTCCGGAATGCTGATCCAGCCGACGCACTCGCCGTTCATGGCGAGCAGGCTGTCGAAATCCACGGAAAACGGCGCGAACTCCTGCGGCTCGGACGGCGGCGACGGCGTCGCGTCCGAATCCGGAGCGGGCGTTGCGTCGGGGTCCGGGCTCTCGTCCGGGCGGAACGTCGCTTCGCCCTGCTGACCCTGCTGACCCTGTTGGTCCTGCTGATCCTGTTGACCCTGTCCGTCCGTGGCGTTCTGCTGCTGATTGGGTCGCGGCGTGCGCGGCGGGAGAACGTACGAATCCGCAACGGCGCGGTACATGTCATCGCCCTTTTGGTATTCCGAAAGAACGTAGACCACCTGCGCGACCGCCGCCGCCATGATCAGCAGCACGAGCGTCGCGAGGACGTACCGCAGCTTGCGATACACCCGCACGGCGACCGGCGTTTTGTTCTCTTGCTCGTTGTTCATATCCTTCTCCGAAAAACCGGAAAGCATTTCTGCTTTCCGGCTGCTTTTTCTGCGGCTGCGTTATTCCGTCCGCCTGTTGATCCACTCAAGCGCCAGCAGTCCGCCGCACAGCAGCAGTGCGACGCCCAAGAGCGCGATCCACAGCCACGGCTGCATCACGTCGCCCGTTTGCG